>NZ_LQBO01000001.1:1261349-2522699 GCF_001507555.1 Thiomicrospira sp. XS5 | reverse complement strand
CGGATGCGATGACGAAAGCGGCGGAAGTCCGTTTGGTCAGTCGTGAGTTTGTTGGCGGTGGTTACGTCACGGTAATGGTTCGTGGTGAAACCGGTGCGGTAAACGCTGCGGTTCGTGCCGGAGCAGACGCTTGTGAACGTGTTGGTGACGGTTTGGTAGCCGCGCACATCATTGCTCGCCCACACAAAGAAGTGGAACCTGTTTTAACAATTGGTAACGGTGCTACCCGTAGCTGATTGAATGTCGAGGGTTAGTTTTTAACCCTCATTTGGAAGTTAGGAGGGAAAAATGCGTTATTCACAAAGAATGCCCGGTTCCGTAATGCCAGGAGCAGGCGCATACCCTCAAATCCCCCAGGCACAGACGGCTGTTGCAAACAGTCAAATCCTAGGGTATTTGGGGCGAGCGTTGAGCCTGGAATTTTCGGCCGGTCAGCATTACCTCGCACAGGCTTCGCTGGCGAAATTTCGCCAAGAAATTTCATATGCCGAAGGGTTTGTAACCCTGGCAAATGAAGAGTTCCAACATGCGAACTTGATTACGGATCGTATGGTTGCACAAGGAGCCCTTCCTGCGGGGAGTGTCTTACGTCCGGCTGGACCGGCAACCAATATGGTTGAAGCTCTGAGAAGTTGTGAAGAAAGAGAAATGGCTCTTATTCAGCTTTATTCGGAAGCTTCACAATATTGCGCCAATTTTGGTGCTCAAGAAGATTTGATGCTGTTTAACCGGCTTTTGGAAGAAGAGCAAACTCAGCTTGTGAGAGTGCAATCCTGGTTGGAAGAATATTATGGATATTTGATGATGCAGCAACAGCCCAATAGGAGTTTTGTATGAACGAACAACGATGGAAGCTCAAAAAGAAACCCGCCAGTTTAGAGGCCCGTTTTGAATTCGAGGATTTCGAAACCCTACGGACCTTTCTCGACGATATGGCCGAAAAAGCCGAGCATTTGAATCACCACCCAAACATCAGTTTTGGTCGTGAGCATGTGTCGGTCATCATCTATTCCCAAGCGCAAGAGTTGCAGGATGTCGATTTTGCGCTGGCGGATGGTATTGATGAAGGTTTCAGTCGCGTTAATCTGCATTAAAAGGAGAGTCTTATGACGACCCCATCAGACAAAACCAAGCCGTCAACGGCGGCTCAATCGATGGCAACGGACACGGCCGCTAAACCGGTTTCGAAACCGACGCCTAAAGCCGCCCCTAAATCCACGGCGGCGTCTCAAAAAACGGCATCGGCAACCGCGAGTAAAAAACCGGCTTCCAAGTCGGCTGCACCGGCCAAAAAGTCGGTTTCGACGCGTCAAAAAACAGCGCCGTCAAAATCCAACTCAAGTCCGGCCGGCAACGCGGGGCAAGAGCATATTGCGGAGAGCATTAAGCGTTTTCCGAGTCGACGTGTCTGGCCGGACTAAGTGGTTTTGAGCACTGACGTTTGAATTTTTGAATTGAATTAAGTCTTAGTTGTTTGGGCAGATTTTTCTGCCCGTTTTTTTATCTGATATTGAGAGTGGGATGACGGCGATCACGAATCTGCCGACTATGCAGGATGGTTGTGGCCCAGAGGTTAAACCATTGATTCTAATCTATGCCAGCAAGTTGAAAAATCAATTTTTCATCCGGCGTGGATTTCTCTAGCATGGATACTCGTATGGAAGCGGTTCTCACGCAAGGAAGGCGTAGAGGTGACCGAAAAGACCCATTGGTGAAGTTTAAGCTTTGCATGTGGTGTTGATCGAACACAAAGACAAGAGATGGCGAACCGATATGAAATGGTATGAAGCAAATGCAGAGTCCTGGAGTTGTCCAAGCCAAAACGAAAACGATTCTTTGCCGGGCACTGAAGGTGGACTCAATATGGTGGAAACCTGCTGTGAAAAGTTGGTGCATATTGTGGCGAATACAGAATTGGAAACCGACTTAAGGAACCTGTTTGATCAGATAGCCGTCAGTCGTGTCACCGCACTTGATGTGAAGCCCGCGCAAACAGAGGCTTCCGGTCAAACCTTGTTTTTGGTGGTGGTGCCGGAAGAAAAACTGAACCGTTTATACAATGAACTGAATGTGTATTTGGACGGCAGTCATCAATTAACGGTGTTTACGGCGAATGTCGATGTGTTGACGCCGAGTTATTTTGCTTAGGAAAAGACCATGCAGCGTTTGGTGTTAGCGACAGGAAATCCAGACAAATTTATGGAAATGGTGCCGGTGATTGAGCAATACGGGATTGAACCGCTGGCGCAAAGTACTTTTTTTGACGGTGAAGTGGACGAGGACGGTTTGAGCTTTGTGGAAAATGCTTTGAAAAAAGCCCGCTTTGCCAGCGCCCAAAGCGGCTTGCCCGCTTTAGCGGATGACTCCGGTTTGGAAGTGGCGTCTTTGGGGGGGCTACCCGGTATTATTTCCGCGCGGTACGCCGCGCAAGGGCGACATAAGCCCAGCGAAGAAGAGAATGTTCGACAGCTTTTACAGGATTTGGAAGGCAAACCTTTTTGCGAACGTCAGGCTCGTTACTCCTGTGCCGTGGTGTATGTAGCACATGAACGAGATCCGATGCCGATCATCGGCATCGGTCATTGGTATGGCGAGATATTAAAGTCCCCTCGCACGGGGCACGGAGTCGGTTACGACGACGTTATGTGGATTCCGGCGCTATTGAAAACGGTGTCGGAATTGCCGTTAGACGAAAAAATACGTTTGAGTCATCGCACGGAAGCGATTCATTCGGTGATGAACCAGTTGGAGACGAACGCTTTTTATGATTAAGCTCAGAACTTATGTTTTTTTGGACGCCTTACAGCCGCAGTTGGCTTCGTATATGGCCACGGCTTCCATGGGCTTTCTGCCGGTTGAGGGCGATGCGTGCCTGTGGGTGGAAGTGGCACCGGGGATGGCGGTGCACCGCTTGTCCGACATTGCCTTGAAAGCCTCCAATGTACGTTTGGCACAGCAAGTCGTGGAGCGGGCTTACGGTTCGATGGTGATTCACCATCGCACGCAAAGCGATGTGCTGGAGTCGGGCGAACGCATTCTGCAGCATTTGCAGACCCACGAGTTCGATCGCCAGCAATGTCTGGTGATGTGGAATGAAACCATACGCTGTATCACCGCGGACCATGCGACCTTGATTAACCGGGATAACCGTCGCGGGTCGATGGCACTGGCCGGACAAAGCATGTTCATCATGGAAACCGAACCGGCCGGGTACATCGTTTATGCGGCTAATGAAGCGGAAAAGGCGGCTAATGTGACCTTGGTAGAAGCACGAGCCGTGGGAGCTTATGGTCGTTTGATTATGTGCGGAAAGGAAGCCGATATTAATGAAGCCGCTCAAGCCGCTACGAAGTCGCTGGAAGGGCTGCAGTGTCGTCGTGATGGAAAAGATTAACGTAACGTTATGTTATGCATAACAAAAATTTAGTTTTGCAAGCGTGTTTTTGAGATAGGATTTTATCCGTTGGGGGTGATGTTGTGGCGGGAATGACTGAACATTTAAACAAGGCGACGTCGAATTTTCTGATTCGGCATGCTTCGCTTCGGCAAATTCAAGTGTTTGAGTGTGTGGCGAGAAACCTCAGCTTTACGCGTGCGGCCGAAGAGTTGTATTTGACGCAACCGACGGTCTCGTCTCAGGTGAAAAGCCTGGCCGAAGCGATTGATATGCCGCTTTACGAACAGGTGGGTCGGAAGATCTTTTTAACCGAAATCGGTGAAGAGGTGGCGTGCAGTTGCCGTGCCATTATCGATCAGTTATCCAATTTAGAAATCATGCTGGATGATTTCCGAGGGTTGAAACGGGGGCGTCTGCGCGTTGCGGTCATTACCACCGCCAAATATTTCGCGCCGGTCGCGTTGGGTAAGTTTTGCAAAAAATATCCCGACATTGAGCTGAGCCTCAAGGTCGGCAACCGTAATACCATTCTGAAGCGTATTGACCGTAACTTGGATGATTTGTACATACTTGGTCAGGTGCCGAGCATGGACATGGATCTGGAGGCGATTCCGTTCGCGCCGAACCCGTTGGTCATCATCGCGCATGCCAACCATGAACTGGTCGGCACCAAGGTCAGCTTGAAGCGTTTGGCGAAGGAACCTTTCATCATGCGTGAAAAAGGATCCGGCATTCGTTCGGCGGTCGAGGACCTGTTCGCGCAACACGGTTTGACGGTGAAGGAGCGCATGATGCTGGAAACCAACGAAGCCATCAAGCATTGTGTCATGGGAGAACTGGGCGTGGCTTGTGTGTCCGAGCATGCATTGGATCTGCTTAGCCCGGGCGCGAGAATCGCCAAGCTGGATGTGGAAGGCTTTCCGATTCATAAGGAATGGAATATCGTTTATCCGAAAACCAAGTCTTTGTCGTTATTGGCGGAAGAATTTCTGAAGTTCTTGCAAGCTCATGGCGACCAATACCTGGAATTGGATATGGATGAAAAACCGGCATTGGATAAACCTGCGGAGCCTTTGAAGTCCGCATCCTCATAAAACTGTCATCCAAACTGTCTCAACGGCCGGTAAACTGAATCGCTTAAATGAATCGTTTATGTTGTCGTTGAGGATTTTCCCGGCATGTCATTGCCCACCTTTTTAGCCCGTTGGGCCGCTACAGTTTCCATCTTTACACAGTTTCTAAAGCTCGGCTTGACCAGTTTTGGCGGCCCGGCGGCTCATATCGGTTTTTTTCATCAAGCGTTTGTGGTTCGGCAGCGTTGGTTTGATGACAGCACTTTTGCGCGTTGGATTGCCTTGTGTCATCTTTTGCCTGGGCCTTCCAGTTCGCAATTGGGGTTTTTAATCGGTTATCAACGCGGTGGTTGGCCCGGTGCCGTCGCCGCGTTTGTCGGCTTTACCTTGCCTTCGGCCATGATGATGTTGGGGGTGGCGTACGGCTGGTTCTGGCTGGACGACACCTGGCAGCCGGTTTGGCATGCGTTGGTGCTGGTGGCCGCCGCCATCGTCATTCAGGTCACTTGGCAGATGAGTCGACAATTCTGCCAGGCCTGGTCACTTCGGTTCTTGGCGTTGCTGACGGCGCTCGGACTGATGCTTTGGCCGTCGGTGTGGGCACCGGTGGTTTTATTGTTAGGGTTGGGCATGATCGGCACGCTTTTCAAACACCGTTTCGGTTCTCTAGCGGAGGTGGCGACCTCTCATCACTCGGTGGATTCGGGCGAACGGACACCCGCGTTTGAATCGAGCAGGCCATCCATCAAGACCGGCTGGAGCTTGATCGTTTTAGCGATTGGCTTATTGGGAATTTTGCCATTATTGGCAGGGACGGACGAGCGTATTTGGTCGATCGGAGATGGCTTTTATCGTGCCGGTGCGCTGGTGTTCGGCGGCGGTCATGTGGTTCTGCCCATGTTGGAATTGGAGTGGGTGCAAACCGGGCGCGTGACCGAATCACAATTTTTGGCCGGTTACAGTTTGGCGCAAGCCTTGCCGGGCCCCCTGTTTACCTTTGCGACCTATTTGGGCGGCGTCATGGCCGGTTGGCTCGGCGCGATCGTGGCGACGCTGGCGATTTTCCTGCCCGGTTTATTATTTATTATCGGTATTTTGCCGTTTTACCAAACGTTCACCTCCTCGGAACGGGTGCAAGCCGGTTTGGTGGCGGTGCAAGCCGGGGTGGTTGGTTTTCTGCTGTTTGCGTTGATTGTGCCGATTTTACCGCATGCGTTAGTGGACTGGACCAGCGGTGTGCTGGTGGCGCTGAATCTGGTATTGCTGTTCAAATGGCAATGGCCGGCCGTTTGGTTGATGCCGCTCAATATCGCGCTTTATTGGAGTTGGGTGTCGTTTGTGTCGGGCTAAAATCGACAGGAATCTGCCGCCAAAAGGCCGCCGCCCATCGTAATTTTTGGTATCCTTTGGGTTTGATTCCAATTGACTGAAAAGCGATACCGAACCCTTCATGATGGCAACCGTTCACATTACCGCCAACAGCCGTTTGACCGGCTTTTTGAAGCAAGCCTTGCTGGCCGACCAGTGGGCGACGCAATCCGTGGCGAAAACCCCGGCGGTGATGACCTGGAACCAATGGTGGCAGGAATGGGAACAAGAGGCTTTGTTGAGCGGGCGCTTGGCGCTGGACGCTTGGCCGTCCAAACGCTTGTCGGCGTTTGAGGCTCAATTGATTTGGGAGTCCCTGCTGGACGACAAGATTCAAGCCGAGCCGCAATTGGCGTTGCTGAACGAAACGGCCACCGCCAAACAGCTCTACCAGGCCTGGTGCTTTTGGTTGGAATATTTCGATGATCAGGATGAACAAACGATTTTTCAAACCGATGAAGTGCGTTTGTTTTTGGCCCTGAAAGACGATTACCAGAAGCGGCTGAAAGAACAGAACTGGCAAGACGATGTCTTGACCATGCAATGGCGCTTGCGTTGGTTGCAAGAACGTCCGGTCACATCCACGCGATTCATGTTGCATGGCTTTGACGAAATCACGCCGTTTATGCAGCAATGGATGAACTTACTGCGAGAAGCCGGCAATGAGGTCATGATCGCGGAAGCGGATGAGACACCGGTTCAGCAGCAGAGGCGTTACGACGCCATGAACCCGCAGGACGAAATGCAGCAAGCGGCGCTTTGGTGCGCGGAAACCCTGCAACGCCTCGGTGACACCAAAGCGGCCAAAGATATTCGCATCGGCGTGGTGGCGCCGAACCTCAACGACATTCAACAAGGGTTCAGTGCGTTATTGGATGAGGTGTTGTTTCAACGCTTCGGTCAAGCATTGCCGTTAAAAGCCGGGCGCCGTGTGTTGTATAACGTCTCGCTCGGTGAATCCTTGGCGAACACGCCGATCGTGCAAAACGCCTTGCAAACGCTGAATCTGGCGCTTTTACCGGATAAACGCTTAAGCTACGCCGACTGGTCGGCCTGGCTGGTGTCGCCCTTTACCCTGGGAGCCTTACCTCAGCGACAGAAAGCCGATGCCCAGTTGCGGCGATTGCAATGGGCCAGTTTCAAATGGCCGAATTTGGTGACTTGGCTGGAACAGCAGGAAAACCACTGGCCGACTCTTTTGCCCAAGCCGTTGATGACGGTGCTGCAAAAAATATCTGCCAAGTCTTCTGACCGAAAATACACTGGGCGCCTGTCATTGCACGCTTTTCTGGAGCGGGTCGAACGGGTGTTGCAGCAATTCCAATGGGGCGGTTCACGCCTGGAGCGTGCCTTAACCAGTATTGAAACCCAGCAGAAAGAAGCCTTTCTGGAATGCCTCGGCCGCTTTTCGCAGCTGCATTTGGGTGACGAAGCCCAAAACGTCCAGGCATGGCTGAATTTGCTGAAACGCTTTGTTGCCGAAACCGTGCATCAACCCCAGACCAAAGATGCTGTCCCCATCCAGGTGGTGGGGATGCTCGAAGCCGGCGGGCAAACCTTTGATGCCTTGTGGGTCATGGGGTTGACCGACGAAGCCTGGCCGCGACCGCCCAGCCCGAATCCTTTCCTGCCGATGCCGTTGCAACGCGAACGGGCCGTGCCGCGCGCCGATGCCCAGCGCGAGCTGCAATACGCCCAGAAAATCACTCGCCGTTTGGCGGCATCCGCCGAGCAGGTCGTCTGGTCTTACGCTACGCAATTGGAAGATCGTGTTGCTTTGCCGTCGCCGCTGTTGAATTTGCCGGCGTTGGTGATGGCGGAATCGTATCCGGCGCGTGACTATCGCAGTCTGGCCGTTGCGCAATATCAACAAGCCGCTCCAATTGAGTGGGAAGAAGACGCGCAAGCGCCGCCGATTCCATTGGGCGAACGTGCGCCGGGCGGTTCCGGCATTTTGACGGCGCAGAACAAGTGTCCGTTGATGGCGTTTATTGATTTCCGGCTGGGCGCGCGTCAGCAATTGGAAGACGTGGCCGAAGGCATGCGCGCCAACCACCTCGGGACCCTGGTGCATGAGGTACTGGAGGCCTTTTGGCGTGACGTGCAAACCCAAAACGCCTTGCTGGCCTTGGACGACGACAGTCTTGTCACCAAGTTGCACGCTTTGTTGGATGAGGCGATGCAGCCGCTGATGCAACAGTTCGACGACCATTATCTGGCCTTGGAAAAGGAACGCATTACCGAGCTGCTGATGAACTGGCTGGCGTTGGAAAAACAACGACCCGGCTTTAAGGTGGTGGCGTTTGAAGAAGTCCATACGCCGACGATTGCCGGCATTGAATTCAAAATCAAAATCGACCGGGTGGATGCGGTGTTGGCCGAGGAAGGCGAAAACAGCGGCGAAGCCGTGTCGGTCATTCTCGATTACAAAACCGGCAAAGCCTCCGTGAAAGACCTATTGAAAGAGCCGATTGAAGCGCCACAGCTGGCGGTGTATCTGCACGCTTACCGGGATGCGGTGGCCGGTTTGGGCTACGGCATCCTCCACAGTGACGACGGGGTTCGGTTCAATACTTTGGTGGCCGACGACGGCGTCATGTTGAAAGACCGCTCGCAGTTGGTCTTTGCCAAAGAATCGGGAAAAGAGGGCGGCGATTATGAAGGTGTCACCTGGACGGATTTCCTGAACGGCTTACGGGATGAAGTCGAAGCCTTGGCCGAATCGATTCAGCGGGGCCGTGCGGAAATGACCTTCCGCGATGAAAAGGATTTGGCGTATGCCGCCGGCGCTTTGGCGTTGCGATTGCCGGAAGTGAAAAGTCAGTTGGCGCAATCCGGCTGGCAAGGCTCGGAGGAGGAGGCATGAACGCATTGTCGAGCACATCGCTGAACACATCGTTACACACTTCTCTCAACCCTTTGGTGCAGGTGCAATTGGACACGGCTCTGCCGGATGGCGAAGCCCGTTATCAAGCGATTCATCCGCAAGGTTCCTTTATTGTGCAGGCACCGGCCGGTTCCGGGAAAACCGCTTTGCTGACTCAGCGCTTTTTGGCGTTGCTCTCACAGGTGGAGACGCCGGAACAGATTGTCGCCATGACCTTTACCAAAAAAGCCGCCGCCGAAATGCGCGAGCGGATTTTCGAGGCTTTGGCCGACGGCCAGAAACCCCTGCCGGAAACGGCCTCGCTTTACGATCACAACACCTGGCAATTGGCGCAAGCCGCTTTGCAGAATGCCGCACAGCGCGGTTGGCAATTGTTGGATAATCCGAATCGCTTGCGAATTCGCACCATCGACTCCATGAACGGTTATCTGGTGCAGCAAATGCCGTTGTTGTCGCGACTCGGCACTCAGCCGCAGATGGCGGCGTCGCCGGAAACACTGTATTTGCATGCCGCGCGACAGGCGTTGAAAGACAGTCAGACCAGCGAAGCGGTGGCGAGTCTGTTGCGGCTAGTGAACGGCTCTTTCCGCACCGCAGAAAATCTGTTAGTGGGCATGTTGGCCAAACGCGACCAATGGATGGGCGCCCTGTTGCAATACGGTTCCGAGGATGAAGCTGCGGAGCGGGCCGAGTTGGAAAATGCCTTGGCCTTGTTGGTGGCGCAGGAGCAACAACAAGCGGTACAGCGACTGTCGCCAGGCCTGGGCAAATTGCAGGCATTATGCGATTACGCCGAATTTGCCGCGGGCAATGAGCAGCCGCAATTGCAACATTTGGCCGGAGTCGTTTTGTCGCCGGAAACGGATTTATCGGTTTGGCGCACACTGGGCGATTGGATTCTCACGAAAAGCGACCCGGCTTGCCGTAAAACCGTCAATAAAGCGCAGGGCTTTCCGGCCGGAAAAGGCGAAAACAAAGCCAATAAAGACGGCTTTTTGGAAGCCTTATCGGATTTTGCTCTGGCCGATTTGCGCGGCGATATGGCGCAAGCGTTGCATGAGTTGCGGCAATTGCCGGACGGGCACTATAACGATGACCAATGGCAAAGCCTGCGGCATTTGATTGCGTTGCTACGTCGTGCGGTGGCGCACTTGAAGCTGGCGTTCCAGCAACAGGGCGAAGCGGATTTCATTGAAGTAGCGCAGGCGGCGTCGCAAGCGCTCGGCACCGAATTGGAACCGACCGATTTGGCCGAACGGCTGGATTACACCTTGAAGCATTTGCTCATCGACGAATTCCAAGACACCAGTGTGGCGCAGTATGAATTGGTGAAAAAACTGGTGGCCGGTTGGACTGCCGAAGACGATCACAGCCTGTTTATCGTCGGTGACCCGATGCAGTCGATTTACCGTTTCCGAGAGGCGGAAGTGGGCAATTTCCTCCAGGCCTGGCAAGGGCGTTTGGGGCAGGTGGCGTTGACGCCGTTGAGTCTGACGGTGAACTTCCGTTCCACTCAGGGCGTGGTGGATTGGGTCAATCAAACCTTTGCCGAGGTGTTTCCGAAACACAGCGTCATCGAGCAGGGCGCCGTGTGTTATTCCCCGGCGACCGCCTTTTCCGATAACGCCGAACCAGCGGTGCGTGCGGAATGGGCTTTGGAGCGCTCGGCCGGTGAAGAGGCCGACGTAGCGGTCAGCATCATTCAAACCACCTTGCCGGACTTGAAACCGGGCGCGGCCATCGGCGTGCTGGGGCGGAGCCGTTCGCACCTGATGCCGATTGCAGTGCGTTTGAAACAAGCGGGCATTCGTTTCCGGGCGCTGGAATTGGAAGGCTTGAAGGAGCGTCAGGAAATTCAGGATTGCGAAGCCTTGACACGTGCATTGCTGCATTTGGGCGACCGCCCGGCCTGGATTGCATTGCTGCGTTCGCCGCTGGTCGGTTTGTCGCTGGCCGATTTGTATGCGTTGCTGGGCGAAAACGACGATTATTATCAGACCCCGGTTTGGCAAAGTCTACAAGCGGCTGTCAGTGACGAAAACAACCACACCCTAAAGGGCATAAAGGCCTGGTCGAAATTGTCGGAACCCGGTCAGGCTCGTTTGGCGCAGGCCTGGCCGGTTTTGGATAAAGCCTTGAAGTCGATGGGGTCCTTCCGTCTGGAGCAGGTGGTGCGTCAGGCCTGGTTGGAATTGGACGGTGCTCAGACGGTGGAATCGGAACTGGCGTTGCAGAATGTCGAGGCATTTTGGATGATGCTCAATGCCTTGCAAGCGCAAAATGACACTCAGGCGTTGACCGCCGCCGGATTGGCGGACACATTGGAAAAACTGTTTGCCTTGCCCGATGCGTCGCCGGAAAGCGGTCGGGTGGAATTGATGACCATGCATAAATCCAAAGGGCTGGAATTCGATACCGTGATTCTGCCAGGCCTGGGGCGTAAGCCGCGTTCGGACGACAACACTTTGTTGTCCTGGCTGTCGTTTAAAGGCACCGACGGTGATGACAACCGCTTGGTGATTGCGCCCTTTGAGCAAAAAGGCAAGGCCGCCCAAGCCAGCAATTCACCCGGCCTGGTGAATTTGATTAAACGCACCGACAGTGTGAAACAGGATTACGAATTGGGGCGTTTGTTCTATGTGGCGGCCACGCGGGCCAAGCGCCGTTTGCATTTGCTGGGGTCGGTGACGGTGTCGGCCAAACAATTGGATGGTGACCAGCCGTTGGCACCGCCGACCAAAAGCTTATTAAACTGTTTGTGGCCGCAGGTACAGGCCGAATTTGAGACGTTGTTGACGAACTATGCGCCCTCGGAGGAAGCCGTTGAAGAGTGTGCGATTATTCCGAAGGTCAGCCGGTTGCCGTTGATGCGAACGGGGTTTGCCTCATCCACGGTGGCGATGCCGGATTGGTTGAAGCGCGGTGCGACGGAGCCGTTGCCACAGGACGATGAAGCGGGCGAGCAGGAACATACTTCAGTCTTGGCGAATGCTGACTCTAACGCCGCCGCGGAACGCATGAATTGGCAAACTGCCTTGTTGGCGAAAAGCGTCGGCAATTTTGTGCATAGAATGCTGGAAATTTGGGTGGCCCAAGGCGTCCCCACGGCGTTGGAATTAATCAGTTATAACGCTTTGTATCGGCATCAGCTATCGCAAGATGGGCTGAATGGCGAGTTGCTGGAAACGGCGATGGCCCGGGTCATGCGCTCACTGCAAAACGCCGTCCGCAACGAATCGCTGATTTGGGCTTTGAATCCGTCGCATAACGAGTCGGCGGTGGAGTTGGCGTTGAGTTCGATCAGCGAGGCCGGGCAGGCGAACCACATTGTCGATCGCACCTTTGTCGATGACCAAGGCGTTCGCTGGATTGTGGATTATAAAACCAGCTGGTTGGAAGCCGAGGCGTCCGAAGCGGATCGAAACATATTTATTGAAGAACAGGTGGCTGTTTACCGACCGCAATTGGCACGGTACGGCGATTTGTTTAAGGCCATGGAAGAGCGGCCGCAGAAGTGGATTTTGTATTTCACCGCCCTGGATGCCTGGGTGGAAGTCAAACCGGAAGAGTGAAAATGAGATGAGTGTGTCCATTGAAAAAACGCAACAACAAATTTTAAAACATCACGGTGGCAATGGTTCTCAAGCCCGGCAGGCCATTTCCAACAGTTACGACCGACGTCATGATGACGACTTCTGGCAATTTTGGGACGAGACGGTGGCCGCGAACCATCAAACCGGCGATGGCATCGTCGATATGGGCGCCGGCATCGGTCAATTCGTGCGGGATTGTGCGCTGCGTTATCCCGGTTCGACGGTCATTGGGTTGGAAGCGGCGCCTTATATGCTGGAGCATACCGTTGAGTTGCCGAACAATGCCCGCATCGTCCAAGACGATTTGAATCTTCCGCAGGCGGACATTGCGCCGGGTTCCGTGTCGATGGTGATGGCAAATATGGTGGTGCATGAATTGACGCAGCCGATCAAGATGTTCAAAGCGGCTTACGATTGGTTGAAGCCCGGCGGTCGTTTGTGTGTGGTGGATGTGGTGCGACAGCCGCTGAAAGATTATTTGGAGCACCGTTATACTGAAACCCAGGTTTGGGGTGATGACACCACTGTGGCGGACTTGGAAGATGCGTTCGAGCATTTCCAGGAGCACAATCGTTATCACCCGGATGACATAGTGTTTATGTTGGAACTCGGCGGTTTCAAGCTGGTGGACCGTTTGAGCTATCGCAATGACCGTTTTGTGCGTTTGGTGGTGGAGAAGTAACTTAATAGGCGGCTAATTGCTATATCGTTGGTATTATCAGCTATAATCAAAGTGTTATGATAATCTAACGTGGAGTTAGAACGATGGATAAGCAAGACATCATCAATTTTCTTTCAGAGCATAAAGCTTTGTTACAGGCACGGTTTGGGGTTCAAAAAATTGGCCTGTTTGGGAGTTATGTGCGGGAACAGCAAACACCGCAAAGTGATATTGATATTGTGGTAGAACTGGTCAGTGATAATACATTTCAAAGCTTTTTCGAGTTAAAAGAATATTTGGAGGCAGCGTTTCAAGCGCCTGTCGATTTGGGCGTTGAAAGTAGCCTGAAACCGGTTGTTGCAGAGCAAATCAAGACTGAAGTTGTGTATGCCTAGTCGTAATCGACAACTCTATATCGATGATATTGTCGAGTCGATTTCGGCGATTCAAGAATATGTCGATGGTCTATCGTATGACGAATTTGTGGCGGATCGAAAAACTTACAGTGCCATGATTCGGGAATATATGATCATTGGCGAAGCCGTGGGTAATTTGATGGAGGATTTAAAAGCTTATTCCCCTGAATACCCTTGGCAACGTTTGAAAGATTTTCGCAATCTGATTGTGCATGAATATTTTGGCGTTGATTTTAGAATTATTTGGGACTTAACTCAAAAAGAACTTCCTATTTTGGAAAATCACATCCAATCGTTTCAAAATAAAGGGCACCTCGATTAACCACGAATAAAATTCTGCGGGATTTAAAGGCCACTTATTCTAGGCGTGACTCGCCGGTCTTAGTCATTCTATGGCCAAGAGTCACAACAACGAAGAAGTGGCCTTTAAGCCCCGCCCGAAGGGGCTTAGCCAAGTTCGCCAGCTCTGCGTTGTGAATGTTTGCAAGGTCTAGACATTCCTTCACGTTCCTTCACGTTCACGCCTTGATCTGTCAAACTTGGCGTTGCCAGAATTTATTGGGGGTTAATCGAGGTGCCCTAAACTTTAAAAAGCGTTTTGCAGCCATTCCGGTGCGTCTGACGTGTTGTCGTGAAAGGCGAGGACGTCAAAGCGCATGGCGTGGTTTTGGTAATCGCTGTGTTGAAGCAGGAAGGCCTCGGCGCAGCGGCGGATGCGCTGTTGTTTGCGGGCATCGACAAACTCGGTGGCGTGGCCATAATTACGGTTCTGGCGCGCTTTGACCTCAATGAAAATCAAGGTGTTGTCGGTATCCAGGCCAATGAGGTCGATTTCACCGCCTTTGCAGCGATGGTTTTCGGCGAGGATTTGAATGCCGTGTTGGTTCAGCCAATGTTTGGCGTTTTGTTCCGCTTGCCGCCCTTTGTTTTGGCTGAACCAGCCCATCAGTTCTGTGCCGTTTCCAATGTATCGGAGCCGGTTTCTTTCAGCGGTGTTTCCAGAGTATTGGACGGTCGGATATCGGGCGCTTTTTCAGCCAGACCTGCCGAACTGTATTTTCCCCAGACATAGTCGTGGTCGATTTCGTTTTCCTGAATGGAGAGTCTTCCCGTCATGCCGTTGTTTAAACAGACGCCGGGCGCGAGGTTGTCTTGATTCATGACAATGGTCAGGCTGTCCCAACCGAAGGCTTCAAACGGTGTGTTGAGCGGCGTCGGTTTAAGCGCGGCGGGCATGGTTGGGAAAATCAAATCACTGAGGTCGCGATTGGCCGGGGTTTTATCCAGTTGGGCCGGGGTGATTTTCGAGGTGCCGTAAATTGGCAGGTTCAGTTCGAAAAATTTGAACTGAGGTTTGAAAACGCCCAGGCGGCGCGTGTTGCCGACCAATACGATGGCATCCAAGTCTTGGCGGGTACGCGGCGTGAATTCAATTTTTTCCCGGAATAGCCAGTAGAGATTGTTTTTGCGAGCCTGACTGTTGGTTTCGTTGATGACGCTGCCGAGGGCTTTACGCAGGTTCGGGTTTTTGGTCGGGTAACTTTTGAGTACCGCGACATGGCCGTCGGTTTGCTTCCAGTGCCCGGCAATTTGCGATGCCAGGGCAGCGTCGGAATTGGCCGTGCTGGTGAGGATGCCGATGCGTTTCATATTGTTGTACTGCAGTTTCTGGTTGATTTGAAACGCTTCGGATTCCGATTTGAAATTGAATTGTCTGACCTGGCTTTGGTTGACGTGATTCAAGGCGATCAGGTTGTTTGGTTTCAGAGCGGCTAAGGTTTCCACCGCTTCTTTGGTGAGCGGGCCGATGACCCATTCGGCACCTTGGTGAACGGCGTTTAAATAGGTTTGTTGGAGATTGTTCAAATCCGAACTGTCGTAAAAACGAATGATGGTGTCGCGCTGGTGTGCGAAGTGGTTTTTCAGGATGCCGTCACGAATCTGTTCGCTGATGTTGGCGTATTGCCCGCTGAACGGCAGGAGCACGGCAAGGTGTTTAACGGGAACCGGGTGTTCCAGACGCGTTTGCAACTGGGCCAGCAAATGCTCGTTGTAAAGTGCGCCGGTATTGAATTCGGCCAGGTCACGCAAGGATTGTTTTTGCCAAATCGGACGTTGTTGCGTGGCTTCGACCAGCGCCAGCCAATCGAGCATTTCAATGTTTTGGTCGGTTTCCGCCTGAGCTTGCAACTGGGCCAGGGTTTTCGGCGGCAGTTGTTTCAAGGTGGACCAGATTTGGTATTCAATTGCGAGTTGATCCGATGGGCCGACTTTTTGCCATAGTGATTGGCTCAGTTGAATATAATCTGGCCAGGCCTGGCGCTTTTTGGCATCCCGAATCGCGTCCTCCAGTTCAAGCAGAATGGCTTGCTTTTCGGCGGCGCTGCTTTGGGGATCGGTCATGACCTTCTCGACGGTTTCGATTTTTTTGGACGGCGTGCTACAGCTCGACAGCCATAAAACCGAGAAGAAAAGGACGGGGATGAAAGCGATTTGTTTAAGCATTTTGGTTAGAATGGCCCAAGTTAAATGTCTGTATGAAATGGTCGTGATGAAATATTGCAATCATTATAACGGATTACGTTGAGATTGATAATGTCATGACCGTCACGAAAGGATTGAATGATGAAGCCCTTATGTATTCGATCGGCGTCACGGCGAAACAGGTAAAAATGAATGACTGAAAAAATGACAGAATCCCAGGATGCGATGTCGGGTTGCCTTTACATTGTCGCGACGCCGATCGGGAATTTGAAGGATATTACGTTGCGCGCGTTGGAGGTGTTGGAAGCCGTCGATTGGGTGGCGGCGGAGGATACGCGCCATTCCAAAAAACTGTTGCAACATTATGGCGTGAATAAGCCTTTGATCAGTTTGCATGATCATAACGAATTGGAGCGGCGGGACGAATTGCTAGCGCGTTTGGAAAAAGGTGAAACGGGGGCGTTGATTTCCGATGCCGGGACACCGTTGATCAGTGACCCGGGGTATCATCTGGTGAGCTTATTGCGTGACGCGCAGGTGCGAGTGGAGCCGGTACCGGGAGCATCCGCGATGATTGCGGCCTTGAGTGCGGCGGGAATGCCGACTAACCGCTTTACATTTGAAGGGTTTTTGCCGGCGAAAAAACAGAAGCGTTTACACACGTTAGAAGTGTTGGTGGCTGAACCGAGAACCATGGTGTTTTATGAATCGCCGCACCGATTGTTGGAAAGCCTGGCGGCTTTCAAAAACGTGTTTGGTTCGGACCGGGAAATGGTCGTTGCCAAGGAGTTGACGAAGCAGTTCGAAACCTTTGTTTCCGGTGGTGTTGAAGCGGTTTTATCCTTTTTTGAACAACATCCCGATAAAGTTCGTGGTGAATTTGTGTTGATTTTGTCGGGCTGTGCGGTCGTGGAGGTTGATGCCTCGGCGCTGAGTGCGGAAGCGGAAAATTTGATTCAAATATTGCTGGGACAATCGTTGCCGGTGAAACAGATTTCGGAAATCGTGGCGGATGTTTACGGTTTGAAAAAGAAAGTGGTGTATCAGTCGGTTTTGGAGTTGAAGGATTAAGAGTTCATTGTTAATGTTATGGGTACGATTTGAAGTTTGTTTGGAGAAAAATGATGCTTATTTCCGTTATAAACTGTCAATTTGAAGCTATTTTTTGATGCGAAAATAAAGCATATCAGAATGTAGTGGAGTGATTAAACCATCCCATAAAAGATGCTTGATAAGGTATCATATTCCATTAAATAAAAATGTGAATGTAACACTCCTAAAATAGAAGAAGTAGCAAAATTTATGTGCGGAATTGTCGGCGGCATCGCAGAGCGAAATATTATCCCAATTTTATTGGAAGGTTTGAAACGACTGGAATACCGAGGCTATGATTCTTCCGGTGTCGCGGTTTTGGATACTGAAAACACCATCCAACGCGTTCGGGCTTTGGGAAAAATAAAAAGCTTGGAAGCTAAAATTGTAGAAGCCGAGCATCCGCTTTCCGGCCAAATTGGCATTGCCCATACACGTTGGGCCACACATGGCGTACCCGCCGAAAATAATGCGCATCCACACGTTTGCAATAATCAAGTTGCTGTTGTTCATAACGGTATTATTGAAAACTATCAGGTGTTAAAACAAGAGCAGCTTGCCGAAAGCTATCGGTTTACTTCGGAAACAGATACCGAAGTGGTCGCACATTGTATTCACCGCCAGATGAAGACATCGCAATCCTTATTGGGGGCTGTCCAAAGAGCCGTTTCCCGGTTCGAAGGGGCTTATGCTTTTGGAGTGATGTCAGTGGATGATCCCGATACATTAGTGGCCGCTCGAAAAGGAAGCCCTTTGGTGATTGGTGTTGGGATTGGAGAGCATTTTATTGCCTCGGATGCATCCGCTTTATTGCCGGTGACGCAGAGCTTTATCTTTCTGGAAGAAGGAGATGTTGCTGAAATTACCCGTGAAAGTGTCAGTATTTATGATGTGAATGGCCATCAAGTCGCTCGAGAAATCAAACAATCTTCTTTGAGTATGCATTCCGTGGATTTGGGCGAACATCGTCACTACATGCACAAAGAAATTTTCGAACAGCCTCAAGCTGTCACAGACACACTAGAAGGGCGCATTACACAAAATCATATGTTGGTTTCGGCTTTCGGCCATGAGGCGGAAGCCATTTTCCAAGCGGTTCGGCAAGTGCAAATTATTGCCTGCGGTACAAGCTATCATGCCGGTTTGGTCGCGAAATATTGGTTTGAAGACATTATCGGTTTGCCGTGTCAGGTGGAAGTCGCCAGTGAATATCGTTATCGCAATCCGGTGTTACTCGATCACACGCTTTTTGTCACCATTAGCCAATCCGGTGAAACCGCGGATACCCTTGCTGCCCTTCAACAAATCAAAGCCCTGAAAGGGGATAAGATGATTGCCACCTTGTCGATCTGTAACGTGCCAGAATCCAGTTTAACGCGCGAATCCGATTTAACCTTCTTAACCCATGCCGGGCCGGAAATTGGTGTCGCCTCTACTAAGGCTTTTACAACGCAATTAGTCGCCTTGTCTTTGCTGGTGACGGCGCTTGGTAAAGCGTTGCACCTGATGTCTGAAACCCAGGAACGCAAAATCATTCACGGGTTGCAAAAACTGCCAGGCCTGCTGCAAAAAGCATTGACTCATGAAGAAGATATTAAAAAAATCGCCCAAAGCTTTGCGGACAAAGAAAGCGCCCTTTTCTTGGGGCGCGGCACCATGTACCCCATTGCCATGGAAGGTGCACTGAAGTTAAAAGAAATCAGTTATATTCATGCCGAAGCCTATCCGGCTGGCGAATTAAAGCATGGTCCCTTAGCCTTGATTGACGAGCACATTCCGGTGATTGCGATTGCACCTCACGATGACTTGTTGGAAAAGCTAAAGTCCAATCTTCAGGAAGTCAAGGCGCGTGGCGGCCAGATGATTGTGTTCGAAGATGAGCAGGCAGATGTTGATTCTCAAGGGAATATGAAAGTGGTGAAGGCTACGACGAATGTTGGGCGCATTACCGCGCCCATTACGTTTAATGTGCCATTGCAGTTGTTGAGCTATCACGTGGCGTTGATTAAAGGTACGGATGTGGATCAACCCCGTAACCTTGCTAAAAGCGTGACGGTCGAGTAAGTTTTATACCTTTGTTGTCGTTTGGTGTTTATCCCCCTGAGCCAGGTCGAAGGGCTTTACACCGACAAACGAAAACCGTTCAAACACTGCAAAAACCGCTTTGAGATGCTTCGACAAGCTCAGCATGACACCGTATTGTCACTCTGACCATTTTCCCCTGTCATCCTGACCCGCCAGCGTCATCCTGAGCAAAGCGAAGGATCTCATTCAGGACACGTTTGCCCATCAAAAGATGCTTCGACTTCGCTCAGCATGACAGCCGGGTGCCCTGCATAAGGGCGGGGCGCTTTGCATGCTAACACTATAGTTATGAAGGGTTAACTCAGTTCTAAATTCAGAGAATCAACTAGAACATCAGCTTGTTTGTTCACCGAAAAGTTTGGATGTTGGTCGCCTTTTTCAGCTTCACGTGGCATCATAAACCATTGGGTTGTGGCCTTTTGTGGAGTGAAGGTAGCAATCATGTAACCACGCTGACTACTGTTAAAGTATTGGAGGTCTTCAACCAAGGATTCGATGCCGCTTTCAGTGCTAGCCTCGTACCCAGCTGGAATGCTTAAATATTTTTCCATGCCAGGAGAAGAAACCGAGCTAGTAGCAAACTCGATACCGGCTAGGTTACCGTTTTGATCTGTTAAATGGCTGCACCAGGCGTTGTGCGTATCGCCAGCTAATACAACAAGGTTTGTTTGGTAAGCGTTGGCCGTTTGCAGCAGTATTTCGCGTTCTGCAGCATAGCCATCCCAAGCATCCAGGTTATAAGGAATGGATGGGTTTAGGCTTGGGTCAAGCAGCTCGCCATAGGTTTCTAAAGTATTTTGAGTAGTGTCTGGAAGCGAGGCAAAAATTTCGCCGTATAAACCAACGTTATTTATTTTAACCGCTTCGGTTAAAGCGATGGCTTGCTGTGTGGCAGACATGGTGGCAAATCCGTCAATTTGCGTGGCATAGTCGTTTAGGGCGTTGTTTTGAGTTAAAATTGTTATAACGGCTTCGGCCAACTGTTGGTAAGCTCCGGCGACCACTTGATAATTGACTAGGTTTTGCGGATCCGGCAGTCCGGTTTGCGGGTCTGGCATGATGATGGAAGCCGGTAACAGCATTTTTGCCATGAGTACCTGTTGGCCCAACACCTGCCAGGTTGTACCATTGGCTTTTGAGTTAATCAGAGTCTGTAATGCCCAGTTCTTCTGTTCTTCGCCGAGTAAAGTGCGATCAGAAGCCACTAAGTCCTGACTAAAACGGAGGGTATCAAAGTGGCCAGTTCCATCCATGTAGTTGGCATAATCCAATTGTTCGTCTCGTCCAATAACGCGAGTGTCTAACATCATTAATGACACTAAAGAGCCGAATTCAAATGTGCGGTAGGTTTTTATTTTATCCGCTTCCACTTCTGGAGTACGTACAGGCAGCCATTCATACCAGGCCTGAATAGCCGCAGTACGCCGTCGATAAAAATCACCTTCGGTTTGTTCATTATGGTTTTCGGCACCGTCTTTATAAGTGTCATTAGCGATTTCATGATCATCCCAAACACAAATAAATGGTACTTGTGCGTGTAGAGCCTGCAAATCCGTATCGGAACGATATTGTGCATAGCGAGTCCGGTAATCTTCCAAATGTATACACTCGTGCGAGGGTTGATGGACTCGATTCAAGCTTTCTCCAGAACCTGCATCTGGATAACCATCGATATCATATTCATAAATATAATCGCCTAGGTGGACAACGGCATCCAGATCTCTTGCTTTGGTAGCCGCATCGGCATAAACATGGAAGTAACCAGCTGGATAATTAGCACAGGAAAAAACCGCCAATTTAACGTGTTCTCCAATGGTTGGTAGCGTTTTGGTTTGTCCGGTTTCTGAAATGGTGTCACCGTGCTTGAAACGGTAAAAATAACGTTTCCCGGGCGTTAGGCCTGTTACGTCAACTTTTAAAGTAAAGTCTGTTGAATCGTCCACCGTGGCAAAATCGGTATTGATCAGGTTGGAAAATTCCGCATCTTCGGCTACTTCCCAAGAAATATTGACCGACGTTTTTTCAGCCGGTGTCGCACGTGTCCAGAGAATAACCCGATCTGACAAGGGATCTCCGCTAGCAACGCCGTAATTGAATGATACTGAGTTTTCTAAGGAGTCTTGGGATGTATCATCCGAGCTAGAGCTTGAAGAATTACAGCCATTCAAACCGGAAGAAACGACAATTGAAGCCGATGAAGCCGCAAAGAGTTTGAGTAAATCGCGTCTGGAAAAATGCATCTTGATTACCTTGTAAATAACAATATACGATTCAGGTAATGTAGAACGCTTATTTTAAAATTGAGTGTGATTAAAATGACATTTATGTGAATCTTTACAAAAGAGAATTATGACCGTGCTTAAGACAGGCCTTTCAGCTTGTCCGGCTGTCGAACAATTAATCGACGATAATCTTTTTCCAAAATACCTTCTTTGATCAATTTTGAAATAATGCGTGATACGGTTTCACGGCTGGTGTTCGCCATTTTGGCGAGGTTTTGCTGCGAAGGCAGGTTTTCAATGACAACCATGCCGTTTGCATAAGTTTCAGCGCGCTCGGAAAGCAGTGCTTCAACACGGTCACGCGCGTTAGACAGATTGACAATGGCTAATTGAGCATTGGTTTTTTCAATGATGTTTGCCATGCGATGCATCAGTTTCCACGCCACGGTAGGCTGGTTCAGGATGAGATCCAACGCATCATTACGAGGTAAAAAGCCGACAACGGATTCTTGGACGGCAATTACGGTGGCGGAGCGCTTTTGGCCAATAATCAAGCCCAGCTCCCCAAAGTGAATGCCGGATTTAATGGTTGCCAGCCAATAAAACTCACCTTCTTCATTGGTGTCCACCACATTCAACTCGCCTTCAAGTAAAAAAATCAAGCTGTTGCTTTCATCACCCGCTAAAATAACCACATCGCCTTTTTTAAAACGAATGTATTTGATTTTTCGATTCAAATCTTCCAAGCTGTTATCGCTTAATTCCGATAGCAGGGGGATTTCTCTCAAAGGGTAAGTTTTTTTTTCTGTCTTCATTGTCTGGCAGTGATTAAATAAAACGGTAGTAACTTATGGCAAAACGCATTTTGGCACATCCCAAATCCATTCGGGGTTTGATAGCACTGGTTGCGTTTTTGGCTGTTATTATACTCGCTTACGTGCCCAGCGCATTACAAAAATCGGACTGGATGCTTGGCGATTTCTTTACCCAGCAACTGTCAGGCCCCATGGCTGTACAAGACATTGTTATTGTAGATATTGATGACAACTCCTTGAAAACGTTCGGAGATTGGCCCTGGTCGCGCGAACGTCTCGCCCAATTGATTGAGATCTTATTCACTCGTTACCACCCCAAGGCCCTTGCTTTGGATATGGTTTTGCCAGAACCAAAAGATACAGAAGGGGATAGGGCTTTGGCCCAGCTTTTAAAAACCTATCCCATCTGTTTAGCCGTCGCATTCGATTTTGAACAAAACCCGCAGGTGCGTGAAATCGGCCATCTCGTCTTAGGGCAAACGGCCCACCCAGCCCAGCAATCCGCCACCGGTTACATCGCGAACCACGCAAAACTGACGGAAGCGGCCCAATGTTTAGGGCACATTACGCCCTATGTTGACGCAGACGGCATGATACGTCGCTTGCCCACCCTTGTTCGCTGGAATGGCCAGGCCTGGCCAAATCTCGGATTAGCCTTATGGCAACTGACACACCCACATCAAATACCAAGCGCCAGCCTATCGACTGAAAAAAAAATCCCTTATCGCATAGGGTATCAATATTGGCCGTCAGTCACCGCCGAAGCCATTCTTATGGGCGACGTTCCGACGGATTATTTGCAGGATAAGTATCTGTTTATCGGCTCCAGCGCGCTGGGGTTGTCTGACCGAGTTTCCACGCCCATTCACCCCTGGTTGCCAGGCGTCGTCATTCACGCTGAAACTTTATATAACCTTTTGCACCCGATTAAATCAGCGCTGGAAGATTTCAAAATCGTTTCCTGGCTATTCAGCTTGATGTCAATTCTAATCTTAATCTACCTGTTTTCTCGGTTTCATCCCGCTTACGGTTTGGCTGCAGCGGCATTACTGATGGTCGTTTGGAGCTTCTTGGCAATCTGGGGGTGGCAAAATCAATTAATGTTTTCGCCCAGTTTACCGCTGGCCGCGATTTTATTAGTTTTGATAATGCAAGTGCCCTATGAATGGATGGTTGTCCAACGTCAGAATAAGAAGATAACCAGATTGTTTCATGGTTATGTTTCTTCCGAAGTGGTGGATCGGTTGTTAGCTTCGGACGAAGATCCTTTAAATCCCCAAGAGCGAGAGCTTACAGTCATGTTCGCCGATATAGAAGGGTTTACTCAGCTTGGAAAAACATTACCCACCAAACAATTTTCTGGGCTGGCGAGACAAATTTTAACTCTGATTACGGACGCGATTTATCACCACCAAGGCACCCTGGATAAATACATCGGCGATGCCGCCATGGCTTTCTGGAACGCCCCAGTTACTCAACCAGATCATGCCCAAAAAGCCCTGGAGTGTGCCTTGGATATTCAAGCCAAATTAGCCGACTATAATGCCGAACACCCCGAACAGCCCATTTATGTACGCATCGGCATTCACACCGGTCCAGCAATGGTTGGTGACTTAGGCACCCGCTTCCGAAACACCTACACCGCCATTGGCGACACAGTAAACAAAGCCCACCGTTTGCACGATTTAACAAAAGAATACCAGACAATGATTTTACTCTCCGAGCAAACAGGTCAACAACTCAAAGGATTATATAATAATGGTGGGTTATTTAAGATTGTTGACATCAACAAGTTAAGGCATTAATATTCAAGCCGCTATTTTCGTCGAACAAAAGCGCGTTTTAACCTGTTACCAGTTTCAAAATTATAAACGCTGGTTTATCCGATTTGACACTCCCCCTGAGTTTATTCCGATTGCGTTCCCTTAATACTGGAACGTTATGACTGCTGACTACTAAACAATTTAAGAAGCATTTAATTTATGATTTCCGATGAACTTTATGACAGAACACCTCTGGCACGTCATGAAAATAACAGCTTAAGTAAAATTCTTGAGCAGTTGCCGATGGCAGGCCAAATTCTTGATGTGGGGTGTGCTACCGGAAAATTGGGTGAGTACCTTCAATTAAACACCCATTGTGAGGTTGATGGCATTGAACAAAATGTTCAATCTGCTGAACAGGCTAAAAATCATTACAGGGTAGTTTATTCATTTGATGTTGAAGATTTGAACAGTTGGAAAACGATAGATGTTCAATATGATGTGATTGTTTTAGCGGATATTTTAGAGCATCTTAAAGCGCCCGAATCCGTCATGAAACATTTACTTGAAAACGTTCTGAAACCGACGGGTAAACTACTCATTTCATTGCCAAATGTAGGCCATGTCTCGGTTGTTTATCAATTGCTTAATCAGACATTTGAGTATTATCCGGGCGGTCTTCTTGATAAAACGCACTTGCGTTTTTTCAGTCGCCAGAACCTTCCGGCTTTCTTCGATTCGGTGGGTGAGGTTTCTTGGCGTATTATCGATACGGTTACCGTTGGCTTTCAGGGAACCGAGTTAGGTAAAAGTTTACAAAAAAGCATTCCTCCAGAGTGGCTAATACCGTTATCTAAGCTACCAGACGGAAATACGTATCAATTTATTCTTGAAGTTGAGGCTGCACAATTTTCTAAGTCAAAAACCAACGAGGGTTTGTGGCCTAAGCCTGAAAACGCCTTACCCGGTATTTTTATTTCACCGACGCTATTCTTCCAGGAAAAAGGTGCAAAATCCTATACAGCTGAGAATGCCATATCGCAAACGGTTGGCCTGACAGAAAAAAGCATTAATCTCTCATTTTCTTTGCCGTCAAATATACAAAAACTTCGGTTTGATCCAGCCGACATCCCCGGTATGATTCGAATTCACAAAATGCTGCTTAAAGATGCGTCTCAAACCAAGATTTGGCAACTTAAAACCACGGCTGGCATTGATGAAAAAAGTGATACCATTTTAATCGGATGGGAAAATGAGTCCAACTGTATGGCCGTGAAAATGGATGATTTTGACGCCTGGTTTGAAGTGCCGGCAACCGCTGAAACACTCCAGTTAGCTCAAACGCTGGAAGTTGAAATGGAGTGGCCTAAAACGCACGACTATTTTTTATTAAGCAACCAATACGATGCGCTTATTCATGAGGTAAAGCAGCGATATACGGAAGCTGAACAGCGCTTGAATGCCTTATCTGCTGAAAAGGCATTAAATGAGGATGAACTCGCTGATTTGCGTCAGCAATTGGCCGAGCTTCAAACAGTGCAAACAAATTGTCATCGGCAATTGGAACAGTGTACTCACTCACTCAGCCAAGTCGCTAGATGTCGCAAGTTATTTGGTTTTTATCGCAAATTTAAAAATTTTCTTCTCCAATTCACCAACCGAAATGTTAAAAAATAAAGTAAAGATGACCGTTAAAGATATATTTGTTCGTGCCTACAATAAAGGCATTTTTGCCTGTAAAAAATATCCTTTCCTAATGCCTTTCTGCCGGTTGGTCCGTAAAATTTTATTTTATCGTCATCAAAAGCAAGCACAGTTAATTTCGGAAGCGGAAATGATTGCTTGGAATCGCGAAGTGCTTATGAATCCGGCCTATTGCCATAAGTCCGCGAAAGAAAGCAGAGTGATGTACAAAAGGCCACATACGCATCAAGTATTGGCGTTTTATTTACCTCAATTTCATGCTTTTTCTGAAAACGACCGGTGGTGGGGCAAAGGTTTCACGGAATGGACGAATGTCACGAAATGCACACCGCAATTTGTGGGGCATGAGCAACCTAACTTACCGGCGGATTTAGGCTTTTATGATTTAAGTCACTCTAAAGTGATGTATCAACAGGCTGAGTTAGCCAAGCAATATGGGATTGATGCTTTCTGCGTATATTACTATTGGTTTGCTGGCAAAACGTTAATGGAAACTCCTCTTCAAAACTGGTTGGCTGAACCGGAGCTGGATTTTCCATTATGCCTTTGTTGGGCGAATGAAAACTGGACGAGAAGGTGGGATGGCCAAGATCAGGAAATTTTGATTGCCCAAGAGCATAGTGATGAAGACGACTTGGCTTTTATCAAACATGTTGCGCAATATTTGCTTGATCCTCGTTATTTTACGGTCGACGGCAAACCGATTTTGGTCGTTTATTATCCAAGTTTACTGCCAGATGTTAAAGCCACAGGGCAGCGATGGCGAGATTATATGCAAGCCCATCACCAAACTGAATTGCATCTTATGTGTGTGCAATCACGAGACATGGTTGACCCTAAAACAATTGGTTTTGATGGCGCCATTGAGTTTCCGCCGGTCGGAACCCAAACGCAGCCACATCTTGCGCCACTCAATATACCATTTCCAGGCTATGACGGTTATGTAAGAGACTATCCGCAGACGGTTTCTCATATTTTAAATGAAACCCCTAAAACACATTATTATCGTGCAAGAGGCGTTATGCCCGGTTGGGACAATTCGCCAAGAAGGCAACATAATGCAAGTGTTTTCGTGAACAGCAACCCGGATGATTTTTCGAAATGGTTGCATGATGCGATCCTTACAATGCGGTGGCAATATCCCGAAAGAGAACAGCTTACCTTTATCAATGCTTGGAATGAATGGGCAGAAGGCGCGTTTCTCGAGCCAAGTCGTCGATTGGGCCATGCTAATTTATATGCCGCTTCCCAAGCCATACATCATTGGGATCAACCCTGTAAAACGCTGTTATCGGAAGGGGTGCAAAAGCACGATAAAGCCATTATTATTCACGCCTATTATTCAGATGTGTTAGAACAAATTGCCATGTTGGTTGAACAATCTGAACTGGAACTGGATGTATGGGTGACGGTATCCAAACCAGATGATGTTGAAGAAGTGCAAAAATACTGGCCGGATGCCCGTGTATACCAAGTGCCTAACTTAGGGCGGGATGTTGCGCCTTTCCTCGCGGTCTACCCGGAACTGAAATCGCATGCTTATCAAGCCGTTTTAAAGTTTCATACCAAAAAATCGCTTCACCGGGAAGATGGAAACGAATGGCGAGATTATCTATATAATCAACTCTTACCTGACGAAGGAAAAGCCCAGCAAGCCTTAACTGAATTTATTGGAAATTCAAATTATGGCATGCTGGCACCGGATGGACACACCCCGGCATTGAAGTACTTTTGGGGCTCTAATCAAAATTGGATTAAACGTCTGGAACTAAGGCTTGATCTAAGTGCCATCAATGGGGATGAAGTGTTTGTTGCCGGTACAATGTTCTGGTTCAAGCCCGAAGTGTTTGCATCATTAGAATCGTTTCCTGTGCAATGTGGCGATTTCTTTTATGATCAATCCAATCAAACCGACGGTTCATTGGCCCATGCACTTGAAAGAGTATTTGGTGTGATTGTCACGCAGCAAGGCTATGAAATTGAACAAATGGGGAACCTGCTAGGGGAATCTAAACGTTACAGTGCCACCAAATGGTCTAGTTTTTTAATAGATGACTAAGCAAAAACAAACAAAGAAACAATGCCATCGGGCCTGAAAAAAACCGTGTCATCATCCCCGCACTGTCATTCTGAACGAAGTGAAGAATCTCCTTCAGAAAAAACGGTCATCCTGAGCAAAGCCGAAGGGCCTCGCACCGACACGCATTTTTCCACCCCAATATAAGGCTTTAACGTGAAACAGTTTAGTGCTTATGCCCTTGTTGGCCTAGCCAATACAGCAATCCACTGGAGCAGTTTTTTTATTTTACTATGGATGACAGGGCATCAATCCATCGCCAACCTAGTAGGATTTTTATTGGCGGCAACCTTCTCCTTCTATGTCAACTGTCACTGGACTTTCGGCAGCACGCCCACTGGTAAACGTTATCTATTAATGGTATCGTTTTTAGGCATACTCAGTTTCGTGATGGGCATAATTGCCGACAATTTAAAGCTGCTACCAATCATCACACTGATCGCATTTTCAGCCATCAGTTTAATGGTCGGTTTTTTATTCTCCAAATGGGTTGTCTTTAAGGACTAACAATGAAAATCTCATTAGTCATACCGGTTTTAAATGAAGAAGCCACAGTTGAAACCTTTTATCGAGCCGTACGAGACTTCTCATGGCGGCCTACGGATGTCATTGAACTCGTGTTTATAAACGATGGCAGCTCCGATCAAACCGCAGGCATCATCGAATCACTCGCATCAAACGACACACACATTGTCTATATCGAGTTTTCCCGTAATTTCGGCAAAGAGTATGCGTTGATGGCCGGGCTGGAAGCCGCTTCCGGCGATGTTATGATTCCCATTGATGTTGATTTGCAAGACCCAATAGACGTTATTCCCGAAATGATTGATAAGTATGAACAGGGGTTTGATGTCGTACTCGCCAAGCGAGAATGTCGGCGACAGGATGGTTTTTTAAAACGCAATTCGGCCCTATGGTTTTACAAGCTCATGCGTCGCATATCCGACAGCAGTATTGAAGAAAATGTCGGAGATTTCCGTCTATTATCCTCTCGTGTAGTCGCCTCATTAAAGCAATTGCCGGAGCGTAACCTTTTTATGAAAGGCATTTTAAGTTGGACGGGTTTCAGCACAACTTATGTGACCTATGTCCGTCAACCTCGAACGGCTGGCCGAACGAAGTTTAACGGATGGAAATTATGGAATTTTGCACTGGAGGGGATTACTTCTTTCAGTACAGTACCGCTTCGCGTATGGACTTATATTGGCGTGGCCATTGCTTTTCTGGCCTTTCTTTACGCCAGTCTCATGATTGTGCAAAAGCTATTCTGGGGCAATCCGATTGAAGGTTATCCCTCCTTGATTGTAACGATTCTATTTCTAGGAGGGATCCAGTTGGTCGGCATTGGTATTTTGGGTGAATACATCGGACGCATCTATATTGAAACAAAAGGCCGCCCACGATATATTGTGAACCGGATTATTCGAAACAATGCCAAAAAAATTCCCGAAGAGCCGGATAAATAACCTTTCATGGTAGGAAATGTCTATGAGATTATCACATTCCGAATACGTTCAAAAAGCCTTTAAAGCCACATTGTTCCGTGAACCCACGGCTTCGGAACTGGAGTTTTGGATCACCGAGTTGGATAATTCTCTCACGACGCCGACGGCCTTGTTTTTGTTGGGCGCGCAGCTACCCGAGTTTAACAAACAGAACTTACCCATCGCTCAGCTTTACTACACGTTATTTAATCAATATATTAATCCGCAGGAAATGCTTATTTGGGGAAATGCCATCCAAACAGGTGCCTCTTTGGATCAAATCGCGATGCAAATGTTGGTCTCCAATCGCTTTTCTGAGCGGATGGATCATTACGATACTTTAGAAGAACGGTTGACGGCTGTCTTTGAGTCCGCAACCGGACAAACGTTACAACCTGATTTGCTGAAAATGGCTGTGGATGGTTTAGCGGACGGCAGCCTGTCTCTGAGTGACATTGCCTTGACGATTGCCAATTTGACGGATGGCATTACAATTGGTCTGGCGCTTGTACACAGTACTTTATACGACGTGACGACCACGGATACCGATTTGCAAGGATTAACAAAAAGCGATGTTCGTATTGGTGTTGCGGAAATCGCACAGCA
Organism: Thiomicrospira sp. XS5; assembly: GCF_001507555.1. Taxonomy (NCBI): domain Bacteria; kingdom Pseudomonadati; phylum Pseudomonadota; class Gammaproteobacteria; order Thiotrichales; family Piscirickettsiaceae; genus Thiomicrospira; species Thiomicrospira sp. XS5. The sequence continues at coordinate 2,492,972 of NZ_LQBO01000001.1, read as the reverse complement.
GTTTGAACAAGCGGCACCTATCGAAGCCGATTCTTTGCGCGAAGAGGGCGGGGAACTTCTCTTTCCTCATGAAGGTTATGACGCTCATCTTACAGTAGATTTGAAAAACAATCGTATATTCTTGGATCAAGAGCCTCAATGGCTCAGCTCAGGTGAATTGTCACATGTCGATACAATAGACGCACGCGATCTCGTTGTCACGCAACTAAGCATCTATGGCAGTTATCATGATGAACGGTTTTACGCAACGGAAACCGGTACATGGATTCAAGCAGGAAACGGTAATGACATTTTATTTGGCGGTGACGGGCAAGATCAATATGTTTTTGAAAGTGATGCAAGGCTAAATGGCCTCGATACCATACATTCCTTTCAATTAGGAGCCGGTGGAGATGTTTTAGATTTTTCCAAATTGTTGCAAGCTACCGATACCTCTAATATTGCAACACAGTCGCTGAATAACCCAAATAACCAGGCCTGGTCAAATGGTCAGGTACTCGTCACACAGGGGTTTGGCCTCGACTCTCCAGAAGAAATTGCCCAGCTCTTCGGCAATGGGAGCGTTTTCGCAGCCCCAACGGAAGCCGCTAAAGCCGTTTTGATTACGGCTGATATTATCGGTCATGCCAGCATTTGGGCGCTAGCCAATCAAACCCAAATAAATGAAATTACCAGTGATGAAGTGATTCAAATCGGTTTGTTGGGCGATGTGAACAACCTTTCTCTGGTCGGGTTCGACGCTTCTAATTTCGCTTAAAAAATTGTCATTCCAAACCCATACTGTCATTCTGAACGAAGTGAAGAATCTCATTCAGGACACCTTTTTTCTGTCACCCTGAGCGAAGCCGAAGGGCCACACATCGGCACGCACAACATCAGCCTGAAAAAGATGCTTCGACTTCGCTCAGCATGACAGTGCTTTTCATCCTGAACACCGCATTGTCATTCTGAACGAAGTGAAGAATCTCATTCAGGACACCTTTTTTCTGTCACCCTGAGCGAAGCCGAAGGGCCACACATCGGCACGCACAACATCAGCCTGAAAAAGATGCTTCGACTTCGCTCAGCATGACAGTGCTTTTCATCCTGAACACCGCATTGTCATTCTGAACGAAGTGAAGAATCTCATTCAGGACACCTTTTTTCTGTCACCCTGAGCGAAGCCGAAGGGCCTCACATCGGCACGCACAACATTAGCCTGAAAAAGATGCTTCGACTTCGCTCAGCATGACAGTGCTTTTCATTCTGAACACCGCATTGTCATTCTGAACGAAGTGAAGAATCTCATTCAGGACAACGCACTCCTCACAGAGGATGTATTTCACAGGCCTTTGACCTCAAGGTTTTTGGTAAGCCACACCTTTGAACGTCATTTCGTATCGTTTGCCGTTTTCATCTTCCAGAATATATTGAATTCGATAATTTCCAGACGGTATGTCAACGGTTGGAATCTTCGCACGAAAACCAACGTCACTATCGATTAACTCAGGGAAAACCGTTTTGACATCCGGGCGGATAACAGGGGTGATTGTGAAAGTAAAGCTATGTTGCGGATTGAAAAGACGAATGTAACCTTTTGAAGCAGGGTGGTGGTTATGGAATGCCCAGCCTTGTAAATCAATTAGCGCCCCTTTATCTTCAAAAACATCCAAATTCGCATGCTTTAACATAGCCGTCGGTTGAATTGGCATGTTTATCAGCGTGGATACCAAGCGTTCAATCTGCACAGGGTTTGCATCAACAAATGAGACTTCATGAAAATGCGTTTTAAGCTGTTTAAAAGGCTCGGAAGGCATTCGTTTAAGCGTTAAGCAAGTGCCTTCTTGTTCAATGCCATCAAACACAAAGCTCTGGTTAAAATAATAAGGGTCTCTTTCGCGCTTATCTTTCGGAACGTAGCGCAGTTCAAAAAAAGTCTGGCGGTCAGCCGGCGAACACTTAGGTTTGACGTAAAGTAAGCGGTTTTGTTCTATATACACATTAAACCCGTTTTCGACCAGGTCTGGCGCTTTTTGTGGAATGTCCTTAAGTGTCAATTTTTTTGCTTGCGGGTCAACCCATATAAACCGGGTATCAGGATCAAGGCCATAATACTTTTTCATCCAAGCCTGAATATGCTGATGTTGGTCGGCCGGAATCTCGGCGTATTTATTGTCGATAAGCTTCATCAGGCGCACAGTCTTATCACTTGATTCGATTGGAGAGGCTGTTTGTTGATTCGATAATGCGCGTAACTGTGCATCATTGTATAGATGGCTGGGGGCATTGGCCGCATAGCCTTCATAAATTTTCGCCGTAGCGGGAAGTGCTAATCCGGCGGAAACAGCGATAATCAAAAATTTGAGAAAATCGGGTAGATGGGAATGAATCAGCCAAGCGCTGTATAAAACCGGCACCATTTCCAGAAATAATAGAACAATACCTGTTCGTCCCATAAAATAAGGTGCCATAAAGACCAGTAACAGCGACGCTAGAGCCGCCAAATGTATGGCAAAGATCAATCCGCCGTTTGGCGTGAGACGACATGCCCGAAATAACAACCAAGTAAAACCGAGCATAAACAACACCGAAAAACCAGTGGTTTGGTTGGTGGCATAGAGTATCATTAAGAGCGTAGCGTAAGCAGCGACTCCCTTTTTTTCAGCAGAAGCTAGATTGTTCTTTAGCCAAAGCCACATAGCTAAAAACAAGCTCGACACCAGCATTAACAATATAAAAATATTGGCCCACTCCGGCCAAAGCAAGTGGTAACTGATGGCATTAAGGTTGTCGGAAAATATTGCCCAAACCGAACGATCACCGTAAAAAGGGGCACTCACCGCCTTACGAACAAAGTTCCCAGGCGCAAAAATCACTGGTAAAGCGACCAAAAACACAACAAACAGTTTAACCAAATCCTGCCACAAAGACTCTTTAGCAAACCTCCACTGCCAAAGCCGCCAAGCTCCCAAAAAAGCCAGAACGGAAACCGCAATTTGTTCATGAAACGTTAAGCTAAACGCAAACAAGAAAGCCGAAAACCAATCGATCCGACCCGTTTGCAACACCCGATAAACCCCATATAAAAAAACCGGGAGAGTCCAAGCATTAGATGTCGATGCCGCATACCAATAAAGCCCGCCAGCCAGAATAGACTCCGGCAACGCCAGATACAGCAAAACCCCAAAGCTGACAACAAACGCCGATAAGCGGCTATCAGCCGCCACTTGACTCACCCGCAGAGCCAGTAACATAAAGGCAAAAATCAACGTCGCCTGCAGCATTTGCACAAAACCCACACCAACGCGTTCAGCAAGAATATGAGCGCCAAAGCTCATAACACGACCGGACCAGTCCAGATACATATCCCTTAAAAAAGCGAAAAATTGCTGGGCACTGAAATTTTGTTTTTCAAATCCTTCTTGCCGAGCCATGTGATCAAGAACGGAAAACCCCCAGTCGTCGTGATACATAAAGACCAGTTGATGCTGGGCCACTAAAAAAACGGCCAGGCCTGCCAGAAGTAGAACAACCAGTAAACGTATTGTTGTTTGAGAGAGTCGCTGTTTTATTAGATTGTCCTTCATTTAACTGCCTTTCAACCGATTTTTTGTCACGAGGTTGTCCTTTCATTCTCTTGGGCGTTTTCGACTGAGCTTTGTGTTTTTTCCCGCCAGATATTACTCAGGTTATTCCATTGCCACCAAAGCCATGGGGACTTTTGAATGTCGTTTTCCAGCAACTCAAAAGCCTCATCCATCGCCATGTTCGGGTTCGCATTCAGTGGAATAAAGCGAATTTTAGTTCGAAACCCATCTTCCATCAGTTGGCCGTAATATAATTGGGCCTTGGTTTTTTCCGCTAAGCGTGCAATACCGTTGGAAACGGAAATCTCACCGCCACAGAAAGGGCGGATAACTTCTTTTTCGGCGCGTGTTGCGGCTACATCCGCCGTTATAACCATCGATTCGCCTGATTTTAACACTCGGAAAATTTTCCGATAATCGTCTTGGTCCGTAATCCAATGCCCTTTCATGTTGCGCATGGCATAATGCATTTTAAAGGCCAGATATTTTTGTAAAAAGCTATCCAAATTCGGGTTTCCCTCAACGGCCATTGTAAAGACACCGCAAGGATGGCCAGCCAGGCCTAATGCGCTCAATAAGATGGTGCGCCCGGCATGGCCGATGACAATGATTTTGCCGTGTTTTTGACCATTGGCATCAAACGCTTCTGGAAATTCAAACTGCACAATGTCAGTATAATTGGTTTCGTTTAAACGTTTTAAATGGAACACATCCAACTCTTCGCGGGCCATCATATCAAAGTGATTTTTAACCCAGGCATCAATCACCGTATCCGGCGTGGCGAAAAATACATGCTTCAATCCTTGGCGATAGTGTTCAACCCAATCCGAATTAAAACGAAAAAAGTACCACCTGCCCAGTCGCGTGGCCAAAGCATAGCCCCAACGAACAGGTAAAAAGGACAGAAGAGGGAGGGCAACAGAATATTTTAGCCAACGTTTCAGTGTCATTCGATGGCTTCCATTTGCCATTTTCGTTCCAAGCGCACCAAACCAATTTCCAAGTGAGTTTGGGTTACCTGAAATGGCGTTAAACACTGAAGGTGACCATAGACATGAATCGCTTGCTCGCACAATATAAAAATATCCACATGATAGCTACCCTTCAATAAGGGCAGTTTCGGTACCGTCATGGATAAATGATTGTTTCCCGGTTTTAGAGCGACCTCGTCTAAATGACTTGAAAAACTGCAAACTTCCACACCGCTTGAAGCATAAATAATGACGCCTAAGGTGGGGGGCGGTAACTCGCTTGAAACCGATACGGTCAAATCGAGTGTCCAGTCATCCCAACCGTTTCGGAAAACAGGCGTGCCGGAATCCGAGACCGACTCATATCCCGAAAGAGAAGCGTTTAAAATCGAATGCTGAGGGCCGGAAGCTGCTTGGATGTCAATATTTTCCGCTTCCGTCGCCAAGCGTTTACGATCCAGCTCCCCCAAAAAATCCTGGTAAGCGGCCGTAACCTGTTTGGTTTCCCCAATTTCCTCACACCGGCCCGCTTCAATCCAGACCGCCCGATTGCATATCGCCTCGACTTGATACAGGGAATGTGAACAAAACAAAATCGTACAGCCCGATGCCTTTAACTGCATAATACGATCAAACGACTTCTTCGCAAAAGCCCCATCGCCCACACTCAAAGCCTCATCAATCACTAAAATATCCGGCGACACATGAATCGCCACGGCAAAAGCCAATCGTACAAACATCCCGCTCGAATAAGTCTTTACCGGGTGCTCAATGGCTTCGCCGATTTCCGAAAATGCCACTATGTCGTCGTAACGCTCCGCAATTTCATCGTGAGACATGCCTAGAATGGACGCATTCATCCACACGTTTTCCCGGCCGGTAAATTCCGGGTTGAAGCCAGCACCGAGTTCAAGAAGCGCCGCAATGCGTCCGAAAACACCAATTTCGCCGGATGTCGGTTGCAAAGTACCGCAAATCAATTGCAATAAAGTCGATTTTCCCGCACCGTTTCGGCCAACAATGCCAACCACCTCGCCTTTTTTAACCGTCAAATTGATGTCGCTAACCGCTTGGAAAGACTCATGCCGTTGCCCAACAAGCGGCAATGTTTCCCATAAGCGATCCGACGGTTTTCGGTAAAGCCGATATGTTTTAGTAATATTCGAAAGCGTTATGGCCACATCAGAGCACATCGGCAAACCCCTTTTGCAGTCGTTTGAAAGTCCATGTACCCAACAGCATGAAACCTAAGCCCCAACTCCATAGAGTTAAATGGGTAGAAGCGGATGGCCATTCGCCGATAATCAACGCGGCTCTTAAAGCCTCCATTAAAATGGCCAATGGGTTCAGGCCAAGCCAGTTTGCCAGTTCAGGAGGAATGGCGGATAGCGGATAAAATACCGGTGATAAAAACATCATCAAGGTAATCAACAGCCCCATCAACTGATTCAGGTCCCGCAAGAAAAACCCCAAAGCCGATAACAATAACGCTAAACCACTCAAACCCAGCCAAAACGGAATAAGCAAAAGCGGCATGGCCAACCAACTCACAAATATCTCATTCAAACCGGCCAAAACCAGCAGAAAAATCAATAAATTCAACCCCAGTTGCAATAAGCTGCTCAATGTCATACTCAGTGGCAGTACCCAAAGCGGGAAGACGACTTTAGTCACCAAACTCGGCTGAGTTAAAACCAGGCTGGGTGCGCGGGAGACGACATCTGCAAATGTCTGGTGAACCATAAGGCCGCAAAAAGTGAACAATGCAAACCCCAGTGGAGAGTCCCACTCCGCATGAGGCCACTTCATATTGAAAATGCCGTTAAAAACCAAGGTAAACGCGGCCAAAAGCAATAACGGCATCACCAAAAGCCAGCCAAACCCAAGAAAGGTTCCGTGATAACGGTTTTGAATATCCCGTACGGTGAATTGTTCAATCAGCTTCAACTGGTTTATATTTAATTTCAAATTCGAGATCATCCAATCTTTTGAAAGCTTTGCACGAGTGTGGGGCGCAAAGCTCTCTTTTAAGGTTAAAAAAGGCTAAAGTTGAAAAGCAGACGATATTATAAATCCTGAAGGGGTAAAACCCTAGTCATGTCACTGCAATAATCGTTAACAATTTTTAAGAGAGCTTTGCACGAGTGGGGCGCGAGGAAAAAATGAAATAAAATTTTTCTGAATTAGGCGGAAAACGAAGCGAATAGCTGGCTATTAACGAGTTTTTCAACGACATTCAGGAAGATTTTATTTCATTTTTAGCCGTGAATCCATCTCGTGTAAAGCTCTCTAAGTATAAGTTCTAAAATTGGCTTCTAGGGTATCAGTAACTGTTGTAAAGAAACAACAGTTGCAAAAAAGTCACTGAAATAAGTAAAAAGTCTTTACTTTATAAGTTAAGTTTATATGATGTTTTCTGATATCAACCGTTTTGTATTAAATACAAAATGAATGCAAAACTCGCACAGTTGGAGAGATATGTTAAAGCATTTTTTTTGGATGACGGCCTGGATGACTGTGTCGATTGGTGCGTTTGCATCGAGTGTGGACAATAACATCGGTAAAGTCCAGCTTCTGCTTGGCCAGGAAGCCACTCTGATTCGCGATGGAGAGGCTCAGCCGGTAATGGCGGATGTTGGCTTGCGGGAAGGAGATACGTTGGAAACCGGCCCTGCCACTCATATTCACCTCAAAATGAACGATGGTGCCTATATCGCTTTGCGGCCTCAGTCCGAACTGAAAATTGAATGTTACCAAAGTAACCCTGAAAAAAATCTTTGCATGAAATTCGACCTTAAAAAAGGCAATATGCGAGCGGTTTCCGGCAAAGGGAGTCATTCAGACCCTCAGAAATATCGTCTTAATACGCCGGTTGCGGCCATTGGTGTTAGAGGGACCGATTTTGTCACCCAAATCCAAAATGGTTCAACCTTAGTGCGAGTGTTGGAAGGGGCTATTACGGTGACACCTTATTCGGAAATGTGTCAGGCAAGCACGCTGGGTAACTGCAGTACCGAGCTGACCGGGTTGTTAACGCAGGATGACACCTTTATGCTTAAAGCGATGCCGGGCACACGACCGCAACAAATTGCCCTCAGCCACAATATGGCGAACCGAAGTGACGTATTAGAACAACAGTCGCGTGAAAAAGTCGCGCAAGAAGCCACCAAATTCGGAGACGTGGTTCAAATTCTCAAGGATGACCCGGAATTAGTCCAAAAATACCTCGAGCTGGCGGGTTACAGTAACCAGCAGGACTTCGACCCGCAAGACAAGCCCGACCTCTCCCAATCTCAGGTGCCTTTGATGTTCGGTACTTGGAATGACTATAGTGTTGGTATTGCAAGACCGTATGACGAAGCCAGAGAAGGGCGAATGGTTACCGTGGGCAATGCTGCAGGCGCCTTGTGGCGAGCCGACGGGGTTTATCAGCCGCCTTCGGGGAAACTGGATTATAACCTCACGGATTCAAGTGCCTATATTGTTACGCCGAACTCCGCCGTGATTGGCGCGGATGTGACGGATGGGGCGCTCAGTATTAATTTTGACAAGAACGAATTGAAGACGCATATCAATATCTTGCCGGATGACGGGCGCGCCATTAATTTTTCCGCCACGCATCAGCTGAATCGAACGGACGGTGTTTTTGCCATTGGAGGAGATGAAGGGCGCATTGCCGCAGGTGCCATTTCCAATGATGGGCAACAAGTTGGTTACATGATTAATGCGCCAGTGGAACAAGGTCGATTGAATGCACAGACGCTTTGGCAAGCGCAATAATGATAAGGTCGATGTTGGCTCGTTGCATATCAGTCAAACGCCCAAGCATTAAAAGAGCTTGTTTGAATTTCTTCGAGTGGCCTGTGGAGCCTTCAACTCTTCAACATTAGGCCCGTTTTTCATGGATGTTAAACAAGCAGTGGGCCTGCGCCTGCGCTTAAAAAAAGTAACAAAGGATTGTTGCGCCTTAACGTGGCGTTCACCTGTTTTTTTTGGCGCTCTATTCTTCGCTCTGCTATTTGTCGGGCCGCTGAAAGCTGCTCCGGCCTATTACCCACCCGATCCTCCTGCAAAGCCCATTTCAGATTTGCCTCAAACAGCGCCTGAACCGTCTCGTTGCTATGCCTTGCTACAAATTATCGAAACCAAGCTATTCAAAGAACCAGACAACCCCAACCTCATTGCGGCTTATAAACTTCTGCTCAACGAATGCGCTCGTCAAGCCATGCAGCAAGCCGCCAATGCAACAACCAAAAAAACCACCAGGCCTGGCAAAATTCAATATTCGCTGGACATGCGCCTTTATCAAGGGCATCAATACAATCCACTGTTTGCCAGTAGCGCCGACCAGTTTGACCTAACCTACCCCACGCAAACCATTCCGGTTAAGAATAACCAAAAAAACCTCACGGCCAATTATTCGGGTCTTTCGCTGAGTGGGACCTTGCAAAGCGGCAACTCCCTGCTTGTCGCACAAGCCGAAACGGAAAAATACTACGACCCACGTGTTGAAAATCAACTGTTTGCCATGGTCGATTATTGGTATTTCCTGGATTTTATGGGGGTCAAAGCCAGTGTGCTTCAAAACCGTTATCAAGGCAATTACTACACACAGTTCGGTGTGGGAGGCTTAAAAATACTGCCGAAACAAATTTTATTCAAAGTTGACTGGATGCGGCGACTTTTCGATATAGGCGATGAACTTGATGGCGATATATTCAGCGTTCAGTTCGCATCGCCTTACGACAATTGGTGGAAATTGCCAGGTCGTTGGAAAGTACAAGCCGGTGCCTCCATTGATACTCCCATTAACCAGCGCGCCGGAGGGCAGCAAAACCGTTATGAAATCGCCTTGCTCTACAGTTGGCAAACATCCGCCCAAAGCTGGCAAATCAGCCAACAATACGCCTACCAACAAGATATGCAAGGCTACAGCACTCTATTGGAAAACGATGCGAAGCGCCATATTCAAATTCTAAACACTCAATTACAATGGCAATATCTTAAAGAAACCGCTTATACCCCCTATATTCAGTTCGGTTACACCCAGCAATACAGTAATATTAAACTGTTTGAATGGGAATCCGCCGACATTCGAATCGGTGTGCAAATTCCACTTCACCGCTAACAGCTCTGTCACCCTGAGCGAAGCCGAAGGGCCTTAAGCCGACACGCACAACCCGTATTTGTCATTCTGAACCCCCACACCGTCATTCTGAACGAAGTGAAGAATCTCACTCAGAACACGTTTGCCGGAAAGAGACCCTTCGACAGGCTCAGGGTGACAGTGCTTTTCTTCAAAAGATGCTCAGCATAACACTGCTTGTCACCCTGAGCGAAGCCGAAGGGTCTCAAGCCGGCACGCACAACCCATATTTGTCATTCTGAACCCCCATACCGTCATTCTGAACCCCCACACCGTCATTCTGAACGAAGTGAAGAATCTCACTCAGAACACGCAAGCCCTCAAAAGATGCTTCGACAGGCTCAGCATGACATTATTTTTCTATCAGGCTTGGTCTTTAGATATGGTAAGATGCGCTTAAAAGTACTATTAGGAGTATTGATATGATTGTATCCGCCAACGAGGTCAAAACAAAAGGCGTGTCATTTTTAGGGAAATTGCTAAAAGAAGCAGACGAATTGATTATTAATGTGCGTGGTAAAAATAAATACGTCGTCTTAGATATAGAGCGATACGAAGCATTTAGACGGCAAGAGCTGGATTTAGCGCATATGAAAGCAATGCAAGATATAGAAGAAGGGCGCTATCAAGAGCAAACAGCCAAAGAACATGTCAAAGAGTTGCTGAATGCATTATAAGATTATTCGAACAGATGCCTATTTCAAAAAACTAAAAAAATTTATAAAAAGGCACCCAGACGTTTTAGAGCGCTACATAAAAACAATTGAAGTGTTAGCCGTAGACCCTTACCACCCATCTTTAAGGCTGCACAAGCTTCAAGGAGATCTAAATGAATATTACAGTGTCTCGATTAATATGAAGTACCGCATAGTAATCGACTTCATTTTAAAGGACGACAAGATTATCCCGATAGATATTGGCAGCCATGACCAAGTCTATTAAACGCTCAAAAAACCTGTCATTCTGAACGAAGTGAAGAATCTCACTCAGAACACGTTTGCCGGAAAGAGACCCTTCGACAGGCTCAGGGTGACAGTGCTTTTCTTCAAAAGATGCTCAGTATAACACTGCTTGTCACCCTGAGCGAAGCCGAAGGGCCTCAAGCCGACACGATTGCCGGACAAGATGCTTCGGCAAGCTCAGCATGACACCAGCACTTGTCATTCTGAACGAAGTGAAGAATCTCAATCAGGACACGCCAGCCCTCAAGAGACCCTTCGACAGGCTCAGGGTGACAGTGCTATTCTTCAAAAGATGCTCAGCATGGCGCCGCTTGTCACCCTGAGCGAAGCCGAAGGGTCTCAAGCCGGCGCGTTAACCTGAACAAGATGCTTCGACAGGCTCAGCATGACAGTGCATTCCCACCAGGCCTGGTAAAAGCTCACTGTTACCCTAAGCATCACCGTTTGCGACAAACCTTACATATTCCAGCTTCAAATAACATCTTGATAGGCCAATTGGTCATTGGTATACTCAAGAAACCTAATCAGGAGTCGATATGGCCAAGCTAGACGAAGTGAAAGAAATTTTAAACACTTTGCGAATATGGTTAAGTCTAACGATGGGTTTAATCGTTATTGTAACAGGAGGCTTAATTTCCAGATATGATCGCGGTTTAATTGACGGGCTTTTCTATTCTGGCTTTTTAGCTCTGTTTGTCTTGTTATTGGTAGTATTGTTAATTGTTATTAATATTTCCAATAAAACAAAAGAAATTAAGGAGTTGTAATGAGTGCAACAATTCTTTTTATAATCGTAGCCGTACTGTTCTCGGCTCTAATGATTTTTGCAACCATTAAGTTATCTCAAGACTGAATAAAGTCTTCCGGCTTCATCTAATATATCTCTTTGCTCTGAACGAAGTGAAGAATCTCACTCAGAACACGTTCGCCGGAAAGAGACCCTTCGACAGGCTCAGGGTGACAGTGCTATTCTTCAAAAGATGCTTCGACAAGCTCAGCATGACAGTAGGGCGTTCAGCATGACGATCACTTTAAATTCACGCTTAATCTCTTGATAAAAAAGAACCGGCACGTTACTATGCTTTTCCGACGAAAAAGCATTTGGTACATCATCGTATAAGCATTGACTCATGCGTTTTTGCGCCATTTTTCCTTAAAAATGTTCCGGTTTTTGAAGCAGGCAACAAAAATAAGTAAAAAAAAGCAAAAAAACGCTGTTTTGTGACCTGGGTCACAAAATTAACCTCGCCAGATTGTATATAATCGCTTGCGAGTCTAAATGAACTTAATTGCACTAATGTTGTATTAAGTGTTTTTAGGCACGGTTGAACACCTTCTCTCCGGTTGGTGAACAGCCAAACTTAAAACACATTTCATTAATGTGATTTTTCTTTAAATATTTAAAGGAGTATCCTTAAATGGCATTACTTACCCAATCTCAAATCAACGATGTGACGAAGCTAGCCGTCACAATGTTTGGTGCGGCACCGGGCGCATTCAAAGACTTCCTACAAGAAGTTTACGTTGCTAACGGTACAGACTTGCAAGCCACGGCTAACGCCTACGCTAACGAGCCTGCATTCTCAACTATGTTCACAGGAACAAACGAAGACAAAGCGGACATGTTGATGGCACGCTTTGGCATCGAACAGTCAGACATGGAAGGCGGCGTACCAGTTGGTCAAGCGGCTTACGACTTCTTCCTAGGTTCTTTGAACGACGGTGAATCTGTACAAGACATCATCGCTGTAACGATTCCTTACATCTATGAAGATCCAAACTTCTCAACTTATGCGACTATCTTGGACAACAAGGTTGCGGTAGCGAATGCCTTTACTAACGGTAACGGTGCCGCTGTAACAGACCTAAGCGTTCTTCAAACAGTTGTTGCGGGTGTAAACGAAAACACCGATATGTCTGGTTTGGTTACGGCCAGCTTGACAACGGGTCAAGACAATGTATTCGGTACTTCTGCGAACGATATCTTCGCGGCTAACCTAAGCGCAAACCAAGACACTTTGCAGTCTGGCGACTATGTTAACGGTGGTGCGGGTATCGATACCTTGAACGCAACCCTTGCATTCACGCCTTATGCCATTACGCCACAAACTGAAAGCGTTGAAATCTTGAACGTTCGTTCTCAGTCTAACCTGGGTGACGCTAACGGTGATAACGAAGTTAATAGCGGTTCTGGTGCCAACACCATTGACGCTCAAGACATGAACGGAACGCGTGAGTTCTGGAACACTGACAGCCGTGCTGACCTGATTGTTGAAGACGTTCGTCACAACTCTCACGAAACTACTGTTGGTTGGAGACAAACTGATGCCGGTACGGATGGAACTGCAGTTGATTACTCTGTTTACTTCGACCATGACCACATCACCTCTCCTGATTCTGGAACAATCGGTGGTACTTTGACACTGACCGTAGCGGATTTGGACTTGTTGGACACCACTGTTGATGCGGCAAACCCAAATAACGGCGACCCATTTGATGCTGGTTTCCCATACGACATCCTGAACATCAACTTCGACGGTGTGGATTATGACCTGAACGTTGATTACACCAACGTTTCTGACTGGGCTGACTTGGCAGCAGAAATCAACGTGGCGCTAGCCGACGCGGGTCTTGCTAACTTGCAAGCTTCTGTTTCCGGTTCCACTAACGTGATTCACCCAGTAACGGGTAACAACTTGACCGTTGACCAAATCGTTATCTCCAAGATTGACGCTTCTGCGCCAGGTAACTTCGACGCAGCCGCTTCCACTTGGGATACAACTGGTTCCGTACCAGGTGACACCGCTTACTTGACGCGTATCCAGGACGAGCAAGCTGTTCAAAAACCATCTCTAACACAAGTTGACGTTGTGCTTGACCACGTTGGTCGTGGTGAAAAAGCCGGTGTTCTTGAAATCGGTAACATCTCTAACATCGCTGACAACACCCACGCTTACTCTAAAGGTATCGAGCAATTCAACGTTGAAGTTGACCGTGACAGCTACTTCGGTATCTTGAAGTCCACTTCAAACGGTGTACAAGACGTCGATACTTCTTTGGAAGTCGTTAACGTTGTTAACATCGCTGAAAATTCTGACGGTACTGGTGATCTTCGCATCGACGGTTTCGAATCAACCGCTGGTTTGACAGACGTTCGTGTATTCGACGCTTCTGCAATGGTTGGTAACGCCACCATCACCGCTGAATTGACTGAAGAAGTCGTTCAGAAATACATGGACCTTCAAGACGAGCAAGCCGATCCAGCAGGTGATAACTCTGATCCGGTTGACTACTTGAACGTTGTGGACACTTACTTCAGCTATGACTTCGGTGAAGGTAACGACAACCTGGAAATGGTTATCTCCAAAGAAAACCTAGCAGCCGCCGGTACGACTAACCGTGAAGACTTCGTTCTAGGCATCAACGGTAACGACGGTAACGACTCCATCACCACTCAAATCGGTGACGGTGCAGGTGTTGATACTGACGCTTGGTACATCAACAGCGCGTTGAACGCTAACCTGACCATTACAACCGGTAACGGCGCAGACATGGTTCACACCAACGGTGCGGGTAACTGGATTATCAATACCGGTTCTGCAAACGACGTGGTTTATACCGACAACTCTGGCGCTGAAAATGCCCAGTATGTGTTCAACACCACTGACCAAGCGGGCGCTTTGGCGGCTGCACGTGATATCACTGATTTGGAATCGGATGCGAACGATACCTATGAGTTGTACAAAGCCAACTTGACGGTTTCCTTCCGTGGTTTGGATGTCACTGTAACAGTTCCAAGCACTCAGTACATCACGTCTGATTTGCAAGTTAACCAAGCCATTAAAGAAGCCATCAACAGCAACGCGCCATTAAACGCTTTGTTGAAAGCTGAAGACGGCCCAGCCAACACGTTGGTGATCACTTCTTTGATTGACGGTGATGACGTTCTAACCGACCTGGCCATTACTCTGGCGGCTTCTGATTCAACTGACTGGAATGCTTCTGAGCGTGCCCAAGCTGAATCTGCATGGGGTCTGGCGGATGATCTTCCTGCGACAATCAACGCAGCAATGGGTGTTGAAACAGGTGCCTTTGCAGCGAAAGGTGACTATGACACAGCCTTTGCAAACGACACTGTTGCAGATATCGACGGTGCGGATTCCGCAGCGGTTAACGGTAACACCATTACCGGTGACACAGGCAACGACATCATTGTATTGTCTACCGACAGCAACGACAGCAGTAACGAAACCGTTAAATTTGGTTACAACTTCGGTTCCGATGTGGTTGTGAACTTCACAACTATTGTGGATACCCAAGGTTTGGCTAACGGTGCGGACCTGATGGACTTCACTAACGGAAACTGGGATACAGTTGCAACCGGTGCAACCTTCACCAACGATGTAGGTGGTGTGATTACCGCCGCTAACTTGGATCAAGGTGATGTTGCGATTATGGACTTCGGTTCCTTTACTCCGATTGTGGGCGTTACTTATGCCAACATGACGGAAGCGGACGTTGTTGCGATGTTGAACGCAGACGTTGATGCTGACAATACTGGTCTAAACACTGAAACCGATCACGCCATGGTCTTGATCGCGCTTGACGGTGACAACCAGTTCAAAGTCTATGAAACCACTTCTGTGGGTGACGATGCTGACTTCAGCGGCGTGACTTACATGGGTACCATCAACATGTCTGATACAGACATCGGTGACTTGACTGCACCAGACATTGCTTAATGTCTGACAGGTCGCGGTTGAAAGCCGGTTTACCGGATTTCAACCAGGCCTGATTCCTCAAAACAACGGCCCCGCCGTTGTGGGCAAGGAATAAAAAAACAAAACCCCGCATGGTACGCCCAGCGGGGTTTTTTTATACCTGTCACCCTGAGCGAAGCCGAAGGGTCTCAAACCGACATGTTCGCCGGAACAAGATGCTTCGACTCCGCTCAGCATGACAACGTTTTTCTGCCAGGCCTGGTAAAAACCGACACCGTCATTCTGAACGAAGTGAAGAATCTCAAACCGACGCGTTTGCCTTCAAAATATGCTTCGACAAGCTCAGCATGATACTGTTTCCCTGTCACCCTGAGCGAAGCCGAAGGGTCTCAAACCGACACGTTCGCCGGAACAAGATGCTTCGACTACGCTCAGCATGACACCGTTTTCCTGCCAGGCCTGGCAAAAACCGACACCGTCATTCTGAACGAAGTGAAGAATCTCAAACCGGCACGCAAGCCCTCAAGAGACCCTTCGGCAAGCTCAGCATGACACTGTTTCCCTGTCACCCTGAGCGAAGCCGAAGGGTCTCAAACCGACACGTTCGCCGGAACAAGATGCTTCGACTACGCTCAGCATGACACCGTTCAGTCATTCTGAACGAAGTGAAGAATCTCAAACCGGCACGATTGCCGGAACAAGATGCTTCGACTACGCTCAGCATGACACCGCTTCCCTGTCACCCTGAGCGAAGCCGAAGGGTCTCAAGCCGACACGTTCGCCGGAACAAGATGCTTCGACTCCGCTCAGCATGACAGTAGGGTGCTTAGCATGACGCCGTTCTGTGTTCAGGTGCTTGCTGCTTTTTCTGCTTGTTGTTTTAAATCATTTTTTTGAAAAAAGCCGACAAAAAACACTTAAAAAAGAGAAAATAGTCATCATTTGGGTAGGCGTTTGAGTCTTTTCTGAAAGACGATAATGACGCATGAAAATAGAAAGGGTGCCGCCAATGAAAGTTGAAATGTTTTCCAAGGATTTATTCCAGACGCGTGTTTACACTTTTAATTTGGGGTTGGAATCGCATCATGACGCGTGGATTCGGCATATTGAACACCTTCGGAAAAACAGCGCGGAACCGCCTTCCAACCGTTCGGTTCGCAATGGTTGGAAAGCGAATTTTAAGGTGTTTGAAAACCCTATTTTCGATCCGTTGAATCAGGTGGCTAAAGGCTGTTTTGAGCATGTGTTCCAGCAGGAAAGCGTGGTGAATTTACAACCTTTTAAATTGCATGGTTCAGTGAACATAACCGACCCGGGTGGGTTTAATATGCAACATGGTCATGCGGGGGCGCTTTATAGCGGTTGTTATTATATTCGGGTGCCGGAAA
Organism: Thiomicrospira sp. XS5; assembly: GCF_001507555.1. NCBI lineage: Bacteria > Pseudomonadati > Pseudomonadota > Gammaproteobacteria > Thiotrichales > Piscirickettsiaceae > Thiomicrospira > Thiomicrospira sp. XS5. The sequence goes on along the minus strand of NZ_LQBO01000001.1, from coordinate 2,476,218 downwards.
ACTCCGGTGACATTACATTCCATGACCCGCGTCCGGGGGCAGTTTACTCACCTTTGAAATCGAATCAGGTCTTTGGGAGTTTGCAGGTGTTGTTTACCCCACAGGAAGGGCAGTTGGTGCTGTTTCCGAGTTGGTTGGAGCATTCGGTGCAACCCAATGATTCGGATGTTTCCCGTATTTCAATTCCCATCAATGCGGATATTGCCAGTATGCGTTTACCAGGGGCGCTCTGAGTGTTTAATGCTTTGCCGTTTGGTTTGAGATGGTTTTTTGGGGTGTTTTTTAGGGATTTATGCTAGCGTATTTTGTTAATTTTAAAGCGGGGTTGGCTTTTGGTGGAAGTGGTCAGGCTTTTGAACCGGTTCCCGTGAATGGTGAACGGGTGCCGCCTGCGTGTTTGTATGTGAATGCCGGTGGGCATTATTGGGCATTAAAAAAATCGCTTTGCGCGGAGGTTAACTCAGCCGTTAAAGAGGCGGAGCCGCTTAAGGAATGTTTGCCGGTTTCGGAGGGGTTGATCTTAGAGTTAAAAAACTTTCCGCCGAAATTTGGGCGTGAAAGTGCCAAGCTGGGTGGCGATGCGTTGCATTCGGTTTTGGCTAAGAGTGCGTTGCCAGCCCAGTTGCGTTTATTGCGGAAAAAACGCGGGGATGTGCGCAGCTTTCGCTTTGCGTTGGTGAATGGGTTGGGCATGAATTTGGGCGATACATTGGTTGGGCTGACGGCTTTGCGTGTGGCGCATCGTGTGATGGAAATGGAGCTTCAAGCCGCTGTGAGTTTTGATTTTTTGCTTGGGGTGGGGACGAACGATTATGTGGTGGATTTGATTGGTCAAGCTGGGTTTCCGGGGCGAGTGTTTCGGCAAAATCGAACGGTGGCGGAGTTTTCGGAATACGATGGTTTTTTTGATTTCAGCAATTTAATTCATTACGCTCGCTATAAGGAGTTGCCGGCTGTTGACTGGTTTTTGTGGTGGCTAGGGCTGGATTATGAATTGGTGCCGCCGCAATGGAAACGAAATCAGCTTGTGTGTGATGAAGCTAAAGTGACTTATTTTCATGAAAAATTAAAGGCGCTCTTGCACGAGCGGCAGCAAAGCCGAGCGATTTATTTTAACCCTCAGGCCTCGACGCCATTGCGCAGCTTTCCGGAAAAGCAGGCTTTGGCTTTTGTGCAAAGTTTGGCCGAGTTGAGGCCGGATTGGTTGTGGTTATCGGACCAGAAGTTGGCGGAAAGTTCTGATGTTTTGGTGTCTGTGCAGGCCGAACCGCACGGTGTGGCCGATCATATTGCTTTGCAAGCGGCGTGCCATGGCATGGTGACAGTGGATACTTTCAGCCTACATGTGGCGGACGCTTTGCATAAGCCGTGTGTGGCTCTGTGTTCGAGTGTTCCAGCGAATTATTTTCGCTATTATGAGACGGTAAGGGGAATGGATATTCCCGGCATGTCTTTACTGCCAGGGTATGGTGCTTCTAAAGTGACACAGGAACAGTGGCAAACCATGTCGGAGTCTTATGCCCAGGCCTGGTCGGAATTGTCACCGGAGAGTGTTATTCAGGCGCTTGAGCATAAGTTTTTTTCGTCTAGGTAGAATCTCATTCAGGCCTCGTTTGCCTTCAAGAGACCCTTCGGCAGGCTCAGGGTGACAGTGCCGTTCTTTAAAAGATGCTTCGACAAGCTCAGCATGACATTAGTGCTTTTCCACCAGGCCTGGTTGTTTTAAGTAATATTGTGTATAAAATAGGGTTTAACGAATTTGTTTACTTTGATGGCGTTGAATATGAAAGAATATTTTGTGTATATCCTGACCAATCAAAATAACAAAGTCATGTATATCGGTGTGACTAATGATCTGAATCGCCGGATTATAGAACATAAATCGAAAAGTATTCCCGGTTTTACGAGGCAATATAATGTAGATAAGCTGGTTTACTTTGAATCCACGCCAGATATCAACAGCGCTATCGCACGCGAAAAACAATTAAAAGGTTGGAAGCGAAGCAAAAAGGACGCTTTAATTAACGCTTATAATCCAGATTGGAATGAGCTGGCAAACCTCCTATCACCCTGAACAAACACCACTGTTATCTGAACCCTTCCACAGTCATTCTGAACGAACCCCCCTGTCATTCTGAACGAAGTGAAGAATCTCACACCGACACGCAAGCCTTCAAGAGACCCTTCGGCGGGCTCAGGGTGACAGTGCCATTCTGCAAGAGATGCTTCGGCAAGCTTAGCATGACACCGCTTTCCTGTCACCCTGAGCGAAGCCGAAGGGCCTCAAACCGGCACGATTGCCTTCAAGAGACCCTTCGACTCCGCTCAGGGTGACAGTGCCATTCTGCAAGAGATGCTTCGACAAGCTCAGCATGACAGTGCTTCCCTGTCACCCTGAGCAAAGCCGAAGGGCCTCAAACCGGCACGATTGCCGGAACAAGATGCTTCGACTACGCTCAGCATGACACCGCTTCCCTGTCACCCTGAGCGAAGCCGAAGGGCCTCAAACCGGCACGATTGCCGGAACAAGATGCTTCGACTACGCTCAGCATGACACCGCTTCCCTGTCACCCTGAGCGAAGCCCAAGGGTCTCAAACCGGCACGTTCGCCGGAACGAGACGCTTCGACAAATTCAGCATGACAGCGTTGTGTCATTCTGAACCCTCCCTCTGTCATTCTGAACGAAGTGAAGAATCTCCTTCAGGCCTCGTTTGCCCTCAAGAGACCCTTCGGCAGGCTCAGGGTGACAGCGCTATTCTTTAAGAGACGCTTCGACAAATTCAGCATGACAGCGTTGTGTCATTCTGAACCCTCCCTCTGTCATTCTGAACGAAGTGAAGAATCTCCTTCAGGCCTCGTTTGCCCTCAAGAGACCCTTCGGCAGGCTCAGGGTGACAGCGCTATTCTTTAAGAGACGCTTCGACAAATTCAGCATGACAGCGTTGTGTCATTCTGAACCCTCCCTCTGTCATTCTGAACGAAGTGAAGAATCTCCTTCAGGCCTCGTTTGCCCTCAAGAGACCCTTCGGCAGGCTCAGGGTGACAGCGCTATTCTTTAAGAGATGCTTCGACAGGCTCAGCATGACAAACAAAAAGGGGACAGTGACTTTTTAGTCACGAATTCAACATTTTTTTTTCATCTGGTTGTCATTTGAGTTCGTAAAAATCTTTAGTTCATTTTAGTGGCTTTTGGGCCTGGATTTGATTGAGGATTTTTCGATGCGTTTATTTAAACAGAGAGCTTTGTGGGCGATTTTACTGACAGGGTCTTTGACTTTGTCGGGCTGTAACGATAGTAGTAGTTCAGACGATAGTGATTCGCCGTCGGCGTCTCAGCCGATGGATTTGACGATTTTACATGTCAATGACCATCATTCGCACTTGGAAGCAGATTCCATTGGTTTGGCGGTGAATGGTCAGGATGTGGATATGGCTTTGGGTGGCTTTCCGCGTGTGGTGGCGGCCATTAATGAGTTGGAATCGACGGTTTCTTCTGGAAATATATTGAAACTGCATTCTGGTGATGCGATGACTGGGACGCTTTACTATACGTTGTTCAAGGGTGAAGCGGATGCGGCGATGATGAATGAAGTCTGTTTCGATGCGTTTGCGTTGGGGAATCATGAATTTGATTCCGGTGACGCGGGGTTGAAAACGTTTTTGGACTTTTTGCAGGTGCCAGGTGCTTGTGCAACCCCCACCCCGGTTTTGGCGGCGAATGTGAAGCCGGCTGTTGGGACGCCTTTGGCTCCGAATGCGGTGGATGATTATATTAAGCCTTATGTGATAAAAGAAGTGGGCGGCGAGAAGGTCGGGCTGATCGGTATCGATATTAAAGATAAGACGCAAAATTCGTCTAGCCCGCTGGATTCGACGGAGTTTTTGGATGAGGTGTCGACGGCTCAGGCGGTGATTGATGAGTTGACCGCTCAGGGTGTGAATAAAATTGTGTTGATGACGCATTATCAATATGCCAATGATTTGACGATGGCGGCTCAGTTGCGTGGGGTCGATGTTATTGTGGGCGGCGATTCCCATACCTTGTTGGGCGATTTTGAAGCGGTTGGCCTGAACAGTGGCGGTGATTATCCGACGGTGAGCCAGGATGCGAATGGCAAGACGGTATGTGTGGTCCAGGCTTGGGAATATGCCAAAGTGGTGGGCGAGTTGAAGGTGTCGTTTGATGAAAACGGGGATGTTGAGTCTTGTTCCGGCACACCGCATTTGCTGGTGGATGCGCCATTTGAGGTGAATGATACGGTTTTGGAAGGCGCTGAGCAGGATACGGTCTTAGCAGGCCTGGCGAATATCGCGAATGTACGTGTTCAAGCGGAAGATGCGGCGGCTAAAACGGTGTTGGATACCTATTCAGCGGAAGTGGATGTATTGAAGCAGACGAAAATTGGCACCTCTTCGGTTGATTTGTGTTTGGAACGTATTCCTGGACAGGGACGTAGCCAGATTTGTTCGGCTGAGGAAACCTTGCCGCATGGCGGCGATATTCAGATGCTGGTAGCACATGCGTTCCGCGAAATGGCACTGGCTTCGGATATTGCGATTCAGAATGCCGGTGGGGTTCGGGTGGATGTTCCGGCGGGTGATTTGACGATTGATACGGCTTATACGTTGCTGCCGTTTTCGAATACATTGGTGGAATTGACCATGACGGGCGATCAAATTCGCCGCGTGCTGGAGGATGCGATTGAAAACGCAACGCGTGAAAACGGTTCGAGCGGAGCTTATCCGTATGCGGCGGGATTGCGCTGGGATGTGGATTTGACTCAGCCGTTCGGTTCACGTGTGTCGAACCTTGAGTTTAAAGGTAAGCAGGATGTCGAGTGGACGGCGTTGAATATGGCGCAGCGTTACACGGTGGTGACCAATGATTATATTGCCGGCGGCAAGGATGGTTATACGACGTTTGAAGAGGTAACAGGGGCGGATTATGTGGATACTTTCCTGGATTACGCTCAGTCGTTTGTCGATTACGTTGAAGCGCAGCCGAATCAGACGGTGTCCAAGTTGCCGTATTCCGAGTACAGTACTCAGAATTTTACGACGGCCGACGGTGTTTTTTACGGCACTAGAGCGCTTTAAAAACCAGAAATAATCAAGTTCGAGAGGTTTTTGCAATCAGGCCCGGTTTCGACCGGGCTTTTTGTTTTGATGGATAAGTATTGACACTTATTGTTTTAAGGTTTTAAGATGTTGAAGGTGTCTTCTCTTGTAAAGGTGTCAGAGTCACATTAAAGGACATTTTAATTAGGGTTCTTGGGAGGAATTATGAGTGATTACATGATGTTGTCAACGACGGCGGTGAATGCTGAGCGTTGGGTTGGCGTACGTGAAACGGGTTCGCAGGGTTATCGCGAATTGGCTCAGCAGTATTTGAGCCAATATGGCTTGAGTGTTCAGCAGGCGTATGATTTTTTGCTGCAAAATTTGGAGTCGCCGCGGACAATTGTGTCTGTTTGTGAGGATTTTGGCGTAAATACTAAAATGCTGGCCGGAATTGTGGGCACAACTCTGGATACGGTTCATGGTTTTTTTGCAAACTCGGGTGTGAATTATGCCGGGATTGTGGATGAGTCGGATGATGACGCAGGTGATGAGTTTGATGCGGATGCGTTTTATTCGTTTTTGATGAATCATTTAGAGAGCCCGCAGTCGATTGTGAATGAGGCCAGCAAGTATCAGTTGAATTTGAATTATTTGGCGGAGACGACAGGGCTTGCTTTACAGCAAGTGGCTCAGTTTTTTGAAAGTGCCGGTGTGGATTACAGTGCTTTGCTGGATGGCGTTGATTGGCCGCCGGCGGATGTTTATAATCCAAGCGCTTTCTATAACTTCATTATGGAGAATGTTGAGTCGCCGCAGTTGATTGTGAATGAGGCGTCGAAATATCAATTGAACTTGAATCAGGTCGCTGATCTGGTTGGGTTTAGTGTGCAGCAAGTGGCGCAGTATTTTCAACAGTATGGCGTGAATTATGATGGGCTGATGCACGGGGTTGTGTGGCCTGAAGAAGATGATGCGTCATCGGATTTTGATGAAGATGCGTTCTGGGCCAGTTATTACGAGCTGCTGGAGTTTTGGGGGAGTAATGTCGATTGGAATGATTATCAAGCGGTTTATGGAGATGACTGGCAAGATTATCTGAGCTGGTATCAGGCAAATTATGCTCAATTGATTGATGAGTTGAGTGAACTGTTTGGTGAGTATGATGATGTTTACGGCGATGCTTCATACTATGAGCAGTTTATGCAGAGTTATTCTGAAGTGCTGGCGTCCTATGCTCAGGGAGGAGAGTATTCCCAAGAAGAGTTGCAACAGGCACTTGAGCAGATCGAACAGGGCATGGCCGAATATTATGCCGCGATACTTGAGGCTTATGGCCAAGCCGGTGGATAACCGCTTTTTTGTGTTATTTTTAAGCCCTTTTTAGGGCTTTTTTTATGTGAGTTGGAGTGAACATGGGATTTATTGAGGTGACTGAAGCCGACCATGCTGGGTTTGGGTTTGCGCCTGAGAAGCCATTTGCGTTTGCACGTGATTGGGGGTTTATTCCAATTACCCGGGGTGAGGTTCTAAAGCTTCTTCCTTGGTGCGTTCTGGCTTTTCGTTCCACTCCGGGCGGTTTGGAATTGGGAGTGGTTTCATCGGGCGAGACGGGCGAAAACTGGTTGGTTAACCCGGTAAATGGCCGGTTTTTATGGCCGCATGTACCGGCTTTCTTACGACGTTATCCTTTTGATTTGGCGCATAACGAATTGGGCGAGGAAGAGCTGGTGGTTTGGGAGGACGAAGCCGATTTTCGACCCGCTGGAGAGAGGGTAATGATGGCGTCAACGGGCCTGACGGAATATGGTGCCAAGCAGGTAAACTTTATTCGTTTGCTAAATGGCGGTTTTGCTTGGGATCAGAAGGCTTTGTCGGTTTTGCAGGGCGTGAATGTTTTTACACCTTTATCGGTGGGCTCAATTCAGCGGGATGATTTATTGGGGGTGGATGAATCTAAATGGGAGCGTTTGACACCATTTGACTTGAAAAAACTTCAAGAGGCAAATGCGTTGGATTTGTTAATGTATCAGCGGTTAAGTCGCCAAAATATGGCAAACCTTCAGCGGATGCATGAACGTTATTCGCAATTAAGCGCTGGTGACGAGGATTATTTGGATGTGAGTGCCTGGTTTGGAGATGACCAAGAGGGTTCTATCATTTGAATCAGGGAATAGGTAAATCCACGCTCATCCCGAACAAACACGCTATCACTCTGAATTCTCCCATTGTCATTCTGAACGAAGTGAAGAACCTCAAACCGACACGCTTGCCCTCAAGAGCCCCTTCGACTTCGCTCAGGGTGACAGTGCAATTCTTTAAGAGATGCTTCGTCAGGCTCAGCATGACAACGTTTTTCTGCCAGGCCTGGTAAAAACTCACTGTTAACCTGAACAAACACCACTGTCATTCTGAACGAAGTGAAGAATCTCAAGCAGGACACGTTTGCCCTCAAGAGCCCCTTCGACTTCGCTCAGGGTGACAAGTGTTATTCTTTAAGAGATGCTTCGGCAGGCTCAGCATGACAGTGTTCTGTCATTCTGAACGAAGTGAAGAATCTCAAACCGACACGCAAGCCTTCAAGAACCCCTTCGACTACGCTCAGGGTGACAGTGCAATTCTTTAAGAGATGCTTCGGCAGGCTCAGCATGACAGTGTTCTGTCATTCTGAACGAAGTGAAGAATCTCAAACCGACACGCTTGCCCTCAAGAGCCCCTTCGGCTCCGCTCAGGGTGACAGTGCCATTCTTTAAGAGATGCTTCGATTTTGCTCGGTATGACTGTGTTTTTTGAAAAAAGTGTGACATATGTCACAAATTTGTGCGTATAATGCCCCTATAATAATGCGCATTATTAAGTGGCTTGTTTGAGCTTAAAGACAGAGGTGAGGAAAGGGTGCGAAAAGTGGATGGCTGGACGTTTGATATAAAAGCGATATTGCATCCGGATCGGGCTTCGTTTGTTTGGTTGCATCGAAGCTTGGATTTCATTGTGACAGCCGGTTTGTTCGTTGGTATTTTTTTCCAAGAAACGTCTTTACATGGTTTGGCTTTGGTGGCTTTTGGGCTTGTGGCGGGGCTGACGTTTGTGGTGGTTTCACAGCTGTTAGGCATTTATCAGCATTGGCGAGGACGCCCTTTTTTCGCCAGCATTAAACTGGTTTTAGAGGCTTGGCTTTGGACTTGGTTGCTTTGGCTGGCGTTGGTGTTTTTGTTTTCTTCATGGACCTTTTGGCCTAAGCAATCAGCGGTGTTGTGGGGGCTTTCGACGCCTGTTGCTTTGATTGCGTATCGTTTGATGATTCGTAAGGCGCTGATTTTTTATCGAGCGCAGGGTGGGAACAGTAAGAATATTGTGATTGTGGGCCATAATGCGTTGGCGAAGTCGTTGGCAGAGACGATTTTGTGTAATGCTGGCTTAGGGTATCGGTTGCTTTGGTTTTACGATTTGGTCGGTTCTGAGCAGACATTTCGCTTAAGCGGCGGTGATTGTGTGGATTTGAAGCCGTTACGAAGCGATGCCCTTAAACTTGAGGTTGAAGAGCATGATATTAATGAGGTGTATATCTGTTTACCGGTTGAACAAGTCGGGGACGTGAAACATGTGCTTGAGACTTTGTCGGATATTCCGGTTGTGATTAAGTTTGTGCCGGATATGTTTGTGTTCGATTTGCTTCATGCGAAAGTAACGGATATTGATGGGATTCCGGTCATAGGGGTGTTTGATTCCGCTTTGACGGGGGAGTTTGAGCGTTTTATTAAACGGGTTGAGGATGTGGTGATTGCTTCTGCAGCCTTGTTGGTGTTTTCGCCGTTGATGTTGGTGTTGGCGTTGGGGGTGAAGTGGACGTCGCCTGGACCGGTGTTGTTTAAGCAGAAACGTTATGGTTTGAGTGGTCGGGAGATTCGGGTTTATAAGTTTCGGACCATGTTTGATGAGTCGACGGAATCTGATGGTCAGAGTGTCGCTCAGACACGAAAGGATGATAAGCGTGTGACGCCTTTGGGGCGTTTGTTGCGCCGGACGAGCTTGGATGAGTTGCCGCAGTTCATTAATGTGTTGCAGGGGAAAATGTCTGTTGTTGGCCCCCGGCCACACGCCGTTGCGCATAACGAAATGTATCGAAAACTGGTTCCTAAATATATGCAACGTTATTTAGTTAAACCAGGGATTACGGGGTGGGCGCAGGTGAACGGTTGGCGTGGTGAAACCGATTCGGTAGAAAAAATGTGTAAGCGTGTGGAGTTTGACTTGCATTACATTCGAAATTGGTCTTTCTGGTTTGATATGAAAATTATTGCGATGACGTTTTATAAAGGTTTTATGCATAAGAATGCGTATTAGAATCCGTTAAAAATTTGGTCATGGTTTTGTCTGTATGAATCTGTACAATGCCCTTTGAAATAAAGGGTGCGATTCGTTGAGTTTTAGTTTTGAAGTTAATTTTAATAAGGTTTTAAATTATGTCTTTTGTCCCTGTCTCGAAAAGTAAGCACCAAGGTTTTGGATATGAAAATAAGCTGTTTTATCAGTATGCTTCGAATTTGGGTTTTATTCCGTTGGCGTCAACGGAAATCAACCATGCGATTAAGCATGGCGTTGTGTGTTTTTTAAAGCGTGACGATGGGTTTCAAGTTGGGTTGCTTTCGGGGGTGACGCCGAATCGTAACTTGTTGGTGCACCCGAAAACGGGGCAGTTTTTGATGGGGTACGTGCCGGCGGTTTTACGGCGTTATCCGTTTCAGTTGTTGAATAATGATAAAAATGAGCAGGTGCTTTGCGTTTGGGATGAAGAGAAAAACTTCAAACAAGGCAAGGGGCAGGCGGTTTTGGATGAGTCCGGTGAGTTGACGGAGCATGGACAGAAACTGGTCACGTTTTTAAGTCAATTGGAAAATGGAATGCGTTTGTCGGAGAAATTGTCGGACGCTTTAGCGGATGCGGGGGTGTTGGTGCCTTTGCCAATCCAGAGCAAATCGCCAGATGATGGGAGCGTGACGCCACTTAGAGAGGATATTTATTGGGTGGATCAGGATCGCTTGGCGGAGTTGGATGGGGCGCTTTTGCAGAAGTGGGTGAAGACGGGCGTAATGGCGTTTGCGTTTGCGCATTTGGCGAGTATGGATCATATGCCGAAAATGACGTTGTTGGCAGAAAATTACCATAAGGTGCTTGAGAATATGGAGCCATCGAAAGTGGATTTGGATAGGTTGTTTGAGGAGTCGGACGATGATGTGTTGAAATTCGATTGAGTACGAAAGAAACGGTTTTCAGTGACAACACTTAAGCAACATAAGCAATGAGAGGTGCATTTTGCGAATCGCTGTAATATTAGTGGCTTGGTTTTTGATGACAAGCCCAGCCAGGGCAGAAGTCGATGGAAATATTAAGTCTTTGTCATTGGTTGAGGCTTATCAGGTGGCTCTGGGGTATAACCAGTCTTTGCTGTCGAAACAAAGTCGCTTGGATTCGGATCGTGAGGCGATTGACCAGGCCTGGTCGCAAGTTTTGCCGGATTTGTCTGTGAGTGGGCACGTTGGGTACGGTGAGTATTCGACAGACTATGTTTCGGGGGAAACGGATAACTTTAAACGTGGTAGCGTTAATTTGGCGCAACCGGTTTTTTCATACCAGCGTTTTCAGGGAATTAATAAGGCGAATGAAAGTGTGGCTTCAGCAGAGCTTGAGTTTAAAAAAGCTCAGTTGACGACCGGCCTTCAAGCGATTGAAGCCTATATTGATGTATTGGAGAGTAATACGATGGTGGAAATCTCCAAGCAAGAGGTGGCGGATCACGAGATTAAGATGAAGCGCTTGGAGGCCATGTTGGGGCGTGGAATGGCGACCAAAATGGATATGCTGGAAACTCAGTCTAAATATGATGAGTTAAAAGCGAATTTGTCGGCCGAAGAAACGCAGGCTCAGGTGACACGGAAAAGGTTGGAGCAATTAGTTGGCGTTAAGTTTGACCAGGTGATGCCGGTGCCGGAAGATATGTGGCAAAGAACTGAGCTTTGGTTGAAACGTTCAAACTGGCTGGATGATGCTCAGGTACATTCGATTTTGATTTTGGCAGCCAAACAGGCTTTGCGAGAAGCACAATCGGATGTGGAGGTCCAAAAGGGTGAATATTGGCCGGAAGTGACCGCTAGGGCTGAGTATTATGGGGCGGAATCCTACGAAAACTCGATAAAAGAGAACGCTAAGGTATTGGTTGAAATGCGGATGCCAATTTATCAGGGCGGTCGTACGAATTCGAGAGTTTCTGCGGCGCGTAGCCGAGTGCAAAGCGCGCAACATAATGTTGAGGATCAGTTGTATTTCGTTGAAGTGAAAATGGAGGAGTCCTTTTCCAATTTAACAGGCTCTTACGAAAACATTCAGGCATTTAAAAAGTCGTTGGTGTCGGCAGATGCTTATTTGGCGGCGGCTGAAAAGGGTTTGATGTATGGCTTAAGAGGGGTGTTTGATGTGTTGGAGGCGAAAACACGGTTGTACAACACTCAGCGAAAATTGAATGCGGAAATTTACAAAAATTTGAAATCTCAGTTTGAATTATTGTATCTGGTGGGGCGATTTGAACCGGACCAGGTGGCCAGTTATATGAAACAACCAGAAGCCTTTTTGGAGTCTTTAGGCTGAATGGGATCATTTACATTGAAAATGCCAGATAAAACAAGGGAATGGCGAGGAACGAATGAGTAAACAGAATAAAGAAAAAACCGAAATTCAAAAGGCGCTTTTAAGCGTAAAACATTCTTTTATCAGTATTGGAGTGTTTAGCTTTTTTATTAATATCCTGATGTTGGTACCGGCTTTGTATATGTTGCAGGTGTATGACCGGGTTGTGACTAGCCGGAGTGAAGAAACGTTGGTGATGTTGACCCTGATTGTCGTATGGCTGTTTATGACGATGGGGGTACTGGAGTTTATTCGATCTCGCATTTTGATTCGTGTCGGAAACCGATTGGATCAATATATGAATGTGAATCTATTTGCATCTATGTTTGATCGAACGGTTAAAGAGCCGGGGAATGATTCGGCGCAACCGATTAATGATATGAATAACTTACGTCAATATATGTCGGGTAATGGTCCTTTTGCGTTTTTTGATGCCCCTTGGTTGCCTATTTACATTGCGATATTGTTTATGTTTGACCCTTATTTCGGAATTTTCGGGATAGTGGCGGCGATTATCCTGTTTTTGCTGGCGGTGGCAAATGAACGATCGACTAAGAAGCTGTTGGAGGAGTCCGGAAGTGAGAGCTTGGCTTCCAGTAATTACGCGGCGTCGTGCTTGAAAAACGCGGAAGTTGTGTCGGCAATGGGGATGGAGTCTAGCTTGCGGGAGCGTTGGTTGGAACGCCATTTAAGTTTTTTGAAGAAGCAAAGTGATGCGAGTGATCGAGCCAGTGTTTTGACGAATATGTCGAAAAATTTGCGATTAATGTTTCAGTCGCTCATTTTAGGGCTTGGCGCTTGGTTGGCGATTAATGATGAAATTACACCGGGTATGATGATTGCCGGTTCGATTATCCTAGGGCGTGCTTTGGCGCCGTTGGATTTGTTGATTGGTTCTTGGAAAGGTTTTGGATCGGCACGTTCGGCTTATAAGCGATTATTTGATTTGTTTGCCGCTTATCCGCCTCAACCCAATACGATGGCTTTGCCGGATCCTGAAGGTCAGTTGAGCTGTGAAGCGGTGATGGTGGTGCCTCCTGGCGCTCAAACACCGTCTGTTAAAGGCGTGAGTTTTGCACTAAATAAAGGTGAGGTCATGGCGGTTGTCGGCCCGAGTGCGGCTGGTAAGTCTTCTTTGGTTCGTGCGATGTTGGGTGTTTGGCCATTAATGGCGGGAAAGGTTCGGTTGGATGGGGCGGACGTCCATGCCTGGGACAAAGATCATCTCGGTCGCTTTGTTGGCTATTTACCTCAAGATATTGAACTGTTTTCGGGTACGATCTCGGAAAATATCTGTCGTTTCGGGGCTTTGGACCCTGATCGTGTGGTGCGAGCAGCGAAAATGGCGGGTGTGCATGAGATGATTTTGCGCTTACCCCAGGGATACGATACGGTTTTGGCCAGTGGAAGTTCAGGGTTGTCTGGCGGGCAACGACAGCGTATTGGTTTGGCTCGAGCTTTGTATGGCGAACCGCGTTTAGTGATTCTGGATGAACCGAATTCAAACTTGGATGAGCATGGTGAGAAAGCGCTTTCTGAGGCATTGGTTCAATTGAAAGAGAATAATGTGACAGTGGTGTTGATATCGCACCGTAAACAGATTCTAAAACAAGCAGATAAAGTGTTGTTAATGGCACAGGGCGAAATGAAAGGCTTTGGAGAACGTGATGAGATTTTGCTGGCGCTGCAAAATGGCCAAATTTCGTTAACGAATCAGTCTAAGTCTTAGGAAGCAATTATGTCGGAAAAATCTATGAAAGAAGAAACGCAAAAAGCAGAAGTTGCAAAGCCGCTGGAAGGGGATGTGCTAGAGAAAAAGCGTGCACCCTCGGATTTTGATTCTATGGCGGTTCAAAAAAAAGATGATTTACCTGAAATACCGACCTCCGATGCGCCTTACAGACGCTTGGGGTTAATTGTTTTGTTGGTGGTTTTCGGTGGAATGGGGGTTTGGTCGGCCTTGGCACCATTAAGCAGTGCGGCCGTTGCGCCGGGTCAGGTAACGGTGGAAACTAATAATCTGACAATCGCACATTACGAAGGCGGAATTGTTTCGGAAATTAATGTCAAAGAGGGACAGCATGTCACAAAAGGAGAGGTGCTGTTGCGTTTGTCGCCGACCCAGGCGTCGGCGGAACTGGCATCGGTTCAAGCTCGTTTGAACGAGGCTTTGGGGATGGAAGCTCGTTTGAAAGCGGAAAGGAAAATGGCTGATAAAATTGCATTTCCTGAAGCCTTGTTGGCGCAAAAAAATAACCCTGATGTGGCCGAGCTGATGGCGGGGCAGCGGGATTTGTTTAAAGCGAATACGGATTCGCTTAATCAGGAGTTGGCGATTTATCGAAAGAAAATCAGTGCGCTTAAAGAGCAAATCGGGGGGTTGGGAAGTGTAGTAAAGAGCTTGGATGATCGTATTCGATCGTATCGTTTGGAGTTGAAAGACTGGGAAGCCCTATATAAGGAGCAGTTTACGGACAAAGTGCGTTTGGAACAAATGAAGCGAGACCTTTCAGAGTTGGAAGGCGAAAAGGCATCGAATGAATCGGATATGGCTCGCTTGAAGGTTCAGATTGGTGAAACGGAGGCGGAATTGGTGTTGCGAAAACAGAAGTTTTTGCAGGATGCGGCGTCTCAGCTACGAGATGTTCAGACCGAAAAGCTGGATATGATGTCTCGCAAAACAACTTTGAAAGATCGTCTGGAGCGTATCGACATTACTTCTCCAACGGATGGGCGAGTGAAAGGTTTAGAGGTTCATACGATTGGTGGTGTTGTCCGCGCGGGTGAACCCTTAATGGAGGTTGTTCCGGACACGAAAAACTATGCGGTGGAAGTTCGAGTCTCTACTTCAGATATTGATCGAGTTCGCATTGGTTTAATTGCGGATGTTCGGTTTTCGGCTTTTAATACTCAGATGACGCATGTGATTGAAGGGAAAGTGATTCAGTTGTCCCCCGATAGTTTTGAAGATGAAAAAAATGGTACTCGTTATTTTGAAGCGAAAATATTGATTACGGAAAAAGGTGTTGAACAAATGGAAAAAGACGGTTTGTTCATGCTACCGGGTATGCCGGCAGAGGCGATTATTCAGACGGGTGAAAGAACCTTCTTTGGTTATTTAATTAAGCCAATAAGAGATATGGTTGTACGCGCCTTTAATGAAGATTGATTAAGGATACAGAATGAAAGGAATTATTTTAGCGGGTGGTTCGGGGACGCGTTTATATCCGATAACGAAAGGGGTATCCAAGCAGCTGGTGCCAATTTATGATAAGCCGATGATTTATTACCCTTTGTCGGTTTTGATGTTATCCGGTATTCGGGAAGTATTGATTATCACGACCCCGGAGGATCAGGGGAGTTTTCAGAGCCTTTTAGGCGATGGAAGTGAGCTGGGGATGCATTTCGAATACTCCGTACAGCCGTCTCCGGATGGTTTGGCGCAGGCTTTTGTTCTGGGTGAGTCTTTCATTGGCGATTCGGATGTCTGTTTGATTTTGGGGGATAATATTTATTATGGTCATGATTTAACAAGGATGATGGCGAGTGCAGTAGATAATGCGAAACAGGAGTCTAAAGCGACGGTGTTTGGTTATCATGTTCAGGACCCGGAACGCTATGGTGTGGCGGAGTTTGATGATGAAGGGAATGTGATGAGCTTGGAAGAAAAACCGAGCAAGCCACTTTCAAATTATGCTGTGACGGGGTTGTATTTTTATCCGAATGATGTCATTGAAAAAGCAAAACAGGTGACGCCTTCAAAACGCGGTGAACTTGAAATTACGTCCGTTAATCAAATGTATTTGTCAGAAAATCGTTTGAAGGTTGAACTGATGGGACGAGGGTTTGCTTGGTTGGATACGGGAACGCATGAAAGTTTGTTAGAAGCATCGGCTTTTATCGAAACGATTGAAAAGCGTCAGGGATTGAAGGTGGCTTGCTTGGAAGAAATTGCATTTGAAATGGGTTATATCTCCAAAGCACAGTTGCTGGCCTTGGCTCAACCGTTAATGAAAAATCAGTATGGGCTTTATTTACAACAATGTGCTGAAGAGAAGCGAGTGTAGATGGAATTTATAAAACAGGCGGTTCCAGAGGTCTTGTTGCTGAAGCCGAAAGTGTTTGGGGATGAGCGAGGGTATTTTGTTGAAACCTTCCGCCAGGATGCGTTAGAAAAAGCGCTGGGGTATCAAGTGAATTTTGTTCAGGATAATGAGTCGAAGTCTTCATATGGTGTGTTGCGAGGACTGCATTATCAAAGTCCGCCATTTGCTCAGAGTAAGTTGGTTCGTGTGGTTGAGGGGAAAGTGCTGGATGTGGCCGTGGATATTCGGTATGGAAGTCCAACATTTGGTCAAGCTGTAACGGCGGTGCTCAGCTCGGAAAATAAGCATCAATTATTTGTGCCAAGAGGGTTTGCACATGGTTTTGTTGTGCTTAGCCCAACGGCAATTTTTGCTTATAAAGTGGATAATTATTATGCGCCGGATCATGACTTTGGTTTGGCTTATGATGAACCGAGTCTTGGAATTGAGTGGCAAATTGCGAGTGATTCGGTGTCCTTGTCAGAGAAGGATAAAAACCAACCAGGCCTGGCGGATTTGCCTTGCCACTTTGAATACGGTGTTAATTATTATGGCTAAGAAGGTTTTGGTCATTGGGCGTGACGGTCAGCTGGGTCAATCTTTAAAGTTGTGTACACAAAACGTATTGGAGCCGGTTTTTGAATTTGTTGGCCGTTCGGATATGGATTTAACGCAGCCAAAGCAGATACAGGCTTTTTTTCAGAATCGCCAGTTTGATTATATTATTAATTGTGCGGCCTTTACGGCGGTTGATAAAGCTGAAGAGGCGAGTGATTTGGCGGAAGCCATTAATCATCGTGCGGTGAAACAAATTGCTCAAATAGCGAAAAAAACGGATACGGTTTTGATTCATATCAGTACGGATTATGTATTCGATGGAACACAATGTCGTCCTTACGTTGAAAGTGATGCAACCAATCCGTTGGGCGTGTATGGTGAGACAAAGCTGAAGGGAGAGCAAGCGATTCGGCTGGTGAAGCCGTTAGGCTGTATTATTCGAACCAGTTGGGTGTTTTCGCAATTTGGAAATAATTTTGTCAAGACGATGTTGCGCTTGTCTGAGCAGCAGGATACGTTGAAAGTTGTTGGCGATCAAATTGGTTCGCCGACTTATGCGGTGGATTTAGCGAATGCGATTATCACGTTGATTTCACATTATGAAAAGCATTCGATGAAGCCTGAAATGACGGTTTATCATTTTAGCAACGAGGGGGTTGCGAGCTGGTATGATTTTGCATGCGCCATTTTTGAGTTGACTGGCCTAGAGAATCATGTTGTCCCAATCGAAAGTTCGGAATTTCCGACAGTGGCTAAACGGCCCTTTTTCAGTGTATTAAACAAACGAAAAATAAAAGTGTCCTTTGATTTGTCGATTCCACATTGGCGAAAATCGTTAGAAAAGTGTATGGGGCAGTTGCAGAAAACGGTTTAAAAATAGTAGATATTATGATTGCAAAAACAATTTTGGTAACGGGTGGTGCGGGCTTTATTGGTTCGGCTGTCATAAGGTATTTGATTCAAGAGACTGCTCATGTTGTTGTTAATTTAGATAAATTAACTTATGCCGGAAACTTGGATTCTTTGTCATCGGTCAGTGGTGATTCGCGTTATTTTTTTGAACAAGTCGATATTTGTGACGTCGAGTCGGTAAAGCGCGTCTTTTCAGAGTATCAGCCGGATTTGGTCATGCATTTGGCGGCAGAATCTCATGTGGATAGGTCAATTGATGGACCGGGCGATTTTATTCAGACGAATATTGTGGGAACTTATACACTTTTGGAACAGGCTAGAACCTATTGGTCTGAGCTTGAAGGGGATAAAAAAGCGAACTTCCGGTTTCATCATATTTCAACAGATGAGGTTTATGGTGATTTGCCTCACCCAGATGAGTTGAATGATGTTGAAAGTGCGAGTTTGCCTTTGTTTACCGAGTGTACGGCTTATGCGCCGAGTTCACCTTATTCAGCTTCCAAGGCCAGCAGTGATCACCTTGTACGTGCCTGGCAAAGAACCTATGGTTTGCCAACGCTTGTGACCAATTGCTCAAATAATTACGGGCCGTATCATTTTCCAGAAAAGTTGATCCCGTTGGTGATCTTAAATGCACTGGATGCCAAGCCTTTGCCTGTTTATGGGAAAGGCGATCAAATTCGTGATTGGTTGTATGTGGAAGATCATGCAAGAGCGTTAGTGTTGGTGGCGACTGAGGGGCGCGTGGGCGAAACTTATAATATCGGTGGTCATAACGAAAAACAAAATATTGAGGTGGTCAAAACCATTTGCTCGATTCTGGATGATGTTCGGCCAAAAGAACGCGCTTATTCGGAACAGATTACCTTTGTTTCAGATCGGCCGGGTCATGATCGCCGTTATGCCATCGATGCTTCCAAAATTGAAAAGGAGTTGGACTGGAAACCCAAGGAGACCTTTGAGTCGGGTTTGCGTAAAACGGTGATGTGGTATCTGGAAAATGAAACTTGGTGGACGTCGGTAAAAAATCATTCTTACCAAAGACGTACAGTGTGATTTCCGGTATGGCCATTTGTGTTGTGATTCCTTTTTACAATGCGATTGACTTTTTAACACCACGTTATATGGCATTCCTTGGTGCATTGAAAGCCGACAAGAATATTACCTGTGTGTTTTGGGATTCTTCATCAACAGATGGAACGGAACAACAACTCGAAGATATTGGATTCGATCAGGTACATGTTATCTCGCCCGATGATTTTGATCATGGTGGTTCTCGTACGTTGGCGGCACAAACTTGTGATTCCGATGTTGTTGTTTTTTTAACCCAGGATGCGCTCCCTGTGTCTAAGGATGACCTTTATAGGTTGACTTTGGCGTTTGAGAACCCGGCTGTAGGAGCTGCATACGGGCGACAGCTTCCGCATGAAGATGCACACTTTTTTGCCAGGCACTTAAGAGGGTTTAATTACCCAGGAAAAAGTCATATATATTCGTTGTCAGATGTTAAAGAGCAGGGGATTAAAGCGGCTTTTTTATCGAATGCCTTTTGCGCTTACCGTCGTTCGGCTATGGATGATGTTGGCTGGTTTCCAGATGGCCTATTGATTAGTGAGGATCTTTATGCGGGCGTGAAGCTGCTGAAGGCAGGGTATTCATTAGCTTATGTGTCTGAAGCTTGTGTTTTTCATTCTCATAATTATTCGGTTTTACAGGAGTTTAGACGGTATTTCGATGTCGGAGCCTTTCACCGCATGGAGTCAGGTAGTTTGGCGGATTTTACCCAAGTGGGGAGTGAAGGGTGGAAGTATGTAAAATCGGAATGGCGTTTATTGTTTAAAGAAAAACGTTATGCTCAATTTTTTGAGTTTTTTTTACGGAATGGTTTAAAGTTTCTTGGCTACCATTTGGGTCGTCGTTATCGTTGGCTACCAAGCCAGTTAGTGATTAAATTTAGTATGCATCCAAGATGGTGGCGTCAATATCTCGCTCAGTGATGCCTTTTTTGTTGTGGGTTTCATTTCCACGTCAATAACCTGTCACACTTCTGTTATTTTCAGTCGATAAAATCAACCCTTATTTTTACTTATGAATAGGGTTGTATAGGATGAAATATCGACTTTTTCCAGTTTATGGTTTACTTGGGGTGTCTCTATTTTTGACTGGTTGCGGGGGCGATGGACATGACGGGTCCGATGGAGTGGATGGAAAAGATGCATCCAGCCAAGTGGTTGGGCTGGAGCGTGTTGGACGTACGGCTTCTCAGGGCTTTGATGTCAGTGCGGCGGAGATTGTCGATTATGATAAGCAGCACAACCGTATTTTTGTGGTTAATGCCGACAGTGGCCGAGTGGACGTATTTTCGGATTTGACGTCGGCGCAACCGGCTTTATATGGCAGTTTGGATCTGGCCCAGATGTTGGTTGATAACGCGATTGTGTCAGCTACTTCCGAAGTGGGAGCCGCTAACAGTATTTCGGTTTACGGAGACTATGCGGCCGTGGCCGTCGAAGCGAATACCAAAACCGATAATGGGTGGGTCATTTTTTTAAATACATCTGACTTGTCTTATGCCCGTGCCGTCCAAGTGGGGGCTTTGCCGGATATGGTGACGTTTGCACCGGATGGTTCGAAGGTGCTGGTGGCCAATGAAGGCGAACCGAACAGTGATTATTCCGTGGACCCTGACGGTTCGGTCAGTGTGGTTTCCATGAGTGACTATTCCGTGATCAATATTGGTTTTACCGATTTCAATGTCGGTGGCTCTCGAAATGGTGAATTGCCGACCGATAAAATGGTATTGGATGGTTTCAGCGCGACAACTTCGGACAATAAAGCGACGGTGGCCCAGAGTTTTGAGCCGGAGTACATTTCGGTGGCGGCTGATAATTCGAAGGCGTATGTGACCTTGCAGGAATCCAACGCGGTTGCGGTGATTAATTTAAATGATAGCTCGGTTGATAAAATTATCGGCTTAGGATTTAAGGATCATTCGATTCCCGGCAATGAGCTGGATGCCAGTCAGAAGGACGGTGTTCATATTCAGAACTGGCCGGTGATGGGAATGTATATGCCGGATTCCATTACGTCCATGACTTACAATGGCAAAACCTATTTATTGACCGCCAACGAAGGTGATGATCGCCAGGATTGGTTGGAAAACGTAACGGATCAGGCGGCTTGCGAAGCGGCGGGTTATTATTTCGACAGCTCGGATAACTGTGTTGATGCGTTTTCGGCTAAGGATTATTACGATTCCGATAACGTCACCCTGGATTCGAATATGACGTCTTCGGATAACGGCGGGTTTGGCGATGACGATGAGTTACGACGTTTGAAATTCTCTTACCATACCAGTGTTGTTCAAAACGGTGGCACGGATTTCGAGAAACTATACGCTTATGGCGCCAGATCCTTTACGATTTGGGATGCCGAAACCGGCGAGCAGGTGTTTGACTCCGGTAGCGATTTTGAACGTTTGACAGCTTTACGTTATGGCGATGATTTCAATAACGATAATGCCGAAAATTCCGGGGATGATCGTTCCGATAATAAAGGTCCGGAGCCGGAGGCGATTACGGTAGGGCAGGTTAATGGTCATACCTATGCATTCATCGGTTTGGAGCGAATGGGGGGCATTATGGTTTATGACGTCTCCAACCCTTACGCGCCACAATATGTTCAATATATCAATGATCGGGATCTTTCCATTGATCCGGACGATAATTCCGGTTCGACATACAGTGTGGATGCGGGCGATTTAGGGCCAGAAGGTTTTAAGTTTGTTTCAGCGTCGGATAGCGGGTCAGGAAAGCCGTACTTGATTGTTGGCAACGAAGTCAGTGGTACGACGGCGATTTATGAAGTCAAACTAACGAGGTTGTCTGACTGATTGATTGACGTTTTTTAAGTTTGCAAAGCCCCGCATTGCGGGGTTTTGTGTTTCTGATGTTTTTGCGTTATGATCTTTGTTACGCTTTAGTGCGTAATTTTTAATATTAAACGTTAAAGGATGATAACGATGATTAGATTAGTTGCACTTGTTTTCAGTTTGTTTTTTGCTTCCTACGTTATGGCGGCACCGGTGAATGTCAACAGCGCTTCGGCGAGTGAAATTGCCGATGCTTTGAGTGGTGTGGGTGAAGTAAAAGCGCAAGCGATTGTTGAATACCGTAAAGCGCACGGCGGATTTAAGTCCGTTGATGAGCTGGCGAATGTCAAAGGCATTGGCGTCAAGACGCTTGAGAAGAACAAGAGCGATATTTTGTTGTCGGATAAGAAATAATCGAGACAGCAAATGAATCCAATAATCAGGAGGCTTGGCCTCCTTTTTTGTTTGTGCAGCGGTTTGCTGGTTTTTACAACGGCCAATTCCGAAGGCCGTCCTGACCTTTTTTTACCTAAGGTGTATGAGACGGGTAAAGTCGACGTTCGAGGTTGGTTGATGAGTGAAAAGCTGGATGGGGTTCGAGCTTACTGGAACGGTCAGCAGTTATTGTCGCGTGGTGGTCAGGTGATTCATGCCCCAGCTTGGTTTTTGAAAGGCTTTCCGAAGTTTGAATTGGACGGTGAGCTTTGGACCAAGCGCCAAGATTTTGAAAACATCGTTTCCATTGTGCGTCAGCAGGAACCGGATAGCCGATGGAGGAAAATCACTTATCAAGTATTTGAAGCACCGAATCAGCCGGGTGGTTTGTTGGAGCGGCTTGCGGTATTGGAAGCCTATCTGAGGAAGTATGCTTTACCGCAGGTGAAGTTGATTCCGCAAATACCGGTTGAAACTACGGATCAGGTTCAAGAAACGCTTGACCGGCTGGTTGAAAAGGGCGCCGAAGGGCTAATTTTACGACAGGCTTCACAACCCTATGTGACTGGCCGAACGCAAATGGCCTTGAAAGTGAAAACCTATTGGGATGATGAGTGTCGAGTGGTTGGCTATACGCCAGGCAAAGGCCGTTTTGACGGTTTGGTCGGTTCTTTGGTATGTGATTGGCAAGGACAGCGGATTAAACTGGGTTCGGGCTTAAGTGCTGCGGAGCGTAAAAATCCGCCAACGCTCAATACCTGGGTGACGTTTAAGTATTATGGTTTGACTCAGAAAGGGAAACCTCGGTTCCCGGTCTTTTTGCGTGTCCGCACCGACCAGGATTTGCAGTAAAAAGTGGCTTGGTTAAACGTGTTTGATTAAAGGGAAAAATGTGATTTCGGTTCGGCATTGACCAGGTAAGGCAAGACGGTTTCAAACAAGACTTCCGTTTCCCATTCGGTGTCGCTGATGCGGGTCAAGACTTCTGCAGTCATGGTCGGTTTTTCACCCTGGATGGCAACCAGTCGGCCGCCCAAGTTCAGTTGCTGCTTGTAGCTGTCTGGTAGCTCGGCCAAGGCGCCGGTCAGGAAGATGACGTCGTAGGTTTGACCATCATCCCAACCTTGGCTGGCGTCGCCTTGTTTGAAGGTAATGTTGTCGAATTCGGTCAAACGTTGCTGAGCCGTTTCTTGTAAGCTTGGGAAGAGCTCTACGGTGGTGACGCTTTTTGCCGCTTTAGCCAGCAGGGCTGTGGTGTAGCCGGAACCGGTTCCAATTTCCAGTACGGTTTCGTCTTCGGCCGGGTCAAGCGCTTGTAGCAAACGGGCTTCGACGCGTGGTGGCAACATGGATTGGTCTTCGCCAATCGGCAATTCGATGTCACTATAAGCCAGCGCTTGTTGCGACTCGGCCACGAACTCGTGACGCGGTGTTGACATGAACAAATCCAGTATTTTCGGGTCGAGCACATCCCAAGGGCGGATTTGTTGTTCGACCATGTTAAAGCGCGCTTGTTCGAAGTTCATGGAGTTGTTCCTTTTGTTCTGGTTCCGTTGAGTACGAGATTGTTATGCATTGTCTTTACCCGCTTTTTTCGCTTTGGGGTAATTCGGCCGTCTCAAAATGGGCGCTTAATTATAGCGGAATTTTTTTGAAAAAACAGCGAATCCATTTAAGGTGGATTGTGGCAGGTTGTATGAAATCCGCAAAATGCCCAGGCCTGGCGATTCTTTGTGAAAAGATTGTGGAATAACCTTTCTAGTGACTAGGTTTTTTTGACAGTCGGTCGATGGATTGCTATCGTTGAGGTCGTAACCCGCTAGTCGGTTTTCGATTTTTTTCGAAAGGAGGTGTGTCATGGCGATTAAATCATTTTTGAGCTTTGTGTTGGTGCTGATGCTGAACGGGCCTTTGGGGCCGCTGTTCGGGACTTCGTTGGTGTATGCGGCCGAACAGAAGGTGAACATCACCAAAGATTTGGCCTCCATCACGGTGATGGACAATGGCAAAAAGTATGTCATCAAACGTAACCAGAACGTCAAAAATACGATTGATGAGGATTATGCGTTAACGTCTCGGGCTTGTCCGCCGTTTTGTGTGCAACCGATGCAATTGTTGCCCGGCGTGCATACGATTGGTGAAATAGAGATGTTGAAGTTCTTGAAAGCCCGCTCCGATGGCGATAAAAGCATTATGATTATTGATTCACGTACCCCGGACTGGGTTCGAAAAGGTTCGATTCCAAGTGCCATTAATATCCCGTGGACGCAGTTGTATCCGGAATCTTCTTCTTATCAACCCTTCGTTGTGGAAGATTTGTTGACCAGCCGGTTTGGCGCCAAAGTCGATGACGGTATCTGGGATTTTTCCAATGCGAAAACCTTGGTGATGTTCTGTAACGGCCCTTGGTGCGGTCAGTCACCCACCAATATCAAAGCGCTGGTGAATATGGGCTACCCGGCGGATAAAATCTACTGGTACCGCGGTGGTATGCAGGCCTGGAATGCTTTGGGTCTCACCACGACGACTTCGCCTTAATGCTTCTAAGGCCTTGATTTATCGGGGTGAACGCATTGTTTGCCTCGATTGCATCCCAGCGGTTATTTTTCATTTTAATCTGCTAAAACGTAATCCTTCGTGTTATAATCGTCCGCTTTGCTGCGGATTGACTTTTCTTCGGGAAACCTGCTCCCTGTCTTTGTCGTCAGCGCTTTTTAAGATTGAAATAGTTGAATAAAATTTAAAGAGATTAAATCATGCCTATCATTACCTTGCCGGATGGCTCGAAAAGAGCGTTTGAAGATGCCGTTACTGTCATGCAAGTTGCGTCCGATATCGGGACGGGGTTGGCCAAGGCGACGATTGCCGGTCGCGTGAATGGTCAGCTGAAAGATGCGTGTGATTTGATCACGGAAGATGCCGACCTGCAGATTATCACTCTGAAAGATGAAGATGGTTTGCACATCATGCGTCATTCCTGTGCCCATTTGTTGGGGCATGCATTGAAGCAATTGTATCCGTCGGCGAAGATGGCGATTGGCCCGGTTATTGAAAACGGCTTTTATTACGACATTGATCTGGAAGAAAAAATCACGCCGGAAGATCTGTCCAAAATTGAAAAGCGTATGGCGGAACTGGCGAAAACCAAATACGAAGTCATCAAAAAAATGACGCCGCGTGATGAGGCGTTAGCGATTTTCAAGGAACGTGGTGAAGACTACAAGGTCGAATTAATTGAAGATATGCCGGCTGAGACGGAGTTTGGTTTTTACTATCATCAGGAATACATCGACATGTGCCGAGGGCCGCATGTGCCGAATATGGGCTTTGTGAAAGCGTTTAAGTTGACGCATGTGGCCGGTGCTTACTGGCGTGGCGATTCCGATAATAAAATGCTGCAACGTATTTACGGCGTGGCGTTTGCCGATAAGAAAGAATTGAAAGATTATCTGACGATGATGGAAGAAGCTGAAAAACGCGACCATCGTAAGTTGGGGAAACAATTGGATTTATTTCACGTTGATGAACTGGCGCCGGGGATGGCATTCTGGCACCCGAAAGGCTCAACTCTGTACCGCATTGTGGAAGATTATATGCGTGAACAGCTGCGTGAAAACGACTATCACGAAATTCGTACACCGTTGATTATGGATCGAGTGCTGTGGGAAAAATCCGGGCACTGGGACAAGTTCAAAGACAACATGTTCACCACCGAAACGGAAAATCGTGATTACGCGGTCAAGCCGATGAACTGCCCGGGACACATTCAGGTGTATAACCATAATTTGAGCAGTTACCGTGACTTGCCGATTCGTTTGGCCGAATTTGGTTTGGTGCACCGTAACGAGCCATCGGGAACTTTGCACGGCCTGATGCGTGTGCGCTCCTTCACGCAAGATGATGCGCATATTTTCTGTACACCGGAACAAATTAAAGAAGAAGTACAGGCCTGTATCGATTTGGTCTTTACCACTTATGCGGATTTTGGTTTCGATAATATTCAAGTGAAATTCTCGACCCGCCCGGAACAGCGCGTGGGCTCCGATGACGTATGGGATGCCGCCGAAGAAGCGCTGGAGCAAACCTTAAAAGACGCCAATCTGGAATACGCTTTGCAGCCGGGAGAAGGTGCGTTTTATGGTCCGAAGATCGAGTTTCAGTTGAAGGATTGTATCGGGCGTGTCTGGCAGTGTGGCACCATTCAGTTGGACTTTTCCATGACGCAAGCCGAGCGTTTGAATGCCGTTTACATCGGTGCGGATAATGAGAAGCATCATCCGGTCATGATTCACCGAGCGATTCTTGGGTCGTTGGAACGTTTTGTCGGTATTTTGGTTGAACACTATGAAGGCAAGTTCCCAACGTGGCTAGCGCCGGTGCAAATGGTGATGGCATCCATTGCCGAAGTCCACAACGATTATGTGAGCGATTTTGCTAAAAAATTGAAAAAACATGGGTTTAGAGTCGAAACAGACTTGAGAAATGAGAAGGTTGGGTTTAAAATTCGCGAACACACTTTGCAACGTGTGCCGTATATCCTCGTCGTTGGGGACCAGGAAATGGAAAACGGTACCGTAAACGTGCGTGCTCGAGGCGGTGAAAACCTGGGGAGTTTCTCGTTTGAAGAACTGCTCAACCTGCTTGTAGATGATATTTCACACCTCGGGCGTGTTGTTGAATCCTAGTTTTACAGAATATAGTTTATTGAGGAGATATTGCTATCGCAGTTAGAAGAGGTCGTGGTAGGCCGCAGCAACCAGAAGCGCCTAAAGACAACATTAACGACAGAATTACGGCAAAAGAAGTTCGCTTAATTGATGCGGATGGAGAGCAGAAAGGTGTCGTCTCAATTGAAGAGGCTTTAGAAGCGGCACGAGATTCGGAGATGGATTTGGTGGAAATTTCCGCAAAATCGAATCCGCCGGTTTGCCGTATCATGGACTATGGTAAATACGTCTATCAACAGCAAAAGAAAAAGCACGAAGCTAAGAAAAAACAAAAGCAGGTTCAGGTCAAGGAAGTAAAATTCCGCCCTGGAACAGAAGAAGGGGATTATCAGGTGAAAATGCGCAACCTGACGAAATTCCTGGAAAAAGGCGACCGAGTGAAGGTCACCATCTGGTTCCGCGGGCGCGAAATTACCCATAAAGAGCTGGGCATGCGAATGCTGGAACGTGTGCGCGATGACATTCAAGAAATCGCCACCGTTGAGCAAATGCCGAAAATGGAAGGCCGTCAACTGCAAATGATGGTTGCGCCCGTTAAAAAATAACGTCGGCAAACAGTTTATGGAAAACTTCGGCTCGTTGAGCCGGAGACTTTTCGATAGAAACTTGCTCCCACAAGTGTAAAAAGGGAACCTTAAAACAATAACTGGGGCCGCGTGTAAAGCGTGGTTACCGGTGCAGCTCTTCAGTGCTGTTTATTGTTATGCGTTGGGTGCCGAATGGTACCGAACATCCTAAAAACTGATGGTATTCCGGCTCGCTGGAATATCGGCAATTGGAGTTTTAGCCATGCCTAAGATGAAAACAAATAAAAGTGCTCAAAAGCGCTTTAAGAAAACCGGCTCCGGCCGTTTTAAGTGCAAACAATCGCATCTTCGTCACATCTTGACCAAGAAGTCGACTAAGCGTAAACGTCATTTACGTGCTGCAAGCATGATTCATGATAACGATGTGGCAATGGTTCGCCGCATGCTACCGTACGCATAAGGAGGTTGACCCATGGCAAGAGTTAAAAGAGGCGTGATTGCACGCAAGAGACACAATAAAGTATTAAAGCAAGCAAAAGGTTATTACGGAGCTCGTAAAAAGATTTTCCGTGTGGCCAAGCAGGCAGTAATCAAAGCGGGTCAATATGCTTACCGTGACCGTCGTCAAAAGAAACGTCAATTCCGTCGTTTGTGGATTGCACGTATCAATGCGGCAGCACGTATGAATGGTATGACTTACAGCCGTTTCATTTCCGGTTTGAATAAAGCGGGAATCGAAGTGGACCGTAAAGTGCTATCCGATATCGCTATCCATGACGCAGAAGCGTTTTCCGCCATTGTTGAAAAAGCAAAAGCGGCCTTGGCATAACGATTAAGCAAGCAATTTAAAGGGGCTTTTGTCAGCTTGAAAAACGATTTTCATAATCGAATTTCAAGCTCTCAATAAGCTCCTTTTTTATTTTTAAGCTCAGTTGCCCTTTCGATCTAGAGAGTTGGTGAGTGAGTTTAAAAATAAACACAATCGCCTTGTCTTGATTCCTGAGACAAGTGTGACGCATTAACCGCCGTGAAAACGGCGCGAACAACAGACATTCCTCATTTTTATTTTTAAAGGTCGTTTAGATCATGCAAGAAAAACTGCAGCAGATAGTGTCGCAAGCGAAGGAAACGATTCACTCCGTTTCCGAATTGATGCACTTGGACGAAATTCGCGTCCAATACCTTGGGAAAAAAGGTGAACTGACCGCCATGATGAAAACGCTGGGGCAGCTTTCCGCCGAGGAAAGACCCAAAGCGGGTCAGGTGATCAACGAAGCCAAACAGGCTGTACAGGGCTTTTTGAACGAAAAGAAAGCCGAATTGGAAAAGGCGATTTTGGATGCCCAGTTAGCCAGCGAAACCATTGACGTTTCCTTGCCGGGGCGCGGTTTGGATATGGGCGGCTTGCACCCAGTGACCCGCACACTGCGCCGCATTGAAATGATTTTCGCCAAGGCCGGGTTCGATGTGGAGACCGGGCCGGAGATCGAAGACGATTGGCACAACTTTGAAGCCTTGAATATTCCTGAAACGCATCCGGCACGTGCAATGCACGATACTTTTTATTTCGACGAGCAAACCGTTCTGAGGACGCACACTTCGGGCGTGCAAATTCGGACCATGGAAGAGAAAAATGCACCGATGCGTATCATCGCGCCGGGCCGAGTGTATCGCTGTGATTCCGATCAGACGCACACGCCAATGTTCCATCAGGTGGAAGGGTTGGTTATCGAAGAAAACGCCAGTTTCGCGCAATTACGCACGCTGATTATTGAATTCTTACGCCAGTTCTTTGAAGACGAAAACTTGAAAGTGCGTTTCCGTCCGTCTTATTTCCCGTTCACCGAGCCGTCTGCGGAAGTGGATATTGCCACGGATTTATTCGGTGACGGCCGTTGGATCGAAGTACTGGGCTGCGGTATGGTGCACCCGAATGTTCTGAAAAATGTTGAAGTGGACGCCGAGCAATATTCCGGTTTCGCGTTCGGACTAGGTGTGGAACGCTTGGCGATGCTGCGCTACGGTGTGACCGATTTACGCCAGTTCTTTGAGAACGATCTACGCTTTTTGAAACAGTTTAAATAATCACCAGGCCTGACGAGAAGATAAGCATTATGAAAGTAAGTGAAAGTTGGTTAAGAGAGTGGACGAATCCGGAATGGGATTCTCAAACCTTAGCGGAAGAATTGAGTTTGGCCGGCCTGGAAGTGGATGGTGTTGATCCGGTGGCTCCGGCCTTTACAAATGTCGTTGTTGGCCAGGTGGTCTCGGTTGAAAAGCATCCGGACGCTGATAAGCTGAACGTGACCCAAGTGGACGTCGGTGAAGAAGAAAATCTGCAAATCGTATGCGGAGCACCGAATGTGGTGGCCGGTATGAAAGCCTGCTGTGCGAAAGTGGGCGCGGTCTTGCCGGGCGATTTTAAAATTAAGAAAGCCAAGTTACGAGGTGTGCCATCGCATGGTATGTTGTGCGGTGCGACCGAAATCGGTTTGCCGGATGACGGTGTCGATGGTTTGTATGTCCTGCCGGATGAGGCCCCGATTGGCCAGGATATCCGTGAGTACTTAAACTTGAACGATCAAGTCATTGATGTTGACCTGACGCCAAACCGCGCGGATTGTTTGAGTGTGGAAGGCGTGGCGCGCGATATCGCCGCCATCGGCAATGTACCATTTACCGTTCCGTTTGAAAGCCAAGACGTCGCGAAGAAGGGCGCTTGCGCCCAAGGCGTAGTGGTCGAACAAGCCCAAGCCTGTCCGAAATACCTCGGGTGTGTCGTGGACGGTTTGAATCCGCAAGCTGAAACTCCGCTTTGGATGAAGCAGCGCCTGGAGCGTGGCGGTATTTCGCCGAAAACCTTTTTGGTGGACGTAACCAATTACGTGCTGTTGGAACTGGGGCAGCCGATGCATGCGTTTGATGCGGATAAGTTGCAAGGGGATATCCAAATCCGTTATGCGCAATCGGGCGAAACGCTGGTCACGCTGGACGAAAAAGAACTAACGTTGCAAGACGACACCTTAGTGATTGCCGACGATTCCAGCGCCATTGCGTTGGCGGGGATTATGGGCGGATTGGCGACAGCCGTGTCCGATACAACCCAACGTATTTTCTTGGAGTGCGCTCATTTCACGCCGCTGACCATTATCGGAAAAGCGCGTCAATACGGTTTGCATACGGATTCGTCACATCGTTTCGAACGTGGCGTGGATGCGTATTTGCCGGAACGTGCTTTGGACAGAGCCTTGCAGTTGATTACCGAGATTGCCGGTGGTCAGGTATCTGAAGTGACTTCAACGGTTTCCGCAGAACATTTGCCGACGCCTAAGCCGATTGTATTGCGTCCAGAGCGTGTGGCGAAACTACTGGGGGTCGATTTGTTGAACGCGGAAATCGAAGCGATTTTCGAGCGTTTGAACTTTGATGTGAAGGCGATTGACGGTGGCTGGGAAATGACGGCACCGACTTATCGCTTCGACATGGAAATCGAAGCCGATTTGATTGAAGAAGTCGGCCGCGTATACGGTTATAACAACTTGCCGGATACTGAAGTAGAAGCCCCGATGCGATTGCCGACGTTGCCGGAAGCGGAACAGGAGTTGTATGTCATCCGTAAGGCATTGGTGAACCGCGGTTATTTTGAAGTGGTCACCTATTCGTTTGTCGAAGAAGACTTGCAGGCCAAGTTGGTACCGGACAGCCCGGCCATCTGTTTGCAAAACCCGATTTCAGACGATATGAAAGCCATGCGTACCACGTTATTCCCGGGTCTACTGCAGACGATTTCTTACAATCAGAAGCGCCAGCAAAATCGCATTCGCATTTTTGAATCTGGCTTGGTGTTTAATCGAGAGGATGGGAAAACCCTGCAAACCCCGATGATTGGCGGGGCCATTGTTGGGGATGTGAATCCGCAAAACTGGGCGGGCGATAACCGTGCGGCCGATTTCTTCGATTTGAAAGGCGATGTGGAAACGTTGTTGGAAATGAGCCATGCTCTCGACAAGGTTCGTTTTGAAGCGCGAGAATACCCGATGTTACACCCTGGGCAGTCGGCCGCGATTGTCAAAGACGGCCGTACTGTTGGTGTCCTGGGACAGCTACACCCGAGTTTGTTGAAGCCGGCCGGTGTATCCGGCAAGGTGTATGTGTTCGAATTGCGTTTGGACGCGATTTCTCAGGCACAGGTACCGCAGGCCAAGCCGATTTCCAAGTTCCCGGAAGTACAGCGTGATCTGGCGTTTGTTGTGGCGGAAGACTTGCCGATGCGTGAGTTACTGGATGCCATCCATTTCGTGGAATCGGACCTCTTAAAGGGCGTTGAAGTCTTTGATATTTACCGTGGACAAGGGGTGGATGAGGGCCATAAGAGCGTTGCATTGACGTTGAAAATCCAGCATCAAGACCGTACCCTTCAGGATGAAGAGGTCGATTCGCTGGTCGCCCAAGTAATTGAAATGGCAAAAGAAAAAGTTCAGGCTGAATTACGCCAATAATGGACGAAGAATCGAATAAAAGTTGAATTAACCGCCTTGAAAAGGTTTAATTGACGTATTGTATTGAGAGGAAAAGACATGGCATTGACCAAAGCAGATCTTGCGGAAACCTTATCGGAAAAGTTCGGTTTCAATAAGCGTGAATCGAAAGATTTAGTGGAACAGTTTTACGATGAAATGTCGGATATCCTGGTAAAAGGGGAGCAAATTAAGCTTTCCGGATTTGGTAACTTCGAGTTGAAGGACAAAAGCGCCAGGCCTGGTCGAAATCCTCGAACGGGCGAAGATGTACCCATTTCCGCGCGCCGTGTGGTCACCTTCAAACCCGGTCAGAAATTACGAGCTCAGATAGATAACTATGGTAAAGCCTAAATCGACGGACAATCCGAAACAACTGGAAATCGATTTACCCGATAAGAAATATTTCACCATCGGGGAAGTCAGCGAATTCTGCCAGTTGAAATCGCATGTTTTACGGTACTGGGAGCAGGTGTTTCCACAGCTGCAACCCAGTAAACGCCGTGGTCGTCGTTATTATCAAAAGCGCGATGTCGAAGTCGTGATCGAAATTAAATCCCTGTTACATGAACAGGGGTTCACTATCCCGGGCGCTAAAGCTCGGTTAAGTAAATCCGATGTGTTGGAAGCTGACTTGAAAGGGGAAGCGGAGAATGCGATGGGCTTGCTTCAGCAGATGCGTTCGGAATTGAAAGAATTCCAACGTTACCTCAGCCAACGCTATTAAGCGTGTCTTTAGATACTTTTCGGGTATCGATCCAAAATCAAATTACGAATGATCTGATCCAGTGCCTCGTCGAAACGGTAATCCGGGTTCGTTAAGGTAAAAACATTATGCGACGACACCACCATGTGGGTTTCGTACTGAGAATTTTTGCAGTCAACCATGTGGTCGCCTAAGCGGTTAAGATAATGTTCGCTGGGGTGAATGGTTTTGAATGTCGGGTGTCCATTGGGCCCAAGTGCAATGAGAACGTGGTCATCCGGTTGAATGGGGCGAGTCGATAGGTGCATTTTGGCCTCTTATTTATTATGGGCGGTTAGGCGTGTTGTTGCTCTGCGTCGCTGGCGTAATAATTGTCTTCCATATCCTCATCGTCGAGTGCTGTGTCAGGGTGTTTGAGTCGCCATATACGAATGAATTTATCACTGTCCAAGCGCTGTTGCAAGAGTGTGATGGCCGCGATGTATTGTTCGATGTAGATGTAATTCTGTTTTTTGAGGCTTTGCCAAAGGTGACGGTACTTTTTGGGCAGGAAGTCCTTGAAGTGTGGTATCAGGCCTTCTTCCGTTTCAGCTTCCTTGATGCGGCGCATGACTTCTAGGCGCGCCTGATGGCGGAATTTTTGTTCGTATTGGTCAATCATTTTCCCAATCACGAATAAAATGCCGGCCGAGACGATAAAGCTCAGGATGAAATAGCCGGTTATAAAGCTGCCCAGCAAGGTAAAAACCACCAATAAAATGGCCGTAATCGGCATGGTTAAAACAAATAACCAAGCATTGTTGCCTTTCAGTTCATCGGTGATGGCTTGAAGGTTGAAGTCCTCTAGGTTGACGGCGTGCAAGCGTTCCAGCATTTCTTCCGCCGTTGGGGTGCGCGGAGCGAGTTCCATGTCCTCTTGAGGGGTGTCGGGCATGTCGTTTTCAGTCGTTTCCATAGGGTTTTATGACTCTGTTGGTGATCCCATTTTAGCTGGAATCAGGATTTCTTTTTCGGCTTGCACTGCATTTTGCATTTTATTGTATGTCGAGTGTGAGTCTCAAGGCAATAGGCCGTTAATTCGCCGCCCCATAAACAGCCGGTGTCGGTGGCGTGTATGTTGTAGGCATCCACGGCGCCCAGCGTTGACCAATGCCCGAAAAAGATTTCATGATCTTTGTTTTTGCGGTTACTGTGCGCAAACCAAGGCTGATAATTCTTTTTCATCGTCTCAGCTTGTGCGGGTGACATCTTTTGCTTGAACTCGAGTTTGCCTTGGTCGTTGCAGTAACGCATACGGGCAAAGGCATTGACGATGTAGCGAATGCGTTCCCAGCCAGTGAGGGTATCTTGCCACTCCCTTGGCTCCGAACCGAACAGGTGTTCGCGAATAAAGGTTTGCCAGTGCTCGGATTGCAAATGCTGTTCAACCTCCTGGCTGTGGCTTAGCGCCTCGGTGACGGTCCATTGAGGTGGAATGCCGGCATGCACCATCGCCACGGGAAGGTAATCGTGCTTAACGACCAAGGGTTGACGGCGCAACCAATCAATCAGCTCCGGTGCGTTATCGGCTTGAAGAATGTCCACCAAGGTATCGGATTTGGAGACGTATTTTTCCAGCCCGGAATAGGCGGCCAGTAGATGGAAGTCGTGGTTGCCCAGCACCATTTTACCCCGGCCCGCTTCCTCAACGCTTTTAACAAACGTTAGGCAGTCCAAGGATTTTGGGCCGCGATTGACGATGTCGCCGGCGAACCAAAGCATGTCCTGCTGTTCGTCATATTCAATCGCTGCCAGCAGTTCCATCAGTTCGTCGAAGCAGCCTTGCAGGTCGCCAATCACATAGGTGGCCATCAGGAAGCACCTTTGGCCGAGTAACGATCCGACAGGGCGACAAAGTCGGCAACGGAAAGGGTTTCCGCCCGATCAGAAGGGCGTATGTCGCAAGCTTCGATATCCTCATCGGTTAACCAGCCTTTGAGGTTGTTGCGTAAAGTTTTACGCTTCTGCGAAAAGGACTGGCGAACGAGATTCGCGAGGTCTGAATCGGATTGAGCCGAGTGGGGCTTAGTTGGGTAAGGGGTTAAACGAATAATCGCGGAATCCACTTTGGGCGGTGGTGTGAAGTTTTCCGGGCCGACGGTAAACAGGTATTCGGTGGCGCAGGCGTATTGCAGCATCACACTTAAACGACCGTAGGTTTTACTACCCGGTTCGGCCGTAATGCGTTCCACGACTTCTTTTTGCAACATAAAGTGCATGTCGATAATAGCATCACCATACTGCATCAAATGAAACAGCAGTGGACTGGAAATGTTATAAGGCAGGTTTCCAACCACTCGGAGGCGGTCATTTTCGTCTTTCTGCAGTTGTTGGTAGTCAAAACTCAGTGCATCGGTGTGGTGCAGGTTGAAAGCCGGATAGTGACCGAGTTTCTGTGTTAAAGGGCCGATAAGATCATTGTCGATTTCGATGATATCAAGCGTCTCCACCACTTCCAATAGCGGGCGAGTCAGAGCGGCTTCCCCGGGACCGATTTCAACCAGGTGCTGATCGGGCTGCGGCTGAATGGCCATGACAATTTGCTGAATGACGCGGTCGTTATTGAGGAAGTTTTGTCCAAACCGCTTTTTGTGCTGATGAGATTTCTGTCGTTGTGCCATCAGACGGTCTCCTCTTCGGGGATCATGTCGATTGCCACTTCCATGGCATAGCGGAAGCTGTTGATGTCCGCTTTGCCTTGGCCAGCCAAATTCAGAGCCGTGCCGTGATCGACCGAGGTGCGCACGAAAGGCAGGCCGAGGGTGACGTTCACCGCTTGCCCGAAACCAACGTATTTCAGAACCGGCAAGCCCTGGTCGTGGTACATCGCCAGGAAAGCATCGGCTTGTTCCAGGTTGCCGGGGCTGAAAATCGTGTCGGCGGGCAGGGGGCCGACCAAGTCCATTCCGGTAGCGCGCAGGCGGTCCAACGTAGGGATAATGATGTCGAGCTCTTCTCGTCCCAAATGACCGTCTTCACCGGCATGGGGATTGAGTCCCATGATGAAAACTTTCGGCGCGGGTATTTTAAATTGCACGCGAAGGGAACGGTGCAAAATGCGAATGACCTCTTCCAGTAGCGTTGGCGTAATGGCCTTCGGTACATCGGAAAGTGGAAGGTGAGTGGTCGCCAGAGGCACCCGCAAACCGGGGGTCGCCAGCATCATCACCACGCGTTCCGTTCCGGACGCTTCCGCTAAGAGTTCGGTATGCCCGGTGAACTTCAAGCCGGCTTCATTGATAATGCCTTTGTGAATTGGGCCGGTGACCATGGCATCAAAGGTGCCGTTCAGGCAACCGTCAATGGCGGCATGCAGCATTTTAAGCACATAGTCGGCATTTTCGACTGCAAGTTGCCCCGGCGTGGACGGCACGGCCAGGTCGATCTGATGTAGCTTGATGACTCCAGCGGTGTTAGGGCTGGCCGGTTGTGTAGGATCAAACGGTTCGATTCGAATCGGCAAGCCGATGGATTTGGCTCTTTCTTGGAGCAAATCGGCATCGGCGATGACCACCCATTCAAACGGCCAATCTTGTTGGGCCAGCTGAACCACTTGTTCCGGACCGATACCGGCCGGTTCGCCGGAGGTGATGACGAGTCGGTGTTGTGCGGCAGTCATTTATTTTTCAGACCCTTCATCATGTTTCGGTAATGGCTTCATGATTTTCGGGTCGTGGTAACGGATATCAACCAAGGCTTCGTCCCGTAAACGACGGAGCCAGATTTCATAACTTTCATTAGCTTTTTTCATGCGCAGGGTTTGCATGGCTTGCTGGCGCTTGTCATCCAACGTCACGTCCTGCTCTCGAATACCGTCCAAATAGAGAATTACCCAGCCTTCATCGGTGGCGAATGGACGGGCCGCTTGCCCTGGTTCCAGACCGCCGATGGCGGTGAAATATTCAGCCGGTAAGTCACGGGCCGTTTGCCAGCCCAGGTTGCCGTTGGCGTTGACGGACGCCGGAATATCGGAATATTGTTCATTCAGCTGCTTGAACTTTTCCAAGCTATCGATGCTGTCGGCCAGGCTGATAAGTGTATTGCTTGGCTGTTTCAGATGCTTGGCGTCATCCGACAAGAGGATGAAACGGTATACATGATATTGCTTGACCAGTTGACTGTTTTTATTGCGTTTGCCATCCAGTTCGATGATATGAAAACCGACCGGGCTGCGGATGATATCGCTGAATTGCCCGGGTTGCAGTTGGTTGAACGCCTTGGCAAAAAATGTAGGGATTTGGTCGCTGGACAGCCACCCTAAATCGCCGCCTTGGAGGGCTTTACTGCCGTCCGAGTAGCGGACGGCCATTTGGCTGAAGTCTTCGCCTTCACGCAGCTTTTGCAAAACGTCTTCGGCTTTTGAACGGGCGGCATCGCGTTGGGCGGGGGTTGCCGATTCCGGTAACCCGATCAGAATGTGTTTCAGGTGGTATTCGTCACTGTTTTCAATCAGGTTTTGGCGTTGGATGAAGTTATTAATTTCATCTTCGGTCACTTGGGTTTTGGAAAGCACTTCGGCTTCGCGCAGTTTTTGAAACAGCATTTGGCGGCGGATGCGCTCACGGAATTCCTGAAATCCGTTCGGACGTGCGTAGTTCAGGCGGTCGCGCAGTTCAAGTACCGATAAGTTGTTTTGCTGGGCAATTTGTTGAATTTGATTGAGCAGCTCTTCATCCGGCACCTTTAAGCCCATGCGTTTGATTTGCTGTAATTGCAGTTCTTCCAGAATCATACGGTCCAGCACTTTCATGCTCAGCTCGTCCATATTACTGACCGTAATGTTTCGGGTCTGTAATTCTTGGCGTGCAATGGCGACTTCGCGATCCAGCTGACTTTTGAGAATGATGTCATCGTTGACGACGGCAACCACCCGATCGAGCAACTGCGGTTGAGCTTCCGACCAGGCCTGGCTGGAATGGAAAATAACGAGAAAGGCCAACCAAGTGAAAAAGCGGGTGAATGTTGTTGATTTCATGCAAGTCTCTAAGCGTGATGATTCGGTTTCAGTTTAAAAATTCAGTTTGTCGTTCAGGTATTCTTTGAACGGCGTGCCGACGGTGCTGAGTCCTTTGAACTCGATGGCGTATTGAATGCTGTAATTATACAGTCCATTGTCCAGTTGTGTTTCTTTAAGTGACAATTCGGAGGCCCAGCAACAGCTATCGTAACGGAGGGCACTTTGGACTTCGGTTTTACGTTCTTTGGTGAAGTCGTAATTGATGTAGCCACCAATGCCCCAGTTGGAAGTCAGTTGCCAAGTCAAGCCCGCGGCGAGGTCTTCCTGCTCACCCGGTTGATTCTGATTGGTGATCAAATGCGTCATCAATAGGTTGAAATCCGACGATAGGCCCAATTTCATGCGACTGTTGCTATTGGTCAATTCATAGTTACGGTTATCGTACTGGCTGGTGGAAGCAAAGTAAACCGGCCCGGCGGTAAAGCCCAGCTTGATGTAATAGTCTGAGACGTTTTGGGTGTTTTGCGCCAGTTCCGCTTCCGTGGCCGTGCTGTTGAGCGTGACTTGACGGTCGGCGAAGTAGAAAATTTGCCCTAAACCGGCTTCGGCCAAGGGCGTGCCGTCGCGTTTCAGAAAGCGGGTGGTGAGGGCGGCGGAGACTTGGTTGGTGTCACCGATGCGGTCGGAACCGGAAAAGCGGTTGTAACTGAACAGGTTGGTGAAATCCAAACTGCGCGCGGTGGTGTCAAACAAGGGGATGTTCGATTGGTTTTGGTAAGGCACATACAAATACTGCACTTCCGGTTCCAGGGTTTGCACCATGTCGAATCCGGCCAAAGAAAAATCCCGTTCGAAAATCAGTTTACCGTGGAGCGCATATTGCGGAACGGTGATGTCGAGCTGGTTCTGACCGGACGTGTTATAGCCATTGTCTTCCATGTAATAATGGACTTTATTGGCTACGGCTTCAGCTTTGAAACTGCCGTAAGGCTTGTAATATTGATATTGGATCGACGGCGAGAGGGCGTTTCGTTGGGCTTCCGGTTTATGCGCTTGTGGGGCGATTTGAAATTCGGTGGCGGTGACCGGCAGATTGATGCTGACGTTGCGCAGGCCTTCCGCTTCGAAAGGGTGGAAGTAATTGAGCGTGACTTCCGGGCGCTTTTCGTAGTTGTAGGCGGCATCGTCGCGTAAGCGTAAATAATTTAAGATATGAACGCCGGCTTGCAGGTTGTCTTTATTGTAATTGAGGTTGATGTAGCGTTGTGTATAGCTGGCGCTGTCCAGGGCGCTTTCCACCGGAATATCGGTGTAGAAGTATTTGTCCGACAATTCATGCCAGAGAATATTGCTGCTTAAGCCGGGTGTCCATTGTTGCTGGGCCACCAGTTTGGCACGCCAGCGTTGGTCGATTTTATCGCCATAAGCCGGGTCGCCATTTTCGTCGATATAGCCCAAGCCTTCTTTGGAGGTGACCTGGTCGTTTAAGCCGGTCAAGCTCAGTTGGGCGCTGCTGTTGGGGAGCAGGTAACGGAATTCGTTGTCGACCACCCAGCCGCGATCCTGCATTTTCATCACCGTGAGGGTGTCGTCGTAATTAGGGGCCAGATTGAAATAATAGGGGACGGCTACATAGTTTTCGGCCGTTTCGCGTGTCAGCGGACGATAGCTGCCGATGGTGGGGAACAGGAAGCCGCTGGCCCGATCGTCCATCGGGAAGTCAATGTAGGGTGTATAAAACACCGGCACGGTCTGGAAATACAGCCAAGTGTTGTAACCATAAATGCGGCGCTTGTTATTGTCGATTTGTAAATGGCCGAAATCCAATTCCCAGTCGTATTTTTCCGAGCTTTGAATGTCGCCGTTGCGAGCCTGCCAACTGTATTGCACCAGCGGGCAAGTCGTAAAGGTGGCTTTTTCCAGTTCGGCCAGGTTCGTTTTTTGGTAGACGTCCACTTGTTTGGCCGTGCCGTGGGCCCGGGTGTCGATAAACTGGTAACGAGCGCCTTTGAGTTGTGCGGTTTGCTTCTGATGGTTTAGATGTGCGCTCTGGCTGGTGACAATCAAGCCGTCTCGTTGAAATTGCACCTGCCCAAACGCCTTGGCTTCTTCATTCAAGCGGTTGAGTAGTAACTGATCGGAAAAAACCACCAGGCCTGGCCGTTTCAGCACCACCTTGCCGCTTAGGTCGTAGGTGAGTTCGTCCGGCTGTGTAATGTGATCGGCTTCGGCAGAATGATCCGCTTGGGCACCGGGTGAGGTGACCGGCGGAGCAATCCAGGCCGGCAAGCAGGCTGGATCAGTGGAAACCGGGGAGGCTTTTAACGGACTGGTATCGGCAGCCTGCAAGAAGGAGGGCGACCACAGCGGTAACAGTAAAAAACCTGATAAAATGGAGCGGCTTCGAATTGACATCCAGCGTTAAATCGTAAATGATGAATAATTTAGGTATTCTACCGCAAAGACAACGCCGACGTTACCTTGAAGCGTTAAAATACGTCACGCGATGGCTTTGTTGTCAGGATTACAAAACAATCAACCATTCTTCGGTCGGGCAAAGGAGCCGAAATAGATTCGATGTCACAGCGTTTTCAACAATTACAAGACTGGCTTAGCCAGTGCCCTTCTCTGCGGGAAGCCGATGTTTCAATTCCCGTCGCCGCTTCCAGCGATGCCAGTTTCCGGCGTTATTACCGAATTAATGTCCGTCATTACAATGCCGCGGATTCAACCCGCATTATCATGGATGCGCCGCCTGAACACGAGGACTGCGAGCCATTTGTGCGCATTGCCGGTCAATTAGAGCAAATGGGGTTGACGGTTCCCGGCGTATTGGAACAGGATTTGGAGCAGGGCTTTTTGTTGTTGAAGGATTTGGGTAACGAGACTTACCTGAACCGTTTGCTTGCCAACGAGTCCGAAGCGGCTGCGGAGGTTTTGTATACGGATGCGTTGAATGCGTTAGTGACCCTGCAAACGAAGGGTCAACAGCAGGCCGAAACCTTACCGGGATACGATGCGGCTTTGCTGAATACCGAAATGGCGTTGTTTACAGATTGGCTTCTGGAAATGCATTTGGATGTTTCGTTATCCGCTACCGAACGTCAGGCCTGGCAGAATGTGACGTCCGCTCTGGCGCAGTCGGCATTGAATCAACCTCAGACCTATGTGCATCGCGATTATCACAGTCGTAACTTGATGGTGTTGGATACCGGCAATCCCGGCATTCTGGACTTTCAGGATGCGGTTAAAGGCCCGTTAACCTACGATGCCGTGTCTTTGTTGCGGGATTGTTACATCACCTGGCCGGCCGAGCAGGTGACCGAGTGGCAGCGACAGTATTTTCTGAGTTTGGCGCAAGCCAGATTATTGGCGAAAGACGAATGGAAAGGGTTTGTGAAAGCGATGGACTTGATGGGCATTCAGCGCCACCTGAAAGCCTCCGGCATTTTTGCCCGCCTGTATCATCGAGACGGTAAAGACGGCTATTTGAACGACGTTCCAACCACGGTGCAATATTTGTACGACATGGCACCACAATATGCGGAAACACGCGCCTTGGTCGACCTGCTGGAAACCAAAGTGCTACCGGCTTTATCAAAGCAAAGTCAGGTGGTTTAATGGCTGTTGTTGCACCGCACAAAGCCATGATTCTGGCGGCCGGGCGCGGCAATCGCTTGCGCCCGTTGACCGATGTTTTACCCAAACCGCTGATGGAAGTCGGCGGACAGGCGTTGATTGAACATCATTTGTTGGACTTGGCGCGTGCCGGCGTGACGGACGTGGTGGTGAACCATGCCTGGCTCGGCGAAAAAATTGAAGCCAAACTGGGAGCGGGCGATGCTTACGGTCTACAGATTCAATATTCACCGGAGCCGGAGGGTGGCCTGGAAACCGCCGGGGGAATCGTGCAAGCCTTGCCGAAGCTGACAGACGGTTCGACACCGTTTTTGGTCGTAAACGGTGATGTGTTAACCGATTACGATTTTGCAGGCCTGGCGAAAATGGCTTTACCCGACGGTGTGTTGGCGCATTTGGTCTTGGTACCGACCCCGGCGTTTAAAGCGGCAGGCGATTTCGGTTTGGAAGACGGCCGAGTCGTGGCGGAAGGGGGATGGACCTTCGCGGGCATCAGTGTGTTGCACCCGAGTTTGTTTGCTGGCCTGACACCTGGCTTTGAACCTTTGGCGCCGCTGTTACGCCAAGCGATGGCGGCGGGAAAGGTGACCGGCGAAGTTTACTTCGGGTTATGGGACGATATCGGGACGGTGGAGCGCTTGGAAGCGGCGCGGCGTCATTATCAAAAATAACGCCCGTTC
The DNA here is from genome assembly GCF_001507555.1 of Thiomicrospira sp. XS5. Taxonomy (NCBI): domain Bacteria; kingdom Pseudomonadati; phylum Pseudomonadota; class Gammaproteobacteria; order Thiotrichales; family Piscirickettsiaceae; genus Thiomicrospira; species Thiomicrospira sp. XS5. The sequence goes on along the minus strand of NZ_LQBO01000001.1, from coordinate 2,434,825 downwards.
ATAGAATTTTTTAAGTTGGCTTTTACGTCAATAAGAGTATATTAAACATTGAGAAGGGCGATGGATAGCGCCCGGTTATTAACTCAAATGAATTGATTGAAATCAGTAGGATAATAAATGAGCCACAAACATAAAGTGACGATTGAAAAAGTGTTTGCACACCCGATTGCGACGAATATTGACTGGAAAAAATTGGCTTCGGCCTTGGAGCATTTCGGTGCGGAGATTGATGTGTCCAACGCCAACCGTGCGCACATCAAATTGAATGACGCCGAGTTAACGCTGGGCTTACCGCATCACGGCCATGAGTTAGCCAATAAGGAAGAAGTCACTAAGTTGCGCCACTTCCTGGAAGAGCAAGGTCTGACGCCGGACAGCCTTTAACCGGATTGCGCACCAGCACTGGAACCAAAAAGGGAAGCGTGGCTTCCCTTTTTGCGTTTTGGCGCTAAAATAACTTTCATTTGAATTTCCTTCCAAACATTCCAAGGAGCGAATATGTTGTTTTTAGTCTCGCCGGCCAAAGCGCTGGATGAAACGCCGGCCCCGGCATCCGTACCGTCTTCCGAGGCCGAGTTTTTGACGCAATCGCAGCGTTTGATTGACGATTTGAAACAACTTGGGCCGGTGGATATCGCCGGGTTGATGCATTTAAGCGACAAACTGGCTGAATTGAATTACGAGCGTTTCCAAGCGTGGGAGCAACCGTTTGGCGATCAAGCCAAGCAGGCGGTGTTGTTGTTTAAAGGCGATGTGTATCAAGGGTTGGAAGCCTCTTCCCTTAATGAGTCGCAAACGACGTATCTACAGAATCATTTGCGCATTCTGTCCGGTTTGTACGGTTTATTGAAACCTTTGGATAAGATTTTGCCTTATCGTTTGGAAATGGGCACCAAATTCGCTAATGCGGAAGGGAAAGATTTGTATGCTTTCTGGGGAAATCAGTTGACCGAAGCCTTGAATCGGCAGTTGGCCGAGCAGGACAGTCGTTTGGTGGTGAACCTGGCCTCCAATGAGTATTTCAAAGCGGTGAAGAAAAAAGAATTGAACGCGGACATCATCACGCCGCAGTTCAAAGACTGGAAAAACGGTCAGTATAAAATGATCAGCTTTTACGCCAAACGTGCCCGCGGTTTAATGGCGCGTTATGCCGCCGTTAACCAGGTTGAACAGGTCGAAGATTTGAAGTATTTCGATTACGATGGCTATCGATTCGCGCCGGATTTATCGTCCGAAAAAGACTGGGTCTTTACGCGAAAGCAAGCTGACTAGCATTTTCGGAATTAACGGCATAATAAAACCGCTAGGCCTCATTGCTTAAAAACAAGCGGCTGGCGGTTTTTTATTTGGTTTTTTGTTTTCCGGTGTTATTGCAATGTGGTGTCTTGAGTGGAACCGGAAAACAATCGGTCCACATCCTCTTCAGTGAAGCGGATGTGGTAGTTGCAGATTTCATTGTGTACCACGATTTCGCCATGCTCTTCTAAAATTTTGCGCGCTTCGGCCTCGCCGAGTGATAACAGCATGTCTTCCACTTTTTTACGGTCTTGCGGACATTCGAATTCAATGTCTTGGGGTTCGAACAGTTCGATGGTCTCTTCGTGGAATAAACGATGCAACAATGTTTGTGCATCCAGCCCGATCAGTTCGTCATCTTTTAAAGTATCGGTGAGCATGTAGATGCGTTCCCAACCATCTTCGTCGTGCTCATCGGTGGTGGGCATTTTTTGGATCATCACGCCGCCGATGCCGTTTTCATTCGCGGCCAGCCACAGTTTGGATGGCTGCTGTTCGGATTGGCTTAAAAATACTTCAAACGATTGGGCGATGCTGTTTTCTTCACGCGGTACGTAGGATTGGAAAATACCGTTTGTTTGGGTGTTTTCCATGGTCACTAAAATTTGGCCGTCGCCGAGCAACTCTTCCAGGGTGGATTCGGTGGTCAGGGTGGCATTGGTTTTCGCGACGCCGCGGATCTGTAAGTCGTGTGTCGATTCGACCACTAATAAGTTTACCGGCCCTTTGCCTTGCACTTGAATGGACACTTTGCCGGTGTGCTTCATGCCGTTGGCAAGCATGACAGCCATGGCGGTTAACTCGCCCAATACCTTGGTCAACGGCGCGGTATAGTGGCGGTCTTTTATCATTTCCTGCCAGGCCTGGTCAATTTGCAGATGCTGGCCACGGATATTGAGGTGTTTGAATAAAAAACGTTGAATCGAGTTGTTCATGGTCGGGTGTCCTGTGTAAGACTGTTAAGCAAATTGGCCTTGTGCTTGCAGGTCGGCATGATAGGACGAGCGAACCATTGGGCCGGAAGCCACGTGTGTGAAGCCCATTTCCAGGCCCGCCACTTCCAATTGTTTGAACTCGTCCGGCGTCCAGTAACGTTTGACGCCCAAATGGAAGTCCGACGGTTGCAGGTACTGGCCGACGGTCAGCATTTCCACATCGTGTGCGCGTAAATCTCGCATAACGTCAAGAATTTCGTCCATTTCCTCGCCTAATCCAACCATCAATCCGGATTTGGTGGTGGTGTCCGGGCGCATGGCTTTAAAGCGTTTCAGCAAATCTAAAGAGGCTTGGTAATCGGCTCCCGGGCGTGCTTCGTCATACAAGCGGGGAATGGTTTCCAGGTTGTGGTTTAGCACATCCGGAGGTGATTGTGCGAGCGTATCCAAGGCCACAGTCAATCGGCCGCGAAAATCGGGCACGAGGGTTTCGATTTTGACGTCCGGCGTGGTGGTGCGAATGGCATCAATACACTGCAGGAAGTGACCGGAACCGCCGTCCCGCAGGTCGTCTCGATCCACGGAGGTGATGACCACGTAATTGAGCTGCATGGCGGCGATGGTGTCGGCCAGATGTTGTGGCTCATTGTCGTCCAATGCATTCGGACGACCGTGGGTCACATCGCAGAAGGGGCATTTACGTGTGCAGATATGGCCCATAATCATAAAGGTGGCGGTGCCGTGCCCAAAGCATTCGCCCAGGTTCGGGCAGGAAGCTTCTTCGCACACCGAGTTTAACCCTTGCTCGCGCAAAATTTGTTTGAGTTCCTTGACTCGACCAATGTGTTTGGCCGACGGTAATTTGGCTTTAATCCAACTGGGTTTTTTCAGTTTGGGCTGGCTTGGGTCCGGGCGGTGTTTCAGCGATTTGGTTTTGTATTCGCCTTTTGACATCTGTTCGTTACGCGCTTTCAGGCTGTCTTTTTGCAAGCCGGTGATGGCGTCGAGAGAAATTTCGTGCATTTGTGGTGACGTCATAAGCTGGAAAACCCAATAAAACAAAGACGTTATTATAGAGCCAAAGCGATTTTATTCAAGAAATGCCGTGTGTTAGTCGGTGATTTCCGGTTCCAGGTGAGTCAATAAAATTTGACTCAACTCGGCCAGGCAGGTGTCCATGCTGGGAGCGACGGTCGTCTCGTCTAACTGGTCGGCGACCTGAGTCATTTGAATGCCTTCCAAGCCGCAGGGGGTGATCCAGTGGAAAGGACTCATGTCCATTTCGAGATTGAGTGCCAAGCCGTGATAAGTGCGTTGTTTGCGGATTTTTAAGCCCAGGGAGGCAATTTTGTCGCCGTTAACGTACACACCCGGCGCCTCTTTGCGAGCACTGGCATCAATGTTGAGGGTGCTTAGGTAGTCGATAATGGTGTTTTCCATTCGACTGACCAGGTCGCGCACCCCGAGCTTGGCCCGTTTGAGGTCCAGCAATAAATACACAACGGCTTGTCCTGGGCCGTGGTAGGAGACTTGGCCGCCCCGATCGGTTTGGATAATGGGGATGTTGTTTTGGTGAGCCGGGCCGAGCAGGTGTTTGGCGTCACCGTTCAAGCCCTGGGTGAAGACCGGAGGATGGGTGACCAGCCAAATTTGATCGTCGGTCTCGTCGGTGCGTTCGCTGGTGAAGTTTTGCATGGCCTGCCAGGTGTCCTCATAGGGTTGCAGGCCGAGGGTTCGAATGTGAACAGGCATGATCGTTTGGCTTACAGTGTCATCAGGATTTCGGGGTGTTGCTTCAGTTCACCATAGATGCTGTGCAACTGTTCCAGGCTGGTGGCGTGGAAGGTGATATTGACGGAAATGAAGCGGCTGCCCTTCGAGTCCTTGATGCGAATATTGTCGCGGGAGGCATCCGGCGCGTATTTTTGGGTGATTTCATATACGGTTTCCACCAGAGTACCGTTGTTTCGTCCCATGGCTTTCAGTTCGAAGTCGCAAGGAAAGTCAATCAGGGATTCGTTGTCGGGAGTGTGTAAATCGACCGTCATAATCTGTGTTCTCGTGTTCTTTGTTTTTGGGCTTTAAACGTTTAATGTTCTGTTTATATGGGCTTGTTTGGCTTTTTCAAAGTGTTGTTGCATTTTTTGCCAGGCCTGGCCGGGTTGGCCATTGCCGACAGGACGGCCATTAAGCGATGTGACGGGTAGGGCGTATTTGGTGGAACTGGTTAACCAAATTTCGTCAGCGGCTTCCAAGTCTGAAAGGGTTAGTGGCGCTTCGCTAAACGGTATGCTGTGTTCTTTGGCCAGCTCCAGAATTACTTGACGGGTAATGCCGGACAGGATTGCCGCGCTTTGTGGCGGGGTCTGTAGTTTCCCGTCTCGCAGAATGAACACATTACTGGAAGTGCCTTCGGTCACGAAACCGTCTCGATCGATGAGAATGGCATCGTCTGCGCCTTGTTGTTTGGCGGTCATTTTCATCAGAATATTGGGCAAGAGGGTAATGGCTTTGATGTCGCAGTGCTGCCAGCGCAGGTCGTCCAGTGTGACGGCTTTGATGCCATGGGTTTTGATGTCATCTGAAACCGGTTTCAGTTCATTGGAATAGGCATAGAGTGTCGGGGTCAAGTCCTCGGCTGGCAAATGGTCGCGCTGCATTTGAACACCGCGGGTCACTTGAAGGTAGATAAACTGGTCTGGCCACGGGTGGATGTCGACCAGCTTTTGCAGCAATTTTCGCCAGCCGTCGTCGTCCAGTGGGTTCATAATATCGGTGGCCGCGAGGCTGTTTTTGAGGCGTTTCAGGTGCGGTTCAAAGGTGAACAGCCGTTTGCTGTAAACGGGGATGACTTCATAAACGCCGTCGCCAAATAAAAACCCCCTGTCTTGGGGGGAGATTTGGGCTTTTTCGATGGGAATAAAATCGCCGTTTAAATAGGCGATTTGTTGTGATTTTCCCATGGGGTATCCTTCAATTATAGGCCAAGGAATCCAAGTAAACTTTGAAACATCAGTTTAATTTGATCCAGGATTTTTTTGAAGAAAGAACCTTCTTCGACCGGCGATAAACTGATTAATGGCTTCTGCGTAATCGCTTCGTCATTTAATGAGACGCTCAACTCGCCAAGCGGTTGTTCTTTGCCAACTGGCGCCGTGATTTTCGAATCGATCGTGGATTCAATTTTCAAATTTTTGTATTGACCGCGCGGAATCGTGACATAAAGGTCATTCGCCAAGCCAAGTCCGACGGTGTCCTGTTGGCCTTCCCAAACGCGCGCGTCATTTAAGCGCTGCCCGGCTTGATACAGTTTATGGGTTTCGAAGAAACGGAAACCGTAATTCAATAATTTTTGGCTTTCTTGAATACGCTGTTTGGCGCTGTTGGTGCCCAATACGACGGAAATTAAACGCATATCATCGCGCTTGGCAGAGGTGACCAGGCAATAGCCCGCGGATTCGGTATGGCCGGTTTTTAAACCGTCCACGGATGGATCTTGCCAGAGGAGCTTGTTACGGTTGTACTGGGTGATGCCGTTGAAGGTGAATTTTTTCTGTGCGTACCATTCGTACTCTTCCGGGAACTTGTTGATGAGGGCGCGTGCCAGAATGGACAGGTCTTCAGCTGTGGTGTAATGGTCTGGGTTTGGAAGGCCGGTGGCGTTCATGTAATGAGTGTGCGCCATTCCCAGAGATTCGGCGTATTTGTTCATCAGTTCGGCAAACACTTCCTCGCTACCGGCAATGTGTTCGGCCAGAGCTACACTGGCATCATTGCCGGATTGGATGACCATGCCTTTCACGAGGTCACGAACGGAAACCTTTTTCCCGACCTCGATAAACATTTTGGAACCAGGCATTTTCCAGGCTTTTGGAGAGATGGTAACCATATCGTCCAGGCTGATATTACCGTTGCTCAACTCGTTGATGACGACGTAACCGGTCATGATTTTGGTTAAGCTGGCGGGTTCAACACGCATGTTGGCATTGTCACTGGCAATGATTTTGCCACTGTTGTAATCAATCAGAATGTAGGCTTCAGCGGCTGTTTTGGGCGGGGAAGGCACGACGTGCGGAACCGGTTGGGCCGGTGGAGGCGTTTGAATCGTGTCAGCCCAAACCGGGTTGAGGAATGCGAAACATGCGAAAATAAAACCAAGTGTCTTAACCATGGGATATCAATATCTTTTTAGCAATTAATAATCACGGTAATTTAACACAAAGCGGGGGAAACCGAAAGAGACGTCCATGCGTTATCCGGCTTAAAAGCATGGAAGAATGATGGAGGTGAAACGGCTTTTAAGGGCCGTCATGACGTGAGCAATCTTTTATGAGTGTGAATCGACATGAGGATACCGAAGCTAACCATGAGAGTGACCAGCGAGCTCCCGCCATAACTCAGTAAGGGCAAAGGCAAACCAACAACGGGGAGGAGACCGCTGACCATACCGACATTGACGAAAACGTAAACGAAGAGGGTCATCACTAAGCTGGCGGCAGCCAAACGTGCAAAATTCTCCTGAGCTTGGTAAGCGATGTAGAGTCCGCGAGCGATCACCAGTAGATAAAGCAATAACAGGACGGCGACGCCAATTAAACCGAATTCCTCGGCCAGTACAGAGAAAATAAAGTCGGTGGTGCTTTCCGGCAAAAACTCTAAATGGGCTTGTGTACTGCCCATAAAGCCTTTGCCTTCAATGCCTCCGGAGCCGATGGCGATTTTGGATTGGATGATATGGTAGCCGGTACCGAGCGGATCCGATTCCGGGTTGAGGAAGGTTAAAACCCGCTGTTTCTGGTAATCGTACATGTAAAAGTTCCAGATAATCGGCAAGCTGGCGGCGACCAAAGCCATGGCTGACAAAATAAATCTCCAGGACAAGCCGGCAAAGAACAGGACAAAGAGTCCGCTCATGGCGATCAGAATAGAGGTGCCTAAATCCGGTTGAACGATAATCAGCCCTGAGATTAAGCCAACGAGTCCAATGCCAACCAGCATTTTTTTGTTGGAGGGCGGCAAGGTGTCGTGTGCGAACAGCCAGGCAATCATCATGGGAAGCGCCAGTTTCATGATTTCCGATGGCTGAAAGCGGAAAAAGCCCAGGTCCAGCCAACGTTTGGCACCTTTCCCAATGTCACCAAACAGCAAAACACTGGCGAGCATAATGGTGCCAATGGCGAAAACCCAGGGGGTGTAAACCATTAACAGGTTAGGGGGAATTTGGGCGAATAAGATCATTAACGCAAAGGCAAAGCCGACCCGTACTAGGTGGCGTGATAAGACTTCTGTATCGGCACCGGAGGCGCTGAAGACGATCAGACTACCAATTACAATCAACCCGAGAATGCCGAGTAACAGCCAGGCATCAATATGCAGCGACACCAGAAGCCCTTTGTTCTGGCGATAGACCTTTTCCTTGGCGGGTAAATCAATTTTCATCGTGCAACTCGGTCAGGTAGTATTTAATGATGTCCACAGCGACCGGCGCGGCCTTGAGTGTGGAATTTTCTATGATAACACTGATGGCGATTTTGGGTTTTTCCACCGGTGCAAAGCCGATAAACAGAGAGTGGTCACGCAGGCTTTTTTTAATATTTTCTTCATCGTATTCGGCTTCATTCAGGCTGAATACTTGGGCGGTACCGGTTTTTCCGGCTATTTTGAATGGTAGGTCGCGCGCGTATCGTCTGGCGGTTCCTCGTGAGCCGTGCATAACATCGACCATCGCCTGAATGACTTCTTCCCAGTTTTTAATTTTTTGAATTGGAATTTGTTCTTTCTCCGGTTCGGCCATGCCTTTCAGTAGATGGGGTTCGACCACTTCGCCACGGTTGGCCATAATGGACGTGGCTTTGGCTAACTGTAAAGGGGTGGCCAAAAAATATCCCTGGCCGATGGCGGCAATAATGGTTTCGCCCTTATACCAGGATTCGCCTTTGGTGTTTTTCTTCCAGGCCTTGGAGGGCAGGATGCCGATGGATTCATTGTAAAGGTCAATGCCGGTGTGATGCCCAAATCCAAAAGGGTAAAGGGAGTCGTGAATCAGGTCGATTCCCATGTCTAGGCTCAGTTCATAAAAATAGGTGTCGCAAGACTGGGCAATGGCGGTGTTCATGTTGACCAATCCATGGCCTTGTCGCTTCCAATCGCGATAACGATGGTCTTTAAACTCGAAAAAACCGGGGTCGTAGATTTGTTTTTCGGGTGAAATGATGTTGTTTTCAATGGCGGCCAAGGCGACAAAGGGTTTAATGGTCGAACCTGGCGGATATTGTCCGTTTAATACCCGATTGATCAGCGGCCGGTTGTGATTTGTAAGCAGTTTCTGGTAGTTGGTTTGGCTGATGCCGTCTACGAACAGGTTGGGGTCATAGCCCGGTGAGCTGACATAAGCGAGAATGTCGCCGGTTTTCGGGTCGGTGACTACGACGGCGGCTTTTTTACCATCCAGGTATTTTTCGATGTATTCCTGTAAGCGGATGTCGATGGTGAGCTGGATGTCCTTACCCGGTTTGGCCGGAATGGTTTCCAGTTTTCGAATGACGCGGCCTCGAGCGTTGGTTTCCACTTGCTGAAGGCCTGGAAAGCCATGCAAAATGGGCTCGTAGAATTTTTCCACGCCCAGTTTGCCGATGACGTCGGTACCGGCGTAGCGCGATTCATTCAGTCCAGCGTATTCCTTTTGGTTGATTTTACCGACATAGCCCAATGCATGCACGGCTGCAGAGCCGAAAGGGTAGGTGCGTTTGAGTTTTGCAACTAGGGTGATGCCTGGAAATTGGTAGCTGTTACCGGCAAAACGCGCGGCTTCGCTTTCCGAAAGTGTATAAGGCAAATAAATCGGCCGATATTTGCTGGAGACCTTCAAACGCTCTTCAAACTTGTTGAGTTTTTGCTCGGGCAGGTCTGGCAGAATGTCATGCAGTCGATGAATGGTGTCGGAGATGCTCTGAATTTTATCTTTGGAAAAACGGAGAACAAAAACCGGTTGATTGTCGGCCAGCAGTATGTGGTTACGGTCATATATCCGGCCGCGTACCGCGGGAATCGGTTCCACGGATATGCGGTTGCCTTCCGCCATGGAATGATAATGGTTATAACCAACCCATTGTAGGTAAGTCATGCGTCCCAGTAACACCAAAAAGAAAACGATCGCAAAGGCCAGTGCAAAATAGATACGCGCTCGGAAAAGGCGTTTTTGCTGACTGATTTCGTTTTCGGTTTGGTAGTGGTGGCGATTTCTCATGGCGATTAGCTGAATACAAATCGTTGCGTCAAACGTTGCATAACCGTTGAGAAAAACGGCCAAACCAGTGCGGCAATAAGCGGCTCGGCCCAGAAATAGAAGAGATCATGCCCAACGAGAACCGGGTGAAACAGGAACCAGTTCATGACTTGGAATAACCCGATATAGGTGCCGATGATTAAGGATTGTTGCCAGAGCGGATAGCCTTTGAATCGCAATCGGGAGCGCAGCATTAAAAACGTCAATGTGATGAAAATTAAGCTGTGCGACCCCAGTGGGGTGTTGAGTGAAGCATCAAAGATCAGGCCGAGCAAAAAAGCCGACAGCAAATGCGTTTTATCGAGGATCTGCGTGGTCCAGAATAACAGCATTAACACGGTCAGATAAGGGATGAAGTTGATGTTAAAACTTAAAATCATCATGTTATCCAACACCATGCTCAGTAAGTAACTGAATAACAGAAGCCATTTGATGTCGGAGACCCGAAGCGAAAAAACTTTATCGGACATCGATTTCTCCAATCTGGTTCGACAGGATCAGGACCTTTTGAGATCGGTTTAGGTCGGCCATGGGCTCGGCGGCGATTTCGTAATAAGGCTGGTCTTTCAGATCACTGACTTTGGAAATTTTCGCAACGGGGTAGCCTTCTGGAAAGATATTGCCCAGGCCTGAGGTTTCCAGCAGGTCGCCTTTCTGTACCGAACTGGAATTTGGGATAAACATTAATGACAGCCGGTCGTGCCCCAGGCCACTGAGAATGCCGCGTTGCCCGGTGCGTTGAATGCGCACCGGCACTTGAATGTCCGGGTCGGTGATCAGTTGCGCTCGGCTGGAAGTGGGGGTTAGGTGAGTGATCAGACCGATCAGCCCCTTGGCGTCAATAACGGTCTGATTAATATCGACCTCATCCAGTGCCCCTTTATTCAGCGTGTAGAACTGCGCATAAGGCGTTTGGCTATAAGCCGTGACTGTGGCGATTTGGATTTTTGAGGCGTCCAGTTGGCTGGCTGTGCCGAGCAAACGGTTCAAGCGGTCGATCTCCAGTTTGAGCTTGGCCATTTGCTGTTGTTGGGCTTTGAGCAGTAGGTTTTCCGTTTGCAGTTGTTGGTTTTGCAAACGTAATTGGTTAATGGTGGTGTAATCTTTTTGCATCCAGTTGTAGATGTCGAGCGGCAAGGTGGCCGTTCGCTCAATCGGCTCAATGGTGGTTAAGAGCAGATTGCGAAAATTTGACAGCAGGTGGCTGTAATGATCCATGACCATCAAAGCGATGCAGAGAATGAAAAAGGCGACGAATTGGGTGCCTTCTTTTTGGGGGGAGGTGGAACTCAGGTTGATGATAGCCTCCTTGCGGAAAGAAGGCTATTGGAAAAACATGGGCTGGGGTTAAAGCGAGTCAAAATCATTTTTAATCAAATGAAAAGACGTCAATTCCTTTTTCATCCATCAATTCTAAGGCTCGACCGCCGCCGCGCGCCACGCAGGTTAATGGGTCGTCTGCGATGATGACTGGGACGCCGGTTTCTTCGGACAGCATGGTGTTGATGTTACGAAGCAGAGCGCCGCCACCGGTCAAGACAATACCGTGCTCAGCAATGTCGGCCCCCAGCTCTGGCGGCGTGTGTTCCAAAGCGGTACGCACCGCGCTGACAATCGCTGAAAGCGGCTCTTGAAGGGCTTCCAAAATTTCATTGCTGTTCAAAGTAAAACGTCTCGGTACCGATTCGGCAATGTTAGCACCGTGGACTTCCAATGTGTCCGGTTCGATTTCGTGGTAAGCGGTGCCGATTTCTTTTTTGATTTTTTCGGCAGTGGCTTCACCGATGACCATGCCGTAGTTGCGACGCACGTATTTGATAATGGCGTCGTCGAAGCGGTCGCCGCCGACTTTGACCGAGTCCGACCAAACAATGCCGTTCAAAGACAGGGTGGCAACTTCGGTGGTCCCGCCGCCGATATCGACGACCATGGAACCGGTAGCCTCACTGACCGGCATGCCGGCACCGATCGCGGCGGCCATCGGTTCTTCAATCAGATAGACTTCTCGCGCACCGGCGCCGGCGGCGGACTCTCGAATCGCACGACGCTCAACTTGCGTAGAACCACAAGGTACGCAAACTAAGACACGCGGGCTGGGTTGGAAGAAGCGGGCTTCGTGTACTTTACGGATAAAGGATTGCAACATCTTTTCAGTGACTTCAAAGTCGGCGATGACGCCGTCTTTCATCGGACGAACCGTTTGAATCTTCTGGTTCTCTTTTCCGAGCATTTGTTTTGCGCCTTCACCGACGGCGACAATCGAGCGGGAGTTGGACCCCTGGCGATTGTTCATGATTGCTACGACGGATGGTTCATTCAGAACCATGCCTTTTCCTCTGACATAAATTAGGGTGTTAGCGGTACCGAGGTCGATGGAAAGGTCGTTAGAAAAGAGTCCGATGATTTTACGCAACATTGAGGCAAATCCTTAAAATAGCTTGTTTCGTTTGGTTTCAATTAATGGGTTTTTCGTCGCCGAATGGGCGCTTTGTCAAAGTGATTGGTGTGGGGAAAAGCCACTTTTTCAATCGCCTTTGATTGAGCTGGAAAATGAACCCAGAAATAACCCAAACATTTTATATCAAACTCGTTATGAAAAGTCATTTATTTGTCATAGAAATTCGTATAAAACCTTAAATTTCCATTTATGGGCATGCGGCCTTGGATTTTGTGTTTTGTTGGCCGTTTCTTTGCCGGGTTTTATCGGGCTTTTTGCAGCTTGTCTCTTTTTGAAAAGTCCGAAATGTGGTAACTTAATAAGGTTCTAATTTTTGGTTTATGGAGAGTCGATGTGTCCTTGAATAAAACTGACGTCGAGTCAATTTCGCGCTTGGCAGCCATTTCGGTGGAAGCGTCCGAAGTCGAGCCTTTGGCGGATAAATTGTCCAGTATTCTGGATATCTTCACGCAAATGCAGGCCGTGGATACGGAGGGGGTCGAGCCGATGTCGCATCCGTTGGATCAGGTGCAGCGTTTGCGTGACGATGTGGTCACCGAGGTGGATCAGCATGAAAAGTATCAAAAGCTGGCCCCGGCCGCGGAAAATGGCATGTACCTTGTGCCGCAAGTAATTGACTAAAAGAGACAGACTTCAGATGCACACTTTATCTGTTAAAGAAATGAGCGACAAGCTCAAAAAACGTGAAATTACCAGCGTTGCGCTGACGCAGCATTATTTGGACCGTATTGAACGCTACGATGCGGAGTTGAATGCCTATGTGACGGTGACGCCGGAATTGGCGATGGAAATGGCCAAAGCGGCCGACGCGATGCTGGACGAAGGGAAAGGCGGGCCTTTGACCGGTATTCCGGTGGCCCATAAAGATATTTTTTGTACCGACGGCGTCAAAACGACGTGCGGCTCGAAAATGCTGTATAACTTTATTGCGCCTTACGATGCCACCATTGTGGAAAAAATCAAAGCAGCCGGTATGCCGATTTTGGGTAAAACCAATATGGACGAGTTTGCCATGGGCTCGTCTTCCGAAAGCAGTTACTTCGGGCCGACGAAAAACCCTTGGAATTTGCAAACCGTACCGGGGGGATCATCGGGCGGTTCCGCGGCGGTGGTCGCGGCAGGCCTGGCGCCTTTGGCGACCGGTTCCGATACCGGCGGGTCGATTCGTCAACCGGCGTCTTTTTGCGGCGTGACCGGCATTAAGCCGACCTATGGTGCGGTTTCGCGCTACGGCATGATCGCTTACGCATCCAGTTTTGACCAGGCCGGTCCGATGGCGCGTTCGGCCGAAGAAACGGCTTGGTTGTTGAATGCCATGGCCGGGTTTGACGAGAAAGATTCCACCAGCATCGAAATGACCAGGCCTGACTTTGAGGCCGAACTAGGCCAAGACATCAAAGGCCTGAAAGTCGGTGTTCCGGCGGAATATTTTGGTGACGGCCTGGATGAGGGCGTTGAAAAAACGGTTCGCGACGCGATTGCTCAGCTGGAAGCGCAGGGGGCGGAAATCGTCGAAGTCAGTTTGCCGAACAAGGATTTGGCGGTGCCGTCTTATTATGTTTTAGCCCCGGCGGAAGCCTCGTCCAATTTGTCGCGTTTCGACGGTGTGCGTTATGGCTATCGTTGCGAGAATCCGCAGGATTTGCAGGACTTGTATATGCGTTCCCGTTCCGAAGGTTTCGGTGCCGAAGTGAAGCGCCGTATCATGGTAGGCGCTTACGCCTTGTCGGCCGGTTATTACGATGCCTATTACTTGAAAGCCCAGAAACTGCGCCGCATTGTGCGTGACGATTTCGTCAAAGCGTTTGAGCAATGTGACGTGATTGTCGGGCCGGTCGCACCGTCACCGGCCTTTAAGATCGGTGAAAAATCCGATGATCCAGTCAGTATGTATCTGGCGGATCTTTACACCATTCCTGTCAACTTGGCCGGCTTGCCGGCCATGTCCGTTCCCGCCGGTTTTGCCGATGGTTTGCCGGTTGGTCTGCACTTGGTCGGTCCGTATCACAGCGAACCGACGCTCTTGAAAGTGGCACACCAATATCAACAAAATACCGATTGGCATCAACAAATGCCTGCGGATTATCAATAAGGAAGGAATGGACAATGACTTGGGAAGTTGTGATTGGTTTAGAGATTCACGCTCAATTAACCACCAAAACAAAGATTTTTTCCGGCTCATCCATTGCTTATGGTGCAGAGCCGAACACCCAGGCCAATTTGTTGGACTTGGGGATGCCGGGGCAATTGCCGGTATTGAATAAAGCGGTGATTCCGAAAGCGATTCGCTTGGGCTTGGCCTTGAGTGCCGAAATCGGTAAACGTTCGGTCTTTGACCGTAAAAACTATTTTTATCCGGATTTGCCGAAAGGGTATCAGACGTCGCAATTTTCGTATCCCATCGTCGATAAAGGCGGCTTTTTGGATATTGAAGTGGACGGTGAAACCAAGCGAATTGGTGTGACGCGCGCTCACTTGGAAGAAGACGCCGGTAAATCGATTCACGATGCCTTTCCGGGGCAGACTGGGGTGGATTTGAACCGTGCCGGGACACCGCTGTTGGAAATCGTGTCCGAACCAGACATGCGTTCGGCTCAGGAAGCGGTGGCTTATGCCAAGAAAATGCATGAATTGGTGCAGTACTTGGGGATTTGCGACGGCAATATGCAGGAAGGCTCTTTCCGGGTGGATTCCAATGTCTCGATTCATAAGCCGGGTACACCGTTTGGAACTCGCGCCGAGTTGAAAAACATCAACTCATTTAAGTTCATTGAGCAAGCCATCGAGTATGAAATTCAGCGCCAGATCGATATTTTGGAATCCGGCGGCCAAGTCGTGCAGGAAACACGCTTGTATGACGCCGATAAAAACGAAACCCGCTCCATGCGCGAAAAGGAAGAGGCCAACGATTACCGCTACTTCCCATGCCCGGATTTATTGCCAGTGGTGATTAGCGACGAAGACATTGAGTCGATTCGCGCCGAGATGCCGGAATTACCGGAGGCTAAGCGTCAACGGTACGTCGCGGATTTCGGGTTGTCGGATTACGATGCGGCGTTCTTAACCGGTTCACGCGCCATGGCGGAATATTTTGAAGCTGTGTTGGCGGAAACCAATGAACCCAAAGTGTCTGCCAACTGGGTGATGGGCGAACTGTCGAAAGCGCTGAACCAAAACGACATGGATATTGCCGACTCGCCGGTTTCCGCCGCGCAGTTGGCCGGTTTGATTGCACGTATTCAGGATCAGACCATTTCCGGTAAGATTGCTAAGCAGGTATTCGATGCGATTTGGGCGGGCGAGGGTGACGCCGATGCGATTATCGAGCAGAAAGGCCTTAAACAAATCACCGATTCCTCAGCGATTGAGGCGATGGTTGATGACGTCTTGGCGAACAACCCATCTCAAGTGGAGGCCTATAAAGGCGGCCAGGAAAAGATGTTCGGTTTCTTTGTCGGGCAGGTGATGAAAGCTTCGCAAGGTCAAGCCAATCCGGCTCAGGTCAATCAGATACTGAAAGAGAAGCTACAGTCTTAAAATCATCAAAACCGCCAGGCCTGGCGGTTTTTTATTTTAGGTGGGCGGAAATGTGAAAAGATTAAGGCAGTTTGAATCTTGTCTAAAATTCGCTTGAAAC
This sequence comes from Thiomicrospira sp. XS5, assembly GCF_001507555.1. NCBI lineage: Bacteria > Pseudomonadati > Pseudomonadota > Gammaproteobacteria > Thiotrichales > Piscirickettsiaceae > Thiomicrospira > Thiomicrospira sp. XS5. The sequence goes on along the minus strand of NZ_LQBO01000001.1, from coordinate 2,419,214 downwards.
TCTATAAAAAAACCTTATATTAGTCATTATCTACAGTTAATGTGTTAAAACAGTGATTGGACTCTCAACAACAGACGATTTGGTAACCATTGGAGGTTTTGAATGAAACGAATCGGTTTATTTTTATTAACAAACATCGCGGTTTTGGCTGTGGCCATGATTACGATGAATTTGTTAGGTGTCGGCAATTATATGCAGGGCACGAATCTGGACCTGGGTAACCTGTTTGCCTTTGCGGCCATTTTCGGTTTTGCAGGTTCGTTTGTTTCCCTGGCCATGTCCAAGTGGCTGGCGAAAATGTCGGTGGGCGCGCAAGTCATCGAGCAGCCTCGTAACGCCGATGAGCAATGGTTGATGGAAACCGTGCGTCGTCAAGCGGAAAAAGCCGGGATCGGCATGCCGGAAGTCGCGATTTACGACTCGCCGGAGCCAAACGCTTTTGCCACCGGGATGACCAAAAATTCGGCTTTGGTTGCGGTATCGACCGGTTTGTTGCGCAATATGCGTCAAAACGAAGTCGAAGCGGTATTGGGGCACGAAGTCGCGCACATCGCTAACGGCGACATGGTCACCATGGCGTTGTTGCAAGGCGTGCTAAACACCTTTGTCATTTTCTTTGCCAAAATTGTGGCGTACGTTGTGGACCGAGTGGTGCTTAAAAACGAAAGTGAAGGCCACAGCTTGGCGTTTATTGTGGTGGATATTGTGGCGCAGATTCTGTTTGGCATTTTAGCCAGTATTGTCGCTATGTGGTTCTCGCGTAAGCGTGAATTCCATGCCGACAACGGCGGCGCTTACTTGGCCGGTAAAGAAAACATGATTGCAGCCCTGCAACGTTTGCAAACCATGCAGCCGGGTGAATTGCCGGATCAAATGGCGGCCTTCGGGATTTCTGCCAAAGCGTCCAGCTTTGGTGATCTGTTCCGTTCGCATCCGCCTTTGGAAGATCGTATTGCCGCTTTGCGTGCGACCAGCCAAGAGCAATTGAAAATCGCCTGATCTTCAATCAAAAATTTTTTTTCTAAAAGCCCTCGCTCCGAGGGCTTTTTTATTTCCGATTATTTTTTATCAAAAACACGTAAAAGTGACCCTAGGGACAATAGGAATTATTTTTTTATTCGTTAAGCTTATGGGTACATAAAATTAACAAGGTAAACAATCAGGAGTCGGTTATGGCAATTTCGATTGGTGAAGTAATCAGTACAGAAGGCGTTGTGCAAGTAGTTAATACTGAAACAAATGAAGTTCGTATGGTAGAAAGTGGCGGAAAGCTTTTTCCAAATGAAGTTGTCATAACCGGAGCGGATAGTGCTGTTTCACTTCAATTGATAGACGGTAATATTATCGCGTTAGGTCGTGATAGCCGCATGGTGTTGGATAATGGTGTCATCCCTGTTAATTCACTAAATGCCATGACTGCGGATCAAGTGACCACTTTTGAAACGCTACAACAAGCCATTTTGGATGGAAATGTTGATGAATTGGAGCAGGCTGGTTCCGAGTTGCCTCCTGAAGTGTCAGCTGTTTTGGAGGCGCGATCTAAGTCAATGAATGCGCAAGAAGAACCTGAACCAGTGAGCTCATCAAATGATGGTGGTGCTGTCAATGAACGTATTGCCTTAGTCGGGGAGGTTACCGCTGGGTACGATACCACGGCTGAGTTTTATGATGCTGCTCAGGATGTTGAAGATGAAGGTGAGGAAGAAGACGACTTGGTTTTGAACACCTTGCCGATTGAATCGGAAACGCCTGTAATACCCGAAAATAACGACCCGCAAATTCCCAACGAAGAAGGCGAACAGTCAAATAACGGTCGAGATGAAGCGTCTAACAATGTGTTAATCAAGTTGTTCGCATTGGATGCAGATGGCAACCGTGTTGAGGCCAATCAAGTTCCAGAAGGGCTTCAGCCAAGTTATGTTGTCGTAGCATTTGATAATGAAGGTCAAGAAATTCCTGTTACAGGAACTGTGACGGTTCGTTTTGTGGATCAAACAGCAAGCGGCACGCGTGACGATGGAACGCAAGACTATATTAACGAAAGCATAACCGTCACACTAGGTGAAGCTTTTGATGTGGATACGGTAGACGATTACCTAGCCGATAATGGTGAAACCTATCTTGCCGAAATTGTTGAAGATACACTTGATATGGATGAAACCTTTGACGAGATATTGGTTGACGATACCCCTGTCACCACCACCATTATAGATGACTCGCAACCAGGCACACCAAACGACGGCACAGACGGTATTGAACCGGATATGGACAGCGTCACCCTGAAACTGATCCCAACCGATGCCAATGGCAATGAAATCGACCCAGCGACAATTCCTGAGGGTGAAACCGCCTACTATAAAGTCATCCTGCTCGACCCCAACGGCAATGAAATCGCCGATGCCACAGGTAATGTCGATGTCGTCTTTACAGACGATACCGCCGTCAGAACCGGCACAGCGGCCGATGGTGAGCTGGATTTTGAAGGACAAGATCAGACTGTAACACTCAACACCGTTTTCAGTGCCGACGCACTGGACGACTATTTAGCTGACTCGGGCGAAACCTTCAATGTCGCCATTGTCGATGACACCTACACCGAAGCGGCCAAATACGAAAACGTCATCCACGACACCACCCCAGTGGTCACAACCATTATTGACGACTCGCAGCCAGGCACACCAAATGATCCAAGCGATTCGGTTGAACTGAATCAAGAAGTGATCATGATTAAATTGTTTGCAGCCGATGCCAATGGTAATGTGTTGAAAGATGGTAGTGGCAACTATCTGCAGGCCAATTCCGTCGATGAAGGCTCAAATGCCAACTATATTGCTTATGCATTTGAAGCAGACACCACCACCTTTAATGACAGCACTCGGTTAGCTAACCAGTTAGGTCAAGTAACAGTCACCTTTAATGACGGAAATGGGGCGAATGGCGCCCAGGGTGCTGGCACGCAAACGGCCGTGGATGGTTCTCAGGATTTTGTCAATAATGGTCAAACTATTACATTAGGGCAGAGTTTTAATACCGCGACCTTTACCGATACGGAATCAGATGATAATGAAATCTATACCGTTATCTTGAATGCCAGTTCTTATGCACCAGTGGCGCAAGGTGGTTATGAAACGGTTGAAATCGACACCGTACCTGTGACAACGACTATCAAAGATACTGAACCTAAAATGTTTGTCAAAATCGAACCGGTTACAGACACGGTGGCGGAAAGTGGCGATTTAAAATACAAACTCACCATTGTAGATGCTAGTGGTGCTGAAGTATCGGTTCCGGTGGGGGGGGCTATTGATGTCTCGTTAATGTATGCAGGCCTGGGCAATTCACCTGCTACCAAGGATACCGACTACACGCCTGATGATGTTGTTACTATTACGGAGGGCAACAGTTCACAAGAGTTCACCGTGTCGACCATCGACGACTACTATGCTGAAGGCAACGAGCAACTGCAAATTACGATTTCTGACGTGACGGATACGGGAGGTGCTTTTGAAAGTATTGTTCCGCACACGGTTGATAATGGTGCTCCGAGTGATGAAATCACGGCAGATGGTACGATTCAAGATAACCCGGTTAATAACCCTGAAAATGGATCGCCTGGTACGCCAAACGAGCCAGCCGATCCAGATAACCCAGGTAACGGTGAAAGTTACGGTGAAGAAGATACGGTTTATGCGATTATTACCGGGCCTGACAGTGTTAAGGAAGGCGACACTACTACAGAATACACCGTTAAATTAATTGATAAAGACGGTAATGAGGTCAAAGTCACGCAAGCCACGAATGTTACTGTGACTTATAGTAATGTTGACACGGATAATACTGACACAGAACACAGCAATGGCGACACCATCACCGTAATGATTCCAGCCGATGGTTCCAGCAACACCTTCACCGTGGCGACCAACGACGACTATTACGCCGAGGGCGATGAAGACTACAAACTGGCCATTACTCAAGTCGATACCAACGAGTTTGAAAATACGGTCATTGGCGACAAGGACGGTAATCGTAAAGACGTGAACACCACGATTCACGATGATAGCCCGGGTAACCAAATCGAAACCGATCCAGACTATACCAGGATTGTATTGGTTGTAACCAATTCAGCAGGAGATATTCCTTTAGATGGTAATGGCAAGGTTGATGTTAACCAAAACACCAATATCACTCCCGAAGGCGACAAGCTGTATTACGTAGCGGTGGCCGTAGATGAAGATGGTAAACCGCTGGCCACACAAGGCGGCACAGTGGATGTGGTCTATGGCGCCACACCCGATAACGGTACTACGGATGATTACACGGCGAACAGTGCAACCGTCACCATCGGCCAAAAATTCGAAGTCGATGCTAAAGACGACTATTTCGCTGAAGGTAATGAAAGCTTCACGGTTACGATTTCCAATCCACAAAATACGCCCTATGAATTACCGAACATTGATATTATTCATGATGAAGTGGTCTCAACGATTACCGACAACCCAGCAAAAGAAAAACAGGATGACGATTCAACGGGTAATGATGATCCGACCAATGGTTCTTATGATAAAGATGATACCGTCTATGTCAAAATCATCAACAATGACACCGCAATTGAGGGGAATGATCTTAATCATTATGTACAGTTGGTGGATAAAGATGGTCAAGCCGTAATCATTCCAGATGGTGAAGCTTTAACCATTACTCTGACGTATGCCACGCAATTTGGAACAGTCGGGAGTGCTGATTTTGTTAATGGCTCAAACCAGTACAATGAAAATAATTCGATTACCGTGACACTGGATAAAAACACCCCTAAAGAGGATGGTATCTATAAACTGTCGATTATCAATAAAACAATAGACGACTTTACACGTGAAAATCCAGATGAGGTTTATCAGTTAACGATAACCGATGTGGTGCAAGCTCAGGATAGCTTTGAAAACATCGCGATTGGCGATAAAGACGGTAACTTCACCAGTGTGACCGGCACCATTCAAGATGGCGTGACTTTGGGTGTGCCCGATAATGTCTATGTCGATGAAGATGATTTTGATGTAACCGCTTCACCCAATATCATTACGGATTCTGAATCTTTGAATGTTTATGCGCCAACAGGCGATAACGCTTATAAATTGCTATTTGATACCAATGTGACAGTGAAAGATTTTGATGATGATTCCCCTGTAACACTAACCTCGAATGGTCAAGCGATTTCGTTTAATTACGATACTGAAGGCAAAATCATAGCGACCAGTGCGGATAATCGTAAGGTATTTGAAATCACCCTAAACAAAAACAATGCTGGCGGTGGGGACGACAACTACACTTATACCCAGTTTGAAAATATCGACCACCCAGACGTGAATTCCGATGACGATGTTGTTTTAACCTTCGGTTATAAAATTCAAGATCAGGGTCAAACGAGTCAGGTGCAAAATTTTACGGTCACAGTGAATGACTCTCTGCCAGTTGGCACGAATCAAACCATCGCCGTAGATGAAGACGGTTCTAAATTAATTGTGATCAGTGATGAATCCTTCTTAAATGGTGAGATTGAAATTAATAATAATGCCGGTACAACTACTACGCTGAATACAACTGATAACACTACTATTGATATCTATGATGCTGATGGCGACGATATTGTCGGTACCTTAACCAATAACGGTAACGGAACGCTGACCTTTACCCCGATTGGAAATTATAGCGGTGATACGGCTGGGTTCTCTTATGCCGGTGCCAGTGATACCGATGGTGATACCGCTTCGGCTAGTGTCTCCATCAGCGTTACGCCAAAATCCGATGCGCCGACTATTTCGGATGGCGGTGCCGAAACCTGGGAAGATACAGCGGTTACCATTAACCTGAAAGCGCCAGTCGTAACAGATGATATCGATAAAAATAATGCGAACGGTGCAACCGATTGGGACTACCCTGAAAAACTGGGCTTGATTTCATTAAGTAATATGGCTGATGGCGTTCAAATTTTAGACGCTAGTGACAACCCGCTTTGGACCAGTGGTGGCACCGGCAATAAGCTTTATATTCTATTAAGTGATGGTGATCATACTCAAGATACGATTGATAACTTCACTGCTGATGCCAGCCATATTCAGATGACAAAGTTGGAATTTGAAGCCTTAAAGGTTAATCCTGTAGCTCAGGCTCATAATGATATTGACATCAAAATGTCTGTGACCTCTTATGAAGTGGATGCTAGTGGCAATAAACAGCCGGATTCGCAAACGGTCGGCATTAATGGTTCCACCACCAATAAAACCTTCCATGTGGAAGTCAAAGCGGTGACGGACGATATTGCGCTAGAATTTGATACTGCTACAAATGGTTCCATTTCACAAACGCATAGAATAAACGATACCTTTACCCATAATAGCTTAACGGAAGGTGATGGTGCCATTGACTTAAAAGGAATCTTAACGGCCACGGCGGGCGGTATTGTGGATTTGGACGGTTCTGAAAACATGTCCTACACATTCGAAAATGTTCCGGAAGGAACCGTCATTACACTAGGTAGCCATTCGGCGACAGCCGATGCTTCCGGTGAAGCGACCATCTGGTTCTGGGATGCAGATTACATTCTAGATCCGGATTTCAGCATGAAGCTGCCGGAACACTTCGCTGGTGAAGTGGAAGCGACAGTAACGTTGCGTGTGCAAGATACGGACAGTGACAGTTCTCATACAACGGATGTGCAAACTCAAGTGGTGTATTTTAATGTGGATGTTAACCCTGAAGCTGATTTGGCCACTATCCAAGTTAAACAGTCAATTGGTTTAGAAGATGCCGGTCGTTCGGGCGGCAACATGGATGCTAAAAGTGATGCTATTGATGCTCCTGAAAACGGCATCCCATTGGATATTAACGTCAGCACCAGCGATACCGATGGTTCGGAAGCCTTTAATGTGCGAATTGCGGATATTCCGGTTGGTGCGGCGATTTATTATGCCGGTGTTGCACAAAGTATCAATGCGGGCGAAATTATTATTAATGACTTTGATAATAATGCACCGCTTTATTTTATTCCGCCTCACAATAGTGACTTGGAATATACACTGAAAGTCAACTCCCAAACCGTGGATACCGTCACAATTAATGGCAGTCCTGTCACAAATACATCCGCTTGGTTAGGCACGGATAAAGACATTGATGTCATTGTCAAAGGCGTGGCGGATGTGCCGGTCGGTACTGAGCTGAAAGGGTTTGATATTAACGGGAATGCTGGAAGTGATTACAATTTAGTTCTGAATGAAAATACAGACTTAGATGGCCAAGGCAATAAATTCGATTTAAAAGATGTCTATCAAACGCCGAACAGTTTAGATTCCTATGACAGCGATTCCGAAACGCTATCGGTGGTCATCAGTAATCTGCCCAGCGGGTTTGGTGTGGAAGGCGCTTCGATGATTGGTGCTGGGAAATGGACTTTCTTAGCCGATGATTTGGCAAATGTCAAAATCACCACCCCAGCCAACTTCAGTGGTGAAGCGACATTCGACTTAAAGTATGTCACCACCGAGCGTGAAGGCGACAGCAAAACCCACTTTATCGATACAGTGAAAATCTTTGTTAGCCCAACGGCGGAAGCTACTGTAAACGACAGCAGTTCTGGTAAGGAAGATGTCTTGTTTAAAGTGGATTTAGGCATTAATCATCAAAACGGTGATACGAATGAAACGCTTGAACAGGTTCGGATTAAAGCATCGGATGTCGATGGAAAAGATTTTATGCTTTATATGGACAGTAATGGCTCAAATCCATTATCAGGCCTGGCGAAAACTAATATTAGTGGTACGGATTACTATGTTCTAACGGCCGCTCAGGCCGATAGCATCTACGCCAAAAATACCACTGAGCATGATATTGGTGCTGGTGACTTTACCTTTGAAGTCGGTTATACGGTGAAAGACACAGAAACCTCTCAAAATACTTTTGATACTAAGGATGGTACTTTCAATTACAACTTAACCATTAATGCCGTCACGGATACCCCAACGGCGAGTGAAGACACTATTGCAGACGGCATGGGTTACAGTGTTTCCGGCAATACCGTCACGGTTGAGCAATCCAATACCATCTTTAGCGTTCCGGTGACTTTAACCACGCCCGACCAAGACGGCTCGGAAAGCGCGGTGCAGTATGTCATTACCGGTGTACCCATGGGTGTTGAAGTGGTTGGCGGAACCTATTATGGTTATGCTGGCAGTCCGCATAACGGCATTTGGGTATTGGATATTGCCGATCAAGCCCTTAACGATGCGAATGGTCACACTCAGAACATCGAATTTAAAGTCAATGACGGCGCGGATTTTGAAACACGTAACATTTCCATTGAAGCCTTTAACCAAGATACAGGTGCCAGTTTAGAAAGCGATACGGTGACCTTTACTCTAGAAGCCGATAATAGCTATAACCCAGGCACAGGAACAGGGACACCGCCGCAATTTGAGCTGAGCACACAACCGCTGGAGATTCTGGAGGATACGGACTTTAACTTGGGCAGTGCCCTAAATGTTGAGAATAATGGTGGTAATGATAGCGGTAGCTATGCGATTACCATCACCGATTTACCGTCCGGTGCTTCTATTGCAGGTTATGACTATTCCTATGAAGAAGGTGGGGTGGTGCGTTATGTCATTACCGGTAATGGTAATGCGGCCGATGCGGAAACGGCGTTGTCCGGTGTCACTATTACACCACCGGAAAATGTCAATGATAGCGATAATTTTTCGCAGTCCATGACATTTACCGCCACCATTGCGACAAATCATAATGGTACTTTCCATCAAGGTAATACGGTGAATTATGCCGAACATATTTTGCCGGTTACGGATGATATGACCATCGCGATTAACGCCAGTGATACCCAGGAAGATACCGATACCGATTTCACGGTAACGTTATCCAATACCGCAGATCAGGTAACGGATATTATTAATGACAAGCTTTATATCAAGTTCTCAGAAAATTATGAAGCGGGTGAAACGGCAGAAGGTGAGCTTTGGTATAACGGCGCAAAACTGGCCGCGATTGAAAACATCAACGGCAGTGATTATTTTGTGGTGGATGTATCCGGTTATTCGATGGGCGATGCCATTGACTTTACCTTTAAACCGGGTGAGAACCGTCATGGTGATGTGAGCTTTGATGTGTTGGTTCAAAACAAAGAAGGGCATGGTTGGGACACTGGTGTGCATGATACAGCTGTGCAAGATTCAACGGAGTCCGCTACCATCCAGGTCATCCCGGTGATTGACGGTTTGGAGAACGGCCAAGCCAATGATGTTTCTGGTGACGAATCCACGGGAACGGATCTTAACCGTATTAAAATGGACTTTGGTGGAAATCTAACCGACCCATCCGAATCCATTGGCAGTATGACACTGGATAAAATCCCGAATGGCCTCCTGATCTTCTACGGTGCCGATCCAAACAATCTCACGATGGCTACCAATATCGGGCAAAGTGAAACCTATGCAGGTACCTTCGAGTTGAACCCGAACGGCGACAGTGAACTGGTGAACTTCAACCAGTGGCTGGTTCCGTTGGATAATGGTCAAATTCCGCAGGAAATATGGATTCAAGCACCTCAAAACTGGAGTGGTAATCTGGACGAAGTGTTGTTGAACCTGTTCGGTCTTTCAGACGGTAATCAAACCACCAATGAAGATTACGATTTTGATGTCACCTTTAACCCAATGGCGGATGGTCTGACCATTGACCCAACCCTGACGTTTGGCGATGCCTTCGATTGGATGGACTTGAAACTCAATGCCAATATGGTTGATGTGGATGGCTCCGAAACCATGACCGTTGAAGTCAAAGCCGCTTCCGGCAGCCCTGCGTTAGAAGAAGGTATGCTGTTCCGACTGAGCGATGGCCCTTGGCTGGACGCGTCTTTCAGTGGCGGGGTTTATACCCTGGAAGGCGTGGCTTACGACCAGATCAATAATGTTGAAATGCTGTATTCTGGTTATGACGATGGCTTGGATGTGCGAGCCAAAACGGTGGATCCGGCCAACCCGACTGACAGTGAGTCTTCCTGGACAGATTGGGCAACGTTTGATTTTAAAACGACAGGTTCCAACACCACGATGACTCTTCCGGGTAATTCGGGGGATTATGCTATCCAGTTCAGTAATGGCGGTTCCTTTAATAATGGCGTTTACAATGGTTCCATTACCATCGAAAAAGGCGGTGTTCAATATGTCTTGCCAAGTGGAGTGAAAAGTCTGACCTTTAACGATGGCACCGACACGGTTGAAGAGATATACGACAATATTGATCAATCGAATGGTGGTTTGGGTGACCCAGCCGTGATGAGTGCCGTGATTATCGACGGTATTATTGAAGGCATGGGCTATCAAACCACCTCCGGTTTGTCGGGCTTGACCGATGCCGAAGGCGCGTTTGAATACCGCGAAGGCGACAGCGTGACCTTCAGCATTGGCGGTGTGGTGCTGGGTACGGCCACGGCCAGTGATCTGGACGTCGGGATTCTCTTCCTGCAAGATTTGGCGGATGTGGAATTGACCAATCTATCTGATGAATATGTTCAGAAAATGGCGGTCTTCCTACAGTCGCTGGACAGTGAAGGCAACACGGCGGACGGTTTACAGATTTCCGAACAGGCGCGCAACGTTTTGGCTAATACCACGCTGAACTTGTCTTCTGCAAGCATGGACGATGTCACCACCGCCTTGGCGGCTGCGGGTGTCGCACCGGTGAGTTTGGAAGATGCCATGAGCCACGTGCAAGAAATGCTCATTACCCATTCCGATTTGGAAGCGGGCGATTTCGAGCTGCTTGATAACGTGGCCGCCGCTGATTCCGTGGACGAAGCACTAGCCATGATTGGTGAAAACGGTCTGGAGCTTGATGAGGAGCAGATTGCAGATGAAGCGATTTCTGATGCGGTCGAGCCTGTAGTGAATGAATCGGAAATTGATGAATTTGCCGAATCCCAAGATGGGGCAGGCTTCTTGCTCGCTGGTGAAGGTGATGATGTGTTGGCCGAAGACATTGGCTCTGATGAGCAGACCGATAGTTTTGATACATTTGGAGCGACTGGATCCAATCAGGACGAAGAAGGTGTGGATACGATTGATTTATCAGAAGTTTTAAAAGATCCCATTGATTTGGAAGCTGCCAATCTAGAAACCTATTTGAACTTCGCTAATGATGAAGGCGATGAAGATGACCAGCAAGTCATCGATGATTCATCCAACACCAAAAACGATCAGCAACTTGAGGTTATTGTTAACGATATGTCGAAATCGGACTTTATCGATAATTATAACGAAAACATCAATGACTGATATTTCTTCGAAAATTGTGCGCTTGAAAGATTAAGCGTCAAGGCATTAAAAAAGGGCTCTGAGAGCCCTTTTTTATTATCCGCTGGTTTTGCTGAAAATGGCCAGGCCTGGTGAAAAGTGGTCTTTGAGATTACAGGCGAGCCGAGGCTTCCGATTGGATGCGTTTGATCATGTGATACAAACCGGTGGAGCGGTTGGCGGACAAATGTTGCAATAAACCGATGTCGGCCAGGAAGTCGAGCGGCGCTTCTTTGATTTCTTTAGGTGTGCGGCCGTTATAAATTTTCAACAACAAGGCAATGAGGCCGGAAACGATGGCGGCATCGGACATGGCATCCATATAAAGCACGCCGTCTTTTTCTTCGATGTGAATCCAGACCTGCGATTGACAGCCATGAATACGATTGTCTTCGGTTTTGTATTCGTCCGGCATTTTCTGCAACACTTTGCCCATGTCGATCAGGTATTTGTAACGGTCTTTCCAGTTGTCGAAATGGGTGAAGCGTTTGACCAAGTCGGCTTGGACGTCGGCAATCGATTTTTCGGCGGGTTGATAATTCATAGTGTCCACTCAATTTTTGCGAAACGTCATTTTATCAAAAATGTCGACTGAAACCAGCCTTGGCCGTGAACTACTTTACGCTAACGCAAAATGTATTCAATCGGCACTTCAATGACTCTCGGCGAGGTGCCCATTTCTTCCGGAAACGGTTTGTAACGATGCTTGAGTGAAGTTCGGATGATGTCCAAGGTGGCGTCGTTCAAAAGCCCATAGCGGCTGGGTGTGGCGATGGATTCTTCAGTAATGCGTCCGTCGGCATGCAAGGTGAAACGCAGTGTCACCATGCCTTGCTGGTGGCGACGTTTGGCACGACGTGGGTAATGCTCTTGCGCCAGCATCGCCAGCCGTTGATTGAGTTCCGCCATATAGCGTTCTTCGGCTTTGATGCGTTCGGCCACCGAATATTTCGGCGGTTGCGGCGCCAGCTCTTTCGCCGGAGGAGAGGTCGGTGGCGGTGTTTGAGGTAATGCCGCTTCCGGCTTAGGTTCCGGTTTGGGTTCCGGCTTAGGTTCCGGCTTAGGTTCCGGTTTGGGTTCCGGTTTGGGTTCCGGTTTGGGTTCCGGTTTAGGTTCCGGTTTAGGTTCCGGTTTAGGTTCCGGTTTAGGTTCCGGTTTAGGTTCCGGTTTAGGTTCCGGTTTAGGTTCCGGTTTAGGTTCCGGTTTGGGTTCCGGTTTGGGTTCCGGTTTAGGTTCCGGTTTAGGTTCCGGTTTGGGTTCCGGTTTGGGTTCCGGTTTGGGTTCCGGTTTGGGTTCCGGCTTAGGTTCCGGTACAGACTGGAACATGGCGGTGGTCACTTCCACCGGCGCCAATTGGGTTTCCAGCGCAGGTGTTTTCAGTGATTTCCACAAAAAGGCGCCCAGCACCGTGTAAAGGGTCAAGGTGATGAAAAATGCCAAGCGGCCTGGTTTAGCCATTCTGTTTCCTTGTCAGAATGTTCAGGTTGTGTAGTTGGTGTTTTTTCAGCAGGTCGATTAATTGGGTGAAGTAACCAAAATCGGTGGCGCGATCGACCCGAATTTCGATGGGTTTGTCCGGATCGGCGGCCAATAAAGCACTTTCCAGTTCGGTCAATGCAATCGCGTTGTCGTTTAGATAAAACCGATTATCCGCATCAATGGCCAGGCGGATGTCAATGGTTTCGGGCGGTTGATAACTCTGAGTTTCCTGGGTTTCGGGCAGGTCGATGCCGAGCTTATCTTGTACGATGAAGCTGGCCGAGGTCAGCACGATCGCCAGCAACACCAGCATGACGTCAATCATCGGGATGACATTGATTTGGTCAAAACGTTTCATGGCTTGAATTCCAATGGTTTAGGCTGGGTTTGAGCGTTTTTGCATCGCCAGATATTCCAACTCAATGGTGTCCACTTTTCGGAGTAGTCCGTTGTAGATGATGATGCTGGGAATCGCCAGGGCAATGCCGCCGGCGGTGGCTTTTAAGGCCAATGCCAAGCCCATCATGATTTGTCCGGTTTCGATTTGGTTATTGAGGCCCAGTTCATAAAAGGTCACCAGAATGCCGAGAACGGTGCCCAATAAACCCACATAAGGTGCATTGGAGCCGATGCTGGCGATGGTGGTCAGGTTATTGGTGGTGGCGATTTTGAGCGCTTCCAAACTGTCGAACTGGGAAAGGTCTAAGCGGGAAAAAAACAGTTTACGTTCGATGGTGAGCCATACCATGATAAAGCTCATCAGCCCCAGTAAGCTGAATACGGTGATATCAAGGTAGGATTTCAATAGTTCCATAATATTTGCCAATTTTTCGAGTAAGGTTGAATTCTTTAACGCAAGCATTATATAAGATAAGCCATCGAAAATTTTTAAGAAACCTTGAATCCCGAAGGAAGCGGGTGATAAATGTGGTGGTTTGGAGAGAAATGGCGATAAAAAACATCAATGGCAGTTGTAAAAAGCATTGATTATAATAGCCACCCTTCGAAAATCGAATTGTAAAAGAACAAAAGGAAGACGATATGAGTTCAATGGGACGTCGTGATTTATTCAAAAGCGCTTTTGGCTTGACGGCCGGTTTGGTCGGTATGTCTGCGCTGAAGCCTTTATATGCCAGTGATGAAATGGCTTTTCGTGGTCCTGCCGTTCCGGATGTGCCGGTGACGAAAGTGTCGGATCGCTGTTATTACCTGTTGGCTCAAGACCCGGAACCATCACCGCAAAACTTTGGTTTTTTCAGTAACCCGGGCTTTATTGTGACCTCGGAAGGGGTGGTTGTGATCGATACCGGTGGGTCGGTGCAAATCGGTGAGATGATTTTACGTCAAATTAAAACGGTCACCGACAAGCCGGTCATTAAGGTGATTAACACCCACTTCCATGGCGATCACTGGTTAGGGAATCATGCGTTTGTTGAAGCCAACCCGGATGTGGAAATCTACTCTCACCAGGAAGTGATTGATCAGATTAAGAACGGCTCCGGTGAATTCTGGATCGGTTTCATGCAACGTAATACCGATAACGCCATCAGCGGTACGGTCGCGACCAGCCCAACAAACGTGTTGAAGGGTGGCGAAGTGATGAAAGTTGGCGATACAACTTTGAAAATTCATCACTTTGGCAAAGTCCACACCGTGGCCGACTTGGCGGTGGAAGTGGTGGAAGATCAAACGGTTTATTCCGGTGATATGATGATGCGCCGCATTGCCAATATGGCGGACGGCTCTTACTTGGGATCGATGGATGCGATGGATCAGTTGGCGGCGTTGCCGGCGAAACAATTCATTCCGGGGCACGGTAAGCACGACGGTCAGAAACTGATTACGGACTTTAAAACCTTCTGTGAAGTGGTCTATAACAAAACCGGTGAATACTATGACGAAGGCATGTCGGATTTCGAAATTAAACCGAAGCTGATGGAAGAGCCGTTTATGAAGAATACCGCCAGCAAATGGCCGGGGTATGAATCCACGCTAGGAAAATATGTGGTGGTCGCCGTACAGGAATATGAACAGAACTTGTTCTAATCCCGAATAAACGGATCGAATAAAAAAGCCCAACCATCGTTGGGCTTTTTTATATCGGGTAAAACCAACAAGCCTGAGAGTCAGGCTGGGTTAGCCGATAAAATCCAGTACTTTGTCCAGGCCACCATAGTTGATCGCGACATTCGATTGGATCTGTACCTTTGGCTTTGCGTGATAAGCGATGCTGAGCCCAGCTTCTTTCATCATTAATAAGTCATTGGCACCATCGCCGATGGCAATGGTTTGATTCAAGGAGATGCCGAGCTGGTCGCATAACTCCTGTAGAAAGTCGGCTTTGGCTTGCGCACCGACAATGCTGCCTTTGACTTTTCCGGTCAAACGCCCGTTTTCCTCTTCCAATACATTGGCGCGCGAGAAATCGATATCGAGTTCTTTTTGTAGGCGTTCCGTGAAAAAGGTGAAGCCGCCGGATACCAGCGCAAATGCAATTTTAGATTCTTTGAGGCCGCTTAACCAAGTCTCCGCACCGGGGTTTAAAAATAACCGTTCGTCGTATACTGTCTGTAGGGCCGATGTTTCCAAACCGTTCAATAGCTGAACGCGTTGCGTTAATGACGTTTCGAAATTCAATTCACCGCGCATAGCGGCTTCAGTGATTTCCGCGACTTGTGGTTTGATGTTCATCATATCGGCAATTTCGTCAACGCACTCGATGCCGATCAAGGTGGAGTCCATGTCACTGATGACCAGTTTGACGTCGGTTGGGTCAAAGGTTTCCGGCAGAACGTTCATGTCCATCTGCCATTTGTCGGACAGGCTTTTTAGTTTATCCAGGTCGACTTGATCGGTGTAAATTCGGAAATGATTTTGGTTTTTTTCCGGGGTGCCGAAGGTGCGAGACAGCTCTTTGCTTTGCTCGTAAGTGAGAGCGTTTTCATGAATGATGATCGTCATTGATTGGATTCCGTTTTTTGAGTGGGCACTATTTTAGTCTGTGCGAGTAAATCCTGCAAAGTTTGCTTTTGGGGACCAACGAATAGACCGATCCAGCCGATGGGAAAGAGCAGTATGCCGGTTAAAAAACGCAGATTGGCATTGTGGCGAGTCATGATGTAACCGTCTTGACGCAAGATTTGCAGGTGCCAGACGCGTAAGCCGGGCGTTTGACCGTTGAGCACCCAGAAATAAGTGAGGTAGACATAGGTGACGGCCAGTAAGTACACTTGAAAGGCCACGAGTTTGACGGCCTCTTTCTCAAAGCCCGGCCCTTGCCAGATAACAAACGGAATGGCGGCGACAAACCAGACGGCACACAGCAACAGTAAGTCGTATAAAAAGGCAAAAATGATTTTAAAAGGACGCATTTTGACCCCAGGTTGATTTTGCGAGGGTAAAATAATAATCGATTTAACGACTTTTCTCAGTAAAGTTTGTTGAAAAGAGGCCGGATGGCCAGAAACGACCGAAGGTGGTACAGGGGGCAATATGAATTTGCAAGATGCGGGATTGGCGTGGGGATGGCTGGCCAGCGGTGGCTTGCTGTGCGCCGCGGCTTTGTTTTGGGCGGTGCGGACCGCGCCTTGGTACAAAATTCAGGATAGAGAAGCACAGCATGTTTTTTTGGGCATGACCGTCATCGTTTTGCTACTGTGGAATTCCGGTGCCTCTCTGGGGAGCGGTATTACCTTTCATTTGTTACTGGCCGCTTTGACGACCTTGATGTTTGGCGCGCAGTTTGCCATTTTGTGCATGAGCGTAGCGCTACTGGGCGTGACGATTCTCGGGAATGCCGGTTGGATGGCCTATGGGCTGAATATGGTCATGATGGGGGTGATTCCGATTTTGATCGTATGGTGGATTGCGATTCTGGCGTATAAATACCTGGATCGTAATTTTTTTGTGTTTGTGCTGTTAAACGGTTTTTTTGCAGCAGGGATCAGTTCTGTCGTGTCGCTATTGGTGGCGGCTGCGGTGATGGGGTTCAGCGGGGTGCAGACATTGGAGACGTTAGAGCGCTCGTTTATCCCGTATATTCCGTTGATGGCGATTCCGGAAGGGTTTGTGAACGGCATGTTGATTCTGGCGCTGGTTCTGATGAAGCCTGAATGGGTCAGTTGCTTTACCGATGAGCAGTATTTGAATGGCAAATAATTCAAGATCGAGAAATGTGAGACATAAAAAAACCGCCAGGCCTGGCGGTTTTTTTATTCAGTTCGGCTAAGTACCAAGCTTATTTTTTAATCCAACCTGGTTGGATGTCCGCGTATTTCACTTCTTGATTCACTTCAGCGTTTGCGGATTTAAGTGCTTCTTTTGCATATTTCATCGCCGTTGCGTCGTCGCCTTTTTTCTTGGCTTCTTCGGCAAGTGCAATGTAGTGATCAACATACGCTTTTTTCATCTTTTTCTGCTTCCAAACATAACCGTCTTTAGCAGCTTCAGCATGAATGGATGCCGCTTCACTGATAATGTCGTCGTAAGAAGTCAGGTCTTTAGTCTGGTTTGTTGAACATGCGGCTAGCGACATAGTGGCAACAACAGCAGCACTCACAAATAATTTTTTCATGTATATCCTCCAGTTCGAAAATAAGCTTGTTTTTGTAAGATTTCTAAGCTCGGTATTATTCTAATCACAAATCTGAACGAATAAAAGCTAAAAAACAGTGAATTTACCCCGTTTTTTTACATTTTTCGTATGGGTGTATAACTTATTAAGTTTACCCCGACACTGTCAATCCTTATAATGTACACTACTCAGCTAAAATTCATGTTTTATTTAGGTTTTTTAACTAATTATTTGGTGTAAGCGATTGAAATAATTAGCTTAATTGGTATTTTTCCTCCTTTGGAGTAGAGAGTGCAAAAAATACTAATTGGCCTATAAAATTTATAAAGGTAGATAAATATATGCGCATCCTGCAAGAAGCCCTAACTTTTGATGACGTTTTATTGGTGCCCGCTCATTCGAATGTGTTGCCTTCCGATGTGTCGTTGAAAACACGATTGTCACGTAACATTGAGTTGAATATTCCATTCGTATCGGCGGCGATGGACACCGTCACGGAAGCCAGGTTGGCCATTTCTATGGCCCAGGAGGGCGGTATCGGGATCGTGCATAAAAATATGACGATTGCCGAGCAGGCACACGTGGTCACCAAAGTGAAAAAATACGAGCACGGGGTGATTTTGGAGCCGATTACGGTACAGGTGAACGATACGGTGCAAACGGTATTGGATAAAACACAAGAAAACCGCGTGTCTTCAGCTCCGGTTATGGATGGTGAGGATTTGGTCGGGATTGTGACCAGCCGTGATTTGCGCTATGTGGACGATCTGTCGCTGCCGGTGTCACAAATCATGACGCCAAAAGACCGCTTAGTAACGGTCAAAGAGAAAGAAAAGCGCGAGGTGGTGCTGGAGCTGTTGCACGAACACCGTTTGGAACGTTTGCTGGTGGTGGATGATGCGTTCAAGCTGAAAGGGATGATTACCGTTAAGGATATGGAAAAATCTTCTGAACACCCGTATGCCGCCAAAGATTCAAACGGCCGTTTACGCGTAGGTGCCGCCGTGGGAACCGGGGCCGATACGCCGGATCGCGTAGCCGCTTTGGTAAAAGCCGGTGTGGATGTGATCATTGTTGACACGGCGCACGGTCATTCCCAAGGGGTTTTGGATCGCGTGAAATGGGTCAAAGAAAACTATCCGCAAATCGATGTGGTCGGCGGGAACATTGCCACCGCGGAAGCGGCTAAGGATTTGATGGAAGCCGGTGCGGATGCCGTGAAAGTCGGGATCGGTCCGGGCTCCATTTGTACCACGCGCATTGTCGCGGGTGTGGGGGTGCCACAGTTGTCGGCCATCGCCAACGTGGCTTCAGCCTTGAAAGGAACGGGAGTTCCGATTATTGCCGATGGCGGTATTCGTTTCTCGGGTGATGTGGCGAAAGCCTTGGTTGCCGGTGCCTCTGCCGTGATGTTGGGCAGCATGTTTGCCGGGACCGAAGAGTCGCCGGGTGAAGTGGAATATTATCAGGGCCGTGCTTACAAATCTTACCGTGGTATGGGGTCCATGGGCGCCATGTCACAAAAGCAAGGGTCTTCAGATCGTTATTTCCAATCGTCCAATGCGGCGGACAAGTTGGTGCCGGAAGGTATTGAAGGACGCGTGGCCTATAAAGGCGCTTTGGCACCAATCATTCACCAGTTGGTGGGCGGTATTCGTTCCAGCATGGGATATACCGGTTGTAAAGACATTGAAGAGTTCAATAGCAAACCAAGCTTTGTGCGCGTGACGGGAGCCGGGATGTCGGAAAGCCACGTCCACGATGTCACCATCACCAAAGAAGCGCCGAACTACCGCGTGTAACCGATTTGCGCGCCTCAGGCGCGCAGCAACCGCTTAAATTGTCTATTTTTCGTTAGTTTTTAGTTGGATACCCCCTAGATATGTCACAAAACAATATTCATCAAGATCGGATTTTAATTCTGGATTTCGGTTCACAATATACTCAGCTGATTGCCCGACGCATTCGAGAAATCGGTGTGTATTGTGAAGTGGAACCCTGGGATGTCGAAGAGAAGGTTATTGCCGATTTTGGTGCCAAAGGCATTATTTTATCCGGTGGACCGGAAACGGTTATCGGCGACGATGCGCCGGTGGCACCGAAAATGGTTTTCGATTTAGGGGTGCCGGTATTGGGGATCTGTTATGGGATGCAGACCATGGCCGAACAACTGGGCGGAAAGGTGATTCATGCTAACGAACATGAATACGGTTACGCTCAGGTACGCGCTCGTGGCCATACCGATTTGCTGAAAGACATTGAAGATCATGTGACGCCGGAAGGGCATGGCATGCTGGATGTTTGGATGTCGCACGGGGATCGTGTCGATGTCATGCCGGACGGGTTCAAACTGATGGCGTCTACGCCGAATTGCCCGGTGGCCGGGATGGCGAATGAAGACAAGCGTTTCTACGGCATTCAATTCCACCCGGAAGTGACGCATACCAAACAAGGCCAGCGTGTTATCGAGCGTTTCATCATTGATTTGTGCGGCTGTGAGAAACTTTGGACCACTGAAAACATTATTGACGACAGCGTGGAGCGCATTCGTGAACAAGTCGGTTCCGACGAAGTTTTGCTTGGCCTGTCCGGCGGCGTGGATTCCTCTGTGGTGGCCGCGTTGTTGCACAAAGCCATCGGCGACCAGCTTACTTGTGTTTTCGTGGACCACGGTTTGTTGCGCCATCAGGAAGGTGACCAGGTCATGGCGATGTTTGCCGAGAACATGGGCATTAAGGTCATTCGTGTCGATGCGGAAGACTATTTTATGGACGCTTTAAAAGGCGAAGCCGACCCGGAAAAGAAACGCAAAATCATTGGGCATTCCTTTATTGAAATTTTCGATCAGGAAGCCGGTAAGCTGACCAGTGTGAAATGGTTGGCCCAAGGCACCATTTATCCAGATGTGATTGAGTCGGCCGGGTCGAAAACCGGTAAAGCCAAAGTTATCAAGTCCCACCACAATGTCGGCGGCTTGCCGGAAGACATGGCGCTGGAGTTGTTGGAGCCGCTGCGCGAATTGTTCAAGGACGAGGTCCGTAAGCTGGGGGTTGCACTGGGCTTGCCGTCCGATATGGTGTACCGTCATCCATTCCCTGGGCCAGGCTTGGGGGTTCGAATTCTGGGCGAAGTCAAAAAAGAATACGCCGACATTCTACGTTTGGCCGATCACATCTTCATTGAAGAACTGAGAGCGGCGGATTTGTACGACAAAACCTCGCAGGCGTTTACCGTGTTCTTACCGGTGAAGTCCGTTGGTGTGGTGGGCGATGCGCGTCGTTACGATTATGTCGTGTCGCTTCGAGCCGTTGAAACCATCGATTTCATGACCGCGCGTTGGGCGCACTTGCCATACGAGTTTTTGGAAAAGGTGTCCAACCGTATCATTAATGAAATTCCACGCATTACCCGAGTGACTTACGATATCTCCAGTAAGCCACCGGCGACCATCGAGTGGGAATAAGTCTGACCGATTCGATTCATGTTGTGTCCTGATTCTTTATCCCAAGCCGAGCAGGATCGGTTTTGGATGCAACATGCCATCACCTTGGCCGAAAAAGCGGAAAGCCAGGGCGAAGTGCCCGTCGGCGCTGTGTTAGTGTATCAACACCAACTGGTGGCCGAAGGCTGGAACCAAACCATTCAATCTCATGATCCCACCGCCCATGCCGAAGTCGTCGCGTTGCGCGCGGCTGGCCAGGCCTGGCAGAATTACCGACTGGTTGATTCAACTCTTTACGTTACTTTGGAACCTTGCCCGATGTGTGCCAGTGCGCTGGTGCATGCCCGTATCAAGCGATTGGTGTTTGGTGCAAGCGATCCTCGCACCGGTTCGGCCGGTTCCTTAATGAATTTGGTGCAACATGAGCACTTAAATCATCAGATGACGGTGACAAGCGGGGTCTTGGCGAACGAAACCGGCGAAATGCTGAGTCGTTTTTTCAAAAAACGGCGCCAAGCGCAAAAACAAGCCCGGCAAGCCCGGTAAAAACCATAAAATTATGCAAGTAATACTTGCCACTTTTTTGAATAAATGCGAGTATTACAGCTATAAAAACAACAAGTATCGCAGACGGGTTTGACCGAATTATGCAAAAAAGTGTGGATCCAGCCGAGGGCATTACAACCTACAAAATTTTACCGGGCGAGTTTTACGTAACACGAGAAAACGAGCGGATTGAAACGGTTTTGGGGTCTTGTATCTCAGCTTGCGTCCGGGATCCGGTCACGGGCGTCGGCGGGATGAATCATTTTATGTTGCCGGTGGATAAAAACGCCACCGGTGCTTCCGAGCTCTCCGATGCCAATCGTTATGGCAACTACGCCATGGAAAACCTGGTCAATGCCTTGTTGAATGTCGGGGCGAAACGGGAGCGTCTGGAGTTTAAGTTGTTCGGTGGCGGGCGTATTATGAGCTCCACCACCAATATCGGTTGGTACAATATTGGCTTTGCGTTTGATTACATTTATACGGAAGGCTTTAAAATTGTTTCTCAAGACATCGGAGATGTTTATCCGAGAAAGATTTTATATTACCCGAATTCGGGACGGGTTCGGGTCAGACGCCTGAATGCGATGCACAACCAGACATTGGCTGCTGAAGAAAGCCGTTATATTAATAATATTGGATCGAAGCCTGTTGAGGGTGATGTAGAACTGTTCTGAGGATACCGCTATGGACATGATGGAAACGTTTCGACAAACCTACCTGGAAGAAAGTTTTGAAGGGTTGGACGTGATGGAGGCCGGGCTGCTGGAGCTGGAACCCGGCACGCCGGACAATGAAAAAATCAATGAAATTTTCCGTGCAGCCCACTCCATCAAAGGCGGGAGCGGTACCTTCGGGTTTAATGAAATCATCGACTTCACCCACGTTCTGGAAACCTTACTGGATGAAATGCGTGACGGGCGCCGTGATGTCACTCAAGAAGCGACAGACGTGATGTTACAAGCGGTGGATGTGTTGCGAGACATGATGACTCGTCTGCAAAACCACGAAGAAATCGACGATGCCGTCGCGTCCGAGGTTCAGAAAGCACTCGAAAACATTCTCAGCAATGGTGCTTCCGGTGATGCCTCCGCGCCGGCCGAAGAAGTTGCAGCCGAAACCCCAACATCCGCGCCGGTCGGCGGCGGTGTTTGGACTATTGAAGTCATTCCTGAAAAAGAATTATTGCAAACCGGTAATGAACCGATTCGTATTTTCCGTGAACTGGAAACTCTGGGCACCGTTGAGGTGACCGTAGATGATTCCGAGCTGCCGGGAGACGCTGCCGAATTAAACCCTGAAGAGTTATTCCTGAAATGGACGCTGCATTTGTCCGGTGACAATATCAATGAAGAAGACGTCAAAGAGGTCTTTGAATGGATTGATGGGGATGGCGCCGAAGTTGTCATCACACCGCCTGCGGCCGAAGCACCGGCTGAAGAAGCGGCTGAAGAAGCGCCTATTGAACAACCGGTTGAAGCCGCGGCGCCCGCTCCAGAAGCGGCTCCGAAAGCGGCCGCCAAGTCCGCCGTGACGGCTAAGAAGCCGGCCGCTAAAGCCGCTGCGCCAGCCCCGAAACAAGACAGTTCGATTCGTGTCGATTTGAGCAAAATCGATCAATTGGTGAATTTGGTTGGGGAACTGGTCATCACCCAGTCCATGCTGAGTCAGTTTGGTGAGCAGGCTGAACAAAATGAAGGCGGAACGTCGGATTGGGCGGATAAATTGAAAGAAGGGTTGACCCACCTGGAACGTCACACGCGAGACTTGCAGGAAAGTGTGATGAATATCCGTATGTTGCCGGTGAGTTTTGCGTTTAACCGTATGCCGCGTATCGTGCATGATGTTAGCCAAAAACTGGGCAAAAAAATCGACTTGGTCATGGAAGGGGAAGGAACCGAGCTGGATAAAACCATGTTGGAAGCCTTGACCGATCCGCTGGTGCATATTGTGCGTAACTCCATTGACCACGGTGTGGAAGCGCCGGATGTGCGTTTGGCGGCCGGAAAACCGGAAACCGGTACCGTGAAAATGGCCGCTTTCCACCAGGGTGGCAATATTCTGATTCAAATTACCGATGACGGCGCTGGGATTCATGCGGATCGCATTCGTCAAAAAGCCATTGAAAAAGGCGTGATTGACGAAGACGTGAAAATGAGCGACGAAGAAATCATCGACCTGATTTTCCACCCAGGCTTCTCAACCGCCGATGTGATCAGTGATGTTTCCGGGCGCGGTGTGGGGATGGACGTCGTCCGTCGTAATATCCGTGGCTTGGGCGGTTCCGTAGAAGTGAAAACGGAAGAAGGAAAAGGCAGTGTCTTCACCATTCGTCTACCGTTGACCTTGGCTATTTTGGATGGCCAGTTGGCGAAAGTCGGTTCCGAAACCTATGTATTCCCGCTGGTGTCGATTGTCGAATCCATCCAGGTCGACAAATCGCTTGTTAAAGGCATCGCCGGCCAGACCGAATTGTACAAACTGCGAGACAGCTACATTCCGGTGATTCGTTTGCATGACAAGCTTGGCATTGCCGATGCGCGTACCGACCTGGAAGAAGGGCTGCTAGTGGTTGTCGAAGACGGCGGCCGTCGCGCCGGGATCTTCGTGGATGACCTGCTGGGACAACAGCAAGTCGTGATTAAGAGCATGGAAAGCAACTTCATGAAAATCAGCAGCATTGCCGGCGCAACCATTTTGGGCGACGGGACGGTTTCGCTGATTTTGGACATCACCGAAACACTCTCATCTCATAAAGGCGGTAACCTTCATTCCAATGCGGCATAACCGCGGGAAGGGCAAGTCCCTTCCATTATAAAAATAACAAAGACAGACCAGAGGGAATTATGTCGTTCGCATTAGGCGCCAAAGAAGTTCAAGAAACCATTATGGTTTTAAATTTATCCGTGGCTCAAATCGAGTTGTCGATTACGGATGGGGATAATTCGGTCAATACTTTGATCGATTCGTTTTCTTATATGTCTCAGCACATCGAAGACATTGAGCGATCCAGTAAAAAAATTGCCGAAATGTCCACCGATGTGGCAGGTATCGAAGAGCATAACCAATCACTTCTGACTCAAACGGGTGATTTAGCGTTAAAAATGCAACAGGCGATTATTGCATTCCAGTTTTACGACAAACTGAGCCAGCGCTTAAATCATGTCTCGCACGGTTTGTCAGGCCTGGCGGAAATTGTGTCGCATGAAATGCACGCCAAAGACGAAGCGCAATGGGAAGCCTTTAAGTCGGAAGTGCGTAAGGGCACCACCATGCGAGAAGAGGAAGAACTGTTCGAATTGATTTTCGACCAGGGAATGCCGGCCGATGAAGCGATTGATGTGATGAAAGGCCGCATGCGTGATCGTATGGCCGAATCCGAAGAAGAAGAGGAAGAAATCGAATTTTTCTGATTGCTGAGCTTTCTGGTACCGTCTTTTACACAAAACGCCTTTTAAGGCGTTTTTGCGTTTTTACGGGTCAGAAGAGAGGCGATTCAAAACATATTAGAGTTTTAGCAATTTCTTAATTTAAGCATAAATAAATTGAATTTTAATTCTTACGGAAAATTGATAACAATGATGACTCCGTAAATTTAACAATATAAATGGATCGCTCATGAAATTTAAATCCCTCTTTTTGACCGCTTCTCTGGCGGTGTCGTTATTGGCTTCGGCGACATCGGCCATGGCCGCCGGCTATATGCCGTTTATTTTGGGTTCCTCGTCTGGAGACAGTGTTTCCGCGACGGTGGATAAAACCAAGCAAGCCCTAACCGAAAATGGTTTTGAAGTGGTTGGTAGTTATAAACCGAATGCCGACAGTGAAGTCATTGTGGTGACCAACGATGCGTTGAAAAACCTGGCCGGCTTGTCTAAAAACGGCGGCTTTGGTGCCATGGAACGTGTTTCCGTGGTCAAACGTGGTAGCCAGACCGAGGTGTCTTACACCAATCCGACCTATATGTGGAATGTGTATCGTATGAAAGGCGATATCCAGCCGGTACAAGCTGCGATGGAAAAAGCCCTGGGCAACCAAAAAGGCTTCGGTGCGGAAAAACCCCTCACGGCGGACGAGTTGCGCGAATACCACTACAAGTTCATGATGCCGTACTTTGACGATGTGGATGAGATTCAGGCGTTCGATTCTTATCAGGAAGGGGTGAACACCATTGAAGCCGGTTTGAAAGCTGGACGTGGCGGGGTGACGCAAGTGTATCGCATCGATATCCCGGGCAAAGACATGACCGTATTCGGTGTGGCCTTCTCCAAAACCGAAGGCGCGGATAAAAATATTCTGACGCAAATCGATGGGGAAGGGCATTCTCATGCGGCGCATTTGCCATATGAATTGTTGGTTAATGGAGACGAAGCCTTGGCGTTGAACGGCAAGTTCCGTATCGCTATTAACTGGCCAAGCCTGTCCATGATGGGGTCCGGTAGCTTTATGTCTATTGCCAATGCACCGGATGAAATCAAGGAATCTTTGGAGATTGTGGCTGGAAACGAATAATTTTCCAATCCCTTTCGATACGTTAAAAAAGCGCTCTTTGAGCGCTTTTTTTGGTTTCAGTACCCGGTCATGAAAAAAACATGCATTCAGCCCTTGAAATATACCAGGCCTGGCCCTATTTAATCCCTAACTTTTGGGTTGAATCAACCCGCCACAAAAAAACAAAAGACTAACCTCAATGAAGGAGAAGCTTTAAATGAGCCATACGGAAACTCATGCGTTCCAAACCGAAGTGAATCAGTTGCTGAAACTGATGATTCATGCCCTTTACAGTAATAAAGAAATTTTCTTGAGAGAGCTGGTGTCCAATGCGTCCGATGCCTTGGATAAACTGCGTTTCGAGTCGGTCTCCAACGATGCCTTGTCTGAAGGTGAATCCGAGTTAGCGATTCAAGTCGGTTTTGATAAAGACGCCCGTACCGTATCCATTATTGATAACGGTATCGGCATGACCCGCGACGAAGTCATCGCCAATATCGGGACCATCGCCAATTCCGGCACCAAAAAATTCCTGGAAAGCCTGACCGGTGACCAAGCCAAAGACAGTCATTTGATCGGTCAATTTGGGGTCGGCTTTTACTCTTCATTCATTGTCGCCGACAAAGTCACGCTGACGACCCGTAAGGCGGGTGACGATAAAGCGGAAGGCACCCGTTGGGAATCGGCCGGTGAAGGTGAATACACTTTGGAAACCGTCGAAAAAGACGTCAAAGGCACCGAAATCGTCCTGCACCTGAAAGAAGACATGGACGAGTTTCTGGACGACTTCCGTTTGAAACACATTATTACGACTTATTCCGACCACATCAATTTCCCGATTAAGATGTGGCAGGCGGAAACCGATGACGAAGGTAAGGAAACCGGTGAGAAAACGCTGGAGCAGGTCAACAAAGCCACCGCCATTTGGACGCAGCCTAAATCCGAATTGTCCGATGAAGATTACAATAACTTCTATCAGACGGTGTCACACGATTATGAAAGCCCGTTGGCTCACCTGCACAATAAAGTGGAAGGGACTTTGGAATACACTTCTTTGCTGTACATTCCGAAACGTGCACCGTTCGACTTGTACGACCGTGATCGCCGTTATGGCTTGAAGCTGTATGTGAAGCGTGTCTTCATTATGGACGACGCTGAACACTTGATGCCGAGCTATCTGCGTTTCGTCCGCGGCGTTATTGATTCCAACGATTTACCGTTGAATGTGTCGCGTGAAATTCTGCAAAGTAACCGAGTGGTCGATAAAATCCGTTCCGCTTCGGTGAAGCGTGTGCTAGACCAGTTGGACAAAATGGCTAAGGCCGATGACAAAACCGATTACGACATCTTCTGGGATCAGTTCGGTAATGTCATGAAAGAAGGGATTATCGAAGATTTCGCCAACCGCGAAAAAATCGCCAAGCTGTTGCGCTTCTCGTCCACGCATGAATCCTCCGGTCCGACGCAGCGTGTGTCGTTGCAGGATTACGTCGATCGCATGGCGGACGACCAGGAAGCCATTTATTTCATCACCGCGGAAACTTATGCGGCGGCTTCCGGCAGCCCACATTTGGAAATGTTCCGTAAGAAAGGCATTGAAGTCTTGTTGATGACCGACCGTATTGACGAGTGGTTGGTGTCGCACTTGACCGAATTCGAAGGCAAACAGCTCAAATCCGTCACGGCGGCAGATTTGAAAGAATTCGAAGACGAAGCCGAGAAGGATTTGTCGGAAGAAGATAAACAAGCGCGTGAAGCCTTGACCGAAAAAGTGAAAAAAGCGATTGAAGACGCCGTCTCCGACGTTAAAATCACCCATCGTTTGACGGATTCACCTGCTTGTGTGGTGCCCGCGGACGGTGATGTTTCCGCGCATATGGCGCGTATGCTGGAGCAAATGGGGCAGGCCATGCCGAAACAAAACCCGGTATTGAAGTTGAACCCGGAACATGCCTTGGTGAAACAACTGGATGCTTTGGACGATGAGGCCAAAATCAAAGAATGGTCCTTGTTCCTGCTGGAGCAAGCGCAATTGGCGGAAGGGGATCATTTGGAAAATCCGGCGGATTTCATCAAACGCATGAATGCCTTGCTAAGTGAAGTGATCTGATCGTTTGGCTGAACCTTTTCGAAATAAAAAACCATAAAAAAGCCCCGGGTCGATGGTCGGCCCGGGGCTTTTTTTATGGGGTTTCGAAGCCGCGTGAAAACCATTAGGGTTCACATAATACGCAGCGACTTTTATCGATGTCATTGCGTTCGAAATCCTGAATGTTTTCGAGTGTGGTCTGACCGATGTTATCCAACGCTTCGGCGGTGAAATAAGCTTGGTGCGCGGTAATCAATACATTCGGCAAGGTCACCAGGCGTTCGAAGGTATCGTCATCAATGATTTCTTCGGAGTGGTCTTCGAAAAACAGGTTTTCTTCCTGTTCATAGACATCAATGCCCAGATAACCGATCTTGCGGTCTTTCACGCCTTGTACCAGCGCATCGGCATCGGTCAAAGCACCGCGACTGGTGTTGATCAGCATGACACCGTCTTTCATTTTACTCAAGGCGGTTGCGTCGATCATGTGATGGGTTTCCGGCACCAACGGCACGTGCAAGGTGATGATGTCGCTTTGCCGGTAAAGCTCATCCAGTTCAACGTATTCGGCGCCATACTCTTCGGCCTGTTGATTCGGGTAGGGGTCGTATGCCAGAACGTTTAAGCCTATGCCGGTGAGGATACGGGTCATTTCCAGACCGATACGACCGGTGCCGATGATACCGGCGGTTTTACGGAACATATCGAAACCGAGTAAGCCTTCCAGAGTGAAGTTGCCATCACGCACCCGGATGTAAGAGCGATAGGTTTTGCGGTTCAAGCTCATCATCAAGGCCAAAGCGTGCTCCGCGACGGCCATCGGCGAATAAGCCGGCACACGTAAGACGGTGAGTTTGTGTTCGCGAGCCGCGTCACGGTCGACGTTATTGAAACCGGCGCAACGCAGTGCGATCAGTTCGGTGCCGCCGGCTGCCAATTGTTCGATGACCGGACGTGAAAGGGTGTCGTTGACGAACACACACACCGCGCGATAACCTTTCGCCAAAGGCACGGTCTTTTCGTTGAGGTGGACGTCGAAATAATCGAGATCGACCGGATAATCCGGAGACAGTCTTTCAAAGAGGGCTTTGTCGGTTTTGGTGGTGCTGAAAAAGGCGACGTTCATGGCAGGGTTCCATTTGTGTGGATAAGTAACCACTATAGCATAAGGGGTTTTAGGACTGTCAAGTGACCCTTTTAAAACAATGCCAAACAATCGAAAACCGCCAGGCCTGGTCGTTTTTTGTGGCGTTTTATGCCACAATAGCGCCTTCTTTTTACGTTCGGTTTGAAAGCCGATTTTTTGATTCCAGCTTCCTAAAAGGATACCCATTTTGATTTCAACCGCGAACATCACCATGCAATTCGGCGAAAAGCCGCTTTTCGAAAACATCAGCGTCAAATTCGGCGACGGAAATCGTTACGGCTTGATCGGCGCCAACGGTTGCGGGAAATCCACCTTTATGAAAATCCTGGGCGGCGATTTGGAACCGACCAGCGGGAATGTCAGCCTCGACCCGGATGATGTATTGGGGAAACTGCGTCAGGATCAGTTCGCGTATGAAGAGTTCAGCGTAATCGATACCGTGATTATGGGGGATGCCGCGCTGTGGGAGGTCAAGCAAGAGCGCGATCGCATTTACAGCTTGCCGGAAATGTCCGAAGAAGACGGCATCAAAGTCGCCGACCTGGAAGTGGCGTTTGGTGAAATGGACGGTTACACCGCCGAATCCCGCGCCGGCGAATTGCTATTGGGCTTGGAGATTCCGGTGGAACAACATTTCGGGCCCATGTCGGAAATCGCGCCGGGCTGGAAGCTGCGGGTATTGTTGGCACAAGCGCTGTTCGCGGATCCGGACATCCTGTTGCTGGACGAACCGACCAACAACCTCGACATCAACACCATCCGCTGGTTGGAAGGCGTGTTGAACGAACGTAAAAGCACCATGATCATCATCTCGCATGACCGTCACTTCTTGAACTCGGTCTGTACCCATATGGCGGATTTGGACTACGGCGAGCTGCGTGTCTATCCGGGCAATTACGACCAATACATGTTTGCGTCCACTCAGGCGCGTGAACGTTTGTTGGCCGATAACGCCAAGAAAAAAGCGCAAATCAATGAACTGAAATCCTTTGTCAGCCGCTTCTCGGCCAACGCGTCCAAAGCCAAGCAGGCCACATCACGCTTGAAACAGATTGATAAAATCGAGTTGGAAGAAGTGAAGCCGTCCAGCCGGGTGAATCCGTTCATTCGTTTCGAACAGGACAAGAAGCTGTTCCGCCTGGCATTGGAAATCGAGCATTTGACCAAATCTTACGATGACTTGACGATTTTCAAGGACTTGAACTTGATGTTGGAAGCTGGCGAAAAGATGGCGGTCATCGGGCCGAACGGCATCGGGAAAACCACTTTCCTGAAAACGCTGGTCGGCGACACCGATATCGATGCCGGGACGATTAAGTGGTCGGAAAACAATCAGATCGGCTACTATGCGCAGGACCATGCACACGAATTTGAAGAAGATTTGAATCTGTTGGATTGGATGTCGCAATGGAAGCAGCCGGAAGACGACGAGCAGGCCGTGCGTTCGGTATTGGGCAAAATGCTGTTTTCCCAGAAGGAAATCGATAAGTCGGTGAAGGTGTTGTCCGGTGGAGAGCAAGGGCGCATGTTGTTCGGTAAGCTGATGTTACAGAAGCCGAATATTCTGATTATGGACGAACCGACCAACCACTTGGACATGGAATCCATTGAGTCTTTGAACCAGGCGTTGGAAGACTTCGAAGGCACGGTCATTTTCGTCTCCCATGACCGCGAATTCGTTTCCTCTTTGGCCACGCGCTTGATGGTGATGACGTCGGATGGCGTTGAAGTCTATCACGGTGATTACGAGTCGTACCTGGCCGAAAATGAATAAGTTCGGTTGCGATCAATCAGCCTGTCTTTGAAATGTGTCAGGCATAAAAAAAGCCGTTCCTTGGAACGGCTTTTTTATTGGCAATAAGCGTGAGCGCTTATTTGGCTTTTTTCGGCGGATATTGCGCCAGCAGTTTTTGTACGATTTCATTCACCTGTTCGGTGATTTCTTTCGGATCGGCATGTTGATCGACATCCGAGGTGCTGATGCCGCGCCAGACCAGTTTTTTGTTGCTGTCCAGAATGTCCAGAACCACTTTGCCTTGCTGATATTCTTCGATATCGGAACCGGTTTGCACGCCTAAACCGCCGTAGCCACCGTAAAACCCGGTGCCAAAGCCGATTGACGTGGTGACCGGTGTGGAGCGAATTTTAGAGCTGACGCCGACATGGTAGGTGATGTAGGCATTCGGCTGTTCGGACACGAATTGGTAACCTTTGGCGTTCATATTGGCTAGAACGGCTTTTTGAATGCGTTCGGCGATGAGCGGGTTTTTCTTTTCGAATTCTGCCGCAGTCGGCTTGACCTGATCGGCTACCGGTAACCAATCATAGGTTTTCAGCTGACTGAAATCCGTGCTGGTATCGTAATCGTCACTGACCTGAACGGTAGAACAACCGCTCAAACCGAAAACCAGTAATAATGTCCAAAGTGTCTTTTTCATAAGGTGGGTCTCTTTCAAGTAATAATGATTCTTATTTTAAAGGTAAATCCATTTATAGCAAGTGTAGCACTTCTACTTAGCGAAAAACAGCCAGGCCTGGGGATTTTTCGTTAGCGTTTCGGCTTGGCCGGTTTCGGTTTTTGGGTAATGAAATAACTGCCGATGATAATCGGTAATCCGCCGAGAATTTGCGACCAGGTCGGGACTTCGTTCAAGTAAAAATACGCCAACACTAAGGTGAGCAGCGGCGAGAAGGCAAACAGCGCATTCACCTTGGTGATGGGCAACAGGTGCAAGGCCTCGACCCAGAAAATTTTCGAAATGAAAAACACCAGAAAACCGGTCAGGAACAGCCAGAGCCATTGCGCTTCAATCGCCGCCCAACTGGGCGTGGTTTCGAAGGTCACGGCCAAAAGGTAGACGAACGGCAGGGCGATGAGGCTGCGCGTCATCAGGATGGTTTCGGAAGAGACCTGAGCGCGGGCGCGTTTTTGGAAAAAGTTGGCAATCGGTGCGATGGCCGCCGCCAGCAAAGCCAGACCGTCGCCCAAAACCAGGGTGAATTTATCCGGGAACAGCACGATCATGGCCCCGCCGGTCATGAGTATGACGCCGATCAGGTGCGTGCGGTCCAGCGTTTCCCCCGGACGGCGACCGAGAAACAGGTAGCTGAACAACACTTGCAGGAACAGAATAATGGCCACGTGGCTCGGCGAAGTGGTTTGCAACGCCAGAAACACCAATGCGAACAGGGTGGTGAGAAACAGGCTGGTCAGCGCCAGGTTTTTATACGCTTCGGTGCGTTTGAGTTCGTGGCGCTTGCCGCGCGCCAGAAACCAGATGATGAGCACGACCGTGGCCACCAGCAAACTGTAAAAATAGGCGTGCAGCGCACCGAGCGCGGAGACAGTGAAAAATGCGAAAATCGGAAAATGCGCTTCCAGAATGGACAGCGCCAGACTGTAGGCTTCGCCTTTCAGTTGGTTTTTGTGTTGCGGGGATTTTAACGGTCGGGGCATAATTCTTCGGTTAAAGTGCTGCAAGCTCGGCTTGGTATCAGACCTCGCTTGTCAGATGTGTCGCTCGAAATTGTCGGAAAGATTTAACAATATCATATTGCTCGATATTCGGTCGACTATTCTGTGCCCATTGACGGCGAATGTCATCCTTCGTCAAAGCTTCGTGTAAGGCGTTCTTCCAAGTTTCCAAGTGATTGGCTTCGAGCACCTGACCGGTTTGGTTCGGATCGATCAGCGTTTGCGGGCCGCCGACATTCGAGACCAGACAGCCCAAGCCGCTGGCCTGGGCTTCCATAATGACCTGTCCCAAAGTGTCGGTGACGGACGGGAAGACGAACAAATCCGAGGAGGCATAGAGTTCGGAAAGCGTTTGGGCATCGCGAATCGGCCCGAGGAAATGGATGTGATGCGGTTTCATTTTCGGTGCCCACTTGCGGAAACGGCCTTCGCCAACCAGAATCAAGTCGGCCGGCAGGTCGGGGAATTCCGCCAACAACGCTTGCCAGGTCTCCAGCAGAAACGGCACGTTCTTTTCGATATTGATGCGGCCAACATACAACACCTTTAAGCGCTGTGGCTCCAAGTCGAAATCCGACCAGACCTGGCGGCGTTGGTGTTTGGGGTGGAATTTGGTCAGATTGGTGCCGGGGAACAGCGTGGGAATGCGTTCTCTCGGCAGTTTCAAATCCTGCTGCATAATGCCGAGATAGGCATCCGAGCGAGCAAAAACATGCTGGAAGGCTCGGTAGAATTTCGCCATGGTGTTGTCGGTTTGTTTTTTCACCCAGTGGGAACGGGTCAGGTCGTACAGATAGGCCGGAAAGTCGGTGTGGTAAGTACCGAATAGCGGTAATCCCTGCTTTTCCGCCTGACGTTTGGCCGCCCATCCGAATGGACCGGGAGTGGAAATGTGGACATGGTCCGGTTGATAGCTTTCCAGAAAATGGCGGATGGCGCGGGTATTCGGGTACACCAAGTCTAGCTCCTGATAAAACGGCATCGGAAGGCGGAAACGGCAGGGCAGGTTATGGATGTAGGGCGTATCGGGAATGGGTTTGGCGGTGGCGGTGACGATTTGCAGGTCAAAGTCTTCGTCGGAGTGTTGTGCGGCTTGTTCGCCCATGTCTTGAATAAAGCGCGAGACGCCGTTTAAATCTCCGAGCGTATCGGTAAAAAGGCAGACCTTCATCGTCGTTCCTTAATCTTTTATGTGGATGAAAGGTTTTATTCTAAAAAGCGCCTTCAATTGTAGGATGACAGCTTATTGAAGCCTTTATGACAGTTTGGTGTGAACGCCTGATTGACGACGGCTGTTCTTGTAAAATTCACCAGGCCTGGCGGATTTGAGGATTCGATGGCCGGGCGTGAGGCGTGATTCAATATGGCGGTAGCATTAAATCGCCGAAGCCCCAGATCAAGGTGCCGATAATGATGGTGACATGGGTCATGCGAAATTTCTTGCGGTGCCATTTCGAAGGACTGAGGTCGGGAATATCGTCTTCCGCATTGATTTGATCCAGGCGACCGTAAAGAGTGCGCAGCTCGACCTGTAGCAGGCTGAATTCGCTCATCACGGAAAACAGCACCACCAAACTGCCGAAGCGGGCAAACCACAAAGGTTCGAACACCAGCCCCATCACGAGACCAATCAGGCCCATGAACCAGGCAACGACCAACAACAATAAGGCTTTATTTTTCGGCACGGTATTTCCCTCGATAAACGGTTTCGCAGAACGATTTTGGGTTTATTCTAAGAGATTTTGACGGTCTTGTCTGCCGGTTGGTGGGAATCAGTCTGTTCAATGAATGCCAGGTGGTCGACGAATTGTTGCGCCGCACCTTGCCAAGTGTACTGCGGAATGGATTGCGCAATCTTGTTTGGGTTTGGTTTCAGTTGCGCGGCCTGCTCGATGGCCGCTTTCAAATCCCAGTTCAGCACGCCGTTGACGCCTTCGGTAATGATGTCTTTGGGTCCGGTGACCGGAAAGGCGGCCACCGGCGTGCCGCACGCGATGGCTTCCAGATTGACCACGCCGAAGGTGTCGGTTAGGGAGGGAAACACGAACACCGTGGCCGAAGCGTAGTATTGCGCCAGTTCGGCGCCGTATTTGGGGCCGGTAAATTCAACGTCGGGGTAAGTCTGCTGGAGTTTTTCCAAGTCCGGCCCTTTGCCGACCACCACCTTGCGGCCGGGCAACTCTAAATCCAAAAAAGCGGCGAGGTTTTTCTCCGGCGCAATGCGTCCGACGTAGAGGTACATCGGCGTGTCGTCTTTGGAAGACTGGGCGCGGGTTGGGTTGAATACTTCGGTATCCACGCCGCGCGTCATCAGCACCACGTGTTGAAAATGGCGGTTTTGCAGCTCGGTCAAAATGGAGTCGCCCGGAACAAAGGTGTTTTGCGCCGGGGTGTGAAAGCGGCGCATGATCTTATACACCCAGTCCGTCGGCACCGGAAAGCGTTCATGGATGTATTCCGGGTACTTGGTGTGATACGCCGTGGTAAAAGGCAAACCGTGTTTGCGGGCAATACGACGCGCCTTCCAGCCTAAAGCCCCTTCGGTGGCGATGTGGATGGCATTGGGGTGGAAGTCCAGCAAGCGTTTTTCCAATCCGCGCGCACGCCAAACCAACGGAATTTCCGGGTAGGTCGGTAAGGGCACGCAATCGTAATCGTTGGGGTGGATGACGTCGACCTCAATGCCTTGCTGACGCAGGTGGGCGACCAATTGCGATAAAGTGGTGACCACGCCGTTTACCTGCGGTTGCCAGGCATCGGTAATCAGCGAAAGACGCTGAATGCGACGCGTGTTGAAAGACACTTGTGCGAGAGGTTCGGCGGTGCTGGCGGCGGAATCGGGTGTGTTCATATCGTCGGACGCTGCTGTTTTATGTTATGAGAGCCTTGCACGAGATGGATTCACGGCTAAAAATGGCTAAAACCTTCCTGAATGTCGTTGAAAAACTCGTTAATAGCCAGCTATTAGCTTCATTTTCCGCCTAATTCAGAAAATTTTTATCTCATTTTTTCCTCGCGCCCCACTCGTGCAAGGCTCTCTATATGAAAGTCTTGGGATTACCTTAGATTGGTTTGTTGACGCCAGTATGAACTTAATGTGAAAAACGCTGTTTTTTCAGTCATTTAATTGTCATTAAAGCGTCATGTATCCATCAAGTGCCCCCTTTAAACTTGCTCGAAACAAGGTTAACGATGGGATGGAAAATGAAAGACACGCCTTTAGCGATCATGCCGGATTGGATGGAATCCATTGAAGCGGACGATGTGATTGTTGCGGAAAACAATCACCAGATGTCGAACTACCGAAGCATATTCATTTCCGACGTACATCTGGGCTCGAAAGGCGCGAAAGCCGAGTTTCTTTCCGAATTCCTCAAGTACAATCAATGCGACAAACTCTATCTGGTGGGTGACATCATTGATGGCTGGCGTTTGAAAAAACGCATTTTCTGGCCACAGGAACACACCAATGTGATTCGTCGCATTCTCACCAAAGCCAAGCGCGGCACCGAAGTGGTGTTTGTGACCGGTAATCACGATGATTTTCTACGCCGTTATTCCGGTGTCGATTTTGGCAATATTCGCCTGACCGATGAAGCGGTGCACGTGACTACCAGCGGCGAAAAGTTGCTGGTGGTGCACGGTGATAAATACGACAGCGTTATCCAAACCCAGAAATGGTTGGCGGTGATCGGCGACTGGGGCTACGAAAGCCTGGTGGTCATCAACCGTTATTTCAATCGCATTCGTCATAAGTTCGGCATGGGCTACTGGTCCTTGTCGGCGTTTATCAAACAAAAGGTCAAATCGGCGGTGTCGTTCATTTCGGCCTATGAAGAAGCGGTGGTGGACGACTGTAAAAAACAGGGTTACAAGGGGGTGATTTGCGGTCATATCCATCATCCGGAAATCCGTGAAATCAACGGGGTGGAATACCTCAACTGTGGCGACTGGGTGGAATCCTGCACCGCGATTGTGGAAACCCGCGACGGCGAGATGAAGCTGTTGCAATGGGTGGAAATCAGTCACCAGACCAACGCCGCGTAACGGCTGAGCATTCAAGGAGTATTGGATGAAGCCCGGGCACAGAGGTTTGGTTCGCATTGTTAAAGCGGCCGGGTATTCCTGGCAAGGCATTAAAGCCTGTTATCAAAACGAAGCGGCCTTCCGGCAGGAGCTGGTGTTATTGGCGGTGTTAACGCCGATTGCTATGTGGCTGTCGAACGATGCGGTGGAATTTATTTTATTAATCGGTTCGGTGATTTTGCTATTGGTGGTGGAGTTATTGAACACCGCCGTGGAAATGGTGGTGGATCGCCACGGTCAGGAATGGCACGAGCTGTCCGGTTTGGCGAAAGACATGGGGTCGGCCGCCGTGTTTGTGATGATGGGGTTGTGCCTGCTGGTTTGGTCGACGTTGATCATCTCCCACTTGCATTGGAGTTTATTTTAACGGTTTGGGTACTTTGACCAGGCCTGGTCAAAGTACGGGAGAACCGTTAAGTATGGCTAAGTGTCATTAAGAGTCATCCCTTGCGGGTTAATCATTCTTATCGGATTGGCGGAATTCACTGAGACGTTTCAGTAGGAATTCCAGCTCCGCACGTTTCTCTTCCTTTTCGTGGACTTTTTCTTCGATGAAATCGACCACGTTCTTATGCAGTTTCAGCTTGTTCAGCGCATTGATATTGGTAATGCCGCCCGGGTTTAACACATTCACTTCCAGAATCTTGTCGCCGATCATATCGACACCGACGAAATAGAGGCCGTCCGCCGCCAATTTTGGCCCGATTTTGCGGCAAATCGCCATTTGCGATTCGGTCATTTTGTATTTGTGTGCCGTGCCGCCGACCTGAATATTGGCGCGTACGTCGCCTTCCGGGGGTTTGCGGTTGTAAGCGCCGATGAATTTACCGTTGAGCATCAGTACACGCACGTCGCCTTCTTCCGCACCTTCGATGTATTCCTGCACGATGACGTAGCTTTTCTCCTGGGTGTGGATGTAAAAGTCCAGAATGGAGTTGATACTGGTCTGGGCGTTTTTCTCCAACACGATGACGCCGTGCCCGCCGGACGCGTTCAACGGCTTCAAAATGACTTTGTCACCCGGCATGTCGTCAATCATCTGACGAATGTATTCCTTGTTTTTGGACACATGCGTAATCGGCAAAAACCTGTTGTTCGGGTCGTTGAAGGTGGTGGTGTACAGCTTATTGTTGGCTTTACGGATGCCGTCGATATCGTTGATGATGACCACTTCGCTTTTGACTGAGTCGAGGAAGTTGAACACCATGGAATCGATCGGCGGATCACGGCGCACCATAATTGCATCCAGCCCGTGCAACGGCATCATTTTCTGTTCGAACTTGACCTTCTTGTAGAACTGCAAGATGTTGTCGGGAATCTTCTCCATCGGCAGTATGCGTTTCACGTAACCATGGGTAACGTTGTTGCGCACCGTCAAGTTGCTTGGGTACAGGATCGACACCTTATGGCCGCGCTCCAGGCATTCCTTGATAATGCGGATGGTGGAGTTTTTAGCCGGGGTGATGGTGTCCCAGTCTTCGAAGATAAAACCGATGTTCATAGTGACGTCCTCAGGATTCGGGGCGATGTTTAGGCGGTTTCCGGGCGACATGCCCAGGCCGGGAATCGCCGGGAGAGTTTCGGCGGTCTTGTGGCGAATTTTGACGGCTTTTGAAAGAAAAGTAAACCTTAAAATCGGTTTGCGAAATGCTTTTTTAAAAACGCCCAGGCCTGGGCGTTTTCGGGAAATGGGCTTGGGGCGTTATTCGGTGTCGGTGACCGATTGAATCAGGGCCGACCCTTTAAAGTTCGCCGGTAAAGTATCGTTTTTGAAGTAGGTTTCCACTTCGGCTTCGCTGACGGCATTTTTATCGTACACAAAGACGCCGATGCGGTCGCCGGCTTTCAAATACCCGGTTTCACCAAACGGCGTGTAGCGCGTGGCGCCAAGGGTGACGATGATTTGCTTTGGGTGGCCAGCTTCCGCCAACATCGGCGATAACTGTTCCAAGGGTCCAAAATCGGTTTGTTGGTTGAAGGTTTTCACCATCCAGTCTTTTAAGGTACGGTAAAAATAGTTGTAGCCCAATACCGGGCTGTCCATGCCATAGGCTTCGACGTCGTCGGCGCGTTTCAGGAAGGAGGTGATGTGGTAGTGGTCGAGAATCCCGCCTTTATCGAAACGGTCGATTTCCACCCATTGGTTGGAAATGCCGGTGCAGGATTCACCCCAGTTTTTCTTCTGGCTGATTTTAGTGGCGTTGGGGCGGCGAATGGAACAATCGTTGAACGCCGAAAAAGCCTTGGCACTCAATTGGGTGATGTCACCGTCGTCATTGTAAACCACATCGAACAGCACGCAGATTTCCGGTTCCATTTGCACGTTGATCGGGTGCGAAAAATCGGCCTGGATACGTTCGTTGGAGAGCGGGTAGGTGCCGAGAAAAGACGGATGGCCGGGAATGTAAATCGGGAACATGCCTTTGGGCGCCTTGTCGTCTTCGGTTTTGACCTCGACGAAGTCAGCGTCTTCACCGGCTTGGTTCAAGTGTTCGGCAAAGTTGCCTGCAATGCCGAATACGGGGGTTTGTCGTAGGGTTTCTTGTGTCAGTGTCATGTGTCGTTTAGCCTTTAAAACAATAGGTTTTGCAGTTTACGGCGATAGGCGTTCACCAACTGTGGGTGTTCTTTATGCAGCAGGTCGAAAATTTCCAGCAGAGTGGTTTTGGCGATGCCGTCGCGGAAGTCGCGATCCACGGTGAAGAGTTTCAATAAACAGTTCATGGCTTCTTCGACTTGCTGGTGCAGCATCAAATAACCGGCCAGGTGGTAAAGGGCTTCCGGGTCGTCGGGATTGGTTTGCAGGTTTTTCTGCACGGTCTCGATGTCCGGCGCTTCGGCCACCATCTGGCTGAATTTGAACAGGGCCAGCAGGGATTTGCCTTCGCCGGACTCTTTGGCTTCGTCCGGCAATTTTTCCAGCAATTGCTTCGCCTCGTCCACATGGCCGCGTTGAAAGTACATCTTCGCCAGGTCGAGGTGAATTCGATAGTTATTGGGGTTGGCTTGTGAGGCCTGGCCCAGCAGTTGCATGGCGCGGTCGTAATCGCCTTCGGAAAAGGCTTGCTGCGCCTGGGCACGCAGGTCTTCGGATTCGTCCGGCTTTAGATAGGGGTTCAGGGCTTCTTGGAAGGCGGACAAGGGTTGGCCGCCTTGCAGTTCTTCCACCACATGGCCTTGGTGAAAAATCTTGAAACTGGGGATGCTGCGAATTTGAAAATGGTTCGCCAGCTCTTCCTGTTCTTCGGTATTGATTTTGGCCAGGATGAATTGTCCGGCCAAGTCGTTGGCCAATTTTTCCAGCATCGGCATCACTTGTTTACACGGGCCGCACCAAGGTGCCCAGAAGTCCACCAGCACTGGCACGTGCATGGAGTTGTTTACCACCATTTCATTGAAATTTTCTTGGGTGACGTCAATAATCATCGCTTCCATAATCGGTTATCCTCGAAACTCTTTTACGATATCGGTCAATTCATATAATTTATCCAGCGCTTTTCTGGGGGTGAGGTCGTCGACTTTCAAGTCTCCCAGCTCGTCCAGCAAGTCTTCGATTTCTTTCGGGTTGGCCGGTCCGGCCGCAAACAGGTCGAACTGTTGCACGGGCGTTTCATCTGCACCGGAGGCGGTGACCGAGTGTCCGCTTTGCGCCGCGGTTTGATTTTCCAGACGATGCAGGTGAGTTTTCGCTTTTCGAATCACCTCATTCGGCACCCCGGCCAAAGCAGCGACTTGCAAACCGTAACTTTGCGATGCCGGACCTTCCTGCACTTGGTGCATAAAGACGATTTTGTCCTGATGTTCGATGGCATTCAGGTGAATGTTGACGGTGTTGTTGAACTGTTCCGCCAAGGTGGTCAACTCGAAATAATGGGTCGCGAACAAGCAGTAACCCTGAATGCTTTGCGCCATCTGTTCGGCAATGGCCCAAGCCAGTGCCAAGCCGTCGAAAGTGGAGGTTCCCCGGCCGACTTCGTCCATTAGAATCAAGGATTCCGGCGTAGCGTGGTGCAGGATATTGGCGGTTTCAGTCATTTCCACCATAAAGGTCGAACGCCCGGACGTCAGGTCATCCGACGCCCCGATGCGGGTGAAAATGCGGTCGATGGGCCCTAAGGTCGCCGACTCCGCCGGGACGAAACTGCCCATGTAGGCCATGATGGCAATCAACGCGGTCTGGCGCATGAAGGTGGATTTACCGCCCATGTTCGGCCCGGTGATGATCTGCAGGCGACGGGCGTCGTCGAAACAGGCGTCGTTGGGGATAAACGGTTGGTCGGACAAGGCTTCGACCGTCAAATGGCGGCCTTGTTGAATATCCAATCCGGGTTCGTCGGTCAGAACCGGGCGGGTTAAATTCAGGGCAATGGCCTGACGGGCCAGCGCATTGAGCACATCGGTTTCCGCCAATGCGGCGGCGGTTTGTTGTAAGGTTTTCAAGTCCTCGTTGAGGCGCTCTAATAATTGCTGGTACAACCATTTTTCGCGTGCCAGGGCTTTTTCGTTAGCACTGAGGACCTTGTCTTCAAAGCCTTTCAGTTCGGGTGTGATGTAACGTTCCTGGGCTTTCAAGGTTTGGCGGCGGACGTAATCGGCCGGCACTTTGTCGGACTGTTGTTTGCTGACTTCGATGTAATAACCGTGCACGCGGTTGTAACCGACTTTCAGGGTTTGAATGCCGGTGCGCTCTTTTTCACGTTCTTCCAGTGCCAGCAGATAATCTCCGGCCTCGTTTTTCAAGTTGCGGAGTTCATCGAGTTCGGCGTCGTAACCTTCGTCGAAAACGCCGCCATCACGCATGACCATGGGTGGGTTTTCCACCAGCGCTTTATCCAGTTGTGCGGCCAGTTCCGGGTATTCGCCAAGGCGCTGGGCGATGTGTTGCCATTTTTCGGCGGCTTGATTCGCCAGTAAGGCTTGCAGTTCCGGCAACTGGTTGAGGGAACGGCCAAGGTGCAACAGGTCGCGGGGGCGGGCGGAATAAAGCGAGACCCGGCTCAGAATACGTTCCAAATCCCCGATAGGCTTCAAAATCTGGTGGAAATCGTCGGTGCTGTGTTGCGCAATCAAATCGTCGATGGCGTCCAGACGGGCGTTGAGGATGTCGCGATTGCGCAACGGCTGATTCAGCCAGCGGTTCATCAAGCGGCTGCCCATGGCGGTGGTGGCGTTATCGAGAATCGAAAACAGTGTATGGTGTTTGCCGCCGTTGAGGTTGGTGTCCAGTTCAAGGTTGCGACGGCTCATGGCATCCAGCACCAAGGCATCGTCGGTGCGGTAGGTTTGCAGGCTGAACACATGCTCTAAGTCGCTTTGCAGCATGGCGCGAGCGTAATGCAGAATGGTGCCGGTGGCAGCGATAATGGTCGGCAGCTGTTCACAACCGAACGCCACCAAGTCCTGGGTGCCGAAATGGTCGGTCAGGCGTTTGCGGCAGGCGTCGACGTCAAAGTGCCACGCCGGATAACGCACCAGGCCTGGGCGTTTTTGAACCGCTTCCGGCAGGTTCTGTTCCAGCAACGGGTCGTCGGGCAAAATGATTTCCGCCGGTTTCAGGCGCTCGACTTCGGCGGCCAGTTGTACGCCATCGTCAAGCTGGGTGGCTTCGAAACGGCCGCTGGCCACATCCAGATAGGCCAAGCCATAGGCACCGTCGATTTCGGTGATGGCCGCCAGCAGGTTTTCCGACTTGTCTTCCAATAGAGCGTCTTCCACCAAGGTGCCTGGCGTGATGATGCGCACCACCTTGCGTTCCACAGGGCCTTTGGACGTCGCCGGGTCGCCAATTTGTTCGCAAATGGCGACGGACTCGCCGAGTTTGACCAGCTTGGCGAGATAGCCGTCCGCAGAATGGTGCGGAATCCCCGCCATCGGAATCGGTTGGCCGCCGGATTTACCGCGTGCGGTGAGGGTGATTTCCAGCAGTTCGGCCGCTTTGACGGCGTCGTCGTAGAAGAGTTCGTAAAAATCGCCCATGCGATAGAACAGCAAATGACCTGGATGCTCGTCTTTAACCGCCAGGTATTGTTGCATCATGGGAGTGTGGGTGGTTTTTTCGGCCATAATTGTTTGCGGTCGGTTCCGGTTGGTTGAAGTTTCTGTCGGGGGTTCGTTGGGCGAATATTTTAGCGGAAATGCCATGTGTGAATGGCAGAAAGTGAGATTTCGCCAGCGTCGCCACTGTAAAAAATGTGTAAAAAAAGGTATGCTAATCGATAAAACACTTTCTATCAATAAGGAGCCCTTTAATGATGAGCCGTTCGAGCCTTGAATCCTTGGTGGCCGAGGTGGGTGACGCCCTGAAACAGCGCGATAAGTTGATCGTGACGGCGGAATCCTGTACCGGTGGTTTGATTGCCGAGGCCTTGACCAGTGTCGCCGGCAGCACGGCCTGGTTTGATCGGGCGTTTGTGACCTACAGTTATGAGTCGAAACATGAAATGCTGGGGGTCAAGGAAGTGACTTTGCAGCACAAGGGGGCGGTCAGTCAGGAATGTGTTGAGGAAATGGTGGTTGGGGCTCTGCAGGAATCGCACGCCGCC
Source organism: Thiomicrospira sp. XS5 (assembly GCF_001507555.1). Taxonomy (NCBI): domain Bacteria; kingdom Pseudomonadati; phylum Pseudomonadota; class Gammaproteobacteria; order Thiotrichales; family Piscirickettsiaceae; genus Thiomicrospira; species Thiomicrospira sp. XS5. The sequence goes on along the minus strand of NZ_LQBO01000001.1, from coordinate 2,375,993 downwards.
ATCAGTATCGCCTGCAGCGGTATTGCCGGGCCGGGTGGCGGTACGCCGGATAAGCCGGTGGGCACGGTCTGGATCTCCTGGGCGATGCAAGGGCATAACGAAATCGTCTCCAAACTCTATCATTTTGACGGGGATCGCAATGCGGTTCGGCTGGCTTGCACCGTTGAAGCTTTGCAAGGTGTACTGCGTTTGCTCAAAGAAGGCTGAACGTTCGGTTTTTGTGGATTTTTTTCGGAAACTCCATTGGTGATGACAGCCGATAAAAAAAGTGTTAAATCGACGGAATTATGGGATAATCATGCCCCAATAAAATTTCAACCTTTGCCTTTGTTTTTTTCGCAAATTGCGTTTGCGGGAAAAGGAAAGCAAGGGTTTTTTAATGTAATTTGAATGGTTCTGAAGTCGGCTCCGGCGGCCTTCGGTATCGGATGTAACGAAAAGACGGTGATGTTAATGGATGAGAATAAGCGTAAAGCGCTCGAAGCGGCGTTAGGACAAATTGAAAAACAATTTGGTAAAGGTTCCATCATGCGCATGGGCGACCAAGGTGTCGCGCGTGACATTGACGCCGTTTCGACCGGTTCCTTGGGCCTGGATATTGCCTTGGGCATCGGTGGTTTGCCGCGCGGTCGTGTTGTTGAGATTTACGGCCCGGAATCCTCCGGTAAAACCACGTTGACGTTGCATGCGATTGCCGAAATGCAGAAAGCGGGCGGCACCGCAGCCTTTGTCGATGCCGAGCACGCTTTGGATCCGATTTACGCTCAGAAGCTGGGCGTGGACGTGGATAACCTGTTGGTGTCCCAGCCGGATACAGGCGAGCAGGCGTTGGAAATTACCGATTCGTTGGTGCGTTCCGGTGCCGTGGATATTGTGATTGTCGACTCGGTGGCCGCCTTGACGCCGAAAGCGGAAATTGAAGGTGACATGGGCGATTCCCACATGGGCTTGCAAGCCCGTTTGATGTCGCAGGCGTTGCGTAAGCTGACTGCGAATATCAAACGCACCAATACGTTGGTCATCTTCATCAACCAGATTCGTATGAAAATCGGCGTTATGTTCGGTAACCCGGAAACCACCACCGGTGGTAATGCCTTGAAATTCTATTCATCGGTGCGTTTGGACATCCGCCGTATCGGTGCGATTAAGAAAGGCGAAGAAATCTTGGGGAACGAAACCCGCGTGAAAGTGGTGAAAAACAAGGTGTCTCCGCCGTTTAAACAAGTGGAATTCGATATTCTGTACGGCCAAGGGATTTCCCGTGAAGGTGAAATCATTGATTTGGGCGTGAAGGAAAAATTGATTGATAAGGCCGGGGCCTGGTACAGCTATGAAGGGCAAAAAATCGGTCAAGGCAAAGACAATGTCCGCCAGTTCTTGAAAGATAATCCGGAGATTTCCGAAACCCTTCAAAAAGAATTGAAAGAACGTTTGATGCCCAAACCGGCGTCATCGAAGGACGCTCCGGAAGGGGATGAAGCCGAAGCCTGATCTTGTAACAGGGAGCCCAACGACGTATGGATTCTTTGGACTCGGAAGAGGCCCAAACGCTGGCACAGGAAATGGAAGCGCGCGCGGTGTATTTATTGTCACTGCGAGAGCATGGCCGTAAGGAATTAGGGTATAAGTTATCGCAGAAATTCCCGCTATCCGAAGATTACCCAGGCCTGGTGGATATCGTATTAGATAAGTGCGAAGAGCACCGTTGGTTATCGGATGAGCGGTATGTCGAAGCCTATGTCCGGCAAGCGATGGAAAAGCAGCAGGGGCCCTATAAGATCAAGCAGGCCTTGCAGATGCGCACCGATCGCCAGGATTTGGTGGAAGCCTATCTGGCGATGGACGATTCCGATTGGGCCGATATCGCGACCTTGGCATTGGAACGAAAATACGGCGACACCGCCAAACCATCGCAGGCGAAAGAACAGGCGCGGCGGATGCGTTTTCTGCAATCGCGCGGTTTTTCCCAGTCCCAGATTTGGAAAGCCTTTCGCCACGCTTAAGATGGCGAAGTAAGCTTAAAAACCAGCATTAAACACGATAATAATACGGTCAGGACAAGCCGCCTGACCAGCATGCACTTTGAACAGTTGACCCCCTCGCCGGGCAGGAAGCCCGGCGGTTACGGATTGTCTGTCACCGGGTGCGTGTGAAATGGAACTTGAATTTTAGACCCGATTTTTGACTTTAGGAACTTTAGTTATATGACCAGTGCAGAACTCAGAAAAGCGTTTTTAGACTTTTTTGTAAAGCAAGGCCATACCGCCGTGCATTCCAGCCCTGTCGTGCCCGGCAACGATCCGACATTGTTGTTCACCAATGCCGGGATGGTACAGTTTAAAGAAACCTTTTTGGGCCAGGAGCCCCGTGATTACTCTCGTGCGACCAGCGTGCAACGCTGTATTCGTGCCGGGGGCAAGCACAACGACTTGGAAAATGTCGGCTACACGGCGCGCCACCATACCTTTTTTGAAATGCTGGGGAACTTTAGTTTTGGCGATTATTTCAAGCGCGAAGCCATCCAGTATGCTTGGCAGTTCCTGACCGAAGAATTGGGGTTGCCGGAAGACAAACTCTGGGTCACGGTGTTTGAAGAAGACCAGGAAGCCGAAGACATCTGGTTGAAAGACATGGGCGTCAGTGCCGAGCGCTTCTCACGTTGCGGCGCCAAGGACAACTTCTGGTCAATGGGCGATACCGGGCCTTGCGGGCCTTGCTCGGAAATTTTCTACGACCACGGTCCGGACGTGGCTGGTGGGCCTCCAGGCTCGCCGGATGAAGACGGTGACCGTTACATCGAAATCTGGAACCTGGTATTTATGCAATTCGACCGTTCCGAAGACGGCACTTTGACGCCATTGCCGAAACCGTCGGTGGATACCGGTATGGGCTTAGAGCGTTTGGCCGCCGTCATGCAGAAGGTGCATAACAACTACGACATTGATCTGTTCCAGGCGATTGTCGCCAAAGCGGCCGAGTTGACCGGTGAAAAAGACCTGAGCAACAGTTCCTTACGTGTGATTGCCGACCATATCCGTTCTTGTGCCTTTATGATTGTTGATGGTGTACTGCCGTCCAATGAAGGCCGCGGTTATGTGCTGCGTCGTATTATCCGTCGCGCGATTCGCCACGGTTACAAACTGGGTCAAAAAGATGTTTTCTTCTATCGCTTGGTGCCGACCTTGGTTGAGCAGATGGGTGAAGCCTATCCGGAATTGGTGAAAGAACAGGCCAATGTTGAACGCGCCTTGAAGCTGGAAGAGGAGCGCTTTGCTGAAACCCTCGAAAACGGCATGAAAATCCTGGAAGAGGATATTGCTCAACTGGATGGCACAGTCATTAGCGGGTCAACGGCGTTTAAATTGTACGACACCTATGGTTTCCCGTTGGATTTGACGGCGGATGTGGCGCGTGAACGCCAGTTGTCGGTAGATGAAGCCGGGTTTGAAAAAGAGATGGAAGCGCAGCGCGCCCGCGCCCGCTCGGCCAGCAACTTTGCCTCGCAAGGCCAGCATAAAGTGGATTACAACGAACCGACCGAGTTTGCCGGTTACGACCAGGACGAAGCCAATGCCAAGGTGATGGCGATTTTCGCTGGGCAGGAATCAGTGGAGCGTTTGGACGAAGGGCAGGAAGGTATCGTGATTCTCGATACCACGCCGTTTTATGCCGAGTCCGGTGGTCAGGTCGGCGACCAAGGCAGCTTGACCGAAGGCATGAACAGTTTCCACGTCGACGGTTGTCAAAAGCAGGGCGGTACTTTCCTGCATATTGGTAAGGTGACCGCTGGCGCGATCAGTGTCGGTCAAACGATTCATGCCCACATCAACACCAAAGCGCGCCGCGCCTCGGAACGAAACCACTCGGCCACGCATTTGTTGCACGCCGCTTTGCGTCAAGTCTTGGGCACGCACGTGGGGCAGAAAGGCTCATTGGTGCAGCCGGAAAGATTGCGTTTCGACTTTTCGCATTTCGAACCGATTTCCGCGGAACAGTTATTGGAAATTGAGCAACTGGTGAACCACAACATTATGTTGAACGCCGACGTGCAGATGGAAGAAATGGACATCGAATCGGCTAAGGCAAAAGGCGCCATGGCGTTGTTCGGTGAAAAATACGGTGATGTGGTTCGCGTCGTCGATATGGGGGATTTCTCCATCGAACTGTGTGGCGGTACCCACGTCAACTCAACCGGTGAAATCGGGCCTTTCCGCATTACGTCGGAAAGCGGCATTGCCTCCGGCGTGCGTCGTATCGAAGCGGTCACCGGGGAAGCCGCTTGGCAAACCATTTACGATACAGAGCAGGTGTTGTTGGACATCGCCGGACGTTTGAAAACCGATAAGGCGCAAGTCGATGCAAAAGTGACGCAATTGGTCAACGACCAGAAAGAGCTGGAAAAACAGTTGAAGCAGCTGCAGTCGAAAATGGCCTCTTCGCAAGGGGATGATTTGGCAAACGCTGTTGAGAAGGTAGGCGAGGTCAATGTCTTGGCGGCTCAATTGGAAGGCGCCGACGTCAACACCTTGCGTGAAACGCTGGATAAGCTGAAGGATAAGCTGGAACCGGCCGCCATCGTGTTGGCCGCAGTGGACGGCGAAAAAGTCAGTTTGGTGGCGGGCGTGAGCAAAGCCCTGACGTCGCAATGGAAAGCCGGTGAGCTGGTAAATCACGTCGCGCAACAAGTGGGCGGTAAAGGCGGCGGGCGTCCGGATATGGCGCAGGCCGGCGGTAAAGATCCGAGCAAATTAAAGGAAGCCTTAGCTTCCGTAAAAGAGTGGGTGGCGAGCAAAGCTTAACCCGAGTGTTTCATAGAAAATGTATGAAATATTCGGGCTGGTATCGGCCAGGCCTGGTCGAAAACGGCAAAGATGCCGTTACCCTTGGTTTCAATCAACAACCCTATCGGAATCGTTTGATAAGCGACTGAAACCTTCAAGATTAACCGCACATGGGCGTTTGGCCCTGTGCGGTTTTTTGACTTGAGGCAAGTCGATTTACGGCGTTAAGATGGGAAAACATGGTTTCGTTAAGAAGGCAAAATCATAGATGGCATTAATTGTTCAAAAATATGGTGGGACGTCGGTCGGGAATGTCGAGCGTATCCAGAATGTCGCGAAAAAGGTCGCGAAATTTGTGGACGAAGGGCATCAGCTCGTCGTTGCGGTCTCCGCCATGAGTGGAGAAACAAACCGGCTGACCGCGCTGGCACATGAAATTCAAGAGCAGCCTTCCCGCCGGGAAATGGATGTGTTGCTGACAACGGGGGAGCAGGTCACCATTGCGTTGCTGAGCATGGCGTTGCAGCAGAATGGTTACGATGCCGTTTCCTACACCGGCTGGCAAGTGCCGATCAAGACCAATGATATTCACTCCAAGGCGCGTATTGAAGATATTGATTCCGATAAGATCAAAGGGCAATTAACTCAGGGGAAAGTGGTTGTGGTTGCCGGTTTCCAGGGCGTGACGCCAGATGGTGATATTACCACGCTGGGACGTGGCGGTTCCGATACCACGGCCGTGGCCTTGGCCGCAGCTTTGCAAGCGGATGAGTGCCAGATTTACACCGATGTGGACGGGGTTTACACCACCGATCCGCGAGTGGTGCCGGAAGCCAAACGGTTGGATGTGGTTACCTTTGATGAAATGTTGGAACTCGCCAGTTTGGGGGCGAAAGTGTTGCAGATTCGCTCGGTGGAATTTGCCAGCAAATATAAAGTGCCGTTGCGCGTCTTGTCGTCTATGAAAGAAGGGGGTGGGACACTTCTCATCTCGGAAGAAGATTTTGAGGATTTAGATATGGAAAAACCTTTAATATCCGGCATAGCCTTCAGCCGTGATGAAGCGAAATTGATGGTATTGGGTGTGCCGGATAAGCCGGGTGTGGCCTTCCAGATTCTGGGACCGATTTCCGATGCCAATATCGAAATCGACATGATTATCCAAAACCAGAGTGTCGACGGCACCACTGACTTTACCTTTACGGTGGCGCGTGGCGATTTGCATACCGCTAAAAAAGTCCTGGAAAAACATGCGATGGAATTGGGCGTGCGTGAGATTATTTGTGACGATACCATTGCAAAACTGTCGATGGTCGGTGTGGGTATGAAGTCGCATTCCGGTATCGCCAGCACCATGTTTAAAACTCTGGCAGATCATAACATCAATATTCAAATGATCGGGACCACGGAAATCAAAATTTCAGTGGTGATTGGTGAAGAATATTTGGAAGAAGCGGTTCAGGCATTACACGAAGCCTTTGAACTGGACAAGTAATTCAATGTTGTTTTAAAAGAAACCCGGTTTATCCGGGTTTTTTATTGCCCGGAATAAGTAAACCTTATTAGTCTGGCTTTATCACTACGATAAGAAATATAAATAGAATTTGGGGTTTAATAAGTTTAAACTATACCCTTTGAAATACGCATAACAAAGGGATTGAGTCATGCTGGTATTAACACGACGTGTTGGAGAAACACTTATCATTGGCGACAATATCAAGTTGACCGTAGTGGGTTTAAAAAGCGGCCAAGTTCGTTTGGGAATTGAGGCGCCAAAAGAGGTTCAAATTCAGCGCGAAGAATTGCTGATCAAGGAAAAAGAAGCTCCGGAAGCCCAACAAGAAGCGGCCCCGATCGCCGAAGCTAAGGTTGCAGTTGCAGAGTGATTCGAACGTATTCAAAAAATTGACGTCAATCCGCCAAACTCTGTTTACAAGCACCTTAAATCAAGGTATCATACGCGCCACAAACAGCAGGATTAAAGTTCTTTTAATCCGAATCGATACGGTGAAATGGCCGAGAGGCTGAAGGCGCTCCCCTGCTAAGGGAGTATGGGGTTTGTAGCTCCATCGAGGGTTCGAATCCCTCTTTCACCGCCATATTCTTAATTCATAGCGTTTCATAAGCGCTTTTTTTATGTCTTCAGTTCTATAAAATCAATAACTTAGGTCGTTTTAGTGTTTCATGGGGTTGCATCAGATACCACCCAAGCGCATAATTAAGTGGGCACAAAAGCGGGCACAATTTGCAGAGTGTGCCCACTGGTTTCATTTTGTGCCCACTTTTTGCCCTTCGGAGTTGATGGTATGGCGCTTACAGATACAGCAATTCGCAAAGCCAAAACACAAAGCAAACGCTACAAGCTAACGGACGGTGTCGGGCTATTTGTCGAAGTGATGCCCAGTGGTTCAAAGTATTTCCGTTACCGATTCAAGTTAAACGGCAAGGAAAGCAAGGCCACCCTAGGCGAATACCCCAACATGACACTGGCCGAAGCCCGGCAAGCCCGTGACGACATTAAGGCACTGGTCAAACAAGGCATTCACCCCAACGACCACAAAAAGCAACAGCAAGCCCAACAGGCTGAAGAAGCGGCACGCCAGCAAGCCCAGGCCGAACGCCTGACCTTTCGGCAACTGTTTGAAGAATGGCACCACCACAACAGTGAAAGCAAAGGCGGTGACAGTTGGAAAATCGGTTACGCCAAAGACATACGCGAACGGGTGGAAGCCCACCTGATCCCATTGCTGGGAAATTTGCCCGCCGAAGACATTAAACCCAAAGATATTATCCGTGCCCTAAAAGAAATCGAAGCCAAGGGCATACTGGAAACTCTCAAACGAAGCCGCCAGTACGCCAGCCGTATTTTCCGCTATGGTGTCGGCATGGGGCATTGTGAACGTGATCCGGTGCGAGACCTACCCAATGACATTTTCCAAAAACAAAAGAAAACCAACTTCAGCCACATTTCAGAGCGCGGAGACCTCCACCAACTATTGAACGCCATTGATGGCTACCTGGGCGACATCAGCACCGCCACCGCCTTAAAACTCGCCCCCTATGTTTTTTTAAGACCCAATGAACTGGCCGGGCTAAGGTGGGATGAAATTAATCTGACCGATGATTTAAAGCTGGGCACGGCCACCCTGAAACACGGGGCCATCACCATTAAAGCCGACCGCATGAAAATGGGGCGGGAACACATTGTGCCCCTAAGCCAACAGACCCGCACCCTCATTGAATCCATGCTGGTCTTCAGTGACGGCACCGACTTTGTATTCCCATCCCCCAGAACCAAAGCACGGCCAATCAGTGAACAAAGCCTTAACGCCGGACTGCACCGCATTGGCTTCAAAGGCAGACAAACCGCCCACGGCTTCCGCCACACCGCCAGCACGCTATTAAACGAACAAGGCTTTAATCGTGACCATATCGAAAAGCAACTGGCGCACGAAGGCGGTAAGGATACGGTAAGGGAAACCTACAACAAAGCCGAATACCTAACCCAAAGAGCGGACATGATGCAGGCATGGGCGAATCATTTAGACGGCATTAAAGCTGGTGCGGATGTGGTGCCACTGTTTGCCAAAAATGAATAATCCGCTGGACATAAAACCCCAAAAAAATGGAGAGGTGTAACATTTTTTCACCGGCATTTTTCTGCCGTGAACCATAATACATTCGTTAAAAACAACGGTACAAACGGTACAAGCGGTACAAGCCGCCCCCAGAAAGGGTTTAAGCCCGTACCGTTTTTATTTTCAAAACGGTACAAACGGTACAGATTTAGCAAATTTTAAGTAAAATTCATTAAGAAAACAGCTTTTTGATGTGCCACCGGCCAAAATCACCCGGCCAGAACAAACAGCAAAATGGCAACGATTGAGGGCCAAAAATGAATGGGTGTAACATTTTTAACACCCTTTAATTTGGTATTCAGCCAACATGGGCTAAAGAACACGAAACAAGTCAAGCTAAGGAAAAAATACACACATGGCTACTCGCAGCAGACGACTAAGAAAAAAGCTTTATTTAGATGAATTCAGCGTTTATGGGTTTGAAGTTAAAGCCCAATGCTCTCTCAAGAATGGACAGAGTTATGATGAATTTATTGATTCATTTCTGGACTTTATAGAACGCCGTGGATTGCTGTTTGGTGGGGGAGGTGAATTAGACCGCTTTGATGGCTTTATAGCCTCTCAGCAGCGCTACGGTTCCCCAGATGAAGACGACAGGCAAGCCGTTAAAGAATGGCTAGAGAGGCATTGTACTGATTGCGAAATTAGCGATTTGGTCAATGCCTATTATGGTTAGCCGGCCATCAAGGTTGGATACAATTTAACGTAATGCTGGCACCTTGTTAAAAGAGTAAGGCTTTAATCGTGACCATATCGAAAACAACTAGCGTACGAAGGCGGTAAGGATACGGTAAGGGAAACCTACAACAAAGCCGAATACCTAACCCAAAGAGCGGACATGATGCAGGCCTGGGCGAATCATTTAGACGGCATTAAAGCCGGTGCGGATGTGGTGTCATTATTCAAAACAGAGGCGTGAACCATAATGCATTCATTAAAAACAGCGTTACGGATTCTTTACTTTTTTAAAGATTGGTGTACAATGTACATATTATGAAAGCTGCAATAGAATTTATCGAAACGTCAATTTTCACAAAACAAATTGACTCAATAGCCACAGATGAAGACATAACAAAATTACAGGTAGACCTTATTCAGCAGCCCGAAAAAGGAGACTTGATTCAAGGTACAGGTGGTTTTCGAAAGGTTCGAATGGCTCTAGCCGGAAAAGGAAAAAGCGGTGGTGTAAGGGTTATTTATTACTACATTCGCCATACAAAAATTTACCTGGTAATGGCCTACCCAAAGTCAAAACAAGATAATTTAAGTGCGGCTGAAAAAAAACAACTTAAACAACTAGCAAAACAGTTAGATGGAGAGTAGAAATGAGCGAGTTTTTTAATGAATTAAAAGCGTCAGTGGAAGAGGCGGTAAACATTGAACGTGGCAAGGTAAAGCCTACGCGGGTAACACGCTATGAAGTGGCAGATGTGAAGGCAATACGTGCCAAGTTAAATGCTACCCAATCCGAGTTCGCTCAAGCACTTGGCACCAGTGTGGATACCATAAAAAGCTGGGAGGCCAAAAGACGAAACCCAACCGGATTGGCTGCCAAGGTGTTGGCTAGTATTGAAGATAATCCAAGCCTATATAAAGAACTTGCAGCGCACTAAATTACAATAGAACTGCCTTGGACGTAAAGCCCTTAACCAATCATTCAGCCGCTCAATACCGGCTTAGAGTTGGACAATACCGAGTGCTATTTGATAGAGATGACCAATTAAAGATTATTGGCATAGAGAAGATAGGACACAGAAAGGATATTTACCAATGAGCGCACAGATCATTTATGACCAAACTGGCAAAAACCCAGAATTTGCCGTGATTCCGTGGGATGAATACCAGCAACTCATTCACCAAGACGGTGCAGACGATGAAGAAATGATTCCGTTTAATGTGGCGGATTATATCGACAACCCCATTAAGGCAATGAGAATAAAGGCCAACCTAACACAAGTGCAACTAGCCGAATTGATGGGCGTTTCACAAGCCTATATAGGCAAAATCGAGCGAGCCAACTATTCGCCAACGGATAACCTATTGAGTCGAGTAGAACAGACCATTCACACACACCAGACAGGCTAAAAAAACAGAACTGGCGCGGCCTAGATCGGCCAATCGAAAAGCGGACTATCCACCCGCCTGACCGTGCCACCTTTATTTAATGTGGATTTTGCCCGGGAGGGCTTATGGAAGAAAAAAAACTGTATCCATCTATAGATGTAATTACTGAAAAAATTGCAAAATCAGCAGCTATGGAAGTTAAGAAAGAGTTTGCTAGTCCTTATTTAATCGTGAATGAACTGAACGAGCAGTTTAAAAAAAATGGCAATATTGATGATATTGAAAAATATCAAGAAAATGATTTATTGGTAGCTTACGGTGTGTTACTTGCTACGCCGACGACTAGTAAGGATTTAATTCGGCAAATTGGATCAAAGTTGATTAAAAAGGGGAGTGTTCAAAAACAAGAACAAATTTCAAAAAAAAGCAGAGGAAGGCCAAGTTCTCCAATCAATAAAGCACTTAGGTTAAGAGAATACATTGAAATTTACTTTAAAAGCACTAAAGAAGGTGATTCATATACACGTTTATGTAGAGAGTTTGCAGAAAAGATAAATAAGTCTGAATCCACTATTAGACGTGATTATGAGCGTTTTATTAACCGGTTCGAGAAAGATGAAGAAAAATTCTACGAATATTTCAAAGTACAAAGAGAAGCCTTTTTAGAAATGTATTCAAATTATCAAACAATGTTTATGAATGATCCTATATCGTTTAAAGAATACTTGAATACTAAAAAAGATGACCCTCTTTTTTACGATATTTTAAAAAATGTGGTTGATAGCGAGTTATTTATAGACTCAGGAATAGTGGCTGCGGTTGACTCGATTATTTCTATGAGTGACGAAGAAAAAAATAAGCTTTTTGAAGAAAACAGTGAGTTGGGCGAATCACCTATAGAGAGCCTTGAAAGAAAAGTTATTGAAAAACCCGAAGAAACAAGAAACCTAGTTAGGGTTGTTCTTGAATATTATGGAGAGGACTCTATTGATTCCCAAGTTATGGAAATTTTTAAGAAGCATTCAATGGTTTAGAAAGCGGCATAAAATAAATTATTTTTCCCCTATCCTGGGAAAAAATTAAATAATTTCTCCCGTTTCGTTGTTTAATTAAAACCTTCTATATTTGCAACCAAGTCAAGCGAATAGCATGGCGAATCATTTAATCAAATGAGGTTGTAACAATGACAAACCAACCAACGGCGTTACACGCCAACCCACCCAAACCGGCGGAACCCGCCATCCCTTCAAGCGGCCACGACCGCATTATCCGAAAAAAAGAACTCGCTTTAATGCTGGGCATTTCCGAGGCCACGATTTACCGCTGGATCAAAACCGAAAATTTCCCCAAGGCCATCAAGCTGGGGGCGAACTCAGTTGGCTGGTGGCAGTCGGAGATTGACCAATGGCTGAACAGCCGTGAAAAGGCATAAGGGGGTAAGTGTGACTAGCTACAATAATCTAGGCTTGCAATCGGCACCCAGTGCCGCTACCATTGAAATCACTACTAAACCACTAGCGGCAGGATGCGCAGCCGTAAACAGCGCTTTTTTTGTGCCCGAAATCCACCAGGCCTGGTGGAAGCCGGGCGCAATCGAACGTCTCAAAACTAATGAGGCCGGGTTGATAGGACGGAATAAAAGACCTGTTCCGGGGAATACGTCCAGTCGTCTAGTGGCGACAGTTGAAACCTGGCTGCCTGTTCATTCAGGTGGTCAAACATTAACTAAACCACTAGGAGGGCACCCTATGCCTGATATTTCACTTGGCCTACGCACCGTGGGCGACTATCAATTTTCCATTTCTCTACCATCTAATGCCTTTATTCGTGAGTTTATGGCGTCATGCCATGGCGACTATTGGACGGTTTCCGTAGCCACCACTAAAGAGCAATTGGCCACCATTCAAAGCCAAGGCCGCCCGATGCGTTTCGACACGCTGGACAAGGTGGCGGGTTTCTTATCTGACCAAGGCGCAACCGAATTGACCGTTTCCTTACTGGGTTTAATCGGAGGGCAAGCCAATGCCTAACACTTCTCAAAACCGCCGCCAAATGGTTGCGGATTATCGTTTGTTTATTTCCCTTCCCAATAACGCTTTTGTAAAAGGCTTTCAAGCCAATTATGTCGGTGGCTATTGGATTATTTCCGTTGTTACGACCAAAGACCAAAGCGCCACCTTAAAAGCGCGTGACGGCCATCCATTGCACTTTTCTTCTTTAGACAGTGTGGCTGGCTTTTTGGCGGACCAGGGTGCCTTGGAAATGAATGTTTCTCTTTTGAAATTATCGAATCAAACAGAGGGGGCGGCGTAATGGAAATGACTAAGAACCAAGTCAAAATTTTAGAACAAGCCAAACGTATTTATGAGCGGCACGCTAAGGCTGAAAAGATTCCTTTTACTGATCCTGATAAGGTTATGGAGTTTTTAAAACCTAGGTTGGCAAGTGAAGAAAGAGAACACTTCGAGGTGATGTATTTAAACCAGCAACATGAGTTTATTGAAGTAAAACGGCTTTTTTCTGGAACCATTAACGAAGCTAATGTCTATCCACGTGAAATCATTAAGAGCGCATTAGAGCTTAATGCAGCCGCCATGATATTAGCCCATAACCACCCAGGAGGCAGTGTTAAACCAAGTGATGCGGATATTCATCTTACTGACAACATTAAGAGAGCTTGTAGTTATCTGGAAATAAAGGTGCTGGATCACATTATTGTTGGTTTTGGCGGTGAAGCCAGTTCTTTAGCCCGTTTAGGCAAAATGTAAGAGGTGATACATGAGCAATGATTACAAAATTTTGATGGAGACGGTTAAGGAAGTTACCGGCTTTAAGTTGCCGTTATCAGCCCCGCCAATAGGCCAGCAGTTCATTTTTGAGCGCCCCAATAAACAAGCTTATGCGGTGAATAATCAAATCGCCACAGGTGTTTATTTTGGCGATGGCCGGTTATATGTTCGGGCACCTTCCGCTTTGCATGAAACCTTGGCAGAGGGTGAAACCGAGGATTATATGTTTTCAGTTGACCGGGCGACGGAGTACGAACGATACCGGGAGGAAGCCACGGCACGCCGTGAGCGTGAAATGCTGGCACTGGCTGAAGTTGCTTATTTTTCAGGAAGCGTGCTAGAGGATGAACACCATCCGGCATTGAAAGGGTTACAAGGCGTTACCCTGGCAGACATTTCCCCGGGTCCGGCTTTTGGGTGCCATGAGGACTATACCGCTGAAGGTGTAACACTGGGCGAGGTTCGAGCCACACCAACGGAACTGATCCAGGCGTTCTGGCCACTTGACCCGGAAGCGAAAAGCCGCCACACAAGCCATTGGGAAGCGTGCGCTTACCGTACCTTTTCTAAGGGGTATCGTTCTGAATTTTGCAGAGGTGCAACTCCTTGCGCTCATATCCACCGCTTCATGCCTTCGGGGGTGCCCATTGTTTGGGGGTGCGGCTTGCAAAATATCGCCATGTTGAAAAAACGCTTCCCGGACTTTTCCATTTTTGAAGCCTATAAATTGGAACAGCTTCCAAGCTTGGTAAATTCTGTAAGTAACTGGGACCACAGGCATGGAAAAATTCCGCAGTTTATTGGCTTGGAAACCGCACAGATAGAAGCGTTGGAGGCGTTTACGATAAGAGCGGAGGGGAACTTGATTGACTTATCGAGCAGGCTTCATAAATCCAAAGGGTTTGGGGCTTCGGTTGTGTTTGATTTGAATTTAGAGGGGGTGAACTATGCGACAAACTGAAAACGGCTATGAATACCTGATTATGCGGTCTGATACCTTGCGTGCGGCGTATATGAATATACCAGGCCTGGTGGAAAACCATATCGGCAGCGCCCACCCAATTGATGACGGCGTGTCCTTATTCTTTCAGTCCATTATCAAATTAACGGGTTACAAGGAAACAAAAGAATTAACAGATAATCAAGATTTAATGCCACACCTATTTGATGTAGACGGCAATGCCCCTAAATCGCAAATGGGCGAAAGGTTGTTCAGTTCACTTACGACACTTGCAAACGCATATGAAAGCACGGACATAAAGGCAAACAGTGTGCGTGCCAATAAAGACTTGCTGGCGTTTTTTACGGTGGGGTTGTTTTTGGTAATGGCCCATGCAGTGCTGACAAGGAGGGAAAATGAAACAATCCACTGATCCTATTGATTTGGCGGACTTGCAAAAAATGTTGATATACATTCCACCAGACCTGCCACGTGATGACTGGGCACGTATGTTAATGGCGGCCAAGTCGGAGTTTGGCGATTCGGCGCGAGAAATAATGCAGGATTGGAGCGCCGCCGCCGCCAATTACGACCGCCAAGCCTTTAACAGCACCTGGAAAAGCATTAAGGCCGGTGGTGGTGTCACCATTGCTTCACTGGTCCACGAAGCCAAAGAGAACGGTTTCCGGTTTGCGCCGGTATCAAAGGAAGACCGTAAACGACTTCAGGCCGAACAAAAACGGCGGGAGGCGGCCAGAAAACAGGAGGAGAAGGCCGAACGACAACAACGGGAGCAAGGCTACCGTATTGCCAAGGAAAGCGCCGAGAAGATGCTTAGAGAGCGTGCGTTTGTGGCTAACCCTATGCACCCGTATTTTGTGAAAAAGGGCATTCAGCATGAAGTGCGGGCTTTAAATTGGGTGTACCAGCTATACAACACCTTATTGGTGCCGGTGTGCCGTTTCAGAACGCCACGTCAAGGCATGAAGGCCACGGATTACATTACCGCAAGCCCCAATATTATTGAAAGCGGTGGGGATGGCAATGAGCGCAACCTGGTATCGGACTATTCCGATAATCCGCTTTTTGAGTTGATAAGCCTGCAATACATTGATGAAAAAGGTGGCAAGTTCTTTTTGAAAGGCGGGCAAACCAAGGGCGGTTTTTTTCCGGTGCGGTTTGATGGTCATATCTTGAAAATCGTGATTTGCGAAGGCCTGGCCACCGCCGTGACCTATGCCACGCATTACACCCCGGATGCGGAAGTGATTTGCGCCTTTAATGCCCGTAATCTGAAGGATGTGGCCAAAGAGTTCAAGGTACGCTTTCCTATGGCGGAAATCACCATTGCAGGCGATAACGACCGGGCCACCGAACAAAAGACAGGTGTTAATGTTGGGGTGGTCAAAGCAATTGAAGCGGCGCGTTTGGTGGATGGTGAGGTGATGATTCCCGCCTTTGCGGATGACGAACCGGGCACCGATTGGAACGACCGTTTTTTATTGGATAACGGCCATCCATCTTCCCAACCATGGGCAGGCATGGGGGTGACGGTATGAGCAAAATCGGTAATGACAAGGGAAACGTGTTGTCCATGACGGATAGAAGCGCCCAGAAAGCCCAGGATTTGGCTAACTTAAAAACCGACGGAATGCCAGAAGGGTTTCAGGTGGGTAAGAACGGATTAAGCTATCTTGACCCGCACAGTGATAATGCAAACCCGATTTGGATTTGTTCCAAGTTGGACATTACGGCTATGACACATGACAGCCACGGCGAAAACTGGGGGCGGGTTTTGGAATTTACCGATAAAGCGGGCAAGCTTAAACGGTGGGTTATGCCGATGGCTTTGCTGGCTGGTCGTGGAGATGCTTTGCACAGTACGCTTTTAAGCATGGGATTAAGCATTTCAAACAGTGGCAAGGCTAAAAACTTGTTAGCACAATATATCCAATCCTGCGAAGGCAAGGGAATTTCCATTTGCGTGGACCGGATCGGTTGGTTTTATGATTGCTATGTGTTACCCAATACCACCATTGGCAACACAGAAGGAAAGGAGGTGTTATACCAAACAGACTTTCCCAGTAATTTAGGGTTTAGTCAGTCGGGAACCGTGGAGCAATGGCGGGAGAATGTGGCCAAATTTGGTATTGGAAACACTCGTATAGCCTTTGCCATCAGTGCAGCCTTCACCGCACCTTTATTGTCGAAATTGGGCATTGAAGGGGGCGGCTTCCACTTTCGGGGTGAATCTTCAAAGGGTAAGACCACAACGCTTTATGCTGCCGGTTCGGTATGGGGAAGCCATGAGCGTAAAAAAACATGGCGTGCGACTTCTAACGGGTTGGAAATGACCGCTTACCAGCATAATGACTGCCTGTTACTGTTAGATGAAATGAGCGAAATGAACCCACGGGAAATCGGGCAAACGGTTTATATGTTGGCGAATGGCCAGGCCAAGCAAAGACACAATGACATTCAACCGAAGCAATGGCGGCTTTTGTTTTTGTCCACCGGGGAGGTGGATTTGAAAAGCGCCATTACAGAGGCGGGCGGCATGAGTCGGGCAGGCCATGAAGTAAGGCTGGTTGATATGGATGCAATCAGCGGGGAGCATGGCGTTTTTGATTGCTTGACGGATGGGTTTACCAATAGCCGAGAACAAGCCGACTACCTTCAGGCAATAACCAATAAATATTATGGGGCCGTTGGGTTGGCATATTTGGAAAAAGTCAGCGCTAATCTGGGTAGGATCCTGGACGACTTCCGAGTATTTCAGAAAGAGTTTTTGGAAAGGTTTACGCCGGAAGACGCAAACAGCCAGGTACGGCGGGTAATGAATCGGTTTTCTATGGTGGCAGCCGGGGGTGAACTGGCAACCAGCTTGGGTTTAACTGGCTGGGAACCTGGCGAAGCCATGCTGGCAACCAAGGGCTGTTTTGAAGCATGGGTGAGCAACCTGAAAAGCATTAAGCATTCACAAGAAGAAATGCAGGCTTTGGACCAGATACGCGGGTTTATTGAACGTTATGGCGAAAGCCGGTTTAGTGACTTGAATCGTATCAAAGATGACCATGCACCACGAACGCTTGACCGGGTTGGGTATCGTGGTGAGGAAGGTGGAAAAGATGGCTATATGGAATACGTTTATTATTTTACCCCAACCATTTTTAAATCAGAGGTTTGCAAAGGCATAAGCTGGAAGCTTGCAATCAACACGCTAAAAAAACATGGTTACCTTAAGCACCAGCCCGATAGAAAAACGCATGTTACCCCAACAGAGGTGGAAACCGGAAAGCGCCCTTCCTGCTATGCGGTACGTTCCACCATTCTCAATTCGGAATAATCTCAGAAGCATGGCGGCCTAGGTTGTCGCCATATTGTCACCAGCAGGCCTGGTTGTATCCAGTGCCCTGTATCCGGCCATTCAAGCTGGCCAATCATTAACACTCATATTCAACCGTTTGGTTTTTGCCAAAGGGGAAAACACCGCGCGCAAAACTGGTCTAAACCGTTAAACCGCGGCCATGCGAGGGCGTGGCTTGCTGTCTTATTTCCTGAAACCCGCATGGATAAAGGCTTGTACCGTTTGTACCGTTTTTGTAACGTAAACGGTACGGCTTGAAACCCGCATGGATAAAGGCTTGTACCGCTTGTACCGTTTGTACCGTTAAAAAATATAACTGTTTACAAAAAAAAGGCTTCATAGTTTTTGGGTATCCACATTTTGTGATTGATACCAACTATTAAATGCGGTTTTAGACTTAAGGTTTTTTGCGGCCGGAATTGATGCCTCTACGCTACAATTCGTTCAATTGCCACAAATTCGGCACCTTTGGCTAAACTAGCTTCTTCCAATTCATAAGCAGCCTGCAAATTCGTCCAGAACTGTGCCGTGGTTCCCAGCGCCAAACCCAATCGTATTGCGGTATCCGCAGTAATCGAACGCTTGCCATGAACTATCTCATTAATGCGGCGTGGCGGTACTTTCATTACCTTTGCCAGTTTATTTTGCGAAATCTCCAAAGGCTCTAAAAATTCTTCTAATAAAATCTCGCCTGGGTGGATATTGTCAATTCTGTTCATCTTCCCTCCTAGTGGTAATCCACAATCTCAACGTTTTGAACCTGCCCATTATTCCAAACAAAGCACACTCTCCACTGCTGGTTGATGCGAATGCTGTGTTGGCCGCTTCTGTCACCGCTCAATGTCTCCAGACGATTCGCTGGAGGAATAAGCAAATCCTCCAGAATCAGAGCCGCATCAAGCATACGCAACTTCATACGAGCTTTGCGTTGAATCGCTTGTGGTAGCTTTTTGGAAAACTGGCCTTTAAATACCTTTTCAGTATCTTTGTCTTTGAACGCCTGAATCATGAGTTAATTATAACGAATATCGTTATATAACGCAATGCGTTATACTTAATCGAGAGTTGGCATTAATCACAAAATGTGGATACCCCAGTTTTTTTAGTATTGATTAGGAAGGTTGAACCGGGTGGGGTGGAACAATACCCCCATCAAAAAATAACAGGCTTGGTATTTTTGGTTTTTGCTTTTCAACTGTTTTGGTATCTGGTATTCCACAGGTGATACCCCCCCCTAAAAAATTCAATTCATAAATACGTGATTAGGGCTACGGTCTGGAAAAATAACCCTGTAAACTTTTGACCCGCCCTTACCGTGCCAGTAATTCCGAAAAGTAACCACCAGAATTCATACTGATCCGTTAAAAATTAAGGCTGGTTATAGCGGTCGTTAATTTGGTAACGAGGTGGCAGAAAGTAAGAATGATAATTTCATTAGGCCGAGCCAGTGTTGCAAGGTATTGTTTGTTGCCTATATTTCCCAGTGTAAACCTAACGTTTTACCGCGACTCTATGCACCCGCACAGTATTTTAAGTCCCAGGGGCCCCCTGAAAAATCGCTGGTTTTTTTCTTATGGCAAAGCCACCCCCCATTTTTATTTGATTGGTGGCTAACGTGCGTGGGGCATTAAGTGGTGAAATGGGTTCAAGCAATGAAAAAAGTGGGCACAAAAGCGGGCACAAATTTAGACTACTGTTTTACAGGCCCTTAAAAAAGGGTGTGTAAGAATCCCTCTTTCCCGCCATTTTTCTTTATTTGACTCTCTCTTCTCGCTTTGTTTTCGGTCCATCCGTAGGCCTGAATATTGGTTGCCGTCTGGTTGACCATAAAGACAATTTAGGCGATGGAAATTTGATTACGTCCGCTCGACTTGGCATGATAAAGAGCCTGATCGGCTTTATGCCAAAATGTTTCCAGTTCGCCTTCGGCTAAGGCAATGCCGATGCTGGCGGTGATGGAAAACTCGGTCCGGCTATTCGGGCATTGAATGACCGAATTCTGAATGTCTTTTAGAATTTGCTGTGCAATGCTTTCCGCTTCGTCCAAATTGGTATCCACCAACAATATCGCGAATTCTTCGCCCCCGAGACGAGCGACGATGTCATGTTTTCGTCGGTTCGTTGAAATGATCTTCGCTAGGTTGATTAAAGCGGCGTCACCGGCCGGGTGGCCGTAATTGTCGTTGATGCGTTTGAAGTTATCGATGTCGAGCATCAAAAAACTGCAGGGTGAACCGTTTCGGCGCGCTTGGCTGAGCACATAGGCCGATTTTTCCAGTAACCCACGGCGGTTTTTGACTTGTGTGAGTTGATCGATGACGGTCAGTTCTTCCAGTTGGTGGTTGGTTTTTTTCAGTTCAAGGGAGAGTCTGTGGAACTTGAAAATGACCAGGCCTGCAATCAACAGAAGTATGGCGCTGGACAGCGCGATTTTAAGCGCCAAGGTGTAGTCGGTTTTTTGATGTTCTTTGAATAGGAATCCGTCCAAATCGGAGTCGGCGGCGGTCATGTTCAGTTGACGGTAGCTGTCGGCGATAAACTGCCAACGGCCCGGGTTCATGTGACCGATTTGAACCAGCTCGGGCATGATGAGCTTTTTGAGGGTTTGGGCTTCAAACTGCAAATGGTTAAGAGTCTTTTGCGGAGCGTATTTTTGATGGATAAGCTGGACGGTTTCGTCGATGTGTTTTAAAGCGTACTCCCAGCCTTGTAGCGTGGCATTCGTAAAGCGGGTGACCTGTTCCGGGTTGTTTTCCACTTTTTGTTCGCTGGTAATGAGCACATCGCTGTAAAAATTGATGCCGTAGTCTCTGGGGTTGATGATGTTGTAGTCGACGCCTTTTTGTTTGAGGTAGTAGGGTTCGTTGGAGATATAGCCATCGTAGGCGTCGGCTTTGCCGTCAATGAGATCTTCGATGCGGTAGCTGGTGTTTCGGATGTTGAGTTTTTCTGTGCGGATGCCTTCGCTTTCGAGCATGGTTAATAGTTCGGCGCTTTCCGGCGGCGGCATGATGAGCAGCTTGCGCCCGGCCATATCATGTGGGCTGCGGATATGGGAGGATTTTAAAGTAATCCACACAATTGGCGAGGTTTGCATAATGGCGGCCAAAGCCACCACTGGTTTGCCTTCCATTCGGTCAATGACGACGCCGGAACCGGTGATGGCGTAATCGACTTTGCCGCTTAAGACATCATCAATCGGTTTTAGGGCGTGCGGCCCGCCGGCAATCAATTCGACATTCAAGCCCTGTTCGGCGTAATAGCCTTTTTCCAATGCGATATAGTAGCCGGCGAACTGAAATTGGTGCAGCCAGCGTAGTTGCACTTTAACCGTTTCGGAAGCAAAAATTGAAGCGCTTAACGTCATCAAAAGGAAAAAGGAGAACAAGCGCTTAAAGGACGGCGGATTCATTTCTCTTCTCTGGTCTTCGTTTATAGGATTTGTTTATATCGCTTGCCCTTAATACTAGAGTAATTTGTAAAGCAATACAAAATTATATTTCAGGGGATCCGGTTTCAATTTAGATCAGCGCTGGGTTTTAAGGCACAAAAAAACCGGGATGGTCCCGGTTTTTGATTGGAAGCGATGAATGACTTAGAAGTCGTACATTAAGGTCAGCATCGTTTCGGTGTCGTCTTTTTTCTTGCCGGCGGCCGGATTGTCGTTATGACGGTATTGGTAGTTGAGTTTTAGGTTAAGGTGACCGTTCAGTTTGACTTTCAAGCCGGTGTTGCTTTCATATTTGGTTTGCATTTCACCTGTATAGACGCTCAGGTTCTGTAAGAAACGCACGTTGGCGTTGAAGCCGTATTCGAAGTTGCCGTAAAGCTTTCCAATCAATTGAGAAAAGTCATCTTCACCACTGTCTTTGGTGTAATCCTGGGTTTGGTTACCGATACCGGCTTCACCCGTTAGCAGCAAGTCCTGTTCTTTGATAAAGTTGTAACCCAGACCGACCAGGGTGTAGGTGTTCAGTTCAATGTCTTCGAAGCGGTTGTTTTCCGCGCGGAATTGTCCGAAGCCGTATGCTTTTTGGTAATCGGAAAAATACAGATTACCTTGCAGGTCGCCCACATAACGTTCCTCGGTCCGGTTGCCGTCTTCTTTTTTATTAGAGGCGTCGATTTTGGCTTTTACCTTGTACATGTCTTGGGTGTAATCAAGTTTCAAAGCCGCGTAAAGCGCTTCCGTGTTGGTGTTACCGGTGGTTTCGGAATAACCGGCTTCACCGGAACCGTGCAGGCCCTTGTCGATTTTGGCTTCGGCCGCCATGGCTTGGCTGCCGGCAAATAGGGATGAAAGGGTTAAGAGTGCGAGAGTTTGCTTCGTCATTTCGTTTATTACCTTTTAATACTTTAATTCTGAATTCGTCAATCAATGATTATTTGGTTTCGGTGGCCTGACCATGCAGGTGCACGTCCATTTGCGGATAAGGAATGCCGATGCCGGCTTCGTCAAAGGCGTGTTTGACCATTTCATTCATGTCCCATTTCAGGCTCCAATAATCGCCGGATTTGACCCAAGGGCGCACCACAAAGTTGATGCTGGAGTCCGCTAACTCGGAGAGCGCGATGGTCGGTGCCGGATCTTTTAAAACGCGTTCGTCGGATTCGATCAAATCCGTTAGGATTTGTTTGGCCTGCTTGATGTCATCATCGTAACCGATACCGAATACCATATCGACTCGACGGGTTTCGCGCGCCGAATAGTTGGTGATGGTGCCTTTATAGATATTGCCGTTCGGGATGATGACTTCACGGTTGTCGCCGGTACGGAAGGTGGAACTGAAAATGCCCACGCTTTCGACGACGCCGGCGGTGCCAGCGGCTTCGACATAGTTGCCGACCTTAAACGGTTTGAACACAATCAACATGACGCCGGAAGCAAAGTTTTGCAAGGAGTCTTTCAGTGCCAAACCGATGGCCAAGCCGGCGGCACCGATTAAGGCGACCAGCGATGTGGTGTCAACGCCCAGTTGGCTCAAGGAGGCGATGATAATGAACAGCAGCAGAACGGCGTTCAGAATCGACATGACGAAATTAATCAGCATGTCATCCATTTTGGCGCGTTTAAGCAGGCGTTGGACGATGCCGGAAACCAGTTTAGAGGCCCAACGACCGACAAAGAAAATAACCAAGGCCAGAACGATATTCGTGCCCCATTCGATGCCGTAGGTTTCCCATAGGTTTTTTAAATCAATGTTTGAGAAGTCCATAAAATCGCTTCCTGATAAAAATGAGTCTTATTGTTTGTAATAGTGCAACGGGCGCTATTTTAAAAGAATTGTGATGCTTTTTGGTTGAAATTGGCCAGGCCTGGCCAATTTTTCAGTTTGTTTATTTCACGGCTTTGTATTTGGGGAGTTGTTGTTCGACCAGCTCGAACTGCATTGGGTAAATGTCCGGTAAACCGTTGCAATATTGGATGTGCCGTTCGCCTTTGATGAGCGGCAATAAGTAATCAATGGCGGCGGGCGTGATGTCCATACCGTCTTCGGTGAGGAATTCGTCCGGGACCGATTTTTCCAAATCAGCCACCTCAAACAAGTCGACGTTTTTGTAACGCCACACCAAGGGGTGGGTGTCGATGACTTCAATTACCGGCAAGACCCCGTGTTTTCCGTCCAGTGCCGCTTGAACCGCGGCTTTGCCGGCCCGGTAAGCCATTTCCCAGTCGGTCTGCGACACCAGGTGGCTGGCGGAACGTTGCAAATAATCGGGCACGGCGCTGTGGGTTTTGCAGTTAAAGGTATTCGATACCAGGCCGGATAAGGTATGGGCCACACCGCCCAGTTGGGTGTAATCATTGTTGTGGGTGTGTTCGACATTCTCGATGGAAATGTAATGGCCGTCCATATCCATCAAGCCTTCGGAAACGATGCAGACACAATAGCCTTTGGTGTCGATCAGGTGTTGGACACGGTCTAGGAATTTGCTGCGTTCGAAAGGGCGTTCGGCGGGCAGAATCAACAACGGCACGTCCGGCATGGCGGTTTTGATGAGCCCGCCGGCGATGGTCAGCCAGCCCACATTACGCCCCATGGCTTCCAGCGCAAAGAATTTGGTGGAGGTGTTGTGCATGGAAAACAGGTCCATCGTCGCTTCCAGCAAACTGGTGGCAATGTATTTGGCGGCACTGCCGAAACCCGGGCTGCAATGCGAGAGCGCCAGGTCGTTATCGATGGTTTTTGCCACACCGATACAGGTGACGGGGTGGCCATGAGCCGAGCAGTAATCGGCCACTTTTTGGGCTGTGACCATGGAGCCGTTGCCGCCGTTGTAGAAAAAGTAGCCGATGTCGTAGGTGCGGAAGACTTCCAGTACACGCTGGTATTGGCCGGGGTTTTCGTCGATGCCGTCAAGGTCGAAACGACAGGCCTGAAAGGCCGCACCGGGCTGGGTTTTTAAACGATCCAACGTGTCTTCGCTGAAACGTGAAGCATCGGTCAAGCGCTCTTCCAGTACGCCGACAATGCCATTGATGGCGGCGTAGACTTTGCCGAATTTTTCCGGGTGGCGTTTTACCATTTCGATGACACCTGCGGCACTGGCGTTGATGACGGCGGTGACCCCGCCGGCTTGTGCGTAAATGACATTTCTTGGGTGCGACATAGACTGAAATCCTTTCACGTTTTCGATATGAAATGATTATAAGAGATATAGCGTAATTTATGGGGTGAAAGTTTTTTGAATGAGGCGCTGGTTGTCACACGTCAACCCGGTGTTCCCCTTTAGGAAGTCCACGAAGGGCTGGCCGAATAGGGCCCGACGCCACCCGGAAAGACAGCTTTCTGGCTGACGAATCAGGCGGAGTAAGTCGGCTTTTCCGGCGATATTCGGTGGGTTAATGTGGTAGTCCTGAGCCACTTGTTGCAATAAAGCAAAACCGATATTGATGAAAATATCTTCCTGTGGCGTGGCCGGAGCTGGTTTATTGGGCGCTTCGGGCCAAGCGTCAGGGGTGGCAAAAACGTCGTCGATAATCTCAACCCATTCATCACCGAAATTTTTTACCGAGGACGCTTTGATATTCGGAACTTTGTATAAAGCCTCGCGCGCTTTCGGCGGGCGCTTGGCAATGGCCACCAAAGCGTCGTCGGACAGCACCCAACGTTTGGGCTTGTTGTGATTGATGGCGTAAAGCTCTCGCCATTCGGCTAAACGGTAAGCAATGGCTTGGCTCTTACGAGATAGCTTTTGTATGGGTTTGATTTTATCCCCGGCGTTTTCCGGAGCGAGACGGTAGAGGTCTTCATTCAATAAGGCCTCAAAATCTTCCGATAGGGCCGACTGTTGTGTCTCGGAGAGTTTGTCGAGATAACGCTCGTATAACGGGGCCAGGTAGCGCACGTCGTTAATGGCGTATTCCAGTTGCTTGTCAGTCAGCGGACGGCGGCTCCAGTCGGTTCGCGTTTGATCTTTTTCCAATTCGGTGCCCAGTTCGGCTTTGATCACTCTGGCCAGGCCGGCCAAATCGCCGTATCCGAGAAAAACACCGGCGATTTGGGTGTCGTAAATCGCCACCGGCATCCGACCGGAAACTTGATACAATACTTCAATGTCCTGACGGGCGGAGTGGAAGACCTTGCGGATGTTTGGATTCTCCAGCAGTTGCCACAAGGGGTCGAGTGCATCAATCGCCATCGGGTCGATGATGGCGGCGTGACCGGAACGGCTTTGGATTTGAATCAAGCACAGTTTCGGGAAATAGGTATCGGTACGCACGAATTCCGTATCGATGGCGAACCAGTCGTCGGCTTGGATAAGGTCGCAGAAAGCCGATAAATCCGCCTGAGTATCAATGAATGTATAGGTCATAAAATCAGTTTAAGAGGTTGTTTGTCGTTCGGCAAGCAAAAGCATTGCTTTTTCAAAAATCTTCAATAAGATAACCAAATGCCGCAAAGATTGTTAAAAAATTTACTCCCATGGCCGTTAAGCTGTTTAGGGATGCAATCTTCCAAGCAGGCATTCGACAGGGAGTGTACTTGAAAGTTCATATTTTAGGTATTGCCGGAACCTTCATGGGCGGAATCGCCCAGCTGGCAAAAAGCATGGAGTTCGATGTTTCCGGTTCGGATCAGGCCATTTACCCGCCGATGAGCACACAACTGGAGCAAGCTGGGATTGCCGTTTCCAATTATGATGGGAACTTTCTGGAAAACGAGCCGGATGCGGTGGTCATCGGGAATGCTTTAAGCCGCGGTCATCCTGCGGTGGAACAAACGCTTAATGCACAGCAGTTCTACACGTCCGGCCCGCAATGGCTGGCGGAAAATATTCTGAAAGATCGCTGGGTGGTGGCGGTCGCCGGGACCCACGGCAAGACCACAACCGCCTCGATGGTGGCCTGGGTTTTAGAAGATGCCGGTTTGGCACCGGGTTTTTTAATCGGCGGCGTGCCGGAAAATTTTGGGGTGTCCGCGCGTTTGGGCGATGCACCGTTTTTTGTGGTCGAGGCGGATGAATACGACACGGCGTTTTTTGATAAGCGCTCCAAGTTCGTGCATTACCATCCAAGAACCTGTGTGCTGAATAACCTGGAATTCGATCACGCCGATATCTTCGATAACCTGGCGGCCATTCAGAAACAGTTTCATCACCTGGTACGAACCGTGCCGGGAAATGGCCTGATTATCCACCCCAAGGCCGAGGTGGCGATTGACGATGTCTTGGCGCAAGGATGCTGGACGCCACTGGAATCGCAGGGCGAAAGCGGTTCTCTAGCCGATTGGTCCTTTGAATTAAAAGAAGCCGACGGGTCGGTGTTCGAGGTATTTTTCCAGGGCGAGTCCTGCGGCGAAGTGCGCTGGGGCATGACTGGGCGGCATAATGTACAGAACGGTTTGAGTGCGATGGCCGCCGCCCGCCATTGTGGCGTGCCGGTGACCGAATGCGTGCAGGCTTTGAGCCGCTTTAAAGGGGTGCGTCGCCGCATGACGCACTTGGGTGACGCCAAAGGCATTAGGGTGTATGACGATTTTGCCCATCATCCGACGGCCATCGCGACGACGTTGGACGGCGCACGAGCACAAATGCAAGCGGAGGGTCAAAACGGCCGCTTAATTGCGGTATTTGAACCACGTTCCAACACCATGCGAATGGGGATTCATCGTTCGACCTTGCCAGAAGCCTTTTCGCAAGCGGATGCGGTTTTCGCCTTTATTGACCCGGCCTGGCAATGGCGATTGGAAACCGATGCCTTTGAATGCCCGGTGGCGGTTGAGGAATCCTATGAGGCATTGCTGGCACGGTTGGTGTCGGAACTGCGTTCGGGCGACCGAGTTGTGGTGATGAGCAACGGCAGTTTTGGTGGCATTCACCACCGTTTATTGGATGCACTATCGGAGCGGGCCGAAGCGTGAAAACAAGGATGTTTTTATCGGCTTCGGTTCATGGATTAACGAAGGGAAGATAATGATATGAATCACCAGATCGTCGCACGGAAAGCGATAGAACACCTCACCAAAAACGATATCGAGCCAACGCCGGTCACGTTCAGTATTTGGTTTTTGTATTATTTGGGCGAAAATAAAGCTCTGATTGCCCGCATGAAATCTTTTCTGTCGACGGGACAGCCTATTTCCGGTGCTTCCTATGAAAAACTCTATGAAGTGTATGTGTTGAAAGAACACTTCCGAGAAAGCCTTGGACTGAATCGCAACACGACGCAAATCATCGATAAAGCCAATGACCTGAAGAAAAAAATTTTTGATTTTGTCGAAAGTGTGCGTTCACACCAGGATACGCTGGGGGATATGCGCGAAAGCCTCACCATTGCCGAAACGCGAGAAGCCATTGAAATCATCCTCTCGGAAGCGGTGATGGAGTTGAAGACCATTGAGTCCAGTTCATTGGAAACCACGTTATGGATGCAGAAGAACGTCAAATCGTTGGAAAACATTCAGAACGAAGTCATCGAAATCGAACAGAATATGAGCCGTGACTTCCTGACGGGGTTGCCGGACAAAAGTTATTTCAAAAAAACGTTGGGCGAGTTTCTTAAAGAGTCGATGTCGGGCGTTATTTCCAAACGGCATTTCATTGTGTTCGACATCAAGAATCTGGATTCGTATAACCAGGCGTTTTCCTGGCTGCTGGGCGACAGTATCATTCGACTGGTGGTGAAAATCATTCAGTCGGAAACCGAAGAAACCTGGCAAATGATGCGACTGCAGGAAGACGAATTTGCCGTTTTTCCGCCGCCTTCTTTCCCCATTCATCAAATTCCCGATTACATCGAAAAAATCCGTAAAGTGGTTAACAGCAAAAAATTGGTGGTGAAGGACAAGCAACAGGAAATTAAAAATATTGAGTTGAATGCGGTGATTGTTAAAGTCGCCGTGTACGACGATATCGAAACCATTGACCGTAAAATCACCACCGGTCTGACGCAGGTCTCCGATGGCAAACACGGTTCCGTGGTTAAAGTTGAAGAGTAACCGGTTTTAGCGATGTGGGCGTTGTTGGAAGTCGGGTTATTGTTGCTACTGGTTTTGCTGATTGTTTGGGCGGTGGTGCCGCGCCGTAAAAAATGACTCAAAAGTAACCCGCTTCAGCCAGCCCGCGATAAATCGAATTCTGCGGCCTGCAACGCCAGGCCTGGCCGATAATGCTGTAATAGAACATTTGACCAGGCCTGGGCATCTTCCGGTAAACCTTCCGATAAATAAACGTTCACTTGATGCAAGACGTTGTGCTTAAAAGCCTCCGATGCCCCCACATCGCCACTGAGATTATCCGCACTGAACACGAACGGGAATCCTGCGGAAGCGGAAAAAATCCACTCCAAGGCCTGCGGCTTGATTTCCACCCGTTCAAACTCGGCTTGCTGTTCGGCCGTTCGCCCATCCGGTTGATACCAATAACCGAAATCCTCCAATAAACGTCGTTCCGGCCCGGCAATGCACCAATGCGCGATTTCATGCAAAGCGGATGCAAAGAAGCCGTGGGCGAAAACAATGCGATGGTGAGGGTGTGACGCATCGGCCGGGCGGTAAATGGGTTCCGGTTCGCAGCACACCAACTCGGTATTCCGGGAGGGAATGAAAGTGGCATTAAACAGTTCGATGAGGGTTTCTTTTTGAAAGCTCGATGACATATCGAAAGGGGGTAAGTGTCTTTTGTAGGCGTGAAGCGCGCCGACTGAAAAGCCGACGCAATAGGCTATAAGGTTACAGAGTCGCCATGACTTTGCGAGCGGCCTCGATGGTCGCTTGAATGTCGGCCTCGGTATGCGCGCTGGACACGAAACCGGCTTCGAACGCAGACGGGGCCAAATACACACCTTCGTCCAACATGCCGTGGTAGAAACGCTTGAAGCGCTCCATGTCGCCTTTGGCGACCTGGGCGTAACGTCGGATGTTCTTATCTTCGGTGAAGAACAAGCCGAACATGGCGCCGACCTGGTTGGTGGTGAAAGGGATGCCGGCGTCGTCTGCGGCTTGTTGCAAACCATCCATTAACTGTTTGGTTTTGGCTTCCAGCGATTCGAAGAAACCGTCTTCGCTGATCAGTTGCAAGGTTTTCAATCCGGCTGACATGGCAATCGGGTTCCCGGAAAGCGTCCCGGCTTGATAGACCGGCCCTAACGGTGCGATGTGTTCCATGACTTCGCGCTTACCGCCGAAAGCACCGACCGGCATACCGCCGCCGATGACTTTGCCGAAAGTGGTCAAATCCGGCGTGATGCCATAACGGCCTTGTGCACCGGTCAAACCGACACGGAACCCGCACATGACCTCGTCGAAAATCAACACCGCGCCCGATTCGTCGCAAACGTCGCGCAGGGTTTGCAGAAAACCGTCTTCCGGTGGGATGCAGTTCATATTCCCAGCCACCGGTTCCACGATGATACAGGCGATCTGGTCGCCGATTTCACTGAACACGCGGCGGACTTCATCGGAATCGTTGTGGGTTAGAGTCAAGGTTTCTTCCGCCAAACAGGCTGGCACCCCCGGAGAGGATGGAACCCCTAAAGTCAGGGCGCCGGAACCGGCTTTGACCAACAAGGAATCGGAGTGTCCGTGGTAGCAGCCTTCGAATTTAACGATTTTATCGCGACCGGTGTAACCCCGGGCCAAGCGAATCGCGGTCATAGTAGCTTCGGTACCGGAGCTGACCATGCGCACCATGTCGAAGGACGGGATTAAGTCGCAAACCAGGTCGGCAATGGTGGTTTCCAGCTCGGTCGGCGCACCGAACGACAGACCTTTTACGGCTTGTTTTTGAACGACGTCAATCACGTCCGGGTGAGCATGCCCTAAAATTGCCGGCCCCCAAGAGGCGACGTAATCGATATATTGCTTACCGTCCACATCCGTTAAATAGGCGCCTTTTGCGGATTCGAAGAAAACCGGTTCGCCACCGACCCCTTTAAACGCTCGGACAGGCGAGTTGACGCCTCCTGGAATGTGGGTTTGGGCGGCTTGAAAAAGGGCATGTGACTGTGACATAGAGTGCGTTCCTATAAGTTGATCGTGACGGGTGAAAACCGGATATGTGAATTACAGATCCGGTGTCATTTGTCGAATCCGTTCGGTGACCAGTTTGAAATCGACTTCACCGACTTTTTGGTAAACGATGTTCCCGTTCGGGGCAATCAAGAAATTGGTCGGGGTGAGCAAGACCTCTCCAAAGGCTTTGGACATTTTACCGTCGGTATCGCGCACAAAGGAGAAAGGGTAAGGGTTCTTTTCGATAAACTTGGCGACTTGCTCCGCCGGGTCGTACGACATGGCAATGGCGACGATCTCAAACTTATCCCCGAACTTTTCTTTCATTTGTGCCAGGTGTGGCATTTCGGCAATACAACCCGGGCAGGTGGTGGCCCAAAAACTGACTAACACCGGTTTGAGCGGTTTGCTGAGTTGAAGCGTTTCACCTTGTGCCGTTTTGACGGTGATGTCCGGCGCTTTGCCCAATCCATCGGAGAAGACGGTTAGGTAAAGTAATACGCCGATGAGGATCACGACGAGAAGACCGAAAAGTTTGCTACCGATGTTGTTCATGGCTGTCTCTTGATGTTAAACACGTTTACCGTGGTGGATTAAGGGCGTTTAATGGTTTCGACACCGTTTGATGTGCCGCACAGGAAAATGTCTGCATTGCGTGCCGCGAACAGTCCGTTGGTGACGACGCCAACGATGCTGTTGAGTTCGGTTTCCATGGCGACCGGGTTGACGATTTCCAAGCCGTGGATGTCGAGAATAACATTCCCGTTATCGGTGGTAAAACCTTCACGCAACACCGGTTCGCCGCCAAAGCGTTTGACGACTTCGCGGGCCACGTAGCTACGCGCCATCGGAATGACTTCAATCGGCAGCGGGAATTTGCCAAGGACGTCGACTTTCTTACTGTCGTCCGCAATGCACACGAATTGTTTGGCGACCGCCAAGACGATTTTTTCGCGCGTCAAAGCGCCACCGCCGCCTTTGATTAGGTTAAGGTTTGGATCGGCTTCATCCGCGCCGTCGATGTAAACGGACATTTCGTCCACGGCATTCAGTTCCAAAACCGGAATGCCGTGTCCTTTCAAACGCTCGGCGGTGGCTTCGGAGCTGGCGACGGCGCCTTTGATTTTGCCTTTAATTTTGGCCAGTTCGTCAATGAAGAAGTTGGCCGTGGAACCCGTTCCAACGCCGATGTAAGTATCCGGAACAACATAATCGATGGCGGCTTTAGCCACTTCTTGTTTCAATTCGTCTTGTGTCATTGTATCCATCCTGAATCATAAAAATAAAGATGACAGTATTCTAATCACTTTGAAGAAAAATGTATAGCACGCGGTGCGCGAAGCCTATGGAGAAAGGGTTAAGCTGGAGAGAGGCTTTCAAGCCGAAGACGGCTTGAAAGAAAACGCTGGCGATTTAGTGGTGCGGATTACCGCCTGGTGCGTTGAACATCACCGGTGGTGGTTGAACGGCCGGTTTGGTTTCCGATAGTTTCGGTGGCAGTTCGCCCGGCTTGCGATCATAGGACGCGACGACCATGCCCACTTGGGTGACGTAATAGTTTTTCGGATAAACGTGGACTACCTTGTAGACCATTGGACGCAGTTGTTTACCTTCTTCCGCCAGTGGTTTACCCATCATCATGTACATGCCGCACATGGTGGAGCCGTTCACGACGTGTTTTGTCTTCAAGTTTTCATGGTCTTTGACGCTGAGTTGTCCACGACGGTCCAGCTCTGTGATGTAAGCTTGTTTATCGTCATCGGAGGTCAAACCATTATAGTCGACACATAACTTCAGTGTTTGCTGGTCTTTGATCGATTGTTTTGCGTCTTCAGCCGCTAGGGACGCCGAAGAAAAAGTCAGGGCGCCAACAATCAATGCAGAAAGGGAAAGGTTTTGGCCTGTCATTGTTTCATAACCTGTTTTATTGGAATCATTTTGTTCGGAGAATTTTATAGGGATGATTGGCCGGTTTTCAAGCCTGAAAGGTGGAAAGAGTATGGAAACCGGTTTTTACGACAGGCATCATAAAAACCGACAAAGCCTGAATGCCGCAAGCTTTTAATGCGACATCATGTGGCCGGAGTGGGACATGACCGACTTGACGGGCATGGAAATCGATTTCTCGCTGCCGTCTTTAAAAACCAGCGTCATGTTGATGGTTTGGCCGGCTTGAATGCCATCGTGCAAACCAATCAGCATAATGTGAAGGCCACCCGGTTTTAGGTGAGCTTGTCCGTCGGCCGGCACCTTAATGGATGGAATTTGGCGCATTTTCATCACACCGTTGTCGTGGACATGGGTGTGCAACTCGACTTTTTTGGCGGCGTCGGACTTGGCGTTGACCAGTTGAATGTCTTGATCGCTCATATTGGTGAGCGTCATAAAACTACCGGTCGCCATGGCACCGGGCGGCACTTCACGGATATAGGGTTGTTCGACTTCAATGTCGGCGGCGTTATCGGCGAAGGCGTTGACGCTGATGAACGAAAGGGCAGCGGCCAAGAGGGCCTGAGTATATTTGTACATGGAAAGTCCTAAGGTTGTGGTTGGTTTAAATAAGTTCGAATGGTTTTGACGAAGTCATCCGGACTGGTGGCGTGCGGCAATTGTGTCGCCAGTTCGCCACCGGGTGGGATGACATAGGTAAAGGCCGAGTGGTCAACGGAATAGTGCTCGTCTTTTGGGTCGTCTTGATGAATCATATAGACGACACCGTAACGGTTGGCAATTTCATCCAGTTCGGTTTTGGTGCCGGTCAGGCCAATAATGCCGCTGTCAAAATAATCGGCGTATTGTTTGAGGCGCTCCGGCGTGTCGCGTTTTGGGTCGACGGAAATGAACAGAATTTGCAGTTTGGCTTTTTCCTCGTCCATCAGTTGACGGTAAGCGACGGCCAAATTTCCGAGGTTCGTCGGGCAGATGTCCGGACAGAAGGTATAGCCAAAATACGCGAGGACCAGCTTGTCGTTGAAGTCGCTCAGCGAAACCGGTCCTTCTGCGGATTGTAAGGTGAAGTCACCGCCGACCGGCTTGTCGTTCAAAATCAGGTGCGCGGTGGTTTGTTCCGAGTTATGTTGGGAAAATGGCCAGGCCAGGATAAGCAGTCCGATGACGATGCCCAATAAAACGGTAAAGAAGATAAATTTTTTCATAATGCCTACAGTTTAGTTACCCAAAAAGGAGCCGGAGCTCCTTTTTGGGTAACGAAATGTTGAAAGGTTTAGAACTTGGCCGTTACTTTCGCCCAGAAATTACGCCCTGGTTCGTTGTACTTATAAACGTTGGAACCTTCGGTAATGTCGTAGTTTAAGTGGTCATAATAGGCCTGATCAAACAAGTTGTCCACACCGGCTTTGACAATCCAGTTGCGATTGATTTGGTAGCCGCCGAAGACATCCACTGTGCTCCAGGCCGGAGTGTCGCCGTAATCAGAGGTTGGCGTGTAGTCTTTATCGATATTGGTTTGCTCCAGTGCGAAATTGAAGCGTCCTCCGACGTGCCAGTTGCTTGGTTGATAGGTGGCGCGCAATTGACCGGTCGGCGCTGAAATCATGGCAATATTTCGATTGTCGGTGGTGTTACGACCTTGGGTGATGCTGAACTGCCCGCCGAAAGTCAGGGCGCTGGTGGCGGCGTAGTCCGCTTCTAGGTCGGCCCCGTACAGGTCGGCATCAACATTCACATAAACTTCTGTTTTATCTTTGACAGAGGTTTTGACGCCGTTGTCGTATTGATTAGTCGCTAAGTCACGCAGGATGTAGTTATTGACACGGTCATACCAGACGGATGCGTTCCATTGCAAGGTGCCGGTTTGTTGGCCGACGCCGAGGTCGACTTGATTGTGCTCTTCCGGTTTGATATTCGGGTTACCAATCCATGAAGCTTGTTGTGGCGGGGTTGTGCTCATGTCCATACCCCATTTCGACATGAAGCGCTCGGTGGCATCGGCCGTCCGCATGGTGCGGCTGGCACCCAGATACCAGTTATAGTTCGCGCCAAAACGGTTTTCAAGACGGATCAATGCATTGAAGTTGCCTTCACTGGCCGAGTTTTCGCCGTCATAATCCGAATAGGCTTTAGCATAAACATCGCTTGGCGTGTTCCCCGGTGCACCGGATGGCGCATCATTTGTTTTATCGGCTTTAGCATAAACGTCATCGTAACGCACGCCGACAATCAAGTTAGTGCTCGGTGTGAACTCGGTATTGGTTTCGGCAAACACACTTTTGGTGGTATTGGTGACGTCCGGCCACATGTAGTTCAAAGACGTGTTTGGTTCGGCATAACGGTTCCATAAAGTCGCGTCTTTGTTGACGCTTTCATATTGTACGCCGTAGTCGACCTGAGTCTTGCCGACATGGCTGGTTAATTTGACTTTGGCCCCGTTGGTTTCGGTGGAGGTCGGTGTTTCGCGCAACATCATCGGGGAGGGCGGTGTCCGCAAGTCATAGTTGTTCATGGTGTGATCGACGGTGGAACGGTATAGGTCGACATCCACATCGGCAATGGCGTCGGACAACTGGCGGCCTTCATACTGCAAACGCAGCATGGTGCCTTCGGTTTCCGGGGCATCCATCATGGCCCCCGGGTACAAGGCATCTTCGGTACGGCTTTTCTCGGCTGAAAATTTCAAATGGTGGTGGTCATTTGGGGTCCAGCCTAGGTCCACGTGACCTTGATTGGTGTTGTAGCTGGATTTAACGATGTCGCCGTTGCCGTCCGTGTAGTTGTTGGCATCCTTACGGGAGCCTTGCACAACCACATAGCCTTCTTGGCCGACCGCGCGCACGGTGGCATCGGCTTCATAGTTCATGACATTGGATTTCCCGACGGTGATTTCGCCGGAGACCAATTTGTTCGGGTCATATTGCGGCTTGCTACGCTTGAACAGGATGGTGCCGCCACTGCCGCCTGCACCTTGTGTTACGGTTTTGACACCGCGGATGACTTCGATTTCGTCATAGGACGAGACTTCGGCGTAAGAGGATGGCGGGTCCATTCGGTTCGGGCAGCCGCCGGCGATTTTGGCGCCATCCAGCAAAACGTTTAATTGGGAATATTGTTGACCGCGAATTTGCGGGTCCAAACCATGACCGCCTTTACGGGAAGCGTTGACGCCGTTGATTTCGCGCAACACCGCACCGGTTTCGCTGTTCCCCGTGTTCAGCAAGGATTCGGTGCTGACGGTATCGGATTGCGGGGTGATGTCATCCTGAGCTTCCACGGTGATTTTTTCCAGTTTGGCGGTTTCGGCCGCCATGGCTGTTGGAATAAACGCCGACGAGGACAGGGCGCTGAGGATGGCGAAATAAAGCGGTGTAGGCTTCATGGTTGGGTTCCTTTAAGTTAAAAGTCAGAACACACTCTATAGGATGTCTACTAGGGTGGATGTCTGACGATAGTTTTTAGATTTATAATTTCGACGTATTGTATGTAAGAATTCGTACCAGACTCTTGAGAGACTTTGCTTAAGTCTGGCGATAGGCTGGTGGAAAAATTGAGAGAGTCTTAACCCTACGAAATTTATGGAAAAATGTGACCGGCTTGTCTCAGAAATCACCAGGCCTGGTCGTTTTGGAATTCCTAATGGGATTTCAAAACGGCGAAGGCTGGCTTTGATATAATCGAGCTTTGTTTTTCGATTAGGTATCGGCCTGGTCGATATTCGAGTTGAACCAACGCTGTAAGGATGCACCATGCCAGAAACCATATTACGCCGTGTTTTGAAAGCGCCCGTTTACGACGTGGCCGAGCAAACGCCTTTGGAGAAGGCGCCGCTGATTTCTCAACGCATGCGCAACAATATCTGGTTGAAGCGTGAAGACTTGCAGCCGGTGTTTTCGTTCAAGTTGCGCGGCGCCTATAACCGCATGTATCAACTCACCGACGACGAAAAAGCCCGTGGAGTGATTGCGGCGTCCGCCGGTAACCATGCGCAGGGCGTTGCGTTGTCGGCGACCAAAATGGGCATTAAAGCCACCATTGTGATGCCGCGCACCACGCCGATGATTAAAGTCAATTCGGTGCGGAATTTCGGTGGGGAAGTGGTGTTGCACGGCGATGCTTACGATCAGGCTGCGGCGCATGCCGCCAAGCTGTGCGAAGAAAACGGTTACACTTACATTCCCCCTTACGATGACCTGGACGTCATTGCCGGTCAGGGCACGATTGCGCTGGAAATGTTGCGTCAAAGCAAACCGTTTGATGTCATTTTCGTCCCAGTGGGCGGTGGTGGCCTAATTGCTGGTGTGGCGGCGGTGATAAAACAAGTTTCGCCGGAAACGCGTATTGTGGGGGTGGAGCCGGAAGACGCCGCCTGTATGACTGAAGCCTTGAAAGCCGGTGAACGGGTGAAACTGGATTCCGTCGGCATCTTTGCCGATGGTGTGGCCGTGGCGCAAGCCGGTGAGATTCCGTTTCGCATCGCGCAAACCTGCGTGGATGAAATGGTGACTGTCAAGACAGACGAAATCTGCGCCGCCGTTAAGGATATTTTCGAAGACACCCGTGCCATTGCCGAACCGGCCGGTGCTCTGGCGTTGGCGGGTATGAAAAAGTTCGTCGAGGAAAAAGGCGTGGCCGATAAGAATATGGCGGTGATTGTCAGTGGCGCCAATATGAATTTCGATGGCCTGCGTTACATTTCCGAACGGACGGAAATCGGGGAAAAGCGCGAGGCGATTTTTGCGGTGACGATTGACGAGCGTCCAGGCAGCTTCAAGCAGTTCTGTGAATTATTGGGCGACCGCCGCGCCATCACCGAATTCAATTACCGTTATTCCGACGCCAATAAAGCGGTGGTGTTTGTCGGGGTGCGCACCGAAGGCGGTCAGGCGGAGAAAGACCAGTTGGTCAAACAATTGCAAGCCTGTGATTATCCGCTGGAAGACTTGAGTGACGATGAAATGGCGAAGCTGCATTTGCGCTATATGGTCGGCGGTCATGCCAAAGGCGTGGAGAATGAACTGCTGTATCGCTTCCAGTTCCCGGAGCGTCCGGGGGCTTTGTTGCAGTTCCTAATTAAAATGAGTGAAGAATGGAATATCAGTTTGTTCCATTATCGCAACCATGGTGCAGCGTATGGTCGAGTGTTGGTGGGGGTGCAGGTGCCACCGTCGCAAATCGAGCAATTCGAATCCTATCTACAGAGCCTCGGCTATCGTTTCTTCCCGGAACAGGATAATGTGGGGTATCAACTGTTTTTACGACCGATTGAATAAACGGTCTGTCATCTAATATATGTAATATGTTATTTAATAAAAAACGCCCAGGCCTGGGCGTTTTTTGTTTTCAGGGGTTGTGTTCAACGAAACCGATACAAGCATTTTTCACTCACCAGACCTTCCAACGGAATGTCCCAGGGTGCGCTGGGAATGCGTTCCACTTTCTGACATTCGTGGGCCCAGCCAATGAGTTTGGGGCGGGAATGTGCGCTCGGAAGCCAGCGTTTGAATTGAAAGGTTCGGTCATAAAAGCCGCCGCCCATGCCGATACGATGCCCTTGTTCGTCAAAGCAGGTGAGCGGCATTAAGACAACATCGAGTTGATTGCCGGTCAAATGCTGATGGTTCGGGATGTCCGGTTCCAGTATGCCGAATCGGTTGGGTGCCATGGGGGTGTCCGGTGTGTAGCGGGCAAAAGCCATGTGGCGGCCACGCAGGGTTTTCAAAACCGGTAAATAAACGTGATGATGGCTTTTCCAGAGCTGGTGGGTCAAGAGCTCGGTGCTGAGTTCGCCGTCTTGAGATAAGTACACGGCAATGCGTTTTGGGCGCTGAAACCAGGGACTTCGTAACAGGCGAGCCGTTGCGAGACGTGCGTGTTCGAACTGTTCTCTTGGGGTGAGTTGGTTGCGCTGTTGGCGGCAGGATTGTCGTAGATTCATATTTAGCCGGTAATCTCGGATCGGATAAAAGCGCGACCTTGACGACGTTGTCAATAAAAAGGAAACGGACTAGGCCATTTATCCCTGAACCGTAAAGTTCAGGTGGCAGCCTCCTCTAAAGACTTAGGCTTCTCGGACATAAGCGAGATGCTCACCGTCTAAAGTTTCTGGCCCCGAGATCATAGCTATCGGCAGGGGATTTGAACCTAGCCCGTGTGAATACATTATAACAATTTATAAGGTCATTGATAGGGGATGTCGGATTTTGTTGATTGGATGTTTTGATGATAAGCCGGGGAGGGATAAACGGCTTCTATCGTGTGCGGATGATTTGCGAAGCGTTAGTCTTTGCCATCCTGGCTGTTGGCGATTTGGGTCATGGCGTCTTCCAACTGGTCGTCCAAACGCAGGCAGTATTGTGTCGTATCTTGTTTCATCTGAAGGTAGTCGTAGCATAAATTCAGCGCCACCATTAACACTTTGCTTTCACCTTTTAACGTGGTGACCTGGTCGAGCTTGTCTTCCAGCAGGGTTGCGGCTTCGATGAGACGTTCATGGTCTTCCGGTTCGCATGGCACTTCAAACGTGTGGTTCATTAAAGATAACGTTAGCATGACAGTTCTCTCATCTAAATAGAATTCAAAGTGGCGACAGCCGAGTATGTCTTTATTTTGGCCGCTCATTTATATAGTACGCATTTCAGTTGGGTTTGTCACCCGGATTTCACGCTTAAAAACGGCGGTGTTTGGATGAGAGAAAAGCGTTCATCTTGGTTCAATGGGCCGCTCATGGTATGATTCCCGTGATACTGTGCGGCCTTTTGGGGTTCGAGTGGCGTGGCCGCTTGAAGTACGCCGGACGCCTTCCTCTATTTTAATGAATGATGAATCAACAGGACTGAACCGAACATGGATTTTGATCAAATGAATGAGGCTTTAAAAGCCCACCCGGAACTGGAATCACCTTCTTTTTTGCAGGGTATGCTGGTTGGGTTGATGTGCGGCGATTCGGATTTGAAAGAAGCCGCCTGGATTAAGCGCATTCTGGAAGAAGCCGGGGTGAAATCCGTGAAAGAGAGTTTTTTGGTCTTGTTGCACGAGCTGTATTTGGAATCCGACAAAACCCTGAACGGTTCCGGTTTTGAATTGACCATGTGTTTGCCGGAAGAAAACGAAGACCTACCTTGGCGCGCGGCGATGCTCGGCCAGTGGTGTGAAGGGTTCTTGTACGGTATGGGATTGGCCGGTCAATCGGAGCAAAAATTGAAAGGCGACGTCGCCGAGTTGTTCCGCGATTTCGGTGATATTGCCCGCATTGAAATCGACGGTTTGGATGAAGCCGGAGAACAGGAAGAGTCCGATTTCATGGAGTTAATCGAATTCGTTAAAATTGGGGTTTTGACCATTAACGAAGAGCTGAATCCGGTGGAGGGTTCGCCGATTATGATGCAGGACGCACCCACGGACACCTTGCACTGATGACACACGATTTCACTCCCTTTATTGAACGCCGCCAAGCGGTCTTCGACCAGCTACCGGATCATTCCGTCGCCTTCGTGGCGTCCGGCGAAGAGCAGATTCGCAACCGCGATGTGGAATACCCGTTTCGTCCGTCGTCCGATTTCTTTTATTTGACCGGTTTTACCGAACCCGACAGTGTGTTGGTGTTGCTGAAGTTCGGTGAGCTTCGCCAAGTCCACCTGTTTTTACGGCCCAAGGACGAAGAGCAGGAAATCTGGCAGGGGCGTCGCTTAGGCGTTGACGCTGCCGCGTCGTTTTTGAAAATTGACCAGGCCTGGTCAATTGATGACTTTGAAGAACAAATGAACGAGCTGGTGGAAGGGGCCGCGAATTTGGTGTTCAGTTTCGCTGAACTGGCGCATTGGTCGGATTGGGTGTCCGGCTGGATCGGCGCGCAAAAAGCCAAAGCCCGTAAAGGGGTGCAAGCGCCGAGCCGATTACAAGATCTGGATAGCATTCTGCATGAAATGCGGTTGTTTAAATCCGCTCAGGAAATCGAATGGATGCGGGAAGCGGCGCAAATATCGGTGGCCGGGCATTTGGCCGCCATGAAAGCGACTGGGCCGGGGCGCTATGAATACCAGGTGCAGGCGGAACTGGAAAACGGTTTCAAACAAGCCGGGTCGCCGCGCGTCGGCTTTAACAGCATTGTGGCGTCCGGAGAGAATGCCTGTATTTTGCATTACACTGAAAACGACGCCTGTATCGAGGACGGTCAATTGGTGTTGATTGATGCCGGAGCGGAGTACGCCGGTTACGCCGGGGACATTACTCATACCTTTCCGGCCAATGGCCGTTTTTCAGCCCCGCAAGCCGAGTTATATAATTTGGTGCTCAAGGCACAACAAACCGTGATCAACGCGATTCGCCCTGGCGTGCCTTACAACCGTTTGCATGAAATATCGGTCGAAGTGTTGACTGAAGGATTGGTGGCACTGGGCATTTTGACCGGCACGGTTGACGATTTGATTGAACAGGAAGCCTACAAGGCCTTCTTTATGCACGGCACCGGTCATTGGCTGGGCATGGACGTGCACGATGTCGGTGATTACAAACAAGACGGTGAGTGGCGTTGCCTGCAACCGGGCATGGTGCTGACCGTGGAGCCGGGGCTGTACATTTCCGAAACCGCCGAGCAGGTGCCGGACGCTTATCGTGGTATCGGCATTCGCATTGAAGACGATGTGGTGGTGACCGAGCAAGGGCATGAGGTGTTGACGCAAGGTTTGCCACGCACGGTGGCCGAAATTGAAACCTGGATGGCGCAGCGTTAACTGGGTGGCTTAAGAATCAACTGCATGAGAGGAAACAAGGCATGGCGACGAAGCAAACCGATGTATTGATTTCCGGTGGCGGGCCGGTGGGGTTGTTGTTGGCCATCGGTTTAGGGCAGGCGGGACAGCAGGTTGTCGTGGCGGAAAAAAATGCCTTTGAAAAGGGTGAAACCGGTTCTTTTGACGGGCGAGTGCTGGCTTTGACCTATGGTTCCGTTCAAGTGCTGAAAACGCTGAATGTTTGGCCCGATCTGGAGCCGATGACCACGCCGATTGAGCATGTTCATGTGTCGCAAAAAGGTTATTTGGGATTGACGCAGTTGCATGCCGATGAGATGCGTGTGCCCGCTTTGGGTTACAGTGTCACCGCGTCCGACCTGGGACGTGTTTTGTGGCAAACCGCTCAAAATACGCCGAATGTGACGCTGCTGTCTGAGTCAGGCCTGGCGGATTTATCCATTCAAGGCAATCGTCGTCGAGCGGAATTGACTACGCCGGACGCAATGGTCGAGTATGAAGCCGGTTTGGTGGTGGGGGCCGACGGCACCGAATCCACAGTGCGTAAATGTCTGGGTTTACCCATCGAAACCAAGGCTTATGACGCTTTTGGTGTGATTGCCAAAATTGAAACCGAACAGTATCCGAATGGCTGGGCATTCGAACGATTTACCGAGCAAGGGCCGGTGGCCTTATTGCCAATGCACGGCCATGAAAGCAAAGCGGTCTGGGTGGTGCCGAAAGACGACATCGAACGCGTTCGAGCACTCAATGATACCGATTTTATGCAAGCCT
The DNA here is from genome assembly GCF_001507555.1 of Thiomicrospira sp. XS5. Taxonomy (NCBI): domain Bacteria; kingdom Pseudomonadati; phylum Pseudomonadota; class Gammaproteobacteria; order Thiotrichales; family Piscirickettsiaceae; genus Thiomicrospira; species Thiomicrospira sp. XS5. Next base: position 2,334,485 of record NZ_LQBO01000001.1, on the reverse strand, counting down.
TTGCGGCCCGTATGGGCGAACGCTTGGGCGCTTTTGTCAAGGTGAGCGAACGGGTCGCGTATCCGTTGACGGAAACGTATGTGCCCAGGTTTTACGCCGAGCGGGCCGTGCTGATGGGCAATGCCTCTCACACGCAACATCCGGTGGCGGCACAAGGCCTGAATCTGGGGATTCGGGATGTGGCCGTGTTTCTGGAAATGATGCAAGACAGCGATGCGGAAAAGCCCGATTTGGGGGATGATGCTTTCTTGGCGCGTTACGCCGATGAGCGTGCTCAGCATCATGAAAAAATCATGGGGCTGACCGACGGTTTGATTCAGCTGTTTCAAGTGGAGTCGCCGGTGGTCGGGCACATGCGCGGTTTAGGCTTGATGGCCATGAACGCTTTGCCCGGATTGCGGAAACGTTTTACTAAAATGACCATGGGAGTCTCATCGTGACAGAGTCGTCAAACCCCAAAAATACGCCTATACAAACCGATGTGGTGATTGTCGGCGGCGGTATGGTCGGCGCGACGGTCGCGCTGGGGTTGGCTCAAGCCGGCTTTGACGTTACCTTGTTGGAACGTCGGGCACCCTCGCTGGAGTGGTCGGAAGAGGCGCCTTATCAAACGCGGGTCAGTGCTTTGACGCGGGCTTCGGAAAATATTCTCAAACATTTGAACGCCTGGGCGGGGATTGAGCGCCGCCGCTGTCATGCGTTTACCGACATGCACGTTTGGGAGTCGGTGTCCGATGCGGAAGTGCATTTCGATGCGGGGGATGTTCAGGAACCGAACTTGGGGTATGTGGTTGAAAATAACGTGATTCAAGCCGCGCTTTGGGAGCAAATGCCAAATTACCCGAATCTGCATTGCATCGTTGGCCAATCCATGACGGATTTGAATCTGGAAAATGACCAGGTCTGGGTGGAACTGGATAATGGCATTTGCTTGCAGGCACGTTTGGTGGTGGGGGCGGACGGCGCCCTGTCGAAAACCCGCGAAATGGCCGGGATCGCGGTGCAAGAGCACGATTATCAGCAATGTGCGGTGGTCGGTTGTGTGAAGACCGAGTTGTCGCACCAGGATACCTGTTGGCAACGTTATCAAGCGGAAGGGCCTTTCGCCTATCTGGCGATGGACAATAATATGAGCTCGATTGCCTGGTATTTGCCGGTTGAACAAATGCAATGGGCTTTGTCGCTGTCGGATGACGCTTTTTCGGCGGCCATCACCGAAGCGTCCGGTCATAAGTTGGGAGAGGTCATTGAAGTCGGTGAGCGGTCGGCCTTCCCGTTGGTGCGCCGTCATGCCGAGCAATACGTTAAACCGCATTTTGTGTTGGTGGGGGATGCCGCGCATACCGTTCATCCGCAAGCTGGTCAGGGTGTGAACTTGGGGCTTCTGGATGCGGCGGCGTTGGTGGACGTGTTAACGGATGCAAAGCAGGCCAGCCCCGACTATTGGGATCGTTTTGCGGTGTTACGTCGTTATGAACGTTGGCGCCGTGGCGACAATTTCATCGTTCAGCGTTCGATGGAAGGATTTGATTGGCTGTTCAAGCAGGATCAAGGGGTGAAGGATCAAGTGCGGCAATGGATATTGCCGTTGGCGGATCAGGCCAAACCGTTGAAACGTTGGTTGATGAGTCAAGCGTTGAACGGTCGGGAAGTTTTACCGGCGTTGGCGAAATAACGGAAACATGGGGTTATGAATTTAAAAGCCATTATCGGGGTTGAAGGCGTCAGCCAATTTGAAGGCGAAAGGGCGGTTCGAGTCGGGCGTTATTTTTCTTATGCTGTCTTTGCGGCCTTGTTGGTGGTTGTGGTTCAGTTGGTGTTGGATTATGCCGATCACGACCGTGACAGTATTTGGATATCCGCCATGGTGTGGGGGGTATTTGCTTCCGAACTGGCGGTGAATCTGTGGCTGGTGCGTGATAAAAAACGCTATCTGCTACATAACTGGTTGAATGTGTTGATCGTGGTGCTGGTGTTCCCGTGGATCGATTATGGCGGGCATTGGGCGGCCATTTTCCGAGCGCTGCGATTATTACTGTTCCTGCGCGTGATATCGGATGTTTTTATTGATGTTGTCTTGCTGCTGAAGCGAAATAATTTCGGTGTGGTGCTGGTGGTGTATGTGGTGTTCGTTGTCATGTCGGGCGCCATTTTTGCGGCATTGGAAGACACGACCTTTTCCAACGGGGTTTGGTATTCACTGGTGACGGTGACGACGATTGGTTACGGTGATGTGGTGCCGGTGACCGAAAAAGGGCGTGCTTTCGGGACGGTGTTGATTGTGTTCGGGGTGGTGTTATTCTCGTTGGTGACGGCCAATATCTCGGCCTTTTTGATCGGGTCCGAACAGAAAGAGCGCGAAAAGGCGATTCTAAAAAACGTCAAATTGCTGCAAAGCCACTTGGATAAACAAACGGAATTGAACAAGGTGCATACCGACGAAGCTCTGCAAAAGGTTTCCGAAAGTGTGGAGGAAGTCGAACGACGCATGAAGCAGTTCCATACTGAAAATATTGGCCACGGGTTGGACAGTTTGGAGGTAAAACGGCGTGAAGAACACGACTTTTTGTTGCAACAAATTCGCCGTGAAAATGAGCGTACTTTGGCCGAAGTGAAATCCTTGGTCGCCGACCTGAAAAGGGATAAGAAAAATCAATGATTTCATCAGGTAATATTTTAAAGCATCTCATAATATAAGGCACTGTGGGGGCGAGGCTATAAAATAAATTTTGACATTTTTGAGTGATGGAACTATAGTCTAAACACTAAAAAAATTTATAGACGACAAAGGCATTTTAAGAATGGCTGACAGACGGCTTCAAGTATTTTACACGGTTGCGAAAGTATTGAGCTTTACTAAGGCAGCTGAAACCCTTCATATGACCCAGCCTGCGGTCACCTTCCAAGTCAAACAGCTTGAAGAATTCTTTAATACCCGCTTATTCGATAGGACACACAACAAAATTACGCTCACCGAGGCGGGCAAGATTGTGTACGACTATGCCGAAAAAATACTCGACCATTATGAGAAAATGAACAGCGAGGTGAGGGAGCTCACCGGTGAGGTGACGGGCAGTCTTCTCATCGGTGCCAGTACCACGATTGCCGAGTATATGTTGCCGAACCTGTTGGGCGCCTTTAAAAAACAATTCGAAGACGTCAATATTCGTTTGCAGGTTGGGAATACCGATGCCATTGTGGCCATGGTCGAAAATAATATGATCGATCTGGGTGTGGTGGAAGCGCCGGTGTATAACAAAAATCTGGAAGTGGAAGTGTGTCGTCTGGATGAGATGGTGTTGATTGTGCCGGAAGGGCATCCATTGTCGAATCGTGACAAGATTTCCGTCGAAGACATGCGCAAGTATCGTTATATTTCCCGTGAAGAAGGTTCCGGGTCACGTTCCGTGATCGATAACTACATTCGCGAACAAGGGTTGAGTTATTCCGACCTGAATGTGGTTATGGAGCTGGGCAGTCCGGAAGCCGTGAAGATGGCGGTGGAATCGGATGTGGGGATTGCGATTGTTTCTCGTACCACGATTGTCAAAGAAATGAAGCTTGGCACCATTAAGGCGTTGCCGTTGGATCCGCCTTTGACGCGTCCTTTCTCTCATGTGCGCCAGAAGCACAAATTCCGTCATCGTGCGGTGGGTGAGTTGCTGGACTTTGCAGTGGATTACTGTAAAGAAAAAGCCGTTGAGCAAGGTTTTCAGTTGCCAACCGAAGAAGATATGAAGAAGTATACTTCACGCGGGTAAGCGGTAAGCGTTGCTTTAAAGCGCTTTTCGAAAGCGCCATTGACGGCGATAGCCAACCGAACGTAAAAAGCCAATAATGACCAGGCCTGGTTGTTATTGGCTTTTTTGTTTTTGGGGGAAAGGAAGGCAGCGGATAGACGCTATCCGCTGAAAAAGCATTAGAGGTTCTCGGAAGCGTATTCCGCCAAGCGGGAACGTTCGCCTTGTCTTAGTGTAATGTGCGCACTGTGTGGCCAGTCTTTGAAGCGGTCGACAATGTAGGTCAAACCGGTGGTGGTTTCCGTCAGATATGGGGAGTCAATCTGACCGATGTTCCCCAAACAGACGATTTTAGTGCCTTCGCCGGAGCGAGTGATGAGGGTTTTCATCTGTTTGGGGGTTAGGTTTTGTGCTTCGTCGAGAATAATGAATTTGTTCTGGAAGGTGCGGCCACGCATGAAATTCAAGGATTTGATTTTAATGCGTTTGTTGAGCAATTCCTGAGTGGACTCTTTTTCCCAGTCGGTGGTGTGGCCATCGGATTGCGTCAGCACTTCCAGGTTGTCCATTAATGCGCCCATCCAGGGGGTCATTTTTTCTTCTTCCGTCCCCGGTAAAAAGCCGATATCATCCCCGATTGGAATGGTGGCGCGGGTCATGATGATTTCGTTATAGATGCCTTCATCCAGTGTCTGCTCCAGTGCCGCCGCCAAGGCCAGTAGCGTTTTACCGGTCCCGGCCGTACCGAGCAAGGAGACAAAATCGATTTCCGGGTCCATCAGGAAGTTCATGGCCATGTTTTGCTCTTGGTTGCGCGCAGTAATGCCCCAGACGCTGTTTTTGGACTGTTCGAAATTGTGCATGTATTCCAGAACGGCCGAATGGTGATCCTTTCGGCGAACAATGGCACTGAAGCCCGACTCGTTTTCGCTGATCAAACATTGGTTTGGAAACCAGTGAAGGTTGTCGTCGGTCACTTCCAATTCGTAGAAGGTTTTGTTGTTTTCCTGCCAGGACTTCATCTTGCTGAAGTTTTCTTCGAAAAAATGCTCCGGCAAGACTTCCCAGCCGGTGAAGAGTAAATCCGCATCTTCCAGGACCCGATCGTTGTAATAGTCTTCGGAGTGTAACCCGACCGCCGACGACTTGATGCGCATGTTGATGTCTTTGGTGACCAAGGTGACGTTACGGTTCGGGTAATGTTCTTTCAGAGCCAGGCCGGTTTGCAGGATGTGGTTATCGGCTTTATGGCTCGGTAAGGATTCCGGTAACGTGGCGATGAGCGGCTCGGTTTCGAAAAACAGTTTGCCCAGGTGCAGTGTTTCCGATTCTTTATTGGGGTGAATGCGTTCCAGATCGAGCCCGGCCTTGATGTCGTCAAAGCTGGCGTTGCTGATGATCTGGTCAATGAGTCGGTTGGTTTCACGGACATTTCGAGAGACTTCCGACATCCCTTTTTTGCCGGCATCCAGCTCTTCCAATACGGTCATGGAGATGAAAAGATCGTGCTCTTCAAAATTGAACAGCGCCATTGGGTCATGCATTAAAACATTGGTGTCGAGAATGAATAATCTGTTTGGACTGTTGGTCATCGATGGAATCCTATAGTAATACGTGGCAAGTTGCCGGTTCGTTATTCTGAAAGGGTTTTGAGTGTGTCCATGACCTCCTTGACGTGTTCTTTGACTTTGACTTTGCGCCATTCGTGCACCAGCTTGCCTTTCGGGTCGATCAGGAAAGTACTGCGTTCAATGCCCATGTATTCACGGCCGTAATTCTTTTTCAATTTGATGACGTCGAACAGATTGCATAAGGTTTCGTCCGGGTCGGAAATCAAATCGAAAGGAAAGTCGAATTTCGCTTTGAAATTTTCATGCTTGCGAATCGAATCTTTGGACACGCCGAAAACCTGTGCGTTGAGCTGTTTCAGTTCCTTGTAAGCGGCGCTGAAATCCTGACCTTCCGTGGTGCAGCCTGGCGTATTGTCTTTGGGGTAAAAATAGAGAATGGTGTAATGGCCGGAGAAGTCGGAATCGGTGATGGTTCGGTCGTTAGTGGCGGGCAAAGAAAAAGAAGGGATCTGCTCGCCAAGTCGTGCTTTGTCAGTCATTTTTGCTCCTTTTTTTAATCAGTATGCAGGGTTTGAAAAAATTGTTCAATGAAAAAATTATGAAAAGATGACGACACCTTTAAAAGGGCGTGAGAGGCAAAATAATCGCTTGAAGAAAAGGGGGTTAGAAGGTAATATTACTCTTTTGTTTTTACATTCATTTTTTGGAGAAAATCATCGTGTTTAGAGGGAGTATGGTTGCCTTGGTCACGCCGATGCAGGCGGACGAATCAGTGGATTTTGATGCGCTTGAAAAATTAATCGAGTTTCACGTCAAATCCAAGACCAAGGCCATCGTCGCCATGGGCACGACCGGGGAATCGGCCACCTTGGATTTTGAAGAGCACCGTGAAGTGGTGCGTTTTGTGGTCGATAAAACGGCGGGGCGCATTCCGGTGATTGCCGGAACCGGTGCCAACTCCACGACTGAAGCCATCGAATTGACCGAGTATGCCAAGCAAGTGGGGGCCGATGCCTGCTTGTTGGTCACGCCTTATTACAATAAGCCGACTCAGGAAGGGTTGTTCCTGCATTATAAAAAGATTGCCGAAACGGTCGATATTCCTCAGATCCTCTATAATGTGCCGGGTCGCACCGCTTGCGACCTGTTGCCGGAAACCATCGGTCGTTTGGCGAGCATTCAAAACATCGTCGGCGTGAAAGAAGCCACCGGCGATATTGAGCGTGTGACCCAAATTAAAGCGCTGGCGGGCGATGATTTCGACCTTTATACCGGCGATGACGGGACGGCGGTCGACTTTTTACTGGCCGGCGGGCACGGCGGCATTTCGGTGACGGCGAATGTGTGTCCGCAACAGGTTTCTGAAGTGTATGATGCGGCGGTTGCCGGTGATGCCGAAACCGCACGTCGCCTGGACGCACCCTTGGCTGAATTGCATCAAGCTCTGTTTGTTGAAGCCAATCCGATTCCGGTGAAATGGGCGATGATGGAGATGGGCTTAATGGGCGGCGCGATTCGCTTGCCGTTGACGCCACTGTCAGAAAAGTATCATGAAGTGGTGCGTCAAGCATTGCGAACGGCAGGAGCCCTGTAATCGAATGAAATTAAAGACCCTTTCTCAAAAAATATTGAACACGGCTGGGTACGGTATTGTGATGGTGGCTTTACCCGCTTTAATGGTGGGGTGTTCTTCCACACCGTCCGGTAGTCAAAATGCCAAAGAGGTATTGGATTACGATGCCGACACCGATTACCGGAAAACCGAAAAATCTCTTTCCCAGAATTTGGAAGTGCCGCCGAATTTGTTTGCGCCGGCCAAGCGTCAGGACCGATTCGATGTGACCTTGCAAAACACGGCCAACCAAGCCGCTGAAGAAGAGTATCGTTATGTACCGACTTATCGCGCCGATAATCTGAGCGTGAAATCCAATTTGTCGGATCGTTGGTTGGAAATCAAGGGCATGAGCAGCGAGAAAGTCTGGGATGGCACTAAGGCCTTTTTGGAATCGTTGGGCATGCCGATTGCGGAAGCGCGAAAAGATACCGGTTTCATTCGTACCGAATTTGTGCCACGGAAAGAACTGGTGCCGCTGGACGATCAGGGGCCTTTGACCAGAGTGTTAAACAGCTGGCGCCCGGAACAAGCTGAAGGCTTGTATGATCGTTTGATTGCGCAGGTTGAGTTTGATAAAGAACGTCAAGTGACGAAAATCTATTTCCACCATTATATGGTGGCGGACCCGGATGCAGCGGAATCGGATAACGGTTCCATGGTGGTGTCTTCTGGCTGGCGCATCCGCCCGTACAATCCGATGGTTGAAGCGGAAGCGATTTATCAGTCAATGATTTTCTTCGGCGCCTCGCAGGAAGAATCTTTAAAAGCCATTGAGTCCACGGAAGGATTGGTCTCTGTAGAAGGCGACGATGAATACGAGGGGTTGCGTGTGAAAGCCGATGCCTCTGAAACCTGGAGTTATTTGAAGGCGATGTTGTACCGTGCGGATTGGCACTATGACCGCATTAAAGCCGATACTCGTGAAGTTTGGGTGAAAGTGCCGGATGAAGCGCGAAAAGAAAATACCTTGATGTCCAAACTGGCTTTCTGGCGAGACGATAAAGAAGCTGGGAAATACTTGCCGGAAATCGTCAAGTTTACAGTCTCGCCGATGACCGAGGATGGTAAGACGAAAGGCAGCCTGTTGAAGGTGGAATCGCCGGAAGGCAGTGAACCTTTGACGGCTGAAAAGCGCCATTACATCTTCCAGTCGTTGGGCCTGTTGGCTGAATAGGGCGACTTCGGATTTATTCAACATTATTTTAAGATGGCCCTTGGTGTTTCCGAGGGTTTTTTTATGAGGCTTTTGGTCGTGTCATGGACGCGCGCAAGAGCCTTTTTGTATAGGAAAAAAGTATGCACGTTATCTGGGGAAAATCCGCTCATTCCGATTACCGTTTGAACCAATTGCTCAATCAGCTGTCTGACAAAGGCGCTATTACGGGATTGGCTTCACAATATGTTTATTTCGTTGATTTGAACGACGGCATTGCGGACTTGAGTGCCGATGATTGGGCCAAACTGCGCATGCTTTTGAACGGTTCCGACGCGGTTTTGGACGCGCAAGGTGAAAACGGTTGCATCATTACGCCGCGTTTGGGCACCATTTCTCCTTGGGCCTCAAAGGCAACCGATATTACCCATACCTGTGGCCTGGAAGGCATTCATCGCATTGAACGCGGCATTGTCTATTATTTGAATGGCGCGGATGAGTCGGCGCGTGAATCCATGGTGGTCGAATTATACGACCGCATGATGGAACAGGTCAGTTACGATGTGGCGACACTGGACGGTCTGTTCTCGCACCAAACGCCGAAGCCGTTGAGCACCGTTGATGTTTTGGGCGGTGGGCGTGATGCCTTGGCCGACGCGAATGGTGCCATGGGCTTGGCGTTGTCGGAAGATGAAATCGACTACCTGGTTGAAGCTTTTAACGGGTTGCAACGTAATCCATCCGATGCCGAATTGATGATGTTTGCGCAAGCGAACTCCGAACATTGCCGCCATAAAATCTTTAATGCCGACTGGACGATTGACGGTGAAGATAAACCGAACTCTCTGTTTGGCATGATTCGTAATACCTATCAGAAGAACCCGCAAGGCGTGTTGTCGGCTTACAGTGATAATGCCGCCGTTGTGGAAGGTTATCAGGCGACACGTTTCTTCCCGGATGCCGAAAGCCGTCGTTATCAATACAACGATGAAAACGTGCATTTCCAGATCAAAGTGGAAACCCATAACCACCCAACCGCGATTTCCCCTTGGCCGGGTGCCGCAACTGGTTCCGGTGGTGAAATTCGTGACGAAGGCGCGACCGGCCGTGGTTCCAAACCCAAAGCCGGTTTAACGGGCTTCACCGTCTCCAATTTGAATATTCCGGGCTTTGAGCAGCCTTGGGAGCGCGCTTACGGTAAACCGAACCGAATCGTTTCGGCGTTCGATATTATGATGGAAGGCCCTTTGGGCGCAGCCGGATTCAATAACGAGTTCGGTCGTCCGGCCATCAACGGTTATTTCCGGACGTATGAAAATGCGTTGATCACCCATGAGGGCGAAGAAATTCGCGGGTACCACAAGCCGATTATGCTGGCCGGTGGCCTTGGGAATATCCGTGAAATGCACATTGAAAAGAACGATATTCCGGCCGGTGCCAAACTGGTGGTATTGGGTGGCCCAGCCATGCTGATTGGGTTGGGCGGTGGCGCGGCTTCCTCGGTGGACAGCGGGGCAGGCGCAGAGAACCTTGATTTTGCGTCCGTTCAACGTGAAAACCCGGAGATGGAAAGACGCGCTCAGGAAGTGATCGACCGTTGTACGTATCTGGGTGAAAACTCCCCGATTGCGTCCATTCACGATGTGGGCGCCGGTGGTTTGTCAAATGCCTTCCCGGAGCTGGTGAACGATGCCGGTAAAGGCGGGCGCTTCCAATTACGTGATGTGCCGAATGATGAACCGGGTATGTCGCCAATGGAAATCTGGTGTAACGAGTCGCAGGAGCGTTATGTGATTGCGATTTACCCGGATCAAATTGAGCAGTTTGAAGCGATTTGCCGCCGTGAACGGTGTTTGTACGCGATTGTCGGTGAAGCCACCGACGAACAAAAACTGGTCGTCAACGATGTTGAGTTCGACAATAATCCCGTCGATATGCCGTTGAATGTATTGCTGGGCAAACCGCCGAAAATGCACCGTCAGGTGGAATCCCGTCGAGTGCCGCAACCGGGCTTTGAACCGGCGGTACTGGATTTCAACGATGTGACCGAACGTTTATTGAAACTGCCGACCATTGCCAGTAAAAGTTTCCTGATCACCATCGGTGACCGTACCATTACCGGGATGGTGACGCGCGACCAAATGGTCGGGCCTTGGCAGGTTCCGGTGGCGGATGCCGGCATTACCTGTTCGGATTATCAGGGGTATACCGGCGAAGCGATGGCCACCGGTGAACGTCCGCCGGTTGCGTTGATTAATCCGAAAGCCTCGGCCCGTTTGTCGATTGCCGAAGCGATTACCAATATTGCCTGTGCCAAAATCGACAAAATGAGCGACATTAAAATTTCCGCTAACTGGATGGCCGCCGCCGGTCATCCGGGGGAAGATTCCGCCTTGTACGACGCGGTTGAAACCGTCGGGCTGGAGCTCTGTCCGGCCTTGGGCATTGCCGTGCCGGTCGGGAAAGACTCCATGTCGATGAAAACCGTCTGGCAGGACGGCGAGGAATCCAAGTCGGTCACCTCGCCTGTGTCCTTGAATATCACTACTTTTGCACCAGTGCAGGATGTCCGCAAGACGGTCACGCCGCAGTTGCGCACCGATTTGGGTGACACCAAGCTCTTGGCGATTGACTTGAGTCGCGGCCAGAACCGTTTGGGTGGCAGTTGTTTGGCTCAGGTATATAACCAAGTCGGTGATGTATCGGCCGATTTGGATTCCGCCGACGATCTGTTGAAGTTGTTCGATTTCGTTCAGGCCTTGATGGCCGATGATTTGATGCTGGCGTACCACGATCGCTCCGATGGCGGTTTCTTGATTACCTTATTGGAAATGGCGTTTGCCGGACATTGTGGTTTGACGTTGGATACCTCCGCTTTGGGCGATGAGCCGGTGTCCGCTTTGTGTGCCGAAGAAGTGGGGGCGGTCATTCAGGTGTCTGCGGATGACGAAGCGGTGATTGCCGGATTGTTGGAAGCGTACGGCTTGGCCGAGATGGCGCATTGGATTGGTACGACCAATAACGACGATGCCATTCAGATTTCCGCGCAGGGCCAAACTCTGTTGAGTGGAAACCGCAAAACTTACCAGGCCTGGTGGTCGGAAACCAGTTACCGCATGCAAGCATTGCGTGATAACGAAGCCTGTGCACAGGAAGAGTTCGACGCGATTCAGCAAGACGCCAACACTGAGATTCGTCCGGTCGTGACGTTTGACCCGAACGAAGACATTACCGCTGGGTTTAACCCAGCCCAACGTCCGAAAGTGGCGATTTTGCGCGAACAAGGCGTGAACGGTCAGCAGGAAATGGCCGCCGCGTTCGACCGTGCCGGTTTTGATGCGATAGACGTGCATATGTCGGATGTTTTATCCGGCGAAGTGGCGTTTGACGATTTCCGCGGTTTGGTCGCTTGCGGTGGCTTCTCTTATGGAGACGTCTTGGGCGCGGGTCGTGGTTGGGCCAATTCCATCCTGTTCAACGACACGGCGCGTCAGACCTTTGAGCATTTCTTCCAGCGTGAAGATACCTTCACGCTTGGGGTGTGTAATGGCTGTCAGATGTTGTCGAATCTGAAAGAAATCATTCCAGGCGCCGAGCACTGGCCAGCGTTCGTTCGTAACCGTTCCGAGCAGTTCGAAGCGCGTTTCTCATTTGTGGAAATTCAAGACTCACCGTCGGTTCTGTTGCAAGGCATGGCCGGTACGCGTATTCCGGTGGCCGTGGCGCACGGTGAAGGGCGCATGGACTTCGGCGACGGTTCTTCAGCAGATGTGTCAGGCCTGGTCGGTTTGCGTTATGTGGATTCGGTGGGGAACCCAGCCGAAACCTATCCGTTTAACCCGAACGGTTCCGAAGGCGGCATGACCGGTTTGACCACGCAAGATGGCCGAGTCACCATTATGATGCCGCACCCGGAGCGTGTGTTCCGTACGGTACAAAACTCCTGGCATCCGGATGATTGGCAGGAAGATGCGCCTTGGATGCGTCTGTTCCGAAACGCGCGCAAATGGGTCGGTTAAGAGCTCGAACAACAGCAAGGTAAATGCTGGGTAAAAATGCTCAGCGAATAATTAAATTAGAAAGCGCTTATATAAATTAAACCTATTGTTGATAAATAAAATTTTATCAAGCATTATTTTAGTTTATTTGACTTTACAGGGCGCTTTCCAGTAATGTTACACAACTTTATTTTTCGCTTCTGTTTCAGGTGGTTTGTGATGCCTGAAATCGTTTTTTAAATTTCAAACGGAGTAGGACAATATGTCTTTAAATCGTCGTGAATTTCTTCATGTAATGTCTATGGCTGCCGCCGCCGGGATGCTTCCTGGTACAGCGAAAGCGATGTCTTCAAGCCCAAGCAAGGGATCCGCTGTCTCTTCCGATATGTACAACGTTCCGATGAAAGGGAAAGTACGTTTGTTACACCTTACGGATACACACGCGCAGTTAAAGCCGATCTACTTCCGTGAACCAAACGTTAACTTGGGTACCGGTCCTGCTTACGGTAAATTGCCGCATGTTGTCGGGCATCACTTGTTGAAAGAGTTGAACATTCCAGAAAACACCCCTTTGGCGAATGCATTCACTTACCTGAACTTCCAAGACGCTTCTGAGCAGTATGGTAAAGTTGGTGGTTTCGCGCACGTTAAGACCTTGTTGGACAAGTTGCGTGAAGCGGCCGGTGGTCGTGAAAACACTTTGACAATGGACGGTGGTGACTTGTGGCACGGTTCCGGTACGGCTTTGTGGACGCGTGGTCAGGATATGGTCGAAGCCTCTAACCTGCTGGGTGTTGACGTTATGACCGGTCACTGGGAATTCACCTATAAAGAGAACGAAGTGCTAACCAACCTTGGCAAGTTCAAAGGTGAGTTCTTGGCGCAAAACATCCGTATCAAAGAAGACTCTTTGTTCGGCGACGCTTACCGTGAAATGACTGAACGTCACAACGGTTTGGGTATGTACGACGAAGACGATGCGCGTCCATTCAAGCCTTACACGGTTAAAATCATCAACGGTGAGCGTATCGCGGTTGTCGGTCAAGCTTTCCCACGTACAGCGAACGCTAACCCACAATCTAACTTCCCGGACTGGTCTTTCGGTCTGCGTGAAGACGCATTGCAAGAAACCGTAAACCACATTCGTGAAAACGAAAAAGTGGCGGCGGTTGTAATGATTTCCCACAACGGTATGGACGTGGATATCAAGATGGCGTCTCGCGTTAGCGGTATCGATGCGGTCTTTGGTGGTCACACGCACGACGGTATTCCTAAAACCATCAACGTGAAAACACCAGACGGTGGTGTATGTTACGTCACGAACGCCGGTTCTAACGGTAAGTTCGTTGCGTGCATGGACTTGGATATCCAAAACGGTAAACTGAAAGGCGTTGACTACAAATTGTTGCCAGTCTTCTCTAATGTTTTGGCGGCTGACGAAAGCGTTAAAACGTTCATCGAGCACCTAGGCACCAAAGTCTATAACAAAGACATCGTTGAATCACGTAACCCAGAGTTCTATTACAACAAAGATCGTCTAGGTAAGACTTACGACGAGATCCTGAATGAAGAATTGGCTGTGGCGGAAGATACTCTATACCGTCGTGGTAACTTCATGGGAACATGGGACCAAATCATCGTAAACTCTCTACGTGAAGAGCACGACACGCAAATCGCTATGTCGGCCGGTGTACGTTGGGGTACGTCCGTATTGGCGGGTGAAACCATCACGATGGCACGTGTAATGGACGAAACGTCTATGACTTACGGTGAAACTTATAAGTCTGAAGTGACCGGTGCACAGATGAAAGATATCCTAGAAGGTATCTGTGAAAACCTATTCCAAAAAGACCCATACCTACAATCTGGTGGGGACATGGTTCGTTTGGGTGGTATGGACTATACTTGTGAACCGAATGCGTCTTTGGGTAACCGTATTTCTGACATGCGTTTGGACGATGGTACTCCGCTTGAAGCCAGCAAAACCTACACGGTTTCCGGTTGGGCGCAAGTGGATTCTGTTGGCGACGGCCGCTTGATGTGGGACGTTGCTGCGGATTACCTACGTAACCACAAAAACGACATGAAGTTGAAGAAAGTGAACCATCCTAAGTTGGTTGGTGTGAAAGGCAACCCAGGTATCGAAGCTTACCCAGGTGAAATGGCTTAATCCAATAGCCTAGCCAAATAAAAAAAGCCCGCTTATGCGGGCTTTTTTTATGGGTGCTTTAGATGGACAACCGTTTGTCTAGCCTAAATTCGGCACATAAAAAAACCACCAGGCCTGGTGGTTTTTGCGTTTTCAGAGGCGGCGGTTAAGAGGCCGAATCGCCGCGTTTGTCCGTTTCGGCTTCCGTTGTTACGGACGGCGCTTTATTCAAGTAGGCTTTCAAGGCCTTTGACTTGCTGCGAATCTGGAACGTCAGTTTTGCCACGTCGTCAAAGTGTTTGGCAAAGTGAATCGTCATGCCTTCTTTCAGGTAATCCGGCAGCTCGTCGTAATCCTTGCGGTTTTCTTCCGGCAGGATCAGCTCTCGAATACTGATACGGCGCGCGGCAATCACTTTTTCTCGAATCCCGCCCACTGGCAACACCTGTCCGGTCAAACTCAGTTCTCCCGTCATGGCCAAGGGTTTTTGAATGGCCTCGTTACGCGCCAAAGACAACAACGCCGTCGCCATGGTGATACCGGCACTTGGGCCGTCTTTTGGCGTGGCCCCGTCCGGCACGTGCAAGTGGACGAATGCCTTGTCGAAAAATTCCGGATCGGCTTTGTATTTATCCAGCTTGGACGCAATGTAACTGTAAGCGATGCTGGCGGATTCCTGCATCACTTCACCGAGCTGACCGGACAATTTGAAACCACGGTTCAACGTATGAACACGACTGGCTTCGATGGTCAGGGTGGCGCCGCCCATGGATGTCCACGCCAAGCCGGTGACGGTGCCCAATTGTTGATTGGTTTTTTCCGGTGAGAAGCGCGGCTGACCCAACATGGATTCCAAATCGTTCACGTGAATGGACGTTTGTTCCAGTTCGCCTTTGACAAAACGAATCGCCAGTTTTCGAATCAACTTCGCCAATTGTTTTTTCAGGTTCCGCACACCGGCTTCCCGCGCATAACCTTCAATGACATGGCGGATGGTGGCCGGGGTGATTTGTACCTGTTTTTTATCCAGGCCGGCTTCTTCCAGCAAGGACGGCCATAAATGGTGTTTGGCAATCTGTACTTTCTCTTCGGTGATGTAACCCGACAAACGAATCACTTCCATACGGTCCAGCAATGGGCCGGGAATCGTGTCCAGTGTATTGGCGGTACAGATGAACAAGGCTTTCGATAAATCGAAGCGTACGTCCATATAGTGATCCATAAACTCGGTGTTCTGTTCCGGGTCCAGTACTTCCAAAAGGGCCGAGGCCGGGTCACCTTGATAGGAGGAACCGATTTTATCGACCTCATCCAGCATAATGACCGGGTTGGCGGTGCCGCAATCTTTCAAGGCCTGCACGAATTTCCCCGGCATGGCCCCGATGTAGGTACGGCGATGGCCTTTGATTTCGGCTTCATCGCGCATCCCGCCGACTGAGAAGCGATAGAATTTACGTCCCAAGGTGTCGGCAATCGAGCGGCCGATGGAGGTTTTCCCCACACCCGGTGGCCCGACCAGACAAATAATGGAACCGGAAATTTCGCCTTTCAAAGCGCCGACGGCCAAAAATTCCAGAATGCGGTCTTTAACGTCCGTCAGGCCGTCATGACCTTTGTCGAGAATTTTCTTGGCGCGTTTCAGGTCGAGCTTGTCTTTGCTGTACTGTCCCCACGGCAATTGCGTCAACCAATCCAGCCAGTTGCGCGCCACGCCGTATTCCGGCGATTGCGGGTCCAGCATATTGATTTTGTTCAATTCCTCTTCGGATTTTTGTTGGGCTTCGTCCGACAGGGCCAGTTTTTCGAGGCGTTCCTGGAAGAGGTCGGCATCGGCGGTACGGTCGTCTTTGACCATGCCCAGTTCTTTTTGAATTTCCTTAAGCTGCTGGTGCAAGAAGAATTCGCGTTGTTGTTGCGTCAGGTTTTCTTCCACACGTTCGCGAATATTGAACTGCAACTTGGTCACTTCGATTTCGTGCTTGAACAGGTTCAGTACTTTTTCCAGGCGTTCGCTCAAGTCGAGCGTATCCAGCAGGTCTTGCAGTTTATCATTGCTGGCCGCCGTCAAACTGGCCGCAAAATCGGCCAGGTGATGCGAGTCGGACGCACTGTAGCGGTTCAGGAAGTATTTCAGTTCTTCGCTGTACAGCGGGTTCAACGGCAATAGCTCTTTAAAGGCGTTCATAATCGCCAGGCCGTAGGCTTTGTACTCGCTTGGGTTGCCGTTACGAATGTCGGCCGGATAGGTTACACGCGCACGGTACGGCGGCGCTTCGTGTACCCACTCGGAAATTTGAAAACGACAAATCCCTTCCGCAATCAACTGAATGTAATCGGGTTTGACTTTCGGGTCGTGGATACGCACCAGCGTTCCGGTTTGAGCGAAGTCGCTCGGTTCGGCTTTGAAGTGGTCGTCGGTATCGACGTAAATAATGCCGATGTACTGAATTTTGTTGTCAATGACGCTCTGGATGGTGTCTTGCCAGATGTCTTTGTCCAGAATAATGGGCAACGTTTGCCCCGGAAAAAACGGACGTTCTTTGACCGGCAATAAGAACAGTGCTTCCGGACGTGACATATTGGCTTTCACCAGCATGTGCGCCGAGTTGTTCGGCTTGTCGCCGTCGTGTGCGATATGCTCGCCGTCCAGGGCGTCACTGCTCTCAGCTTGATCGGACAAATCATACTCGGCGGTATGGTCAACGAATTCGCTGAAGGTGATGTCTTCGTCGTTCATCTCCGGGTTGGCCTCTTCAAGGGCTTGGTCGAGCAAGTCTTTTAGGGCGTTTGCATCATCGTGTTTTGTCATATCACTCGTGTCTTTTTGAAATTCGATGTTGTGTTAATAGGGTGCGGGTGTGGAAATTCAAGGGGCCGCAATAGAAATTTTGCATTTCCGTGATGGGGGAATTTTGTCGTAGAGTTTCGGTTCTCTGATCTGGTGAGATGCAGTATCATATGCCCAATTGAATTCAGATAAAACGAAATATTCACCAGGCCTGGTGAATATTCAACGATATCAACAGGAAGCAGTCGTATGAAAAAAATCAAAGTGGGCTTTGTGACAGTGTCGGACCGAGCCAGCCGAGGAGAATATGAGGATTTAGGCGGGCCAGCCATGCGTGAATGGATTGGGAAGGCTCTGGTCACGGAATGGGACGCGGTGTCGCGAATCATCGAAGACGAACAATCCTTGATCGAATCCACCCTGATTGAACTGGCCGATAGCGAACACTGTGATTTGATTTTAACCACCGGTGGGACGGGCCCGGCCAAACGGGATGTGACGCCGGAAGCGACCGAGGCGGTGTGCGATAAAATTCTGGATGGCTTTGCCGAACAGATGCGCGCGGTGTCGTTGCAGTATGTACCGACCGCGATTTTGTCGCGTCAAATCGCCGGCACGCGCGGTGCGTGTTTGATGATTAATTTGCCGGGCAAACCGTCCGCCATCGGCGAGTGTTTGGAAGCGGTGTTTCCGGCGGTGCCTTATTGCATCGACTTGATTGAAGGGGCTTATATGGAAACGGACGAGTCCTTTGTGAAAGCCTTCCGCCCCAAACATGCCAAAAAACCGAGCGCTTGAATTGAACCGACGCCACCGAATTGCATGACCGAATTCCACTACCAAGAGACGACAAGATGACAAATTTTAATTACCAGTATGAACACTTGGAAACCGTGACCGATTTTGTGCGGTGGGGCGGAACCTTGTTTCAGAAGGCCGGCCTTGCGTTTGGTCATGGCACTGACAATGCGTTTGACGATGCGCGCGTACTGGTCTTTCATGTATTGCGGTTGCCTTGGGAGATTCCCGATAATTATTGGTCGGCCCGTTTAAGCATTACTGAAAAGCGTGAGGTCACGGAGTTGTTCCGCCACCGCATCGAAAGCCGGAAACCCACACCGTATTTGATCGGTGAGGCTTGGTTTGCCGGGTTGCAGTTTCATGTTTCGGAAGCCACATTAGTCCCGCGTTCACCGATTGCGGAGTTAATCGCTGAGCAATACCGTCCTTGGGTGGAACCGGAAGCGGTCACCGATATCCTGGATTTGTGTACCGGCAGTGGTTGCATCGGCATTGCCAGTTTGCAGGCCTGTCCAAATGCCCAAGTGGATTTAGCGGACATTTCTCCGGAGGCGCTGACGGTCGCGCAACAGAATATTGACCGTTACGATTTGCAGGGTATCGTCCGCGTTGTCGAATCGGATTTGTTCAGTGCTTTGGAAGGCAAACAGTACGATTTGATTGTGTCCAATCCGCCGTATGTGGATGCCATTGAAATGTCGGCTTTGCCGGAAGAGTTTCATCAGGAACCGCGTTTGGGATTGGAAGCCGGTGAAGACGGCTTGGACTTAGTGCGCCATATTTTGGCGGACGCCGCCGCACATCTGAAAGAGGATGGCACCTTGATTGTAGAGGTCGGCGTGTCGCAATACTATCTGGAGCAAGCCTATCCAGAAGTGCCGTTTTACTGGTTTGAATTTGAACAGGGTGGCGAAGGCGTGTTTGCGCTTCAAAAATCGGAGCTGGAAACCTTTCAGGACATTTTCGACCAACGAAAAAACGGCTGATTAGACGCTTCGCACGCGGTTAAAAACAGTTTTTGTGTTTGAAAAATCGGATTTGGTTAGGTATTTGCTTAATGATTTCCGATGTTAGATCATTTATCCGGTAAAGCGATAAAGAAGGAAAACGAATGAACACAAGGTCCAGCTTTTTGATGCTGCTCGGTTGTCTCGTCTGTCTGCCGTTGTATGCGGCGGACAGCAATGTCCCGCCGTTGATTGACTTGGGCGCGGAAGCGAAAAAACAGGCGGAAAAGCAAAAAAATATTACGGTCAGTCAGCCAAAACCCGCCGTCAAATCCAAGCCGAAAGCCACCACTCAGGACGCGTCTGAGGCGAAAGTTGCCGCCAAACCGAAAGCGGCCAAACTTGCACCCGAACCGGTTGAAACCAAACCGGTGGCCTGGAGCTATTTTGGCGACGATGGTCCGCAGAACTGGGGGCAACTATCGACTGCTTACGCCACCTGTAAAGCCGGAAAAAACCAATCTCCAATCAACTTCAAACGTGACGATGCCGTCGGCACCACTTCGTTGGATGGCTTTGATGTCTATTACCGTAAAAGCATTTTGAAAATGATCAACGACGGGCATGTGTTGAAAGTGGAAGTGCCGCTGGGCAGTTACATTATGTTGAACGGACAACGTTACGAATTAACCGAATACGAATTCCACACGCCGTCCGAACACCAAATCGACGGTTTCAGTTATCCGATGGAAATGCAGTTGGTGCATAAGAACGGTGACGGGCATTATGTTGTGGTGAGCATTTTGTTTCAGGAAGGCGAGGCCAACGAAGCGTTGGCAGCGTTTTTAGACCGCTTGCCGAAACAACTGAACAAATTGGATGTGCACGACAAAGTGTTGGTACATCCCGCGAAAGCCTTCTTCCCTGCGGATAAACGTTTTTACAAATACAGCGGTTCCATGACCCAGCCGCCGTGTGATGAAGGGGTTTACTGGATGGTATTTAAACAGCCAGTGGAAGCGTCCGCTGCGCAACTGCAACAGATGAAAGAATATCTGGGCACCAATGCCCGCCCGGTGCAACCGTTGAATTCGCGTACACCGCTCAAGTCCTGGCCGGATCGTCAGGCGCAAGAAAGTTTCTACCTTTATTAAGGCTTTAACACCTTAAAACCGTTCAAACCGGGAGACGTTCGTATCTCCCGGTGCTTCCCGTCCAAATCCGTTAGATTGCGTGATTTTAAGTTTTCATTTGAACTTCTGACGCCGGCAGGTTATAACCTTTAGTTGGAAATGGATGCCGATCCGTTGGGCGCATTTCTGAATCCCTTGTCGTATTCGCGGACTCATCTTGAACGCAATCCGCTTCGCGTTTTTTACAGAGGCACAGGAAACTCGTATGGACATTCTTTTGAAACAAACCTCTCCACACCGATTTGTAACCTTTGCGGTGGTTCTTTTCACCGGATTCATGACAATCAGCCAGGCCTGGGCATGCACACGGGTGGTGTATCTCGGCGAAAACGATCAAATCATGACGGGCCGTTCCATGGATTGGAAATACGATATCGGCACCAATTTATGGGTTTTCCCGAGAGGCATGACACGTAACGGTGTGGGTGGCCCAAATTCGTTGCAGTGGGAATCCAAATACGGCAGTGTGATTGCGACGGGCTATGATGTTTCGACAACCGACGGCCTCAATGAAAAAGGGTTGGCGGCCAATTTATTATGGTTGGCGGAAAGTGCTTATCCGACAGTTCAAAAAGGGCAACACCCCATCAGCGTATCTGTCTGGGCGCAGTATCTACTGGATAATTTCGCAACGGTTTCCGAGGCGGTCAAAGCGTTGCAAAGCAAACCGTTGGTCGTCGTCACCGACAAAGTCCCCGGCCAGAATCGCCAGGCCAGTTTGCACTTGGCCATTTCCGACGCCACGGGTGATAGCGCCATTATCGAATACATTGATGGTCAACAAGTCATCCATCACGGACGAAAGTATCAGGTGATGACCAATTCGCCGACTTATGATAAGCAGTTGGCGATGGAAGAGTATTGGAAGGACATCGGTGGTACCACCATGTTGCCTGGGTCGAACCGTTCGCCGGATCGGTTTGCCAGAGCGCAATTCTATATTAACGCCATTCCGCAAAACACAACGCCTAACAAGGCCTTGGCCAGTGTGTTGAGTGTGATGCGGAATGTGTCGGTACCTTATGGGCTTCATACGCCGGATGCCCCGGAGATTTCCTCCACGCGCTGGCGAACCGCCATCGACCACAAGCGCAAACTTTATTTTTTTGAATCCGCTCTGACATCGAGTGGCTTTTGGACGGATTTAAATAAATTGGATTTTTCGGAAAAAACCGGCAAAGTTAAAAAACTGGACTTAGGGAAAGAGCAAACACGCGTCTTACATGGCGAAGTTTCCGGCCAGTATGTCGACTCGAAACCGTTTAAGTTTCAAGGGTTATCCGCGGAAGAATTAAGCTACTGATGGCCAAGCCAGACACTCGATAAAAGTCATATGAAAACCCGAACTAGAAACCGCCAGGCCTGGCGGTTTTTTAATATCACGCATCCAGTCGAAGGAAATGCCATTGTCGTCTACTGGGTTTAGAATCTTTCTGCTACAATGAATGAAATCCCGTTCAGAGGCCGGTATGACTGCTTTATATTCTCGTTGGAAGTCCCTTAAAACCCGTTACAAGGTGTTGGCGTACACACTGGTTTTGTTTGGCGCGTTTTTATTGGCGTTGCCTTGGGCGTTGCAAAAGGGGTTTGAACAAGCGTTGCTGAAACAGGGTGCGGAATCGGTTCAAATCGAGAAGGTGTCGGTAAACCTTTTTACCGGTCGTCTGGAAATTTTCAACCTGGATGTCGAAGTCAAAAACCATCAATACTTGCATTTGGGGCACTTAAAAGTGGACCTTTCCTGGACCGCGCTTTTCCACAAAAACATCAAAATTCAAGAACTGGCGATTTTCGATACGCGAATTGAAATTGATTACCGTCCGGGCGAACGCATTCAGGTCGCTGGGTTGTCTTATTCGCTGGATAAGAAACCCAGTGAAACACCGCCGACAGAAAAACAAGACCCATTTTCATGGGGCTTGGGCATTCAATCGTTGGAATTGAATAAAGCCGTTTTGGAACTGAAAACGCCGGAACTGGATAAGCACATCGAATTCGACAAGGTACTGCTCGAAAAAGCCATCAACTGGCAGCCGGACGATGCGGCGCAATTAACCTTTGTAATTCAAGAAGATCAAAATCATCTGGAAGGGAAATTCCAGATGTGGCCCTTTGCAGAAAAACAGCGTTTAAGCGGTGACATTGTCGTCAAAAATCTTGACCTGTCGACCTATCGAAAATACCTGCCGCCGGAAATTTTAGAGTTATCCGGTCTGGTTTTCGGCGATGTGAAGTTGGATGCGGTCAATGTGAACGGTGAGCTAAAAGTGAATCAAAGAGGGCACTTGTCGTTTCAAAAACTGGCGTTTGAACAAAAAGACTTACGCGTCGTCGGTAACCACATTAACTGGAATGGCGATATTCGAGCCCTTGTCCGCAAAGGGCACACCGCTGTGCAAGCGCAAGGGGAATGGCGTCTAAAGAATATTGGCGTACATGCCCAAACCACGAACCTTAGGTTGGACGAAGTACACTGGAAAAACCACAGTCAAGTCGACGTGAAGGATGGCGTGCCGAAGGTGACTTCACAGGGCGAAATGGAACTCAAACATCTTGCTGTGGCTGATAAGGATTTAGCTTTGGATAATGCTCAGGTGAACTGGCAAGGCGAAGTTCAGGTTTCTCAGCCCGACAAGAACGGAATCGAAATTGTGCTGCCAAAAAGTTATTTGACGGCAGACGAATTTTTATTCAAGCAATTGAGTACCGAAGCGAAGTTGAGCCGTTTGAATTGGACGGGGCCGGTGAAGGTCACGATTAAATCGGGCGAAAAAACCACCGATCCTGCGAAGGCGGAGACACCGATTAAGGTGGCGTTATCTGATAACCATATCAAACTCTCGGGTGTGGCGGTCAAGGCGGACGAAGCAAACGTTGATGTGAATCAGTTGAATTGGCAGGGTGGTTTGGACATTACCCAGTCTAATCAATCCGGGCTTTTGGTGTCGTTACCGAGCAGTGCTTTGGCGATGGAAGAGGTTCAGTTCTCGCAACCGAAAACCGAGGCCAAGTTAGCACATTTGGACTGGAAAGGACCGGCCAAAATCACGGTCAAATCCGCCGAATCAAAAAATGACCAAACACCGGTCGATATCGTCTTAACCGACAACCACATTGCGTTGACAACGATTGGGGTGAATGCAGACGGCTCTAAAGCCGATGTCAGCCGATTGAACTGGCAGGGTGGCATTCAAGTGGGCACTTTGCCGCATCCAACCGTTCAAACCGATGGTCGCCTGGACGTGAAACAACTGACGACGGTGTATCAGGATTTGACGGCCGGATTGAAAGCACTGGATTGGAAAGGTCAAACACAATTAACCGTCACGGAGACGCCTCAGGTGGAAACGGCCGGGCAGCTCGCTTTGCAGTCGGTCAAGCTGGACAACACGCGTACGAAGATGACCGTGACCGATGTCGCGAACCTGAAAACCGGTTTGGCGTTTACCGCCCCGCAAGCGGTGTCCTTGAAAGATTTGAATGTAAAAGGTCTTAAGGTAGCGTCAAGCCAGACCTACACCGAACCGTTATTCTCCACCGGTGGCGTGACAATTGACCGCGTCAGTGTGAAAAACAATCAGGCAGTGGATATTGGCAAAGTGGCGTTGCAAGATATGAATGTGACCCTGGCCTTTGATGAGCAGACAAAACTCGGGCAAGTTGAGGCTTTGAAGGCCGCTTTACAACCGAGTCCACAACCCAAATCCGACAAAGCGCAAGCAGAACAAAAATCAGAACAAAAGGCGGCGAAACAAGACAGCGCCAACGTGCCCAAAGAAAAAGCTCCGCCTTTCCAGTTACAGCAGTTCGACATCACTGGCGACAGTCATGTGTATTTGACGTCCACGGGCATTACGCCGCCATTACACCAGGACATGCGGATTGAAACCGGGCACCTGGGGCGTTTGGATTCGACGCAAGCCCACGAAAAAACCCCTTTAGACATTCAGGCGGCCATTGACCAATTCACCAAGGTGACGGTAAAAGGCGACTTCCAACCGTTTTCGCCGAAAGTGAATGCCGATATTAAGGCAAATATTCAGGACATGGATTTGTATGCGTTCTCGCCACTGATTCGTCGTTCGCTCGGCTATCGCATTCAAAGCGGTTCTTTGAACATGAAATCGGACATTCAAATCAAGAAAGATATTCTAGACGCCGATAACCGCTTGAAATTGGTCGGGTTCGAAATGGAAGAGGATTCCGTTCCTGTTCCGTCGAAAACCAACGGCAATGACGTTGACAAAGCGGCTTCTGACGTCGATAAGGCTGCAACCGACCTCGGAAAAGCGGCCAGTGCCGGTTCCATGAGTCTGGCGCTGAATCTGTTACGCGACGGTGATAACAACATTGATTTGAGTGTGCCGGTCAATGGCGATTTGTCCGACCCCGGTTTCAACATTGCGCAAGTGATTTCAGTCGCCTTCTTTAATGCGATGAAAGGCGGTTCAAAAGCCATGCTGGCGATGACACTTCAACCTTACGGCGCGATCTATCTGGCCGCGGAATACGCTTATAAGAAAGCGGGTGAAACGACGTTGCAGCCGGTGCAATATAAGCCAGGCCTGGACGAATGGCGCGCGGATATGCCGGAGTATTTGAAAAAAATCACCAAGCTGTTGAAAGATAAAAAATCCATTACTTTGAAGGTCTGTGGTTTCTACAATCAAGCCGACCGCGATTACTGGGTCAAAGAAGGGATGAAGGGAACCGAGTTGGAAGACAAACTCTATCAATTGGCCCGCGAACGCCAAGTTCAGGTCAAAACCTGGTTGGTCGAGAAAGGGGGGATTTCGTCCAGCCGCTTGACCACCTGTTATCCGAGCTTTGA
The DNA here is from genome assembly GCF_001507555.1 of Thiomicrospira sp. XS5. Taxonomy (NCBI): domain Bacteria; kingdom Pseudomonadati; phylum Pseudomonadota; class Gammaproteobacteria; order Thiotrichales; family Piscirickettsiaceae; genus Thiomicrospira; species Thiomicrospira sp. XS5. Next base: position 2,309,699 of record NZ_LQBO01000001.1, on the reverse strand, counting down.
ATCGGTTCCAGATTCCGGGGTGATGCTGTCAATGTAGGCCGCACACCGTTATATTTAAACGTCAGTTCAAACCATAAAAAGCAGTTGTTCACGGAGTATTCATGTTAAACCGAGACGATTTGATTTCAAAACCAGTGTTTTTAAATCAAGGCGAAATTGAAGCCAAACGCGCCGAAATCAAACATTATTTCAATGCCACTTACGATGCCTACGAAACCTTATTCGAAACCCTGGTGTCGGACGAGGCTTACTATGAACGCCCCTGTGAACTGCGCCATCCGCTGATTTTTTATTTCGGGCACACGGCTACTTTTTTCACCAATAAACTGGTGCTGGCCAAGTTGTTGCCGGAGCGCATTAATCCGCAAATCGAATCCATGTGCGCCATCGGCGTGGATGAAATGTCTTGGGACGACTTGGACGAATCGCATTACGACTGGCCGAGTGTCGATGCGGTCCGCGAATACCGTCAGCAAGTGCGCGACGCGGTCAATCAGTTGATTGACTCCGTGGATTTTCACCTGCCGATTGATTGGGAAAGCCCGATGTGGCCGGTGATGATGGGCATTGAACATGAGCGCATTCATCTGGAAACTTCGTCAGTGCTGATTCGCCAATTGCCGATTGAATCGGTCAAGCCGCATCCGTTGTTTCCGGTGTGCCCGGACAGCGGTCAGGCGCCGGAAAACATTTTGTTCGACGTCCCCGGTGGGTGCGTCACCATCGACCATCAAGACCCGGCGGAAACCTACGGCTGGGACAATGAATACGGCCAGCATCAAGCCGATGTCAGCGACTTTAAAGCCGCGGCTTTTTTAGTGTCCAACCATGAATATCTGGAGTTTGTCGAAGCCGGCGGTTACGACAACCCGGAATATTGGACCGACGAGGGCAATCGCTGGCGTCAGTTCACGCCGGACAAACATCCGACCTTTTGGGTGAAAAAAGACCAGGCCTGGTATTTACGCTGTATGACCGATGAAATCCCCATGCCGTGGGATTGGCCGGTGGAAGTGAATTACCTGGAAGCGAATGCCTTTTGTAACTGGAAAGGGCATCAGACTGGTCGTCCGATTCGCCTGCCGAGTGAAGATGAATATTTAAGGCTGCGCGACCATACCCGCGCGTTGGAAAAGCAGGGCGAGGCCAATATCAATTTGCAGCAATACGCCTCGTCGGTGCCGGTGAATCGTTTTGAAACCGGCGATTTTTTCGACGTGATCGGTAACGTCTGGCAATGGACGCAAACGCCGATTTACCCATACGACGGCTTCAAAGTGCATCCGTTATACGATGACTTCACCACGCCGACGTTCGACAACCAGCACAATCTGTTTAAAGGCGGCAGTTGGATTTCCACCGGTAACGAAGCCAACGGCCATTCACGTTACGCTTTCCGTCGTCACTTTTTCCAGCACGCCGGTTTCCGTTACATCGAATCGGATGAAACCGTTCAAACCCATTTCTCCACTTATGAAACCGATGATCTGGTGTCGCAATACTGTGAATTCCATTACGGCGACGAATATTTCGGTGTGGCGAATTTTGCGCAGGCTTATGCCGAATTGGCGATTAAAGCGGCGCGCGACGATAACGACTTAGCCGGTCGTGACGATTTGAGCGTGCTGGAAGTGGGTTGTTCGGTCGGGCGTGCCAGTTTCGAACTGGCGCATCATTTCGCGCAGGTCACCGGTTTGGATTTCTCGGCGCGCTTCATTCAGGTCGCCAACCAATTGAAAGAATCCGGCAATGTGCTTTACACCATTCCGACGGAAGGTGAAATCATGGATTTCAAAGAGCAGACGTTGGCCGACTTGGGGTTGTCTGACGTAGCGCAACGCTGTGAATTTATGCAACAGGACGCCGCCAACCTGAAACCGCATTTCACCGGATACGACATGGTGGTGGCCGTCAATCTGATTGACCGTTTGTACGAACCGAAGCGCTTCTTGAGCATGATTCACGAACGCATGAACGACGGTGGTTTACTATTGTTGGCGTCGCCTTACACCTGGTTGGAAGAGTTCACCGCCAAAGAACACTGGCTGGGTGGTTATAAGGATGCGCAAAGCGGTGAAAACGTCACCACGCTGGAAGGGCTGCACGCTGTGTTGGACGCCGAATTCGAGCGGGTTCAAGAACCGTTCGAGTTGCCGTTTGTGATTCGCGAGACGCAACGCAAGTTCCAGCATTCCTTGTCCGAAGTCACACTTTGGAAAAAGAAATCCTGAGACGTCGCCGAGTAGCCGCCATGTTTCCAGATTTTGAACACGCCATTTCCCGCTTAGGCACCGACGCCGAAAAGTACGAACTGCGGCAACGCTTATTCGGCTCGGAAACGGTGTTGCCGATGTGGGTGGCGGATCAGGATTTGCCCACGCCGGATTTTATTCTGGACGCCTTGAAACGCCGTTTGGAACACCCGATTCTGGGGTATAACGTTATGCCGGACAGTTTGTATCAGTCGATTATTGATTGGCAGGCGCAATACGGTTACGACGTGAAGGCGTCGGACATTCTGTTCACACACAATGTTGCCAACGGTTTTTTTATGGCGGTGTCCACCTTTTCGGAACCGGGCGATGCGGTGTTGGTGCAACCGCCGATTTACCCGCCGTTTTTGCAGGCACCGGAAAATAACGGCCGCCGTCTGGTGGAAGCGCCGTTGGTGTTGCAAGACAACCGTTATCAAATTGATTTTGACGCATTTGAAGCGGCCATTATCGAAAACGACGTGAAACTGTTTTTGTTCTGCAACCCGCAAAACCCGTCCGGCCGCGTTTGGCGGCGGGAAGAACTGCAGCGCCTGGCAGACATTTGCCTGAAACACGGCGTGACGGTGGTGTCCGATGAAATCCATGCCGACATGACCTTCCCGCCATTGCAACACATACCAATGGCGTCTTTGTCGGAAGCGGTGTCCCAAAATACGGTGACGCTCAGTTCACCGGGCAAAACCTTTAATCTCGGCGGCCTGCAAAGCGGTTATGCGATTATTGCTAACAGAGCTTTGAAAGCGGCTTATCTGAAAGTCTGCCGTGCCAATTCCATTCACGACTTAAACCTGTTCGGCAAAGAAGCCATGCAAGCCGCCTATTCGGAAGCAGGCAAAGCCTATCGCGATACCTTGCTGGTGCATTTGCAACATAATATTGACCGACTGGAACAAACTCTGGCCGACTGTTTGCCCGCCGTACGCGTCATGCGCCCGGAAGCATCCTTTCTGGTGTGGTTGGATTTTTCCGATCTCTTTGACACAAAGTTTCAAAGCCAAGAAGACTTAAAACGCTGGCTCACCGAAACTGCACAACTAGGGCTGAATGACGGTGAAAGTTTTGGGGAAGTCGGAAAAGGATTTATGCGGATTAATATTGCCGTGCCGACGGAAACCATGGATGAGGCGCTCAAGCGGTTTAAAATGGCTACTGAAGCTTTAAACCGATAACCAAATGGTTCTAGTGTGTTAGAAAATTCCGAAAGCTCCAGCAAAACAACCTAGTATGAAGAAAACAAAGGCAGAATATCCAAGAATATAGGGGATTTTCGAGTTCCCAACTTTTGTTTCATCGGCTTCTAGTAAACCATTCCAGCTTATTTTTTCTCCATAGTAGTCTTTGACAAGGCCTTTGTAATGTACGAAGAGGCCTTCGTGGTTATGAACCATATACGCTTGATAAATACCCACGGATAGTAAACCGCAAAAGAAAAAAAATAGAGCAATTTTGGCAGAAAAAGCAGGTATTCCATTTCCTGAGACTGAACCTAAATAGGCTAAAACAGCTACGGCTCCACCAGCATTGGTTGTGAAAAGGTATTTTATTGTCGATTCGCCGGTCTCTTTAGATAAGGCATGGAGTTGTTTCCAGCGAGATTGTATATGTTCGCCTCTCAGAGTACGAAGTTCATCTGTCAAATCAGGTTCATTACATTTCATAGTCTTCCTTTCGTATTGGCTAAGGTCAAGTGAAATTGGTTTGAGCGTTCTATTTAAATTTGTTTACTTTTTGAAAAGGCATAAAAACTATTTTGTAATACTTATTGTGTGTTTGCCTTGTCTTTAATTTCTGGATCTACATTAGTTAAAACAAACTGTCTTACAACTAGGTCCGATGCCATAACAACACCATTAATGGAATCAATTTTGTTTAATAATTCCTCTTCATTGATGGTAATTTGTAAATTTGGATTGTGAATTAACTGATGTCTTAAATTGAAAATGTAATTGAGATCTTCTATTTCTTTAAATGTAATTTGTGTTTCTGTTTCAGGCTTATCTTTTATTCTGTAGCGCAAGGATTTAATTTCATCAAAAAATTTATTTTGTAACAGAATAGAAAAGTATTTATCAATGTTTTGGACACTCTGAAAGTTTAAGTTTGATGCGACTAATTCAAGGGGGTGAATGGAGTTTTTATACATTACAATCAAGTCATCAATTTTATAGCTTTTGTCGTGCAGTTTAATTAGTGTTTTTTCGAATGATTTGGGGCTGCAGGTCTTAAAAACTGAATCGACTAATGTTCTGTAATAGACTTCGACAGCTGTAACTGTATTAATCACATGTGCTTTTAAAATTGTATCCTTCGTCTCTGTAGATACTGATAGTTTTTCCAGTTCTTGAATGGCGTTTTCCGTTTTTTCGTATAAGCTTTGGAATGAATGTAAAGGAATATAGTGTCTAGAATGTTTTGCATCAATATCTTCTAAAATTTTATCAATATCCAACTTCATTGATTCTGCCTTAATTTTAATAAACAGCTGTGGTTATTTTCTAATGCTGGCTTTGCGGAACCAATCGGTGACATCATTCACATTAAACGGCATTTGGATCAGCGGAATGGACTTGGGTTGTTTCTCTTTAGCCAGTTTGGCCAAGTCGAAACTGATGTAGTTGAGCTGGCTGTAGGGTTTGACTTTAAATTTCAGGTTACGCAAATCGCCCAGTGCGGTCCAGGAGGTGTATTCCGAGGTGTAGAGCGGATGGCCTGCGACTTCCGGGGCGGTGATATTGGCGATTTCTTCTTTAAAGCGATTGTCCATGGTGATGCCGCGAGGGCGGTCGAAGTTGTTCATAATGTGGGCGAGAACGGTCATGGCTTTGTCGGGGTTATCGACCTTTTCGGCAAATTGTGAGTAGTAGGTGGCGCGTACAAAGCGGCCAACCGAGGTGTTGGAGGCGGGAAGGCCTGCGGTGGCGATGCCGGAGTCGGGTTGGTTGAATTCCATGCCGTGAAAGGTGGTTTTGGATTGGTCGATGTTGTTTAAGAAGGTGTAGTTGTTTAGGTTGGTCATGTGCCAGTCGAACTCTGGGCCATTGGTCATGACGCCGATTGGGTTGTCGATAAGCGTTTGTTTACCGTTGGCAAACTCAATGACCACGGATTGGCCTTGGGCATCGTGCAAGGTGTAATGAAATGGCGTTTTCATGAGGCCTAACGGTAAGAGAGCGGAGACCAATACGGGTTGTTTTTTGAGAGCGGTTTTGACTTCTGCGACATCCTTGAATTGCGATAAGGTCCAGGCGCCCAGGTCAATCGCGGCGAGGACGCTTTTGGTCTTTTTAATCGTATCCGCCGGCCCTTTGGTGCTGGCAAAGGCGAGCAGGCTGAACGTCAGGCCTTGGTCGTTCATGCCTTCGGAAACTTTGAGTGTTTTGTCCACTGGGTCGGGCACGGTGATGGAAATGAACGAATATTTTGATTGATAGTTCAGGTCTGGGTGGTTTTTGATTTTGGAGTTGAAAGCGGTGCCTTTTGGAAAGTAACTCACTTGATACGCCAGCTCCATTGGTAATTCCATGGTGCGGCCGGCGTAGGGCGCACCATTGCCGTCTTTATAAAGTAATGAAGTGCAGGCTTGCGCTGTATTCGTCAGTACAAAAGCGGTTGTGGCTAGGCTGAGGGTTAAAATACGCGTTAACGGATGAGCTTTTTTTGTCATTATCAGGTCCTTAATTTGACGGAATGGTTTGCCTTGTTTACGAATAAGTAGTGGATTTCATCTTACCATATCTGTTTTTCAACGGATTGTTCAAAATACGTACAAAACTTAATTTCACCAGGCCTGGTGATTTTCGTTATTGGTACGGAAGTGAATCTGCTACAATAAATTTCTTCCTTCCTATGTTTTATGGCCCGGTTCTCGGGTGTTAAGGTGTTTTAAAAGATGTCATCACTGTATGCGTTTTTGAAAAAAGCCAATCACTTTTTTCAAGAAGATTTTGAGGAGCAACTCAAAAAGTCCGTCAATGTGTTGCGAATCATTCTGACGATTTTTATGATTGTGTATCTGGCCGCGTGCCTGTTCAGTATTTCGAGCAAGTTGTTCGAGTTTTTATCGCATCAAGGCGTATTGAATTTTCCATCGATGAAAATTCTGCTGACGGATGCGTTGTTCACGCTGATCGTTCTGGCGATTGTGAAAGCGTTGTTTATCAAAGACAGTTTCGTGTATGCATTGACGTTTTTGGAAATCGCATTCGTGGTGATTATCCGAAAACTGATTCTGCTGGAAACGGTGCCGGAGGAGAATTGGACTTTGTTGATTCTGGGCGTGGTGTCCACGGCGTTTTTTGTATTGTTGATTTACATTCATAACCTGATTCGCCGCTGGCGGCTGGAAGACCGCGAACACCCCGGCCAGGAAAAAGAACCGACCGGCATTAAAATGCCTTGATTTTGACCAGGCCTGGCCGTTTTGAAGATGGGTAAACGGTTGGGTGAAAAGTCGTTATTAATCAAACAGAATTCCGTCAAACCGGATAAGAATTCAAACTAAAGATTTAGATTATTAGGAGGCGTCATGCTTTACAACGCGTTAGGACATTCCGATATTCAAGTGAGCCGTATTTGTTTGGGCACCATGACTTGGGGCGAACAAAATACGCAAGAAGAGGCGTTTGAACAGATGGATTACGCCTTGGAGCAGGGCGTGAATTTCTGGGATACGGCGGAACTGTATGCCGTGCCGCCGCGTGCCGAAACCTATGGCCGAACTGAGGAAATCATCGGTAACTGGTTGGCGAAGACCGGTAAGCGAGATGAGATCGTCTTGGCGTCGAAAATGGCGGGGCCGTCGGAGATTTCGCAACACATTCGCGGCGGCAAAAGCCGTTTCAACCGCGAGCAGATTACGCAAGCGTTGGATGCGTCTTTGAAACGGTTGCAAACCGATTATCTGGATTTGTACCAATTGCATTGGCCGGAGCGCAACACCAACTTTTTCGGGCAGTTGGGTTATGAAGCGGGGGAAGACCCGAGCGACCTGACGCCGATGGAAGAAACTCTGGAAGTGCTGACGCAGTTCGTCAACCAGGGCAAAATCCGTCACGTCGGTTTGTCGAACGAAACGCCGTGGGGCACGATGAAGTTTTTGCAGTTGGCCGAGCAGCATGATTTGAGCAAGATTGTGACGGTGCAGAACCCGTACAGTTTGTTGAACCGCAGTTATGAAGTGGGGCTGGCGGAAGTGTCACACCGCGAAAACGTCGGTTTGTTGGCGTATTCACCGCTGGGCTTCGGGGTGCTGAGTGGCAAGTATTTAAATGATTCGGCGGCGGCGAACGCGCGTTTGAAGCTGTTCCCGCATTACGACCGTTATTCCAACGACAATGCGGTGAAAGCGACGGAACTGTATGCGGCCCTGGCGCGCGGCAACGGTTTGACGCCGACGCAATTGGCGCTGGCGTTTATCAACAGTCGCCCGTTCTTGACGGCGAACATCATTGGCGCGACCACGATGGAACAGCTCAAAGAGAACATCGACAGCATCCATGTTGAGTTAAGCGATGAAGTCTTGCATCAAATTGAGCGTATTCACGCCCAATACACCATTCCGTCGCCTTGATGGTCTAATTCTAATTGTTCGCGTTGGGATTAACCGGTTTTAAGGTTGGTCCAACGCGCCTAAACGCGCCACGTCATAGGCACCGGATTTGGTATCGAGTTGATAGATATTGAAATTGGTGTCGATGTCGAAGCCTTGTAAACGCTTGGCGTAGTTGGTGGACAAGCTACCTTCCGGTGAATGCACGCGGTGGAAAACATAAGGCTCCCAGCCGAGAATGGCGGCACCATCGTGAATTTTTTCGCCGTTGTGATAGACCGCATCGGCGGTGACTTCAAAGCGTTCCACCTGGCCGTGCTTTTCCGAATACAACTCCACTAAACGCTTGCCTTGATGCACCACCAGTTTGTCTTCCTGGTCGGTGTGCATGTACCAGTACCAGGTGTCGTCACCGGCAATCAATGGGCTTTTGCCGCCCGGTTCGTGAATCACCAAATCCACGCCCGCCAGGCCGTCAGTGACGCCTTCAACGCTGAAAAACTGGACGTTGGGGGTGTTTCGTAAGGGTTTCAGGGGAATGATAAAACACAGGTGTTCGATATAGGTTTGGCGGGCGCCGGGTTCAATGCTTAACATGCTCAGTCTCTTTATGATTCGATAATGAAAACCGTTGGGTGGCTGAACTGGGCGCCGTTGCCCTTGCCGTGGGGCTTTCGGTTAAAGTGTAAGCAATCATTTGCCGCTTGCCAAGTGAATATTTTGAGACAAATTTTAGGGAGCGAGTCGGTTCGAAAACGTTCATTTCAAGTTAAGCGGTTGTACTGCTTATTACGAATACTTATTAACATCTCATTATATTCTATTATCTTTTTGAAGCCTGACAGCGGTAGGATAGATTTGATGTCGCTGTACTTAAGGCGATTGAATCGATTACAAGGAGCAGTTATGGGGTTCAAACAGTTAGGCATTGGGATGGTTGTGAGTATGCTGGGGCTGCCAGGCGCGGTTCAGGCGGAGGAGACGCGAGCGATTTTCTTGAATGGTCTCTATGGAGATGCCACGCCGCAAAATCCGTTGCCGGTGAAACTGGAAGTCATTAACGGTAAGGCGAAAGGGTGCATAATCGAGGGAACGGCGGTGTTGAATAAGTATCATCGACGTTATGAATACACCTTGCAAACGCCGCAGTGTGAGCATGAGGGGCAAGCCGTGCCGGTCGGAACGTTGGTGCTGGGTCAGCACAATATTCCGGGCACCATGGCTAACAGTGGTATGGGGCGCGGTTATTGGTTTTCCAATAAAGGCTTAATCGTAACCTTATCCGAGCAATAAGTCGTGTTATGGGGCATTACACCGTTTCATACGGCGTAATGAATTCCGGTGGAATCTTGCAGGCCTGGTGGGTTTTCAGATTCATGCAGGCCCATTGCGTATGGCCGAAAAACACCTCTTTGCCGTCGGCTAGCCGGAACACCTGATAATAACGGCGGCGTTGGCAGCAACCGATTTGTTCGCCCACCCAAGTGCCGATCAGCAATTCATCGCCCAGATGACAGGCGGCACGATAATTCAGCTCATGCTGTCGCACCACCATGATTTTACCGACTTGGCGTTGCACCGATTCGTCAATGCCCACCGCCAGACTGTGTTGCCAGGAAATATGTTCCATCCAATTTAAATACACCTTGTTGTTGACGTGATCGAGAAAATCGATTTCGTCTTCGGTGACGGTGTGGTTTTCGATAAACGGCTTGGGATGTCGCCATTTAAGTGATGCATTCATTCGATTTGCCGGATTACGGTTCATTGAGGTAATTTGGATTGACTCCTAGTATAATGCAGAATTCCATAAAAGAATTTGAGAAAGTAACTTATGTCGGGCAATACGTTAGGGAAAAATTTTTGTGTGACCACCTTCGGCGAAAGCCACGGAATCGCGCTGGGCGCGATCATTGACGGCTGTCCTCCGGGGCTGGCGTTGACGGAAGAGGACATTCAGGTTGAACTGGATCGCCGCAAGCCGGGCACGTCAAAGCACGCCACCGCGCGTCGTGAAGACGACAAAGTGCAGATTCTTTCCGGCGTGTTTGAAGGCAAAACCACCGGCACGCCGATTGGTTTGATGATTCACAATACCGATCAACGCTCCAAGGATTATTCCAAAGTGGCGGAAACTTTCCGCCCTGCGCATGCCGATTACACTTACACTCAGAAATACGGCGTGCGCGATTACCGCGGCGGTGGGCGTTCTTCCGCACGAGAAACCGCGATGCGTGTGGCAGCGGGGGCGATTGCCAAGAAATATTTGAAAGAGCGTTTGGGCATTGAAATCAAAGGCTATCTGTCGCAGTTGGGGCCGATTACGGTGGAAAACGTGTCCTGGCCGTTTGATAACGACAACGAGTATTTTTGCCCGGACCCGGTTAAAAAAGAAGAAATTCGTGAATACATGGATAATCTGCTGAAGCAGAAGGATTCCGTCGGCGCGAAAATTTCCATCGTGGCGAAGAATGTACCGGTCGGATTGGGCGAGCCGGTGTTTGACCGTTTGGATGCCGATTTGGCCCATGCGTTAATGAGCATCAATGCGGTGAAAGGCGTGGAAATCGGTGATGGGTTTGCCGTGGCCGCGCAACGCGGCACCGAGCACCGCGATGAGATGACGCCGGAAGGGTTTGCCTCTAATCATGCCGGCGGTATTTTGGGCGGGATTTCCACCGGACAGGACATCGTTGCGCACATTGCCTTGAAACCGACGTCGAGCATTATGACACCGGGGCGCAGCATTAACCGCGACGGTGAAGCGATTGAGATGGTCACCAAAGGCCGTCATGATCCATGTGTGGGCATTCGTGCCACGCCGATTGCCGAGGCGAAAGTGGCGTTGGTGTTGATGGATCATTTTATGCGAAACCGTGCGCAAAACGGGGATGTGGTGCCGCCGATTATGGACTTGGCGCATCCCGAAGCCTAATTTCATCTGATTGAGTTTTATTTACCGATTTCAAATTCGGCTCGAGCCAATGGTTTTTTATAAATTCCGATAATGGTTCGAGAAGCGCCCGTTTCAAACGGGCGTGACGTTTTCGAGTCTCTGAGGAGCTTGCATGCCGGAACAGCTTTATCGACAAGCCTATCCAAAGCTTTCCAGTTTTTACTTTTTCTATTTCATGTTGTTCGGCGGCCTGATTCCGTATATCGGCTTGTATTATCAGTCGCTGTTTTTCAACGCCATTCAAATCGGCCAATTGATGGCGATGTTCATCGCCACCAAAATCGTCGCGCCGAATGTGTTGGGTTGGCTGGCGGATAAAACAGGGCGCACCGTTTTCTGGTTACGCTGGACGGCATTTTTGACGGTGTTGTTTTCCATCGGTTTTGTGACCACGGAATCGTTTGTCGGCCTGTTGTTGACGGTATTCGGGTTCGGGTTCTTTTTCCATTCCGCCTTGCCGTTGTTCGAATCCTATACCTTCACGACCCTGAAAGGCATGAAGGAGCGTTACGGTCTGGTAAGGCTGTGGGGGTCCATCGGTTTCATTGCGGCGGTGTTGTGGCTGGGCTGGCAGATTGAGGCCTGGTCGATTTCGACGCTGCCTTGGGCGCTAGTGGGCCTCGCCGTGGTGATTTGGCTGGCGACGTTTGCGGTGCAAGAACACCCGGTGGCCCAGCATGAAGACCACGCCAGTTCGTTTTGGACCATTATCAAACAGCCGTGGGTGGCGAGTTTATTGGCCGCCAGCATTCTGATTCAATTCTCGCACGGCACTTATTACAGCTTTTACAGCATTTTTCTGGACGAACACGGTTACAGCAAAAACGTCATTGCCTGGTTGTGGGCGCTGGGCGTGTTGGCGGAAATCGCGGTGTTCTTCTGGATGGTGCCACTCTTTCGGCGCTTCCGGGTCAAAACCTTGTTGATGGCGAGCTTGGTGTTGACGTTATTGCGCTGGGTGATGATTCCATTGGTGATTGACGATTGGGTGTGGTTGGCGTTCGCGCAACTGCTACACGCCGCTAGTTATGGCCTGTTCCATGCCGCGGCGATTTATCTGATCGACCATCATTTTTATGGCGACAACCAAAGTAAAGGGCAGGCGATTTATGCCTCGGCCAGTCATGGACTCGGTGGCGCTTTGGGGATGTTGGCGGCTGGTTACGCTTGGTATGCCGGCGGTGCGGATTGGGCGTTTGGCATGTGTGCCTTGGCGGTATTGTTGGCGATTGGGATTGCGCAGAAATGGGTTCGTTATGACTAAAGGGGCTACAACCAACGGGGTTACAAGATGATGACGTGGCGCTATGGCTTACTGTACTTTGCAACGGTGTTTGCAGCCGGTTTTATACTGGGTACGATTCGGGTACTGAGTTTGGAACCTTGGCTGGGCGTACGCTATGCGGAGTTACTGGAAATGCCGATCATGCTGGCGGTGGTGTATTTTTCAGCCCGTTACTGGGTAAAACGCGCGCAAGCCCAACCGAAACCGGTGAGTTTTTTCGGCATGGGTGGGGTGGCGTTGGGGATGCTCTTGACGTTGGAGCTCACATTGGTTTTGGGCTTGCGTGGTTTGACGGTATCGGAGTATTTGGCTACGCGGGATTGGGTGTCCGGTAGCGCTTATGTTGTGTCGCTGTTGGTGTTTGCTTTTTTGCCGAAATGGTTGTCGATGAAATCGGCTTGAGACGCCCCTCGGCTTTGGTGCATAATTTGACCAGGCCTGGCGGTTTTTCAGTATGGGAATTCAGGTCGTCTCTATTTGACAGATTACGGAAATATCACTAGTATTAATGCTAGATAACAAACGCTATGTTGTTGAAAATAAAGTATTAATTTTTGTCCTGTTGAGATGAAAGTTATTAATGATGTTCGATGCTGGCGTGCTGAAAATAATAAAATAACTGCAATAACAATGTCTTAACAAGCTCGGCTTGCTATTTGAGACGTGGCATTGCTTCGCTAACTCATAAAGGATCAATATGAAACTGGAATCCATCGCGCTTCACCACGGCTATGAATCGGAAAGTACCACCAAATCGGCCGCTGTTCCCATTTATCAAACCACGTCTTATACCTTTGACGACACCCAACACGGGGCAGACTTGTTTGACCTGAAAGTACCGGGGAACATTTACAGCCGAATCATGAACCCGACGTGCGATGTATTGGAAAAGCGTATGGCGGAAATGGAAGGCGGCGTGGCCGGTTTGGCATTGGCCACCGGTATGGCGGCGATTACCTATGCGATTCAGACCATCGCGCAGGCTGGTGACAATATTGTCAGTACCAGCCAGTTGTATGGCGGCACCTATAACCTGTTCGCACATACGTTTCCGCGTCAGGGGATTGAAGTGCGAATGGTGAAGGCGGATGATTACGACGCGTTTGAAGCGGCGATTGACGACAAAACGCGCGCCATTTTCTGTGAGTCCATCGGGAATCCAGCCGGGAATGTGGTGGACGTGGCACGCCTGGCGGAAATCGCCCATAAGCACGGGCTGCCGTTGATGGTCGACAACACCGTCGCGACGCCGTATTTGTGTCGCCCGATTGATTTGGGCGCGGACATTGTCATTCATGCTTTGACCAAGTTCGTGGGTGGTCACGGCACCACCTTGGGTGGGATTGTCATTGATTCCGGTAAATTCGACTGGGTGGCGAACAAGGAACGTTTCCCGATGTTGAACGAGCCGGATCCGTCTTATCACGGCGTGAGTTATACGCGTGATATCGGTGCGGCAGCCTTTATTGCCCGTTGTCGTGTGGTGCCGTTGCGCAATACCGGCGCGGCCTTGTCGGCGCACAGCGCTTTCTTGTTGTTGCAGGGCTTGGAAACGCTTGGTTTGCGCATGGAGCGCCATTGCGAGAACACCCTGAAGGTGGCTGAATATTTGAAACAACATCCGAAAGTGTCCTGGGTGAATTATGCGTCTTTGCCGGATGACAAGTATCATGAAGTCTGTGTGAAGACCACGAAAGGTTCCGGCTCCGGTATTTTGAGCTTTGGCATTAAAGGCGGACGTGAAGCAGGTGGCCAGTTCATCGATGCGTTGCAAATGATTCTGCGTTTGGTGAATATCGGTGATGCCAAGTCGTTGGCGTGTCACCCAGCGACCACGACGCACCGCCAATTGAGCCCGGAAGAGTTGGAAAAAGCCGGCGTTTCGGAAGATTTGGTGCGTTTGTCCATTGGCATTGAGCACATAGATGATATTATTGCGGATATCGAACAAGCACTGGAAAACGTCAAGGCTTAAACGGACGGTTCTGGACAGGAGGGCGCGAAGATGCACTTTTTATGGTTGCTGTTACTGCTGGTTATCGGCCTTATTTGCATGAAACTGGCGGAAATAAAAGGACGCTCTCCGTATGCATGGGCGGCGCTGGGCGTTTTATTCGGCCCCTTGGCGCTGGTCGTGTTGCTGTTTTTGAAACCGATAAATGGAAACGAATTATAGAGAGCTTTGCATGAGTGGGGCGCGATAGAAAAATAAGATAAAATTTTTCTGAATTAGGCGGAAAGCGCAGCGAATAGCTAGCTATTCGCCAGTTTTTCAACGACATTCAGGGAAATTTTAGCCATTTTTATCCGTGCATCCATCTCGTGCAAGGCTCTCTTATTAAATAAGGAGCAAACATGCGTTTATTGCACACCATGTTACGAGTGGGCGATTTGGAAAAATCGATTCAGTTCTACACCGATGTGTTGGGAATGAAACTGTTGCGTCGTAAAGATTATCCGAAAGGCGAGTTCACCTTGGCCTTTTTGGGGTACGGCGATGAAGAGAACAACACGGTTTTGGAATTGACCTACAACTGGGGTGTTTCCTCGTACGACCTGGGCGAAGGCTATGGGCATATCGCCATCGAAGTGGACGATGTGTATCAAGCGGCGGACGCGGTGAAAGCGGCCGGTGGAAAAATCATTCGTGAGGCGGGGCCGATGAATGCGGGCACCACCATTATTGCGTTTGCCGAAGACCCGGACGGTTACCAGATCGAATTCATCGGTGCGGACCACGAACGTTCGTAACGCGGTTTTATTTCTTAGTATTTTCTAACATTTTAAAAAGGTAACGTCGTGACCGAGTTGTTTTCCGATGCCGTGCCGGTAAATACGGTGTCCCACTTGATTCAACTGTCTGTGGCGCCGGTGTTTTTGCTGGCCGGTATCGGGAGCTTGCTCGGGGTGTTGGTCGGGCGTTTGTCGCGCATCGTGTCCAAGTCGGAGGAGTTGAGCAATATCCTGCTCATGGAGAAATCGCAAAGCCCGGTGGACCGTCGTTCCAGCGAAATCCGTCAACGTTTGGATTTTCTGGAGCGCCGCCGCCGTTATCTTAATCACGCGATTCTGGCCTGTACCATGACCGGTTTGCTGGTGGCGCTGGTGATTATGATCATGTTCTTGAGCGCGTTTTTTGCGTTCAACGGTTCTTTGTTTATCGCGGTGTTGTTTATTTTGGCGATGGCCTCCTTGATTGTGGGGTTGTTGATTTTCCTGCGTGAGATTTATTACGCTTCGCACCCGCGTTAAGCGCTTTCATTCAGCGGGGCTTCGGCTATAATACGTTTCTTTTTTGTGTCTGAGAAAGGATGGCCCGATGTCACAGTTTGAGAACGTCACTGCCGTAAAAGCGGCGAATATTTATTACGATGGAAAAGTCACCAGCCGCACGTTGTTGTTTGCGGATGGTAGCAAGAAGACGTTAGGCATTTTGTTGCCGGGCGATTATGAATTCGGTACCGAAGCGGCGGAAATCATGGAGATGCTGGCCGGAGAAGTCGAGGTATTATTGCCGGGCGAAACCGAATGGCAAACCGTGGTTGGAGGGGAAACCTTCAATGTACCGGCCAATTCAAAATTCGGCATCAAGGTCAAAACCGTGGCCGATTATTGCTGTTCTTATATCGAGTGATGACTAAGCCGTCGGTGGGCGGTGAAGTCGATATTCGTTGCTTTAAAACGCCCAGGCCTGGGCGTTTTTGATTTTATATCAATCGATATTTATTCTTTGGGTTTCTGGTCCGACGTTGGGCTGGCAGCCGCTTCCGATGAGGCTTTGCGTTGTTTCGCTTTTTTACGTTTGACGGATTTGAAATAGAAGTGCAGTCCAAAATGAACGGCAATCAGCAGGATGAAAACGCCCATCATGATTTCGCCGATATGGTTGATCCACATAAGATAGCCTTTGATTTTCCCGTTTGTTTTTAAGGGGTTGCTCGGGTCTGGTTTGCGCCGAGGCCTGGATAAAACGCCTCATTTTACGCTTTTTCTGTTAGAATTTGCGCGGTTTTCAAAAGAAAGGATTCAAGATGACTCAGTCTCCCTCAAGCGCCTTTGACTGGCGTAAATACAAAGCCGACACCTTGTCGGGCATTACCGTTTCGCTGGCGTTGGTGCCGGAAGCGGTCGCCTTTGCCTTCGTGGCCGGGGTGCATCCGTTGGTTGGGTTGTATGCCGCGATTATCGTCGGGTTCATCACCTCTATGTTCGGCGGGCGCCCGGGCATGATTTCCGCGGCGGCCGGTTCCCTGGCGGTGGTGATGATGCATTTGGTGATGGAGCACGGCGCCACTTACCTGTTCGCGGCCGTCATTATGATGGGGGTTTTCCAGATATTCATCGGTTGGATGAAGTGGGGGCGATTTATTCGCATGGTGCCGAGTCCGGTCATGCTTGGCTTCGTGAACGGTTTGGCATTGGTCATCTTGATTGCCCAGTTCACCCAGTTTAAAGATACGGACGGCGACTGGTTGTCCGGCAACAGTCTGTACATCATGATGGGCATCATTGCCGCGACCATGGCGATTATCTACTTGCTGCCGCGTTTGACCAAGGCGGTGCCATCCGCGTTGGCGGCGATTGTATTGGTGACCTTGGCGGTGATTTTCTTTGATATGAATACCGTTACGGTCGGCGATAAAGCAGCGGTGTCCGGTACTTTGGAATCGCTGGTGTTCGGTGACGGAACGGAAAATGGTTTCCAGGGCATGACCTGGATGACGGCGTTACCGGACAACTTCTTCAGCCTGGAAACGCTTTGGATTATTTTGCCCTATGCGATTATTTTAACGATTATCGGTTCGGTGGAATCTTTGTTGACGATGACGTTGATTGATGACATCACCGAAACTCGCGGTAAAGGCAACCGTGAATGTATCGCACTGGGGGCGGCCAACTGTACGGCCGGTACCTTCGGCACCATGGGCGGCTGTGCTTTGATCGGTCAGTCGATGATTAACGTCAGCTCCGGCGGCACCGGGCGCTTGTCCGGCATTACCGCCGCGTTGGGCTTGCTGGTGATCGTGTTAATTGCGGCGCCCTGGATTGAGATGGTGCCGATTGGTGCTTTGGTCGGTTTGATGTTCTTTGTGGTCATCGCCACCTTTAACTGGTCGAGCTGGAATATCATGCGCGGCATGACCAAAATGGATGCGTTTGTCATGGTGCTGGTGACGGCATTGACGGTGATTTTCGATTTGGCGGTGGCGGTGATTGCCGGTGTGGTTGTGTCGGCATTGGTCTTTGCATGGCAACATGCTCAAAGAGTCATGGTGGAAACTTCGGAAATGACGTCGGACGACGGCCGCAAAGGCAAAATTTATAAAGTGTACGGCCCGCTGTTCTTTGCCTCGTCGCAGAACTTTATTGATATGTTTAATCCAAAAAGCGATCCGGAATGCGTACACATCGACTTTCAGCATTCCCGTGTGTACGATCACACCGGGGTGGAAGCGATTGATAGCCTGACGAAAAAATACAAAGCCGAAGGCAAGAAAATCGTATTGAAGCATTTGAGCCCTGAATGCCAAAACTTGTTGGACGAAGCCAGAGACTTGGTGGAAGTGAATGTGTCGGAAGACCCGCATTACCATGTGTCGCTGGGCAAATAAATCGTACTGCATAAGCTGACGCGATCGGCGTCAGTGATGAGGGCGAACAAACCCCGTATGAGTTGATTCATACGGGGTTTTTTTATGCCTACTGGGTGTCCCTAGAGTCATCCATTCTATGCGGTATTGGTATGGCATCGTTTGAAATAAGAGGGGTGGAAAGAGGGCGTTTGTAGTGGATAGCGCTGAGTGGGGTTTATGGGGCTGTGTGAGTTTGGAGAGACACATTGGTCGGGTGTCTTGATTGGCTTTAAGGAAAAGGCGTCAGGAATGTATGCTCTGTTAGCGATTACCAATAGTTAGAAGGGGGGGAGGAGAACCAGGCGGGCATAAAAAAGCCCGTCGAAAACCACCAGACCTGGCGGTTTTGGGACGGGCAATCGAAAGAAAACTTAAAACTGTCTGTCTTGGTTACTCCGCAGCGGGTTTGGTCAATTTCTTGGCAAACCATTGCTGCATCACAACGAAGAACATTGGTACCAGGAAGATACCCAGTGCCGTGGCACTGACCATACCGCCCAATACCCCGATCCCGATCGCATGGTGCGCACCGGAACCGGCGCCCGCGCTCAACGCCAATGGCAGAACCCCAAAACCGAAGGCCAAAGAGGTCATCAGAATCGGTCTCAAACGCATTTTTGCGGCACGGATACTGGCTTCGACGGCTTCGACACCTTCTTCCACCAATTCTTTAGAGAACTCGACAATCAGGATGGCGTTTTTGGTCGCCAGGCCGACGATTGTCAATAAGCCCACTTGGAAATAAATGTCGCTCGGCATCTGGAAGAAGTTCGCGGCAATCAAAGTCCCCAAGGCGCCCAATGGCACGATCAACATAACCGAGACCGGTAAACTCCAGCTCTCATAGAGCGCGGCCAAACACAGGAAGACGACCAGAATCGACAGGGCGTAAAGCAAAGTGGCTTTCGATCCCGCTGCTTTCTCTTCATAAGACAAGCCGGTCCATTCGATGCCGATGCCTTTCGGCAGGGTTTGGGCAATCTGTTCAATCGCTTGCATGGCTTGTCCGGAACTGACGTTCGGCGGAGACGCCCCGAGCACTTGCAAGGCCGGAACGCCGTTATAACGTTCCAGTTTCGGTGATTCCTTGGTCCACTGAGTGGTCAGGAAGGCCGTGGCCGGAATCATTTCGCCCTGGTTGTTGCGAACATACCAATCCTGCATGTCTTCCGGACGCATCCGGTAAGGGGCATCGGCCTGCACGTAGATTTTCTTCACCTTACTTTGTTTGATGAAGTCGTCCACATAAGCACTCCCCCAGGCCACGGACAAGGCGGTGTTGATGTCTGAAACTTTCAAGCCCAATGCTTCGGCTTTCTGTTTGTCGACTTTCATTTCCAACACTGGCGCCGGTTCCTGACCGTTCGGACGAACCCCAACCAGGTTCGGGTTTTGGCTGGCCATGCCCAATACCTGGTTACGGGCGTCGTACAGTTTGTCGCGTCCCAGTCCGGCATTATCCTTCACGTAAAGGTTGAAGCCGGTGGCGTTCCCCAGTTCGATAACCGGCGGAGGGCCGAAGGCGAACACCATGCCTTCCTTGATCTGGCTGAACTTGGCCATGGCGCGTCCGGCAATGGCATTGACGCTTTGTGACGGGCTGGAACGTTCCGACCATGGTTTCAGGTTGATGAAGGCGATGGCGGTGTTTTGCCCGGTTCCAGAGAAGTTAAAGCCCAACACCGTAAACAGGCTGGCGATATTTTCACGCTCGGTGCTCAAATAATGCTCTTCGACCTGCTTCACCACGGCAAGGGTTTGCTCGCGGGTCGCGCCTGGCGGCATCATGACCTGAGTGAACATGAAACCTTGGTCTTCTTCCGGCAGAAAGCCGGACGGTGTTTTGGTATACAGATAACCGGTGGCCGCGACGATCAAAGCGTAAATCAGCATGAAGGAATAACGGTGTTTGATAACGCCTTTCACGCCGCGACCATAGCCGTTGGTTGCACGGGTGAAGTTGCGATTAAACCAACCGAAAAAGCCGCGGGATTCTTTTTCTTTATCCACCGGTTTCAAAATGGTGGCACACAATGCCGGTGTCAAAATGAACGCGGCCATCACCGACAGCACCATGGCCGATACGATGGTGACGGCGAACTGTTTATAAATGACCCCAGCCGACCCCGGGAAGAAAGCCATCGGCAAGAAGACGGCACTCAAAACCAGACCGATGCCGATCAGGGCGCCGGAAATCTGGTTCATGGAACGACGTGTGGCTTCCTTGGCCGGTAGGCCTTCTTCGTGCATCACCCGTTCGACGTTTTCCACCACGACGATGGCGTCATCCACCAGTAACCCGATGGCGAGTACCATCGCGAACATGGTCAGGGTGTTGATGGAATAACCGAAATAGGCCAGTACCCCGAAAGTACCGAGCAACACCACCGGAACCGTAATCGTCGGGATAAAGGTGGCACGCAGATTCCCGAGGAACAGGTACATAATCAGAACCACCAGGATGACGGCTTCAATCAGGGTTTGAATCACCGATTCGATGGAAATTTGAATGAATGGCGTGGTGTCGTATGGGAAGAGGTATTCCATGCCGTCCGGGAACAGCTCCGACAATTCAGCCATGCGTTTTTTCACACGCTCCGCCGTGTCCAGTGCGTTGGCCGATGGCGTGATTTTGACGGCAAAACCGGCCGCCGGAGTGCCTTCGTAACGCGCCATTTTGCTGTACGTATCGGCCCCGATTTCAACGCGGGAGACATCGCCGACCGTGATGGTGGCACCACTTTCATCGGTTTTGACGATGACGTTTCGGAAATCGTCCACCGTCTTCAAGCGGCTTTGCAGGTTCACCGTGACGTTGATCGGCTGATCTTTAACGGCGGGGGACGCGCCCAGTTGACCGGCGGTGACCACGGCGTTATTGGCTTGAATCGCGCTGACGACGTCGGTGGACGTCAATTCGTATTTCGCCAATTGATGCGGGTTCAACCAGATACGCATAGCGTACTCAGCACTGAACTGCAAGGTTTCGCCCACGCCTTCGACCCGACTGATCTGGTCAATCACGTGGGTGGCCGCATAGTCACCCAGGTCAAAGGCGTTTAAGCTTTTGTCCGGGGAAACGAGCGTGACCACCATTAAGAAGTTTCGAGCCTTTTTGGCGACTTGAATCCCTTGTTTCTGAACGGCTTCAGGGATGGACGACATGGCCGTTTGCAACTTGTTTTGAATCTGCATTTGGGCAATGTCGGCATCGGTACCGTTTCTGAAATACAGCTGGATTTCAGCTTGTCCGGTCGATTCACTGGTGGACGACATGTACAACAAGCCGTCCAAGCCTTTCATCTTGTTCTCAATGACCTGGGTAACTGTGTCCTCAATGACTTGGGCGGAGGCCCCAGGATAGGTCGCTGTCACACTGATCATCGGCGGCGCGATGGATGGGAACTGTGAAACCGGTAAGCTTTTGATGGAAATGACGCCGGCAATCATCACCAACAGTGCGATAACCCAAGCCGTGACCGGCCGGTCGATGAAATGGGTCGCAAAGCTGCGACGGGCTTTATTGAGCTTTTCTGCGGCCATGTTTATTTTCCTTCCTTAGCATTCTCGGGTGCTTTTGTGGCGCTTGGTGCGGCATCGGGCTTGGCGCCCATAACCGCCGCTTTCATGCCCGGACGAATAAACTGCAAGCCTTTGACAATGACTTGATCGCCAGGCTGTAGGCCTTCGGTAATGACCCAGCTTTCTTGATACAAACCGTTTTCTTTGACCGGGCGCACGGTGACGGTGCCATCTTTGGCCAAAACCATGACAAAGGCATGCCCAAGGGTGTCGCGGCTGAGCGACAGGGAAGGGACCAGATAAACGTTTTCATGGTAACCGGTCATCACCGAACCGCGAATAAACATGCCCGGTAGCAACTGCGTATCCGGGTTGTCGAACTCGGTTCTGAGAATGATGGTATCGGTCGATTCGTCGACACTGAATTCGGAGAGTTTGATGTGTCCGGTGTGTTCGTATTTCTCGCCGTTATCGAATGTGATCGTGACCGGGAACTTTTCGATGTTCATGTCCGGGTTCTTTTTCATTTCACGCTTTAGAATGGCGGCGTAATAAGATGCCACGGAGAAGTCGACGTAAATGGGATCCAGTTGTTGGATGGTCGCCATGACTTCGGCTTGGTTATTCATGACCAAGGCACCTTTGGTGAAGCTGGAACGACCGATCATGCCGGATACCGGTGCTTTGATTTTGGTTCTTTCCAAGTTGATGGAAGCGGTTTTCAAGGCGGCTTTGTTGGCTTCCAAGTTTGCTTTGGCTTCTCTCAAGGTGGCCATGGCATCGTCCAGTACCTGTTCACTGACGGCATTGATTTTGACCAAACGCTTGTTTCGTTTCACTTTCAGCTCGGCGTTGGTCAACAAGGCTTGGGATTTTTTAATCTCGGCCTGTGCATTGTCGTAAAGTGCTTGGTAGGTTTCATCGTCGATTTTATATAGGATGTCGCCTTTTTCCACATGCTGACCTTCCTCAAACAAACGCTCGGTAATGATGCCGTCGACCTGTGGGCGAACTTCGGCGATGGTAAACGGCACTGCGCGCCCGGTAAAGGAAAGTGTGTTCGGGACTTGGGTAGGTTCGGCTTTTTGAATGCCGACTTGCGGCATACGGTGCATGCCGGCACCGGCGTTTTGTTTTGCATCGCCGCCACCCGTTAGGCTGTCACAGCCGTTGAGCGTGACCGCAAGCCCGGCCGATAAAACCAGGGCGCTGAATTTGAGTGCTGAACGAGATGTAAAATTTTTCATTATTTTACCTACCATTTGTTATGTTCTTTGAATGAGGGTCAGAGCATTACGGCATCGACTGTGTTGAGGGCGCTTTGAGCCGGACAGAGGAGGCCAGAAAATATACTGTTATGGGATTATAAATTAATTGCGTTACTTTTGTGTAACATTTTAGGGGAAAAAGGGGAAAAGAATCAAGCCTGAAAAAAGTACGGTTGAATTCGGCGAATTCCTGAGCGCTTGATAAGGGTATTTAACCATAAAAAAACGCCGTGTGGAAAGTGGCGTTTGTATACACAAAAAACGACCAGGCCTGGTCGTTTTTATGAAAGGTCGATGAAACCGTCGTGCTTACGGTAGGACGAAGCCAATCGCTTCCTGAACGTCACGCAACGTTTTTTGAGCATTTTCGCGTGCCGTGTCGGCGCCTTTTTTCAAAATTGCTTTCAGTTCGGCTTCATCGTTACGAATCGTATGGTAACGCTCTTGGATTGGTTGCAGGTAGTCGGCGACCAATTCCCCCAGCTCGACTTTTAAGTGACCATACATCTTGCCTTCGAAGTGTTTGACCACCTCGTCGATGGATTGTCCGCTGATGACCGAGTAGATGGTCAACAGGTTGGACACGCCCGGTTTGTTTTCCACGTCGTAGGTGATTTCCGTGCCGGAATCGGTTTGTGCTTTTTTGAATTTTTTGATGATGGTTTTCGGGTCATCCAGCAGGGCGATGAAGTTGTTTTTGTTTTCGTCGGACTTGGACATTTTCGAGGTCGGGTCCTGCAAACTCATAATGCGTCCGCCGGACGTCGCCGGTGGGATGAACGGTTCCGGTACCTTGAAAATTTCCCGGTCGAAGCGGTTGTTGTAACGAACCGCCAAGTCACGTGTCAGTTCCAAATGCTGTTTTTGATCCGCGCCGACCGGCACCATTTCGGTTTGGTACAGCAGAATGTCCGCCGCCATCAGAACCGGGTAATCGAACAGCCCGACGTTGATGTTCTGGGAGTGTTTTTGCGATTTGTCCTTGAATTGCGTCATACGGTTAAGCTCGCCCATGTAGGTGGAGCAGTTCAGCAACCAGGCCAGTTCGGCGTGTTCCGGGACGTGCGACTGAATGAAGACGGTGCTTTTTTCCGGGTCGATGCCGCTGGCCAGGTACAAGGCGACAAAATCCAGGCTGCGCTTCGCCAGCTCTTGCGGGCTTTGTTCGACGGTGATGGCGTGCATATTGACCAACGAAAATAAACAGTTGTAATCATCCTGCATTTGCACCCAGTTTTTGATGGACCCGATGTAGTTGCCAATCATAAGGTCGCCTGAAGGCTGGATGCCGCTGAATAATGTCGGTTTGTTCATGGTGTTTTCCGTTGGTTGAGTTAAAAGTGTTCAGTGATTTAAAACAAAAATGGGGTTATTGGCCGTCGCCTGAGTCTGAACTGAGGCCGGACATTAAGCTAATTATTTTCGCACTTTTACAATGAAAAAGCGAGTGTTCGGCGTCTATGTAGGCGTCTGAGCGCGAGAATGAGCGTTTTTATTTATGGTGCTTTGACGGTGAATCCCACGCTTCTTGATTGCAGTCTGTGGAAAAGTCGTTAAAATGTTTGCTTTAACCACTCGAAAATCCTATCTTTTTTAAAAATATGCAACGATTGATTCATAAAATAAAATCCTTTTTCTCTGCTTCCGATTCAGATTCCGCATTTCAATCGCCTTCCAAACTTAAGATTATTGAACGCAAACAGCACGGTATTTCCCGTAAGCAAATTGATAAAGAAGCCTTAGATGTGCTCTATGGTTTGAAACGCGCCGGGTATGACGCTTATTTAGTCGGCGGCGGGGTGCGCGATATTTTGTTGGGCTTGGAACCAAAGGATTTCGACGTGGTGACCAATGCCGAGCCGGAACAGGTGAAGGGCGTTTTCAAAAGCCGGTGCCGTTTGATTGGACGGCGTTTTCGACTGGCCCATGTGTATTTTGGACGAAATGCGATTGAAGTGGCCACCTTCCGCGGGGCGGGCGAAGGCCATCAGTCCGGTAATCGCAAGCAGGTGAATAATACCCGGGCGGTGGATGATACCGGGCGTTTGGTGCGGGATAATGTTTACGGCACCATTGATGAAGATGTTTGGCGTCGTGACTTCACCGTCAACAGTCTTTATTACGACATCCGCAATTTCTCGGTGGTCGATTACACCGGCGGTATGGAAGACTTGCGCAAAGGACAGTTGCGTTTAATTGGGGACCCGGAAACCCGTTATCGGGAAGATCCGGTTCGCATGATTCGCGCCGTGCGTTTTGCCGCCAAACTCGGTTTTGACATTGAACAACGCACTAAGGCGCCGATTTATGAACTGGGGCACTTGCTGAAGGATGTATCGCATGCGCGGATGTTCGAGGAAGTGCTCAAGCTCTTTCACAGCGGGGTGGCGGTTGAAGTGTTTGAGAAGTTACGTCACTTCGGGCTGTTTACGTTTTTATTCCCGCAGACGCATCATCTTTTATCGCAAGAGTCGGAAGGGTTTCCGCGCATGTTGGTGATTGAAGCCTTGAAAAGTACCGATGCGCGCATTCAATCCGATAAAGGCGTCAATCCGTCCTTTTTGTTTGCCGCCATGCTGTGGGAGCCGATGTTACAACGTATGGAACAGCATCTGGCAGAAGGGTTTGCTCGTCAGGACGCGATGTTTGCCGCGGCCAGTGATGTGATTGATCAACAGATTTATTCCACCTCGATTCCGAAACGGTTTATTTCCCAAATTAAAGAGATTTGGAGTTTGCAGTTCCGTTTATTGAACCGGCATGGAAACCGGCCACAGCGTTTGTCCGAGCATCCGCGCTTTCGAGCGGCGTATGACTTTATGGGCATTCGTGTCGCCGCCGGCGATGATGACAGCCTGAAAGAGGTGTTCGACTGGTGGACGGAATATCAAAAACTGGATGCGGTTGACCAAGTGGCGTTTGCCAATAATGTGGAAAAGCCGAAGGGGCGCCGTCGCCGCCCAAGACGCAACCGTAACCCTTACCGTAAGCGCAGTCAGGGACGTAACGATCAAGCGCAAACGGCGTCATCGGACGAGAGTTGAACCATCGTGCGATGAGCCTTTTTGCGGAAACGGATGCTTTTATCGGTATTGGCAGCAACCTGGACGATCCGAAATACCAGGTACTGACGGCGATTGAAAGCTTGAAGACATTACCGGATAGCCGCTGGCAGGCGGCGTCCAGATTGTATGTCTCTCGGCCGCAAGGGCCACAGGATCAGCCGGACTTTGTGAATGCCGTTGCCTGGATCAAAACCCGGTTGGCGCCCTTGGCATTATTGGACGCATTGCAGGGCATTGAACAAACGCAAGGCAAAGTGAAAAAGCGCCATTGGGGAGAGCGGTTGATTGACCTGGATGTGTTGCTGTATGGCGACCAAGTCATCGACAACCCGCGTTTGCAGGTGCCGCATCCGTTTATGATGGAGCGGGACTTTGTTTTGTTGCCGCTGTTGGAGCTTTTGCCGGAAGGGCAGATGCCGGATGGCCGAACCTTTCAAGACCTGGCCAACCAGGTGCCCGACGTTTTCGTCAAGCCGATTTGATTAGGATGGGCCTTTGGTTGCAAAGGCCTGTGAAATCGGTTTCGTAACCACTAGGAATGACTATGAAAACCTTATCCAAACTCCGAAAAATGAAAGTCGAAGGCGAAAAAATCGCCTGTTTGACCGCTTATGAAGCCAGTCAGGCGTATTGGGCGGTGGAAGCCGGTGTCGATGTTCTATTGGTCGGGGATTCGCTCGGTATGGTGGTGCAAGGGCATGAGAATACCTTGCCGGTTTCGCTGGATGACATGGTGTATCACACCCAGATGGTGCAGCGTAAAAATCACCAGGCTTGGTGTGTGGCCGATTTACCGTTTATGGCCGATGCGGATGTGTCGCAAGGGCTGGCGGCGGCGGCTCGCTTGTTGAAAGAGGGCCTGGCCAATATGGTGAAAGTGGAAGGCGGAAAGCGGGTTTTGTCGTTGGTGCGAACCTTGACCGATTTGGGCGTGCCGGTCTGCGGACACCTGGGGTTATTGCCGCAATCCGTGCAGTTGAAAGGGTATCAGGTCGCCGGGCGTGAAAAGCATACGGCGCAGAAACTGCTGGATGATGCGATTGCCTTGCAGGAATCCGGGGCGGAAATGTTGGTGTTGGAATGTGTGCCGTCAGGCCTGGCCAAAACCATAACGGATCGTTTGTCGATTCCGGTGATCGGCATCGGGGCCGGTTTGGATACCGATGGGCAAGTCTTAGTGTGGCATGACGTCTTGGGCTTGACCCTTGGGAAAGCGCCGAAGTTTGCCAAAAACTTTTTGCAGGAAGCCGATTCGGTTCAAACCGCTTTGGCGCAATACGTTGCGGATGTGAAGCATCAACGTTTTCCGGCATCCGAGCACTGTGTGGGGGAATGATGCTTCAGCTTGATCAAGTGGCGTCTTTGAGAGAGGCGGTGGCGACGTGGAAGTCGGCCGGTGAGCGTGTTGCGTTGGTGCCGACGATGGGGAATTTGCACGCCGGTCACCTGAGCTTGGTTGAGTTGGCGAAACATAAAGCGGACCGGGTGGTGGTCAGCGTTTTTGTCAATCCGTTACAGTTCGGGCCTGATGAAGATTTTGATCGTTATCCACGGACCTATGAGCAGGATTGCGCGTCTTTGCAAGCCGCAGGGGCGGATGCGGTGTTTGCACCGTCCGTTGATGAAATGTACCCAAACGGACAGGTTCAAACATTGGTAACGGTGCCGGACGACTTGACCGGCATTTTGGAAGGCGCGACGCGACCGGGCCATTTTGACGGTGTGACTACGGTGGTGAACAAACTGTTTAATATGGTGTTGCCGGATGTGGCGATATTCGGCCAAAAAGATTTTCAGCAAGTAGCGGTTTTGAAACGCATGGTTGAAGACCTGTCCATGCCGATTGAATTGGTGCGTGCTGACATCAAGCGAGACGAAGACGGTTTGGCACTGAGCTCCCGAAACCAGTATCTGAATGAGGCGCAACGCCGCATCGCACCGAAATTGTTTGTGGTATTGCAATCGGTTCGTATGGCCATTGAGTCGGAAAACGATGATTTCGGGGCGATGGAAGCGACCGCGACCCAGCAGTTGTTGGCGGAAGGGTTTGACTCAGTGGATTATGTGAAAATTTTGCACGCGGACACGCTTCAGCCCGTTAAAACGGTCGGCAAAACCTGTGTTATTGTCGCGGCGGCTCGGTTAGGCACCACCCGTTTGCTGGACAATATGCTGGTAACGCCTTAACGGCCATTGTTTTGTCGGTAAGGTGAAAGTAACCAGGCCTGGTCAGAATCGGCCTTTTCATAGCGCTCTAAAATCGAAATAAGATAATATAAATAAGATATAAACTATGAGTTTCTCAACTTTTATCGGCCTTTTCCTTGGGGTCGCCATTGTGCTTGTCGCCATGTCGATGGGCTCTTCTATTCTAATCTTCATTAATATTCCCGGTTTGATGATCGTGATTGGCGGTACGGTTGCGGCGACCATGATTCGTTATTCGTTCCATGAAGCCATGCATGCTGTGGCCATGTCGTTTCGTATTCTGATGCCATCGACCGATATTAAAGACAAAAACGAATTGATCGACTTGACCGAGGATTTGCTGAGAACCTCGCGTTTGAATGGTTTCTTGGCCCTGGATAATATGGAAGTGAATCACGAGTTTTATCGCCGCGGGATTCGCATGTTGGTGGATGGCTATTCCAAGGATTTAATTCGTCAAACTTTATTGGAAGAGAACAAGCTGTTGGTGGAACGTGCTGAAACCAGTGCGGGCGTGTTTGCGTCGATTGGCGGCGCGGCGCCGGCTTTTGGTATGATCGGGACGCTGGTGGGCTTGATTCAAATGTTGTCGAACTTGTCGGACCCGGCGTCGATTGGTCCAGCGATGGCCGTTGCCATGCTGACGACGTTATACGGGGCGATGATCGCCAACCTGTTTGCTTTACCGATGGCCGATAAAATTAATACCTGGGGTCAGGAAGAATCTTTGCGTCAGTTAATGATTATGGATGCTTTGGATGCCATTAATCAGGGTCAGAACCCGAATATTATGCGCGATATGTTGTCGCCGTATTTGGAAAAAAGACCGGCTTTGGAAGAAGGGGCTTGATGGCGAAAAAGAAATGTAATGATGCGCCCTGGTTGGCGACGTTTGCGGATTTAATGTCGTTATTGATGGCGATTTTTGTGTTGCTGTTCGCCATGTCGACCTTGGATGCCCATAAGTATGAGGCGATTGTTAAATCCCTGACGCATACGCTGGGACACGGTTCGGATTTAACTCAAACGCAGGTGCAGTATTTCAAACAGGCGGATGAGTTGCGTAAATCGGATCAGAACTTGGACGGTGAAACGCGGATTGAACACCTCAAACCTTTGTATGAAAGCTTGGTGGAAACGTTTGCCATGGCCAGCCAGCAAAGTGATGTACAGGTGTCGCTCGACCCGAAAAAAAAGCGGGTGCACATTTCTTTTCCCGAAAGCATTTCTTTCCCGACCGGCCGGGCAGAGCTGAAGCCTGGCTTTGCCGTTTATTTGAATAAATTACAGCCGTATGTGAATCAACACGCTAGGCTTCAGGCTGTTGGGCATACGGATAAGCGCCCGGTGACGGGGGGACGTTTTAAATCCAACTGGGAACTGTCCAGTGCCCGTGCGGCCGCCGTGATTCAAAAGCTGATTCTGGATGGTCTCATTCAGCCGCGACAGGCTGAAGTCATTGGTGTTGCCGATACGTCGCCGCTATCGTTGGCAGAAACGGAAGAGGGCTATGCCATGAATCGCCGGGTGGAAATCATTATTGAACCGAATTATTTTAACGAAAATGAAGTTGATGCGCCGAATTAGGTTGAGGTTTGTGCGGACAAAAAAATAGCCCGATGAGGGCTATTATGGTTGGTTTGCAGAACGGCTTTATGCCATTTGCTTCATCTGAACCGGAATGGTGTTTCGCGAATGCGTGATCTGGTTATCCTCATCGAAATACACCATGATCGGTTTGTGTTCATCGGCGTCTTTTTCGTCCATTGTGGCGTAAGTCGCAATGATGAGCAAGTCACCAGGTGCCGCTTTGTGCGCGGCTGCGCCGTTCACGGAAATAATCCCGCTATTATCTTCCGCGCGAATGGCGTAAGTGGTGAAGCGGTTACCGTTATTGACGTTGTAAATCTGGATTTGTTCGTATTCTCGAATCCCTGCCACTTCCAAAAGGTGGCCGTCAATCGCGCAGGAACCTTCGTAATCCAGTTCCGAATGCGTGGTGGTAACCCGATGGAGTTTCGATTTTAGCAAGGTGATTTGCATGCTTAACCTTCCTGTTAATAAATCAGCTAGCTTTATATTATAACCGATTTTGGTAATGGTTGTTTAGCCAAGCATGTGCTTCGCGCTGATTGCACGTTGCACTATGCTTGTCTTGAAGCCGAGTTAACCGGTATTTCGCATGCCCGCCGCGATGGCATTGATGCTGTTAAGGAGTGGTGTCAACCAGACTTCTCTTTCTTCTTCGGACGTATTTTCATCCTTGTAGCGTTTCAGAACGGCGATTTGAATATGGTTTAAGGGCTCCAGGTATGGCGTTCTTCTTGACAAAGATAGCGCCAATGATGGGGTGTCTGCCATTAAGTATTCGTTACCGCTGATGTCGAGACAGTTTTCCACTGAACGAATATGCTCGGCCGCAATCATGTCGTAAATCTTCTCTGATTGCGCTTTATCGTGACCCAGTTCGCTGTAATCCTTACCAATGACCAAGTCGGTTTTGAACAAGGACATTTGAATGTTGCTCAATAAGGCGCGGAAGAACGGCCAGTTTTCATACATGTCTTTCAGTTGAGCATCGTCTTGGGCCTTGATCCAGTTGTCCAGCGCAAAACCGGTTCCGTACCAAGCCGGGAAGGTCAAGCGCGCTTGTGCCCAGCCGAAGATCCATGGAATGGCGCGAATCGATGACTTGGACAGATTGCCTTTTTTACGGTGAGATGGACGCGAACCGATGTTCAGCAGGCCGATTTCATTAACCGGCGTCGCTTCGTAGAAGAACTTGAAGAAGCCTTCGGTATGGTCGGTTAAATCGCGGAAAGCGTGTTCGCCTTCTTTTGCCAGCTTTTGCATGGCTTCCAAGTGTGCCGGGTTGTCTTCCTGCGGTTTGCGCACCAGGCATTTACTGGCTTTCATCAAGCCGGTAATCCCCATTGACAGTTCATACATGGCGGTTTCCGCATTGCTGTATTTGTAGGACAGCACTTCACCCTGTTCGGTGAATTTGATCTCGCCGCGAACCGTGCCGGTTGGCTGCGACAGGATGGAGCTGTGAGTCGGGCCGCCGCCGCGACCAACCGTCCCACCTCGGCCGTGGAACAAGCGGCAGTCGATGCTGTATTCATCGGCCAGCTTCATGATTTGCTGCTGGGCCTGGTAAAGCGTCCAAGCTGAGGAAAGATTACCACCGTCTTTGGCGGAATCCGAGTAACCCAGCATGATTTCCTGCTGGTTACCGGAGGCCTTCAACAGCGCATGGTAAGTTGGGTTTTCAAATAGGGCGGAGGTGACCGGTACGATGTGCTCCAAATCCTGAATGGTTTCGAACAATGGTGAAACGCGGATTTTGCAGTAAGGTTCGCCGGCATTGTAACCTGCCAGGCCAGCTTGGTGTGCCAGGAACAGCACTTCCATCACGTGGCTGGCTTCGTGCGTCATGGAGATGACGTAGTTGTTGAAAGCCTTCTCACTGATTTCTTCACGCATACGACGCATGACATGGAAGACTTCCAGCACTTCCAGCGTCATGTCCTTCAAGTCCAGATGCTGAGTGTCGATAATGGTCGGCGAGGACACTTGCTGTGACAGGAGGTCCAGACG
Source organism: Thiomicrospira sp. XS5 (assembly GCF_001507555.1). Lineage (NCBI taxonomy): Bacteria > Pseudomonadati > Pseudomonadota > Gammaproteobacteria > Thiotrichales > Piscirickettsiaceae > Thiomicrospira > Thiomicrospira sp. XS5. Next base: position 2,278,338 of record NZ_LQBO01000001.1, on the reverse strand, counting down.
CTCGGCTTCTGAAAGACTCATGTAGTCGATGCCAAGGTGCGACAGCAGGTCCGCGACGGCATCGGTATGCACGGTGGATTCCTGACGAATGTCTAAACGCATCAAGTAAAAACCGAAGGTTTGTACCAGGCGAATCAGGTCTTTCAAGTTGGCGTCGGCGACTTCCTGGTCTCCGTGGCTGCACAGTGAATCGTAAATCAGCTGCAAGTCGTCCAAGAAATCCTGTTCATTTTTATAACCGAATTTCGGTTTTTCCGTGGGTTCGTCATTCAATTGCGCTTCAATGTAGGCCAGGTTGTCTTGCAAACGACCGTGCATCAAATATAAGAAGCGGCGATAAGGCTCGTCGCGGAAACGGTCGGCACGCTTGTGGAAGACACGTTCTTGAAGGTCGGCGTCGATAATGGTCGCGCGGTTGATGACTTCTTGTTTGATGTCGGAAATATAGCGCGATTGCGTCAAATGCGTGCTCAGTTCGAACACGCGGCGCTGATATTCATAGATAGCGGCGCGGCTTTGCATTAACAAAGCGTTCACAGTGGTTTCGTGGGTGACGAACGGGTTACCGTCGCGGTCGCCGCCAATCCAGGAACCGAAGGTTAGGAAGTTCGGGGTTTCGATATTGTCGTCTGGGTAGTGGCGGGCCAAAGCGCGTTCCATGTAGCGATAAACACGTGGTACGGCATTGAACAGAGATTGACGGAAGTAGTAGATACCGTTTCGGATTTCGTCTTCGACCGTCGGTTTCATGCGACGGACTTCGTCGGTTTTCCACAAAACTTGAATTTGGTACTGCAGGCGCTTAATGACTTCTTCTTGAGCGTAAGGGTTGTTGTAGGCTTCCGCTTCGTTCAGTTCGCCCAGAGTGATGAAGATGCGGCGCAGATTTTCCATGACCGCACGACGTTTCGATTCGGTCGGGTGCGCGGTGAATACTGGAATGTAGCACAGTTTGTTGATCAGAGTTTCCACTTCCTGAGCGGAAAGGCCTTCTTGCTTGAATTCGCTGATGGTGTTCAGAACCGATCCCATCCACAGTGGACCGTCGGATTTCAGCTGGCTTTGGCGTTCATGGTATTGGTGCTCTTCTTCGGCCAGATTGACCAAGCTGAAGTAAAGGTTGAAGGCTCGGATGATGAGAATAAGGCTTTCAGGCGATTGTTCTTCGATGAATTTCTTGAGTTCTTGGCGGAGTTTCGGGTCGTCTTCTTTGTGGAGTTTGATGTAACCTTTTCGGAGGGTTTCCACGGCGTCGAGTGTGGATTTTCCGACTTGGGTTTCAATAACTTCTCCGAGTAGAGAGCCCAGTAGTTTGACTCGAGATCGAAGTTGCTTATCGCGAAGTTCCTTTGCCATATTCTTTCCGTTTGTGATTAAAATTCTAAAAATACTGATGATATTATAGCATTTTTCAATGGTTAAATATCAGTGCGTCTGATGTATTCCTATAGGCTTACGTGTTTTTTAGTAAGACTAGAAATCTTTTCCTTTCTTCAGGCTCCAACGGTTGTGGCTCCATAGATATTGAGCGGGATTCTCCCGAATTTCGGTTTCATAAAGTGCGTGTAACCGTAGGACGTCCTGGTAGTCGTCGCCTGTCGGAAAATCCTCCAGGCCTGGCAGAATGTTTAATTCGTAATCGGTGCCGATGCGTCGGGTGAAAACCGGCAACACTTTGGCGTTTCCAAGTTTGGCCAGTTTGCAGATTCCCGGGTTGCTGGGGGCCTCTTTTCCGAAAAAAGGCACGTCAACCTTGCCCTTTGCGCGATAGCGTTGGTCGGGCAGAATCATCATGGCTTCACCCGCTTTTAAGGCTTTGATCATGGCACGCGTATCCGTGTTCATGAGCGGCTTGACGGTGTCGCCTTCGTCCGAGATGAGCGTCCGGCTTTTGGTAATCAGGTATTCCATCAGTGCGTTGTCGTGTTTCCGGTAAATCGGTCGGAATTGGGTGATTTTCGACAACATCAACCCGGTGGTCTCGAGGGTGGTGAAGTGCGGTACCAGTAATAGCACGCCTTGTCCGGCCGCCTTTTCCAGATTTTCCAGCCCTTTGTAATGCTGGTGAGTGCCCGCTTGATTGTTGTTCGGGCCTTTGCGGTGGTCGCCCCACAGGTTGATGCTGGTTTCAATCAAACTGATGCCAAGCGACTCGAAGTGCTCTTTGACGAGGGATTCGAGATCTTTGTCGGCCTTTTCCGGAAAGGCAATGGTCAGGTTTTTGCGCACCAGGCGTCTTCGGCTCGGCGCGACGCGATAAAGCAGGCGGCCAATGGTTTTCCCAACACGGAATTTGGTTTGATAGGGGAGCCATCCGATCAAGCGAAGTAAGCCATAGCCTATCCAGATGCCCCAATACCTTGGGCATAAGAAGCTTAGCCGAAAGGTGTCTGGACGGAGGTTACTCACTTAAATTTCCTTGGGTGTACAGTTGATAGTAGATGGCGTTCAAGGCCATCAGTTCATCGTGGCTACCTTGTTCTTGCAGAACGCCATCTTGCAAAACAACGATATTGTCGGCATTTTCAATGGTGCTGAGCCGGTGAGCAATGATAATGACCGTGCGGTTTTCACGCAATGTTTCCATCGCGTCTTGAATCAGTTTTTCACTTTGATTGTCCAGTGCCGACGTGGCTTCGTCCATGATCAGGATCGGGGCGTTTTTCAGAAAGGCCCTGGCGATGGCAATGCGTTGACGTTGTCCGCCTGACAGTAAGGCACCGTTGTCGCCGATGGTTGTATCAAGCCCTTCAGGAAGGGTTTGGATGAATTCCCAGGCATGGGCGGCTTTGGCGGCGGCGATAATGGCCGCTTCATCGAACTCATCATGACCGTAGGCGATGTTGGCCGCTATTGTATCATTAAACAGAATGACGTTTTGGCTAACGAAGGCGATGTGCTGTCGTAGGTTGTTGAGTTCGATGTCGTTGAGCGGGGTATCGTCCAGGGTGATTTGGCCGTCCGTGACGGTGTAGAAACGGGCAATCAAATTCGCCAGTGTGGATTTGCCGCTACCGGACTGGCCGACCAGTGCGGTGGTTTTTCGAGCCGGGATGGTTAAGTCTAATTCGGTGAGGGTGGGTTTGTCGGCGCTTGGGTAGGTGAAGGACACTTTTTCAAAGCGAATACGGCCGTCAATCTGTTTCAGTGTTTGGGTGCCGTTGTTGTCTTCACTGGGCGCGTCGAGAATGGCAAAAATACTTTTGGCGGCGGCCATCCCTTTTTGGACGGTGGCGTTGATGTTGGTGATGCGGCGGATGGGCTCGAAAATCAGACCCATGGCGGTGACATAGGTGATTAAGTCCCCGGCGGTCATGGTGCCGGCATTGACCATTTGAACGGCGATGTAAACCACAATGGATAAGGCAATCGCGGCGATGACTTGTACCAACGGCACGTTCAGGGCGGAAACCTTGGTGACCTTCATGGTGTTTCGGCGAAGGGATTCGGCGGCGGTTTTGAAGCGGTCGAGTTCATAGGTCTCCGAACCGTATATTTTGACGTCTTGGTAACCTTTGAGGCCTTCTTCCAGGCGGTGGGTGAGCTGACCCATGTCGTCCTGCATGTCGGTGCTCGATGTTCGCATCAGCTTGCCGGCACGATCGATGAAAAACGCGACAATCGGACCGATGACCAGCATCACTAAAGTCAACTGCCAAGAGTAATAGATTAAGGTGGCCAGTAAGGCGAGAATGGTCAAGCTGTCGCGTGTGATGACAATCCAGGCTTCGGACAAGGCGTTGCCGGTTTGGGTGACGTCGTAGGTGATTTTCGACATCATGCTGCCGGTGGAGGTTTCGTTGTAGTGGGCCTGGGGAAGGTAAAGCATTTTGCGATAGAGTTCCGAACGGATGTTTAAAATCGCTTTTTGCGCAATCCAGGTGCTCATCACTTTACTGAAGTATTCGGCGATGCCTTTTAATACAAAGACGCCGGCCAACTGTAGTGGGAGGAGGATAAAAGAGTTGGGGTCTTTTTCGATTAAGCTTTCATCAACCAGGTTACCGAGGATAATGGCGCTCAGTGGCTCCATGGCGGCAATCACGACAATGGTAATCAAGGTGATGAAAATGGCCGTTTTATAGTTGCGAATGTATCGCAGCAGTCTTCCATAGAGTGACAGCGTTTGTCGGTCGAACATATTACTCTCTTTTTAGGATGCGATTGACAACGATGTTGGCCCAACCGGCGGCGTGGAATTCTTGATTCAGTTTGGGTTTATCATAATGGTTTTCGACCCATTCGATAAAGGTGGTGTCGGGATTTTCTTTTTCAAAGGCCAGAAAGGTGTCGAAAAATACGTCGAGTTTGCCGGTGTCCGCCCAGCGAAAGTGGCCGTATTTCATGCTCAACTCGGACAAGGCTTCCGAAATCGGCTGTTTAAGGATGAAATGTTTGTAGAAAACGCTCATCATGCCGGCCCGGTCCGCGCCGGATTTGCAGTGGATCAAAATCGGGTATTCTGCTGTTTCCAAAATTCTTTTGGCTTCAAGGATGTCATCATCGTCCGGAAAGCTGCGTGAGGACATGGGGTGATTAATCAGCGTAATGCCGTGTCGGTCGCAAGCTTCTTTTTCCAGTTGATACTGGCCTGTTTTATCGGCGCGTCGCAAGCTGATAATGGTGTTGATGCCATATTTTTGCTTCAATTTTTTAATGAAAGCCGGTGACGGATGGTTACTGCGGTAGGCGTTTTCAGACAACTGATGGAAGTTGCGGTAAAAGAATCGCAGAATTTCGTGGTCGACCAACCAGGCTTCGATATGCGCCTTGAAGCGCCCCCATTTTGTTTGCAGTTTTTCCATGTGTCGCGTCTGTGTTTTTTGGCGCCTATTCTACCTTTTTTCGCAACTGGCGTGGGGTTAATGATAGAATTCTCATGATTTGAATTGAGAAGGAAAGATTCATGATTGTGGTCACGGGCGGCGCCGGGTTTATCGGCTCGAATATTGTCAAAGCCTTAAATGCTCAGGGGCGTAGCGACATTTTGGTGGTGGACAACCTGAAGAACGGTAAGAAGTTCATCAATATCGCGGATTGTGACATCGCCGATTACTTGGATAAAGAAGACTTTCAGTCGCGTATTTTCGCCGAAGAAGGGTTGCCGGACATTGAATGTGTGTTTCACGAAGGGGCCTGCTCGGCAACCACCGAGTGGGATGGCAAATATGTCATGGACAACAATTATGAGTACTCCAAAGACCTGCTGAATTACTGTTTGAATCGCAAAATTCCATTCTTATATGCCTCTTCGGCCGCCGTTTATGGAGACGGGCCGACGTTTGTCGAAGAGCGTGAATACGAAAAGCCGCTGAACGTTTACGGCTATTCCAAGTTTCAGTTCGATCAGTATGTTCGCCGTGTGCTGCCGTATGCGGAAAGCCAAATCGCCGGGTTCCGTTATTTTAATGTGTACGGGCCGCGTGAACAGCATAAGGGTGATATGGCCAGTGTGGCGTTTAAGTTGCATAATCAATTACTGGCCGGAGAGCCGTTGAAATTGTTCGGCGCTTATGACGGCTATGAAGCGGGTATGCAAACGCGCGATTTCGTTTATATCGACGATGTCGTGAACGTGAATCTGTGGTTTATGGAAAACCCGGAGCAGTCGGGCATTTTCAATTTAGGGCCGGCCGCGGCGGAGCCGTTTCAGAACATCGCCGAAGCGGTCATCCAGTTTCACGGTCAGGGTGAAATCCAATACATTCCATTCCCCGAGCATTTGAAAGGGGCTTACCAGAGTTTCACTCAGGCGGATAATAGCCGTTTGAGAAAGGCCGGTTACGATCAGCCTTTCCATTCGGTGGCTGAAGGTGTGGCGAAATATCTGGCCTGGTTGTCGGAAAACCCACGCGTGTTGGATTTCGTTCGGTAAACTCGTCGAAGTCAATGCGGATACTGTTAATCAAAATGTCCTCAATGGGGGATGTCTTTCATACCTTTCCGGCCTTGAGTGATGCGCTTCAGGCCTGGCCGGATTTGCAAGTCGACTGGGTGGTGGAAGAAGGGTTTGCCGAAATCCCGCAATGGCACCCGGCCGTCGATCAAGTCTTTCCCATCGCGCTGCGACGCTGGCGCAAAACCTTCTGGCAGAGAGCTACCCGCCACGAAATTCGAACGTTTTTTCAAACGATTAATCAAACCCATTATGACCTGGTGTTGGATGCGCAAGGCTTATTGAAAAGCCTCTGGGTTATGCGCAAAATCCGCAGCGGTGAACGTGTCGGGATGGATTGGCAGAGTGTGCGTGAGCCGCTGGCCAGTTTGGGGTATCAACGAACAGTATCGGTTCCGAAGGCACAGCACGCGATTGTGCGGTTGCGGCAACTGTTTTCTGCGGCCTTGGGGTATGAAGATGTTTCTGCGTCACCGGTTCAGTATCGATTGGATACCTCGAATTGGCAACGACCGGACAGCTTGCCGACCGATTTTCAAAACAGCCCTTATTATGTGTGTCTGCATGGTACCACATGGAAAACCAAGCTTTGGCCAGAGGATTATTGGCGAGACTTGCTTGCAAAGCTTACGGCCTCCGGGCAAAAAGTGGTTTTACCATGGGGAACCGAAGCGGAGCGCGAACGGGCTTTGCGATTGGCGAAATCCCTTAAAAACGACCAGGCCTGGGTGCCGGATTCGCCTCTGGGGTTGAATGCCATGGCTCGGCTGTTGAAGTTTGCGGACGGTATCGTGTCGGTAGACACCGGTTTGTCGCATGTGGCGGCGGCTTTGGAGACTCCGATGGTGGTGCTGTACCGGGTTACCGATCCCGAGTTGGTGGGGGCGTTGGGGGCGAATGTTCGCCGTTTGGCCTCTCCGTGCGCGCGCCAGTACCTGAAGCGGTTTCAATCCGACGAACAAGCCGAACAATCACTTGAATACCTGCGGCCAGACGACGTGTTAAATGCGTTGGAGAGTGTAGTGTGACAAAGGGCATGACAAAAAAAACAGCTTACTATTTGGTCTCCACGCCGTTGCATTTATTGGTCTCACTTGCCGTGGCGCTATCCCGTCGTGATGAAGAAGAGGCCAAACTCTTTTTTGTGGCACAAGAATCGGATAATCGCCGAATGGACTTCTTTCGAAAATCCATGCAGGCCTGGCAAGAATCGCCTTTTGTCGAGACCAAAGTCTTTTTCCGTCCGAGCGGAAAGGGCTGGGGCAAAGTTGCCAGTCGAAAACGTTTGTTTGCGGATTTGAAATCCGAGGTGCATGCTTTCCGACCGGAACGTGTGTATGTCGGTAATGACCGGCACCTGGAGTTTCAATGGGTCATGCATCAATGTCGAAAACTGGGTGTTAAAGCACAAGGCATTTATCTCGATGAAGGTTTATATACTTATGTCGGCCGTAAGGCATCAAAACGGTTTTCAGACAGGGTTGTCGACGATTGGTTGAAGAAGTTGTTTTACGGTTTTTGGTGGCAAACACCGCCGACCATTGGTGGCAGCAAATGGATTGATGAGATGATTGTGGCCTACCCGGGTTGGGTCACGCCTTTGCTGAAAGAAAAAGCGGCCGAGCACTTGCGGTCCGTTTGGTTTGAAAACGGACAATTGCAGAAAATTACCCAGGCCTGGTTGAAATCCTTTTCCATTGACCAAGCGCGCCTTGAAAACTGCCAGTTGATGCTGACTCTGCCGGAAACCAATGACATGCGCCAAGTGCTTGGTTATGAGTCGGAAGCGCGGGATCTGCTGACCAGACTTTCTGATAAGGGCTGGCAAATTGCCGTAAAATACCACCCAAAAGATCTGGAAAATGACGTATTATCCGTGCTGTCGTTGCCCGGCGTTTTTGAAATTCCGGCCAATGTGCCGTTTGAAGTGATTCTGCCGTCGCTGCCGGAAAACTGTTTTGTGCTGGGCGATATGAGCACAACGGTTTTGACGACGCGGTTGTTTCGCCCGAATTTACAGGTGATGGTGATGCAGTTGGGGGAATCGTCCGGCCACTTCGATCAGTTCTTGGACTTTTATGAAAAGCTGGGGTTAATGCCCAAAAAATTGCCGGAATTAGTTGAGAGCCTTGGCGTAACAAAGCGTACTTAGGAGAGCGAGTGTTACTTAGAAATTTAAAGTTGTTTACCTGGCGTCAGTTTTCTGGAAAGCCGATCCGGTTGGCCATGACGTACATGGTTAAAAACGAAATCGACATTATTGAAAGCAATATCCGTTTTCATGCCGCCAAGGGCGTGGATTGTTTCGTGGCGATTGATAACGGCTCCACAGACGGTACCTTGGAAAAATTGCAAGCACTGGCATCGGAGTTTGATTTGCATGTGATTTCACGCCCGATTACCGATTACCGCCAAAGTGACTGGCGCACGGAAATGGCCTTGATTGCGCGTGAAGACATGCAGGCGGATTGGGTCATTTCCAATGATGCCGATGAATTCTGGTTGCCGAAAGAAGGGCAGGATTTGAAAACCGGGTTGACGCGCACCCAATCCATCGTGCATTGTCCGCGCTATGACATGCAGCTTGATTGCCATTCGGAAGACAAGCCGTTTTATGAGCGAGTTTACCGCACTTTGTTTCCAATCGACTACGGAAAGGGCACCGAGTTGAAACAGGACAATATGTCGGTTCAACTGAGTAAGATTCACGGCAAGGTGATGGTCAACCTGCAAGGCTTTTTACGTGCCAAGGGTGGAAATCATCGAGCCTGGCATTTGTGGAGTAAATTGAACTACGCTGAGAGCGACTCGGTGGAAGTCTTTCACTATGCCATTGGTCACCGTCATCATTTTGAAACACATGTGGAAAACCGTAAGCCGTTGTTAAAAATCGGCGCTCGAATGGGGAACCATTACCGTCGTTGGGTGAAAATGTCGGAAGAAAACCGCTTGGATGAAGAGTGGAATCGCCTGGTTCTGGATGATGAGGCCATCCGTGTGCTGACGAAATACGGGGTGGTGGTGAAAGACGACCGAGCACGTGACGCGATTAAAGCGGTTTTATCCAGTGAATAACCGATGGATTCAAATGGGGATGTTTTGAAACACGCATTGTATTTGCCTTCAACACCGTTGAATGTATTGCTGTCGGCGGCCCATGCGGTTGAACAGCGACATGAGCAGTCGGCGGCGCTTTGGTTGATTGACCAAAAACGGGTGAATGATAACCCTTATTATGAGGTGTTGCAGGCCTGGCCGGATTCGCCATTCGAGGAGCTTAACCTCTTCAGCGGCACCTCAGTTGGCTGGCGGAAACTGGCAGAACGTCGAGAAAATTTCCAACGAATGCAACAGTTGTTGGAAAGTCGTCATTTTTCGGATGTCTTGGTCGGCAGTGACCGTCGCGTGGAGTTTCAATACATTATGCACCTTCTGAGCCAATCTGGGCTGCCTCCCAAAGGCCATTATCTGGATGATGGATTATACTCTTACGCCGGTCGGCCGTACCATCCCTTGAAAGATCGTATTAATGCGGGGTTGAAAAAACTGTTTTACGGTGCCTGGTGGCAAGAACCTTATACCATCGGAGCATCGGAATGGATCAACGATGTTTGGGTGATGGCGCCTGACTTGGTGTGTGATCCGCTTAAGGCTAAAAATTGTCATCGATTGCCGCCGACGCTTTTTACCGCGCCGGAGCTCGCCACTTTAAGTGAGGCGTTGTTGGCGCATTTTGACGAGTCATCAGAAGATTATCGAGCGCTTGATGTGGTGATATTGCTGTCACACCCGAACAATATTCAAAAAATGCCGGGTTATGAAGCTAATTTGAAAGGGATGATTGAGCATTTTGTCGGGGATAAGCAGCGAATCGCGGTCAAATATCACCCCAGAATGCCAGGCGAAGATGCCTTTGAACTCAAAGCGCTCGGGGTGGAAAAGGTTATTCCGTCTAGTATTGCATTTGAATTTTTATTGCCTCTGTTTAAGCCGAACGCCAAGTTGTTTGGTGATGTCGGCAGTTCGCTGTTAATGACCAGGTGGCTGAGACCGGATTTGGATGGAACGGCTATTTTGGATGAAAATAACGCTTTTCAGCGTCGTTTTTTGACGCTGTTTCAGCAGGCTGGCCTACCTGTTAAGGCTCCGGGAGAGGGTTTTGTCTAATTTGTTTATTGTCAGTACGCCAAGGCATTGGCTGATCAGTGTGTTTTTACGATTGACCCGTTTTCAAGACGAACCGGCAATGATTGTATTTGAATCCGGTTTTCCACGAAAACTGGCTGAAGACGCGATTAATTTAGACTTTTTTTCGGATGTGGAAATATTAGCCGCTGGCTACGAAAATACCCAAATTCGTACGATGGTAAACATTCTAGGGAGACGGCGTTTTAGCCACATTTTAACGGGATCCGTTAACGAACCTTTCGTGCAGTTTACGATTCATTTGGCTAAACTTCAAAACCCGAACCTGGCATCCTATTTATTGGATGATGGCCTGTTTAGTTACCAGGCGACGAGTCGAAAGCCGATGTCCGCGTTACGCCTATTCAGCCGAAAACTGAAATATGGTTGGTGGTATCAAGAGCCGAATCCTCTTAAAATTAATGCGCCGTGGATAGACGGTGCATTTTTGTTTTTTCCGAATAAGTTACAAGGAGCGTTGCCGGAAAAGAAGGTGCATGGCATTGATTCAAACTGGTTGTCTGTGTTGGATAGCGCGGAGGTTTTAAAAAAATTAAATGAAATTTATGGCTTGACACCTCAGAGAGTCGATATTGATGTGGTGGTGATTTTGGATGTTTATCGAAAAGCGATTGAAACATCGCAAGACTATCCAGAGGACGTGGTGCAGTTTTTGATGAAATTGGATCAGAGCGGAAAACGGTTTTTATTGAAATATCATCCTCGAGATAAAGCAAACGACCCACTGGGAATTCAACAACGTTTTCCGAAACAAACGGTTTTACCGGGTGAAATTCCGTTTGAACTGTTGCTGCCGAACTTAAATGAGGATGTAATGTTTACCGGCGACATTTCCACGATCTTGCTGGAAGCCAAGTCGTTTTTGCCCAATGCGGATGTTTCCGTTGCGTTAATCGGGAGTCATGATCGAACGCCGTTACCGATGTTAAGAAAGGCGGGGGTTAAAGTTGTGGATGTTTATAGAGATTTACTGATTTAAGTTATGAGAATTTTGATTATTAAACCTTCTTCGTTTGGGGACATCATCCATGCATTTGCCGCAATATCGGATTTGAAAAAAAACAATCCGGCATTTGAAGTAGATTGGTATGTTGATGAACAATATAAAGATATTCCTCGCTGGAACCGCTACGTTGATGGTGTGTTTTCGATTAATCGAAAGCGGTTTAGAAAATTAAATAAACTTTTTTTTGGTTTGGCGGCTCATCGTTTGATTAAAAAGTTGAAACGTCGGCAATATGATGTGGTCGTTGATTTGTATTTTGGCTTTCAGGATGCGTCTTTGTTATCCCGATTAGGAGTACCCGTTATAGGGCCTTCTTTGGTAGCACTTTCAGAAATGGTTCAGGATAAACGGTTATCAAATATTTATTCTCGAGATATTGCATTGGATGTATCGAAAACCTTAGTCGATGTTCATCGGCAACTGTTGTCAAAAGCTTTTGGTTATTCGTATAGCTCCTTGACTGTGGATTATGGTGTTGAGCATGCGTCTATCTGTAACCAACGACAGCCAGATGAATTGGCGCCATACTTGATTTTTGTTCATACGACAAGTGGTAAAGTTAAAAATTGGCCTGAACCTTATTGGCAGAGTCTTTTGAAAATAGCTAGCCAAAACGGTTATCAGGTTTTATTGCCTTGGGGAGATGAAAATGAAAAAAAACGCGCTCAACGAGTTGCTGCAGAATACCCTGAAAAGGCGCGAGTTTTGGACAAAATGCCATTGGGTGATTTGGCGTGTTTGATTGCGACTTCAAAAGGAGTCGTTGGTGGCGATACAGGACTAACACACATTTCTTCGGCACTGGGAGTCCCAACGATAAGGTTGTTTGGTGCCACAAGTGCGCAAGCGGCGATCCCTGCAGCGAATGGTATTGATATTAGCTCTGATTTGGAGTGTGCTCCGTGTATGAATCGAAATGATTGTGTAAGAGAGGATATTGAAGAGTTTAGTGTTTTCCCGCCATGTTATGAAAAGTTAACACCGGGTTTAGTTTGGGAAAAGTTTCTTCAGTTAAAGGGGGCAGACAGTGAATAACTTATTTATTGCGTCTACTCCAAGACACTGGTTACTCAGTGTCTACCTGACGAAAAAGCATTGGTCTCAAAAGCCTTCCGTTCTGTTTTTGGACCCCCAGTTCCCTAAGGACGAAATATATTTGCAGTTAAGTGAGCAATATTTTGATCACGTTGTTCAGTTGCCTGCTGGAGGAAGCAGAAAGAGGCTCAAAACGATTAAAAGAATCTTTAATCGTTTTGCCGTTGATAACGTGATTTCAGGCTCAATTATTGATCCATTCATACAATATGCAGCATACCTTTTACACAAATCAACGGGCGGAAAATTTTATTTGCTTGATGATGGTTTATCAAGTTATCACCCTACTAATCATGTTAAATTAAGCCGGTTTGAGGTCTTTAATAGAAAATTACGGTTTGGTTTTTGGTATCAGGCACCTGTTGGACATAACTTAGCGTCTCCTTGGGTGGATGAGGCATTCTTATTAAGTCCAGATGCGGTTAAGCCCGCTGTCAATAAGAAAATTACGGCACTTGATCCAGATTGGTATCAAGTACTATCTCAAGAAGATTTAACTCAGTTTTTTGAAGCTTTCCATGTTGAATATATGGTTGTCAAAAAAGTGGAAGCGGTTATTATTCTACGCTTGTTTAAAGATGGTTCGGCACACCATCCCAAATATCCAGAAGATATTTTAGCGTTATTACATTATTTGAATGATAAGGGGATAAAGTTTGCCGTGAAATACCACCCTCGAGAAAAGCTGGTTGACCCATTGACAATTAAAGAGACTTTCCCCAAGCAGTTAGTTTTGCCGGGAGCTTTGCCTTTTGAAGTTTTGATTAGTGCGTTAAACATTAAAGTGCTTTTGGGAGATGTTTCAACCGTATTGTTAGAAATGAAAAAGTTGAATGTTGGTATGGATGTATATGCTTCTATGAGAGGAACCGCTTACGACGCTCCGCGATCTTTTTTGGAGAATGCGGGCGTGCGGGTATTGAACAGTTTTTCAGAATATAAACTTCTCGATGAAATGAATCCATTAAAATAAAAAGTTATATAGCGGAACCAAAACAAGAGAAAAAGGATGTGTTAAGTGAAGATTTTAGGCACTAAGTTTTATGGGCATGATAATTCGGTTTTTTATTTGGATACCGAAAAAAAGGAAATTTTTGCGGTATCGAATGAACGTATTACCCGTATTAAACATGATAGAGCGTCTGTTCGGAAAACGGTCGAAGCTTACCCTTTCTTAAAAGAGGTTGATTGGGTTATCAGTGGCTATGAAAAACAAGATAACCGTAAATATTATTCGGACTTATATTGGTATGATTTCATTTATCAAGTCTGTCAGCCTAAGTATATAAAAGAGTTGGTTGCCATTCAAAAGAAACCTTTTTTAGGCTTACAGCTGTTTTCTAAACTGTTCTGGAGTTCGAAAGAGTATCGCCGTTGGTTGTGGGATTACTTTTTATATAAGAAATTAAAACTTTCATTTGATTTTAATAAAGCTAGAGCAAAAATTGATTTGTATTATCAAAACTTGATTGGGGTATCGTCAATTCAGATTGATCATAAAGACCACCATTTATGTCATGCGATGTCCGCTTATGCTTTTTCACCCTTCTCAAACGAAAAAGGTATTTTATCTTTTACGATTGATGGTATTGGTGATGATGCGTTTTCAACGCTATATCGCTTCGATAGTTTGAACGAATATGAGTGTTTAGCGACTTCTGTTTCAGACCCAATTGAAAATGGAAGGCATGACGGAACCTCCATAGGGTTTATCTATAATGACTTTACCTCGGCTATGGATTTAATCCCGAATAGTGATGAAGGTAAAGTGGAAGCTTTGGCCGCCTATGCCAAAGCTGACCCAGACTTTTTAACTTACATGAAAGAAATGGTTTCATTCGAAGGGTTGAATATAAAGTTGGATGTCGAGACGTCAAAACAATTATCCAATGATAAATTTTTAAGAAGTAAGCGTGCCGCGTTAGGGGATGAGGTGTTTGCCGCGACGGTGCAAACATGGCTCGAGGATGTAATTGTAGATTATTTAAATAAAGTACATCAACAGACAGGCGCAGATAAGATTTGTTTTTCAGGCGGTGTTGCGGCTAATATTATTATGAGTTTGAATGTTTATGAGCGTACGCCGTTTAAAAATATTTATGTATTTCCTGCAATGGGAGATGATGGAATTGCCGCGGGTGCAGCGATTTTAAAAGCAGTTGAGTTACAAGAAGATGTGACTTGGCTTAAAGATTATTATATGCCATATTTTGGCGCTTCTTATTCAAAAGAGGAAATAGAAACAGAACTCACGAATCGTTCGGACGAAGTCTCTTTTGAGTATATCGGAGAAGACTGGCCTGAAAAAGCAGCCGAATCGATTGCTGAAGGCAAGATTGTATCGTTGTTTCACGGCCGTGAAGAATATGGTCCTAGAGCTTTGGGAAACCGAAGCATTGTCGCGAACCCTCGATTGCCAGATGTGACCAAACGTATTAACTCGACCGTTAAGAGAAGACCTCTTTATCAGCCATTTTGTCCGTCTATTTTAGAAGATGAAAGAGAGCGTTTATTTGAATCCAGCTTCAAACATAAGCATATGGCAATTGCTTTTAGAATGAAAAAAGAATTCTGGGAAGATCTGCCGAGCGCGATTCACGTTGATGGAACGGCAAGGCCCCAATTTGTTGAATCGCAAGATAACCCAAATTACTATCGTCTATTAAAAGCTGTGAAAGCACAGACCGGTTATGGCGTGATTATTAATACTAGCTTTAATTTGCATGGCCGTACTATGGTGCATTCATCAGCAGATGCCGTGACCGACTTTATTGATTGTAATATTGATGAGCTTTATATCGAAGGGTTTAAAGTTGAGCGAGACAAATAATACCTTAAAATTCATTTTTTTAGGGTGTAGTTTCCTTTTTTGGGGCAGTGTCATTGCAAGTGAAAGCTTTTTTGTTCCGCACGAATTATTAATTGCCTGTTTAGTGGGGCTGTTTTTATATCAAATATTTTTTCCGGGCAGAGATGACAGGTGTTTAACGCCTTTTTCCAGGACATGGCTGTTGGTTTTACTGGTGTTTTTTATACTCAATATCCTTCCGAGTATGACTCATGCAGTGATGGATATGGCTTATGGCGACAGGCTTAAACAGCATGTGGAGAATATACTTCACCTGGCATTTTTCGCGATTTGGTTTTTTCTAGCGGTTAAGTTGAATGTTTCTGTTTTGCAATTATGGAAGTTTTTAATTCTTTCGGTGATTTGGGTTTTTTGGGTTTTATTTTATGAAACCTATACTCTTAATGGGTTTGAAAACTTGAGTTCCTTTATTGTTTTGCATCGTTATGGTGATGTAGGTTCGATCGCACCGATTAATTTTGGGATTTATGCAAATACGTTATTTTTAATTTTGTTAGGTGGGGTGTTTTGGTTTAGGAAGTTAGGATGGGGTTGGATCTTGGCCTTGCTCGTTGCGTTAGCCATTGCTTTGACTGGGTCTATATTATCGCAATCCCGCACGGCTTGGATTGGTTGGCCTGAAGCGATTATTGCATGGACTGTTTTTTACAGTTATTACCTATGGAGAAACCAAAAAAAAGGGGTGCTTTTCGGTGGGGCCGTGACTGTAATCGCTGTAGTCATTTTGTTAACGCAGTCCAGTTTATACAGCTTGGTGGAAAAAAGAGCTGTAAAAGCAATAACGGATGTAGAGGATTATATAGATGGCCGTCCATTAACCAGCTTGGGGCAGCGTTTTGTAATGTACGAGGCAGGGTGGAACTCATTTAAAGAGCACCCTTTGATCGGCGTTGGGCCAGATGGATTTCCGAATGAATTAAAAAAGCAAACAGAAAGTATTTTTTCTGAGCAGTTTGGGATTCAGAATAAATATTTATCATTTGGGCATATTCATAATCAGTTTTTGATGTCGGCGATGGAAAATGGAATTTTAGGCGTTTTAAGTTTGATTTTTTTGTTTTTGTATTTGTTTGTTGTTTTCATTCAACAGGCAAAAAATCTAAATTATTATAGTAAATCGTTAGGTGTTGTTGGTCTTGTGTTTATGATTGCAAGCTTCTTGACGTTTATGCCAGAAGTTCCTTTATATCGAAGAGACCCATTTTTGTTCTTTTTTTTCGTCACTAGTTTGCTTCTTGTGATGCTAAGAGCGCCAATGTCGGATGGTAAAAAATAGTTATCATTTTTTTTGAGATTATGAGAAGAATTTTATGAAAATTGCTGTGGCTGGTACAGGGTATGTCGGGTTGTCATTGGCAGTGTTGCTGTCGCAGCATCATGAAGTGGTGGCGTTGGACATTGTTAAAGAAAAGGTCGATTTACTTAATCACAAAAAATCGCCTATTGTTGATGCCGAAATTGAAGACTTTCTGCTCCGCAAAGAGCTGAACTTTTCCGCGACTCTGGATGTGGAAGACGCCTATCAAGGAGCGGAGTTTATCATTATTGCAACGCCGACCGACTATGATACGGAAACCAATACGTTCAATACGCGTTCGGTTGAAGCCGTAATTGCGGATGTGGTTCGAGTCAACCCTGAAGCGGTAATGATCATCAAATCGACGATTCCGGTCGGTTATACCCAGTCGGTCAAAGAAAAATTCAATACCGATAAGATTGTGTTTTCGCCGGAGTTCTTGCGTGAGGGCAAAGCGCTTTACGATAACTTATATCCATCGCGCATTATTGTGGGTGAAGAATCCGAGCGCGCGGAACGCTTTGCGCAATTGCTTGTCGAAGGCGCGGCTAAGCCGGCCGAAGAGATTCCGGTTTTATTTACCCATTCCACGGAAGCGGAAGCGGTGAAACTGTTTTCAAATACGTATCTGGCGATGCGGGTCGCTTACTTTAATGAGTTGGACACCTATTGTGAAACGCATGGTCTCAGTACGCGCCAGGTGATTGAAGGGGTGGGGTTGGACCCGCGCATTGGCAGTCATTACAACAACCCTTCGTTCGGTTATGGCGGCTATTGCCTGCCGAAGGACACCAAACAGCTATTGGCCAATTACGACCAAGTTCCCAATAACTTGATTAAGGCGATTGTCGACTCCAATACGACTCGAAAGGATTTTATTGCAGACTCGATTATTCGTAAGCAGCCGAAAGTCGTCGGAATTTACCGCTTGGTGATGAAAGCCGGCTCGGATAATTTCCGCGCGTCCGCCATCCAGGGCGTGATGAAACGGATTAAAGCCAAGGGGATTGAGGTGGTCGTCTATGAACCGGTGTTGACGGAAGACACCTTTTTCAACTCGCAAGTGGTGTCATCTTTGGAAGAGTTTAAAGCCATGTCGGACATCGTGCTGGCTAACCGTATTACCGATGAGATTAAAGATGTGTGTGATAAAGTTTACACACGCGATTTATTTGGACAGGATTGATGAAAGTATTGGTGACCGGCGCGGCCGGGTTTATTGGTTTCTATGTTACGTTGGATTTATTGAAAAAAGGCCATGAGGTCGTCGGGCTGGATAACCTGAATGATTATTATGACCCAGCCTTGAAGCGCGCACGCTTGGCCGAGATCGAACGCTTCTGTACCGAACAGTCGGTTTTGGAGGCATTTGAATTTGTGGAAATCGATATTGCTGACCGAGCTGAGACTCAAGCATTATTTGAAGCCCAAGCTTTCGATCGTGTGATTCACCTGGCCGCTCAGGCAGGGGTGCGTTATTCAATTGAAAATCCGCATGCTTATGTGGATTCCAATCTGGTCGGTTTTGTGAATATTCTGGAAGGTTGTCGTCATCAAAAAACGGCGCATTTGGTTTATGCGTCTTCGAGTTCGGTGTACGGCATGAATACCAAAATTCCATTTTCAACCGATGACCGGGTGGACTTCCCCATTTCCCTTTATGCCGCGACGAAAAAATCCAATGAGTTGATGGCGCATACGTATAGCCATTTGTATGGTATTCCAACGACCGGATTGCGGTTCTTCACGGTCTATGGCCCTTGGGGACGCCCGGATATGGCGTATTTTTCGTTTACCCGCAAGATATTAGCGGGGGAGACCATTGATGTGTTTAACCATGGCCAAATGGAGCGGGACTTTACCTATATCGATGATATTGTCGAAGGCGTCGTGCGGGTGATGGATCATATTCCGGCGATGCATCAATCGGACATCACCACGGCGCAAGCGCCTTATAAAATTTACAATATCGGTAATAACCAACCGATTACTTTACAGCGCTTTATCCAAGCGATTGAAGCGGCGACGGGGAAAAAGGCCGTTCAAAACCAGTTGCCGATGCAAGCGGGCGATGTGCCGAGAACCTATGCAGATGTGTCGGATTTGATGGCCGATGTCGATTTTAAACCGGCGACGGAAATTGAAGCAGGCATTGAGCGTTTTGTACGCTGGTACCGTGATTTTTACCAGGCCTGACGGTCCGGGTTTCTGTTGCAACTCTTAAGTTTGGGCAAAATACCGTTCCAAGCACGTTTTAAACCGCTCAATCACCGACACGTCTTCTTTTAAATCCAACCCCCAGATCGTTTCCGGCCAGGCCTGGTCGTTTTGATTCCTCATGACCAGGTGAATGTGGTAATAGGGGAGCTTATTGCCGATTTTGGCGATGTTGTAATGTTCGCCAAACCCTTCCGATCTTAAATGTTCAGCCAGCGCAACCATTTCGGCATAAAGCTGCCCGGCATAGTCTGGGGTAACCGGTCGATTCGGAATGAATTGCAACCAGGGAATCTCCGTACTTTCGCACATGATTGAATAATCGCTGTTCTGATAGAGGAAGTGGTTTTCAAATTTATCTTCAAGGTTTTCCGGCGAATGGTCTGTAATGATAATATCCATGGATAAACTCCCTCAGTAATCTTACGAAAGCGTTAGAATAAGTGTAATTTAATGGCTAATCATATCCGATATTTCGTCGCGGTTGCGCCGAGAATTGGGTGCTTTGAGAGATTTATGAGTAAGAAAGTGTATTTGGCGTCGTCTTCACCGAGACGGCGAGAACTATTGGAACAAATCGGGATGGATTTCGAATTGGTTGACGCGCCGGTTGAGGAAACCTTTTTACCGAACGAAAGCCCCGAGTCGTTTGTGGTCCGAATGGCGGTTGAAAAAGCTTTTTCCGGCTTTAATAAGGTGCCGGAAAAGAAAGCTTGGGTAATTGGTAGCGATACGGTGGTGCTCAAAGACGGCAAGCTTTTTGGCAAGCCGCGCCATAAAATGGATGCCCAGCGGATGATGAGGGCATTATCCGGTGCTCAGCATGATGTGTTAAGCGCCGTGTCGGTGGTGTATGACGGCCGTATTTTGTCGAAATTATCGCGAAGTGAGGTAACGTTTCGAGCTATTTCCGACGCGGAGTTCGAGGCCTATTGGCAAACCGGGGAACCGGAAGGGAAAGCTGGTGGTTACGCCATTCAAGGGCTAGGCGCCAAATTTATCTCGCAGTTGCACGGCAGTTACTCCGGCGTAATGGGGTTACCCTTATACGAGTTGGACCAATTGCTGACCGAATCAGAATTTTATGTGGATTGAACATGTATAACGAAGAAAAAATATTGGTGAATGTGACGCCGTCCGAAACTCGGGTTGCTTGGGTTGAGAACGGTGCTCTGCAGGAAGTATGGATTGAACGAGCTAACAAGCGAGGCTTGGTCGGCAATATTTACATTGGCAAGGTTGACCGAGTGTTGCCGGGCATGCAAGCCGCGTTCGTTGATATTGGGCTGGAGCGAACGGCTTTTTTGCATGTGTCGGATATTTGCAAACGTTCCATTGGCAAGCAGGCCGACGAAGATTGTGAAGACATTACTAAATTTTTGCATGCCGGACAGCAGGTCATGGTGCAGGTGGTCAAAGACCCCATCAGTTCCAAGGGCGCGCGTTTGACGATGCAGGTCACGATTCCTTCCCGAATGCTGGTGTATATGCCGGATGAAAAAATGATTGGTGTCTCGCAGAAAATCGAAGATTCCGCGGAGCGGGATCGGTTACGGGAAGTGATTAATGCCATTCCTGAGGTAAAAGACTCGGAAGGCGGTTACATTGTCCGAACCGTGGCTGAAGGCGCCGACTTTCATGAAATGCGAGCGGATTTGGTGTATTTGCAACGTTTGTGGAAATCGATACAGGATAAATCCAAAAAGGTCCGAAAATCGGCTTTGATTTACGAAGACCTGCCGTTGTATTTGCATATCTTGCGTGATGTGCCGATTGATCGAATCGAAAAGATTCGAGTGGATTCGTCGGAAACCTACAAAAAAATGGTCGAATTCTCGGAAAGCTATGTCATGGATTTGTCCGATAAACTTGGACTCTATTCCGGTGAGCGGCCGATTTTCGATCTGTACAATATTGAAAATGAAATCCAGCAGGCGCTGGAGAAACGTGTGGAGTTGAAATCCGGCGGCTATTTAATCATTGACCAAACCGAAGCCATGACGACGATTGACGTCAATACCGGCGGATTTGTCGGGCACAAAAACCTGGAAGAGACGATTTACCGAACCAACTTGGAAGCGACTCAGGCCATCGCGCGTCAGCTTCGGTTGCGGAATTTGGGCGGCATTATTATTCTGGATCTGATTGATATGGATGATGCCGAGCATAAATCAGTGGTGTATTCGGCTTTGCAGCGCGAGTTAGCACGTGACCGGGTCAAAACGACGATTACTGAAATTTCCAATCTGGGGTTGGTGGAGATGACGCGCAAACGTACTCGCGAAAGCCTGGAAAGAGTGTTGTGTGAACCTTGCCCGGTGTGTAATGGCCGTGGAACGGTGAAAACACCTGAAACCATTGCGTTTGAAGTGTTTCGGGAAATCACGCGCATGGCGAAATCCTTTGATGCGGACTTTTATCGCGTGATTGCTTCCGAACCTGTGGTGTCTTATATTTTGGATGAAGCGTCCAGTAATGTGGCCGAGTTGGAAACCTTCTTGAATAAAAATATTCGGTTCCAGGCCGAAAGTGGTTACTTTATCGAACAGTTTGATGTGGTGATTTCCTGATGTTGAGACGTCTTCAACAGCTATCCTTTTTTTTACTGGCCCTGTTTGTCGTTTATTTGCTGGTGGTCAGGCTGTTGATTACGTGGGTGCAATATGCGCCCAATCAGTTTTTCTCTTACATCGAAAAGATCAATGATGCGCAGATTCAGGTCGAGCGCATTGACGTCGAGCAAAATTGGCTGGGGCTCAAGTTTGACATTCGTCAGCTCCGGTATCGTGATGCGGATGTTACCGCTGCTTTGCAGGAAGCTAAAGGCGATTTCAATATTTTTTCGCCTTTTATTTACGATGTCAGTTATGGTCAAAAGCTTCAAGTGACCGGCCTAAAGCTTGCCTTTTCCGATACGGCCTGGGATCAACCGGATGTTCAGCCTCATTCTCTTCAACTGGATTCGTTGAATATTCCATTTTCAAAGTTATGGCGGGCAATGACATTGAAAGATATCGTCTTTGACTTTCCCGTGGAGAACGATACGAGTGGGCAAGTCGCGATTGAAAATTTCCAAACCTATCGCGGTTTGAAGTGGTCGTTTGGCGGCGTGGCCAGCTTGGTCAGCCCGCAAGGTGACGTGTCTCGCTTGCAAATGAAAGGGGATTTCGCCACTGACAGCTGGGGGCGCTTGGCTGAAGGGGAAATGAACACCAACCTGCTGACCCCTTTGATTCTGGAGAGCCTGTATCAAGTTATGCCCCAGGCCTGGTCAAAAAAGCTACCGACCGGCGAGTTGCTTGGCGATTTGAATCTGCAGATGCGTCGTGGGCAGCTAGCGAAGTTAAATGTAACGACCAGTGCGCAAGATTTGGTATGGCCGCAGAATGATGACCTTTTACCTAAAAGTTTGGGTTTGGCTTTAAATTGGACGGCGGAAAATCAATTTAAAGGCGGAGCGCTGGAAAACTGGCGATTTGAGGTTGAACGTATTCGTTTAGGGCGTCGTTATGTGAAAAGTGTTTCGCCCATTTTTGTCAGTTTGACGGATAACAAAACCTTAAAGTTTGAAGCGCAAGAACTCGATTTTCAAGTGGTTAAACCTTTGTTTAATGTACTGTTGGCAAACCTGAATTACGAAGGGTTTGGTGATAATTTAGAGGCGTTGCAACTGCAAAATGTTCAGGGGCAGGTTGATCTGGAAAAAATCGCGTTTTCATCACTGACTCTGCAAATTCCCAGCTTGGAATTACCGGAAAATGAAAATATACCAGGCCTGGCGTTAAAGAACTTATCCATTGAGAAGCGTGGCGAAGATGTTTGGTTGAAAACGGATGCGCCCATTGAGTGGACGATCTCGATGCTGCACGACAAACCGATTCAGATGAAGTTGTCAGACGGGTTTCATTTTCAGTTCCTGGCCGGTTTTAAAGGGTGGTCGGTTCCCAATGCGAACTTTACACTGGATGATATGCCGGTAAAGGTATCGGCTAAAGGTGATTTTAATGGTCAGGTGGACGGTCGTGTTGACATCGAGCCGAAACAGTTGAGCTTTGTCAAAGCGTACCTGCCTTATCAATTAATGACACCGGATCTGGAGGAATGGCTCAAAACGGCTTTGGTGTCCGGAGATGGTGCGACGGCCAATTTAGTCGTGAAGGGCAACTTAAACGATTTTCCGTTTAGAAATGGCGAAGGTACTTTTAAAGCGACCGGGACGGTGCACAACGCGGTGTTGAAGTTTCAGCCGGACTGGCCCGCCGTGGAAAAGTTTACTGCGCATTTAGTGTTTACGCCTTATGACCTGCGAATTTCCGCCGATAAGGCCATGTTGCAGAACGCCGAAGCTCGAAATGTCGTGGTGGATATTAAGCACCTTGATACGAAAAACATTGCGGTGCAGGTTTCCGGTGAGGCCCAGGCTTCCGCAGGGGATGCGAAACGCTTTGTCTTGAGTTCACCTTTGGCAGAAATGGTGGGCATTGACGGCTTCTTAAAAGATGACCTTGATATAACTGGGCGGGTATCCGTATCCCTGCCGAAAATCTGGATTCCGGTGTACGGTTATGCCAAAAAGAGTGAGACGGTGGACGGCGAGATTCAGTTTCATGGTGTGAATGCGACATTGTTTGATCGTTTAAAGTTGAAAAATGTTGTGGGCCCGCTAGGGTTTTCTGAAAAAGGGGTTACTTCAAAAGGGCTGACGGCGGAGTTTGAAAACGGTCCTGCGGAGATCCGGGTGGCGACGCATAAAAAAGAAGCTCAAATAACGGCATCCGGCCAAGCCCATTACCAAACCGCTTTATATGGAGGGGAGCTGCCTTGGCAGGCGGATGTGATCATTCCGTTTGGGGAGGGGATGAACCCAAAGGTTAACACCCGTTTTGACTTGACCACGATGCAAAGTCATTTGCCAGCTCCGCTTAGTGAAGCCGCGATGGCTGAAAATGGTTACCGTCCTAAAGTGCTTGAAGCACAGTTGGCTGTTCAAGAGAATCAGCAATTGGCGATTTCCGCGTCCATGGGGTCGTTTATGGCGCTGAAAGGTTTGTATTCCTTGGAGGATGATGTCTTACAGCGTTTATCCATTGCGTTTAACGAGCAACCATTGGTGTTAAAGCAAGACGGTTGGCGAGTTAACGGACAGTTTGGTCGTTTGGATGTGGCGGGCTGGCAGCAGGCCTGGCCAAAAATCAAACAAGAGTGGTTTTCAAAAGACAGTGCAGCCACAGACACTAAGGGGGAGCAGGTAACAGAAACGCGTTGGTTGCCATCGGCGATTCGATTTAAAAGGGTGGATGTCTTAGATTACCATTTGAAAAACGTGACCGCGGGTTGGCAGTCTGTTGCAGGGTCGCCTTATGTGGAGCTGCAAATTCATAATCCGAATATGGATATGGTGATTAATCAAACATCACCGAACGACTACAGTGTGGCACTGGATAAACTGACACTAAAAGTTGATGCTAAAAAGCCTGAAGAAACTCGTGTGGAGCCACCGTGCCCGAAAGAGGGAGTTAAACCACAGGAAAACACGAAAATTATTTTTCGAGGGAAAAATATTCAAATTAATGATCGTCAATTGTCGCGAGCCGATTTTGTGTTGTTGGACAGTGCTTCGGAAATGCTGATCAACGATATTGTTGTGCAGCCAAAACAACTGAAAGAACCCTTTAGAGGCTCTTTTCGGTATGACAAGTCCAAAAACAGAAGTTTCCTAAAAGCATCCATTAAAAGTAAAGATGCCGAAGACTTAATCGATTTCGTCGGTATTCGAAAAGGCTTTAAAGGGAATTACGCATGGTTTGAAGCGAATTTACAATGGCCAGGCAGTTACGCTTGCATGTCGAAGACGCGTTTAGCTGGCAATTTAGAGTTTGAATTCAAGGATGGCGTGATTAAGGACGCTGAACCGGGCATTGCCAGAGTGCTTGGATTACTCAGTTTTGAATCATTGGCAAGACGCTTGAAGCTCAATATTCAAGATGTAACGGATGCCGGTTTGGCCTACGACGATATAAAAGGCAAGGCCACTTTCAAGCAAGGCACCGTGGATTTGACAGAACTGGACTTAAAAGCGCCAGCGGCTAAAGCGCAGGTGAGCGGCCAAATCGACTTGGTTAAAAGTGAATTGGATTTGTCGGCTCGTATTACGCCCGCCATTGGGAGTACACTCCCGGCCATTGCCGCAATCAGTGGCGTTGCGACACCTTTGGCTGGCTTGGCGGCTTATGCACTGATGAAGCTGGTTCCTATTGTTAATGAGGACCTAGTCACTTATCGCTATGAGGTGACCGGAACCTTTGAGAATCCGAAGATTAAAGACAAGGGGTTAAACCTGGAACCGTTGAACTTAGACAAGCCGCCAGAGAACCAAAACAACTCGATTTTGGACATGGAATAATTTTTTTCAAAAAAGATGCAAAAAACGGTTGCAAAAAACTGGGGAGGCTATAGAATACGCATCTCTTTCACGGAGACGCCAAAAACAACACCGGAAACGGAGTTGAATAAAGCGTAAACGGGAAAGAAAAAAAGCGTAAAAAAAGCTTGACGGAAACAAAATCAAGCGCCTATAATACGCGGCTTACCGAGACAGGGTGCAGAGCACTGAGTTAAGGAAAAGCAAGACCAAGAGTTCTTTAAAAATCAGGTAATTCAGAGATAATTTATGTGGAAGTTACTTAGGTAAGTAGCTGTCCAAAAATAAATATCTCGACAACTATGTATATGGTTAATCACATTTATGTGAAACATGTACCTGTTAATTTCGAGTGTTTAATTCGTGCAGACAAGCACACAAAAAAATCGAGTAAAAAGATTAAACTGAAGAGTTTGATCCTGGCTCAGAATGAACGCTGGCGGCAGGCCTAACACATGCAAGTCGAACGGAAACGACAAGAACAATCACTTCGGTGTGCGCTCTTGGGCGTCGAGTGGCGGACGGGTGAGTAACGCGTGGGAATCTACCCTTTAGTTGGGGACAACATATGGAAACGTATGCTAATACCGAATATGCTCTATGGAGTAAAGGTGGCCTCTACTTGTAAGCTATCGCTAAAGGATGAGCCCGCGTTAGATTAGCTAGTTGGTGGGGTAAAGGCCTACCAAGGCAACGATCTATAGCTGGTTTGAGAGGATGATCAGCCACACTGGGACTGAGACACGGCCCAGACTCCTACGGGAGGCAGCAGTGGGGAATATTGCACAATGAGGGAAACCTTGATGCAGCCATGCCGCGTGTGTGAAGAAGGCCCGAGGGTTGTAAAGCACTTTCAATTGTGAGGAAAGGTTAGTTGCTAATATCGGCTAACTGTGACGTTAACTTTAGAAGAAGCACCGGCTAACTCTGTGCCAGCAGCCGCGGTAATACAGAGGGTGCAAGCGTTATTCGGAATTACTGGGCGTAAAGCGCGCGTAGGCGGACTGTTAAGTCGGTTGTGAAAGCCCTGGGCTCAACCTAGGAACTGCATCCGATACTGGCAATCTAGAGTTTAGGAGAGGGAAGTGGAATTCCTGGTGTAGCAGTGAAATGCGTAGATATCAGGAGGAACATCAGTGGCGAAGGCGACTTCCTGGCCTAAAACTGACGCTGAGGTGCGAAAGCTTGGGTAGCGAACGGGATTAGATACCCCGGTAGTCCAAGCCGTAAACGATGTCAACTAGCTGTTGGCCTTATTAAAAAGGTTAGTAGCGTAGCTAACGCACTAAGTTGACCGCCTGGGGAGTACGGTCGCAAGATTAAAACTCAAAGGAATTGACGGGGGCCCGCACAAGCGGTGGAGCATGTGGTTTAATTCGATGCAACGCGAAGAACCTTACCATCCCTTGACATCCTGCGAACTTTCTAGAGATAGATTGGTGCCTTCGGGAACGCAGTGACAGGTGCTGCATGGCTGTCGTCAGCTCGTGTCGTGAGATGTTGGGTTAAGTCCCGCAACGAGCGCAACCCTTATCTTTAGTTGCTACCATTTAGTTGAGAACTCTAAAGAGACTGCCGGTGATAAACCGGAGGAAGGCGGGGACGACGTCAAGTCATCATGGCCCTTATGGGATGGGCTACACACGTGCTACAATGGAGGGTACAAAGAGCAGCCAACTGGCGACAGTGCGCGAATCTCATAAAACCCTTCGTAGTCCGGATCGGAGTCTGCAACTCGACTCCGTGAAGTCGGAATCGCTAGTAATCGTGAATCAGAATGTCACGGTGAATACGTTCCCGGGCCTTGTACACACCGCCCGTCACACCATGGGAGTGGGTTGCAAAAGAAGTGGGTAGTCTAACCTTCGGGAGGGCGCTCACCACTTTGTGATTCATGACTGGGGTGAAGTCGTAACAAGGTAGCCCTAGCGGAAGCTGGGGCTGGATCACCTCCTTTAAGACAAAGACGGCCACGAGCCTAAGCTAGCTTTCACATAAATTGTCTCTGAATTACTGAGAAAAACGAGAACGACCTGGGTCTGTAGCTCAGTTGGTTAGAGCGCACCCCTGATAAGGGTGAGGTCGGTGGTTCAAATCCACCCAGACCCACCAATGAATGGGGCTATAGCTCAGCTGGGAGAGCGCCTGCCTTGCACGCAGGAGGTCTGCGGTTCGATCCCGCATAGCTCCACCACTACACCTGTGAATAGGTTCTGACTTTAAGTCTAAAGCAGAGGTTATTCACAGTCGTATTGGTGACAATAGACTGACGAAAGAAATAGATCTTTAACAATTAGGAAAAATCTCTAAGTAATTGTTGAGCGTTATTTTGAATAACGCCTGACAAGTAGTTAGAACATACAGAATACCGACATATTCTGTATGATTGACATTCAAACCACTCCAACGGTTTGAATGCCAAGGTAACAATGTATCTTAAAGAGTTCAAACACACGCAAGTGTGATGATACAAACTCAAGCGAGAACATGTCAGCGTAAAACTTTTAGTCATGGCAACGAAATAGGCTTTGATTGAGGCATGGTTTTTTAAGACTTTAAAAAATGATGACTCAACACAAAAGGTCAAGGTTATTTTTGAGTTGTATAGTTAAGTGACTAAGCGTACACGGTGGATGCCTAGGCGGTAGAAGGCGACGAAGGACGTAGTAACTTGCGATAAGCCACGGGGAGTTAGTAAACAAGCTTTGATCCGTGGATTTCCGAATGGGAAAACCCATCCTTTATGGATATCCCCTTGTGGGAGGCTAACCCGGAGAACTGAAACATCTAAGTACCCGGAGGAAAAGAAATCAACCGAGATTCCCCAAGTAGCGGCGAGCGAACGGGGACCAGCCCTAAAGCATTTATTAAGATAGCAGAACACTCTGGAAAGTGTGACGATACAAGGTGATAGTCCTGTATGCGAAATCTTATTAAGTGTTATTCGAGTAGGACGGAACACGTGAAATTCTGTCTGAACATGGGGGGACCACCCTCCAAGGCTAAATACTCTCTACCGACCGATAGTGAACCAGTACCGTGAGGGAAAGGCGAAAAGAACCCCTGAAGGGGAGTGAAATAGAACCTGAAACCGTGTACGTACAAGCAGTAGGAGCCCTTCGGGGTGACTGCGTACCTTTTGTATAATGGGTCAGCGACTTACGTTATGTTGCAAGGTTAACTGAATAAGGGAGCCGTAGGGAAACCGAGTCTTAAATGGGCGACTAGTAGCATGGCGTAGACCCGAAACCGGGCGATCTATCCATGGCCAGGTTGAAGGTGCCGTAACAGGTACTGGAGGACCGAACCCACGTATGTTGAAAAATGCGGGGATGAGCTGTGGATCGGAGTGAAAGGCTAATCAAGCCCGGAGATAGCTGGTTCTCCTCGAAATCTATTTAGGTAGAGCCTCATGTCTCACTGCTGGGGGTAGAGCACTGTTATGGTCTAGCGGGCCGTCAAGGCTTAGCAGCCCATTGCAAACTCCGAATACCAGCAAGTGCAATCATGGGAGACAGACTGCGGGTGCTAACGTCCGTAGTCAAGAGGGAAACAACCCAGACCACCAGCTAAGGTCCCTAAACACTACTCAGTGGGAAAGGATGTGGGAAGGCTTAGACAGTCAGGAGGTTGGCTTAGAAGCAGCCACCCTTTAAAGAAAGCGTAATAGCTCACTGATCGAGTCGGCCTGCGCCGAAGATTTAACGGGGCTAAGTAGTGTACCGAAGCTGTGGATGCCGTAAGGCATGGTAGAGGAGCGTCGTGTAAGCCTGCGAAGGGGTATTGTAAAGTATCCTGGAGGTATCACGAGTGCGAATGCTGACATGAGTAGCGATAAAGGGAGTGAAAAGCTCCCTCGCCGAAAGACCAAGGTTTCCTACGCAACGTTAATCGACGTAGGGTTAGTCGACCCCTAAGACGAGGCCGAGAGGCGTAGTCGATGGGAAGCAGGTTAATATTCCTGCACTTTTTATGACTGCGATGGAGGGACGGAGAAGGCTAGGCCAGCTTACTGATGGTTGTAAGTTTAAGGTAGTAGGCAGAGATCTTAGGTAAATCCGGGATCTTAATGCTGAGAACTGATGACGAGTCCTCTTTTGGACGAAGTGGTTGATGCCATGCTTCCAAGAAAAGCTTCTAAGCTTCAGGTCATAAAGAATCGTACCCCAAACCAACACAGGTGGTCAGGATGAGAATTCCAAGGCGCTTGAGAGAACTCGGGTGAAGGAACTAGGCAAAATGACACCGTAACTTCGGGAGAAGGTGTGCCCCTGATGGTGAAGCATTTACTGCGTAAGCTATTGGGGGTTGCAGAGACCAGGTGGCTGCAACTGTTTACTAAAAACATAGCACTGTGCAAAATCGAAAGATGACGTATACGGTGTGACGCCTGCCCGGTGCCGGAAGGTTAATTGATGGGGTTAGCTTAGGCGAAGCTCTTGATCGAAGCCCCGGTAAACGGCGGCCGTAACTATAACGGTCCTAAGGTAGCGAAATTCCTTGTCGGGTAAGTTCCGACCTGCACGAATGGCGTAATGATGGCCACACTGTCTCCACCCGAGACTCAGCGAAATTGAACTCGCAGTTAAGATGCTGCGTACCCGCGGCTAGACGGAAAGACCCCGTGAACCTTTACTACAGCTTTGCACTGGACTTTGATACTATCTGTGTAGGATAGGTGGGAGGCTTTGAAGCAGTGACGCCAGTCATTGTGGAGCCATCCTTGAAATACCACCCTGATATTATTGAGGTTCTAACCTAGGGCAGTGAATCCTGCTCAGGGACAGTGTATGGTGGGTAGTTTGACTGGGGCGGTCTCCTCCCAAAGTGTAACGGAGGAGCGCGAAGTTACCCTCAGCACGGTCGGACATCGTGCAATGAGCGCAAGAGTAAAAGGGTGATTGACTGCGAGACAGACACGTCGAGCAGGTGCGAAAGCAGGTTCTAGTGATCCGGTGGTTCTGTGTGGAAGGGCCATCGCTCAACGGATAAAAGGTACTCCGGGGATAACAGGCTGATACCGCCCAAGAGTTCATATCGACGGCGGTGTTTGGCACCTCGATGTCGGCTCATCACATCCTGGGGCTGAAGTCGGTCCCAAGGGTATGGCTGTTCGCCATTTAAAGTGGTACGCGAGCTGGGTTTAGAACGTCGTGAGACAGTTCGGTCCCTATCTGCCGTGGGCGTTGGAGAATTGAGAGGGGCTGCTCCTAGTACGAGAGGACCGGAGTGGACGAACCTCTGGTGTTCCGGTTGTCACGCCAGTGGCACTGCCGGGTAGCTATGTTCGGAAAGGATAACCGCTGAAAGCATCTAAGTGGGAAACCTGCCTCGAGATAAGTTCTCCCTAGACTTTAAGTCTTCTAAAGGGCCGTTAAAGACTATGACGTTGATAGGCTGGGTGTGGAAGTTCAGTAATGGATGAAGCTAACCAGTACTAATTACCCGTGAGGCTTAACTATACAACTCAAAAGTAACTTTGAAGTCATGACTGAAAGTGACGTAAAAGACATGTTTGAACTTGAGTAGATAAAGAACGCTTTAAGAGCATTGTGACGAAGCTTAATAACTGCAAGCTTAAGAGATTTTTCCAAATTCAGTGAGTTGTTTGAAAGAACAGCTTACATAACCCAATTGCTTGGGGACCATAGCGAGATGGAACCACCTGATCCCTTTCCGAACTCAGAAGTGAAACGTCTTAGCGCCGATGGTAGTGTGGGAGGTCCCATGTGAGAGTAGGTCATCCCCAAGCTTATATTCCTAAAAACCCGTCTTTATGATGGGTTTTTTTTTGCCTGAAATCCGTAAAATTGGACATTTCAGCTATTGAGAAGGTGCGTCATGGCATTCACTTCCCGTTATTATCAAGTGGTGGAGTTGGCGGAAGTCGATTCCACAAGCCGATATTTAAAAACGGAACTATCCAATGGGCGCTTATCCGGGCCGTTATTTTGTTTTGCCCACCACCAAACAGCCGGCTATGGCCAGAGAGGTCGACAGTGGACTCAGTCTACGGGGTCTTTAACGTTTTCGATGGCATTACCATTTGACGGTGATATTGGCACTGTGCCATTTATCTCCGCGCAAATTGCGCTGTTGATTCGGCAGGCGATGGCTGAGACCTCGGACAATACGATGCTGACAGTAAAGTGGCCGAATGATGTCTTTCTAAACGCTAAGAAAGTGGCGGGTTGCTTGATTGAAATGGTGACCTCACCCGGTTCGAATCCAGGTAACTATTTGGTGATTGGCATCGGGGTGAACTTGTCTCCGGTGGCGGGGAATGGGTTCGAATCAGAATTCGTCGCAGATTTGGATCAAAATGGTTTTCTCCAACGACTTTCAGAACGTCTTTACCATTTATTTGTGTCGGATGAACGGCCGGTTTTTAATAGCATTGATTGGCAAAAACATGATTTTTTTATGCCCGGCCAAGAAGTGATTGTGTATCATAACGAATCTTCCAAAAAGGGCCGCTATGTTGGCTTAGACGAAATGGCACAAGCCATCGTCGATATTGAAGGCCGAATGGAATACTACCACTCTGGTGCTGTCTCCATCCGGCCGTTATGAGCGAGAGAATGAATGTTGATTTTTTTTGAATTGGGCAATACTCGCCTAAAGGCGGCCACGCTTATAAAAGGTCGTTACGAATACTTAGGCAGTATTCTTCATGACAATATGGCTTCTGATGGTTTATTAGAAGCACTGGGCTTACCCGAAGGCGACGTCGCGGCTGTGTATGTTTGTTCCGTTGTGGATTCCGAGGCCAATGCGAAGTTCAATGAATGGGTACAAGGTGCTTTTAAGCTTTATCCGACTTACCTTTCAACACAACCCAGCTGTTGCGGCATTCAATGTGGTTATGAGGCTTTTGAAACCTTCGGTGTCGATCGTTGGATGGCGATTATCGGAGCTTGTGCCGGGCAGAATAAACCAACCTTTATCGTGGATGCTGGCACCGCAATTACGGTGGATGTGGTGATTGAAAAAGAGCATATTGGCGGGTTTATTGTGCCAGGCCTGGCGATTATGAAGCAAAGTTTATTGGATCAAACAGCACTGAAGCCCGAAGCCATGAAGTTGGGTGACGAAACCGCTTCGGGGTTGCTGGCGACCGATACCGGTAGTGCTGTGGCGGGCGGCACGCTTTATATGGTCGCGGCCTACATAAATGCGCTGGTCGGGGATTTGGAAAAAGAAACCGGCAGACGGTTTGATTGCCTTGGAACGGGTGGGGATTTCCCCGTGATCGAGCCTTTGTTGGACAAGTCATTTGATTACGTCGAAGACCTGACCTTACAAGGTATGGTTGAGGTGATTGAAAGTTTATAAAAAAAAGTTGACAAAAATCGGTAAGAATTTATAATACGCCGCATTCAGCCGACATAGCACAATTGGTAGTGCAACTGATTTGTAATCAGTAGGTTTCAAGTTCAAGTCTTGATGTCGGCACCATATTCCAAGCCCGCATTCCAAAGGGGAATCGCGGGCTTTTTTGTATGTGGGAATTGCGTTGTAATGGAATTCTCACTGCTGTTATAATAGCCTTTATAACTTGTCAACTTGGAAAATACATGGAAAAGCAGTCTAGCTATAATAAAGAAGAAATTTTATCTTGCGGGCGCGGCGAATTATTCGGCCCAGGCAATGCCCAACTTCCATTACCACCGATGCTCATGTTTGATCGTATCAGCCACATTTCCGAAGAAGGTGGTGCGTTTGGAAAAGGGGAAATTCGAGCGGAGCTAGACGTAACTGAAGACCTATGGTTTTTCGAGTGCCACTTTAATAACGATCCGGTTATGCCGGGGTGTTTGGGCTTGGATGCTATGTGGCAGTTAATCGGTTTTTACCTGGGGTGGACAGGTGGCCCGGGGCGTGGTCGAGCACTGGGTGCCGGTGAAGTTAAATTCTATGGGCAAGTGCTGCCGAAAGCTAAGAAAGTTGAATATGTGATCGATATCAAGCGCGTTATCAAGCGTAAACTGTATATGGGGATTGCGAATGCGCATCTCTATGTTGATGGGCGTGAAATTTACTCAGCGGATGACTTGAAAGTCGGATTGTTTACAAATACGGATAGTTTTTAACATGAAAAGAGTTGTTATCACCGGTATCGGGATTGTTTCCAGTTTGGGAAATAATAAAGATGAAGTCACGGACTCTTTAAAAAACGGGCGTTCCGGAATCGTGTTCGCACCGGAGTATGAAGAGAACGGTATGCGTTCACAGGTTCACGGTGCGGTTAAAGGCCTGGATTTCAAAGAGCACATTGAACGTAAGCAGTTGCGTTTCATGGGCGATGCGGCGGCTTATTCTTACATTGCGATGAAGCAAGCCGTTGAAGATTCCGGCTTGACCGAAGAGCAGGTGTCGAACCCTAGAACTGGCTTAGTGGCCGGTTCCGGCGGCGGTTCCAATTCAAATGCAACGGAAGCCGTCAGCATTGCCAAGGAACGTGGTGTTAAGCGCGTTGGACCTTACATGGTGACGCGTACCATGGGCAGTACGGTTTCGGCCTGTTTGGCCACGCCGTTTAAAATCCAAGGCATTAACTACTCCATCAGTTCGGCCTGTTCTACTTCCGCGCACTGTATTGGTACCGCCGTTGAACAGATCCAACTTGGAAAACAGGATGTCGTCTTTGCCGGTGGCGGTGAAGAGCTGCATTGGACCATGTCGGTTTTATTTGACGCTATGGGCGCGCTGTCGACCAAGTATAACGATACGCCTGAAAAAGCTTCTCGCGCATACGACGCAGACCGTGACGGATTTGTTATCGCCGGTGGCGGCGGGATGGTCGTGGTGGAAGAGCTGGAGCATGCTTTGGCGCGTGGTGCCAAAATTTACGCGGAAATCACCGGTTATGGGGCTAACTCGGACGGTTATGATATGGTCGCGCCTTCCGGTGAAGGGGCCGTACGTTGTATGGAGTTGGCGTTGTCAACGGTAAAAGGCGATGTGGACTACATTAACCCGCATGGCACCTCGACGCCGGTTGGCGATACCAAAGAAGCGGCGGCGATCCGTGATGTGTTTGGTGCCAAAGTGCCGAAAATCAGCTCGACCAAATCCTTGTCCGGTCATTCTCTAGGGGCGGCTGGTGTGCACGAATTCATTTACAGCTTAATGATGTTGGAAAATGATTTTATTGCGCCGTCGGTTAATATTGAAACCATGGATCCGGAATGTGAAGGCATGCCGATCGTGACGAAACTTGAAGAAAATGCGGGACTGACTCGTATGATGAGTAACAGCTTCGGTTTCGGTGGCACGAATGCCTCTTTGGTGTTTGAAAAATACCAAGACTGATTGAACGATCGCGTTCAGACCATAAAAAAGCCGCTTTTCAGCGGCTTTTTTGTTTCTATATACTTATTCCGATGATTTTCTATGCATTAGCAATAAGGCCAGGGTGCGGTGCATTGGCCTTTGCTTTTCGCTTGTTGTGTGCGGTTGTGAATCACTGGTTTGGGTTTCTTCGGCTCCGGTGCGGTGACGGCCAGCTGGCTACAGACGCGTAATTGTTTTTTGTACAGCATTGAGCGTTTGGTGACTTTATAGGCCACTTTCTTCAACCAGGTTTTGTTTTGGTAGGTTTTCCGGGAATAACCGCCTTGCCCTTCATGGTAAGCCAAGTAGAGGTTGTAAGGGTCGTTTCGTGAAATGCCGTTGCGTTTGTAGGACTGGTAGTTGTACCAACCGATAAAATCGAGCGAATCTTCAATGTCGGTACGACGTGCCGACCAATTGCCGGTGGCTTTTTGATAATCGTACCAGGCCGGGTCTTGCGCTTGGCAGTAACCGTAAGCCGATGAGCTTCTTGGCAAAGGGATTAACCCGAGCGCATATTCGCGGGGCGGCTGAGCATCGTGCGTAAAACGCGATTCCTGATGAATGAAGGCCATTAAGATGTACTCTGGCGTTCCCCACTTTTTAGCGGAGTCGTGTGCGGCTTCTTCCCAGTCGGAATCGTGATCGTAAATATAGCAAATATTGTCGTGGGTTTCTTTCGGAGGGTTGCTGGAGCAGCCGACCAACCAAACAAGTGCAAAGAGGGTAAGAAAGGGTTTCGTCTGACGAATCATAGTGCTGGTTTTCTCTTACTTTATTTTATGTAGTTGAATGAATATCGGTAAATAACGTTGTTCTCATCGTCCAATACTTCAATATGCCATTGACCAGGCCAGGCACTGCTCAAACGCTTGCTGGACCAAGTCCGAAAGCGTGGGCTGGTGATCTTCAGCGGCACCGTCGCCAGGACTTTATCCCGGTAAACCCATCGGTGATAAATGGTTCGGCCAGCGGCCTGATCGATTCGGGTAAAGAAAAACACTTTCCGTACGTATTTCGGCACCAAGCCGTCGAGCGGCTGCACCGGTGTTAAATTCGAGACGTTTTCCGCTAAAACCGCTTGTTCGACTCGAATATCACTGGCCTGTACAGGTGCCAGTGTCACGTGTTTTTCTGATTGATTATAAAGGACTTCTTGCCGCGTTTGGGCTAAATCTTGCCGTGCTTGTGGTGATAGAAGCGATAAGCCATCGCCTGTTGGTGCCGCTTTTTCAGGCTTGTTTTCAAGGGCTTCGGGTGCCGTGGCAGGCGATTCTTCTGTCTTGGGAACGGTCTGTTTCGTGCTGTCGATGAGGCCGAGGTCCGACGAGGCGAGCGTGTTTTCTTGCGGCTGGCCGCGCGTGGGGGCTTTGGATGGTGTTGCCGGTTTCTCACCAGGCCTGGTGGTTTTTGGAGAAGGCTCCGGTGCGTCGATCTTCGCTTGCTGAGCTTCTTTTTTTTCATTGATTTGAGCGACCATCAACGACGCGGTGCCGATGCCGGCCAGCAGCATCATAAAGAACCAGGCAAAGCGGCTACGCCAAGGGGGTCTGGCATCATCCTGCTCGCCGTTGGCCAACTCTTCTTGCAGTTGGTTCCAGCCCATTTGAAAATATTCTCGGAGGGCTGGGTCACGGCGAATGCTGCTGGGCATATGCGACATGGGCTTGCCATCCATCGCCATGCGATAGCCTTTTTTAAAGGCATAATGATAATGGGCGTTTTCCGTGTCGGGCAGGTTCATCAATCTCAGCCATCGGTTTGATCAAAGAGGGCCTTGACAAACTCATTGGCCTGGAAAGGGCGCAAATCGTCAATGGCTTCGCCGACGCCGATAAAGCGGACCGGAATGCCCAGTTGCTCGGCCAGTGCAAAGACGATGCCGCCTTTTGCCGTGCCGTCGAGTTTGGTGAGGGTCAGGCCGGTCAAATCAACCGCTTCATGGAATTGCTGCGCCTGGCTTAAGGCATTTTGTCCGGTGCCGGCATCCAGCACCAGCATAACTTCATGCGGTGCGTCCGGGTTGACCTTTTGAATCACGCGTTTGACCTTTTTCAGCTCTTCCATCAGGTTGGACTGTGTGTGCAGGCGTCCGGCGGTATCGGCAATCAGGACATCCACCTTTTTCGCCGTGGCGGACTGGATGGCGTCGAAAATAACGGCGGCGGAATCGGCACCGGTTTTTTGGGCGATGACGGGGACTTGGTTGCGCTCGCCCCAGGTTTCCAGTTGTTCTACGGCGGCGGCGCGGAAGGTGTCCCCGGCGGCCAGCATGACGGATTTGCCTTCATTTTGGAATTTTTTCGCCAACTTCCCAATGGTGGTGGTTTTGCCGACGCCATTGACGCCAACCATTAAAATCACAAAAGGCCCTTCGTTGATGTCAATGTCCAGAGGTTGTTCAACAGGGGTTAATAAGTTTTCCAATTGGCTTTTTAAAGCTTGAATTAACGCTTCGGGTTCTTTAAGCTCTTTCCGCGACACTTGATCGGTCAGGTTTTGGATGATTTTATCGGTGGCTTCCACACCGACATCGGCGGTAAGCAGAATCATTTCCAGCTCGTCCAATAAATCGGCATCGATTTCTTTGCGACCCATGACCAATGAGGTTAAGCTGTCGGTAAAATTGCGACGCGTCTTGCTCAGGCTGTTTTTCAGGCGGGTGAACAGCCCCTGTTTATTGGCCGAATCGGCTGGTTCCGGAGGGGCTTCCGTGGGAGCGGCGGCTTGTGGTTCGGAAGGCGCGTCAGGCGGTGTTGGTGTTTCGGAGTCATTTTCCGAGGTGTCTGGAAGGGTTACGGAATCGTTGGGTTGTGTTTCGTCGGATGACGGTTTGTCTTTACGTTTTAAAAAACTGAACATGTCGCTTCCTGTTTTAAAGCTTCGTCAATACTTGCGGCTATTAATTACGTTATTATAAATGAAATTCGTTTGATTTTAGGAGATTCCCCCATGGTGCGAATTGGATGGTTCGGTCTGGTCATGGCGCTGGCATGGCCGGCTCACGCCAGTATATCGAAGTTCAAACTCGACAACGGCATGCAGGTGCTGGTCAAAGA
Source organism: Thiomicrospira sp. XS5 (assembly GCF_001507555.1). Classification (NCBI taxonomy): domain Bacteria; kingdom Pseudomonadati; phylum Pseudomonadota; class Gammaproteobacteria; order Thiotrichales; family Piscirickettsiaceae; genus Thiomicrospira; species Thiomicrospira sp. XS5. The sequence goes on along the minus strand of NZ_LQBO01000001.1, from coordinate 2,240,936 downwards.
AGATCACCGGGCGCCGGTGGTTGTGCAACAGGTTTGGTACCGGGTTGGTTCCAACTATGAATACGGCGGCATTACCGGCATTTCGCATATGTTGGAACACATGATGTTCAAAGGCACCAAATCTTTGAAACCGGGTGAGTTCTCCAAAACCGTGTCAAAGCTGGGCGGACAGGATAATGCCTTCACGTCAAATGATTACACGGCCTATTATCAAGTCGTCGGCAACCAGAATTTGGAAAAAGTCATGGAACTGGAATCGGATCGCATGCGTAACCTGGTTATTAAAGACGAAGAATTTCAAAAAGAGCGTGATGTGGTGACCGAAGAGCGTCGCTGGCGTGTGGAAGACCGTCCCGGTTCCAAACTGTATGAACTGTTTAAGGCGTCGGCTTATGTCAACAGCCCGCAACATCATCCCGTTATCGGTTGGATGTCGGACATTCGTGCTTATACGGTTGACGATTTGCAACACTGGTATCAACAGTGGTATGCGCCGAATAACGCCACCTTGGTGGTCGTCGGCGATGTCGATCCGCAGCAGGTTTACGAATGGGCAAAACGCTATTACGGCGCGCACAAGCCGGAAACCATTACCCCGCCGAAACCACGTGTCGAAATCGAACAGGAAGGTGAGCGCCGTATCAAAATGAAAGGCGCTACCAAATCGCCGAGCTTGATTATGGGCTTTCATGCGCCATCGTTGGTGACGGCCAAGAACAGTCAGGAAGTCTATGCACTGTCGGTGCTGAACAGTGTTTTGGACGGCGGTGACAGTGCGCGCCTGCCGCGTGACCTGGTGCGGGGCTCGAAAATCGCGGTGTCCGCCGGAGCCAGTTACGATGAAACCAGCCGTTTGGAAAGCCTGTTTATGTTGAATATTACGCCTTCCGAAGGGAAAACGCTGGAAGAGGCTGAAGCCGCGCTTTGGGCACAAATCGAGCAGTTGCAACAACAGCCGATTTCCGAGCAAGAATTGAAACGGGTGTTGGCGCAAACCGAAGCGCAATATGTGTTTCATCAAGACTCCATTCAATCCCAAGCGATGATTTTGGGGTCGTTGGTCAGCATTGGTTTGCCGATTGAAACCTACGATAACTGGGTCGAAAACTTACGTCAGGTGACGCCGGAAGCGGTACAAGCCGTGGCCAAAAAATATCTGACACGCGATAAAGTCACGGTAGCGAGTTTGTTGCCGAATGGTGAAGGTGCGAAATCATCCGCCGTACCGGTTATGGAAGGAGGGGTTCGATAGTGGCGAAAATGAAACAACTAACGGTTTGGGTCTTTGCATTTGCCTGTTTGCTGAGTACCCAGGCCTGGGCGAAAGTCGATATTCAAACCTGGCAGACCGCCAAAGGGACGAAAGTGATGTACGTGCACGCCCCGCAGCTGCCGATGGTGGATGTAGAGCTCTTATTCGATGCCGGCTCGGCGCGGGATGGCGATCAATGGGGTGTGGCGTCTTTTACCGCCAACTTACTGGGCACCGCCACGCCGAGGCACGATGAAAATCAGATTTCCGAAACGTTCAATGATCTGGGGGTACAAATCGGTTCCAGTGCCGGTCGAGACACCGCCAGTATTCATTTGCGCAGTTTGACCCGAGACGAAGTGTTGACGCCGGCCATGACGCTCTTTGCTGAAATTTCAAGTCAACCGATCTTTCGAAAGAAGATCATGGCGCGGGAAAAAGCGCGCTTGATGACCGGCTTGAAACAAAAAACCGTGAAACCGCAATCCATGCTTTCCGATGAACTCTGGTCGAAACTTTATGGTGATCACCCGTATGCACATCCGGTGTCGGGGACGTTGAAAACTGTTCAAAAACTCACCGTGGACGATGTGAAAGCGTTTTACAAACGTTATTATGTGGCCGCCAATGCACAGGTAACGATTGTCGGCGCGGTGGATCGTAAAAAAGCCGAGCAGATGGCGGAAGCCCTTACTCGAAACTTGCCAACCGGTGAAAAAGCGTCGGCTCTGCCACAACCTAAGCCATTGGAAAAAGCACAAGCCAAAATCATCCGGTTTGGTTCAACGCAGACGTATTACACTCTCGCCCAACAGGGCGTAAAGCGTGGTGATCCGGATTATTATGCGCTGTTCCTGGGCAATCATCTGTTAGGCGGGAGCGGATTCGGTTCCTTGCTGATGGAAGAAGTTCGTGAAAAACGCGGACTGGTTTACGGGGTATCAAGTGGGTTTTACCCAATGAAAGTGCCGGGGCCATTCCAAATTGGCTTATCCACCAAAAACACTTCCGCCAAGGAAGCCGATGAGGTGGTTAAGCAAACACTGGCGCAATTTATGAAAGATTTCCCGGATGAAAAGCTGGAAGCCATTAAAAGTAATCTGGTGGGCGGTTTCCCGCTTCGGATTGACAGCAATTCGAAAATCGCTGGTTACATTTCCATGATCGGCTTTTACGACATGCCGTTGGATTACTTGGAACGGTTCCCGAAAAAAATGGCCGAGTTGTCTAAGGAAGACGTGCTCAAGGCTTGGCGAAAACACATTCACCCCAACAAAATGTTGACCTTAATGGTCGGGGAACCGGACGTGAAACCGGTGGCGAAGTAATCCAGCCATAAAATTTCCGTTGTTTAAACCGCCAGGTCTGGCGGTTTTTTTTATTCCAAAACTGTGTCAATTCGTCTTGACGGCTATAATGTTAACCATCTGAAGTACGAGAGCAGGATTCATGGACACGTTTGGGAATCGAAAATGAAGTTTTTACACGGGATCACTTGGTTGCTGATATTTCAGCTCGCCGGAGAGGTGTTGGCAATTTTATTCAATTTGCCGGTGCCGGGTCCGGTCATCGGGATGATGTTATTGTTTGTGACGCTGTTATGGCGGGGGCGTAGTTCTGAATCGCTGGATGAGGTGTCGGACGGCTTGTTGAGTCACCTGTCGTTGCTGTTCGTACCGGCCGGCGTCGGCATTATGGTGTATTTTCATCGCATCGCCAGCGAGTGGCTGCCCATTGGTTTGACACTGTTGTTCAGTACGCTGATTACGATGGTGACAACCGCCTGGGTCATGCAATGGGTGCTGCGTCGATCGACGAAAAAAGGGGTGACCGATGGCGGAAAATGATTTGACTTATCTTTGGGTCTATTTGTCGGCCTCCCCTTTAACCGGTCTGACCATGACGCTGGTCGCTTATACCCTGGCCTTGAAATTGTACAAACGCATGAACCGAAATGTTTTATTGCACCCGGTTATTACCGCCATCGGGTTGCTGATCGTGTTTTTGAGCGTGTCCGATATGGATTATGAAGCCTATTTCGAAGGCGGACAATTTATTCACTTTCTCTTAGGGCCTGCCACGGTTGCGTTGGCGATTCCGCTTTATCAACAGTTTCCCAAGCTTAAGAAAATCTGGTTGCCGGTGACATTCGGCTTGTTGGCCGGCGTGTTGATGGGCGCCATCAGTTCGATTGCCATTGCCCACGTCACCGGGGCAAGTCTGGAAACCTTGTTGTCGTTGGCGCCGAAGTCGGTCACGGTGCCGATTGCGATGGGGATTTCCGAAAAAATCGGTGGCTTACCGTCGTTAACCGCGGTGCTGGTGGTGGTGACGGGGATTCTGGGCGCGGTGATCGGGGTCAAGGTCTTTCAGTGGTTGGGCATTCGTGACGACAGCATCAAGGGCGTCGCCATGGGGGTGACGGCACACGGGATCGGCACCGCCCGTAGTTTTCAAATCAGTTCGGAAATGGGCGCTTTTTCCGGTTTGGCCATGGCGCTTTCGGCGGTGTTGACGGCGATTATTTTGCCGACGTTGGTCCCTTTGCTTCATTGGGTGGCATTATTTTGAAGATGTGCAGCCATAAAAACAGCCGTACATAAAACCACTTATAATATAAGGTAAATGGCCGTTGCGCTGGCGTGTTCAGCCCGTTAAGCGTATCATATATGCTTATTAAATCATAAAAAAGTGGATAGCTTCAGTGGTAAAGGCAGGGCGTAAAAACGTCAAAAGGTGGCATTGGTTGACGAATGCCGTGACGCGAATGGTGTGGGGGCTTGTCACGTTGTTGATGCTTGTGTCCCTTCCAGCTTCCGCACAAAATACCGGAACCTCGCAGGAAGCAAACCTGGAAAACGTCATCGTCAAGCTGAAGTGGCACCATCAATTTCAATTTGCCGGTTATTATGCTGCTCAAAAGCAAGGTTATTACCGTGACGAAGGGTTGAGCGTTGAGCTGCAGCCGCGTGATCTATTGGAAAACAATATTGAGCAAGTTCTGAACGGTGAAGGACAATACGGTGTTTCCGACAGTATTTTGTTGCTGTATCAAGCCCGCCAAAAACCCATTGTCATCGTCGCGCCGATTTTTCAGCATTCCCCACAAGTCTTGTTCACTCTAAAGTCTTCTGGTTTGGACAGCCCTTATAAGCTGGAAGACAAAATGTTGGCCTTCTATAAAAAAGACACCGATGGTTTGTCGGTTTTGGCCATGCTGGAGGAACTCGCAGTCAAGCCCGTTATGGACCGGGTCATTATCGATAAATCTCCGGTTATGCTGGTGCGTAAAGAAGTGGATGCCTATGCCGGTTATCTGGCGAATGAAGCTTACTTTTTCAAGAAAAATAACGTCCCTTACAATGTCATCAATCCGATGAATTTCGGCATAGACCTGTATGGCGACATGCTGTTCACCACGCAGGATGAAGCTCAAAATCATCCTGACCGTGTGGCGAAAATGCGCCGAGCGACCATTAAAGGTTGGCGCTATGCGATGGCGCATAAGGCGGAAATGGCGCGTTACATCCAGCAGCAATATGGCGTGGACAAATCTTTCCAGCATTTGATGTTCGAGGCGAACGTTATTCAAGGAATGATGGATTTGAACAATGTGCCGATTGGTACCTTGAATGAAGGGCGATTGCGTTTTATCGCGAACCTGTTTCGAAAACAGGGGCTGTTGAAGGGCGAAGTCGATTTGCAAAACGGCATTTATCGTTCAGAAAACCAAGCGATTCAATTAACGCAACGTGAAAAAGACTGGATCAAAGAGCACCCTGTCATTCGGTTGGGCATCGACCGAGCTTACGCTCCGATTGAGTTTGTGAACGAACAAGGGGAATACGATGGCATCACGCCGTCGTTTTTGGAGTTCGTCTCGCAGCGCACCGGCTTAGAATTTAAACCATCGTTGCATTTAAGTTGGCCCGATGTCTTGACCGAATTCAAAGCGCACGAGTTAGATGTACTGCCAGCGGTGATCGAGACTGAAGAACGTAAAACCTATATGAACTTCACGCAAGCCTACTTGAAGTTTCCAATGGTGGTGGCGACTCGGGATGGGGTGCCTTATGTCGCCAACTTCAAACAACTGCAGGGTAAACGTATTGCCGTGGTCAAAAACTATGCGGCGCATGAGGCCTTGCACAACGTCTTTCCAGAGATGAAGTTGACGCTGGTCAACAGTGCCAAGCAAGGGCTGGAAGCCGTTTCCAATGGTGAGGCGTTTGGGTATGTAGACAATGTGGCGGTCATCGGCTACCACATCAAAAAATATGGGTTGACCAGTTTGCAGATTTCCGGGGAAATGCCGTTCCATGCCAATATCGCAATGGGAGTGCGTCAAGACTGGCCGGAACTATTGAGCATTTTCCAAAAGGTGCTGCAACAAATACCGAAACAGCGTTATGTTGAAATGACCAACAGTTGGTTGCAGATCAATTACAAGACAGAATACAGCTGGACGCAGCTCTTGCTCATCCTTGCGCCGGTTTTGCTGTTGCTGGCGGTGTTTATTTTCTTTAACCGTAAATTGCGCCATACTCAGGACGAACTCCGCGCTTCCAATGATAAGTTGTCGGTTTTGTCGGTGACGGATCATTTGACGGGGATTTATAACCGTCAATATCTGGATCAGGTGTTGGATGCTGAAGTAGAGCGGGTGGATCGTTATCATTCGAAGTTGAGTCTGGTGATGATGGACCTGGACAACTTTAAGCAAGTCAACGATACGTTTGGCCATTTAGTTGGGGATGAGGTGCTGGTTAAAAGTGTGGAAACCATTCATCACTTGGTACGAAAAACCGATACGTTCGGGCGTTGGGGCGGCGAAGAATTCATTTTGATCTGCCCGGAAACGGATTTGCACCAAGCCTCGCAATTAGCTGAAAAAGTGCGTGCCGCCATTGAATCGACCGAGTTTTCACATGGTATTCGTTTGACGTTCAGCCTCGGTGTGGCACAATATCAGGCCGGTGAACTGGTTAATGAATGCATTGACCGGGCTGATCGTAATTTATACCGCGCCAAACACAATGGTAAGAATCAGGTGTCTGTGTCCGAAGCTTGATGAAGGCTCTGCACTAGGTGTCTTTACGTTTTCTTTTCGACAGTGGCGCTTAATTTTTGGTACACCCCAAGCCCGACAATGAGAATCACGGCCGCGATGATCAGGCTGGTCGGATACACCAGTAACGTGATGTCCTGAATGCCCGCTTTAAAGATGAATACCAATCCTTCAATACCGACTGCAATCGACAAAATGACAATTACTTTGGTGATGGTTTGGCGAGCTTCCACCGGCGAACGTAACTCTTTATTTCGGAAGACTTCTTCCTCGATCATGTATTTGGCAACGTCGATAATTGCCACCGAAATCACCGTGGCCCCGACCGCTTGTAACATCATCGACACAAATTCGCCGCCCAGCAGATTGTCGTTGCCGACCTCGGAGAACACTTCGTAAACCGACCAGCCGATGGTGGTAAACGCCATGCCAAACAGTACCAAGGCCGCAGCGGTGTAGCTGACACTGATGACTCGTTCGAAAAATTTTTTCATCCCATACCTCCTTGGCCGTGTTTGAGCGTTCTTAATCCGCGTGTTGAATCAAGGCGTTTAAGGAGAGGGTTTTGTCGTCTGTTTTTGGGCTTGGCAAGTGGCGCGTGGAGCCGCCAAAAAACGTTTCAGGCTTTTACGCGCATAAGAGCGGTTCAGTGTGTGAGAGAGAGTCCATGTGATGTGATGAATCGTTCTCGGTGTCATTCTTGCCTCCTTTGCATGGTGGCCATGGCTAAAATACGTTTGGCTCCAGTAGAGTAAGGTTGTTTTTAATGTTGAATCAACACCTTAACGTTTCTCCGTCGGCTGTGTCAAATCGCATGCTCGATTTGAAAACCGCCGGTTTTTATGACAGCCATGGCAGACTTCGCTATGATGGCACTTTTTGAAACCCGAACCATAGAAGCGTCAATCAATCTATGAAAAAACGAACAAGCGGAAAGGGGCGACGCCCGACACAAAACGCGAAAAATGCCGCTGCGGCGGCCGGCCGTATTCGTCTGATTGGTGGTGACTGGCGCGGCCGAAAGCTGCCGGTGCTGGATGCGCAAGGGTTGCGCCCGACAAGCGACCGGGTACGGGAAACCCTGTTCAATTGGTTGCAGTTCGATATTCCCGGGGCGCATTGTCTGGATGTGTTTGCGGGCACCGGAAGCTTAGGGTTTGAAGCCCTGTCGCGAGGAGCGTCGGCGGTGACGTTTCTGGAATTGTCCAAGCCGAATGCGACACAGCTCTTGCAAAATGCGGCCACTCTGAATACTGACCACGTGGACGTGATTCAAACCGACAGTTTGGCTTGGCTCGAACAACCGGCCAAGCAATCGTTCGATGTGGTGTTTCTGGATCCCCCGTTTCATCAAGGGTTGATGCAACCGGCGGTGGATCGATTATTGGCAGGTCATTATCTGAAAAACGACCAGGCCTGGCTGTATTTGGAACAGGAGAAGGGGCTGGATTGGCCAGTGCTCCCACCGAATTGGGTGTGTCATCGGGAGAAAACCACTTCCGAAGTCCGTTATGGTTTATTTTGTGTATCCCGTCATTAAGAGAAATGTTTAGGCAAGCCTTTTGGCTTGGGTTAGAATGAAACCATAATAGATCGCTATCATAGTCTGCAAGCCGCTATGGAAGGCGCCGGACCCCGTAGACATGGATTCAAGAGGGCTTAATTGAATGCAGATGTCGTTCAACCGTTTTGCTTTATCATTTCTTGCGATAGGGATGTTGTTACTGTCGTTGGCGGCCGGTGCTCACCCGACATTCCAACAGTTCTTTAAGGGCAGCGGTTCCGTCATGATGTTGATTGAGCCAAGTAGTGGGGAAATTGTTGAAGCCAATTCGGCCGCGGCCAAATTTTACGGCTATTCCATTCCGCAGCTTCAGCGGATGACCATTCAGCAAATCAATCAACTGACGCCAGAACAGGTGGCTGAAGAACGCCGCTTGGCCAAATCCGAAGGCCGCAATTATTTTATCTTCCGGCACAAACTGGCGAATGACGAGGTTCGCACGGTTGAAGTCCACTCCGAACCCTATGATTTCAATGGGCGTACCCTACTGCTGTCTACGATTCACGATATGACACCTCTGCGCGAAAAAAATGAAGACTTTTGGCATTACCAGACTCGGCTTGAAAACATGGTCGATGAACAACGACAGGAACTGAAAGCGTCTTATGAGCGGCAGACTTGGACGCTGGTGTCGGGTATTTTGATTCAAACGGTGTTGATTCTGTTGTTGCTGTGGTTCATGTATCGCCGTCAAAAATTGCAAAAATCGTTGAACGATGTCGCTACGATGTTGACCAATATTATGAATGCGGCCACCGGTGTTGGCATTATTGCGACCGATAAGGAAGGTGTGATTACCGCTTTCAACCACGGTGCGGAAAAGATATTGGGGTATCGGGCAGACGAAGTGGTGGGCAAAACCACGCCGCTTAAGTTTCACGATAAAGCGGAAGTGAAGGCGCAGCAGACGGCACTTTCCAAGCTGTTAGGGAAGCCGATGGATGGCTTTGGCGTGTTTGTGGAGCAATTGGAAAATAACCAACACCGTGAAAGTGAATGGACCTATATTCGCAAGGATGGTTCTCGTCTGATGGTGAGTTTGTATACGTCGAATATTTTGAACGAAGCCGGTGATGTCGTCGGGTATCTTGGCTTGGCGCAGGATATCTCCGAACTGAAAACGTCGCAAAAAGCCTTGGAAACCGCTCGAAACGAGTTGAAGGCCACCTTGGATGCACTGCCGGATTTATTATTCGAAGTCGATTTAAGCGGGGTTATTCACAGTTACCATTCGTCCGAGGCGGATCACTTGTATGTGTCACCGGACGTCTTCTTAAATAAGCAAGTTGAAGAGGTATTGCCTGAAAAACCGGCGATTGTGATTATGACCGCCTTGCATAATGCTTATAAGTCCGGGAATTCGTTCGGGCTGCAGTATGCTCTGGATTTTGCAGATGGACGCCGTTATTACGAATTATCTGTGTCTCGTAAAACGCCGCTGGATGCGGCTGAATCGCCCAAATTTGTGGTGCTGGCGCGGGATATCTCATTGCGTAAGCGTCAAGAGCGTCAGCTGGCGGAAAAAGATCAGCGTCTGAATCTGATTTTGGAAGCCAGTAATATCGGGCAGTGGGATTGGGATATCGTCAATGACGTCATGCTTTGGGATGCGCGCTCTTATACCATGCTTGGTTTTAAGGAAAATGCGTTTCAAGTCAGTTTCGAGAAATGGCGGCAGATGTTGCACCCGGATGATTGTCATGCGGTGGAGCGCTTGCAAGCGCATTTGGAGGATAAGGATACCTACAGCGTCGAGTATCGACTTGCGACGGTGGACAACGACTGGCTCTGGATCGAATCGCGCGGACAGGTGGTCGAGCGCGACGATGAAGGCCATCCGACCCGAATGGTGGGGATGCACATGGATGTCTCCGACCGTAAGCAGGTCGAAGATATGATTGCCATGAATGAGGAGCGGTTGAGAACCATTTTTGAAATACTGCCGATTGGCATTTCCCTGACCGATCGTGATGGACATATTCTAGAGTGCAATTCCGCGTCGGAAAAACTACTCGGTCTTACTCGAGAAGAGCATACCTCGCGGCGTTATGACGACGATGTTTGGCTGATTTATCGGGAAGACGGTACTCCGATGCCGCCGGATGAGTATGCCAGTGTTCGCGCTTTACAGGATCATACAACCGTTAAAAATCAGGTCATGGAAATTCGGCACACGGGCGGCAGCACCTGGTTGAATGTCAACGCCACACCGTTGGATCACCCTCAGTATGGTTTGGTCATCACTTATGAAGATATTTCCGATAAGCGTGCCGCCGAAGCCCGTTTGAACCTCGCCGCCAGTGTGTTCACGCACGCCCGAGAGGGGATTACCATTACCGATAAAAATGGGCGTATTATCGATGTCAACCGAGGGTTTACCTTGATCACCGGTTATGAGCGCGATGAGGTGATCGGCCAAAACCCGAACATTCTCAGTTCCGGTCGTCAGCCGCAGGAATTTTACAACACCATGTGGAAAACGCTGTTTGAAAAAGGGCACTGGACCGGTGAAATGTGGAACCGTCACAAAGACGGTTCCATTTATGCTCAAATTATTACCATTAGCGCCATTCAAGATGCTAACGGCGCCATTCAGAATTACGTGGGCCTCTTTACCGACATCACTTCGTTGAAAGAACAGCAACAGCAGCTTGAGCACATCGCGCATTACGACGTTTTAACGCAATTACCGAATCGGACGCTGTTGGCCGACCGTTTGAGCCAGGCCATGTTTATCATTAACCGCCGCGGTGGTTATTTGGCTGTGCTGTTTATTGACCTGGACCAGTTCAAAGCCATTAATGATTCCTTTGGTCATGATATCGGGGATGATCTGCTGGTGGAAGTTTCCAAACGGATGCGATCTGCCCTGCGGGAAGAAGATACCTTATCGCGCATCGGCGGAGATGAATTTGTGGCCGTATTGGCTAATCTGGAATCGCTTAAAGATTGCGAAGAGATTTTAGAACGTTTGTTAAAAGCCGCTTCCGACCCGGTGCATGTTCAGGGGCATACTTTAACCGTGTCCGCCAGTATCGGCGTGACCTTCTACCCCGAAGACCAAGGCGACCCGGATCAGTTGATGCGGCACGCCGACCAAGCGATGTATCAGGCCAAGCAGGAAGGCAAGAATCGTTATCACTATTTTGATGTCAGTCACGATTCCATGATGAAATCGCAAAGCCGTATTCAACAGGAAATCATCGAGGCGATTGATCAAGACCAGTTCGTGCTGCATTTTCAGCCTAAAGTGAATATCAAAGAAGGTCGAGTCATCGGCGCGGAGGCCTTGGTTCGCTGGCAGTATCCAGACCGTGGGCTTTTACTGCCCGGTGATTTTTTGCCGAACATTGAGGGCCTGCCTTTGAGCATTGAGTTGGATAAATGGGTGTTGCGCACAGCCTTAAAGCAGCTGAATGCTTGGCATGAACAAGGACTCCACTTTAATGTCAGTGTCAACATCGGCGCTTATTTCATTCAGCATCGCGATTTTATGGAAACCTTACGCGACTATGTTTCGCAATACCCTGCGTTGCCGCCTTTCTCGCTGGAAGTGGAAATTCTGGAAACCAGTGCTTTGGAAGACGTCGTTAATATCAGTTTGTTGATCCGCGAATGTTTGGAGCTGGGGGTGCATTTTGCTCTGGATGATTTTGGAACCGGTTATTCCTCGTTGACCTATTTGCGTCACTTACCGGCTCAAACGGTGAAAATCGATCAAACGTTTATTCGTGATATGCTGGTGGATCCGGATGACCGGGCCATTGTCGACGGCATTCTCAAACTGGCCCAAGCCTTTAGCCGAGAAGTGATTGCCGAAGGCGTGGAAACCGAGGCGCATTTTGAAGCGTTACTGAAGATGGGCTGTGAGTTGGTTCAAGGCTATGCGATTGCTAAGCCGATGGTGCCGGAGGCTTTGCCGGATTGGGTCTGTGAATGGGAAGAGGCCCCGGAATGCAAAAAAACATAACCTCTGGATTTGGCATGGAACCCAAGTCGCATCTCAAGTAGAATAGGCGCCATTCATTACCTCAAAGAGTGAAACTATGTCGATCACAGCGGTTTATCCAGGCACTTTCGATCCGATTACCTGCGGACACTTCGATTTAATCGAGCGGGCGGCGCGTTTTTACGACCGGTTGGTGATTGCCGTGGCAGATAATCGTAATAAAACGTCATTGTTCTCGCTGGAAAAACGCGTGGCCTTGGCCAAAGAAGTGACGTCGGGCCTGGATAATGTCGAAGTCATTGGCTTCAGCGGTTTGTTGGTGGACTTTGTACGTGAAATTGACGGCAATGTCTTGTTGCGGGGCTTGCGAGCCGTGTCCGACTTTGAGTACGAGTTTCAGCTGGCGTCGATGAACCGTAAATTGGCCCCGGAAGTGGAAACCATGTTTATGACACCGGCGGAACAGTACGCGTTTATTTCGTCCAGCTTGGTTCGGGAAATTTCCGCCTTGGGAGGCGATGTGTCGGAGTTTGTGCATCCGGTGGTGGCCCAAGCGCTCGACGAAGCCGGGCAATGAGGTTGTAAATACCGCCAGGCCTGGCGGTATTTGATATATGCGCGCTTTGCCTGTTGGCGAGGCCGGCCGATTAATCGTGATGGGTTTCCGGCCCGGTTTTTCGGTGCCAAAGACCATTTTCCTTGACCATTTCGTATTTCGCCCAATCCGCAAATTCCTGGCGCGTCACGCAGTCGGTGGTTTTGCGTTCCTGTCCGGCAATTTGTTTGAAGATCACAAAGTCCTTGTCCGGGTCATCACTTCCAGATTCATCAATGATTTGGCGCATCGACCAATCCCGCCCAATCAAGCCGTTGCTGTAGACTCGGCCAAGCTCGATGTCCGACGACGAAAGGTGGGTGTTCGGGGTTCCGACTAACGCTAGGATGCGCCGTAAATCGTATTCATTGATGTCCACGAACGAATCGATTTCCTTTAGAGCCTTTAAAAAATCGCTGTGGGAAAAGCCGTCCTGCGCCACGGGCTGAGGTTCGGCCTGTTGTTGGTGCCAATAAGCCGGATAACGACGCCAATGAAAGAACGCATTGAACAACACGGCCATCGCTAAAATCGAGAGCCCATTCAGCAGCACCGGCGTTAACAAGAATTCATAGCCCAGCGCATGAATACTCTCGCCGCCGATCACGGCGGTCAAGGCGGTGGCGCCGCCTGGCGGATGAATGCATTTTAAATAATACATGGCCGTGATGGACGCGCCGACGGCGACGCTGGCGGCGAGAATGGGCGGGTCAATCAAGAGGGCACAGCTCACGCCAATAAAAGCCGAAATGACATTCCCGCCGATTAACGGCCAGGGTTGAGATAACGGGCCATGCGGCACAGCAAACAACAAAACGGCCGAGGCGCCCATGGAAGCGACCACGGCCAACGCATCCGGTAGCGCCAAAAAGCGATGGCTGATCAGCAGGATGACCATAATCGCCAGAAAACCGCCCAGGCCTGAAATCAGCTTTTCGGAGTGGCTGCTGCCGGCTTCTCGGATACCGAGATAACGGCGAATAAGCGCGCCGATGCGGATCGTTTTTAGGTGGGCGTGTGATTGTGTTTTGGGGGTAAGGATGTCCATCGTCGTCCCTGAGATAGCACTTGAATGTGGATATCTTAACACGGTGGTTGACTGCGATTGTAGGGCTGATGGCTTCTTGGCACCTATTTATCCTTCGATTAAATAATTTGAACGCTTGGGCGTTGCGGTTGGTCAATTGCTCGACTATAATGCTTCGCTATGTACTTAAAGTTATAAAGAAGGCCGGACATTTGAACGCATCCAATCTCCCCGAACAGCTCGTGCAATCTTTCTTGATGGGCAGCAAGCAGTCTCGCTCCGGGCAGCGCCGTTTGGAACTGCTGAACAAGATCGAATCACTGGGTTCCCTATCGGCGGCGGCGAAAGCTTGTGGGATGAGTTACAAAGGCGCCTGGCAAGCCATTGAGGCCATGAATCAGCTGGCGGAAGAGCCGTTGGTGCACACCCAGAAAGGCGGCGCTGGCGGCGGCGGCATGGTGTTGACCCAAGCCGGTGAAGCCTTGTTGGCGGCCTATCGCTTATTCAATGAACAAATGCAACATTGGATGCGGGAGCTGGAGGCGATGTCGCCGAACATGCTCAGTCAATTGGAATTAATGAGGAAAATTTCCATGAAAACAAGTGCACGAAATCTGTTCCACGGAACCGTTACCGAAATTGAAAAGGGGGCGGTGAATTGTGAGGTGACCCTATCGGTGGGGCAAGGTAACGAAGTGATCGCGCAGATTACGTTGGACAGTTTGGAACGTCTGGGGCTGGAAGTCGGTTCCGATGCGTATGCCCTGATTAAAGCCAGTTGGGTGATTCTGACCGAAGACTTGAACGGCACGGTGAAAACCAGCGCGCGAAATCAGTTCTGCGGTGTGGTCACTAAATTGGATGAAGGCGCCGTCAACAGTGACGTGTCCATCCAGCTGGAAGGGGAACAAATGATTTCTGCCATCGTGACAAACCAGAGTGTCGAGAATTTGGGGCTGGCCGTGGGGGCAAGATGTTGCGCCCTGGTCAAAGCCAGTCATGTATTGTTGGCGGTTTCCGACTGAGGTCGGATTTTTTTGACTTAACGATATGTATCAAACGTAATATGTATTAACTATCATAACGGAGTGACTGTATGAAAATGATGATTCGTACCCTGGCCTTAGCTGTGGGTGTTTTGAGCGCCTCGATGGCGTATGCGGAAACCGCTAAAATTGCGGTGGCAGCCAATTTCACCAAAACCATCGAAGAGGTGGGTAAGGTGTTTGAAAAGGAAACCGGCCATCAGGTGAAGTTCTCGTTCGGGCCGACCGGTAAGCTCTATGCTCAAATCAAAAACGGCGCGCCTTTCGATGCCTTCTTCGGTGCCGACGAGCGTCGCCCGAAAAAAACCATTGACGATGGCATCGGTGTGGCCGACAGCTATTTTGTCTATGCGCAGGGTCAAATCGTGCTGTACAGCGCGAAGTTTCCGGTGAAAACCAGCCCCATTCAGGTTTTGAAAGCGAAACAATACAACCATCTGGCGGTCGCTAACCCGAAAACCGCGCCTTACGGTGAACGTGCCGTGGCGTTTTTGAAAAAAGAAGGCCTGTATCAGGACGTGAAAGCGAAAATCGTCAATGGTGAAAGCATCGCTCACGCTTTCCAATACGTCGCCACCGGCAATGCCGAAATCGGGTTTGTTGCCATGTCGCAAGTGGTGGATCCGCAAAGTCCGGTGTACCAAAAAGGTCAATACTGGGTGGTACCGCAGTCGGACTATAAGCCGATTAACCAAGGCGCGCTGCTGACTAAACAAGGTGAAAAGAATGCGGCCGCCAAAGCCTTTATGGCGTTTATCAAGACACCGAAAGCCATCGAGATTATCAAACGTTATGGCTATAACGTCAGCTAAGTTACAATAGCCTTTATCTGAGAGCTTTGCACGGGATGGATACACGGCTAAAAATGGCTAAAATCTTCCTGAATGTCGTTGAAGAACTCGTTAATAGCCAGCTATTAGCTTCGTTTTTCGCCTAATTCAGAAAAATTTTATCTCATTTTTTCCTCGCGTCCCACCCGTGTAAAGCTCTCTATTCTGAAAAAACGGCCAGGCCTGGTCGTTTTTTTATGGGAGCGGAAAAGAGACATCATGTTGGAAATCTTCGGTACGGAAATCAATTTGCAACCGATCTGGCTGACGCTGGAGGTAGCGACCATGACGACCATCGTTTTATTGGTCTTGGGGACGCCTTTGGCCTGGTGGATGGCGCAAATGCGCTCGTCCAATAAGGTGTTTTTGGAAGCGCTGGTGGCCTTGCCATTGGTGTTGCCGCCGACGGTATTGGGGTTTTACCTACTGATTTTGTTCAACCCCAACGGTACCGTGACCGAAGTGTTGCGCTGGTTCGGTTTCGAGGGGCAATTGACCTTCAGTAAAACCGGTCTGGTGATTGGGTCGGTGTTTTATTCATTACCCTTTGCCATTCAACCGCTGATGCATGCCTTTGAAAACATTCCACATCGTCTGCTGGACGCGGCCGCGACCATGCGAGCGTCGTTTCTGGACCGTTTCTGGACCATTGTTTTGCCCTTGTCGCGCCGAGGCATCTTGGTGGCGGCGACCTTGTCGTTTGCGCACACCGTCGGCGAGTTTGGTGTGGTGCTGATGGTCGGGGGGAATATTCCGGGTGAAACCCGTATGGTTTCAATTGATATTTTCGATCATGTGGAAAGTTTGGAATACGACCAAGCGCATATCCTGTCGGCGATGATGTTGATTTTCGCGTTGACGGTTCTGATGTTGGTGTACGGCCTGAACCGCCGTTTCGGTGTGAAGGTGGGGTAAGGAATGGATTCAATGCAGAGCACACCAAGCCAATTGTTGATGCAAGGGAACCTCAAACTCGAATTGGGGGACTTTTATCTCGAGTCCGGGCCGTTTGAGATTCCATTGCAGGGCGTGACCGTGTTGTTCGGCCGTTCCGGCAGTGGTAAAAGTACGTTATTGCGTGCCATCAGCGGCTTGGATAAGCGCACCGAAGGGAATTTATCAGTGGGTGGTGAGATTTGGCAAGCCGGAGCCAGTGTTTTGCCAACCCGAAAGCGCCACATCGGTTTCGTGTTTCAAGATGCGGCGCTGTTTCCGCATATGACGGTACGCCAAAATCTGATGTACGGTGTCAAGCGCCTGCCGAAAGGCATCAAACCGGAAAGCTTTGAGGAGATTGTGCAGCGGGTTGGCATTGCCGATAAACTCGACCGTGCCGTGACGTATTTGTCCGGGGGCGAGCGTCAGCGGGTGGCGATTGCCCGTGCGTTGTTGATGCGTCCGAAATTGTTGTGCATGGACGAACCCTTGTCGGCATTGGATTGGCGCGCCAAGGCCGAGATGCTGACGCTGATTGAAGAGTTGGTGACCGCTTACCAGCTGCCGGTGCTCTACATCACTCATGCACCGGCGGAAGTCGAGCGCTTGGCCGACCGGGTGCTGTTCATGCAAAACGGTCGTGTTGAAACCGTCGAGACGTTGCAACAGGCGTTGGCGCGTCCGGACTCGCCGTTGTTTGACGAGCAAGGCGCGGTGTCGGTGTTGCAGGCGAGTCCGTTGGCGATGCAGGACGGTTTACAACCGGCGCGCTTTGGGAAAACCGAAACCATTTGGTTGTCCGAAGCCGTACCGGGGGGTAAGGAAACGATTCGGGTGCGGGTGTTGGCGCGGGACGTCAGTTTGGCCCTGTCCGACCCGAAAGACCTGAGCATCATTAATCATTTTCCCGCGGAAGTCACCGAGCTGATTCCGCAAGGTCAGCACCGTTTATTGGTGCGTTTGCGCTTGTCGGACGGCCAGCAACTGTTTTCGGAAGTGACTCAACACTCGGCGGAACGACTGAAGATTCAGCCAGGCCTGGCGGTTTTTGCCCTGATTAAATCGGTCGCGGTGACGGAGTAACACAGATGACACTGGGCAAAAAAATCTGGTTGGCGACTTTTTTCGGCGCGCTCATCGGTCTGCTGGGGGGACTGATAGGCTTGGGCGGAGCCGAGTTCCGTATGCCAGTGCTGGTCGCGGTGTTCAACTTGCCGACGCTGGAGGCGATTATCCTCAATAAGGCCATGAGCTTGGTTGTGGTGGTGACCTCCATTTTTTCACGCGGGTTCAGTGTTCCGTTTGACAGTTTGCTACCCCATTGGTCAATGGTGGTGAATTTGCTGGCTGGCAGCCTCGTCGGAGCCTGGTACGCCGCTGGCTATGTGATGCGGCTGGCACCGAAAATGTTGAATCGTGTGGTTTTTATGCTGTTGATGGCTTTGGCGGTGGT
The DNA here is from genome assembly GCF_001507555.1 of Thiomicrospira sp. XS5. NCBI lineage: Bacteria > Pseudomonadati > Pseudomonadota > Gammaproteobacteria > Thiotrichales > Piscirickettsiaceae > Thiomicrospira > Thiomicrospira sp. XS5. The sequence goes on along the minus strand of NZ_LQBO01000001.1, from coordinate 2,223,216 downwards.
CATGCTCTGGGAACATTTGGCACCGCTCGGTGACGCCGGGCAACCGATGTTTCACCAGGCCTGGTTACAAACGCTGGTCGGCATTTTGGCCGGGCTGATGATTGGCATCGTGGCGGCTGTTTTGGGCGTGGCCGGTGGTGAGTTGTTGATTCCGATTATTGTTATTTTGTAGGGCATTGATATAAAAACCGCTGGCAGCCTGTCGTTGTTGGTAAGCCTGCCGACCATGCTGGTGGGGTTTTATCGTTATAGTCAGGCTGAAGCCTTTCATGCACTGCGGCGCGAGCGTGACCTACTTATCTGGATGACGGTCGGCTCCATTGCCGGTGCCATCGCCGGGGGAGCCATGCTTGGCTGGGTATCAGCACAAGGTTTAGGATTGTTATTGGCCGTATTGCTTTTCTTGTCTGCTTGGAAGGTATTCAAGCATTAGTGTTCCTTTTCCTTTAAAGCCTTTCCGAAGATGCGAAGTTATAGCCATTTCATGTGAAATATCTCTTTCAGGCCGGACAGGATGAATGTCGGCAGTGCGGCGATGAACAGTGTCATCAACAAGTGCTGCGGTTCCAGCGGCGTGGTGCCGAGCGCCAGGTTGCCGAACGGTGTGTAGACCATCAACAATGACACACAGGCCGATCCGAATACCGCCAACAGCAGCAAATGATTGCTGAACGGGTTGCGGTGATAAAGCGTGGTGAAGGTGCGCGCGTCGAACACATGCACCAGTTGGCCGAAAATCAACGTCATAAAGGCGAGTGTTTGAGCGTATTCCAGTGACAGGTTCAAATTGAGCGCGTACATGAACATCGCAAAGGTCAGGCCGCCCATAATCAACCCCCGTATCACGATGCGCGTGCCGAGGTTGTCGGCGAAGAAGCTTTCGTTGCCGGCCCGCGGTTTACGTTGCATCACGTCGCCTTCCGCTTCATCGACGCCCAGCGCCAGCGAAGGCATCCCGTCGCTGACCAGGTTGATCCAGAGAATCATCAGGGGCGCCAATGTCAGCAGCGGTTCGCCAATCATAATCAGAAACGAGAAGAGTATCGCCGATACCTCACTGACGTTGGCGGTGAGGCCCTGGCGGATGAATTTGCGGATATTGTCGTAAATGCGGCGGCCTTCTTGCACCGCATGGACGATGGTGGCGAAGTTGTCGTCCAGCAATATCAGATCGGCGGATTCTTTGGCGACGCCGGTGCCGGTGATGCCCATGGCGATACCGATGTCGGCCTTACGCAAAGCCGGAGAATCGTTGACGCCGTCGCCGGTCATGGCGACGACTTCGCCGTTGGACTGCAAGGCCTTGACGATGCGCAGTTTGTGTTCCGGTGTCACCCGTGCGAAGACCGAGGTTTTCGGTGCCAATCGTTGCAGTTCCTCATCGCTGATTTGATTCAATTCGGCACCGGTCATCACCAGTTCGTCGTCCGAGTCGATGATGTCCATTTGACGGGCGATGGCTTTGGCGGTGATGGCATGGTCGCCGGTGATCATCACCACGCGAATGCCGGCGGAATGGCATTCTTTGACCGCTTGGGTGGCTTCGGGGCGCGGCGGGTCGATAATGCCGTGGATGCCGGTGATGATGAGACGGGTTTCCAACGCTTCCAACGGCTGTTCAATCTCGTCGGGACGTAACGGGCGATACGCGACCGCCAGCGTACGCAACGCCTGAGTACCGAATTCGTGGATGACGTCGTCAATCAGGTTGGGGTTACTGACGATGTCGCGACGTTGGTCGGCGTATTCGATGACTTCGGAGTGCTTGAGGATGACGTCCGGCGCGCCCTTGACAATCAGTGTGTGGTTGCCGTCCGCATCACGGACGATGACACTCATCATTTTGCGTTTGGGATCGAACGGGTGGGACACGACTCGTTGATGGGTGGCCATCAAGGCCTCTTTGTCAATGCCGGCTTTGGCGGCGGCCACCAAAATCGCGCCTTCGGTGGGAACGCCCTGAATCCGGTAATGACCGTCTTCCTCCAGTAAGGTGGTGTCGTTGCAGAGCGCGGACATTTCCAGCATGCGATTGAGATGAAAGTGGTGTTTGGGCGTTCGAACGTGTCCGTTGACGTCTGTGTAGTCGCCGGTCGGGTCGTAGCCTTGTCCGCTGATGCGATAATATTCGCCCGTGGCCCAGACCCCGACCGTTTGCATTTTGTTTTGCGTTAAGGTGCCGGTTTTGTCGGAGCAGATCACCGACGTGGAACCCAGTGTTTCCACCGAAGCCAATTGTTTGGCCAGGGCTTTGTTCTGCATCATTTGCTTGGCGCCCAGCGTCAACACGATGGTGACGACGGTCGGTAACCCTTCGGGAATGGCGGCGACGGCTAAGGAAATGCTGGTGTTGACCATGCCGATGGGATCCAGTCCTTTCAACAGGCCGATGCCGACAATGACGGCGACAATGAACAGGGCGGCCCAGATCAAGGTGTGTGACAGTTTGGCGATGCGGTTTTGGAGCGGCGTCAGGCGGTTGTCGGTGCTTTGCATCAAGCTGGCGATTTTGCCCACCTCGGTTTTCATGCCGGTGGCGGTGACCACGGCCAAACCGTGACCGTGGTTGACGGAGGTGCTCATAAACACCATATTGACCTGATCGCCCAGTGTCGGATCCGCCTCGTTCAGGGCTTCGGTTTTTTTATGAATCAAGTCCGATTCGCCGGTCAGGGGGGCTTCGTCGACTTCCAGGCGGGTGACGTCGATTAAACGGCCGTCGGCGGGAATGATGTCGCCGGTCTGTAACTTGATGAGATCGCCGGGCACCAATTCAGCGGCGGAAATCTCTTGCCATTTTCGGTCGCGGCGAACCATGCACTTGGGGGCGGCCATGTCCTTGAGAGCATCAATGGATTTTTGCGCTTTGAGTTCCTGAAAAAACGTAATCAAGGCATTGATGAGGATGATGATGGTGATGGCGATGGCATCGATGGTATGTCCTGTGTAGAACGACAAAAGCGCACCGAAGGCCAGCACCACCAATAATGGATTTTTCAGCTGTTTCAGGAATAACCGAAACGGCGGAATGCTTTCGGCTTGAGTGAGACTGTTCGAACCGAAGGTTTGTTGACGCTCGGCGATGTGCTCGGGGGACAGCCCTTCCTCTCGGTGGCTGTCGAGCTGCTGTAAAACCTCGTCAGGTGTTTTTTGAAACCACTTCATCTCAAACCTCTTACGGCGATAAGTTGTTGGACAGAATGATTTTATTCTGACACAAACGCCGGAGGCTTTTAAAGAATTATTCAGCGATTATGCGTAACCAATAAGAAGGGGGCTTGAATGACTTCGCCATCTTCCTGAGTGGCGATGACGGTCAGTTGCCAGTCCATGCGGTCATTGGTGCAGAAGGCCAGCATGGATTTGCCTTCGTAAAAACCGGGTTGGCCCGGTAATGGGAAAAGGGTGACGCGGTTATAGCCCATGTACATATTCAGGCCGGAAATATCGAGCTCGACTTTACTGGCGAAGATATTGTCCAGTTTGACGCGAACGGTCAGTGTTCGTGCCACTCGAATCGGTTTTGGGCGAATGTCGATGGTGATGTTTTGCTTTTCATGACGGGTTTGACAAGCGGATTGATGCAGTTCACAGGCGTCGTTTAAGGGCCATTGCTCGATATTCGATGGCGAGGACGAGTCGCAACTGGACAGTGTGAACGCCAGTGATGTCAGTCCGATGGCGAGCCAGATAGGAAACGAGCGGATTGTCGAGAAGAAGGTGTTCATATGCCCAGCGTTGGAATCGAGGTGTCCAGTGAAATCTATGTGGCTATATTAGAGGCTTTTTTTTATCCGCTCAAGTCGCTTTTAAACATCGGCAATCATGCCCATGTTATCTTCAGGGTTGTGCATTACTTTTGACAGTGTTCGCAAAAATAAGCGGCGCGCTGATTCAGCACGGTTTTTTGCACCGGTTGGTCGCAGGTTGGACAGGGTTGTTTGTCACGCCCATAGACATGCAGCTTTTGCTCGAAATAGCCCGGCTGGCCACTTGGGCTGAGAAAGTCTTTCAAGGTGGTGCCACCTTGTTCGATGGCGGCGGCCAATACCTGTTTGATGTGGTCGACCAAGCGTTCGGCTTCCGGTCGCGTCAGGCTGTGGGCTGGGCGCGCCGGATGCAGGCCGCTGAGGAACAGGGCTTCGTTGGCGTAGATATTGCCGACACCGACGACTACGGCGTTGGTCATGATGAAGGTTTTGATGGCGACCTTGCGGTTGTTGGCTTTTTGCAACAGGTGGTCGGCGTTGAAGGCGTCGGTTAAGGGTTCCGGCCCAAGCGCTTTAAGTAAATCGTGTTCTTCGGGCGGGGCTTCCGTCCACAGCCAGCAACCGAAACGACGCGGGTCGTGATAACGCAACAGATAGCCGTTGTCGAGGATCAGGTCGATGTGGTCATGTTTAACGGGCGGATGGTCGTGCGGTAAGACGCGTAAGTTGCCGGACATGCCCAGGTGAATAATTAAGTGTCCGCGCTCGGTTTTTAACAATAAGTATTTGGCGCGGCGTTGAATGCCGGAAATCACCAGGCCTGGCAGTTTTTGGGGGAGGGTTTCGTCCACCGGCCAGCGCAGGCGGCCATCGCGAATGACGATGTCGCGGATGGTTTGTTGTTCGACATTCGGCTGAATGCCGCGTTTAGTGGTTTCGACTTCCGGTAATTCTGGCATGTTTCTTTCTTAATATTTGGTAGGCGTTGGGGTGTCAATATTTTAATGCAGTTGACACAAAAAGCCAGCTTTCAGGCCATATTGATTCAATCTTTCCACGGAATGGCCGATAGCTTGATTAGCACAAGGGAAAAAATAAAAAACCTTCGTTAGGAGGTGGTTGAACATGAGTACACAAAAATATTACATGGATTGTGACGACGTGGGGTATTGCGTTTCTGATACAGATGGCGTCGTCGCCAGTTTTCGCTTGGCGGAAGATGCCTACAATGCCTTGCGAGAGTTTCAAACTAAAAAATTTCCGGAAAACTGGGCTAAGATTCCGCCCGCCATTCGACAAGCTAAACAGCGTTATTACGGACAGATAACCTGACTTTCGGAACCTTTTTCACTGCACGAGTCACCCGGAAAAATCAAAATAAAGTAAAATGATTTCGCCATATTTTCGGATATGGGAGTCAGTTTTCTTGAAAAAAAGGTGTGGGCATGTCTTCAAATCGTGCAAAAAAATATTCTGTTCATAAGTTAGCGGTTTGCGTTATTTTCGGTGGGGTGGTTTCGATTGCTCAGGCGGGTTGGTTGGATCAGGCTCAGGATCTTTTGCAATCATCGTCGTCGGAATCATCGGAAAGTTCGACCGCTGATCAATCCGCTCATTCTTCATCCGCGTTGCCTGCCAATCTGTCGACAAGTGAATTGTCGAAAGCTTTCAAGCAAGCGCTGGACATCGGTTCCAAACAAGTGGTGTCACAATTAAGTCAGGTTGGAGGCTATAGTCAGGATCCGGCGGTTCACATTCCGTTGCCGACTCAGTTGCAGCGGGCCGATGCACTCTTAAAACAGGCGGGGTTGGGGGATTACAGCCAAGCATTGGAAGCGAAGCTCAACGAGGCTGCTGAACAAGCCGCTCCTCAAGCTCAGGCGTTGTTTATTCAAGCGATTTCCGAAATGAAGTTTGCCGATTTACAAGCTCTTTATAATGGGCCGGATGACTCGGCCACACAATATTTACGCCAAAAAACGGATACAGAGTTGCAGCGTCAGATGAAACCGATCATCGCACAGAAAATGGATGAGGTCGGCGCGGTGAAGCTTTATGACCAGATGATGGCAGAGTATCAGGGGATGCCTTTCGTGCCGGATATCAAAACCAATTTGGTGGATTACACTTCTCAAAAAGGCTTAGATGGTTTGTTTTATTACTTGGCTGAAAAAGAAGCCGAGATTCGTGAAAACCCTGCCGAGCAAACCACGGAACTTCTGAAAAAAGTGTTTAGTCCTTAACGTTCGGATGCAAGTGGGTGAAAAAGTGTAATTTACCCTTCTCTTGTAGGGTAAATTTTTTATAATGGCGGTAAACACAATAATAACGGTTTGCACTTGCTATGCCTTTTCGCCCTTTATGGATTTCCGTACTGCTGATCGGCTTGGTGTTTTCTGCCAAGGCGTTCTCTCAAACATTGACCCCGATTACCGTTCAGGTGAATTGGAATCACCAATTTCAATTCGCCGGTTTCTATGCGGCCGTCAAACAGGGGTATTATCGTGACGCCGGGTTGGATGTGACGATTAAAAATTGGCGGCCCGGCACCAATATGGTCGATGAAGTGGTGCATGGCCGGACCGATTTTGCCACGGCGTACAGTTCCGTGATTGTCGATTATGCGAAAGGCGCGCCCATCAAACTGGTCATGAGCTCTTTCCAGTTTTCACCGATGGTGCTACTGGCGCATCAACCGATTGAAGAACTCAAAGACATGAGCGGCATGACCGTCATGCACTTTACCAATCTACAAATTCAAAGTCTCATCAATAAAGCCAATACGGTGACGCAAAAGCCTTTGACGTCGATACCGCCTTCCGGCAATTTAAACGATTTTATTGGCCATAAGGTGGATTTGTATGGCGCTTATATGACCAATGAACCCTTTCGGCTTCAGCAAGAAGGGGTGCCTTATTATGCGGTGGACCCGAAAACCTTCGGGGTGCAAAGTTATGGCGATTTGATTATCACCTCCGAGCGGTTTGCCAATCGTTACCCAGAAGAGGTCAAGCGTTTCAAGGACGCGACCATTCGGGGGTGGCGTTATGCCCTGCAGCATCAGGCCGAAGTGGTGGATTACATTATGGCGCACTACCCGGTGGTGAAGTCGCGGGAAGCCTTGCTCAATGAAGCCAAGGTGACGGTGCATTATGTGAAGTCGGGTTTGACACCCATTGGTAATGTCGAGCCGGCGAAATTGCTAGCAACGGCGGCCGAAGCGAAAGAAGTCGGTCTGTTGTCAACGGCGATCTTCAACCGCTTGGATATGACCGATTTCATTTTCAATGCAGCCAGCTATGTTTTCACTCCCGAAGAGTTGGCCTATATCGAACAAAACCCGGTGGTGAACCTGGCGAATGATATTGATTGGGAACCGTTTGAGTTCATTGATTCCAAAGGGCGCTACCGCGGTATCGCCGCTGAGTACTTTCAGTTACTGTCTCAAAAAACCGGTTTGCGTTTTCAGGTGGATCAGACGCGCCCCTGGGCGGAAGTACTGAAGTTGGCCCAGGAAGGGAAATACGATGCGTTTTCCTGTGCGGTGGCGACCCCGGAGCGTTCCGAGTATATGCAGTTTACCGAACCGTATTTGTCGTTTCCAATGGTGTTGGTGGGGCAAAAAGAGCTGTCGGTGATTCCGGATTACAAGCAATTGAACGGTCACACGGTGGCGGTGGTGAACGGCTATTGGTCGCATGAGACGCTGGCCAAAAACTACCCGGAAATCAAATTATTGCCGGTGAGCTCGGTGAAAGAAGGCTTGGAAGCGGTGGTTGATGGCCGGGCCATGGTGTACTCGGGAAATTTGGGGGCGATTAACTACGCCATTAACAAATACGGTTTGACCGGCATTCATGTTATCGGGCAATCCGAGCACCGCTTTGAACTGGCTATCGGGGTGCGTAAAGACAAGCCAGTTTTATTCAATATTTTGCAGAAAGGGTTGGCGTCCATTACGGAAGAGGAGCGCCGCGAAATTTTCAATCACTGGATTCAACTGGAAATGGTGAGTCGCCTTGATCAGCGTCAGTTATTGGAGGTGGCTTTGGTCATCCTGGTGGTCGTGTTGGCCATGTTGCTGTTGGTGGCTTTTTACCGTTATCAAAAAAACAAACAGCAAGCTTATATCAATCAAATTCACGAATTGAACTATGCCACCTTGGTGGATTTGGAGTCGTTAACCTTTATTTGGGTGAGCGAGGCTTATTGTCGTTTGACGGGGTATGCCGAACAAGAGTTGTTAGGGCGCTCCTACCTGGATCTTGCGACGGATGACCTGACGAAACGTAAACAGGATCATATTCGGAATTGGCTATTGGCCGGCCGAGCCTGGCACGGCGAGATGGAGGGGTGCACCGCCGCCAACAATCCTTATTGGGTGGAGTTGACCTTGACGCCGGTGCGTAATATCTGGGGGCGTGTGCATCAAGTCTGGGCGACTCGGGTGGACATCTCTGATCGTAAGCGCATTGAGCAGATTTCCATTACCGATGACCTGACCGAGTTGTATAACCGACGCTATTTCAACCAGGTCTTCGGGCGAGAATTGAAACGAGCCAAACGGGATGACGTGCCTTTATCGGTGGCGATGCTCGACATTGATTTCTTTAAGAAGATTAATGACCATTACGGGCATCAGAAAGGCGACGAGGTTTTGAAGCAAGTGGCGAATTTGATGAAGCGGCATTTTGCCCGTGAGACCGACATGCTGTTCCGGATGGGAGGGGAAGAGTTTTTTGTTTTAGCGAGCTTTAAGTCACAGGAAGCGTTTCAAAAGCATCTTGAAGACCTGTGCTCGGGCGTTCAAAGTTTGGGCATTTTAAATGAAAATTCACAGCACGGCTTGCTGACGATTTCAATCGGGGCCGCTTTTTTACAGCCGGGCGAACTGGTCGGTACCGATCAAACGTATCATTTAGTGGATGAGGCACTGTATTCGGCTAAACAGGAAGGGCGTAACCAAGTGGTGATGGTCAAACCGGGCGTGATGGCTGGATGATTTTAGGGAAGGTCGATTTCTTTCAGGCATAAAAAAACCCAGCCTTTTGAGCTGGGTCATCATCTAAGTCGGATAGAACTTATTTGATTTTGGCTTCTTTGAAGAGAACATGCTTGCGCAGAATCGGATCGTATTTCTTGATCTCGAATTTTCCGGCCATGTTACGCTTGTTTTTATCGGTTGTATAAAAATAAGCGCTTTCTGTCGATTGAAGTTTAATTTTATCGCGCATGTCGGGCTCCCTTAAACTTTCTCACCACGTGCACGCATTTCTGCAAGCACTGACTCAATACCGTTTTTGTCGATGATACGCATTCCAGAAGTGGAAACGCGTAGTTTTACAAAACGGCTTTCGTTCTCAACCCAAAAACGGTGAGTTTGTAGGTTAGGTAAAAAACGACGACGAGTTTTACGATGAGAGTGGGAAACATTGTTACCGACTACAGGCTTCTTTCCTGTTACTTGGCAGACTTTGGACATTTCTCAATTCCTCTCAAAAAAGGTTAGCGAATCTCGCTACCCCTGACATTAAAAATATTCGAATATTTCTATGTTAAAACAGCCTGGGTAAGACTGTGAAAAACAAGAAGCGGAATTATCCATAAAATCCAATCAAAAAGCAAGCGTCTCGCATGGAAATGTTGTGTTGGGGGTTAAAAAAATCTTTTTTCTGTAAATTCAACGGCTTTTTAAGCGGCCCGCCTGTGTTTGGACGCGTTGTGCGGTGTAGAGTAGCAAGCTAAAAATCAATCCGGCAGTCACGACCAATGCGATGGCGATGTACGCGAATAAATCCGGCGCCTTCATCAAGGTACTCATTAAAGAGTCTTCGTAGAAAAAGAACCAGGGATGTTCCGGCGGAAACACCCAGACATGCAGTTGGTAGAAAACTTTTTCCGCGCCAAATACTCCCAAGAGCAGTGCGATGAGGGCCAAGTTGCTTCCCAAAATCCACCAGGCCTGGCGTAAAGTCGTGTATTGATGGTGTTTGAAACGCCATAAACCGATGAGAAGCCAAATCCCGAAAATGACCAGGCCTGCTCGGTTCAACCAGGAGACCAGGTTGGCGACATCCTGCAAATGACCGATTTCCGGAGGGTGTAACAGTAAAACGCTTTGCCCTTCATGACGATAAGCCAACGTGTCCAGCCCTTTCCCTTGGTGTTGAATCGCCACGACAATGCCGTGAAACAGCGCTAAGCGTTCGTTGCGTGAGGTTTTCTCAAACCCCTCACGGTAGTGATTGTCGGGGGCATAACGTTCAATGTTTTCGTGAATGCCGGCGTGGTCGTACCAAACGGGATAGAAGAAATCCGTTTTGGCCAACAGGTGCCAGCTGATCCAAAGCGATAGCAGAAAACCGGCCCAAACCCATATCACACCCAGCCAGAAAGAGGGCCTTATCCATGGCTTGGTTTGGCGCATGGTTACAAATGCCCTTGCTGTGCGAGGGACGTCCACCGACCGTGGTCGCCCAAGATAATGTGGTCCAGGCAACGCACTTCAATCATGTCCAAAGCCTGCTTTAAACGTTGGGTCAAATCCAGGTCGGCCTGACTGGGCGTTGGGTCGCCGGACGGGTGATTGTGTGCCAGTATCACTGCCGCCGCCTGATGGTCCAGAATGGTCTGGATGACTTCTCGGGCGTGTACCGAGGCTTGATTCAGCGTGCCGGTAAAGAGCGGGGCAAAGGCAATAAAATGGTGCTGCTGGTCCAGCAAGACCAAACCAAAGGTTTCCCGTGCCTGCTGGCCGATGTGGTGTTGCAATAACCGGGCGACGTTTTCCGGATCGGTCAAGGCGTCGCCTTTGGTCAACCCGGATTCAAAGTGGCGGCGAGAGATTTCCAAAACCGCTTGGAGTTGAACAAATTTAGCTTGCCCGAGTCCCTTGGCTTTGCAAAATTCCGTTTCGTCCGCGTTGAGCAGTTGGTGCAGGCTGCCGAAGTGGTCCAGTAAATCCTGCGCCAGTTCGACGGCACTTTTGCCTTGCACGCCGACGCGCAGGAAAATGGCGAGCAGTTCGGCGTCACTGAGGTGTTCGGGGCCGAAGTTGAGGAGTTTTTCACGCGGTCGGTCGTTTTCGTGCCAATCGGTAATTGCCATGTTTTTACGGAATTTTTGGTAAGATAATCGCCATCTTAAATGAAAAGGGTTTTCACTGGCAATGTTTAAGCTTGAAATGGCCGTCCGCGATTACGAGTGCGATCTGCAAGGCGTGGTCAATAACGCGGTGTATCAGAATTATTTGGAACATGCGCGCCACGAATTTTTATTGGCGAACCAAGTGGATTTTGCGGCGTTGGCGGCCCAAGGCATCGATTTGATGGTGATTCGCGCCGAAGTCGATTACAAGGCCTCTTTGCGGCCGCACGATCGTTTCTATGTGACGGTCGAAGTGGTGCCGCAGGGGCGTGTCAAAGTGGTGTTTCTCCAGAACATTTATAAAGAAGACGGCACCTTGATGGTGGCGGCGAAAACCTACGGCGCCACCGTGCAAAACGGTCGCCCGGTGCGAATGGCGCCGGAATTATTGGCGTTGGCTTCTCAAGCCACGGAAGTCGGGTAGTTTCAGATGAAGGTTTTACTGGGCGTCACCGGCGGCATCGCCGCGTATAAAGCATTGGAATTGGTGCGACTGTTTGTTAAAGGCGGGCATGAGGTTCAGGTGGTGATGACCGAAGGGGCCAAGGCGTTTATTCAGCCGTTATCGTTTCAAGCCTTGTCGGGCCATCCGGTGCGTGACCAGTTGTTTGACGAAACCCAGGAAGCCGGGATGGGGCACATTGAATTGGCGCGCTGGCCGGATGTGATTTTGGTGGCGCCTTGTTCGGCGGAAACCCTGGCCAAGCTCCGAATGGGGCGCGCCGATGACTTATTGACAACTCTGTGTCTGGCGTCGGATAAGCCGAAAATGTTGGCTCCTGCGATGAACCGCTTGATGTGGCAAAACGACGCCACTCAAGAAAACCTGGCGGTACTGCAGCAGTGTGGTTGGCAGGTAATCCCGCCGGGAGAAGGCGAGCAGGCCTGCGGGGAAACCGGTGCCGGGCGTTTGCCGGAACCCCCCGCAATTTATGCGGCGGTGGTACAACAGGTGGCGGACATTACGAAAAACGCCCAGGCCTGGGCAGAATTGGCGAAACGTTGGCAGGGCAAACGTTTGTTGGTGTCCGCCGGGCCGACGCAGGAGGCGATGGATCCGGTGCGCTTCCTGGGCAATCACAGTTCCGGCAAAATGGGGTTTGCCATTGCCGAAACCGCCCGGAAGTTAGGCGCGGACGTGACGTTGGTGGCCGGACCGGTCGCGCTGTCCGCCCACCCCGAGATTCGGCGGCTGGATGTGGTGTCGGCTCAGGAAATGCTGGCGGCGGTGTCCGAGCAAGTCAGTCTTCAGGATGTGTTTATCAGTGCCGCGGCGGTGGCCGATTTTCGGCCGGAAACGGCGCATGACCGTAAGTTGAAAAAACAAGCCGGTCAGGATGACATGACCTTGCGTTTGGTGAAAAACCCCGATATCGTCGCGACGGTGGCACAGCAGCATCCGGATGTTTTCGTGGTGGGGTTTGCCGCCGAAACGGACGATGTGCTGGCGCACGCGCGTGAAAAACGCGCCCGAAAAGGGCTGGACATGATTTGCGCCAACCGTGTCGGCGACGGGCTGGGGTTTGAAACCGATGATAACCAGTTAACCTTGATGACCGAAGCGCAGAAACGGACATTGACGCCGTCGTCCAAGTCGCAACAAGCATTCGAGCTGTTAGCGTTCATTGCGGAAGCGACCTTTTAAAACGCCCAGGCCTGGACGTTTTTGATTCATCCAGTTAATAGACTTTAGTATGAGAACGGACGTGACCGTATTTAACGTCCGCCGTTTCTCGCGTACAATTTGATACGAACTCCCTGTTTAAAGCAATCCGTAAATTAAGTGAGGCATTATGAAAGTACCCGCGTTGACGCAACGTTTCATTCTTCCATTGGCAAGTGTGGTTGTCGTATCCCTATTGGCCGTAAGTGGCTGTACTTTTAATAAACCGACCGAGGCGTCGAAAAGTGTCACGGTGGTAAAAGCGTTTAATGTCACCGGTTGTGAAAAGCTGGGCACGACCACGGCTCAGGTTCAGAGTTCGCTGGGCGGCGTGGAATTCTCGAAAGAGAAAGTTCAGAAAGAACTGATCAATATCGCGAAAAACGATGCCGGCACCATGGGTGGCGATTCGATTGTGGCGGTGTCTCCTGTGATTGGTGGCATGCAGAAATTCGATATTTATAAGTGCGCGAAATAATTGCGTGACCATTTAGGCAACGATTAAGCTCTTTCGGGTGGGATTTTGCATCTTATGGCTGGAAATCCCCCTCTCTCTGATTGGAATTTGTTATTTCCTTTCTAAAATTATGTGTATGTGTATAATCTGATATAAAGCACATGGATGTGGTGATCCAATCCAGGTTATCCAGTCCGGCTGAAAAATAGATTAAATACTATGCACTCTTATCGACCGCAACAGGCCGAATTTCGCACGCTGATTCTTCAGCGTCTGGATGAGGCCATAGACTCGTTTTCAGGTTTTGATTCCACGTCGCTCGAGATGGAATTGGACGCGCTTTTCTGTTTGTTGGACTCTCTGTCTTACACCTTGAAATCTTACGGTATGAACCGCTTTTCCGACGGGTTTGCCAGCTTGAAGCGGCGGATGATGAGCGATATTCATCCGACGTTTGAAGGGTTCGATGCTTTTTTGGCGGAGTTGCAGGCGTTGCGCAACCGCTTGGCAGAAAGCGTTGAGACAGAATCCTTGCGGGAAGAAGACGCCCCGAGACTGTGTTTTTACGGGGTTTCGGATTCGCAAATCAACGACCTGTCGCGCCGCACCAGCGGCTTGAGTTTGCAAGAAGTGATTTTCCATTCCCCGACGGAGTTATCCGGATTGCGCCGTCGGGATATTCTTGTGTTTTCGTTGCCCGAAAGCAAACAGCACAATCTGTCGTTTCTCGCCAATGTCATGGCGCAGCATTTTCCGCTGGAACAGGCCATTTACCTGGCGGCCAGTGAAGACATGGGGTTGCGATTGGACTTATCCCGGCACGGGTTTCAATTCTTTTTCGTGTGGCCGGAAGACAGCTTCTATTTCCGGCGTCATTTCTATCAGCTTTATCATAATATTGCGGCACAGTATCAACCCTATCGTGTTTGTTTGATCGGTGAGGGCGACGCATGCCGAGACCTGGAAGCGCATTTGAGCGGTCTGGGCGTGCACACGGCGCATTACCGTGAGGCCGAACAAGCCTTGGCGGCGGTTCGTAATGGGTTGCCGAACGCCATCGTGTTGAATCAGGATGCGTCGGAGGATGTTGCTTCCATACACACGGCGTTGCGTCAGTTCCCGAATATGAAAATGGTGCCGGTATTTCATTTTCAGACGGTGCCGGAGCATTTGGCGAAACTGGATGCCTTCAATCACTACCAAGAAGATGTCGTTCTGCCGAAAAGCATGCCGGTTTACCGCTTAGGAACACAAATTCTGGCGCGTTTGGACCATGAGCGGGATTTGCGCTATTTGACCGACGCGGCCGATAATGCGCTGCAAAAAGCCATCGACTACAAAACCGGGCTGGATTTCCATAATATTATCTCCGTGGCGGACCGAAAAGGGCGAATCATCGAAGTGAACGACACCTTCTGTCGTGTCAGTGGTTATACGCGGGATGAGTTGTTGGGGCAGGATCATCGAATCGTCAATTCGGGGCGACACCCGAAAGAATTTTTTGCCGAGATGTGGCGCACCATCGCGTCAGGGCAGCCTTGGCGCGGCGAAGTGTGTAACCGAGCTAAGTCGGGCGAACTCTATTGGGTGGAATCGAGCATCATCCCGATCTTGGATATTAAAGGCCGTCCGGAAAAATACATTTCTATTCGAACCGATGTGACGCATATCAAGCAGACCGAGCAGCGCTTGCTGGATGCGCAATCCATGGCCAAAATCAGTTATTGGCAACTGGATGTGAATAATCAAACTTTGGAATGGTCGGACACCATTTACGATATTTTCGGTTATGACCGTGAAAGCTTTCCGCCGGATATTGAAGGGTTTGAATCGATTGTTCACCCGGACGATTATGATGATGTGGTCGCCGCCAAGGCCAAACTCGCGGAACCCGGTGGGTTTGCATTTGCACATCGTATCGTGCGAGCCGATGGAAGCCTTCGTTACATCCAGCAACAGGGCCATCCGGTGCTCGATGAGGCGGGCAATGTGATTTTTATTTCCGGTTTTGCGCAGGACGTCACCGATATCAAGGTGGCGGAAAATGCCTTGAAAACCAGTGAAGATCGCTTGAGTCGTAGCCAGAGCTTTGCCAATATCGGCACTTGGGATTGGAATATTCAAACCGGCGAAGTGTATTGGTCTGACCGAATTGCGCCTTTGTTCGGCGGTGAACGTCAGGAAATGGAATCCACATTCGATAATTTTGTCGATTACCTGCATCCCGACGACCGACAAACGGTCTTGGATGCCATTACCGCCTGTGTCGAGAAAGGAGAGGACTACAATGTAGAGCACAGAGTGGTTTGGGGGGACGGCACGGTGCGTTGGTTGCAGGAGCGGGGGGATGTGATACGTTCCGAAACGGGCGAAGCGCAGAGAATGCTGGGCATTGTGCAAGATATCACGGAGCGTAAGCAATCCGAACAGGATTTGATTGAAGCGCTCAAGCGTGCCGAGAAAGCCGACCAAGCCAAAAGCGATTTTTTATCCAGCATGAGCCACGAATTGCGGACGCCGCTGAATGCGATTATCGGTTTTGCAGAGCTGCTGAAAGATGATGGCTTGTCGGAACGTCAATTGCGCCAAGTTCATAATATTGCCGACAGTGGTGAACATTTACTGGCCCTGATCAACCAGCTGCTCGAACTGTCCCGAATTGAAGAGGGTGAGGTGGATATTAATGTCGAGCCGACTTGCCTGGAAAACCTGGTTAAAAGCAGTTTGTCCACGATTGAGCCTTTAGCGAATAAGCACCGCATTGCCGTCTTACCGATTCAATGGCATGAATTTGATTACCAGGTTGAAGTGGATGGGCTGCGTTTTAAACAAGTGTTGTTGAATTTGCTGTCGAATGCGGTGAAATACAATCGTCCAAACGGCACCATTCAACTTAGAGCGCAAACCGTTGCCTTGCCCGGGGGGCGTAAGCATGTCCGAATTGCGGTGACGGATACCGGTTACGGCATTCCATTGGAAAAACAGTCTCAGGTCTTTGCGGCTTATAAACGTTTGGGGCAAGAGTCTTCTGACATTGAAGGCACCGGTATCGGCTTGAGTATTGCTCAGAAACTTATGGAGTTAATGGGCGGCGAAATCGGCTTCAGCAGCGAAGAAGGTAAAGGGTCTTCTTTTTGGGTGACGTTGCCTTTGGTTTCGTCAGATGCCTCGAAAGCCGAAGCTTTGGATGTGGCGGCGGAATTCGAATGTACCGATTGTTTGATCAAGGTATTGTTGGTGGATGATAACCCTAATAATATGCGTTTAATGGCGGAAGCGAGCCATGATTTAACCGGCGTTGAACTGAACATTGCCCCCAATTTGGAATTGGGGGCGGAAATGTTGGTGTCTTACCAACCTAACTTGGTGTTGCTGGGTAAGCGGTTGGAACCGGACCAAGCCCTGGAGACGATACGAGCGTATAAAAGCACTTCCGCCGTTTCCGGTGAACGGTTTTATTGCCTATTGGCGGATTTTGTTTTGGATGAGGTGGATTGTATTTTACCGGTCGAACTGTCGGGCACGGATGTGACTACGCTCATCGCTAAAGCGAGAGGGATGACCAATGTTTAATGAGCGGTTGCATGATACCAATATTCTGGTCGTGGATGACCAGCAGATGAACCTGGATTTAGTCCGCGATCTGCTGGAAGCCGAGGGGTTTCGGCATATTCATACGATTAAAGACCCGTTACAGTTGAGTTTACTGTTGAATCAGATGGACATTGACCTGGTGTTACTGGACATCAATATGCCGATTTTGGACGGGTTTGCATCGCTTGCGTTGATTCGGCAGCATTTTACAGCGGAGCAGGTGCCACCGGTGATTATGTTGACGGCACAAAATGATCAGGATAATCGTGTGAAAGCCTTGAAGGGCGGTGCCAGTGATTATGTGATGAAACCGTTCAATCGCTACGAGTTGTTGAAGCGTATCGAAATTCAGTTGGAAAACTGGTTGATGAAAAAGATGTTGCGCCAACAGAATAAAATGTTGGAACAAAAGGTCTGGGAAAGAACCAAAGCCTTGGAAGACGCGCACCACGAAATCATTTACCGGCTTGGACGAGCAGCCGAATACCGTGACAACGAAACCGGAAACCATGTTAAACGCGTCAGCTATTATTCTGAAAAAATCGCCTTGAAAGCCGGCCTGGGCAAAAACAAGGCGCATATGATTCGGATTGCCTCGCCGATGCACGATGTTGGTAAAATCGGGATTTCCGACGAAATCATGTTGAAACCGGGTAAGCTGTCCGACGACGAATATTTTGAAATGCAGCGCCATGTGGAAATCGGGGCGGAAATTCTCGAAGGACATGATTCGGAAGTGTTGAGAATCGCCTATGAAATCGCGCTGACGCATCATGAAAAATACAATGGAAAAGGTTATCCCAAAGGGCTGGTGGGGGAAGAAATTCCCATTTCCGGACGAATTGTCGCCATCGCCGATGTGTTTGATGCCCTCACCTCCGAGCGCCCTTACAAAAAAGCCTGGAGTGTTGAGAAGGCCGTCCACCTTATCGAATCTGAGAAAGGGGCGCATTTTGACCCTTATCTGGTGGAGTGTTTTGTCGCGATTTTGCCGAAAATTCTGGAAATCAAATCGGCGTATGCCGATGCCGATAATGCCTGAAATCAAGCTTTGATGCCTGGTTGGCTGATGTGTTATTTTGACGGTTTGGCGTCAACACAGTAGAATACTGACAATAAAAAGCAGTTTTAGTCGCGTCAAGGCGACGTCTTTTCACTTTCAATAAAGTGGTTTTTCGAGTCATTGAACTCGGTCAAGTCACGCTCAACCCAGCGAGCGTGTTCCAATTCATCCACACCGTCATTCGGTTGGGTGCATGTTTGAAAATCAGAACAATAAGGTGATCTATGCCATTGGTCCGTCAGGTACAACTCAGTTTCTTCACGTTCTTAGCTTTGCTGGGCACGTCGGTTCAAGCCGAATACAATTTTGCCGGCGGTGTCTGGTTTAATTACAACTACAGCTTTGATGACGGTTCCGACGAACCCAACAACGGTAACTTTGGGGATGAAGCCTTTATCATCTATGCGGACGGCGCGGCCGACCCGGGCAAAGGCATTTGGTCTTACTCGGCGGAATGGCGGATGGGCCCGGGGAGTTTTACCGACCCTGAGCATAACTCCACTGGTGATCAAATGTCGATGAAACGGGCCTGGGTGGGGTTTGACCTGGTTAAAAACAATACCCTCAAAATCGGTAAAAGCCAGGTGCCTTTCGGCTGGAAAACCTATAACTTCTGGCCGGGCGATATGCTCATCGGCGGTTATGGGGATCAAATGGATGTCGGCCTGAAATGGCACGGCCAGACGGAAAAAGTCTTATACGATTTCGCTT
This sequence comes from Thiomicrospira sp. XS5, assembly GCF_001507555.1. Taxonomy (NCBI): domain Bacteria; kingdom Pseudomonadati; phylum Pseudomonadota; class Gammaproteobacteria; order Thiotrichales; family Piscirickettsiaceae; genus Thiomicrospira; species Thiomicrospira sp. XS5. Next base: position 2,204,872 of record NZ_LQBO01000001.1, on the reverse strand, counting down.
ATTACCACCAAGACGACTTCGGTGATACCAGTAGTGACACCATGGATGACAATAACCACTGGGGCTCGCACGGCGGTGGGAAAACCCGTTATCGAAAAGTTCAGACCTGGGTGGGGAATTTTGCCGTCAATGTGAATGAAGATCATCAGGTCGGTGTGTCGTTACAGACCGGCCAGTTGCAGGATATTTATGATGCCAATGGCAACGATGTCGGTAACCACCCTGTGAGCGGTAACCATGCGGCTGGTGTGGTCTATTACAAAGGGCATTTCGGTGAAACCTTTGTCAATGCTCAGGTGATTCAAACCCAACGCCGGTTGCCAGACCACTATGCAGACAGCGAAGGCTTGGAAGAAGACATTGAAAACACTCGCTATGCCTTTGAAATTGGTCGCTCGACCGGCAACTGGACCTATTACCTGGATGCTTCCTGGGCCGATCCGCAGACCAAAGGCAATCCGGCAGGCTTGGTGTCAGCCTATGCACCGGGCATCAAATACGATTACGGCCCCGGCTGGTTGTATGCCGAGTATCTGACGCAAGACGGTTATATCGGCATGGATGGCAATGTCGGCGAAGGGGATTTTTCCGCCTTATACCTCACAGTCGATTTTTACTTCTAAGCGTGGCGATTACGCCCAACTCTCAATACTGAAAACCGACAAGCGATAACCGATAAGGACACTCCCATGAATCAAACGACATCGTCAGACAATTCGCCAGAGACAAAGCCGGAAGCCGCCAAACTCAATCCGCCGGTTTTCTACACCGCGTCAGGTCTGGTCATTTTGCTGCTGCTTTATGCCGTGGTATTGCCAACCCACGCGGACAACTTTTTCGGGCACTTGCAAGATGTGATTGTCGATAATGGCAGTTGGTTTTATGTTTTAACGGTAGCGATTCTGCTCATCACGGTGGTGTTTTTGGGCTTGTCGCGTTACGGCGATATCAAACTCGGGCCGGACCATGCCACGCCGGACTATTCCAATCTGACTTGGTTTTCGATGTTGTTTTCCGCTGGGATGGGCATCGGCTTGATGTTCTTCGGGGTGGCGGAGCCGGTCATGCACTTTCTGTCACCGCCGGTTGGCGAGCCGGAAAGTGTTGAGGCGGCGCGCAGTGCGATGAAAATTACCTTTTTCCACTGGGGCATGCACGCCTGGGCGATTTACGCCATTGTTGCGTTGATACTGGCGTTTTTCAGTTACCGACATGGTCTGCCGCTGACATTGCGTTCCGCACTCTACCCGATTATTGGTGAGCGCATTTACGGGCCGATTGGGCATGCTGTGGATGTCTTCGCGGTGATCGGCACGATTTTCGGTATCGCCACGTCGCTTGGCTACGGCGTGCTGCAAATGAACAGTGGTTTGAATTATCTGTTCGATGTGCCGGTCGGCGTCTGGACGCAGGTGGTGTTGATTGTCGCCGTGACGGCCCTGGCCGGTGTATCGGTCGCCACCGGGCTGGATAAAGGCATTCGCCGTTTATCGGAATTGAATATGGGCTTGGCCATTACCTTAATGCTGTTGGTGCTGTTTTTGGGTTCCACCGTCTTTTTGTTACAAGCGTTGATTCAAAATGCCGGGAATTATGTGTCCAGCATCGTCAAAGAGACGTTTTTCCTGTTTGCGTATGAAAAAACCGATTGGATTGGTGGTTGGACCATTTTGTACTGGGCCTGGTGGCTGGCTTGGGCACCGTTTGTCGGGTTGTTTATCGCCCGGGTGTCGCGCGGGCGCACCATTCGTGAGTTTGCCACCGGCGTGCTGTTTGTACCGGTGGGCTTCAGTATGATGTGGTTTACCTTTTTCGGGAACTCGGCCATCGATATGATTATGAACCAGGGCATGGCCAGCTTAGGCGAAGTGGTGTCTGAAGATGTCGCCATTGCCTTGTTCGCGTTCCTGGGGCATTTTCCGTTCGGCGATATTTTGTCCTTTATCGCCATTTTGATGGTGGTGATCTTTTTCGTTACCTCGGCGGATTCCGGAGCGCTGGTGGTCAATATGCTGTGTTCCAATGGACGAGATGACACACCGCTTTGGCAGCGACTGTATTGGGTTGTCGGCGTGGGCCTGATTGCCGCGATTCTGCTGTTGGCCGGCGGTCTGGGAGCGCTGCAAACCATGACCATTGCCAGTGCTTTGCCGTTCTCGTTGGTATTATTGGTCGCGACCTATGGCCTGATTATGGCGTTACGGGTGGATTTGGCGAAACGTGAAAGTTTGCAAATGAATGTGTCGCCGGCACCGTCGGCCTTGGACGATAACTGGAAGCAACGCTTGCATAATATTGTGGATTACCCGAGTAAAACCGTGGTTAGCCGTTATGTTCGTACCGTGGCGAAGCAGGCTTGTGAAGAAGTCAGTAAGGAGCTACAGGCGCAAGGGCTGAATGCGGTGGTCGAGTTGGACTCTGAGCGTGATCGGGTCAAACTGAATGTTCAGCACGGCGATGAAACCGATTTTGTTTATGAGGTTCGCAGTCGTTCGCACCTGAAACCGGAGTTCACGCAAGTGGAGCTGCCGGAAGACGAAATGGATGAATCGGCGCATTACTATCGTGCGGAGATCCATTTGCAGGAAGGTGGTCAGGATTACGATGTGATGGGCTGGTCCAAGCAGGCGATCATTCAAGACATTATCGATCACTACCACAAGCACATGCACTTCCTGCATGTCTTGCGATAATCTAGGCGCTAACCAGGCTTTGCCCCAGCAGTCCCAGGCAGAAACCAAGCACCGCGCCTAATGGTGGTGCCCAATGATGCTGCATACGTGACTGAGGTGCGATGTCCTGAAAAATCAAATACAGGATACCGCCCGAGGCAAACAACATCACCGCGCCCAGCAGGACTTCGCTTTCGGCAAAATAGGTATAACCCAATAAGCCGATGACGGGGCCCAGCATGGCCAATAGCAGCATAAAGCCAAGAATCTTGCGTTTGCTGCTGCCGGGTTGAGCCACCAGTTCGCGATAGGCGTTGAAACCTTCCGGTAAGTTTTGCAGGCCGATGAATAACGCCAATAACGGTGCCGTCGGGGAGCCCAGTGCAAAAGCCCCGCCCAAGGCTAAGGACTCCGGAAGGTAGTCGAGTAACATGGCAGTAAACTGTGGCTTTTCACGGCGTTTCAAGCCTAAAAAGCGTTCCATCATAAAGAAAGTGACCCCGCCAGCCAGGAAAATCAGCACACTTCCAAAATCGTGCTGAACGTATTTCTTCCCTTCCGGTACCAACACCAAGGCGACGGCTGCCACTAATATGCCGCCACCAAAGGCGATGATGGCGTGACGCAGTTCGTTTTCCAGCCATCTTGGACGGATGCTTTCAAAATAGCCGAGCAGCCCGCCCAATGGTATGCAAGCACCGGCGAATAAGGTCAATAATAAAATCAGGGTGAGTTCGTTCACAGGCAGGGTTCCGCAAGAATGATGTTTGCAATCCTACTGGATGTTTCGAAAGGAGTCAAAGTATCCTGAGGCAACCTGCACTGGATGATTTGGAGCCACTTCTGGTGACTGAGTGGTGTAGAATAAATCCGTTTTCAAACTGGAAGAAGGAAAGCCTGATGACCATGCAAGTGCAATACAAAATTCTCGACCCGCGTCTCGGAAATGAAATTGAACTACCGACTTACGGCACACGGGGTTCGGCCGGGTTGGATTTACGCGCTTGTATTGATGAGGTCATGACCATCGAGCCGGGGCAAACGGTGTTGATTCCGACCGGTATGGCCATTCACCTGGACGATCCGGGTTTAGCGGCGATGTTATTACCACGCTCCGGTTTGGGGCATAAACACGGCATCGTACTAGGTAATTTAGTCGGACTGATCGACTCCGACTACCAAGGGCCTTTAATGGTGTCTTGTTGGAATCGAAGCGATCAAGCTTATACGGTTGAGGTGGGTGAGCGCATTGCACAAATGGTCATTGTGCCGGTGTTACAGCCCGTGTTTACCCAAGTTGAGGAGTTCGGTGATGCCACCGAGCGTGGCGAAGGTGGGTTTGGCCATACCGGCACACACTGAATGGAACGCCCAAAAGCTTGTCATATCTCTGTTATGTTAAGGCGGTATGATGGCGCGATGATTTTGATTCAAAATAGGGAACGGCATGGCTCACGTTGATCCACGTATTTTTCGAACCTACGATATTCGTGGCATTGTTGACCAGGCCATGACCGAGGAAACCGTCTATTGTGTGGGGCAGGCGCTGGGCTCGGAAATGTTGGCCGTCGGCGAGACGCAAATTGTGCTTGGTCGTGACGGACGCTTGTCCGGTGAACGCTTTGCGCACTTGATGTCGGAAGGGTTGCGGTCAACCGGCGTCAAGGTGATTGATCTCGGTGCGGTCATGACGCCGATGGTGTATTTTGCTGCTGAGACCTTGCCCGGCGGGCATTCCTGTGTGGTCATTACCGGCTCCCATAATCCACCGGACTACAATGGCATCAAAATGGTTATTGATGGCGTCACGCTTTATGGCGAACACATCCAAAAACTGTTGCAACGTATTCAAAACGACGATTTTGTCGAATCCGCCAGGCCTGGTGATTATGAATCCTATGATATTTTTCCCGCCTATCGTGAGCGTATTGTTTCCGGTATCGCGTTAAAGCGCCCTTTAAAGGTGGTGGTGGATGCCGGTAACGGCATTGCCGGCGCATTCGCGCCAGAGATTATCGAAGCCTTGGGGTGCGATGTGACGGCGATTTTCTGTGAGGTGGACGGCACCTTTCCGAATCACCATCCCGATCCGGCGAAGTTGAAGAATTTGCAAGATCTGGCTGAAAAAGTGGTGGCGTTGGAGGCCGACGTCGGTTTGGCATTTGATGGCGATGGCGACCGCTGTGGCGTGGTGGATAACCGCGGAGAACCTTTGTATCCGGACCGACAAATGATGTTGTACGCACAGGATGTGTTAACCCGCCAGCCGGGGGCGGAAGTGATTTACGATATTAAGTGCACGGCCTTATTGCCGAAAGTCATTGAGGCGGCAGGTGGCCACGCCACCATGTGGAAAACCGGCCATTCCTATATGAAAGCAAAAATGCGGGAATCCGGCGCGGCGCTGGGCGGCGAAGTGTCCGGCCATATGTTTTTCAAGGAGCGTTGGTATGGGTTTGACGACGGCGTTTACACCGCCGCTCGCATGCTGGAAATCTTGTCTACTCAGTCGCAAACCGCCGCCGAGTTATTCGCGGCGCTTCCGAATGCCTATAACACGCCGGAAATCGACATTCCGTTTGAAGAAGGGCAGCATTATGCCTTTATGGACAAAATCAAAGCCGTAGCCGATTTCAGCGATGCCAAGGTGTTTGACTTGGACGGTTTACGGGTCGATTTCGACGATGGTTGGGGGCTGATTCGTCCCTCTAATACCTCGCCGGTCATTGTCTTGCGCTTTGAAGGCGAAACGCCGCAAGCCCTGGCTCGGATTCAGCAACGTTTTAAAACCTTGATGTTGTCGGTGGACCCAACATTATCGTTGCCATTTTAAGGGCATGAAAATATCCTGATTTTGTACGTTGTTTTATATTGTGTAATGCCGTCGTCCTGATTAGAATAAGAATCACGATTATATAAGAAAAGATAGTGAACGTTCATGGAGCAGCGACTCAGAGGGGCGATAAAAGCCATTCAGGGAGTGAAAATTCCCGACCTACCGAAAGAAATCATGGAGTTGGATTCCGCACTCTCCAGCAAATTTCCCAATAACCAGCAAATCACCGAAATCATCGAAAGCAATACCAAGCTTTCCGGCGAAGTGATTCGTATCGTTAATTCGCCGATTATGAAACTGAAAACACCGGTCAAATCGATTCGGGAAGCGGTGGATGTACTGGGCTATAACAACTTAAAAAACCTGGTGTTGTCGGCGGCCATTCAAAACCTGTTTAACACGCGTGAAGTGCAAGAAATCATCGAACACTCTAAAGATACCGCGTTTTGTTGTGCCGAACTGTCGGAATATGTACACGGTGTGTCGCGTGATGAAGCCTATTTGCTTGGATTGTTCCATAACGGCGGGAGTTTGCTGCTGGCGACGAAAGACCCGGAAAACTATCAAAAAGTGTTTTCTTTGATTAACACCAATCCGGTCAGCGGTGTGAAAAAAGAAGTCGAACGTTACGGTTCAGGGCACACCGACATTGGTATTTTGATCGGTCAGAAATGGAAGTTGCCAGTGGAAATGCTGAATGTGATTATGTTGCATCACATGCCGCACTCTAATATTGGGCAGGATAAAGTACGCGGTATGATCGCGATGGTGAAAATCGCCAATGTGATTGTCAACGAAGTGTCGTTCGGCGCTTACATGACCGATGAAGCGCGACAATACCTGGCCGAAGCGCAAGAAGAACTCATGTTATCGAATGAGGACATTAATGGGTTGAGGCGCGTTCTGATCGGGTCAACCTAATGGGAGCGATTTAATCGCTGTTGTGTGAAAGGGGCGCCCGCTTGCGGAGCGCCCCTTTTAGTTTTTCGACTGCGCGTTGTAATGTCTCTTCGTCCGTTGTGTAAGCTAAGCGAACGTGCTGCTGGGCGCGGTAATCGCCGAAATCCGTGCCGGGGGTTAATGCCACTCCGGTTTCATGCAACAGGGCCAGGCAAAAGGCTTCGGCATCATCGCTGAACGCGGAAATATCCCAGTAAAGATAAAAAGCGCCATCCGGGCAAATGCGGGGGGACAGCCCCGCCTCTTGCATGGCTTGCATTAACGTATCACGGCGTTTTTGGAAGATTTGGCGGCGCTGTTCCAGCTCGGCCAGTGCGTCGGGTTCCAAAACGGCCAACGCGCCGTATTGCGATAAGGTCGGAGCCGAGAGAAACAAATTTTGGCCCAGACGCTCCAGCGTTGGTATTAAGAACGTCGGGGCGACAATCCAGCCCAGACGCCAACCAGTCATGCAGAAGAATTTCGAAAAAGAATTGATGACCAAGACGTTGTTCAAGTCGGCGCACCGGCTGAGAATCGATTCGGCCGGTCGATTGTAAACCAAGCCCTGGTAAATTTCATCCATCAGTAAATAAGCCCCTTTTTCAGCCAGGAATTCGGCCATTGCGACGAGCTCATCGGCTTCAATGACCGTACCCGTCGGGTTGGACGGGCTGGCGACCATGACGACTTTGATGCCGTCTTGCCAGTGCGCTTTTAATAACGGCAATGTCAGCTGATAACGTGTGGCTTCCGTGACGGGCACGCTGATGAGTTGGCTCTGCAGTAGACGAACGAACTCCCGGTTGCACGGATAGGCCGGGTCGGTCATAAGGACCTTGTCACCGGGGTTTAATAAAGCGGTTAAAAGTAGCTGTAAACCGCTGGATGATCCTGGGGTGAGCATAATGCGCTCGGCCGGCACGTCCGCCCGATAAAAATGTCCGTAAAAGTCGGAAAGTGCGCTACGCAGTTCCGGTAAACCGAGTGTTGGCGTGTAATGGGTGTGTCCGGCCTTCATGGCCTGTTGGGCCGCGGCATGCACTTGCGGCAAGGAGCTGAAATCCGGTTCGCCGATTTCCATGTGGATAATGTCATGCCCTTGTGCTTCCAGAGCCTTGGCCTCGCCAAGAATCTTCATGACATGGAACGGCTGAATCCGTTGAGCGGTGTCGGCAATTGGGTAGGGGGGTGTCGGAGCGGGTGATTTCATGTGTATCGCGTTCAGTGACCGGCGGTTTAAGTTGGCTGAAGGTTCGTATGTTGTGAGAATGGTTTCAAAAAAGCATCCTATCATGTTTTAAGTTTTTTTGCGGAAATGGCGCCGGTTATAACGTTCGTCGAATCGTGGCTTAAATGCTAAAATACGATTTTTACAAAGTCGGTCGGCGGTGCAATCACCTTTTCGTTTTTGGGTCAAACGGCCCAGGCCTGGCCACTTTTAGGATGAGTATTTTTAGGAGAGATTATGCCTTCATTCGACATTGTTTCCGAACTGGATCAACATGAACTGACCAATGCCGTCGATCAAGCCAATAAAGAAGTAACGACGCGCTATGACTTTAAAGGAAGCGGCTCGAGTTTTGAGCTTAATGATTCCATCGTGACCATGAAAACCGAGTCCGACTTTCAGTTACAGCAGATGTTGGATATTTTGATTCAGAAAGCCAATCGTCGTGGGATTGATGTGAAGTGTATGGAAGTGAAGGACCCGGACATTCAATTAAAAGCCGCCAAACAAGTGATTGAGATGAAAGAAGGGCTGGACGCGCCTTTAGCGAAAAAAATCATCAAAGCCATCAAGGATTCCAAGCTGAAAGTGCAGGCGGCCAAGCAGGAAGATACCATTCGAGTCACGGGCAAAAAACGCGATGACTTGCAAGCCGTGATGCAACTTCTGAAAGGCATGGAAGATTTGGAAATGCCGTTGCAGTTTAATAATTTTCGAGATTAAGGCTCAACAAAATCGCTCGATGGTCGATACAGTGATCAGGCTTGGTTATTTCAAAATACAGAGAGGCTAACCTCCAATCGCCAAGCTGTCACAATTCATAGACCAGAAATGAAAATGTGATTCTACGACTCACGGTGTGTGGTGCCGTGATTAAACAAGGGAAAGTTGTTTAATATCGTGGAGTACACACTTATGATTATCCAATCTTCCGCTGTTCACCTTGAACAGTATCATCGCTATGATGCCCAACGCACCGATAAAACCGTGGCGGCACTTGGCGAACGCATTAATGCCGCATCCGGCCGGTCAGGTGCGATAAACGTCAGCTTCCAGCAATCCGAACAATTCCATTATCGTCACGACTCGCGGCAACGTTTTGAATCCGCCTCCGACGTGACGGACGGTGACACCCAAACCCTTCATCAACGCGAACACTTGACTCAGGAATTGATTCAAGTCAGTTTGGCTGGCGAATCGGCCAGCATCGCCAGTCAGCGAGTGTTTCCCGCCGGCAACGGCTCGAGCCTATCCGTCAGTGGTGAGGTGGCTTTTGAGTTTGCACATCAATTGACGATTCAAACGCAGTCTTATTCGGCCATGGCGGCGGATGGTCAGGTCACCCTGGCCGATGGACGCAGTATTAATTTCAATTTGTTTACGTCGCATGCTTCCATGACGCACATTGCGGCGGAAACCAAGACCTCAATGAGTGTTCAGGCCATGACCGATCCGTTGGTGATTAACTTTGGTACCGATTCGGTGGCGTTGAGCGATCAGTACTTTGAATTCGATTTGAACGGTGATGGTGACGATCAGTCACTTGCCCAGCTTGGAAGCGGCAGTGGTTATTTGGTACTGGATTTGAATGGGGATGGGCGTGTGAATGACGGCTCCGAGCTATTTGGTACCGAGAGTGGCAACGGTTTCACCGACTTGTCGAAATACGATGCCGACGGCAATGGCTGGATTGATGAAGCCGACCCGATTTTCCAAAAATTGCAATTATGGACCGATCAGTCAAATGACGCCCGGATGGTCAGCTTGGCATCGAAAGGTGTCGGTGCCATTTATTTAGGCAATGTTGAACAGAGTGGTGATTTGCGTAGCTCGGAGGGGGAACTGTTGGGGCAAGTAAAAGCCGCTGGGGTGGTGTTGATGGAAGACGGGAATGTGCGCAGTGCGCAGTCCATTGATTTAACGGACCGTGTGGCAGAAGAAGATTTGGATGCCGACAGTCTGTCTCTATTGTCGGAAGGTCAGACGAAGCAATTTGAGGCTTTTGCCGAAGCGATGAACCAAATGCAGCAGGTACAAAGTAACTGGCAGGCGCGTCTGAACCAGACCGATCAATCGGTGTTTGCGGAACGCGGACCGAAAGAGGTGGAAGACGCTAAAACCTTTTTTGAACAGTTGCTCGAATATATTCGTCAGGCCATTGCCGAGCGTAAAGCCTTACTGGAAAAAATCGAAAGCCGCTATTCGGATTAACGGCCTGAGCATGTTGTCTTTCGTCGTTTATTGTTTGGCGGGGTGTTTAACCATGTCTAAGGCTTCGGCCGGGACCATCTGTTTGACTTCCGCCAGACTGTCGTCAAACCAGGCGATAAACTGTTTGATTTCGTCCAGTGAAACGGTTTCGTGAATGAAGGTGATGGCGGTTTGAACGTGACCGGCTCGGTTTTCGGGCAGAATCGAAAATTTGGCAAAGTTCAGGTTGCGATTCAATGACGTGACGAGCACGAAAATTTTGGGCGAATGCTGATATTCTTCTTTGATTTCAAACAAACGACTGACCACGATGCGGCTCAGGCCGTTTTTCATTAATTTCGGTTCTAAAATGTAGTTGTGCTGGTTATACACGACGATAAACCGACCTTGAGGCACGTCACGAACTGTATAGCCGCTGTCTTGTAACGCGTTGGAGAGCGTTTTGGCCGCTTCCGCATTACTTTTACCCTTGAGGTTAATTAAGGTGTCGTTCTGGGTAGCCGATGGTTTCGTGGATAAGTTTTCACAGCCGGTCACAAGTAAAAGGGATGCCAGTAGAAGGGTGATGAATCGCATAGACGGTTTCCTGGGTTGGTTGGAATGCCTTGCATTGTAGCGATGCTCAGGCTAGGACTCAAGCAAAAGGCGGTATCTTAAGACGTTAATCAACCATTAAAAATGGTAGAATAGGCGCTTTAATCCCTTTTGTTAAGAGTTCGTCATGAGAGTTCAGAACACCATGAATTTAAATAAAGCTCAAGCCCAGAACATCGCGTCCGTTCTCGCGGAAGCCTTGCCTTATATTCAACGATTCGCCGGTAAAACCATTGTGGTGAAATACGGCGGCAATGCGATGACCGAAGAATCCTTGAAGAACGGTTTTGCGCGAGACATCGTGTTGATGAAACTGGTGGGCATGAACCCGGTAGTGGTGCATGGTGGTGGTCCGCAAATCGGGAACCTGTTGGAAAGAGTCGGTAAAGAATCGGAATTCATTCAGGGCATGCGGGTGACGGACTCCGAAACCATGGACATTGTGGAAATGGTCTTGGGCGGAATGGTGAACAAAGAAATTGTAAACCTCATTCACCAACACAAAGGGAACGCCGTCGGTTTGACCGGTAAAGACGGGAACCTGATTCAGGCGCGTAAGCTGGAAATGACCACCTTTAATGAGTCGATGAACGCACCGGAGTTAATCGACTTGGGGCACGTCGGGGAAGTGGTGCGCATCAACACCAAAGTATTGGATATGTTGATTCAGGACGACTTCATCCCGGTGATTGCGCCGGTGGGTGTGGATTACGATGGCCATTCCTATAATATCAATGCGGACTTGGTGGCCGGCAAGGTCGCCGAAGCGCTGCAGGCGGAAAAGTTGATGTTGTTGACCAATACCCCGGGACTGCTGGATAAACAAGGGGATTTGTTGACCGGGTTGAACTCCAGCACGGTAGACGCCTTGATCCAGGATGGCACCATCTATGGCGGAATGTTGCCGAAAATCCAGTGTGCCGTGGACGCGGTGCAAAGCGGCGTCAAATCCGCCCACATCATTGACGGACGTGTCGAACACGCTGTGATGCTGGAGGTCTTTACCGATGAGGGTGTCGGTACCTTGATTACCTCTCGATAATGCTTTCCATAATCGGCCGGAGCGGGTAACAATATGCAGGACCAGTTACTGTTGTTTGTTATTTCGTTTGTGGCCAATTTATTGTCCGCCTTAGCGGGTGGTGGGGCTGGCCTGCTACAACTACCGGCGTTATTGTTTTTGGGGTTGCCGTTCAGCGTGGCTCTTGCGACCCATAAAGTCGCCAGTGTGTTTTTAGGGTTGGGCGCCACAGCCCGGCATCTGCAATCCTCTCAGTTTGATATTCGTTTTGTCGGTTTAATCCTCTTATCGGGTTTGCCAGGTGTTCTGTTGGGTGCCAACCTGATTTTGCAAGTGGACGACCGTTGGGCCCAATTGGCACTGGGAATTCTGACGCTGAGCTTGGGTGTCTATTCGTATTTTAAACCCGATTTAGGGCATGTGGCCGAACCAAAACACCGAAATGTACCAGGCCTGCTGTTGGGTGGCCTGGTGTTGTTTGCCATCGGTGCCGTGAATGGCTCTCTGACATCCGGTTCCGGGTTGTTCGTCACCCTTTGGTTGATTGTCTGGTTCGGTTTGGACTATAAGGCTGCGGTGGCTTATACGTTGGTGCTGGTTGGCATTTTTTGGAACGGCTTTGGCGCGGCGACGTTGGGGTGGCTTGGCCACATTCAGTGGGATTGGCTGCCGGCGCTGATATTGGGGTCGTTAATCGGCGGGTATCTCGGGGCGCATTTTTCGATTGTTAAAGGCAATCAACTGGTGAAACGCAGTTTTGAAGTGGTCACGGTGTGTGTGGGTGTCGCTTTGATTGTAAGGGTCGTTTGAGCCAGTCAATTTAGTCGTGTCTATGTTATGAAAAAGCCCCTTCAGATTTCTGAAGGGGCTTTTTTGTTTGCGGGTTGAAGTGGGTTAAGCAATGAGGTTTTAGAATTCGCCCCATTCATCACCATCATCTTGCTTTGGTTGTGAAGGTGCCGGTTTTTGCAAGCCAGCCTCCGGAGCCGAAGGCGTCGGCTTACGAGGAGCCGTTTCCGGCTTGTCATCCGGTTTCGCAGTCGGTTTTTCCGGTTTGGCTTCCGGCGCTTTGGGAGCCAGTTTGGGTGTCGAACGGCCGCTGACGGTTGCCGATTGGGTGGCGTTATCATGTTGTTTCGTTTCACGCACCACGGCTTTTTCCGCCAGAGACAAGTATTTGATGACTTCTTCACTGGCATGATCAAGGTTATGGAACTCCCGTTTCACGGCTTCCATGTCGTCGACTTTGTTGGCTTCCAAAATGCGTTTGATGATGGCGTGCAACTCGGCGTGCCATTTCTCAACATCTTTCATCTCTTGCAAGTGCATGTATTTTTGGCCTTCCGGGCCGTAATACCATTGACCAAGCGCACATTTGTGATGGTCGGTCGCCGCGGCATGGTCAAAGTCAATTTCGATGCCTTCGACGTAGGCGGTGATGATGCCTTTCCATTGACGGTGAGCACGACGCGCGTGGGCGAAGGTGAACATGCCGCTTTCCATGGCGGTACGGAATGCAATTTGATCCAAGTCGATTTTAAAGGTGCCGATCAATTCGTCAACATTTTCGGCTAACTGGCTCATTTCCGCAGTGCGTTCGGCGGTTTCATCCACCAACGTGGAGTTTTGCTGGGTGACCTGGTCAATGCTGCTGATGGCAATATTCACCTGTTCAACCCCTTTGGCTTGTTCGGCGGTCGTTTGCGAAATTTCGCCAACATAACTGCCAATGCGAGCGATGGAGTCGTTAATCAGTTCCAATGCTTTGCCGGACTCGTCCGCCAATTTGGCCCCTTCGTGCACTTTCTCCACCGTGTTATCAATCAACTGACGAATGTCTTTGGCCGCATCGGCGGATTTACCCGCCAGGGTGCGCACTTCGCCAGCCACGACCGCAAAACCGCGACCGTGGTCGCCGGCACGCGCCGCTTCCACCGCAGCGTTCAACGCCAGCAGGTTGGTTTGGAAAGCGATGCTGTCAATCAACGCCGTGATTTCGGAAATCTTGGCACTGGCTTCGTTGATTTCATTGATGGATTCAATGGTTTTGTGCACCACCTGGTTGGCCTCTTTGGCTTCCGTTAACGACGTCGTGGCGGCTTCATTCGCTTCTTTGGCGTTGTTGGCCGTTTGTTGGATGGTGGAAGTAATTTGCTCCATGCTGGCGGCGGTTTCTTCCAATGAAGCGGCCTGCTGTTGCGTACGGGCCGACAGGTCGGAGATGTCGTTGGAAATCTTGATGGTGCCGTCGGACAGTTTTTTGATGGAGTAGGTCGACTGAGACAATAAACTACCGATATTGGTGATGGAGCTGTTGATCCCGGCTTTTAAAACCGCCAAAGTCCCGTCCGTTTCCATGTCGATACGGGCGCGTAGGTCGCCGGTGCCTTGGGCGATCATGACTTGAGTGGTTTGCTGGATAATGCTTTCCAACTTGTCCAGCGAGGCGTTGATGTTGTCTTTCAGCTCCTGAATTTCGCCTTCGGCTTTGGAGGTGATTCGGCGGCCGAAGAAGCCTTCCGCGACCTGACTCATCAGTTCGTTCACTTCGTAGAAAACCCCTTTCAGGATGGTCATGGCCGCTTGGGCGTCTTTCATGGCATCGCTGAAGTCGCCGCGGGTTTGGTGGTGTGTTTCATAGTTGAAGTTACCGGCGCGGATTTCCTTGAGAATGCCACGCACTTCACCAAAGGTTTCTTGAAGTGCCTTGGAAGCATTGTTGAGGTTGGTTTTCATCACTTGATAATCGCCGGTCATCGGAATGATGGTTTCGGTTCTCAAACGGCCTTCGGAGATGTCTTTCATCATCCGGCCGGCTTCACCGAGGGAGACTTGGGCGGATTGCATCTGGTTGTTATAGGCTTCCGCCAACTGACCCATTTCATCTTTGTGAGAGGCGTCCACTCGGGTACTCAAGTCGCCGGATTCTGTCGCATGGGTCATGACATCCACAATACGTTTTAAAGGTCGCGTTACAGCGGTTCTAATCAGAAGAAGGAAGACGATGATGAGCGCCAGCATTGACACCCCGACATTGACGACAGAGTCGATGGCGGCGTTGGCCGCCGCACTGTTAAGGGCATTGAGTTTGGTCATGTCTTCAATGAAAATGTGGTAACCGATCATGTCGCCATTGGTGTCGGTAATCGGCGCTAAGGCAAAGAAAGAACCGTCGGCGATCAGGTGGCCTTTTTCGATTAAGCGTGAGATGTCGATGGCTTTTAGCTTGTCGATGGTTTCCGGTTTAAAGTTGGACGTGCTGGCCAATGTCAGTTCACCAAACTTAGGGTTGTCCTTCGCCTTTACGGCAATGTCCAGAGCATTTGGTGTGAATAAAGAGACATAATTGATGGATTCACTCTGTAAAAATTTCACCAGCGATTTGATACTGGAGACAATTTCGATGGAGCCGAGGAAGGTGGCACCGTTTTCACTGAAAATAGGGGATAAGCTTCGGATGGCGGCCCCGGCTCGGCCCAACTCAATACCGGTGACCGCTTTCTGGCTTTCTCGTACCTGGTTGACGGTGTAGCGGAAGGATTTTAAATCGTCACCGGATTTGTCACGCCAGGAACGGAGAAAAGAGTGGCCGCGGGCGTCGTGAATGTGCGCGCGTACTGTTTGGCCGGAGACTTTTTTAATCAGGTCAAACTCTTCGTTCAAGGCTTTTTTCGCAAGACGGTTATCGCCGCTTTCCAATGAACGAATGACATCCGGGTTGGCGGCTAAACCAATGGCAGTATTCAAACTCACTAACTCGTATTTGGAAACATAGTTGTCCAAATCGCGGACAATTTGTTCCTTGCGGATTTGCGCGTTTTCATCCTCGGCTTTTAGGTAGTCGACTTCCGCCAAAATGGAACTGATGGCAATCCCTAAAACCACCAAAATGGCCCCGGTAACCGCCAGTTTGTTCATGATTTTCATGCGGTTAAAAGGGTTCAGTTGATCGAGTCGGTAGCGGGAGGGTGTTTGGATTTTGCCGCGGTGAATTACCAGTTGCCCGGCATTAATGCCTTTATAAGCTTCGGTGGCGGTGGCAATTTCATCCTGTGTGGCCGGTGTCCGAACCGAGATGTAGCCGACAGGTTGGCCATTTTCAACAATGGGTGCTGCGTTGGCTTTCACCCAATAATGACGACCGTCTTTAGTGCGGTTTTTGACGATTTGCGTCCAGGAAAGCCCGGCTTTCAATGTGTCCCAGAAGTCCTTGAAGACGGCCTTCGGAACATCTGGATGCCGCAGGATGTTATGGGGTTGCCCGATGATTTCATCGGCGGGGTAGCCACTGACCTCGATGAACTCGGAGTTGGCTTCCAAGATCGTGCCTTGAAGGTCCGTTCGGGAAATGATCCGGTAGTAATCCGGGATGTCGACTTGTTCATCGATAAGGGGTCTGTTTGCTTGCGTCATTACCGGTGCCTCTGACAGGTTTTATTGAGTGTCTCGTTATTATTGTTTTGTTCCATCACAGCTTAGCATGATTTGTGCCCAGCCGATTCCGTTACCCTGCTGGCGTCTCCTTTTCCTTGCAAGGCCGGGCAATGTCTTTGGGGCGGGTGATATGTGACAAACGCCCGTCACCCGCTGATAAATGTTGCCAATTATGGCCGAGCACCATTTGCGCCAACGCGGCTGTCGGCAGGAGTTTCGTGCCGTCTTCTTTCGGGTCGCCAATCAAAAAATGGATTAAGTCCTCAAAGCCGGGGTTGTGCCCAATCAGCAACACCCGTTCGAAGCCTTCTGGTATCTTGGCCAATAAGGCCAGCAGCTGGGTTTGATCGGCCATGTACAAGGTGTCTTGAGTTTCGACCGGAATGTCTTTTGGTAAGTTCAGTCGCTTGAGTGTTTGTTGTGCACGCTTGGCTGGCGAGACCCACACCAGATCTGGCCAGGCATTTTGTTCACTGAACCAGTGAGCGATTTTGCACGCCGCTTTTTTTCCTTTGTCGGAAATCGGGCGGTCGATGTCGGTCGAACTCGGCTTTTTCCAGTCGGATTTTGCATGCCGCAATAACAGCAGCTCTCGGAGTTTATTTGCCACGTCGTTGCTTACTCACTGGTTGTTTACGTTTTGTCAGGCATCGATGCCGTAATTGGCCCGATAGTCTTTCATGGATTGTAAAATGGTTGCATCGTCACTTTGTTCAGTCAGAAAGTCGATGATGTCATTCAGATTGATGACACTGAAGACGGGAATGCCGAATTCCGCTTCCACTTCCTGAATGGCTGATTGCGTGCCTTGTCCGCGTTCCATGCGATCCAGTGCCACCACGACGCCGGCCGGGCGGGCGCCATGCGACTGAATAATGTCCATGGATTCGCGAATCGCGGTACCGGCGGTAATCACATCGTCGATAATCAAGACATCACCCTCCAGCGGGTGGCCGACAATGGTGCCGCCTTCGCCATGATCTTTCGCTTCCTTGCGGTTAAACGCATAGGGCTTGTCCAACGCAAAATCACTGGCTAAGGCCACGCTGGTGGTGGCCGCCAGCGGAATGCCTTTGTACGCCGGGCCGAATAAAACGTCAAAAGACACGTTGCTGTCTGCAATGGTGGCGGCGTAAGCCTGTGCTAACTGCGCCAATTGGCCGCCGGTGTTAAAGAGCCCGGCATTAAAAAAATAAGGGCTTTTGCGGCCTGATTTCAATGTGAATTCGCCCAGCTTTAAGACGCCGGCTTCCATGATAAATTCAATAAATTTTGCTTTGTTCATTCGTGTGTATTCATTCCTTTTCGTCAGGTTATCTTAACCATGCGGTTTTTTTTTCTCAAGAACTTTAGAGATAAAGTTTTTTGTCTGTTAAATCATCCATTTTTTTATGACTTTCCCTGCGAAATAAGGGGGGATATTTGAAATTCGTTAAATCACGTAGCCGCCAAAAAATGAAATTGGCACGCATCCTGCAATAGACTTCGCAAAGACCGTTCGAGTGACGAAAATTTGACAGTTTTCGTGGCTTTGACCCGCAATATCAAAAAGGACAAAAAAATGGCGATTGATCTTAGCAAAGTGGAACCCCTTGGCTCAAAAAGCGTGTTGTTGGAACAGGCGTTAAGACGTCATCGTTCCCAGAATCAAGCGGAAGAGTTTAATTCAGCGGATATGGAAGACATGGTCTCGCCGGACTTCGAATGGCTGAAAGACGATAAAACGGCGATTCAAGGTCTGGTCAAACAAATGGATGCCTCGATCGGACAGTTGGCGAAACAGATGCGTGACCTGGAAACGGTGTCTGATAGATCGCGTGAAAAAGTCGAAAAAGAGCAGCAGCTTTTGTTTAAGCAGATTCGAACTTTAAACGGTTTGTTGAAAAAACAGGTGGATATTTTTTCGGCGGTTGAGCGTCAAATGTCCGACATTGAAATCAAAAATAACAACTTGATTCCGCAAGTGGGTATCGGGTTGATTTCCGGTTTGATGTCGGCAGTTACTATTCTGGCCACCGCACCTTGGTTGAGTGTTTTGATTGAAAACTTGCGCGGCTGATTCCGACCGATTTCTTTTTTGTATTCTTTCTCCCTGGCAACGGTTTTGTAAAAAAGCCGTTGCATCCTATAATGGATGGCCAACACGAATCGTGAGGACATTCCATGCAAGCCCAAGTGCTATTCAATGAACTTCTAACCCCTGAACACCCGGAAAAAGACGTGTTTCATATCGGCTTGGAAACCGAGGAACCGTTGGATTATCTGCCGGGTGACTGGTTGATGGTCTCGGCTGAAAACTCGCCTGAACTGGTTGAGTTGGTGTTGCGGAAATTGGAATTGTCCGGTGACGAACCGATTGAACTGCGGCGGTTGGGCGAAATGCCGGTGCGGGAGGCTTTACATTATCACCTGGAATTGACGCAATTAAGCCCGGCGATTTTGAATAAACTCAAGCGGCAGGAAGGCTTGGACGATTGGGCGGATCGAGCGGAAATGATGGCGTACGCCGAAGGGCGTGACATTGTCGATTTGTTGGAAGCTTATCCTCAGTTTAAGGGCTTGGCGTTTTGTCAGTTTCTCGCGCCTTTGGCGCCGCGATATTATTCCATCGCTTCCGCCCCGCAGGCGGTGGGCGACAAACGCGTGGATTTGGTGTATCGCAAGGTGGCGTTTGAACGCGCCGAGCGGGAACGTAAAGGCTTGGTGACCACGGCGTTGAGTGCGTTGCAGCCGGGCGATGTCATTGATGTGGCATTGAGCAAAAACCGCAATTTCAAATTGCCGCATGCCCTTGAAGATACGTTGTGTGAACCGGCACCGATTATTATGGTCGGTGCCGGTACCGGCATCGCGCCCTTTATCGGTTTTTTACAAGAGTGGTTTTTGGAAGAACGGTGTGTGCAAAACCACCAGGCCTGGTTGTTTTTTGGGGAAACCCATCGTGATAAAAGCCATCTGTTTGAAACGACCCTAGCGGAATGGGAAACCCAAGGCTTGCATCTGCGTACCGCTTTTTCGCGTGATCAAGCGCATAAAGTCTATGTGCAAGATCGACTTTGGGACGAGCGTGAAGCGATTTGGAAGCTGCTGTCGGATGGCGCTTTCTTTTATTTATGTGGTGACAAAAACCAACTGAAAGTCGGTGTCGAAAGCGTATTGTTGAAAATTCTGCAGACCGAAGGCGGCTTGGATGAAGCCGCCGCCGAAAGCTTGTGGCACGATTGGAAAAAATCCCGTCGGGTGCAATTCGACGTTTATTGAGGCCGGTTTTACTGATACGTCAGTTCAAAACCGGCGGAGGCCAGACGGCCCGCTTCAACGTCCAAATCCAGTTGCGTCAGCGGGTGCTCCGGTAACCAATCGTTTTCGAATTGTAAGTGGATGCTGCGGTCGTCTTTGATGTGGAGCAAAATGTTGGGAATATCGGTTTCGCGCCCGCGGTGGATGCGCACTGCCAAGCGCAGCAAGACCGTCAGGTATTTGAGTTTGGTGTTGTGCGGCGCATCGAACTTGTCGTAGACGTCCGGCACGAACTTGCCGCGATGATTCAGCAGCATGGCCGCCAGCATTTGTTTTTCTTCCTGGGTGAAACCCGCCAATTCGGAATTTTCAATCAAATAGGCGCTATGGTGGCGGTAGCGTTTGTAACTGAGCGCCATGCCTGCTTCATGCAGGCGGGCCGCCCAGTTTAAAAGCTTATCGTAGCTGTAATCGCGGTCGTGTAATTGCCAGCTATTGTGCGCCTGCTTGAATAGGATTTCACTGGTGCGGGCAATCGCATTGGCTTGTGGTTGGTCTATTTTCAACCAGGCCTGGGCCGCGGCCACACTGGTTTCACGGACGTCTTCGGCAAAGAGGCGGCCAAGGGTGTCGAAAATCAGCCCCTCTCGCAAGGCGTTGGAAGACACCTGCATCTGATCGATTTTCAATTCTTCAAAGGTGGCGATGAGAATGGCCAAGCCGCCCGGTAACACCGGCACCCGTTCTTCTTTGAGTCCTTGTATGCCGGAAGTCGCCAGCGAGTCTGACGCAATCAACGCGTCTCGCAACTGGTACATACCGTCCAAGGTGATGCCGGAAGCACTCCAGTCGTTGTCTTTCAAAATAGTGCCGATGGCCTTAATGGTGCCGGAAGCGCCGAGGGCACAATCCCACCCGAGGCGAGTCAGTTTCAATAAATGCGGTCGAATGATCTGGCGACAGGCCGAAATGGCTTTGTTCATGCGCTTTTCGGTGATGTCTTCTTTCGAGAAAAACTTTTGAGTGATGCTGACGCAGCCCATTTCGGTGCTGGTTAAGTGGTTGTAGGAAAAATTCTGGCCGATGATGTATTCGGTGCTGCCGCCGCCGATGTCCATCACCAGGCGTTGTTCGTCGTTTTGCGGCAACCCGTGCGCGACGCCGAGGTAAATCAAGCGGGCTTCTTCCTGCCCGGCAATGATTTGGATGCTGTGACCGAGCGCTTGGCGCGCTTGGCTCAGGAATTCGTGACTGTTCTTGGCATTGCGTAGCGTGTTGGTGCCGACGGCGCGAACTTGATGCGATGGAATGTTTTTAATCAACTGGCCGAAACGTTCCAGGCATTCAATGCCGCTTTGAAAAGCCTGCGGCGTCAAATAGCCTTTTTTGTCCAGGCCTGACCGTAGCCGAATCATTTCCTTGTGTTTATCGATGATCTGTAATTGCCCATGCACTTCCCGGGCGATGACCATGTGAAAACTGTTGGAGCCGAGGTCGATGGCGGCATAGATGTTTTGGTTCGGTTCGGCAGTCGTTTCTGTCATTTTAAGCTACTGAGTTGGCGAAAAAGGCGCATAGTTTACTCGCTTTTGGCGAAAATGAAAATCGGTCACCCTTGACCCTGATGACAGCTTACTGTGAAAAAGGGTGTGACGCAAACGATTGGCGTCGATCCCGTCGGTTGACCGACGCGGGGCCGTCGGCCAATGGCTGGTTTAGTCGTTTAACTGGAATATTTTTCAATCAACCAGCGTTGGGCGTTGAAGGCTTCTTCGCCGTCGGCCGGTGTTTTTTGAGTGTAGGTACCGTCGGCTTGCAGTTGCCAGGCACCGGTGTTGTCGTTCAGGTAGATGGCCAGCCCTTCGGTATAAACTTGCTGGAAGTGCTTCTTGTCTAAAATCGGGAAGCAGGTTTCCACGCGTGAGAACAGATTGCGGCGCATCCAGTCGGCGCTGGAGCAAAAGAGTTCCGGTTCGCCTTGGCTGTTTTCAAAATAATAAACCCGATGGTGTTCCAGAAAGCGCCCGATAATGCTGGTGACGGTGATATTTTCCGACAAGCCGGGCACACCCGGGCGCAAGCTGCAGATGCCGCGTACAATCAAGTCGATTTGTACGCCCGCCTGAGAGGCTTCACAGAGGGCGTCGATCATGCTTTTTTCCTGCAGACCGTTCATTTTCGCAATGATGCGGGAGGATTTGCCTTGGCGGGCGTTTTCCGCTTCACGTTGAATGCGCTCAACCATACCGCTTTGTAAGGTAAACGGTGACTGTAATAAAACCTGTAGGTTTTTGGTGTCGCCCAGGCTGGTCAATTGCTGGAAAATTTTCGAGACGTCCCGTCCCATGTCCGGGTTGGCGGAGAACAATCCGAAGTCGGTGTAAAAACGCGTGGTGATGTGGTGATAGTTACCGGTGCCGAGGTGCACGTAATGGCGTAACTGTTCACCTTCACGGCGTACCACCAGAATCATCTTGGCGTGGGTTTTATACCCGACCACACCGTAGACCACATTCACCCCGGCATCTTGCAGACGGTTGGCCTGGATAATGTTGTTGTCTTCGTCGAAGCGGGCTCGCAGCTCCACCACGGCGGTGACTTCTTTGCCGTTTTTGGCGGCTTTTTCCAAGGCGTCGATAATAGCCGATTTTTCACCGGTTCGGTAAAGGGTCATGCGAATGGCCAATACATTCGGGTCTTTAGCGGCCTGTTGCAGGAATTCGATGACCGGTGTGAAAGAATCATACGGGTGGTGCAATAAAATATCGCGCTGTTGAATTTGATCAAACAGGGTTTGCGGCGCTTTATTGCGGGTAAAGAGTTTGAAGGCACCTTGTTTGGCTTCCTTGACCGTCAATTGTCTGGGCGAATAAGGCTCGAACAGCAGGTCTGGTCGTTTGGCCAAATCCGGCACGGCATCAAGGCGGTGCAGGTTGACCGGACCGTTGACCTGATAGAGTTGTTCTTCGTTCAAGTTGAAACGATCCATCAAGTATTCGTACATATTTTTCGGGCACTTGTCGGAGACTTCCAAGCGAATCGCTCCGCCGTATTGGCGGCTGCTCAATTCGCCTTCCAGTGCGCTCATGATGTCGTCCACTTCCTCTTCATCGATGAAGAGGTTGGTGTTGCGGGTGATGCGGAACTGGTGGCAGCCGGTGACGGTCATGCCCGGGAAAAGGTTAGACACATTGGAGTGCAAAACGGATGACAGGAACACAAAGTCATTCGGCCCGTCGGTGGCTTCCGGCGGCAGTTTGATGATGCGCGGTAAGGAGCGTGGTACCTGTACGATGGCCAGCCCGTTGGAGCGGCCGAAAGCGTCTTTGCCTTCCAGTGACACAATGAAATTCAAACTTTTGTTCAGCAGTCTCGGGAAGGGGTGTGACGGATCTAAGCCCATTGGACTCATCACCGGCTGCAAGGATTTGATGAAATAATTGCGGATCCATTCTTTTTGCTGATCGGTCCAGTGGTTGCGGCGCAAAAAACGAACATCTTCTTTTTCCAGTTCGGGAATCAGAATGTTATTAAGGGTGTGGTATTGGTCGTCCACGAGTTCGTGGGCCACGTCCGACAGCAGTTCGATGGCATCCTGTGGTGTCCGGTTGTCCGGTTGGGTGCGCGCGGACGGATCATTGCATAACTCATACAGGCTGGCGAGGCGCACCTCAAAGAATTCGTCCATATTGCTGCTGGAAATACACAGGAATTTCAGGCGTTCCAACAATGGGATGTCGGGGTTTTTCGCTTGGGCCAGAACACGACGGTTGAATTCAAGTAAGCTTTTTTCTTGGTTGATGTATGGGGTGTCAATCGTCGTTGTGGTTTCCATGGCGTCCTCTGTATTGTTGTTATGGTCGACTGTGCAGTTGGGTGGCTGCCAACCTTAATATTTTCCTCTTTCTACCCGGATTTACAAGTGGTATTCAGTATGGAACTGCTCAGGTGACCGTCCGTGATAGGCAGTATAAAGCGGCTAGATGACGATAAAATGAAACTTTCGTCAGTCTTTCGAACTGTCTTTTTCGGGTTTTTCGGACGCGAGAGGTGTTTCCTGGCCGGGGGTGTCATTTGATGACGGCGTGTGATGATGTGAACAGCCACACTCCGGCACCGGATCAACGCCGCCAGGGTTGCCCGGATGGCATTTGGAGACCCGTTTGATGCCCAGCCATAACCCACACAAGACGCCGTGCTGTTGTATGGCCTCAATGGTGTAGTGGGAACAGCTTGGATAAAAGCGACAGCGCGGTCCCAGCAGTGGACTGATAAACAGCTGGTAAAAGCGAATCGGCAGGATGGCAAGCCATTTGAACGGGTTCATAGTCGAAGCGGTTTTCTCAGTCGAGGTTATAAAGTGTTACTTTATCACATTTGCAGTTGTACCAAGATGATTTTACTAGGATACGAAATTTTCATGGGTTTTCTCTGTGCAAATCGGTTCAAGGGTTTAAAATGATGCCATTCGCATTGCAATACAAGAGTCCGTTTTATGAAAAGTTTATTGATTACCCAAGCTAAAGTCGTTAACGAAGGCCGAATTTTCGAAGCTGATGTGTTCATTCAAGATGGCGTGATTGCGCAAATCGCACCGCAGTTGTCGGTGGCGGCGGACGTGACCATCGACGCGGCCGGCCAACATTTACTGCCTGGGTTTATCGATGATCAAGTGCATTTTCGCGACCCAGGGTTCCCGGCCAAAGGCAGTATCGCCACGGAATCGAAAGCGGCGATCGCGGGTGGTACAACGACCTTTATGGACATGCCGAACGTGAAACCGACCACCACCACGTTGGAAAATTTGGAAGCCAAGTACGAACTGGCCGCCAAAACCGCTTGGGCCAATCACTCGTTTTATCTGGGCGCCACCAACGACAACATTGAAGAACTCAAAGCCTTGGACCCGAACGCGACCTGCGGGGTGAAGATTTTCATGGGAGCCTCCACCGGGAACATGCTGGTGGATCGCGAACAGGCGCTGACCGATATTTTTACCCACAGCCCAACATTGATTACCACGCATTGCGAAGACACACCGATGATTAAAGAGCAGGAAGCCTTGTATCGCGAAAAATACGGTGATGCGATTCCAATGCAATACCATCCGGACATTCGTTGTCGGGAAGCCTGTTACAAGTCGTCGTCTTTTGCGGTGGATCTAGCGAAGAAAACCGGTGCCGATTTACACATTCTGCATTTGACCACCGCCGAAGAAATGGCACTGTTTGCGCCGGGGTCGGTTGAGGGCAAAAAAATCACCGCCGAAGCCTGTGTGCATCATTTGTGGTTTACCGCCGACGATTACGCGGAAAAAGGCGGCTTGATCAAATGTAACCCGGCCATTAAACAGCCATCCGACCGCGATGCCATTCGCCAAGCGGTGAAAGAAGGGCGGATCGACATCATTGCCACCGACCATGCGCCGCACACCTGGGAGGAAAAACAAAGCGATTCCTACTTCGGCACGCCAGCCGGGTTGCCGCAGGTGCAACAATCGTTAACGGCCTTGCTGGATATGGTGCATGACGGGGTGTTCGATTTGGAAACCGTGGTGCAGAAAACCTCGCACAACGTCGCCATCCGTTACCAGATTGAAAAACGCGGCTTTATCCGCGAAGGCTATGCCGCCGACTTGGTGCTGGTGGATATGAATCTTCCGCACACCGACACGCGTGACAACAACCTTTATCAATGCGGTTGGTCGCCTTGGGAAGGTCACACCTTCAAATCGTCGGTGATGAGCACCATCGTCAATGGTGAATTGAAGTATCACCAAGGCCAGTTCGCCGAGTTTACGCCAGGACAACGCCTGACCTTTACGCGTTAAGCGGAATCCACATTCTCACCAGGCCTGGTGAGAATGTAGATGATTTCCCACAATTTTCGGGTGGCCTCAACCATTTTTGCTTGCGTTCGTTCTGGCGCGGCGTTAAAGTTTGGAGTACGCGTGAAAACGTATCGAATATAAAAATCATCGTCATCGACGAAAGCGTCACTCTGAGTGCAATAGGAATGAATCATGTCAGAAGTTTTTATTGGCCGCCAACCGATTCTTGACCGAAATATGAAAGTCTTTGCGTACGAGCTGGAATTTCACCAAGGACTGAATCCCAATCAAGCCACCATTGAAGCCACCGAGCAGTTGCTGGAGAAGACCGAGTCCGAAATCGGTTTTCAGTCGATTGTCGGTTCTCATGCCGCCGTGATGCAATTACCGCGCGAGTTGATCGCCAAAGCGAAATGGCCGAGCTTCGATCAGAACCATAACATCGTGTTGGAAATTCCCAACGATGTGAATAAAGATGTCGAGATTCTCAAAAGCTTGAAGGCCTTGAAACTGGAAGGCTCGGCCATTGCGCTGGATAACTTTGTCGATGACGAATCCAGCGTCAAGCTCGCGTCCATCAGTGATTTCGTCAAAATCGATAACGAAGCGCACTCCGAAGTCAAAATAAAATCCATGCTGCAAGACTTGCATGAAAAAGGCGTTAAAGTCATTGCGGAACGGGTGGAAACCGAAGAGATGTTCAATTATCTCAAACGCATCGGTTTCGATTATTTCCAAGGCTATTTCTTTACCAACCCCGTGGTGATGAACGGTCAGAAATTGACCGGCAACAAGCTGACCTTGTTGCAGTTGATGTCCAAAATCAATGACCCTAAAACCAAATTCGAAGAACTGTCCAGTATTTTGAGCCAGGACGTCGCCTTGACGCACAAGTTATTGGTAGCGGTGAATAACCCGGCGACCATGATTCCGATCAAGGTCGAGTCGGTTTCCGATGCCTTGAAATACATGGGGCTGAAGCGTTTGAAGTTCTGGGTGAATATGATGATGCTGGGCGATTTGGAAGATGCGCCGAAAGAACTCTTGACCACCTCGCTGATGCGCGCTAATTTCTGTGAAAAGCTGGCTGAAAAAACCGGTCATGCCCGTGAACGCGACACCTTCTTTCTGGTCGGCCTGTTTTCCAATTTGGGCGCCTTTTTCCGCGCGCCGATTGCCGAAATTTTGGAAGAGATGCCTTTGTCCGATGATGTGAAAGAGGCCTTGATTCATTACCGTGGCCCGATGGGGGAAGCTTTGTCGTGCTTGAAACAGTTGGAAGGGGCCGGAGAGACCGTCGCGAACCTGCGTTATGGCGACGTCGGCATTTCCGATTTGGCTAATTTGCTGCTGTCAGCCTCGGCTTGGGCGCAACAGGCCATGGATAACCCTTAAATATTTTCGGCGGTTAAGCCGCCATTCTAGAATGGACCGTGTTTACGTTCAGCCGTAACCAAAGAAGGAACGACTATGATGCAATCAATCAATCCCGCAACCAATGAGCTGTTAGCCGAATTCGATACCTGGGACCAGGCCACACTCGACGAAGTGGTCACGCAAGCCGGTTACGGTTTTGCCGACTGGTCGAAACTGACGCCGCTGTCTGATCGTATCGCATTGTTGAATCGTTTGGGCGATGTGTTGTTGGACGACAAGGAAGTGCTGGCGGAGTTGATTACGCTGGAGATGGGCAAACGTTATTCCGAAGCCGTGGCGGAAATCGAAAAATGCGCCTGGTTGTGCGATTACTACGCCGAAAATGCCGAGCGGTTTCTCGCCGATGAAATCATTGAAACCGATGCCAGCAAAAGCTATGTGGCCTATTTGCCGTTGGGCGTGGTGCTGGGGGTGATGCCGTGGAACTTCCCGTTCTGGCAAGCGTTGCGGTTTGCGGTACCGACGGTCACCGCCGGTAACATCGGCTTATTGAAACACGCTTCCAATGTGCCACAGTGTGCTTTGGCGATTGAAGAAGTGTTCCGTAAAGCCGGTTATCCGGACGGCGTATTCAGCACCTTGATGATTGGTTCCGATAAAGTGGAGTCGGTGATCCGTCATCCGGCGGTTAAAGCGGTGTCTTTGACGGGCAGTGAACCGGCCGGTCGTAAAGTGGCCAGTGTCGCCGGGGAAGAGTTGAAAAAATCCGTTCTGGAATTGGGCGGTTCCGATGCCTTTATCGTGCTGGATAACGCCGATATTCAAACTGCGGTGGAAAATGCGGTGAAAGGTCGCTTTATGAACATGGGGCAAAGCTGCATCGCTTCCAAGCGTTTTATTGTGGACGCAGGGATTATCGATGACTTTATCGAGCGTTTTAAAACGGCGGTGGAATCGCAGTTCGAGGCGGGCAACCCCATGGACGCCGATGCCACCTTAGCACCGATGGCGCGTCAGGACTTGCTCGACGAATTGCATCAACAGGTCACCAAGTCGGTCGAAATGGGCGCCAAAATCGTCACCGGCGGTTATCAGTTGGATCGTCCGGGCTGCTATTACGCGCCCACTATTTTGACGGACGTAACCAGCAATATGCCCGCGTTCAGCGAGGAGTTTTTCGGGCCGGTCGCCATCGTGTTGAAAGCCTCCGAACCGGCGCATGCGCTCGGGCTGGCGAATGCCACCGATTTCGGGTTGGGCGGTTCCATCTGGTCCAACGATTCGGCCACGGCGGAAACCATGGCGCGCGGCATGGAGTCGGGCGCGACCTTTGTTAACAGCATTACCTTTTCCGATCCGCGTATGCCGTTTGGTGGCGTGAAGCACTCCGGTTACGGGCGTGAGTTGTCGGGGCAAGGCATTCGTGAATTCACTAATATTAAAAGCATCTGGATTAAATAATGACATTGCTCTGGAAAACTCTGGTCGATTTGAAAGAACCGGCCATTCTGATTCGGCTGTTTATTCCGTTCGCCGTTGGCCTGGTTTTGGTCTCGTTGATGGGGTATGGCGTATTCGGCCTGTTGTTGACGAGTGACTTTATTACGCAGAGTGCGTTTGTACAGGATTTTGAAAGCTGGAAGCTTCAAGCCGAGAACACCATCGGTGCGATTCCGTTGGTGGGCGGATTGGTGCTCTGGTTTTTGGGCTTTACTGTCGCGGTGATTGCCGGGTTGCTGGGCATTGTGCTCGGCAGTTATCTGGTGCTGTTGTTCGCGATGATCGTGACCGGCTTTATGACCGATTCGTTGGTGAAAGCGGTGCATGACAAGCATTATCCGCACACCGAATACCACGGTCACGGCTCGATGTTGGGCATGATTTGGAAATTGGTGAAATTCGGGTTGTTGATTCTGCTGTTGTTGATTGTGACCTTCCCGCTGCTGTTTGTGCCGCTCATCAATGTGGTGTGGTTTTGGTTGATCGGGTTCTTGTTTTTCCGTTATGCCGTGGTGCTGGATGTGGGGCAGGTGATTCTACCGGAAGCCTTGTTCAGCCGCTTGAAACCGCTGACGAACTGGCCGCCGACTTTTGCCGTCGGGGTGCTCTATGCCTTGAGTGTGTTTCCGATTATCAGCTTTTTCGCACCGGTACTGGCGGTCATCGCCTTGTCGCATTATTACTTCGACCAGCTGTCATTGGAACCTGGGTCGAAAAGCGACGCGGATACCATTATCGATTAACCGTTCATTGTTGCTCCGGTTCGTTTCGCGAACCGGTTCACTCTTTCGGCGTCCGGTGCGTTTGAATGTTGAAAGGGCCATTCTGACCAGGCCTGGTCACTTTTTCTTCTTTTTCGCTTTGGTGTCTTTTTTCTTTTTCTTCTTCGGTTTTTTCAGAGCGTCTTTGAGCTTGAAGTTCGGCTCCAGCCCCGGAATTTTGGCCAGCGGAATACGTTGTTTGAGGTGATATTCGATGCGTTGCAGGTGGGAGAGGTCATGGCGTTCCACCAGATTGATGGCGATGCCGACTTGCTGGGCGCGGCCGGTTCGACCGATGCGGTGGATGTAGATGTCTCCGCGGAAAGGCACGTCGTAATTGATGACGTGGGTCACATTGAGAATGTCTAGGCCGCGAGCGGCGACGTCGGTGGCGACCAGCACCTTGATTTTGCCTTGCTTGAATTTGTTGGTCTTTTCCAGACGTTTGGCCTGAATAAAGTCGCCGTGTAGAACGGTGCTGGACACGCCTTCGGCCTGTAACCAATCAGCCAGTTCAATGGCGCGGTCTTTTTTGTTGCAGAAGACAATCGCGCTTTGGCAGGTGTCGTCTTCCAGGATCGCTTTCAATAGCGCCTGTTTATGAGCCTTGTCGTTGGCCAGATAGGCGAACTGCTGGATTTGTTCGGATTGTTGGTTCGGCGCATCCACTTGAATGACGCTGGGCTCGTCTAGAATGTCTTCGGCAAATTTCGCCAGGCCTGCCCCGCCGAGCGTGGCGGAAAAACAGGCGGCTTGGAAGTCGCCGGGGATGGCTTCAATCAAGGCCAGAACATCTGGCCCTTGCCCCATGTCGAGCATGCGATCCGCTTCGTCGATGATCAGAAGTTCCACATCGGACAAGTCGATGAATTCCTTGGTCATGATGTTCAACAGACGGCCCGGCGTGGCCACCAGTATGTCCATATCCGCTTTCAGCACGTCCAGTTGTTTGTCGGAGGCGAAACCGCCGGTGACGATATTGGAACGGAAAGGGCAGTGGGTGCCGAGTTGTTTGACGACCTTGTGGATTTGAAAGGCGAGTTCGCGTGTCGGGGCCAGAATCAACACCCGTGGGTGACGGCTGGGTTTGGGAACGTCCAGCAAAAATTGCAGAGCGGGCAGTACGAAGGCCGCCGTTTTACCGGTGCCGGTGGCGGCACCGGCCAGCACGTCCTTGCTGAGCAGCATTTCGGGAATCGCTTCCGCTTGAATTGGGGTCGGTTTGTGGAAATGCTGTTCTTCGATGGCGCTCAGCAGCACCGGGTCAAGGTCTAATTCTTCAAATGTCATGCTGGACTCACGTGATGGCTTGAGCACGGTTGATCGGTCGGACTCACACAATAGAAAGCGTTTTGCTTGCTATTCGCCCGTGACGATATTATAGCAGGGCTCGTAATGCTCCGTGCCTAATTTCATGCGGCGTTGCTCGACGAACGACTTGAGCAGATTGTCCATGCGTTTCATGATTTCCGGGTCGCCGTTGATTTGGAACGGGCCGCGCTCATTGATCTGCGCGATGCCTTCGCTTTTGACGTTGCCGGCCACGATGGCGGAGAACACATTGCGTAGTTGCCCCGCCAAGTGGTAAGTCGGTTGGTCTTTGTGCAACTCCAGCGCGGCGACGCTGTCATGCGTTGGCAGGAACGGTTGCTGCAGCTCGTAAGGAATGTGTAGATTCCAGTTGTAATAGTAAGCATCGCTGGTGGCCTTGCGGAAGGCTTTGACATCTTCAATGCCGCTTTCAATGAAGTCGGCGACTTCTTCCGGGCGGTCAATGAGGACGGTCAGTTTGCGTACCGCTTCTTTACCAAGCGCGTGTTCGATGAATTCCAACACCGCATCAAAGTAGGCGCGGCCGGATTCGGGGGCGGTCAAAGCGACCGGGAAGGGGATATTGTTGTTTTGCGGGTGCAGTAGCACACTCAGCAAGTAGAGAATTTCTTCCATGGTGCCGGCGCCGCCCGGGAAAATAATAATGCCGTGCCCTAAGCGCATAAAGGCTTCGAGGCGTTTTTCGATGTCCGGGAAAATCGCCAGCTCGGTGACGATGGCATTCGGCGCTTCGGCGGCAATGATGCCCGGTTCGGTCAGGCCGATGAAACGGGCGTGTTTATAACGCTGTTTGCCGTGGCCGAGTACAGCGCCTTTCATCGGGCCTTTCATGGCGCCGGGGCCGCAACCGGTGCAGATGTCCAAGCGGCGCAAGCCAAGGTGGTAGCCGATACGCTTGGTGTATTTGTATTCTTCCAGCGGAATGGAGTGGCCGCCCCAGCAGGTGACGATGTTCGGGTCGACGTCGGGCTTCATCAAACAGGCGTTGCGGGCAATGTGGAAAATGGCATTGGTCAGGCCAAATGGTGTTTCCAGATCGAATTCCTGGCTGTCGATGATTTCGTTCTGAGCGTAAATCAAATCACGAATCACAGCGGTTAAATGCTCTTGCAGACCTTCGATCATCTCGCCGTTCACAAAGGCGTTTTCCGGCGCATTATCAATTTCAATCTGTAGGCCGCGGCCTTTGATGTGTACCTGTATCTGAAAGTCCGGATGGGCTTCCAACAGTGCCATGCCGTTATCGTCTTTGGTGCCGGTATTCAAAACCGCCAAACTGCAACGTCGGAAAACTTCGTTCAAGCCGGTTTCGGTTTGGTCGCAAAGCTGTTGAGCTTCTTTATAAGAGAGGATTTGCAGGGCGCCGGCCGGGCGAATTAAAACTTTTTTGATGATGCTGTTCATGATAGATTAGTGCTTGTTTTTTCTGACAGGTTGATATTATGCGCTCAAACGCACCCTACGAAGAAGGTTTTTTGATCCTTTTGTTGCTGACAGCCATTATTGGATTGCTGTGGCTCTTCTCGCCGTTTCTGGAAGCGCTGTTGTTCGCCATGATTCTGGCGACCGCGACCTATACAATGTATTTGAAGATTCTACCCAAAGTCAACCGTTCGGAAACCTATGCGTCGGCGATCATGAGTACGGTGGTGTTTCTCACGGTGATTGTGCCGGTTACTTATTTGCTGCTGGAAGTGGGCTTGCAGGTGGGGCATATCTTCGGCCAGGCGCAGCAATGGTTATCGCAGCAGACGCCGGACAGTTTCGCTCGGTTAAACCAGAATCTGGTCAATATTATCCCCATTCCGGAAGATACTCAGGCGCAGCTGATGGAACAGTTGCGTGAGAATTCCGGCAAAATCATCAAGTTCGCGCAGGACACCATCGTGTTCCTGGTCAGCGGGGTTTTTGGCAGCACCACGTCGTTTTTGACCTTTGTTCTGTTGGCGGTCTTCGCCTTGTTCTTTTTCTACCGTGACGGGCATCGCATCGCGCATCACCTGAAAGTGCTGTCGCCGTTGGAAAACTATTACGACACCATGATCATGAATCGTTTTTCCAACCTATCGAGCATCTTGCTGTTGTCGGTGTTGGGTATCGCTTTGATGCAAGGTGTGGTGTTCGCCTTTGTTTCTTGGGGACTCGGCTTGCCCGGCTTGTTTATCGGGATGGCGATTGCCATTACGTCGTTTATTCCGATTGTCGGCGCGGCGTTGGTTTGGATTCCATTGACCCTGGTGTTAATGGCGCAGGGCAATTATGTTGGCGCTGGCGTGGTGGTGTTCTTCGGTGCTTTCGTGAATGGTTTTGTTATTGATAATATTGTGCGCCCGATGCTGATTCAGAAAATCGCCCGCTCCATCGGCAGTGGCACCGATGATTTGGCGGTGGCCAATCATACCTTGATTACGGTGCTGTCCACCTTCGCCGGGTTGATTCATTTCGGTATGATCGGTTTGTTCTTCGGGCCGGTCATCGCCGCCATGGCCATCACCATCTTTGACGTCTACGCCCATAAAAATTCCGATTTACTCGACCGGACCTAAAAGAAAATTCGTTTAAGGGTTTTTACTCATCGAAAACTTTTGTCAGTGATTAAAAACATCAATGGGGATAAGGCATTACGAATGGTATGATGCCTGTAACTGAACCTGTTTCAGTCCCTAGGTTATTCAATATAAAGATGTGATTCACACACAAAAGACAATAGATGGAGGAAAGATGAACGTCATTTCCAAGTTAGGTACCGTGCTGCTGTTAAGCAGTGTGCATTTATACAGTCCCCAAGTGCTTGCGGAAAGCATGGAAGATCCATACACCGCCGGGTTTGAAGCCTGGGCCAAGGAAATGGGGAATGGTAATGTCGCCGCCAGTGCCGCCAATACCTATGTCAATGAAGTCAAATCAACCATGAAGAAAGCCGGTTACATCGGTGACGAACTGCCGTTGCCGAAAGCGGTGAAAGTGACCGACGGCGTCTACACCATCGTCGGCAGTCAGATTTGGCACAACCCGTCCAACTTCGGGTTGAACAACAATATTTCCTTTGTCATTTTCAAAGATGGCGTATTCGTGTTCAATGCCGGTGCCAATCCGGCGATCGCTTACAGCGTGCATCAGCAAATCAAGCGTTTGACCAACAAGCCGGTGAAGTGGGTGGCGGTTGAAAACAACCAGGGCCACGCTTATCTGGGGGCCAGTTATTGGTGGGATGTGGGTGTGAAACACCTGTATTCCAGCGATTTGGCCAATATGCAGTTCGATCAGTCGTTCGACGCCATCAAGTCGGAGTGGGCTTTGCGAGTCGGGAACTCCATCACCAATATGGCGCGAAATGTTTCCGATAAGTTCACCACCTTCAATAACAAATTGAGCGTCGATGTCGGCGGTGGCGAAAAGTTCATATTGATGGATTTCGGGCCGGGGCATACGCCCGCTTCCACGAGCGTGTACATTCCGAGTCGTAAGGTGTTGATGACCGGGGATTTGGGCTTTAACGAGCGGATGCCGGTGATGTTTGCTTACACCAATAGCATGGACTGGGTGGCGTCTTTCGAGAATATGATGTCGCAGATTCCGTCTGATGTGTATGTCATCCCTGGGCACGGAACGCCGACCGATATGGCGACGGTGAAAAAGCAAACCTACGACTACTTCAAGTATGTGCAGAAAGAAGTGCAGAAAGTCGTGGATAACGGTGGTAACCAGGAAGATGCTGAAAACATCGATCAGTCGATGTATAAAGATCGTCCGGTCTTCGACCAGGCGGCGAAAAACAATGCTCGACGCATTTACAATGAAATCACCGGCGGTGATTTTTAAGTCAATGCTTTGAGTTCGATACGAATAAAAAAGGGCCTTTCGGCCCTTTTTTATTGTCTGTTTGGTTGTCAGGGACTCAGTCTTCCAATGAGTAAATGACCACTTCGTCCTTCAGGAACAACGGAATCAACAAGCGGTTGCGTTTGCTGTCGTAGCCCAAGTCCGCCGGAGATTCCAGGTCGCCGACAATCAATTCCAAATGGTCGTCCGGGGTAATTTCGTAAACCCCTTTGGCTTTCCAGCTGGAGGTGATGAGGCGGTTGTCATTGGTCACAATCAAGCCGTCCAGACGATTGAACGGCAAGGTCATGCGCGAGGTTTCCGTGCCGTCCAGTGTCATGGTGCGAAGCTGGCCGGAACCAAGCGTGACCATCCAGAGTGTGTCGCCTTTGGCGTAAACGCCGTTCGGATGGCCGAGTTTTCCGCTTTTCAATTTAAGGACTTTTCCACTGGCATCGACCTTATAAATCGCTTCGGTGCCGGACGGTTTGAAGCCGGGTGCCATACCGCTGTCGGTGACGTATAAACCGCCGTCTGGTGCCGGGCTGACGCCGTTAATGAAGCTGCTGCCGGGAAAAACGATGTCGTCCAATTGTTTTTTGCTGCTCAAATCGAACACGCGCAGACGGTCAATGTCAGCCACATAGAGTTTGCCGTCTTGCGTCACCATGCCTTTCGGCGCGTTGAGTGTTATGTCGTCGCTGGCGCCATCCAGCCATTTCAATTCAATCACTTCGCCGTCCGGTGACAACTTGGAAATAAAGCCGTTGTCGTCTTTTTCAAACGGGCTACCGTTGATGTTGGCGACCAGATAAGTATCGCTGTCGGCTTCGTATTCCATGGCTTCCGGTGTGGCGAACCCGACACCTTTCAAGTGGGCGTTATCGGCCAAAGTGGTCGTGAACGGGAGGGTTGGCAATAAGGCGGCCAGCGCCCAGGCGAGAGCGTGTTTTTTCAATAACATGGTGATTTCCTCTTGATGAAAAAACGAAAAGATTGAGCGGTTGAACGCTCATCTTAGCAAAAATACGGGGGCATTTATGAAAGGAATGTGAAAGCCCGAAAACCGCCAGGCCTGGCGGTTTTGTCGGGAACGAATGGCGTTGGACTTAGGGCTTGATGGTAGACAATAACGCTTGAATCATGGCGGAAACCGTGTCGTCCGCCGTGGCGATGCCGATGGTGTTTTGCGATTTTTGTTTCACATACACATAGGCGATGGCTTTCGCTTCCTTGCCTTGCTGCATGGCATGTTCGCTGTAGTCCAACACGTCCACTTGCTTGCCGGTGCGTCTTTGCCAGGCATCACACAGCGCGCTCAAAGTACCATTGCCTTGTCCTTGCCAGGTTTCGCCGTTGACCTCCACGCTCAAATGTTCTTTGCCGTCTTTTCGGGACAGTTGATAATTGTTCAAGGTGGCTTGCGGTTGGTTGATGCCGTAATGACGGTTGAAGGCCTCGAACAGCGTTTGATGACTGACAATGCCGCCGGCGTCTTCCGCCACCGATTGTGCGACGGGGGCGAAATCCTGCTGAACCCATTTCGGCAGATTCAATCCGTATTCCTGTGTCAGTACAAAGGCGGCACCGGCTTTGCCGGATTGGCTGTTGACGCGGATAATCGCTTCGTAACTGCGATGGATGTCCATCGGGTCGATTGGTAAATAGGCCACGTCCCAAGGCTCGTCGTCTTGTTGGCGCATCAGGCATTTTCGGATGGCGTCCTGGTGACTGCCGGAATAGGCGGTGTAAACCGCTTCGCCAACCCACGGATGACGGATATGGGTGTCGATGCGGGTGACTTCCTCCAGCACCGGAATCCAATCGTCGGGGCGGGACAAATCCAATTGCGGGTCGATGCCTTCGCTGTAAAGGTTCATTGCCAGCGTGACGATGTCCATATTACCGGTGCGTTCGCCGTTGCCCAGCAAAGTGCCTTCCACGCGTTCGGCTCCGGCCAGCATCGCCAGTTCGGCCGCCGCCACGGCACAGCCGCGGTCGTTATGGGTATGGACCGAAATAATCGCCGCATCGCGGTTTTTCAAATGGTTCACGAAATACTCGATCTGGTCGGCATAACGGTTGGGCGAGGTGCTTTCCACGGTGGAGGGCAGGTTCAAAATGCAACGGTTGTGCACTGTCGGTTGCCAAACGTCCATGACCGCTTGGCAGACCTCCACGGCGTAATCGGTTTCGGTTTGGGAAAAGCTTTCCGGGGAGTATTCAAAGGTCCATTGGGTTTCCGGGTATTGTTCGGCATAGGTTTTCACCCATTGCGCGCCCTGAATCGCCATGGTTTTGATGTCCGATTTCGATTTACAGAAAACTTTTTCGCGTTGTACGGTAGAAGTGGTGTTGTAAACATGCACCACCGCTTGTTTCACGCCTTGCAGCGCTTCATAGGTGCGTTTGATCAAATGCTCCCTGGCCTGGACCAGAACCTGAACGGTCACGTCCTCGGGGATGCGATTTTCCTCAATCAAACGGCGGGTAAAGTCGAACTCCAATTGGCTGGCCGACGGAAAGCCGATTTCAATGGTTTTGAAACCAATCGCAATCAACTGATCCCACAGCTTCAGCTTTTGCTCGACGGTCATCGGGTTGGCCAAAGCTTGGTTGCCGTCTCGTAAGTCGACACTCACCCAAATCGGCGCCTGGGTAAGGCGACGGTCCGGCCACTGACGATTGGGTAAATCCGGGGTGGCCGTTGGGCGATATTTTTCAGGTCTCATGCTGTTCATCGGTTTTCCTGTCGGTTTTAAAATTGGAGTTCTCGTAGAGTGTGCAAGTTCTTTGCTCTCTGGCAAAAATTGTAACAACATCTTGAAGCGATTAAATTGTGAAAACGTGATTAAAAAATACCTTTTTAGCAATTTAATTTCAATTTTATCTATTTATTTGATATTTTATTTCCAGGATAAAAATAAACGTTAAATAAATGGTTAAGACTATGCTCAATAAGCTGGATAAATACGACAAAGCCATCCTTAATGCGTTGCAAAATAACGGCCGTTTAAGCAATCAGGAATTGGCCGACCAAATCGGTTTGTCGCCGTCGGCGTGTCTGCGCCGTTTTAAAGCTTTGGAAACCGCCGGGGTGATTATCGGCTACCGCGCGCTGTTGGACGCGCGTTCATTGGGGTTGGATTTAATGGCGTTGGTGCACATTTCCATGGACAAGCACACGCATGAACGGTTTGAAGCCTTTGACGACGCGATACAAGCCTTGCCGAACGTGGTGGAATGTCTGCTGCTCACCGGCCAAACCGCCGATTACCAGTTGAAAGTGGTGGTGAAGGATTTGGAGGCCTATCAGGATTTGTTGCTCAATCACATTACCCAAATTGAAGGTGTCAGCGGGGTGCACACCAGTTTTGTCTTGCGTAAGGTGGTGGATAAAACGGCGTTGCCGATTGCTTGAATTGTGTTTGAATCAAACCTGAAAAATACCCAGGCCTGGGCGTTTTTGGATTTCTTTTCCGATAATAAAAAAGCCGCTGAAAAGCGGCTTTTTTGATGGGGCACAAGGTTTCGTGCGTTTAGTGCTCGAAACGGTCCATAAAGTTGGGTTCGTCGGTATAACCACCCGGTACGTTTTTGGTGACAATTGCCACCGCATCGTGCGGGTGCAGGCTTTCCAAGTGGTTGACGCGTACCCAGTAGTCTTGATATTCGGTGCAGCTTTCCAGTTTGGCTTGCATGCGACGTGCGGCGTCTTCACAGAACATCAGGTTGGTGGCGTTCAAACGGGCGAATTCCTGCTCGTCTTCGCGCTTGACGGTGGATTGCACCGGCGTTTTCACCGCGTCTTCAATCTGGTTGATGACGGTGGACAGGTTCAAGTCGTGCGATGCATCCACTTTCAGTTTGATCTGCGCATAGGAACGCTGGCTGTGTGGCGTGGCGCAGATACCTTCCGGCGTGCCGAGCCATTCCAGCACTTGGTTGTAGTCCAATTCTTGACCGTTGAACTGTTGTTCGAAGGCTTCCTGAATCAATTGACGAGACAGGGCTGCGGAACACGGGCAAGTCGAGGAATAGGGCACGCTGATGCTGACTTCGCATTCGTATTGTCCGTCTCGCATTTCACCGCGCATAGTGCATGGGTAGTGTTTCCAGCCGGAGTTATCGGATTTCAGGGAACGACGTCTTTCATAATAATCGAAACGGAATTCGACAAAGGCGTTTTGGCTGAGCCCGTGGTGCGATTCGATAAAGGCCTGCAGCATATTTTGGATGCTGGCCGGTGTTAACGGCGCTTTCGAGCCGGTTTCATCCAGAATCAGATACAGACGCGACATGTGGATCCCTTTGCTTAAAGGATCGTCCAGGCTGACGTAGGCTTGTACCTGCGAGGATAGGGTTAGGGTGTTTTGCGAATCTTGTTGTAGCTGGATTGGCAGTTCAATGCCACTCATTCCGACCCAGTTGAGTTTTCCCTGTGGGTCTTGGTGGGGTTGGCAAGCGATATCGGGCATGTGCTTCGTCATGCAATTTCCTTCGGCTTTGATTGAGGTCTTTGTTCGGTCCGCCCGGATAAAACAAAGTTGGGCTCATATTTTAAAAAAGAGGAGAAGTATACCATATCTTGTGGGAATGGGTATCATTTACTGTGAAAATAATTCATGGTAATAAATAAATTTTCTCATAAGTAATTTTAAGAACGGTCGATCAGGCAGGTGTTGAGGGCGGTTTCCAGCTGGTCGATAAAGGTGTTCGAGGCATTATTTGAGGCGGTTTCGAATAATAATTCCAGCCGACTGTCTTGACGCCAGGCCATGTCCTGCCATTGGATTTGACCGTCGACGACGTTCAGTAATTGCCATTCGGTGCCAGTGCGCAGCACGCCTTTGGCACGAATCAGGTCGGATTGCTGCTCGATAAACGCTTTCAGGGCGACACGGTTGAATTGAATGTTGGCATCAAATTGCCAGCCGACGCTGGTGGTGTGGCCGGTTTGCACTTGACGTTGCAGACAATGCGGCAGTTTGGATTCGCCCGGCAGGGTGCAGGTATCAGTTTGTTGTTGGTGTTCATGCAGGCCGCTGAGCAGGGTAAAGGCCGGTTGGGTTTGTTTAAAATCCACCAGGCCTGGCGGAAAGTTGCATTCGGCATTCAAATGGGTGTGCAAAATCGATTCTTTCGGCGGGTAGGTTTGTTGCAACAGTTGTTCGGCCTGGAGGATGTCGTCGTCGCTGGCGAGGTCGGTTTTGTTGAGCAGGACCGTATCGGCGAGGTTGACCAGGTCGCGCATCACCGCGGATTTGGCCCAGCGCTCCGGCGTCAGTTGTTGTGGGGTGATGACCAGCAACACACCGGCAATTCGGATATGGGGTTGGAATTGTTTTAAGGTGTCGATGACCTGTGCCGGATGGCCGAGCCCGGTGGGTTCGACCAAAATGCGGTCCAGCGGATGCTGTAACAGCTTTTGCAAAGCTTGGCGATAACCGAACTGGGCGCTGCAGCAGATGCAACCGCCGGTGACGTCTTCAATCCATGGGCTGTCGGCATCGAGGGTGGCGGCGTCAATGCCGATTTCGCCGAATTCATTGATGAGCAGTCCCCAGTTTTCACCGGCGGGGCGTTGTTGCAACAGCCGGTGAATGGCGGTGGTTTTGCCACTGCCGAGCAATCCCGTTACCAATGTAGCGGGAATGGGGGCGTTCTGCTTATAGGTCTTTGCCATCCAGCAAATCGTTGACGAGTTCGTCGTGTTTCAGATTCACGCCGAGACGTTCACAAATGATTTTGGCGTCACGATAGGCGTTGCCCAGGCAGGTGGTCGCACCCGGCGACGGGGTCATATTGAAGATGATGTTGTCGTGCTCGGGCACGATGCTGGCTTCGCCCAGTTTCAATTCCTTGGTGGTCTTGTCGATGACCTGTGGACGCACACCGCCGTAACCTTCCGCATACGTCAGGTCTTTAGTGGTCAAATCCGGCAGGATTTTGCGGGCATCTTTGACAAACAATTTTTTGTTCAACCATGGCACTTCAAACAGGAAGTTTCTGAAGATGTAATTACGGATGGTGCCGTCTTTCATCAAATCCCAGAACACACGCAGGACTTTGGTGTCCAGTTTCAACGAGCGCCAGAAATCCATGTAAGTGCCGCCGGTGTAGCGTTCCAGTTTTGGCAGAACCAGGGCGGTTGGCCCTAAGCGGGTCTTGTCCGGTTCGGTTAAGTCCGGG
The DNA here is from genome assembly GCF_001507555.1 of Thiomicrospira sp. XS5. NCBI lineage: Bacteria > Pseudomonadati > Pseudomonadota > Gammaproteobacteria > Thiotrichales > Piscirickettsiaceae > Thiomicrospira > Thiomicrospira sp. XS5. The sequence goes on along the minus strand of NZ_LQBO01000001.1, from coordinate 2,164,880 downwards.
TCGCCGTGCAGTGCGGCAAACGGCAGTTTGTCGTTCTGCATGGTGTAGACCTTGCCGTTCAGCATTTTCGGTGCGAAATAGAAACTTCCGGCCATCGGCAAGGTGGACAGGTTCATGCCGTGCCCCAGCTGGTTGGCCAGCAACAAACTGTGCGCCCCGGCGGACACCACGACAAACCGGCCGACATAGGTGCCGTGTGCGGTTTGCAATTCGTAGTGGTCTTCCAATTCGATGATGCGATCCACTTTGGAGCTGAGGGAGACGCGAATGTCTTTGCCGGTTTTACGGGCGCTGTCGATAAAGGATTTCGACAGGTTGCCGTAATTGACGGCGGAATATTCGTCGGTACAGCCACTGGCCAGAATGCGTTCCGGGCGCGGTTTGCCGTCTTTTAAGGCGACTTTCGGTTCGACTTCGGCAATTTTGTCGGCGTCCCACAGTTCCATGTAAGGGAAGCCTTCCTTGAATTCTTCGTGGCGTTTTTCCAAACGGTCGCATTCGTCGTCGCCGACGGCGAGGATCATTTTCGGGAACTTGAAGAGAAAATCGTTTTTATCGACCTGTTCGGCGTACTTGACCAGCATATTGGCGGTGCGCTTGACCGAAATGGCTTTTTCCAGCGTATAGTTGGTTTCGATGTCGCCGCAGTGCAATGTCTGGCTGTTGCTGCGCGCATTGGAATTCAACGGCGACAAGGAGCCGTATTTTTCCAGGATGGCGACGGACTTGATGTCGGTGTATTTAGCCAGTGTGTAAGCGAGCGCGGTTCCGGTGATACCACCGCCGACGATCACGACATCAAAGGTACGATTTTGCATAGGAGTTCAATCCATTCGAATTCAGGAAACCGGATATTATATAAAATTCTTTAGGGTTTGACTAATCGTGATTAATGCGATTTTTCTGATGTCGTTGGATTGACTGCGGTTATGGGGTTCAATCGATTTGGCAGCAACGTGGTTGAATTTTCTCGTATTCTTGCAAGGCGGCGAAATCAGTTTCGCATTCCGGCAACTGGGTCAGATGTTTTTTCAAGGTTTCAAATGACAAGGGAATCGAGGTGTCATGCACCAGCTCGTAATGCATCCAGGTGCCTTCTCGCCAGGATTTGACCAGGCCTGCGTTTTTCAGATACGTCAGGTGTCGGGAAATGGTGCTTTGGCCTTGTTCAAGGATGGAGACGAAGTCACACACACACAAGGAATTCCTTTGTAAGAGTAGGTGTAGTATCCGCAAGCGTAACGGCTCGGAAAGCGCTTTGAATGTTTGGGATGTTTGATCAATAGTCACGGGCGTTACTTATTATCGGTATTGGTTGTTGTTTTTTGAAAGTATAGCATAGGTCCAAATGACATTCGGTTTTGCAAAATATTTTAACATTGGATTTGAATGGCTGAATTTTAAGGTTTGACTTTGCGGCTGAAAGTAAATTAATATATCTGCATATGCAGATTAATTGGTTTTCTGGTTGTGTTTTATCAATTGAAACCCTTTTTGCAGGAATGTAAGTAGTAATGAAAATATAAACTTGACACTAAAAGGTGCGCATTATGAGATTAAGTTGGTTACGGATTCTTCCGGTTTGGATTTTTCTGGGATGGGGGATGACGTTAAGTGCTGGGGCGGCTGAAGTGGTGTTTAAGCCGATTGCAAAAGGGGTTTATGCCTATGTTGGGCCGATTACTGACCGTACGCCGGAGAATCTTGGGCTGAATAATAATATCGGTTTGATTGATACCCAGAAGGGCTGGGTCATGGTGGATTCCGGTGCGGGCGATTTGTCGGCTAAGGCACTGTTTGATGCCAGTCAGAAAATTAAGGCGCAACCCGTGGTGGCAGTGGTTAATTTGGGCAGTCAGGACCATCGTTGGTTGGGTAATCATTATTTGGCTCAAAAAGGGGCCAAAATTTATGCCTATAGAAAGTCCGTTCAAACGCAAACGTCTATGTTTGATCAGCTTCAGTCCAGTTTGGTGAAAAAGGTCCCCGCCTTAAAAGACACGCAAATGAAAACAGCGGATGTGGTATTGAATCAAGCGCAAAACCCCTTTTCGATCGGTGGGGTTGAAATGCAGTTAAATTATTACGGCGATGCGCATTTCCCGGGCGATTCGGTGTTATGGTTGCCGCAACAAAAAGTGCTGTTTACAGGCGATGTGGTGTATGTGGATCGTATGTTGGGCATTCATCCTTGGTCGAATGTGGTGACTTGGTTGCAGGCTTACAATGATATGCGAGCTTTGCCGGCTAAAGTGATTGTGCCCGGCCATGGCCAGGTGACGAATTGGCAACAGGCGGATGCGGAAACGGGCGCTTATTTACGCAAATTGGTTGACACCATGACCGAGGAAGCGGAGAACTTTTCCGGTGTGAGTGCTGCGGTGAAGGTTAACGAAAATTGGCCGGAATTCCAACATTTAAAACATTATGACAGTTGGCACAAGCGTAATTTGAATCGTGCTTATTTGCAGATAGAGTCAGGGCTTTAATCAGAGGCTTAAGCATTGAATGAATTGTACGAAGGAGTGAGCGACTATGTTTGAACAAATCGGTAATCTGGTGGCCTTTGATTTATTCGGGTTGGCGCCGTCGTCGCCTTTGGGCGGGGCCGTGCAATTCTTTGTGATGGATACGCTAAAAATTTTCATCATGCTGGTGGTGATTATTTATGTGATGGGGTTGTTGCGAGCCATTGTTTCGACCGAAAAGGTGCGGGATGTGGTGGCCGGTAAGCCGAAATGGATGGGGCGTTCTTTGGCCATTGGGCTTGGGGGGGTGACGCCCTTTTGTTCTTGTTCGTCTGTGCCTTTGTTTATCGGCTTTGTGGAAGCACGTATTCCATTAGGCATTACATTTGCGTTTTTGATTGCCAGCCCGATGATTAATGAGGTGGCGGTGGTGTTGCTGATTGGCATTCTCGGTTGGGAAGTGGCGTTGTTGTATGTGTTGGCCGGCGTGGTGGTGGCTTATGTCGGCTCGATGGTGATGGAATGGTTCAAGCCAGAACGTTGGGTTGAGGCCTATGTTTGGGATATTAAAATGCGCCAAGCGCAAGAGCAGAAAGCTCAAAGTGGCGGTTTGGCCAGTCGTCATGCTTTTGCCTGGAATGAAGTTAAAATTATTGTCAAACGCATTTGGGTTTGGGTGGTGATTGGTATTGGTATCGGGGCGGCTTTTCACGGTTATGTGCCCCAGGCCTGGATAGAATCCACCTTGGCCGATGCGGGTAATTGGTGGAGTGTGCCTGCCGCAGTCTTGGTGGGGGTGCCCTTGTATTCCAATGCCACCGGTGTGATTCCGATTATTGAAGCCATGCTGAATAAAGGGGTGCCCATTGGGACCAGTTTGGCATTGATGATGAGTATTGCCACCTTGTCGCTGCCGGAATTGTTGATCTTGAGAAAAGTCATTCGCTGGCCGGCGCTGGCGGTGTTTGTCGGTGTCTTGACCGTGGCGTTTATTTTGGTCGGTTATTTGTTTAATGCATTGTTCTAGGAGAGAGGTATGCTGACATTTGATCAACTCAAATCGGTTTTAGAAGCTGGCTCGAATAAGACGGTTAAATTTGTGCTACCAGATGAAAATTGCGTGCCGATGCATGCTCATATCACCGATGTGGGCACTGTGTTCCGCCATTTGATGGATTGTGGTGGGCAAACTCGGCAAGAGGCTTATGTGGTGCTTCAATTGTGGGTGGGTGCCGACAGAGATCATCGTTTAAAGGGGCAGACGCTTTTAAACATTCTCGAGCAAAGTCAAGTGGTATTAGATGAGCTGGCAGACAGCGAGTTGCCCAGTGTGATGGTGGAGTATCAGACGAATTCGCTGAGTCTGTATCGCTTGGAAGATGCCATGGTGGGCGATGAGGTTCTGGTGTTTGAGCTGGCAGCACTTTCTACTCAGTGTTTGGCCGCTGAACGTTATGCGGCAAAAACACAGGCATTGCATTCGGCGGCTGGCTGTGGGTGTCAAACGGCCTGCTGTTCGTAAGTTTTTGAGTCGAATTTTAGAAATGGATTTTAAAGCCTGAAAGGGCGTGATTTGTCATGAATGAGGAAATACAGTATGAAAAATAATGTGATGGTGCGGATGTTGACCTTAATGGTGTTAGTGGCCATTGGATTGGCCCAGGTGTCAGGGCAAACGAACTTGGCGTCTTGGAACTGGTTGTGGCTGGCCGTGTTTGCGGCTGGCATGGGTTTGCAGGCGACTTTTACCGGCTGGTGTCCGTCGCAAATGCTGGGCAAATTGTCCAAGACCGGCGAATGCTGTCCTGGCGGCACTTGCGGGACTTCGTCTAAGACGACACCGACGAAGGCTGAAGCGGGTGACAAGTCATCGGAAAAAGATGGCTGTTGTAGTGGTGCAGCTCAAGCTCAAACCGAAACCAATGGCTGTTGTGGGGATTTGTCTCAAGAAGTGGCAAAAGGCTGTTGTGAGGGGGCTGAACCATCGGTTGAAAAAAGTAGCTGCTGTGGTGAGGCGACTTCCCAAGGCAAGGTTGTGAAAGTGTTGGGCAGCGGCTGCGCCAATTGTCAAAGTACGGCCAAGCTAATTGAAAGCGTGGCCGAAGAGTTGAAGGTAGCGATTGAATTGGAAAAGGTTGAAGATTTTGCGGAAATCGCGGCTTATGGGGTCATGAGTACACCCGGTGTGGTGATTGATGAAGCCGTGGTGCATTCTGGCGGGGTTCCTACCCGTGAGCAGATTAAAGCTTGGTTGTCATAAAACCCTCAAAAAACCGTCATGGAACCCGGTGAACTGGCTTGTTGAAATAATCGTATTTTTCAAACTATGTGTTTTTTAGGAGTTTTAAATGTTTAATGTTTTATTTTTATGTACCGGCAATTCCAAACGCAGTGTGATGGCTGAGGCCTTATTGAACCATTGGGGCAAGGGGCGGTTTAAAGCTTACAGTGCGGGCAGTCACCCTAAGGATTCAGTCAGCTCGGATGCATTAACGGTGTTACAAAATTCAAAAATTCCAATGGAACCCCCTCGAACCAAAAGCTGGGACGAATTCGCACAGCCGGGTGCGCCTGTAATGGATTTTGTGATTACAGTGTGTGACAAAGCGAAAGGTGAAGTCTGCCCTGTGTGGCCCGGGCAGCCTATGATGGCCCATTGGGGCGTGGAGGACCCGCAAAGAGTGGAAGGAGATGATCCTTTGAAACAGTATAAAGAAGTGTTGCGGGTTCTGGATACTCGGATTAAGTTGTTTACTATTTTGCCATTTGAAAAACTGGAAAGATTAAAGCTGAAACAGAAGTTGGACGCGATTGGTCTGGAGCGCGGTAATCAAGACGAATAAACAACGTCTTGGGCGGTTATCAAGCATCATAAGCATAAGGAAAAAGTATGACGAAAGTAAAAGTCGCTATTAATGGATTTGGTCGCATGGGGCGTTTGGCCTTGCGAGAAGCTTACGATTGGCCGGATGTGGCATTTGTGCACATCAATGAGACGGCGACCGATGCCGAAGGCTCGGCGCATTTGCTGCATTTTGATTCGGCGCATGGACGCTGGTGGCATGACGCCGAAGCGGAGGACGGCGGCATTCGGGTGGAGGAATCGCTGATCGGTTACTCCTCGAATGAGGCGGTGGCCGACACACCTTGGGGCGAGCTGGGCGTGGATGTGGTGATTGAGGCCACCGGGCGATTCCGCACGCGTGAAAGCTTGCAGCCGTATTTCGACCAGGGTGTCAAGCAAGTGATTGTCGCCGCGCCGATGCAGGAAGGGGTGAAAAACATCGTCATGGGCATTAATGATGCGGTGTTTTCGCCAGGCCTGGACCCGATTATCACGGCGGCGTCTTGCACCACCAACTGCATTGCGCCGGTGATTAAGGTGATGCACGAGCAAATCGGCATCAAGCACGGCACCATTACTACCATGCACGACCGCACCAACACGCAAAAAGTGGTGGATCACGGCCATAAGGATTTGCGCCGCGCGCGTGCCTCGTTTGAATCGTTGATTCCAACCTCCACCGGGTCGGCCAAAGCCATCGGCACGATTTTTCCGGAACTCAACGGCAAGCTGAACGGTTTGGCGGTGCGGGTGCCGTTTATGAATGCGTCCTTGACGGACTTGGTGTTGGAGATGCAACGTGAAACCTCGGTGGATGAAGTGAACCGGATGTTGAAAACGGCTTCGGAAACCTATTTGGACGGCATTCTCGGCTACGAAGAACGCCCATTGGTGTCGGTGGATTATGAAGGCGAAAGCTGTTCGTCGGTGATTGATGCGCCTTCCACGATGGTGGTGAACGGCACGCAAGTGAAGCTGCTGGCTTGGTACGACAATGAAATCGGCTATGTCACCCGCATGATGGAACTGGCGGTGAAAGTCGGCGAACTGAATCAGCGGGCGGCAGAGCAGGAGTAAGACGGATGGCGATGTCTTTGAAACAACAATACGGCTTGATTACCGCCAATTATTGGGCCTTTACCATCACCGACGGCGCTTTGCGTATGTTGGTGTTGTTGTTTTTCTACCAGTTGGGATACAGCCCGCTGGAAATTGCCATGCTGTTTCTGTTTTATGAGTTTTTCGGTATCGTCACCAACTTGTTTGGCGGTTGGTTGGGCGCTCGCTTGGGGCTGAATGTGACCATGAACATCGGTCTGGGCTTGCAGGTCATTGCCTTGATGATGTTGGCGGTGTCGCCGGAATGGCTGACGGTGGCTTATGTGATGGCGGCGCAGGCCTTGTCCGGCATTGCCAAAGACCTCAATAAAATGTCGGCGAAAAGTGCGATTAAAAGTCTGGCATCGGATACGGACGGGCAATTGTATCGTTGGGTGTCGGTGCTGACCGGTTCGAAAAACGCTTTGAAAGGGTTTGGCTTTTTTGTCGGCGCGGTGCTGTTGGGCGCGGTGGGCTTTCAGTATGCGTTGTTCGTGTTGGTGATGTTGATTGTGGTGCCGCTGTTCTTTTCGATTATTTATCTGGACGGGCAACTGGGCAAGGCGCAAAACAAGCCGAAATTCCAGGAAATGTTTTCCAAATCGCCGGCCATTAACTGGTTGTCCGGCGCTCGCTTCTTTTTGTTTGGCGCGCGCGACGTCTGGTTTGTGGTGGCTTTGCCGGTGTATCTGCAGGGCGTGCTGCAGTGGTCGCACACCGAGGTCGGAACCTTTATGGCGCTGTGGATTATCGGTTATGGCGTGGTGCAGGCGACCACGCCGAAATGGACCGGGTTGAAAAAAGGGCGCGGCAACGCCGGTCAAGAACACAACCCGACGCGCGCCACGGCGATGAAACTGGCCTTGGCCTTAGCGGTTGTGCCCGCGCTGATGGCGGCGACCTTGTCTTATTCACCGCAAGTGATTTTGGTGGGCGGTTTGCTGGTGTTCGGTGTGGTGTTTGCCTTGAACTCGGCGGTGCATTCGTATTTGATTGTGTCGTATGCCGATGCGGACGGCACTTCTAAAGACGTCGGTTTCTACTATATGGCCAATGCCGCCGGGCGGCTGGCGGGTACGGTATTATCCGGCTGGGTGTATCAGGTGTCGGGTATGGAAATGACGTTATGGTTGTCGGCGTTGATGGTGTTGTCGGCCGGGCTGTTGGTGCTGAAAGCGCAGCCGATGCCAAAAACCGCATAAAAGGGCGCATAAAGTCGTTAGAATAGGGCAATATGAACTTTGCCCAGGCCTGGCGAAAATGCTTAAACGGCCTTGGCTGGAAAATGGCCTGGAAATAAGGAGTTGTCGCATTGACTGCCATGCTAAAAGACGCCGTTTTGATTACCGGAGCCGGGCAGCGCATCGGCTTGTATCTGGCGAAACAATTTTTGGCGCAAGGCCAGGCGGTGGTCTTTACATATCGCACCGAACGCCCGGCGGTGGATGAGCTGAAAGCGCAGGGCGCTTTGGGGTTTCAAGTGGATTTCACCGATTCCGCTTCTTTGAACACCTTCTTACAATGTTTGCCGCAGCAGGTCGCGAGCTTGCGCGCGGTGATTCACAATGCGTCGCTTTGGGCGACCGATGCACAGGTGGATGTTCAGCCGGGCTTGCTGGCCGATTTGCTGGCGGTGCATGTGGAAGCGCCGTATCGAATCAACCAGGCCTGCCGCCCGTTACTGGAAGCAACGTCCGCGGCCACGGCGGATATTGTGGCGCTGACGGATGTGAAAGTGGCGGACGGCCATGCCGACTATGCGGCTTATCTGGCGTCGAAGGCGGGCTTGGCTTCCTTGACCCAATCGTTTGCCCAGGCGTTTGCGCCGCACATTAAAGTCAATAACATTGCACCAGGCCTGGTGATTTTTCATCCTGAGGATTCCGGGGCGTATCGCCAGAAGCGTTTGGCGGAAAGCGCCATTCCGGTGGAACCGGGCGAGGCATCGATTTGGCAAGCGGTGCGCTTTCTGATGGACAGCCCGAATGCCACGGGCTCGACCGTGTCACTTGGGCAGAAAAAAGCGTAACACCGTTTCGTTTAACGCGCTTGTCGAACGTCGGCGGAATGCCTTTTAATGCTTCGCGCCTTGCGCACGCGCCAGCTTGGCTTGCAATTCCCGTTCGGCCTGCGCGGCCGCTTCGTCAAAACCGTCTCTTTCCGGCCAGCCTTTGGTCTGTTGCAAAATTACTTCCATTAACGCGTTGGTGTGATCGTCGCGGTCGTTCAACGCCGGGATGTAGCTGAAGGTTTCGCCACCGGCTTCTTCGAAATACTCGCGGTTTTCCTGGTCGATTTCTTCGATGGTTTCCAAACAATCGGCGGAGAAGCCCGGGCAGATGACTTGCAGGTGTTTGACGCCTTTGGACGGTAGGCCTTTCAAAGTAGCGTCGGTATAAGGTTTGACCCACTCTTCTTTCCCGAATAGCGACTGGAAGGTGACCATGTAGTCGTCCGAGCCGATGCCGAGTTCTTCGGCCACCAGTCGTGAGGTGGCGCGGCATTCGCATGGGTAAGGGTCGCCGTTATCGAAATAACGTTTGGGGATGCCGTGGTATGACATCACCAGTAAATCCGGTTTGCCGTGTTTTTCCTGGTGTTCGCGGATGCTATTCGCCAGCGCTTTGATGTAGCCGGGGTGTTTGTGGTAATTGCGCACAAAGCGCATTTCCGGAATCCAGCGCCAGGTTTGCAGTTCGGCGGTGACGGCGTCGAAGGTGGAAGCGGTGGTGGCGCCGGCGTATTGTGGATACAGCGGTAACACAATCAGGCGTTGTACATTGCGTTCCTGCAAGGACTTGAGTGCATCGGCAATCGACGGATTGCCGTAACGCATGCCCAGCGCAAATTCAACGCGACCGCTGAAATGGCCGCGTACCTTTTCTTCGATGTCGGCCAACTGGCGGTTGCTGATGTCGAGCAAAGGCGAGCCTTCGCCGTAATGTCCCCAAACTTCTTCATAGGCTTCCGCCGATTTCGCCGGGCGGGTGTTGAGAATGATGAGGTTCAGAATCAATTTCCATAACCAGCGCGCCGGTGGCGGTTCCACGACGCGAGGATCCATCAGGAATTCTTTCAAATAGGGTTTCAGCGCTTCTTTGGTGGGGGCGTCGGGCGTGCCCAGGTTGGTGATCAGAACGCCGACAGCGGGTTCCGAACCGTGTTGGTAAGCGGTGTAGTTTTTGTATTCCATAAGGGTTCCTGTACTGGTTCCGGATAAGGGCTTGCGCCATTTTAGACGTATTTCCGTAAGAGGTAAACGGCTAGGGCGCTCCCGAATACGGGAAAGGTGTTACTTGGTTAGAAAAGAGTATAATGGAATTGTATTGGTTGTACAATATTGTATATGTTTTGTACAAATAATGCTGGATTGTGAAAATGCCGTTTCCAGTGATGTAAGGAGCTGATAATGCCGTTATCCACTGCCGAAGAAAAATTTCCGAGATTAAAGATTGCCGTTTCCGATTGTTTGCGTGGAACGGAGTGTCGTTATAATGGGGGCCATGCCCAGGACGATTTTATTAATCATCATTTAGCGAAGTATGCGGATTTTCTGCCTTTCTGCCCGGAGGCGCCTGTACTGGGGACACCGCGTGAAACCATTCGATTGGTGAATGTGGATGGCGATATTCGGGTTCGCGGCACACGGACCGAACAAGATGTGACTGAGGGCATTCAACGCTATAATGACAAAATGGTGCCGAAATTGTTGCAACAGGGAATTGATGGCGCCGTGGTGAAATCCCGTTCACCGACGTGCGGCTTGGAGCGGATCAAAATTTATCGTCCGAGCGGGGAATGGTTCGGGTCACAAGATAAAATGGGCCAGGGCATGTTTACGGCCATGTTGCAACGCCAAGCGCCCGGCCTGGCCTTGGAAGAGGAAGGCCGTTTGCAGGATGCCTGGTTGCGCGAGAATTTTATGATGCGGGTGTTTACCGCCGCTCGGTGGCGAGAGTTTTTGGCGGGCGAGCCGACGGTGGCGGATTTTCAGGCCTTTCACCGGGACCATAAATATCTGCTGCTGTCCAAATCGGAATCGATTTATCGAGAGATGGGGCCCATTGTGGCGGAGACTCATCAGGACACCCTGGCGGACAGCCTGAAAGAATATGAAACCAAATTACAGGCGTTATTGGCGCACCGCTCCAAGCGTGGCAGCGTAATTAATGTATTGGATCACCTGTATGGCTACTTCAAAAAGCAATTAACGGAAGATGAGAAAACGCATTATCGGGAAACGGTTGAAGAATTCCGTAACGGCATTGTTCCGTTGATTGCGGTGATTAAAGTGTTGCAACAGTTCTTGAGCCATTATGGTTCCGACTATCTGGAAACGCAGGTGTTTTTTCATCCTTACCCGGCGGAATTGGCCTTGCGGTCTGAAATCACCGCTTATCGTTAGAGGGCATTCGGTGGTTAAGCTGTTGTTCTGTGGCTTTTTTACGACATTTTCGACTTTTTTTCAAAATACGAAAAATTAACAAGAATTTCGGTGGATTTTCTTTATAATGAAATTTCCTAAGTTTTTGACAAGTTTCATTTTTTTAAATGTTGGTCAGGGAGTTGGGAGTTGTTTTATTTGTTAGAAAGGAAAAAGCATGTCAGATTTAGTTACAGGCACGGTCAAGTGGTTCAACGATGAGAAAGGCTTCGGCTTCATCGAGCAAGAGGGTGGAAAGGATGTGTTTGTACACTTCTCGGCCATTAACGGAACCGGTCGTAAAACGTTGGCCGAAGGTCAAGCGGTTACAATGGAAGTGACACAAGGTCAAAAAGGACCACAAGCAGAGAACGTTACTCCGGTATAAACTCTGTTTTAAACCATTCTTAAGCCCTTTTATTGGTTTTCAATCGAAGGGTTTTTTTGTTTTTGGCGTTCGCCTTTTTTCGTTTTGCTCTTTGAAAACCGCCTTCGGTTTTTTACATTTCCTTTTCATTCTTTATAACACTCTTTATTCATCTTTCGCGTTTTCTAGCTTGCGATGCGCATTCATTCTTTGTGTGCCCCGTCGGCGTTTTTGTTTTTTCGCGCTCGTAAATTCCTGTTTAAAAGCGTTTTGTGCGTTTTTCTGTTTCACCTCTTGGTTTGATTTTAATTTGGGCGAAAAGTATTTTCATAAAATGAACAAAAAGTTCTTGAAATGAAAATATCAATGTCTTAATATATGAATCAAAGTTTCTCAAGGGGAAAATAATGCAGCAGAATTCATATGTTTTAACCATTTCATGCCCGGATCGCGTGGGAATCGTCGCCAAGGTGTCGACGTTTCTGGCAGAGCATAAGTGCATGATCGCCGAGGCGAATCATCACGCGGATAGACACACCGGTCAGTTTTTCATGCGTAACGAAATCACCGATATCCAAATGGATGAAGCGGCGTTTCGTGAGGCTTTTTCTAAAATTGCCGACGAGTTCGATATGAAGTGGCAGCTAAGCTCTTCAGACCGTAAAAAACGTGTGTTAATTATGGTGAGTAAGCAGGATCATTGTTTAGCGGATTTGTTGTATCGCTGGAGCAGTGGCGAAATCGATTGTGAGATTCCGTGCGTGATTTCCAACCATTTGGACATGAAAGGGTTGGTTGAATGGTACGGCATCCCTTATTTGCATATTCCGGTGACGCCGGAAAATAAACCTCAGGTGTTTGATGAAGTCGTTAACTGGGTGGATCACTATCAAGCGGATACCATCGTATTGGCGCGTTACATGCAAATTATTCCGCCGGCGTTATGCCAAAAATACCCAGGCCAGATTATCAATATTCACCACAGTTTCTTGCCGTCATTTATTGGCGCCAAGCCGTATCACCAAGCGTATGAGCGTGGGGTGAAACTGATCGGCGCAACCTGTCACTATGTGACGGAAGATTTGGATGCCGGGCCGATTATCGAGCAGGACGTGGCGCGCGTGTCGCACAGTGAGTCCGCCGAAGAAATGGTGGTGCTTGGGAAGGACGTTGAAAAGAATGTATTGGCGCGTGGCTTGAAGTACCACTTACAAGACCGTGTGTTGATTTACGGCAATAAAACCGTTGTGTTCGCTTAGGAGACTGGAATGCCTCTCAGATTAATGAAATATGCCTGGAAGAAATCGGAAGACGAACCGCGTTTTTTCCCGGAAGAAAAGCCTTTGAAAAAGGCTTATGACGTCGTCATTATCGGCGGCGGCGGTCATGGAATGGCCTGTGCTTATTACCTGGCAAAAGAACACGGTATTACCAATGTCGCGGTGTTGGAGCAAGGGTATATCGGTGGCGGGAATACCGGCCGAAATACCACGATTGTTCGTTCAAATTACCTGACTTCTGAAGGGGTTAAGTTCTACGACGAGAGTTTGAAGCTGTTCGAAGACTTAAGCGATGACTTTGATTTGAACATCTTCTATTCGACACGAGGGCACTTTACGCTGGCGCACACAGATAGTGCGATGCGCACCATGAGATGGCGTGCTGAGGTGAATAAACATCACGGCATCGACAGTGAAGTCGTGGATGTGGACACCATCAAGAAAGAAGTACCTTACATGGATATGTCCTGTAACGGTCAGCACCCGGTGATGGGCGCTTTGTATCATGCGCCCGGCTCGGTGGCACGCCATGACGCCGTGGCTTGGGGCTATGCTCGCGGCGCGCAAATGCGCGGGGTGGAAATCCACCAAAAAACCCGCGTGACGGATATTAAAACCAAAGGTGGTAAAGTCGTTGGGGTGGAGACGGACAAAGGGTTTGTCGAAGCCAAAAAAGTGATTTCGATGGTGGCGGGTTCTACGCCGCGTATTACCGAAATGCTGGACATTAAAACGCCGATTGAAATTTTCCCGTTACAAGCGTGTGTGACCGAACCGGTGAAACCATTTATGGACACGATTGTGGTGTCCGGCAGTTTGCACGTTTACGTCAGTCAGTCGTCGCGCGGCGAGTTGGTCATGGGGGCGTCGGTGGATCCGGCGGAATTGCATTCGACTCGTTCGACTTTGGATTTTGTCGAAGGTTTGACCGACCAAATGATGGATTTGTTCCCATTCACCAGTCGCTTGAAAATCATGCGTCAGTGGGCCGGGATGAGTGATATCACACCGGATTTCGCACCGATTATGGGTAAAACCGATGTGGAAGGGTTTTATCTGGATGCCGGTTGGGGGACTTGGGGCTTTAAAGCCACGCCGGTGAGCGGCAAGACCATGGCGCATACCGTCGCCACGGATTCGACACATGAATTGATTAAACCGTTCAGTCTGGATCGCTATTCCAAGTTTGAGTTGGTGGGTGAAAAAGGCGCGGCTTCGGTCGGTCACTAAGGAGACAGTATGAAATTTGTTACGTGTCCAAGTTTGGGAAGAAGAGCCTTGAGTGAGTTCACTTACGGTGGGCGACTTGAACGTGAACCGGACCAGGAAACCGTGTCGGAAGCGGATTGGGCAGATTATGTTTTTTATCACAACGGTGCGCCGAAAACGCAATCCGAGTGGTGGTATCACCGTCCGACGGGCATCTGGTTTTTATTTGAACGAAATACGTTGACCGATCAAATCACACAGGTCGATTTTGCGAATAAAGGAATTGCACATGAAGCTTAGACTCGCGCCACAGCCATTGGAATGGATTGATCGCAAAGCGTCGGTGACCTTCGAGTTCGAAGGTAAACCGGTCAAAGGTTTCAAGGGCGATGTCATCAGTAGCGCTTTATGGGCCGAGGGCACGAAAGTGTTGGGCCGCAGTTTTAAATACCACCGTCGTCGCGGCGTGATGAGTTTGGCCAACCACGACGTCAATGCCTTGTTTCAAGCCGAGGACAGACCGAATGTCCGCGGCGATGTGGTGGCGCCGGAAAATGGCATGTCACTGACCGCCGTCAACACCTTTGGCTCTCTGGCGAATGACAAGGGCGCATTGGTGGAATTAATCGGAAAATTTCTGCCGGTCGGCTTCTACTATAAAGCCTTTTATTCACCGAAATTTCTGTTCCCGAAATGGGAGCGTTTGATTCGTGAAATGGCAGGCCTGGGCAAAGTGGATACAAGCTGGACCGAGGAGCGTAAGCCAAAGCGTTATCGTCATTGTGATGTGGCGGTGATCGGCGCCGGGCCTTCGGGTATGGCGGCGGCCATCCAAGCGGCCAAGCAAGGCGTGGATGTTTGTTTGATTGATGAAAACCCTCACATCGGCGGCTCGTTGGATTATCAATTTGTGAACGAAAGCGCACAGACATTGAACCGCCATTATTTGAAAGAAACCATCGAATCCACTCCGAATATTCATGTGATTACCTCCGCCTATGTGGCCGGGTATTACGGTGACCATTGGTTGTCGATCAATACCAATGACGGTTTGATTAAATTGTCGGCGCAATCGGTGGTGGTGGCCACCGGCGTGTTTGAGCAACCGGCGGTGTTCCGTAACAACGATTTGCCGGGCGTGATGAATGCCTCCGCCGCGCAACGCATGATGACGCGTTATGCGGTGGCGCCGTGTAACGAATCGGTGGTGCTGACCGCTAATGCCGAAGGCTATCGTGCCGCGCTCGACATGCATCAAAACGGTTTGGTGGTGAAAGCGATTATCGATACCGGGCGCACCGAAGGCGAGTGGGTCGAACAAGCCAAGCAAGCCGGTATGGTGGTGTATGAAAACGCGGAAATGGTGGAAGCGCTGGGGCGCAAACAGCTGGAAGGCGTGATTTTCAAAACCAACGGCACCGAAAAACGTTTGTTGTGTGACGGTTTGTTGATGAGCGTGGGCTGGGCACCGGCCGGGGCGCCTTTGTATCAAGCTGGGGCCAAATTCGGTTACAACGCCACCGTGGCGCAGTTGCTGCCGGTGAGCTTGCCGGAAGGCGTGTTTGCCTGTGGCCGCATCAACGGTGTTTACGACATTGAAAACCGTATTAAAGATGGCGAGCAAGCTGGCTTGGCCGCGGCCTTGTATATGAAAGACCAGGCGTTACCGGAAATCGAAGATTACCGTGCCACAGAAGCGCATTCGCATCCGTACCCGATTTGGGCACATCCGAAAGGGAAAGAATTTGTCGATTTCGATGAAGATATTCAAATCAAGGATTTGAAAGGGGCGATAGCGCAAGGGTTCGACAATATCGAGTTGATGAAGCGTTTCTCAACCATCGGTATGGGGCCAAGCCAAGGTAAACACAGCAATATGAACGGCATTCGCATGTTGGCGAAGCTGACGGGGAAAACCATCGACCAAACCGGTTCCACGACCGCGAGACCGATGTTTCACCCAACGCCGGTTTCCCACTTGGGTGGGATGCGTTTCCGTCCGGAGCGTTTGACGCCAATCCATGCGTTTCACGAAGAAGAAAACGCCTGTTTTATGGAAGCCGGTAACTGGTTGAGACCGGAGTATTATCCGACCGAAATGACCCGTGAAGCTTCGATTCAGGCTGAAGTGGCAACGGTACGCAATTCCGTCGGCTTGATTGACGTTTCGACGTTGGGAAAACTGGATGTCTTCGGGCGGGATGCCGGGGAATTGATGGACCGACTGTACACCATGCGCATGTCGAATATGGCGATTGGTGCCAGCCGTTATGCCTTGATGGTGGACGATTCCGGTGTGGTCATCGACGACGGTGTCGCGATTCGCTATTCCGACGAACATTTTTATGTGACCACCACGACATCGACTTCGGATTCGGCCTACCGCTTGATTCAGAAAAAAGTCATCGAGTGGGGCTTGAAGGTTACGGTATTGAATCGCACCGGGCAGATTGGTGCCATGAACCTAGCCGGCCCGAACAGCCGCAAGATTCTGGAACAGCTTTGTGATATTGACTTATCGACGGACGCTTTCCCGTATCTGGCGATGCGCCAAGGCAAAATGCTGGGGTTGGATGTCACCTTGATTCGGGTCGGTTTCGTGGGCGAGTTGGGGTATGAAATCCACACCGATTCGCAATCAGCCTTGACCATTTGGAAGGCGCTGATGAGCGCTGGTCAAACCTATGGCATCAAACCGTTTGGTGTGGAAGCCCAACGTCAGTTGCGTTTGGAAAAAGGTCACATCATCGTTGGCCAGGATACCGATGGCTTGACCAACCCGTTCGAGGCCAATATGCCATGGGCAGTGCATTTCAAGAAGCCGTACTTCCTTGGTAAACCGAGTTTGGTGCGGTTAAAACCGCGCAAAGAACGTACATTGGTCGGGTTCGAGTTATTGTCCGATAACCCGAACGACCAGCCGCTGGAGTCAAACCTTGTGATTGAAGGTGGCGAAATGATTGGGCGCGTGACCAGTATTGGTCGCAGTGTCACACTGAAAAAGATCATCGGTTTGGCGATGATTTCAACCGATTATTCAATGGCGAATAATGTGCTGAGCATCAAATTGACCGACGGTCGATTTGTGAAGGCAAAAGTGGTTAAAACCCCTTTCTATGATCCGGAAGGGTTAATGCAAAAACCGGATGAAACAGCAGAAGGAGACGCGGCATGAATTTACAGATTACACCGAAGACAATGCCGACTCTAATGCATTTTCGCGGGGAAGGTCTTAATGATGTTTTGGCTTCCTTCGGGGCGTCAGGCCTGGGCGTTTTTCAATATCAATCGGTGGCGAAGGATCAGTTCGTTGCCAAATTGGGTGAAGAAGAACTCTATGTCTGTGTCGAACAACCGTTGGGGGCTGTATCCGAAAATAACCAATATGCATTCCAAAGAGGGGATGCGATTTTTGAACTGTCGGGCAACTGGAAAGCTTTGATGTCGGAGGTGTGTATTTACGACTTTCGTCAAAGTCAGCCGGGTGATTTCCTGATGGTCTCGATTGCGGGTGTCTCGGCCTGGCTGTTGGTTCCAGAAGCCGATGCACCGCTCATTCTGGGGTGTGATCCGACGTTTGGACACTACTTCCAGGAAACCTTGAGCCAGCAAATACAAAAATCCCCTTTTTTAAAAATGGAGTGCCAAGATGACGATTGAAGAAGCCAAAAAATTCCTTGAAGACAACCAGATTAAATACATTCTGGCCCAGTTTGTCGATATTCACGGTGTCGCCAAAACCAAGTCGGTTCCAGCCAGTTGCTTGGAGTCGATTGTGGAAGACGGTGCCGGGTTCGCCGGGTTCGCTGTCTGGGGGCTGGGCATGGAGCCGCACGACGGCGATTATATGGCCAAAGCCGATTTAAGTACTTTGAGCATCGTCCCTTGGCAACCCGGGTACGCGCGTGTGGCCTGTACCGGTCACGTGCATGATAAGCCTTACGAATACGACACGCGTCATATTATGTTGAAACAAATCGAACGTTTGAGCGAAAAAGGTTGGACGCTGAATACCGGGATCGAACCGGAATTCAGCTTGCTGAAACGCAATGAAGACGGGCATTTGATGCCGTATGACGGAAGCGATACCTTGGACAAGCCGTGTTACGACTATAAAGGCTTGTCGCGTTCCCGCGCGTTTTTGGAAAAATTCGTCGATTCCCTGCAGCAGGTCGGGTTCGATGTTTATCAGATCGACCACGAAGATGCCAACGGTCAGTTCGAAATCAACTACACCTATTCCGACGCGAAAACCTCGGCGGACCGAATCACCTTTGTGCGTATGGCGGGCAGCGAAATCGCCAATGAAATGGGCATGATTTGCTCCTTTATGCCGAAGCCGAACGCTAACCGCACCGGGAATGGGTTCCATTTCCACTTGTCGATTACCGATGCGGAAGGGAATAACCTGTTCAAAGACGATTCCGACAAAAACAACATGGGGTTGTCGGAATTGGCCTATGACTTCCTGGGTGGCTTGATGCACCACGCTAAAGCGTTATGTGCGTTTGCCGCGCCGACCGTCAATTCTTACAAGCGTTTGGTTGTCGGACGTTCGCTGTCCGGCGCGACCTGGGCACCGGCGTTTATCAGCTACGGCGACAACAACCGTTCGGCGATGGTCCGCGTGCCTTATGGACGTTTGGAGTTCCGTTTGCCGGATACCGGGTGTAATCCGTACCTGGTGACCGCCGCCATCATTGCTGCCGGTTTGGACGGTGTGGCGAAGAAATTGAATCCGGGTGAGCCGCAAAACATCAACCACTACGGCTTGTCGTTGGATGAGATCAAGGCAAGAGGGATTGATACCTTGCCGCAATCGTTGTCGGAAGCTTTGGACGAGTTGGAAGGCAATTCGTTGTTCGTCGAACAGTTCGGCGAAAACTTCATGAAAGAATTCATTGATATCAAACGCATGGAATGGGTCGAATACCAGCGCCATGTGTCCGATTGGGAATTAAACCGTTATGCAGAGTATTTTTAAAGGAGAAGGCTCATGTGTGGAATTGTAGGGTTATATTTAAAAAACAGCGCACTTGAGAGTCAACTCGGCAAGCTGTTCGAGCCGATGCTGATTGCCATGACTGGGCGTGGACCGGACAGTGCCGGGTTCGCGATTTACGGGGACGAAGTGTCCGACGATATGATCAAGTTAACGCTTCAGCATGAAGACGAGCATTATCCTTGGCATATGTTGGCCGAAAAGCTTGAAGAAACCTATAGCACGCCGGTTTCGGTGATGCACAACGCCAATGCAGCGGTGCTGAAAATGAAAGCCGAAGAAGCCCCGGTACGCGAAACCATCGCTGAATTCGATCCGACGGTTCGCATCATGAGCGTGGGGCGTTCCATCGAAATTTTGAAAGAAGTCGGGTTGCCGGAAAACATCGCCGAGCGTTTTAATCTGGCGGGCATGAAAGGGTCGCATATTGTGGGCCACACCCGTATGGCAACGGAAAGCGGCGTGACGATGGAAGGATCGCATCCGTTTTCGACCGGGATGGATTTGTGCCTGGTACACAACGGTTCCTTGTCGAACCATAACCGTTTGCGAGAAGAGCTGGAACACAAAGGTATCCAATTCGAAACCGAAAACGATTCCGAAGTGGCGGCCGGTTACCTGACCTGGCGTTTGCGTGAAGGCGCCAGCGTAAAAGAAGCGTTGGAAGGGGCCATCGAAGATTTAGACGGCTTTTTCACCTTCACGGTCGGAACCAAAGACGGCTTTGCGGTGGTACGTGATCCAATCGCGTGTAAGCCGGCGGTCATGGCGGAAACGGATGATTACGTGGCCATGGCGTCTGAATATCATGCGCTGTCCTCTTTGCCGGGCATCGAGAACGCCAAATTGTGGGAACCGGATCCAGGAAAAGTGTATTTCTGGGGTAAAGGCTGATTGAGAAACAAGACGAATAAGAAAAAGGAATTGCCATGGAATTTGATTTGAAAACACAAACGGTCCGAGAGGTGAATCAAGCCTTGCATGATTTGCCGAAAGACAAAGCCTCGGAAGTGGTGGTAAACGGTATCAGCGGTGACCACAATTTGGCGGTCGGGATGGATCAGCCGGCGAAGATTACCTTGAACGGTCATGCCGGTTACTATTGCGCCGGTATGAACAAAGAAGCGGAAATCATTGTTAATGGCAACGCCGGTCAAGGCGTGGCGGAAAACATGATGTCCGGTAAAGTGCACGTCAAAGGCAATGCCAGCCAATCGGCGGCCGCTACGGCACATGGTGGACTGCTGGTGGTGGACGGCGATGCCGCCGCCCGTTGCGGTATTTCCATGAAAGGCGTCAACATCGTTGTGAAAGGCTCAGTCGGTCACATGAGTGCCTTTATGGGGCAGTCGGGTTGCTTGGTTGTCTGTGGTGATGCCGGTGAAGCCTTGGGGGATTCCTTGTACGAAGCCCATTTGTATGTCAAAGGTAAGGTCGAGTCCTTGGGCGCGGATTGTATTCAAAAAGAGATGCGTCCGGAGCACATCGAGGAGCTGTCCGCACTGTTGAAAGAAGCCGGTAGTGATGAGGATCCGTACAGCTTTACCCGTTACGGTTCAGCTCGCCAGCTGTATACCTTTAAAGTCGATAACGCTTCGGCGTATTAAGGCATTAACCTAATTGCAAGGAGTCAGATATGACGATGAAACAACCTGGATTAATCGAGTCCGCAACTTTTAGCCGTGACGTGATTCATGAAATTCAACGTGCGGCGGAAACGGGCATCTACGACATTCGCGGTTTCGGTGCGAAGCGTAAGGTCCCGCATTTCGATGATTTATTGTTCCTGGGCGCCAGTATGTCGCGTTATCCGTTGGAAGGTTACCGTGAAAAGTGCGGCACCGACGTCACTTTGGGCACGCGTTTCGCCAAAAATCCGATTAAATTGGACATTCCGGTGACCATCGCCGGGATGAGTTTCGGGGCGTTATCGGCTAATGCCAAGGAATCGCTTGGACGTGGTGCCAACATGGTGGGCACCAGTACCACTACCGGTGATGGCGGGATGACGCCGGAAGAGCGACAAACCTCCAAAACGTTGGTTTATCAATACTTGCCGTCTCGTTATGGGATGAACCCGGACGATTTGCGTAAAGCCGATGCCATTGAAGTGGTGTTGGGGCAAGGTGCTAAGCCAGGCGGCGGCGGGATGTTGCTGGGGCAAAAAATCACCGACCGTGTCGCGCAGATGCGTAACCTGCCGAAAGGCATCGACCAACGCAGTGCCTGTCGTCACCCGGACTGGACCGGTCCGGATGATTTGGCGATTAAGATTCAAGAATTGCGTGAAATCACCGATTGGCAAGTGCCGATTTACATTAAAGTGGGGGCGACCCGCACTTACTACGACGTGAAGCTGGCGGTGAAAGCCGGTGCCGATGTGATTGTACTGGATGGTATGCAAGGCGGTACGGCGGCGACGCAAGACGTCTTCATCGAACACGTCGGGATTCCAACCATGGCCGCGATTCCACAAGCGGTTCGTGCCCTTCAGGAAATGGACATGCACCGTAAGGTTCAGTTGATTGTTTCCGGTGGGATTCGCAGTGGGGCCGACGTGGCGAAAGCCATGGCGTTGGGTGCCGATGCGGTCGCGATTGGAACGGCGGCATTGGTCGCGTTGGGCTGTAACCACCCGAAATGGGATGCCGAGTACCAAAAAATCGGTTCGGCGGCCGGTTTCTATGACGATTACCACGAAGGCAAATGTCCGGCGGGCATCTCCACGCAAGACACGGAATTGGCGGCGCGTTTGAATCCGGAAGAAGCTGGTAAACGTTTGGCAAACTATCTGCAAGTTTTGACGATGGAAGCGCAAACGCTGGCACGTGCCTGTGGTAAGTCCCACTTGCACAATTTGGAACCGGAAGATTTGGTGGCTCTGAATGTGGAAGCCGCGGCCATGGCCGGTGTGCCTTTAGCGGGTACGGGCTGGATTCCGGGTAAATCAAACTATTAAAGGCTGAACCATGAGCGCAAAGATTATTGACGGTAAGGCTGTCTCAAAAGCGGTTCGCGGTAAGATCAAAGATCAGGTCGATATGCGGCTTTCGCAAGGCCTGAGAGCGCCAGGCCTGGCCGTTATTTTGATTGGTGATGATCCGGCCTCGTCGGTGTACGTGAACAACAAGAAGCGAGCCTGCGAGGAAGTGGGCTTCGTGTCCAAGTCCTGGCATTGGCCGTCTTCGACCACGCAAGCCGAGTTGTTGGATTTGATTCGTCAATTGAACGACGACAGTTCGATTGACGGAATTCTGGTTCAGTTGCCATTGCCGGATCACATTGAAGCTGAAACCGTGATTGAAGCCATTCACCCCGACAAAGATGTCGATGGGTTTCACCCGTATAACATTGGTCGCTTGACGGTGCGAATGCCCACTTTGCGTCCTTGCACGCCGTACGGTTGTATAACGCTGTTGAATCATTACGGTTTATCCGCCAAAGGCAAGCATGCGGTGATTGTGGGCGCGTCCAATATCGTGGGGCGTCCGATGTCGCTGGAATTATTATTGGCCGGTGCGACGACCACGGTTTGTCACCGCTTCACGGCGGATTTGAAAACTCACGTTGCCATGGCCGATATTCTGGTGGTGGCGGTCGGTAAACCGGGCTTTATTCCGGCCGATTGGTTGAAGCCGGGTTGCATCGTCATTGATGTGGGCATCAACCGTTTGGAAGATGGCTCTCTGACCGGCGATGTCGATAAAGCGGCGATGGATGTGGCCGCGCATGTGACGCCTGTGCCGGGCGGCGTGGGACCCATGACGATTGCGACCCTGCTGGAAAATACCTTGATTGCCTGTGAGCGACACCAATTAAGTTAAAGAGGATTGTTTTTTCATAAGTTGATACTTTTCGTTTCGTTTGCCGTGTTAGCCATTTCATGAGTGTGGCGCACGGCTTTTTTGTTTTTAGGCCCCGGCCTTTTTTTGGTTAAATGTGTGAGTGGTTTTCTGGAGGTCAGTATGAATGTTGTGGTGTTAAAACATGCGCCGTTTGAGCGGCTCGGTCAAGTCGAGACATGGTTGCAGGGAAGGTCTGCCTCGGTGGAAACCGTTGCATTGTATGACGATGAGGTTCAATACCCCCCGTTGACGTCGACGGACTTGGTGATTGCATTAGGCGGGCCAATGAGTGTGAATGATGAAGTCAATTACCCTTGGCTGGTGGCGGAAAAACAGTATATTCGCGATGTGGTTGAAGCTGATATTCCACTATTGGGCATTTGTTTGGGCGGTCAATTGATTGCGACGGCGTTGGGCGCGCAAGTCTCTGACAATCCGGAAGTGGAAATCGGCTGGCATACTGTCTCGAATGTGGCGGATGACGCAACGGTTTTCCAGTTTCCCCGTGCGTTGGAAATCTTCAATTGGCACAGTGAAACCTTTGCATTACCGAAGGGCGCCAAACGGTTGCTTGAAAGTCAGGTTTGTCCAAACCAAGGCTTTCAACTTGGTGAGCGTATTATTGGTTTGCAGTGCCATCCAGAGGTGACGCCACCGATTATTCAAGAATGGATTGATGAAATCGGCGAGCAGATGACGGTGGGGAATTTTGTTCAAACACCGCAAACCATGCTGGCCGAGCCGGAAGCCAAGATGCAATTGGTCCGCCCGGTATTGTTTGATTTGTTGGATTATTTAATACGCTGAACCTGCCCCCGTTAACCCTAACGGGATCATCGCCTTCCTTTTATATTTTCATTCTACTCGCCGGTTTTTGGCTGAGTCTTCAGTACGCCAAGGTTGGTCATCTGCCAGCCGGTTTTTTCATAAAACGCGATGGCGTTGGTGTTGTCTTTGTCGTACACCAATTGTGCCCGTGTACACCCTTGTTGTTCACACCAGTCCAAGATGCTGCTCAGTAACAACTTTCCAATGCCTTTGCCTTGGTGGGTCGGGTGAACGATCAGGTCTTCAATCCAGGCGGATTTGGCGCCTTCCGAAGTGGAATACACCCATTGCGCGCTGCAAATGCCGATGACACGATTGTTCGATTCGGCCACCAGATAACAGCAATCCTTACTTTCAATGATAAAGCCAATGCCTTTGACCTGCTTGTCGATATCGAAATCGAAGTCGGCTTCCAGCGAGAATAAGGATTTGAGTAGGACGACCATTTCGGGAATGTCCTGAAAAGAGGCTTGTCTGATCTGCGTTGACATCTATTGTAGTTACCTTTTAAAAACACTTAATAAAAAATCCCGTTTTTATTAAGGGCTTTCAAAAATGAAAAAACCGCCGTATGAGAACGGCGGTTTTTCGTTTCTTTACATTTAAGTCGGACTTAGTTTTTCTGGTTGAATTCTGGGTAAGCTTCCATACCACATTCTTCAACGTCCAAGCCTTCTTGTTCTTGTTCTTCAGTTGGGCGTAGGCCAACCGCTTTCTTGATGATGTAAAGAACAATGAACGAAGCGATGAACATCCAAGCGAATGTTGCAACCGTACCGATTAACTGACCCATGAAGGTCGCGTCGGAGTTGCTGAACAATACCGCGAAGATACCCCAGATACCGGCGGTACCGTGAACGGAGATCGCACCGACTGGATCGTCAAGCTTCATTTTGTCCATGCCGATGATGGAAAGTACCACGATGATACCACCGATCATACCGATGATTAGAGCCAAACCAGGTGTTGGCGCTAGCGGCTCTGCGGTGATGGATACCAAACCGGCCAAAGCACCGTTGATCGCCATGGTCAAGTCGGTCTTACCGAACATGAAGCGTCCCAATAGAGCCGCAGCAATCATACCACCCGCTGCCGCAGCATTGGTGTTTACGAAGATTGCCGCAACGGCGTTCGCTTCGTCAACATTGGAAATCATCAGCTCAGAACCACCGTTGAACCCGAACCAGCCCATCCAAAGAATGAACATACCAAGGGTCGCCATCGGCAGGTTTGCACCTGGGATCGCACGGACTTCACCGTTAGGGCCGTATTTACCAAGACGTGGTCCAACCAGAATAACCGCTGCCAAAGCTGCAGCCGCACCGGCCATGTGAACAACAACGGAACCAGCGAAGTCTTGGAAACCTAGCTGATCCAACCAGCCGCCGCCCCATTTCCAGTAACCTTCCATAGGGTAGATGAACGCTGTCATGACAACCGCGAACACTAGGAAAGGCCAAAGCTTCATACGCTCAGCAATCGCACCGGAAACAATCGACATCGTCGCAGCCGCGAAAACCGCCTGGAAGATGAAGTCAGACATACCTGAGTAGTAAGGTGCACCGTCTCCGCCAGCGACTACGGCGTCAACCGCATTGTCCGCGCCCAACAAGAACGAGATATTCGGTAGGTAAGCGCTGATTGGGTCGCCAGGGTACATGAAGTTATACCCGATTAGCAGGTACATCGTACAGGCAACACTGTAAAGCAGTGCGTTTTTGGTTAAGATTTCAACCGTGTTCTTGCTGCGAACCAGACCGGCTTCCAGCATGGCAAACCCGGCGGCCATCCACATGACGAGCACGGCGCTCATCAAAAAGTAAAACGTATCCAGTGCATAGGATAGTTGTAAAAAATTTCCTTCCATAAAATTACTCCATGTTCACTTCTTTTATAAAGCGTCATCTCCCGTTTCAGCGGTACGAACTCTGATGACTTCTTCGATTGGCATGACAAAAATTTTGCCATCTCCCACTTTTCCGGTTCTGGCTGTTTCGGATATGCAAGCCACGACACTGTCGAGCGCATCGTCCGAAATCGCCAATTCAATCATAATCTTGGGTACATAAGAGATTTCGTATTCTGCACCGCGATAGATTTCCTTTTGTCCTTTTTGACGACCATAACCCTTTACTTCTGTTGTCGTCAGTCCGTAGCTTCCTAAATCGGAAAGCGCGTCACGGACGTCATTCAACTTGTAAGGATTAATGATCGCTTTCACTAACTTCATATGCGACCTCCCCTGAACGAGAAACTAAAAAGAACCAAATTACCTTTGCTAGCAAAGGTAATTTGGTTAAGTTTTTAGGTATGGAACAAATACCTGCGAGGAAGAAAGAAAGTTTAATACCAATAATTAAATTGTATTTAGTATCAAGGTATTAGTTTTGATATGAAAGGAATTTAAGGCTAAACTGGAAAGCTAATGCACTAACTTGGAAAGGATGCCTTTTATTCTGGTGCGTTTTGGTTGTAGTAGATGATATTGAGAAATTTAATCGGCACTTGTAGGAGTTCTTCCGGTCCGTGAGAAATTTGTGCATTGTAGGTCAAGGAGTCGCCCGGCTTCATGTGATAGGTCTGTTTGCCGTGACGATAGATCATTTCACCTTCTAGAAGATACATGAAAACCGTGCCTTCATGGGCGAAGGTTGGGAAAATTTCGCTTTTGTTATCCAAAGAGATCAAGAAGGGTTCAAAGGTTTTGTGAGGGCCAGAATCGTAAGCCAGCAGGTGATAAGTGTGCCCGACTTTGGTGCCGCGACGAACCACCTCAAGCGCTTCCTCAGCTTTGACCAATTGAGCCCCGCCTTCTTCCGAGTCGAATTCCTTGAAAAACGCCGAAATCGGCACGCCGAGCGCGCGTGAGATTTTCAACAACGAGTCCAGACTTGGGGACACCTGTCCGTTTTCAATCTTGCTCAACATCCCACGGCTGACGCCGGACTGCTCGGAAATTTCCGCGATGGTCAGGCCTTGTTTTTTACGAACGTTATTGATGATTTTGCCGATGTAGAGGTCAAGGGATTGATTGTCTTTTGCGCTCATTGAATCTGTCTTTTCTTGGGGGTAATGGTGATATTATACCCAATCTGGCACGCCAGAAAACTAAGTAATTTTTTATAGCACGGCTAAGGCAGAATATGACTGAATCGGATATGGGCGGGTCAGAAAGTCGGTGTAATGGCGCGCCCGAAGGGATTCGAACCCCAGACCTTTGCCTCCGGAGGGCAACGCTCTATCCAGCTGAGCTACGGGCGCGTTTGGGAAGTGTTTTTGAAACGCGCTCATTATAAGGGTTTCGTCGGCGTATTAACAGCAGAATCCGTCGAAAAGCGCAGAACCGCTGTTAAGTGTGTTGCCGTGAAGGCTGGCGAAAACCCAATAGGTTTCATTTGGTTGTCAATTTCGGTGGCTATTCTGAAATCATGTTGGGTTGAGTGCGAGGCGGCTATGACGCATTTTGAAATGAAACCGGGGGAAGACGTTTCCCTGGAAAACTTATTCGTTCGGTTGAAAGCTTTGAGGGCGCGTATCCTTGGCGAGACGCAAACCGAGCTGCAATCAATCGATGTGCAAACAAACGACGACGGGCGGTTGTTCAGCTTGCATAATCTGCTCAATTATCAGGTCATGCGTCGGGAAAATCTTCATGCGTTGCAATCGGGGTTGGCGGCGGCCGGGCTGTCGTCCTTGGGGCGAGTGGAGCCGCATGTGCTTTCCAATCTCGATGCGGTGTTAAATATCCTGTCGCTTGCGGTGGACGGAGCGGCTTATGTCCCCGAAAAGGCCGAATGGTGCCTGGGATATGAAGCCGGTTATCATGCGTTGCAAAAGCGGGCAGGTCGTTTGTTCGGTGCTCGGCCGGAAAACCGGAGCGAATACATTTTGGTGACCCTGCCTTCCGAAGCGGCCGATCACCCGGCCTTGGTGGAATCGCTCTTGGCGGCGGGCATGAATTGCGCCCGTATTAATTGTGCACATGATAATGACCAGGCCTGGTCAAAAATGGTTCGTCATATTCGTGGTCAGGCCAAGGCGTTGGGTGTGACCTGTCCGATTTTGATGGATTTGGCGGGGCACAAAATCCGCACCGGGGATATTCAAACCGGCCAGGCGGCATCGCAAAAAACACGTGAAAAATTCGAAAGCCGGCAAAAGGGCCAAAAAGGCGTTTACCCGAAAATTCACCGACATGACAAAGTATTACTGTGCCGTGATAAAGCGCGTTTTTCCGAGATGGAAGCGGTCTTTGGCCTGTCGGTGCATGCCATGGTGACGGTCACTTGCCCGGATGTGATTGCGATG
The DNA here is from genome assembly GCF_001507555.1 of Thiomicrospira sp. XS5. Lineage (NCBI taxonomy): Bacteria > Pseudomonadati > Pseudomonadota > Gammaproteobacteria > Thiotrichales > Piscirickettsiaceae > Thiomicrospira > Thiomicrospira sp. XS5. The sequence goes on along the minus strand of NZ_LQBO01000001.1, from coordinate 2,137,207 downwards.
GTGTCCATCGGTGACAGCGTCTGGTTTGATGATGGCAAAATGGGCGGTGAGGTGGTGGATAAACGGGATGAGGCCCTGTTGATTGATATGACTCAGGTGGGGCCGGGCGGCGTCCGTTTGAAACCGGAAAAGGGCCTCAACTTTCCGAATACGGATTTGGCGTTACCGACGCTCAGCGACAAAGATGAGCATGATCTCGATTTCGTTTGTCAGCATGCGGATATGGTCGGCCTGTCGTTTACCGAATGCGCGGAGGATGTTTTACGGTTACACAACCGGATGCGTGAAAAAGGTGTGGAACCTTTGCCGATTTTGGCGAAAATCGAAACGGCGAAAGCCGTGCGTCAGCTTCCGACGATTTTGGCCGTCGGCTTGGCGCGGAATATCGAACTGGGCGTGATGTTGGCGCGGGGGGATTTGGCGGTGGAGCTAGGCAGTGTTCGCATGGCCGGGGTGCAAGATCAGATTCTAAGGGTGTGTGAGGCGGCGCATATTCCCGTTGTGTGGGCCACACAAGTGATGGAGTCCTTTGTCAAAGACGGGCGTATTTCGCGCCCGGAAATCACTGATGCGGCCATGTCGCAACGTGCTGAATGCGTGATGTTGAATAAAGGTCCGTACATTACCGAGGCGGTACGGTTATTGAGTGACGTGTTGCAAAAAATGGAATCTCAGCAGTTCAAAAGCCATACCCATATGGATGTCTTGCAGTTATGAACTTCGTTCGGTAATTCAGGTATTTGGCGATAAGGCTTGGCGGCTGACAGGTTCAATAAGCGTGTCATGGGAGTAAAATTAGTTTAATTTATTCCCATGTGTTAGTCTTTTATTGGACGCCATGGCGGAAAAAAAGGACAATTTCCATTATTTTTAGAAGCTTATTTTATGCCGACTTACCTGCGACTGATTAATCAGCATTTTCATTGGCTGATTTTACTGGGGGCCATACTGCTGTCCCCGATGGTCTATGTGCTGTATAGCTGGCAGGTCGATGAGGCACGTAATCAGGAATTTCAATTTTATCAATCGTCTCTGATTGAAAAAGTCGATGTGCTGATCAAAGAAAAACAGAACACCACGCAAGCACTCGCGGTGGCGATGACGTCGCCGCCGAACTTTAAAAACGCCCTTCTGAACGGTGATCCGAATTTACAGGAAAAGTTGGCGCACTATACCCATCAATTAAAAAAATTGACCAAATACAAAGGGGTTTGGATTCAGTTGGTGGATAACACCGGCGTGAGCTTGGCTCGCAGTTGGACGACGAAAAAGGGCGACAACCTGGCCAAAGTGCGTCAGGATATCGCTTCCATGATTCAAAACCCGCGCCGGATCAACAACTTCAGTGTGGGGAAGTTTGCCCTGACATTTAAATCCATTGTGCCGATATTTGATGATCAGAATCGCTTTATCGGGATGGTGGATGTGATTTCTCAAATCGATTCCATTGATCAAGCCTTGTCGGAAATGAGCGATGTCCATTCGGTGGTGCTGGTGGATAAGCGATACCGCAGGCAGTTGACCAATGCGTTTACCGGTAAGTTTGTTGACGACTATTATGTGGCCAATATTGATGCGACGGAACCGGATATCAAATTGATTGAGCGTTATGGCGTCGAACGGGCGTTTAAAGACTCGGGCTATAAAGTCTTTGACGGGTATCTCATGGTGACGCGTCACATCTCCGATATCAATGGCCAGCCGATGGCCACCTGGGTCACCTTGAAGCCGCTGGACAGTTTTGAGTTTATACATGTCTATGACACGCAAAAACAATTTGTCATCATGACGTTGTTTATTGTGCTGCTGTTAATTTTCTTGCTGGCGATGATGTATTTCAAACATCAGGCAGAGTTGGAAAAACGATTTTTCTTTGAGGTGTTTGATACGTCGACGGAAATCGTCTATGTGTCCAACCAACGGCGTATTTTATTTGCGAATCGGCGCTTCTTCGAGTTTTTCGATACCTTCCAGAATATAGAAGAATTTCACCAAACCTATCATTGTATTTGTGAGTTGTTTGTGCCGGAAGAGGGGTATTTGCGGCGTTATGTGGACGGCATTTATTGGTTTGACCATGTGATTGGCAATAAAGAAAAATCGCATTATGCCAAAATTCGATGGCATGACCGGGATTATATTTTCTTGGTCAAAGCCACCGATATCTCGTCGCACTTCGGTACCGATTATGTCAGTGTGTTAATGACCGATATCACCGAAGAAGAACATTACAAGAATCGTTTGGAGTATTTGATTGCTCATGATGAATTGACCGACGTGCATAACCGGCACTATTTTAATCAGTACCTTCAAAACGTCATGGCGGAACGACCGGACCCATTTTGCATGGTGTTCATTGATGTCGACCATTTCAAACAAGTCAATGATGCCCACGGCCATGATATGGGCGATAAGGTGCTGGTCGAAGTGTCTCAGGCGCTTGAGGGATTGTTACGGGTGCGGGATGTCCTCTGCCGGGTTGGGGGGGAAGAATTTGCGATTATGTTACCGGATACGCACCTTGAAAACGGCTTGATCCTCGCGGAGCGCTATCGGGAAGCGGTGGCGGACCTGACGGTGGATAAAGGGCGTTTGTCCGTCACCATCAGTCTGGGGGTGGTGCAGCTTCAAGCCGATGACAGCCTGCAAAGCTTCTATAAACGCGCCGACCGCGCTTTGTATCTGGCTAAACAGCAAGGTCGCAACCGGGTGGAAATCGACCGCACCCTGTAATGTCTCTTTATTTCCGAAATCCACCAGGCCTGGTGGTTTCTTTGAACGATTTCGATTCCGGTCTTTATCGGTTTTTTATCCTGTTTTTTGGTATGATTTGCGGCAGATTCAAATTTAATGTGTATGGAGTGTCGCCGTGAGCGTTTTACCAAATCATTTGAAGTATGCGGAGTCGCATGAGTGGGTGTATATCGACGAGTCCGGCGAAGCGATTGTGGGCATTACCGACTTCGCCCAGGAATCCCTTGGCGATTTGATGGCGGCGCACCTGCCGGAAGTCGGCACGGACATCGCTCAAGGGGAAGAGGTGATGTCGTTGGAATCGGTGAAAGCCGCTTCCGACATTTTCTCACCGTTGAGCGGTGAAATCGTCGCCGTGAATACCGAGCTGGAAGACGAACCGGAATTGGTCAACGACGAGCCTTACGACGGCGGTTGGTTGTTTAAAATTGCACCGCACGATGCGTCCGAATTGGACAACCTTCTGTCGGACAGCGACTATCAAGCGATGATCGATCAATAGTTCGCTTACGTACCCGATTTTCCCAATCATTGAAAAGGGCATACAGCCTGTTGGCCGTCGCGCCATGGGCTCGATGCCCTTTTTACGTTAACAGTTTAAGGAAATACTATGACCGAAGCGGTTTTAAGACTGAAAAAAAATGAAGAAAAACGCCTCAAACAAGGCCATCTGTGGATTTTCAGTAATGAGGTCGATAATCAGGTCTCGCCGCTGAAAAGCTTCGAGCCCGGGCAAGTGGTGACGGTGGAAGCGTCCAATGGTAAAGCCATCGGTGTGGCTTACGTCAATCCGAATACCTTGATTTGCGGGCGCCTGTTGAGCCGAAACCCGAAAGTCTCCTTTAACCAAGCGTTTTTGAAAAAACGCATTCAAGCCGCGCAGGCTTTGCGTGAGTTGAATTACGAGGCCCCTTATTATCGTTTGGTCTTTGGTGAATCCGATGGTTTGCCAGGCCTGGTGATTGATCGTTTCGGCGATGTATTTGTGGCGCAAATCACCACCGCGGGTATGGAAGCGATGAAAGACGAAGTGGTGCAAACCATCGAAAACTTGTATCACCCGCAGGCGTTGGTCTTGCGCAACGACACCGGCAGTCGTGAGCTGGAAGGGCTGCCGCTTTACACGGAAGTGGCCATCGGCACACTGCCGGAATCGATTCAAATGGAAGAAAACGGTGCCCGCTTTATGATTCCGGCCGAAGAAGGCCAGAAAACCGGTTGGTTTTACGATCACCGTTCGGCCCGTGCGCGACTGCAATCGCTGGTGAAAGGCAAAACCGTGTTGGATGTGTTCAGCTACTTGGGCGGCTGGGGGATTGAAGCCGCGGTCGCTGGAGCGACGGAAGTTACTTGTGTGGATGCCTCTGCCTTTGCGTTGGACGGTTTGGAACAAAATGCCGTCCTCAACGAAGTCATCGATCGAGTGATCACCATCGAAGGCAATGCATTTGATGTGTTGAAAGCCTTGCTGACCGAAGCGCATAAATACGACGTGGTGATTGTGGATCCACCGGCCTTCGTGAAACGTAAAAAAGATTTCAAGGCCGGCTCGGAAGGTTATCGCCGCATTAATGAACTGGCCATGCGTTTATTGAACACCGATGGCGTATTGGTGTCGGCATCTTGTTCGTATCATATGAGTCGAGACGCTTTGTTGAGTCAGATTCAGCAAGCCAGCCGTCACGTCGACCGTCAAATCCAATTGTTCGATCAGTGTCATCAGGCACCGGATCATCCGGTGCATCCGGCCATTCCGGAAACCGAATACCTCAAGTCCTTCTTCTTTAAAGTCGGCAAAAGCTGGTAAAGCGAGCTGCAGGATGAAACCCGCCTTATCCATTCAACAAAAACAGTTGGCCAAGCACTGTTATTGGGATGTCGATGCCCAAGTGCTTTGGGTGGATGGGCGTCAGTGGATGCCGAAAATGGGAGTGCTGGCCATTCCCGGTTGGGACAATATGATGGTCGGTTCCGAACCGGTTCCGGCGTATCCTGACGACTTGGCCGTTTTGAGCTGGCCGGATTATGGCCAACTCGGTGCTTGGCGAAAGCAGATTCCGAATTGGGTCAAGGACAGTTGTGCCTTGTTCCCGACCCATCAATTGGCGCTGTTGCATTATGTGGGGCGTTATCCGCAATTACTGGAGCTATTGGATCATTCTCCGATGCTGGCGTGGCGTTTGGTGGCTTCCGGGTTGCCGGAAGCGGACATTGTTGCGTTGCTGAGCGATAAGCGCACCCAATTGGTTTCCGAAATTGGTTGGCCGGGTAAAAAGGAAACCGTACAGTTTCTGCGCAAGTTGCGCTTACGGTATGTGACCGAAGAAATTTCCGATTTTGTGGAAGTCTGTGTCATGGATGAAGACCGTTTGGAAGGCTTGCAAGCCTTGCCGCGTGTGAACTCCATGGCCTTGTCCTTGGCGGCGCGTTTTCCGCAATTGATCGGGTCGCGGCTGCATCAATCCCTGGCTCGTTTGCCGTGTCGTCCCATGCAGTGTCAGAGCCTGGTGGCTCAGCTGGAAGACGTTTATCGCGCGGCGGAAACGTTGCAGCTACCGGATTCGGAACTGGACGCCATCGGCGCTTGTCGCTATCTGGTGGATGTGGAGAAAATCTACCAGGCCTGGTGGTTTTCCGATATCGCATCGCGCACGTTACCGCCGGAGGACTTGTGTCGTCATCCTGTGCGTTTAACGCAAAAAACCGAATGGGAAGCCTTGAGTCATTTGCAGAAACATTACTGGCTCACCGATTGGTCGGATTATGAGGCCGGAAACGCCTCGCTGTGGGTGTGGCAACTGCATGGTGAGTGGCTGGGGCTCTTGTTGCGCCTGTCCGAAACGGCGTCGAAGGGAGAAGCCCCGAAGTTGGCGCGCGTGCGCCAGACGGAAAACCAGTTACCGACTTCCGAGCAGCTCAGCGCTGTTCATCTCTGGTTGGCCGGGCGTTATGAAGCCCCGGTAAACTAAGCTTCTTATCTTTTAGACGGTCGGTAATAACTTTTCCGACCCCATCAAATCTTCGTAGGTTTCGCGAGGGCGAATTTCGTAGTCTTGATCACCGTCCACTAACACTTCCGCCGCTCGCGGGCGGGTATTGTAGTTTGAACTCATGGTGAAGCCATAGGCACCGGACGACATGACCGCTAAGTAATCGCCCGCTTTCAAGTTCAAACGGCGGTCTTTGCCTAAAAAGTCGCCGGTTTCGCATACCGGGCCGACGATGTCCCACTCGGTTGCGTCGCCGTCGGCGTGTTGGATGACCGGCTGAATGGTTTGATAAGACTGGTACAAGGCCGGGCGAATCAGGTCGTTCATGGCGGCATCGATAATGGCAAAATTCTTATGTTCGGTCGGCTTGAGGTATTCCACTTCCGTGACCAGAACACCGGCGTTACCGGCAATGGCGCGCCCGGGTTCGATAATGACCTCAATGGATGGATCGTCCAATTTGGTGAGGATGGCTTGGATGTAATCGCGCACTTCCGGCGGCTGTTCGTCGGTGTATTGAATGCCGAGGCCGCCGCCCAAGTCGAGGTGGTGCAAGTGAATGCCTTGTGCTTCCAAAGCGGTTTTCAATTTCAAGACACGTTCCAGCGCATCGACAAACGGGGTGATTTCGGTCAGTTGCGAGCCGATGTGGCAGTCGATGCCGATGATGTCGATGTGGGACAGCTTTTGCGCATCGGCATAGAGTTGTGGGGCGGTGTTGATGTCGACCCCGAATTTGTTGTCTTTCAAGCCGGTGGAAATGTACGGGTGGGTTTTGGCGTCGACATCCGGATTGACGCGGATGGAAATCGGCGCGACGATGTCGAGGCGCTGCGCCACCGCTTGAATGCGATCCAGTTCAGCGTGCGATTCGATATTGAAGCAGCGAATGCCCACGGTTAATGCACGTTCGATTTCAGCGGACTTTTTCGCCACACCGGAAAACACCACTTTGGCCGGGTCGCCGCCTGCTTTCAGCACGCGCTCCAATTCCCCTTGCGAGACAATGTCAAAGCCGGATCCCAAACGGGCCAAGAGGTTCAGAATGGCGAGGTTGGAGTTGGTTTTGACGGCGTAACAGACCAGGTGCGGCTGGTCACCAAAAGCGGAATCAAACGCCTGCCAGCGGTTTTCGAAGGTGTTTCGAGAGTAAACGTACAGCGGGGTGCCGTATTTTTGAGCCAGAGTCTCCAATGAGCAGCCTTCGGCATAAAGGGTGTCGTTCTGATAATGGAAAGAGTGTGGCATCTGGCTCATGGCGTTTCCTGTTGTGATGGTGTCGATTGAGTCGGTTGTTCGGCGGTTTCGTCCGAGGTGGTTTGGTCGGATGTGTTCTGGGCCTCATCCGTCGCTGCTTGCGGTTTTTCCGGCAGGTAGAGTGGCCCTTTTTTTCCGCAAGCCGTTAGGCTCGTTAACCCGACGGCGAGCAGCAAGGTGCCGAACAGCCTTCTTGCGATGGCTGTGCCGCGTTGAGACGGTTTCATACCTGAATGTGTGTGTTGGAATCGGAACATTACCCCGCCATCCCCGGTGTCATTAAAGGCGCTATTTTAGCGTATCCATACCGGAAATGAAAAACATTGCATTCTCCTGTGGAAAGGTTGGCGCGCAAGGCGAGGGATTGGTTAGAATACGGGGCGGAACAATTGGCCTCAAATCGTGAACGATCGTGTTTTGGATCTCATATTTTATTTTAGGAGCGCTCATGCCAGAAGGAAAACCACCGATTATTATCGAACCGTCGACAGGGGCGGCCACCGCCAGTGTGATTTGGTTACACGGCTTGGGAGCGGATGGCCATGATTTTGAAGGACTCTTGCCGCATTTATCGTTGCCGGAAAATCACGGTATTCGCTTTGTGTTTCCGAATGCGCCGGTGCAACCGGTGACGGCGAACTTGGGCGACCCGATGCCGGCTTGGTACGACTTTAAAACCACCCAGGTGATGGAACAAGTGGATTGGGATGGGATTGATGCAAGTGTGGCGCGGGTGCAGGGTTGGATCGATGATGAACGGGATAAAGGCATTCCGTCCGAGCGGATTTTACTGGCCGGTTTTTCGCAGGGCGGAGTCGTTGTTTTACAGGCCGGGTTGCGTTATGAGGCACCTTTGGCCGGCATTATGGGGTTGTCGACCTACTTTCCACATCAAGCGGCACGAGCGGCCTCTTACGTTCAACCAAGCGGCTGCCCGGTGTTTTTGGCTCACGGCACGGCGGACCCGATTTGTCCGTTTACGGTTGCGGAAGCATCGCGCGAGACGTTGCAAGACGTCGGTCGAAATGTGGAATGGCATACTTATCCGGGGATGCCGCATCAGGTGTGTGCTGAAGAAGTAGGCGATATTGCCCATTTCATTCAGCGACATTTGTTGATATAACTGAATACAACAGGCAAAAAATGACCAGGCCTGGTGAAAAGTGATGCAAAAAAAGGAAAACCGAAGTGGCGAATGTAAGACGTTTTTTTCGATACGACGTGACAATTCCGCTGTACTTTGAAACCGTGGATGTGCAAGGGCGGCACCTGCGCGTTAATCGCGATAAATTGATTAAACGTCAGGAAGCGTTTCACCTGGAAGAACTGGACAGTGAAATAAAAGAACTCCTGAGCGAAGCCTTCTCGCCGGAGTCGGATGCCTTGCGCATTTTTCATATGCTCAATCACCGCATTGATTATATGGTCTGGTTGTTGGACGACATCATTGAAGGGCACGACCCGCGTTTACGCCACGATTATAAGTTTCGGTTACGTGAAGACCGTAAAATCTCGCCGCCGGAAGTCAGTAATGTGTCTAGAGTCGGGCCCTTAATTGAAGGGTTTTACCTGCAGATCAGCGATCACATTCACGAGTTGATCGAATCGATTCAAAACAGCATTGACGGTAAAATCTTTCTGTTTCCACGCAAGACTAAACCGAATTTTGACGAATCCGACTATGTGTCCAACTTACGCGCATTAAGTGATCGAGGCATTTTGCCCGCCAAGGTGCTGGAGTTGTTGATTCAGAAACTCAATGCTTATGAAACCGTGTTCGCGCGTTTAAAAGAGGCTTATCATTCGATTTCCGATCCCAGTTCCTGGCCGGACATGGATGTGAATATCAGTGCCGGTGGTTTCAGTTTTAACACTAACGAGACGTTCGAAAAGTTTGCGCACATGAATGTTTTCATGCAGCTGGACGATAATATTTTGGTGTGCCGAGGCAAAATCGTATTGAATAAGGCGCTGAAAAACAGCGAGTTTGCCTATAAAATTGGCGTGGAATTCGAGTTCCTCAGTCGCGAACACGCGGAAATCATCACCTTGTTTGAGCAACGCCGCGAATTGAAAGATGCGATGCGGTTGGTCTCGGAGCAAAAACTGGCCCTGCTTTGACAGCCTTCGCTTTTACTTTAAGCTCTAAAGTAACCCTTTTGCCTTGGCGTGTTTGACAAACTCCATACGAACGTCTTGTACGTGTTTTAGCCAACCGGCGAAAAACTGGTAATCTTTTTCCACCAGTTGATACAGTTCCGATAGCGTTGCGCCTGGATGGTGCAGTGCAAATGCGGTAATTTCCAGCAACTTATTGATGTGTTTGGGGCTCATTTGGGTGGTCACGTCAAAATAACTCACCTTCGTTAAAATGACCGCATCCAAGATTTCCAGCCATTGCACCGGCTTTAAGTCAAAGCGGTCTTCTGCTTCCGGGTAAACGCCGTTCTGGCGCATGTCCAGCAATTGACTCAGACGATAGAAATGCAGGAGGTCGGCGGCCGCGTCTCGATAGGAGGCGGGGAGGGCGTCCAAAAATCCGGCTTCGACTGTGTGATTGCGACCTGGCATAGTGTAATCAAATTCCTCTAAGCGAAGTTAAAGTGCATGCATTCTTCGATTTCGAAGCGCTGAATTTCATTTTGCAGGAAATCCTGACTCTTGCCATCCGGAAATTCAAAGTTGATGGCGACCCGTTCCTTGTAAGCATCGTCGATGGTACGGATATCGACAATATTGCCGCTGAACTGCAAGGTTTTGTCGTGGGACGGGAAATAGAAAAACACATCGACCTTTTCGAAAGGCTGAAAACGCTTATTCAGTAAAACCGCCAGGCCTGAGGCACTGACGTTGGCTTGTTGCAGCCGCCATTCCTGCGGGTATTGTCGCATCACATTGTCGTCGTTGATCTGGCGATAGGCTTCCAGATAGGTATCCATCAGGGAGCACAGCGAATAAATCGATTGCACCAGTGGAATTTTGGCGAATTTCTCGTTTTTGAACAGCTCGATGGTTTCGTCGATTTTAAAGGCGTAGGGCAGTTGGATGTTCGCTTCGAACTGGCTGGCCGTGGAGTGGGTGATGCTGTGAATCATCGACTCCAGAAACGTCATGTATTTCTCTTCAATCATCTTGAAATAACGGTAGGTCTTCGGTGACGACTGGTGAAGCGCCTCGACCTTTTGGAAGCCTTGTTTCTTCTGATTGATCTGCACCCAGTACTTTGGGTCCAGACGGGGGTTGATGCCCTGGGAAAGCGACTTGGCGCACTCGCCGAAAAACTCCACAAAGTCGATGACCTCGTTGAACAGCTCGGTGACCAGGACTTTTTGGTCCTGGATACGGCCCAACCAATACAAGGTGTCGCTTTTTTGTTCGGCAATCAGCTTTTGGACAATCGGCGGAAAATAATCGACGCCGGTGGCATAAATTTCCCGATCCTTAATCGGAGACGACGGGGTGATGAAAAGCCGAACCGGCATGTCGATTCGGAAAAACCGTCTGGAATTGCCTTTTTGAAACCATCTATTCATGGGAGCGGTGCTACTTCGTTTCGTTGTAGGATTATAGTTGTCCAACCTACATGCAAAGTCAATGCCAATTCCCGGAATGGAGTAAAAAATTTTTAATGGGCGGCAGGCTGGACTTTTAATGGGATGGCCAGGGATTTGTGGCGTTTGTCGGTCCAGAAGTAGTGTTTGTCGGCGTCATTGTGTCCGCAGCCGGATTGGCATTGTCCGCTGGCGCAACTGGCTTGGGCGAAAGACTCCTTGATGTGGCCTTGGTCGATGAGGGGGCGAATCAAGCCTTCCAGCGTATCGGGGGAGATGTCAAAATGGTTCAGAATGTTTTCTTCTGTGACATTTTGGTGGGTTCGGATGTAACGTTTCAGCTCCAATAGGATCATTGGGCGTCACCTCGTTAATAGTCGCTTGTCACAGAATGATACGATTTTTGGCCGATGCGTTTCAAGAGGATGTAAAGCAATAGATAACCGGCGGCGAAAATCCCCAACCAAACACTGCTGGTGACCGGATGCGCATTGAAGGTCATGATTTGATAGAAGCTGACTGCGATGCTGTAACCGAGGAACAGGCTCCAAACGCCGCTGTAACTGGCCCAGCGCCAGCCCAGTTCTTTCTTAATGGCCGCGAAGGTGGCCACACACGGGAAGTACAGCAGAACCAACAGCAAATAGGCATAGGCGGCGACTTCCCCATTGAAGTGTTTGACCATTTTGTCCAACGTGGTGGCGGCAATGTCGAGTTCTTCGGCCGCCTTTTGAGAGTCGGACGTGCTGGTCAGGGCTTCCAGGCCAAGCGGGTCCGTCAGGTCGGTAATGAATTTTTGCAGGTTTTCCGGAATCGTTCGGAAAGCGGCGGCGATTTCACTCCAGAAATCGTATTCGTTCGTCATCTCGGCTTGCGGTACTTCGTCCATGGATTGGTATAACGCATCCAGCGCGCCGACCACGACTTCCTTGGCGAGAATGCCGGTCAGCAACCCGACGGTGGCCGGCCAATTGTCTTCGCTCACGCCCAACGGTTCGACAATCGGGGAAGCGGTTTTGGCAATGCTGCTTAAGACCGAATCCGACTGGTTTTCATGGCCGAATGAACCGTCGGTGCCCAGGCTGTTGAAGACATTAATCAGTAAAACGATGACAACGATGACTTTACCGGCGCCGAAAATAAAGCCTTTCATTTTGTTGTAGGTGTTCAACCCGATGTTCATTAGAGAAGGGCGGTGATAGGTTGGCAGTTCCATCAGCAGCGGAGCGGTTTCGCCTTGCAGCAAGGTGTGTTTCAGCAGGAGCGCCGTGACGACCGCGGCTAAGATTCCGATGAGGTACAGCGAGAACACGAGCAGTGTGGCGTTATCGGCGAAGAAGGCAGTGGCAAACAGCACATAAACCGTCAAACGGGCGCTGCAAGACATAAATGGTGTCATCATCACGGTCATGATGCGAACCCGTTCGTCCGGCAAGGTGCGGCTGGCGAGGACGGCGGGAATGTTACAACCGAAACCGACCACCAGTGGAATGAACGCTTGGCCGGACAGGCCGAGGCGTCGCATAAAGCGATCCATAATAAACGCCGCCCGTTGCATGTAACCGGTTTCTTCGAGTATCGATAACAGCAGGAATAGGCCGCCGATGACCGGGATGAACGTCGCTACGACTTGCAAGCCACCGCCGACACCCTGTGTCAGTAACACTGTCAGCCATTCGGGGCTGTGCAGAGCGTTCATCACTTGAGCAGGGCCATCTACGAATAAGGCTTGAGCGCCGATGTCGAAAAAGTCGATGAAGACATTGCCGATGGTGATCGACAAGGCGAAAATCAAATACATAATGCCGAGGAAAATCGGCATGCCCAACCAGGGGTGTAGCGCCCAATGGTCGATAATCGAGGTGGTGTCGCGGGTGAATTTGTCGGTGTGTGTTTGACTGGTGTGCGCAGCCTCGTGGGCGAACTGGAAGTATAGGTCGGCCGCGATCAAGGCCAGTTCTTCATCGTAATGGTCTTCCAAACGTTGTTTTTCGTCTGCGGCAAAGGTGCGCAACGAAAAGGGCGCTTTGTTCGGGTCGATCAGATATTGCAACGCCAGCCAGCAGGACTCGGCACTGGGCTCGTCATACAAACGGTCGCGGATGCTGTGAACCGAGTGGTGTAGGGCATCCGGCAGGTCGAAATGCAGGGGAGTATGCTTTTCCGCCAGGCCTGGTAGGTTTTCTTTTAATTCGTCAATGCCTTGATTGTAATAAGCGGAAATTGGCAGAACTGGGCAACCGAGTTTTTCGGACAAGGTGTCGAGATCAATCTCGAGATGGGCCTTTTCTAAGCGATCCATGCGATTCAACGCCACCACCACCGGCAGCCCCATGTGCAGCAGTTGTGCGGTCAGGAACAGTTGGCGCTCCAGACAAGTGGCGTCGACCACATTGATGAGTAAATCCAGGTGTTCGTGTTGCAGGAAGTCGCGCGCGACCTGTTCGTCCAAACCAGAGTGGGAGGAGTTTTCCAGGCTGTAAATGCCCGGTAGGTCGGTCAGTTGATAGGCTTCTCGGCCGACTTGAAAATGACCGACTTTTTTTTCGACGGTCACGCCTGGCCAGTTGCCGGTGGTCTGGTTGGCCCCGGTCAAGCGGTTGAAAAGCGTGGTTTTCCCGGAATTCGGGCTGCCGATCAACGCGATATGATGCGGCGTTGCATTCGGAAGCGGTCGTTTCATGAAAGCAGTTGAACCTGGATGTTCTTGGCGAGGCTGGCATCCAATGCAAAACGGCTACCGTCCACGGAAACAATGTAGCACTGATTGCGAATCATGCTGAGTTTCAGGTGGCTGTCGGTATGAAAGCCCAGGTTGACCAAGTGCAGTTTGCAGGCCAAATCGCCCGTCAACGCAAGGATGCGGCAGGTCTGATCCTGGCGGCAATCCGCGAGGCTGACGGTGTCTTGGCTGGACTTTGTAATTGGATTCATAAAATAAATGATAATTATTCTTGATTTTGGATGTGAAATCTTAACAAAAATTTCATGTTTGTCAAATGACAAAAATTTTATTTACGCTGGATTTGATACAGGGCAATTTCACCCAGCCAGTTCGGCGCGAACTTCATCGCCAGGGATGGCTGGTGTTTGCTGTTGACCACGGTTCGGGCCACGACTTCGATGTCTTTTTCTTCGCAGAGGTCTTCGAAATCGTTGAAGGTGCAGAGATGGATATTGGGGGTGTTGTACCAAGGATTCGGCAAACTGGCGTTTTGTGGCATACGTCCGCCGAAGAACAGTTGCGCGCGGTTGCGCCAATGCGCGAAGTTCGGGAAGGTGATGATGCTTTGCTTGCCGACGGTCAACATCTCATCCAGCAGCAAATCAGGACGGCTCACCACTTGCAGTGCCTGGGTCATGATGACGAAATCAAACGAGTCTTCATCGAAATAATCGCAAATATCGTGGCTGTTCAGATTGCTTTGAATGACGTTGATGCCGTTCTCAATCGCCTTGATGTTATTTTGCGGGTCGATTTCCATGCCATAGCCAGTGATGTTGTGAGTCTGTTTCAAATAGGCCAATAATTGACCTTCGCCACAGCCCAAATCCAGCACGCGGCTGTTGGGTTCAATCCAGTCGGCGATCAATTTGAATTCGGGGGAGATGTGGTCGAAAGTCATGCGCGCTCCTCCGAGTTGGACGTTTCCTGAATATCGCTCAGCACCCGTTTCATGTAAGTGCGGAAAACACCTTCGTAATGGTCGTTTGGTAGCAAGAAGGCGTCGTGCCCGTGTTGCGAACTCACTTCGGCGTAACAGACGTCGGCGTCGTTATCGAGCAGTGCTTTGACGATTTCGTGCGAACGTTCCGGCGAAAAACGCCAGTCGGTGGTGAAGGAGACCACCAGGAATTTCGCCGTGGCACTGGCCAGGGCTTCGGTGAGGTTGTCGTCGTATTCCGACGCCGGATCGAAATAATCCAGGGCCTTGGTCATCAGCAGATAGGTGTTGGCGTCGAAGTTTTGTTTGGTGGCAAATTTTTCGCCTTGGTAACGCAAGTAACTTTCCACCTGGAATTCGACATCGAAATTGTACTTGAGTTTGCCTTCCCGTAACTCGCGCCCGAATTTCGAGCCCATCATATCGTCCGACAAATAGGTGAGGTGGCCCAGCATGCGAGCCAACGCCAAGCCGCGTTTCGGGGTGGTGTTCATTTCAATGAAACGCCCGTTGTGAAAATCCGGGTCGGTCATGATGGCGCGGCGCGCCACTTCATTAAAGGCGATGTTTTGCGCGGAAAGTTTTGGGGCCGAAGCAATCACGACGGCGTGGCGGATTTTATCGGGATAATCCATGGCCCACTGCATGACCTGCATGCCGCCCATCGAACCGCCGATAACTGCGGCCCAGCGATCAATGTTCAAATGCTCACGCAGGGTGTTTTGGCTGTGCACCCAATCCTTACAGGTGACAATCGGAAAATCTGGGCCGTAGACCTTGCCGGTTTCCGGGTTAATACTGGCCGGGCCGGTGGAACCGTGGCAACCGCCCAGATTGTTGGAACACACCACGAAAAATTGATTGGTATCGATCGGTTTGCCGGGACCGATATAGCCGTCCCACCAGCCGCGGGCTTTTTCGCCTTCGTATTGACCGGCGACATGGTGGTTGCCGCTGAGGGCGTGACAGATGAGCACGGCATTGGAGGCATCGTCATTCAAGGTGCCATAGGTTTCGTACACCAGGTCGTATTCCGGCAAAACGGAACCACTGACCATTTTCAGAGGGGTCGAAACATGCAATGTCTGAGGGGCGACGAGGCCAATCGGATCTGTCATTTGGAGTGTTATATTCTTCGTTGTTTTCGTTGTGTTAGGTTCCGCTCATGGTTTTGCCCATGGAACAAGGCGAGCCGGTCGATTGAATCGACCAAAGCGCTATTATAGTAAGCTTTGCCCCACTTGAGCAATGGACCCCACCACAATAATTTGAGTCAGCTTAATGGCGACGATGGCGACAATCGGTGATAAGTCCAATCCGCCGACTGGCGGAATCACTTTTTGAAACGGGCGCAGAATCGGTTCAGCCAGTTGGTAGAAAATCGCCGTATTCGGGTTATAGCCTTGTGACACCCAGCTTAACACCACCTGAATGATGATCAACCAGAACATCATGTCGAGCATTTGGTTGAGAATTTCCGTCACCGAGGAGATGGCGATGAGACCGACGGAGAAACTGCGGTCGGTTAAGAAGCCCAGTAGTACGACGAACAAAGCTTGAACAATCATGGCGGTGAGCAACGCACTCCAGTCCCAGCGGCCCGGTTTCGGTAACACCAGATTCAAGGGCGCGCACAGCGGGTTGGTGACTTTGGCGATGAAATTGACGATCGGATGACGCCAGTCCACGTGCGTGGCCCGCATGAAAAAGCGCAGAATCAGGACGAAAATGACCAGGCCTGCTAGGAATTGAATGAGAAATAAACCGCCTTCTCCAACTGGGGACATGCTTTGCTCCTGTGTACTTGGTTAGGAATTGTTGTGGGTTGCGCCCAATTCATCGGCCAGACTGATGGCGCGATCTTTCGCGGCGGTCATAGCCTCCTCAATGATAGCACGTAAATCGTGTTGTTCGAATGTCTGAATGGCTTTTTCCGTGGTACCGTTTGGCGACGTCACTTTCTGGCGCAAGGTGGCGCAATCATCCGGGCTTTCCAAGGCCATTTTTGCGGCGCCAAACGCCGTTTGAATCGTTAACAGGCGAGCGGTGGATTCATCCAGCCCAAGCTTTTGGCCGGCGGCTTGCATGGCCTCCATAAACAGAAAGTAGTAAGCTGGACCGCTGCCGGAGATGGCGGTGACAATGTCCAGGTCGCTTTCCTGTGGCACCCAAACCGTCAAGCCGGCGGCACGCAGGATGTTTTCGGCCTGGTCTTTCTGAGCGTCGGAAACCGACGCCGTGGCGAACAGGCCGGTGGCGCCGCTGCGAATCAAGGCCGGCGTGTTGGGCATGGTGCGGACAATGGCCGCTTCGCCCCCCAGCCAGAAAGCGATGTCATTGGTTCGGACACCCGCCGCGATGGAAATCACCAGTGCCCCTTTCGCTTTGACCGTGTCCGCCAGCTCTTTGCAGACGGACTCCAGCTGCTGCGGCTTGACCGCCAGTAGGATGATGTCGGATTGGGTTGCCGCATCGATATTGCTTTCCAGGCAGCGAATGCCGAGTGATTGGGTGACTTCCTGGCGTCGATCCGCGCTGGGATCGGTTGCTAAAATTTTATCTTTCGGGTAGTCGCTGGCCAGCAAACCACCCATAAGGCTAAGGGACATATTGCCCGCACCGATAAAGCAGATTGTTGAATCCATAGAAATCACCTCGTGTCTGTAGCTGGCTGAGCGTTTGCCGAGCCTGTGCGAATAGGAATGGGTGTCTATTATAGCGGCAACGGACTGAAAAAACAGTCCGCCGAGCGGGGGAATCAGATGGGTTTTTTGAAAAGTTTATGGTTGCCGCGTTGGCCGATGGCACCCGCCAGACGATCAATGCCGTGAATGTAGGCGGCGGTTCTTAAGCTGGTTTGATAGCGAATGGCCAAATCGTAGATGACATTCGCTTCGCGTCGCATGATTTTATCGAGGCGCCGTTCCACTTCGTCGGCGTCCCAATAAAAGCCGGAACGGTTTTGAACCCACTCGAAATAACTGACCGTCACCCCGCCGGAGTTGGCGAGTACATCGGGAATGACTTGGGTGTCTTTCGCTTGCAGGATTTCATCCGCTTGAGGGGAAATGGGGCCGTTGGCGATTTCCAATAGGGTTTTCGCACGAATTTTATCGGCGTTTTCCTGAGTGATTTGGTTCTCCATGGCGGCCAGCACCAAAACATCGACGTCCATTTCCAACAGTTCTTCATTGGTAAGGGTTTCGTGTTCGATGACATTGCAGACCGAGCCGTCGCAATAGACGGAATTCAATTCACTGGTTTCGTCTTTGAATTGTTTGATGTCGTCGATATTCAGGCCGCTGGCGGTACAAACCGCCCCTTTTGAATCGGACACGGCAATGACACGGTAGCCCGCTTGTTGCGCCAGGCGAGCGAAATGGTAACCGGCGTTACCAAAGCCTTGTATGGCGATGCTGGTGTTTTGAATGTCCCAACCCTGGCGACGAGCGTATTCGCTCAAGCAAAAAAGGGCGCCTTGTCCGGTGGCTTGGGTGCGGCCTTCCGAGCCATTTAAATGCAACGGTTTTCCGGTGATGATGCCGGGAATTTGGCGACGGGCGATGACGGAATATTCGTCGGCCATCCAGCCCATGATGGTGGCGTTGGTGTACATATCCGGTGCGGGAATGTCCCGGGTTTCGCCCAGCACGTCGGCGAAGGCTCGAATGTAGCCCCGTGACAAGCGCTCGATTTCCAATTGCGACAGTTCTTTCGGGTTGACGGTGATGCCGCCTTTGGCACCGCCGAAGGGTAACCCGGCGACGGCGCATTTGACCGTCATCCAGAAACTCAGGGAGGTGACTTCGTCCAGATTGACGCGCGGGTGGTAACGAATGCCGCCTTTTGTCGGGCCTCGCGTATCGTCATATTGCACGCGATAGCCGGTGAAAATCTGCAAGCTGCCATCGTCCATCCGTACCGGAATGCTGGCTTTGATGGATCGTTTTGGGACCGATAAGCGGTTGATGACCTCTTCATCCACTTCGATGTGTTTGAAGACTTCTCCTAATCGCTGCTTTGCAATTTCGAACATGCACACTCTCCGTAATCGAGTTAAGACGGTTTAAGCATAAGGGAAAAGACGGCGTTTGCAAATAAAAACGCCCCTTAATCCATCTTTGAGGGGCGTTTTTCACTTTGAGGAAAAAATGTGATTTTTAAAAGTCATTCCATTCGTCGCCGGATTCTGATGGTGACTGGGGCGTGGCGGCCGCGAGATCCAGGTCTGGGTGTTCTTGTTTAATTGGCGCGGAGGCCTGGTGGATTCGGGTAATCTTATTCGGTTGGGGCTGACTGGGTGTCGGCGCTTGGATTTGAGGTTTAATCGCCGTTTGCTGTTGGCTTTCACCCATGGATATTTCGTCTTCCAATGCGTGGATGTGTTCAATCACTTCAAGACTGAGGCCTTCGAGTTTTTGCATTTCGTCGTTGGCCACAGTGATATCACCGACATCTTTTAGGTCGAAAATACGGCCGATAAAGGCGTGTAAGTTCGCATGGGATTTTTCCAGTACCTGGAAAGAGGTGAGCGCCTGGTAAGTTTGGCCTTCTTTATAAAGCCAGGTACCGAGCGGGCAGAGCGTCGGGTCATCGGCGGATTGTCGGTTGAAGTCGATATCGAAGTCGTTCAAATAAGCGCGGACCTTGACTCGCCATTGGCGGTGGGCTCGGCGGGCGGCGGCAAAGTCGAAGTTGCCGACTTTCAAGGCATTGTGTTCGTGCGTGGGTGGTTTCAGGGTGAATTGAGCGACATTTTCTTCCATGGAGTCGGCCATGCCGCTCAGGTCTTCGGCCATCGCGGTGGTTTCTTCAACTAACGCGGCGTTTTCCTGTACTGCAGAGTCGATCTCGGCGATGGCTTGGTTGGATTGCTTGACGCCTTCGGATTGCTCCTGGCTGGAAGCGGCGATGTCATCAATCATTTCATTCACGTTTTCAATTGAAGCGACAATGGAGTGTAATTCTTCGCCGGAAGCGCGGACCTGGTCGGTGCCTTCGGCCACTTTGGCGACGGTGTCTTCAATCAGCTGGCGGATATCACGAGCGGCATCGGAACTTTTGCCGGCCAGGCTGCGCACCTCACCGGCGACGACGGCGAAACCTTTGCCGTGTTCACCGGCGCGCGCGGCTTCCACGGCGGCATTCAGCGCCAATAGATTGGTTTGGAAAGCAATGTTGTCAATCAAGCCGATGATTTCGTTAATTTTTTGACTGGACTCGTGAATTTGTTTCATTGAGCTTTCGGCTTTATTCATCACCGTTTCGCTTTGCGCCGCTTGGCGAGCGGTGGTCTGGGTGACCTGGCTGGACTTACCGGCATTGACGGCATTTTGCTGTACGGCGGAGGTCATTTGTTCCATATTGGCAGCGGTTTCTTGTAACGAGGCGGCCTGTGACTGAGTGCGCTCATTCAAGCTTAAACTGGATTGGCTGATTTCATTGGCACAGGTATTCACATTGTGAATGGCGATGCGGGTTTGATTCATCATATTGGACAGGTTTTCCACCGCCACATTCAAACTGTCTTGCAGGAGTGCAAAACGGCCTTTGAATTCGCCTTGCATGTGTTGAGTCAGGTTGCCTTCCGAGAGCGCGACCCCCAAATCCACGGCTTGGCTGATAGGGTGCTCGATGGTTTCCATCATTTCATTAATGGCCGCGCTTAATTCGCGCGCCAGACCGGAAACGCGGCTGAGGTCGATGCGTTGGTCTAAAAGCCCGTTTTTCGCCGCATCAACGGTTTTTTGGACTTGGTTGATCAGTTGGATTTCCTGGGTTTTGTCGCGCCATTCCGCTAAGGTGGCGGTGCGGCTGCCGGCACGATTGAAAATGGGGATGGTGTTGACCTCTAGGTGCGTGTCGCCGATTTGGATATTGGCGACATAGGGTTCTGTCAATTCGTTGAGCAATTGGCGTTGATGCTGGGCATTGTGGTGAAAAATATCGATGTTCTGGCCAATCAGGCTACTGGCGTCGAATTGTGGGAGATACTCTTTGAGCTTGGCTTCTTCCGTCTGCATAAAACGCTGCATTTCATCGTTCATATAGACGATGTTGAGGTTGGCATCGGTAATCATCAGGTTGCTGGAAATCTGATTGATGGCCGTTTGCAGTTTGGTGGCCTCGTCCACTTTGGCCTGATTGTCTTCAATGGCATAACGAATCGAAATGGCGGCGGAAATTACCGGGTTGATGAGCTGACCGACGAAGTGCTTGGGGCGATGGCAACTCATATTGATGGGCTCGTTGGCGGAGACCTTTTGCAGGGCTGTTTGAATGCTTTGTTGAAAACGGGATAGGCGCAAGCCATAGAGAAAAACGGGGATTAACATCAGGGCGCTGGTCGCGGCCACCACGCTGGCGGGTAACAATGATTGCGTTAACCCGATAAACGGAATCACCGCAAAGACCGTCATAAGCAAGGTGAGCTGCCATTGCGGAGCCAGTTGGGCGATCCAGTTCAGTTGCGGCCAGTTGATGCCTTGATAGACTTTACCGTATTGGATGCGGCTTTTTCCGGCTTTGATTTGCCGGTAAGCTTCTGCCGTGGCGGTTTTTTCAGGCTCTGAAACGTGCGTTCGGAATGACAGGTAACCAATATGTTGATTGTTTTCATAAATCGGTGACACATTGGCCTTGACCCAATAGTAACCGCCGTCCTTTCGGCGGTTTTTCACAATTTGAGACCAGGTCGCGCCCATTTGTAGGGTGCGCCACATGTCTTTGAAGACGTTTTTGGGAACATCCGGATGGCGTACAATATTATGTGGTTGCCCAATTAATTCTTCGCGGCTGAAGCCGCTGGCGAGTTCAAAGGCATCATTCACTTCGGTGATGGTACCGTGTAAATCGGTTTTGGAAACCAGGGCGATTTTGTCGGGAACAAGGTATTCGTCGTTTTCGGAGGTGTATGTTTCAGGGTGTACTGGGGTCATAGGGCCATCCATCCTGTCGCATTTGGTTGCGTGCGATTGAGTTAAATTTTATTAAATAAGCATATTATCGTACTTTAAATAATTCATCAAATTTTATGTGGACTTTGTTTTTGATTGATAAATAAAGAAAATTAATTATTTAGTGTGCGGCCAGGCGATGATTTTTTATGGAGAGATCGTAAACCCTTTTGAAATGGGCGTTTGGTTGGGTTTCCTTTCTAATCAATTGATTTTCATGAAAAATCATTAAAGTCTTATTGGGGCTGGCCGTTAAACTCGATAGACGCCGAAAAATAGAACGAAAACGCGCGCACAATAAAAATAAACCCAGTGTGGTTTCCGAGCCTTTTGAATTTCGAGAGCGTTCGTGAAACGTTGTCAGAAAAGGAAGATTAGTATGTCACTCATTAAACCGCAAAATGATTACATCAATTCGTTGTTGAATAATGCATCGAACTCTAATAAGTCCACGAATGGTTTGGAAGGTTTGGTGAAAGCCAGCCAGGAAGCCGACCAGAAAGCGTTGGAAAACAGCCGTGTTTTGTCAAATCCATCGGATTTCTTTTCGCCGTCTTCGCAAGGGTTGCAAGCGGTGTCCGGCAGCACTCAGTACCAGCAGTCGTATGCGTATAGCCAGACAATGACCATGCAAATTCAAACTCAGGAAGGCGATACCGTACAAGTTGACTTCCGTCAGCTGTATGCTCAATACCAATCGTATAAAAACGAATTTCGTCAGGAAGACAGCCCGTCCGGTGCACGTTATTTTGAGAGCACCGAAGAGATGGAAGCGACCGCATTTGAAGAGCGTTTCGGTTTTGCGGTGCAGGGTGATTTGAATGAAGAGGAATTGAACGCTATTTTTGATGTGTTCGATAAAGTCTCTGACCTGTCGAATGAATTTTTCAATGGGGACATTGAAAAGGCGTTTGCCAAGGCGCAAGAACTGGATATTGATTTTGGCCAGATTCAATCGTTCAATCTGGATATGCAAAAAACCGAGGTGTACGCGGCTAATTACCAGCAAACGCAGGCTTATGAAGGGGTTCAAAATACCGACGCCAATACCGGTGAAGAAGCGACCGGTCAAGTGTCGCAATTGCCGCCTTACATACAGAAAATGCAGGATGCGGTGGATCGACTGGATGCCTTCTTTGAAAATGCTCGCGAAAAATTCGATGAGTGGATGGCCGACAGCCTGGCGCAGCGCGCCGGTGAAGAGGATCAAGTGTCAAGCTGGTACGACCGTGTTAAAGCGTTCCACGATCAATTGGCGGATGCCTCGGGGCTGGATAAAGTGACCTTAAAGCCGAGTGGTATTGAAGTGCCGGTGGGTCCTTCGTTTGAATCTGAGAATGAGGGCGCTGGGGCGACTCAAGATACGGAGTGATTGGCCGATAAAGAGTGTAATCGGGATACGTGCTCTGATTAAAAAGAGCATGATTCCGGTGGTGACCTTTACGATGACTTCGTAAGGTTCAAAAAGGAGAGCGCCGAGCAGAAATGTTCGGCTTTTTCGTTTTTGAAGCGAGGGGGTTAAGCGTAGTGACGAGCACCGAAAATATCGGTTCCAATGCGCACCAGGGTGCTGCCTTCCATAATGGCGGCTTCCAAGTCGGCCGACATCCCCATCGACAAAGTGTCCAATGAGGCTTGCGGAAAACGCTTTTGCATTTCCGTCAGCAGCTCGCGCAGTTGGCGGAACGGCTGGCGCTGCGCTTCCAGCGATTCCGCCCGTGCTGGAATGGCCATTAAACCGCGCAAGGCCAAATTTGGCAGCGCCATTACTTCCTCGGCCACGTCCAGGATTTCGTTCGGTCGGAAACCGGATTTTGACGCTTCGTCACTGACGTTCACTTCGAGCAATATCTGTAAATCGCCCAGGCCTGGTGGTCTTTGGGCCGACAGGCGTTTGGCGATTTTCAAACGATCCACACTGTGTACCCACTGAAAATGTTCGGCAATGGGCTTGGTTTTATTGGATTGGATCGGACCGATAAAATGCCACTCCAAATCCGGCCGCTGTACGATTTTGTCCAAAGCTTCCTGGACATAGTTTTCCCCGAACGCTTTTTGTCCGGCGTCGGCCAGCGCTTCGATGTCGGCCAGCGGTTTGGTTTTGCTCACCGCGAGCAAGGTGACGGAATCATCACGCCCGCATTGTGTTCGGGCCGTTTCAATGCGGGTTAAAACCTGTTGATATCGGTTAAGCAGTTCAGTGTTCATCATTTACCTGGCGGTTGGATAAGTGCTTTTATTTTAACACCTTCATGGGGATGGTTGTATTCTTGGCGGGATAAACCACATTTGTTTTAAGGCGTTCAATGGTTTTTATGGTACTGACCGCTTAGGCAGCGTAGAATAAAAGTAGGTATGCTATAAATCGGTTGCACTTGTTGTCAGTCAAATATCCAATTCTTTTGAGTCAGAGGATCGCCTATGAAAAAAATCAAATCCAGTGATGTCAATTACCCCTATAAACAGAAATTAAGCCGCTCGGATTACGAGGAAACCAAAGAACAGTTGCAAATCGAATTGCTGAAATTGCAGAAGTGGATCAAGCATAATGGCGAGCGGTTGATTATTTTGTTCGAAGGGCGTGATGCGGCTGGCAAGGGCGGCACCATTAAGCGGATTATGGAACACCTCAATCCACGTGGCGCACGGGTGGTGGCCTTGGACAAGCCCAGCGAAACCGAAAAGGGGCAATGGTATTTTCAACGTTACATTCAGCACTTGCCGACCTCTGGCGAAATGGTTTTGTTTGACCGCTCCTGGTACAACCGTGCGGGCGTGGAGCGGGTCATGGGCTTTTGTACCCCGCCGCAATACAACCAGTTTATGCACCAAGCGCCGGAATTCGAGCGGATGATCACCGCCAGTGGCATTCACTTGATGAAGTTTTGGTTTTCGGTGGGGCGAGACGAGCAGTTACGCCGGTTTAACGCACGCAAAAACGATCCGTTGAAACAGTGGAAACTCAGCCCGATGGACTTGGCGTCTCTGGACCGTTGGGACGATTACACGCGTGCCAAGGAAGACATGTTCTTTTACACCAACACCAATGAAGCCCCTTGGACGGTCATCAAGTCCAACGATAAAAAACGCGCGCGCTTGGAAGCCATGCGTTATGTGCTGAACTATTTCCCTTACGACGATAAGAACGAAGATATTTTGCAACCCGATCCGTTGATTCTCAGCAGCGGCGAAGACGTGTTTAAAGAAGACTGAAGCCAAGGTTTCATTTCAACGAAAGGAATTTCATCATGACGAAAATGCATTATCACGGCCATGCGAAAGAAGTGGTGGCTCGTTTTCAACGGATGTTGAGTCCGGAACAAAAAGACGCCATCGGCGAGGAGCATTTTGAAGAATTGGAAATGCTGATCAGTGCTGCTTTGGGAGTGGTGCACTCCGAGCAATCGCATCGCGCCGCTAAATTGCTGGAAGAGTATGCGCATGAGCTGCGACGTCAGTCGAGCGAAGTGGAATAACTCAGTCGCCGGGGCGTAAACGGTCGCAGTCAATCAGTTGCCAATCTTTCGGCGGCGTCCATTGTGACCAAAGATCGCCGAGGCAGCCATCGTAGCAACCTGGTAGCGCCGCTTCACTGCAGAGGCGATTGGGAATTTGCCAATCTTCGAGCAGGGTGGCGGCGCCAATGGCGTGTGACGGGAAATCCGGGAACAAAAATCGAGCCGGTTTCACCACAAACGGAAAGGCCGATTCGCTGGCCAGCACGGCGCGCACATCAAAGGCCGGTTTGAGGACGTTGGCTAAATGAAACACCGTGGCCATCGCTGGGTTGCTGCCCGTGATCAGCACCGGTTGAGAAGGCGATAAAGAAGCGGTTAATTCCTTTAAAAACACCCAGGCCTGGGTGTTTTTCGGTTGTAATGTGGCGGCTTCGGGAAAGGCCTGTTCGGTCATGAACAGCAGTTTATTGCCCTGTTGCTTGAATAACAGGGCCTGTCGTTCGCCGTCGCTGACGGCGAAGTTGACCGGACGTTCCGTATCGTCGTCTTGTTCAACCTCAATCAGATAAAAGCCGTTCGGCTGTTCTTGCTGACCAATCCAACGCACGCCGCCGCCTCAGACCTGGTTGTTCCGGTAGACGGGACGGCCCTGGAAGTAAGTGGCTTCAATTTGCCCATCGAACTCCCAACCGCTGAACGGCGAGTTATCCCCTTGGCTGACCATTTCCGAACGATTCAATGTCCAGATGGTGTCCGGGTTGTATAGGCTGAAATCGGCATAGTGACCTTCAATCAAGCTGCCGTTCTGAATGCCGAGAATGTCGGCCGGGCGCTGTGTCAAAGCCGCCAGCGCGGTGTGAATGTCCAATACACCTTCCTGTACCAGTTTCATGGTCAACGGTAGAAGTGTTTCCAGCCCGCTGATGCCCGGTTCGCTTTCGCCGAACGGCAACAGCTTCACGTCGCGGTCAAGTGGCGTATGGTCACTGACGATCGCATCGATGATGCCGGTTTTGACGCCGAGACGCAGGGCTTCTTTGTCTTCATGGGTGCGCAGCGGGGGCGAGACATGAAACAGTGAATCGAAATCCATGACATCGTATTCGGTCAGGTGCAGTTGGTGAATCGCCACGTCGCAGGTGACTTGCATGCCGCGTTTTTTTGCATCGGCAATCATTTCCACGGAACGGGCGGTGGAGATTTGCGAAATGTGAATGCGCGCGCCGGTTTCTTCGGCCAAGATCAGGTTGCGGGCCAAAGCCGTGGTTTCGGCCGAAGCGGGAATTTCCGGCAAACCGAGGCGACTGCTGATGACACCACTGTGTACCACGCCGTTGTTTTTCAGTTGCGAATTTTCGCAGCGTAACATTAACAATACATCGTTGCTCACCGCATAGGCCATGGCGTTTTTTAATGTCAGTGCATTTTGGACCGGTTTCGCGGCTTGGCTCAGAGCAATGCAACCGGCGTTTTTAAGGGCGGCCATATTGCTGAGCATTTTGCCTTCCAGCCCTTGAGTGATGGCGCCCAGCGGCAGAACAAACGCGGTGGCGGCTTGGCGGGCACGGCGTTGAATCAGTTCGGTAACGGCTTGGGTGTCATTGACCGGATTGGTGTCGGGCGGACAACAGATGGTGGTGATGCCGCCGGATACCGCCGCTTTGGTTTCGGAGGCGATACTGCCTTCGTAGCGGCTGCCGGGTTCGGCGAGCCGAGCATGCAAATCCACCAGGCCTGGCAGCACCCATTTGCCCGTGCCGTCGATGGTTTGATCCGGAGAAAAGCCGTCCGGTGCCGTGTCACCGATCGCTTGGATTCGGCCGCGTGCAATATACAGATTGGATACCTGGTCAAGTGACTGACTGGGGTCGATGATGCGGGCGTTTTCGATTAACAGTCTCAAGCTTCTGTCTCCTCTGTCACTTTCGCTTCACTCAATTGGGATTCGTTTAATTGGCGGGCATTTTCGATGATGATGCTCATCACCGCCATGCGCACGGCAATGCCGTAGGTGACCTGTTCCAGTATCACCGACTGGTGGCCGTCGACCACTTCGGAGTCGATTTCCACGCCGCGGTTAACCGGCCCCGGGTGCATGACAATCGCATCGGGTTTGGCGTAGGCCAAACGTTCTTTGGTGAGCCCGTACAGGTTAAAAAATTCTTTGCCGCTGGGCAGTAGGGCGCTTTGCATGCGTTCATTTTGCAAGCGGACATTGATAATCACGTCCACGTCGTCCAGGCCTTCCTCTATGTGCTCGTACACATGTACCCCGAGCGCTTCCGGGTAGGACGGCATTAACGTTCTCGGGCCAATGACCCGGATTTCGCGGGCTTCGAGAATGCTCAGTGCCTGAATTTGCGAGCGCACCACGCGGGAGTGTTGCACGTCGCCAATAATGGCCACTTTCAGGTCGTAAATGTCGCCTTTGTGTTTACGAATGGTGAACATGTCGAGCATGGCTTGGGTGGGGTGGGCGTGCTGGCCGTCCCCGGCGTTGACGACGTGGATATGTGGGGCAACGTGTTTGGCGATGAAATGGGCGGCGCCGCTTTCACGGTGGCGCACCACAAACACATCGGTCAGCATGGCTTCCAAATTCCATAGGGTGTCGAGCAGCGTCTCGCCTTTTTTGGTGGACGAGGTTTCGATGTTGAGGTTGACGACGTCGGCGGACAGGCGTTTTTCGGCGATTTCAAAGGTGGTCAGCGTGCGCGTGCTCGGTTCAAAAAACAGGTTCATAATGGTTTTGCCGTGCAGGTTCGGAACCTTTTTGATCTGGCCGGTGGCCGGGTCGATGAAACTTTCCGCAACGTCCAGAATTTCCGTCAAATGATGTTGCTTGAGGCCTTCCAGCGTCAGGAAGTGGCGCAACTTCCCTTGTTCGTTCAGTTGAAGGTTGGGGGCAGTGAGTCTCATGATGTTTCCTTCTGTGTCGTGAGCGCGTCTAACCAGTTTTCAAGAATGATTTGGGCCGCATGGTCGTCAATCGGTTGGGATGACTTTTTGCTACCAACGTTGCGTTGTTCTGCTTCAATCGAGCTGAGTTGTTCTTCGATGTAAAACACCGGTGTTTGATAACGGCCGCTGAGGCGTTGACCGAATTTTCGAGCCGGCTGGGTTAAGGCCTGTTCTTCACCGTCCAGTCGCATGGGCAACCCCACCACCACGGCTTCAGGGTGCCAGGTTTCGAACAGGCGGGTAATGTGATCCCAGTCCGGTTTGCCATCCCGGCTTTGGACGATGGCTTCCGGCGTGGCGGTGCGAGTAATGGTCTGGCCGACGGCCACGCCAATGCGCCGCAACCCGAAGTCGAACCCCAGAATGACGCCGTCGAGCGTTTGGGGATCAACCGCCTTAGTCATGGCCGGCATCCATGCTAAGCGACTCCGGCGAAATCCCGAGGGTGTTCAAGGCGACTTGCCACTTTTTATGGGTGGGGACGTCAAACAGCAGGGCTTCGTTATAGGGAATCGTCAGCCAGTTATTGGCCTGAATTTCTTCGTTGAGTTGGCCTTTTTCCCAGCCGGCGAACCCAAGGCACACCACCAGTTTTTCCGGAGCGTCGCCTTCGGCGAGTGATTTAAGAAAATCTTCCGAGACGGTCATCGCCAAACGGTCTTGCAACGGCAGACTTTTTTGCCAATGGCCCTGTGGTTCGTGGAGGATGAAGCCATGCTCCATATCGATGGGGCCGCCCATCATGATGTTCTGTTCTAACAGCGGTGACGGTTGCTCAATGGTCAGTTCGAAATGTTCAAGCAGTTGTTCGACGGTCAAACCGTGTTCCAGGTTGACGACCAGCCCCATCGAACCGTGTTCGTTGTCTTCGACAATGTACACCAGCGTTTTGTCGAACCAGCTTTCAGCCAGGTTCGGCATGGCGATGAGAAAATGATGTTCGAG
Source organism: Thiomicrospira sp. XS5 (assembly GCF_001507555.1). Taxonomy (NCBI): domain Bacteria; kingdom Pseudomonadati; phylum Pseudomonadota; class Gammaproteobacteria; order Thiotrichales; family Piscirickettsiaceae; genus Thiomicrospira; species Thiomicrospira sp. XS5. The sequence goes on along the minus strand of NZ_LQBO01000001.1, from coordinate 2,108,670 downwards.
TGAGTTCAGCTGTTCCATAGCCGTAAATTATATCAGCTTGCCAAATCGCGTTGATTTTTTAGTGATCGGTTTTGACGGTTTTTTTACGAGTTTTTCGTATCCAGCAAGTGCAAGCGTTTTTCCATGCTCGGTGTGGCGTAGGTTTGGCGGTTTTCGTCCACCATGAACGCTTCGGTGATGCCCATTTGACGGGCGATTTTTTCCCAACCGGAGGGCCCGGCAATCATCAAAGCGGTGGCGGCGGCATCGGCGGTGGTGGCATCCGGGTGCACCACCGTCACGGAAATGAAGTGGTCCGCCGGGTAACCGGTATTCGGGTTAATGATGTGGCTGTAACGTTTGCCTTTCCAAGTGAAGTAACGCTGATAGGTGCCAGAGGTAACGATGCTTTCGTCGCCGTTGATTTGCAGGCTCGCCAAGGCGGTCTTCGGGTGGTCCGGGTCTTGGATGCCGATGCGCCAGGCCTGGTGGTTTTCCGGGTTCTTGGAACCGATGATGCGCATGTCGCCGCCGATATTAACGATGGCGTTTTCAATGCCGGTGTTCAATAAACTGTTAATCGCCAGGTCGAGCGCGAGGCCTTTGGCATTGCCGCCGAAGTCGAGACGCACATTCGGGTTGCGGCTGTAAAGCGCATTGTCTTTGAAGTAGATGTCGCGAATGGACGGGCGCGATTTTAACCAGGCCTGGAGGGTTTCTTCACTGGGCGGCGGCCCGTGCCAGTCTTCGGAGTGAAACCCCCAGAGCTCAATTAATTGGCCGATGCCGGGGTCGAACAGGTAATCCGATTCAGCCGCGAGGGTTTGAGACTTGAGAATAAAGCGTTTCACGCTGTCGGGCAGGGTGATTGGTTGCTGGGCGGCGATGGCATCGTTGATGTTGCCGAGAATGCCGCCTTTTTCCCAAGCGTGCCAATCCTGATTGAACTGTTGGAAAGTGGCTTCAATACCTTGAATGGCTTTTTCGGCTTTCGCTTGGGGGGCATCCACGATTTCGACTCGGACTTCGGTGCCAAAGACGTAAAACACTTCCTGAACGGTTTGGGTGGGCGAAGAACAGGCGGTCAGTCCCCAAAGGGCGAGGACAGCGATGGCGAAGTGCTTGAATGGAAAACCGTTGAATATCATATGGAATTTACTTGAAATGTATTGGATAAAACAAAATTTGGGTTTTTATAAAATATGCTTATAATGAGAAAAGGTTCATCCGCGTAAACAAATGTTCTTGTGCTTTAAGCCTTTTCAAGTCCAAATGTTATTGAGTTCCCAGCGCCGGGGAGTAACTGTCTGCCGTGATGATCTGTGTCTTAAATGTGGTTATTCTAACCCTTAAAGGGTGAAAAAACGGTTAAAAATGAAAAAAGTAGAGCTGACAGGAAACGAACGAGCGGTGGCGCCGGGGTCGACGATTATTTCGACGACGGATTTGAACGGAACCATTATTGAATGTAACGATGATTTTGTCGATATATCCGGTTACACCCGCCAGGAATTAATTGGCCAACCGCATAATATTTTGCGGCACCCGGATGTGCCGGCGGCGGTGTTCAAAGATTTATGGCAAACGCTCAAACAAGGCAAACCCTGGACGCAATACGTTAAGAACCGTTGTAAGAATGGCGATTTTTATTGGGTGAAAGCCAATATCACGCCGGTATTGCGCGATAACAAACTGGTGGGGTATCAGTCGGTCCGGACTCGCATTTCGGACGAAGAAAAGGCGGCCGCGGCTGCCCTTTACCAACAAATTCAACGTGGCAAAGCGTCGATTCGTCAAGGTTATTTGATGAACCCGTCCCGACGCTTCAACCTCTTTCATCACATTCATCCGGTCAACGTCATGGTGTCGTTGATTGTGTTCTTAATCGCTTTGCAAGCCGTGACCTCGGCCGGTTTGTTGACGATTCCCGCGGCGGTCGGTTTGCCCGTCGCGGCGATTCTGTTGGTGGGCACCTTTATGGGGCGGCGCTATGTTTTCTCACGCTTGAAGAAAGCCCGTCAAATCATGACGCAAGTGCGCAGCGGCAACTTTCATTCCGACTTGGAAACCTACGGCTTCCATTCCTTAAGCGGCGTATTGGCCTCGGTGAAAATGATGCAAACGCAAGTGGGGGCGGAAACCGCGCAACGCACCCGGCAATTGCATGAAAACACTCGTTTGAAAGTCGCACTCGACAGCGCCACGACCAATATGATGGTGGCCGACCAGAATAATGACATTATCTATTTGAATCATGCGCTTCACGGTTTACTGAAGCGCAACGCGGCTTCCATCGCCGAAGAAGTGCCGGGGTTCGACGCCGATCATTTAGTCGGAAAATCCGTTGACGTGTTCCATCGTCATCCGCAGCATCAACAAGCGTTGTTGGCGAACTTGACCGATCGGCACGTGGCGGAAATTTCGGTCGGAAATTTAATTTTGAAATTGACGATGCAACCGGTCATCAACGACGAGAAAAAGCGCATCGGGACCATTGTCGAATGGATGGATTTGACGCAGCAGCGCAGTATTGAAGATACCTTGAACAATGCCTTGTCATTGGCGTCGAAAGGTCATACCGATATCAAACTTAACACCCAAGGGTTGGAAGGCTTTTTCCACACCACGGCGACCGACATCAATGCCTTGTTGGCGACCATGAACGGGGCCTTGGAAGACATGGTTGGGGTGATGGTCAATCTGGCGTCCGGCAATATGACCACGCGGGTGGAAAAAGATTTGCAAGGTTCCTTGGCGGCGATGAAAGGCGCGATGAATGTGTCGTTGGATAATTTGAGCGTCATCATGCTGCAAATCAAAGAGGTGTCGGCGTCGGCCAGTAATGCGTCCAGCGATTCGGCCAAGGCCGCCAACGATTTATCGGTGCGTACTCAGCAAGCCGCCGCGACATTGGAAGAGTTGAACGCCACCATGCAAAATATTAACCAGCTGCAAATGGAAAATACCCAAGCGTTGGGGGAGGTGTCCGACTTAACGCAACAAACCATGCAGGAAAACGACAAGGCCGGTGAAGTGATGTTGGCGTCGGTGGAAGCCATGGACAGCATTCGGGAAACTTCCACTAAGATCGGCGATATCATCGGCATGATTGACAGCATCGCCTTCCAGACCAATTTATTGGCATTGAATGCCGCAGTGGAAGCGGCGCGAGCCGGTGAGCACGGGCGCGGTTTTGCGGTGGTGGCGAATGAAGTGCGTACGTTGGCCGCCAAGTCCGCCGGTGCGGCTCAGGAAATCAAAAAACTGATTGAGGACTCCGGGCAGCGTATTAATGAAGGCGCAGAGCGGGTTCAGCAGTCGCATGATGTGTTTAAGCAAGTCAACGAGAGTGTTGCCAAAATCGGGGAGACACTGGAAACCGTTACGGTATCCATCAGCGATCAACAACAAAGTGTGTCGGAAGTGACCCGCGCGCTCGGTTCCTTGGACGAAAACATTCAAAACAACGCCGCGCTGGTGGAAGAAACCTCGGCGTCGGCGGAATCTTTGCATGACCAGGCCAGTCTGCTGACCAATGAAGTACAGAAGTTCCAAATCAGTGAAAGCGTGATGCAGGGGAAAGCGCAAAGTTATCCCGCGGTACACGGTGTGCGATTGTCCGAAGCCCGTCAGAAAATGCGTATCTGGCGTACCATGATTCAGTCTTATTTGTGCGGCATGGAGGTGGATATCGACTTGCAGGCGGCCGTGGATCCGAGCCGTTGCAGTGTCGGTCAGGCATTGGGGCAGTTATTGAGCGCCGATCCGTCCCTGGAAGCCTTGGATCAAATGAAGGAAGTCGTGGAGCTGCACGCCCGACAGCACAATCTGGTGAAATTGGTGCTGGAGTGCCGCGACGCCAAGAATCTACCGGAAGATTTCAACACCCTATCCTTACAGGATGGTATGTTGGATGAATTCGTCATCGTCACCGAGAAGCTCGACAAGGCGTTGGGGTCTTTGGAGCCGGCCGTGTTCGAGCACAGCCGCACCGAACCGCTCCCGGCGTTACGCGCCGGATAAACGGAAAAACGCCCAGGCCTGGGCGTTTTTCATATTCGAACTCAACAGACGTGATCGGCGAGCAATTGGCTTTAAGCCGGCGGCATTAAGCTTTCGAGGTGGTCAAACAGTTCACCGGCGATGTTCAACCCGTATTGTTCGTCCAACTCCCGAATGCAAGTCGGGCTGGTCACGTTGATTTCGGTGATGTAATCGCCGATGACGTCCAATCCGACGAAATGCAACCCTTTGCGACGCAAGGTCGGCGCAATCTGTTCACACAACCATTCATCCCGTTCCGTTAACGCTACGCCCACGCCTTGGCCGCCGGCGGCGATATTGCCACGGGTTTCCCCTTCGGCGGGAATGCGCGCCAGTGCATACGGCATCGGCTTACCGTTCACCAGCAGAATGCGTTTGTCACCCTGTTTGATTTCCGGCAGATAAATTTGCGCCATAATGTGATGACGCCCGTGGTCGGTCATGGTTTCGATAATGACGTTGATGTTCGGGTCTTGTGCGGTGACCCGGAAAATCGACGCGCCGCCCATCGCATCCAAAGGCTTCAAGATGACATCCTGGTGGTCTTGGACGAATTGCTTCAAGCGTGCGGCATCGGCGGCGACCAGTGTCGGCGGAATGCACTGCGGAAACCAACTGGCGAACAGTTTTTCATTGGCGTCACGCAGGGATTGCGGTTTGTTGACCACCAGCACGCCCAGTGCTTCGGCCAGTTCCAGCATGTGGGTGGCGTACAGATAGTCGTTATTGAATGGCGGATCCTGTCGAATCAGAATAATATCCAATTCGCTCAAATCGGTTTCATGGCTGGCGCCGAAACCATAAAACTGCGAGGTGGTATCGCTTTTGGCTCGGTCCCAGACTTTCAGTTCGGTGGTCTCGGCAAAGGGCCGACCGTTCTTTAAAAACAGATCGGTCGGTTCCATATAGTGCAGTTGGTGGCCGCGTCGCTGGGCTTCCAGCAACATGGCGAAGGAGCTGTCTTTATAAGGCTTGATGTCCGCAATCGGGTCCATCACAATGCCGACATTCAATAAACTCATGACGCGGCCTTTACATCGGCGGCTTCGCGTTTGGCATCGGCGATTTCACGTGCCGCGGCCAGCAAGGCCAGGCGGGCCACTACGCCGTAAGCATAGAAGCGGTTCGGGCTGGCATCCGGGGCCTGGGTTTGATCCGGCATCACGCAGGACGTCGCAAACGACAGGGATTCGAAATGCATGCCCGGCGAATTTAAGTTATCCGTGGCCGTTTTACCGGTGTGTACGCGGTAAAAACCACCGACCACCTGATTGTGAATCATATAGACAACGGGTTCCGCTACGGCATCATCGATGGTTTCGTGGGTGTAAACGCCTTCCTGCACCAGCATTTGTTTGGCGACGAGGCCTTCTTTGGCGGAAGACATTTTATTGCGTTGCTTACGGTTCAAACTCAGAATGTCGTCGGGTGTATTCACTGACATGATGGCCATGCCGTAGGTGCCGCTGTCGGATTTGACGATGGCGAATGGCTTACAGGCGATGTCGTGCTGGTCATAATAACGCTGGGTTTCCTGCAATACGGTATTGACCGCGCCGGCCAGACATTCCAATCCTTCACGTTCCTTAAAGTCCACCGGACCGCATTGCATCGACATGGGGTTGATCAACCAAGGGTCGATGTCGACCATTTTCGAAAACTCGTTGGAAACGTTTTTGTAGTGGTCGAAATGTTCGGTTTTAAAGCGGTCGGCCCAGCCCAAGTCCAGCGGCGGCAGTAAGGTTTGATCGATGTTTTCCAGAATCTCCGGGCGGCCGCTGGACAAATCGTTGTTCAACAGCACGGCGCATGGGAAGAAGTCGTCAACCCCAACGCGATCGTCTTGTTTTTCCAGTGGGCGGAGCACCAGCGTTTTGCCGGACGGCAGTTCGATTTCGGTGCGCTCGGTGATTTCCGGGTTCAGGCTGCCGATGTGCACTTCGTAGCCGGCGGCAATCAGGATTTCCTGCAAGACGGCAAGGTTCTCCAGATAAAACTGGTTTCGGGTATGGTTTTCCGGAATCAGCAGAACGCCGTCGGCAATCGGACAGGCTTGGGTGACGGCGCTTTGCGCGGCTTGAATCGCCAAAGGGCGTAAGTCCGGGTGCAGGTTGTTGAAACCGGCCGGGAACAGATTGGTATCAACCGGCGCCAGTTTATAACCGGCGTTGCGCAAATCCACCGACGCATAGAAAGGCGCGGGTGTTTCTTTAAATTGTTTTCGGAACCAGCATTCGATGTCCGCCTGGTGATTAAGCAAATGTTCTTCCAGTTCCAGAAGGGGACCGGTGAGGGCCGTTTGCAGGTGGGGGACTTGATTGGTTGATAATGGCATAGTGTTCTCGAATGTTAAACAGTAAAGGTTATGAGAGCTTTGTACGAGATGATTACACGGATAAAAATGGTTAAAAACCGCCTGATTGTCGTTGTAAAACTTGCCAATAGCGAGCTATTAGCTGCGTTTTACGCCTTGATCAGTCAGTTTTTTCCTCATTTTTCTCTCGCATCTCACTCATGCAAAGCTCTCATTATACAAAATCGTTTCCGGTTTGCAGGCCGCCGTTTGCATCACGCGAGGGCAACGGCGAAATCGCCCCATAGGGCCTGCAAGGCCGCCAAAATCACCGGGGCGGCGGTTTCGGTGCGCAAAATGCGCGGCCCAAGTTGGATGGCCGTCAAGCCCGCGGCCACGGCTTGGTCGACTTCATCGTCCGTCAAGCCGCCTTCCGGCCCGATAAGCAAGTGAATGGGGCTTTCCGCCAAACTCGGGTTCAACGTGGTCAGCGAGTGTTCCGCCGTGGGACTGAGCACTAGGCCCCTCGGGGTGTTCGCGGCTTTCAGCCAGGCCTGGTAGGTTTCGGGTTGGGCAATCTCCGGCACCACATTGCGGTTGGATTGCTCACAGGCGTTGATGGCGATGTCTTGCCATTGACGACGTTTCTTGTTCAGTTTGTCGCCGCTCAGCTTCACATCACACCGTTCGGTGAACAAGGGTTGAATGCGGGTCACGCCGAGTTCCACCGCTTTCTGGATGCTGTAATCCATGCGGTCGCCCTTGGAGATGCCTTGCAATAAAACCGTTTCCAACGGCGATTCGGTCACCGGCGAGGCCGTACTTTCGATGACCACGTCGGCGGTGCGGCGACTGGTGTGCATCAGCGTGGCTTGGGCACAGGTACCGCGCCCGTCAAAGACTTCGACCGGTCGGTCATGTTTCAAGCGCAACACCGTCAGGGCGTAATGCGCCTGATCCTTGTCTAAAGACAGGGTTTGCCCGGCGGTCAGTTCGGCGGGCAGGTAGAAACGCGGAATTCTCATGAGGCGCCTGAAATCAACGGTCTTTAAACGTCAGTTGCTTGACGATGTTCAATACAGGTTTGGATTGGTTCATGCTGTAAAAGTGCAGACCGGGGGCACCGGCGTCCAGCAAACGTTGTGACAGTTCCGTGACCACGTCTTCTCCGAATGCCAGCAAACTTTCCTGGTCGTCTTCAAAGCTTTCCAAGCGGCATTTCAACCAGCGGGGCACTTCCGCGCCGCAGCCTTCGGAGAAGCGCACCAGGTTTTCATAGTTGGTGATCGGCATGATGCCCGGCACAATTGGTAGGTCGATGCCGGAGCGTTCGCAGTTGTCGATGAAGTACAGGTAGCTGTCAACATTGTAAAAATATTGGGTGATGGCGGAGTCGGCGCCTTGTTCCACCTTGTGTTTGAACCATTTGATGCCGATATTGCAGTTACGTGCCTGTGGATGGGTTTCCGGGTAGGCGGCCACTTCCAGCTTGAAGGTGTCGCCACGCTCGCGTCGGATGAAGGCGATGAGATCACTGGCGTATTTGAATTCGCCTGGGTCCATCATGCCGGACGGCAAGTCGCCGCGTAGGGCGACGATGCGTTTGATGCCCATGGCTTCGTAAGTGTCGAGCAGTTCCAGAACACTTTCCTCGGACGCGCCGATGCAGGTCAAGTGCGGCGCTGCTTCGTTATCGGTTTCGGTTTGGATGTAACGCACCGTATCGATGGTCCGGCTTTGGGTGGTGCCACCGGCGCCGTAGGTCACGGACATGTATTCCGGTTGAATCGGCGTGAGTTCCTGAATAACGGTTTTCAGCTTTTCCATGCCTTTTTCGGTGCGGGGCGGGAAGAATTCCAAGCTGATTTTTTGTTCATATTGTTGTTGTGACTGCATGTGTTTTCCTTGCGCTTTTCTGGATGATCGCCGTATTAAACGGCGGTCAGGCGATGAGGCGGCCGGGGTCAGCGAAACAGGTCGCTTAGAGTCCGGCGTCGGCTTTCAGGGCCTCGGCTTTGTCGGTCTTTTCCCAAGTAAAGTCCGGCAATTCGCGGCCGAAATGGCCGTAGGACGCCGTCTGGCGATAAATCGGACGATACAGGTCGAGCATCGCGATCAGGCCTTTCGGACGCAAATCGAAATGTTCGCGCACCAGTTGTTCGATGCGGCTGACCGGAATGCGTTCGGTGCCGAAGGTGTCGATGCTGATGGAGGTCGGTTCCGCGACGCCGATGGCGTAAGAGACCTGAATCTCGCATTTGTCTGCCAAACCGGCCGCGACGATGTTTTTCGCCACATAACGACCGGCATAGGCCGCGGAGCGGTCCACTTTGGATGGGTCTTTGCCCGAGAAGGCTCCGCCGCCGTGACGGGCCATGCCGCCGTAGGTGTCGACAATGATTTTACGGCCGGTCAAACCGGCATCGCCCACCGGTCCACCGATGACGAAACGCCCGGTCGGGTTGATGTGGTATTGAGTATCGGCATGGAGCCATTCGGCCGGGAGCACCGGCTTGATGATTTCTTCCATGACCGCTTCGTGCAGGTGTTTGTTGTCGATGTCCGGCGAATGCTGGGTGGACAATACCACGGCATCAATGGCGACCGGTTGGCCGTTTTCATAGCGCAAGGTTACTTGGCTTTTGGCGTCCGGTCTCAGCCAGTTCAATTGGCCGGATTTGCGGCAGTCGGCTTGTTTTTCCATCAAGCGGTGAGCATAAAAAATCGGCGCCGGCATCAATACCTCGGTTTCGTTGGAGGCGTAACCGAACATTAAGCCCTGATCGCCCGCACCTTGTTCGTGGTCGTCGGATTCGTCCACGCCTTGGGCGATTTCCGGGGATTGTTTACCGATGGAACTCAGTACCGCGCAGGTGCTGCCGTCAAAGCCCAGGTCGCCGTGGTTGTAGCCGATGTCATTCACGACTTTTCGTACGAGTTCTTCCTGGTCGACCCAGGCTTCGGTGGTGATTTCCCCGCCCAGCATGACCATGCCGGTTTTGACAAAGGTTTCGCAGGCGACGCGTGCTTTCGGGTCCTGTTTTAGGATGGCGTCCAGCATGGCATCTGAAATTTGGTCGGCGATTTTGTCTGGATGGCCTTCGGAAACGGATTCAGACGTAAATACAGTGGTGGTCATGGATAACTGTCCTCAAGTTTTAGTATTGCAAAGTTGAGATACGGAATATCAGGCGGGAAAGGATGAAACGTCTCCTCGCTTTAGCCGTACTTATTTAGGCGCCCGCAAGCTGATGAGTCAAATCGGCGCTAGGCGCAATTTTCGTTAAATTGTGCGGTAGATGCAAGTTTTTTATCGAATTTTGGGGAATTTAGACTTGGTTTTATTGGGGAAATGTCTGGAATTGCTGGGCCTAAAAACCGTAAGGTGTTTACTCTGAATGCTATGGTATGCCGTGAATGGCGGGGGAGTATCATCAAACTGTCATATTGGCGTGACTGGCATTTTGTTACCATTCGCTTCAAATTGGGTCTTTGGGCGCAGGTGCCGGAGGCAGAGAAATTGAAACGGAGTGAGTCGTGGAAAGAGTGACTTTGCCGGACGAAAAATGTTCCGGCTTACAACATTCGTCATTGGGCCGGGAATTGAAAGATATTTTCGATCACCAGCGGATTCAAACGCATTTTCAGCCGATTGTGGGCCTGAAAACGCGTTCCGTGTTTGCGTTTGAAGCCTTAACGCGCGGCCCGGATAATTCCGCCTTGTATTCGCCCGCTCATCTGTTTCGTTTGGCATCGGATCACGGTTGCTTGTTGGAAATGGATTTGATGGCGCGCCGGGTGTCCATTAAAAACTTTATGAAAGCGGTGGCACAGCATCAGAACCAGGCTAAGCTGTTTCTGAATGTGTCGGTCAGCTCGTTGATGAATGTCGACCACCGTTCCGGCCTGACACTGGATTGCTTGAATTATTATGGTTTGAATATTCATCAGGTGGTGATTGAAATTACCGAATTGCAGCCGGTGGAGGACAGCGGCCTGTTTCTGAACGCCATTCAACATTACCGCAAGATGGGGTTCAAGGTCGCTATTGATGATTTAGGGTCCGGTTATAACGGCTTGAAGCTGTGGTCGGAGGTCAAACCCGATTTCGTAAAAATCGATAAACACTTTATTGCCAACATCGACAAGCAAGCCGACAAATATCGGTTTATGGAAACCATTCTGACTCTGGCGAAAAGCATGGGAACCAAGATCATTGCAGAAGGCGTGGAAACCGAAGCCGAATTGCAGATTTTGGAAAAACTGGGCGTGGATTTTGTGCAAGGGTATTTGTTGAAACGCCCGTCGCCGTCCACGGCCCTGACATTGGATTACAAGTGGAACGAAGTCGTTCAGGATGTGACTAATCCGAAAGAAACGGTGAAGTTGTTGTGTCGGGAAGCGTTCACCATGCCTTTGAGCACGACGATTGATCAGATGACGGACGAGTTGTTACAGCGCCCGGGAGTGGATTATGTGCCGATTGTCGAGAAGGGGCAAGTGCATGGCATGGTGTGGCGGCGCGAATTGACCGAGCTGCTGGCCAGTAAATTTGGGCGCGATTTGCACGGCCGCAAAAACATCGCTAAATTGATGGACCCGTCGCCGCTGGTGTTCGATATCAATACGCCATTGGTGGAAGCGAGTCGGGAAATCACCGAAAACGGTTCTTACGACAAGGGAACCTTTGTGCTGACGGAACAAGGCCAATTTAAAGGGTGCGGGTCTTTTATGGAACTCTTGCGCGTCATCACCGATTTGAAAATCCGCAGTGCGCAATATGCCAATCCATTATCCGGTTTGCCCGGCAATGTGCCGATTCAAACAATGATTCAGCAATACCTTGATCGCCAATCGCCGTTTGTGGTGATTTACGTCGATGTCGATAACTTCAAACCTTATAACGACTATTACAGTTTTGAAGAAGGGGATCAGGTCATCAGTGCGGTGGCGCGGGTGCTCAAAGAATCCATCGGCCTGCAGGAGGCGTTTATCGGTCATGTCGGCGGGGATGACTTTGTGGTGGTGATGCCGGATATGCAATATGAAATGGTGTGTCAACGCATTTTGAAAGGTTTCCAGTTCGCCAGTTTGAATTTTTATACTCAGGAAGATCGTCATCGCGGCGGCATCTATGCCGAAGACCGCGCCGGTGAAAAAGTCTTCTTTCCGATGATGTCGTTATCGTTGGGGGTGTTGTTGGTGCATCCCGGTGTGTTCGATCACACTCAGAAACTGTCGTCTTACGCCACGCGCGCCAAAAAAGGCGCCAAATCCCAAGGCGGCAACACCTATTATGTGGTGGACTCCCGTCAAGTCGGGCTGATGCGCGCCTAACCGAATCACGCCGTCTCGTTTAAGCTCGTTTAAATTGTGTGATAGGGCGCCGCTTTTGGCCAGGCCTGGTGGGTTTTAGTGTTCCAAAAAATCAGTCATAACAAAGACTTGGGTTTTGCCCGTTGAGTCTTTTTTGCTTGCAAAGTGATCAGGTTCCTGTAAAATTAGCCGCTTTTTTCGAAACAGGTACGAAATTATGTCGACCGTGAAAACTGAAAATCAAACACCGTTGGTCGGTGTCATTATGGGGTCCAAGTCGGACTGGCCCACCATGAAAAATGCCGTGGAGATGCTGGAGCAATTCGGCGTGCCTTATGAGGTCAAGGTGGTGTCCGCGCATCGAACGCCGGATTTGATGTTTGAATACGCCCAAACGGCTGAAGCCCGTGGCTTGCAAGTCATCATTGCCGGTGCCGGCGGTGCGGCGCATTTGCCGGGCATGGTCGCCGCCAAGACCATCGTGCCTGTTTTGGGCGTGCCGGTTCAATCCCGTGCCTTGAGCGGTGAAGATTCGCTGTTGTCCATCGTGCAGATGCCGGGCGGCATTCCGGTCGGTACCTTGGCCATCGGCGACGCCGGTGCCAAGAACGCCGGTATCCTGGCGTCGCAAATGGTCGGCACACAGCTTCCAGCCGTGCGTGAAGCCGTGCGCGCTTTCCGTGAAGCACAAACCCAGTTCGTGTTGGATAACCCCGATCCGCGCGACTGAACTTTCGCGGGCAGATTCCCTACCCAGTTCGCGGGTTTTCACGTAAAATACCTGTCTTGTCCTTTTCCGGTTGTTGGCTGGAAAAGGCGCTCCATTCATGCATGACCGTCGGTCGGATGAACAGCCATAACCAATAGCAAACAACGGAATTTGAGGAACGATATGACGCCTATCACAAAAAAAATCGGTGTTTTGGGAGCCGGCCAATTGGGTCGTATGTTGGCGATTGCCGGCTATCCGCTGGGGCAGAAATTCGGTTTTCTGGGCACCAGTCATGACGAACCGTCTGCCTTGCTGGGGCAGATGTACACCGATGAAGTCGAGTCCTTGAAAGACCTGGTCAAGTTTTCCGATGTGATGACCTACGAAAGCGAGAACACCTCGGTGGAAATGGTGCGCGAAATCGCTCGCAGTATTCCGGTGTATCCGGGTGAAAAATCCTTGTATTATTCTCAGCATCGCGGTCGCGAAAAAGGCTTATTCGATGAACTGAGCATTCCGTGTGCGCCTTATCAAGTCGTCGATTCATTGGAAAACCTGACTCAGGCGGTGGAAGAAATCGGTTTGCCGGCCGTCCTGAAAACCACCACCGAAGGTTATGATGGCAAGGGGCAATTCGTCCTGAAAGAAAAATCGCAAATCGACCAGGCCTGGAAAGCCATCGGCGGCCGGGAATTGATTCTGGAAGGGTTTATCGATTTCAGTCGCGAGCTGTCGATTGTCGCGGTGCGCAACGCCGATAACGAGCACGTTTACTATCCGTTGGTGCAGAACGTTCATCATGACGGCATTCTGCGCTACACCATTGCGCCGGCACGGCAAATTTCCGAAACCGTCCAGACGCAGGCCGAAGCCTATATGAAAGCCTTACTGGATAAGCTGGACCATGTTGGCGTACTGACGTTGGAGCTGTTCGAAACGGTCGATGGCCTGGTCGCCAATGAAATGGCACCGCGTGTCCATAACTCCGGGCATTGGACCATTGAAGGCGCTTTGACCAGCCAGTTCGAAAACCATGTGCGAGCCATCACCGGGCTGCCGTTGGGCGATACGTCGCCGCGCCAACCGGTGGCGGCAATGATTAACATCATCGGCGAAACCGGTCCGGTGGACGAGGTGCTTAAAATGCCGAACGCCTTCCTGCATTTGTACGATAAGGCCGAAAGAGCGGGGCGCAAACTTGGGCACATCAATTTGGTCGCCGATTCGGAAGACGCGCTGTATGAACAGATCAAACAGTTGAGCGCGTTTTTGCCTGCCGAGGACAAGAGCGAATCTTAAGCAGAGACGTCGTCGCCCTTAAACGATTTGGTTACGGATTTGGTTGCGCTTGGGTATAACTGAGCAGTTGACTCATGGTCAGTGCCAAGTCGGACGGAATCACGCCGGCCTGGCTGGTTTGGTTCGCCAGCACGTCGCCGCTGTGGGCATGCAGTGAGACCCCTAAGCATGCCGCTTCGAACAAATCCATACCTTGTGCCAGAAAGCTGGTGATGGCACCGGTCAACACATCGCCCATGCCGCCGACCGCCATACCGGCGTTGCCCGCCGTACACAGTTCCATCCGTTTTCCGTCATACACCAACGTGCCGTTGCCTTTCAACACCACTACACCGCCGTAACGTTTTTGCAATGCCACCACCGCTTTGAAGCGATCTAGCTGGATGTCTGCGGTATCGGTGCCGAGCAAGCGGGCGGCTTCGCCCGGGTGCGGCGTCAGCACCCAGTTAGGTTGTGTTTGCGGTTGCTTGGCCAGCAGGTTCAGTGCGTCGGCGTCCAGGACTTTGGGAGTGGATTTGGATGGCTCATCGGTCAGTATGGATTGAAATAAGGCCTGCGCCCAGTCGTCCTGACCGAGGCCGGGGCCCAAGCCGATGGCATTGGTTTGCGGCAGAAGACCGGTTAAATCGTTTTGCGAATAGGTCATCAATTCCGGTTGCGCCTGGGTGAGGGCAACCAAATGTTCCGGTTGCGTGACAATTTTCACCAGGCCTGCGCCGCTGGTCAAACTGGCCAAGCCGGCCAGTTGGATGGCGCCCATCATATGGTGATTACCGCCGGTCAATAATACTGTGCCTTGACGTCCTTTGTGGCTGGAGGCGGTGACCGGTGGACGTTGTCCCAGCCAGTGTTTCAGGGAATGGTTTTGCGCGACGGGCGTTAGTCCTTGATAGCTGTCCCGGCTGAGGAACAACGGGCTGAAATGAATTTTGCCGGCGGTTTCCGGCCCCATGTGGGTGTATAGCCCCGGTTTTTGGGTGATGAAAGTGCAGGTGTGGGAGGCACGGATGGCGGTACCCAAGATGTGACCGGTGTCGGCGTGCAAGCCGCTGGGAATGTCGATGGCGAGCACCGGTTTGTGGGCGTCGTTTACCTGTTGGAATACCTCGGCGAAATCGCCGGAAACCGGTTGGTTCAAACCGGTGCCGAAAACTGCGTCCACGACGATATCCGCACCCTGTAACCGGTCACTCTGAAAGGTGGTGGGCGACAGTCCGAGGGCTTTGAGTTCCTGTAACGCTGCGAGAGCATCGCCGTGAATTTTCGTTTCATCCCCCAGCAGTACGGCCGTGACCTGACGTCCTTCCAGCAGTGCGTATTGCGCCAGCACCCAGCCGTCGCCGCCGTTATTGCCGCCGCCGCACAGCACAACAATTTTTTCGGCGTCCGGTTGGGTTTCTTTCAATGTCTGGTAGGCGAAATAGGCGGCACGCTTCATCAGCAGCAGGCCTGGCTGTTTTTGGGTTTCAATGGCGTAGCGGTCGATGGCACGGCTTTGAGCCGCAGTGTAAAAGTCAATGGTCGGCATTCGGCACCTGCTGAGTTTGGAAGCGTGGTGGAAAAGACGATCGCAGTTTATGCGTCGTCATTTTATTCATTATACGCTTGGCGCTTTTTAAATAAACAGCGCAATCAATACCGCGCCGAGAATGAAGCGGTACCAGGCGAATGGCGCCATGCCGATGGAATTAATCCATTTCAGGAAGAGTGCAATCACGGCGTAAGCCGTCAAGCCGGACAGAATGACGCCGCCAATCATCGCATCCCACTGCACCGGGTGGGCGCTGTCGAGAAGGTCTTTTAGTTTTAACAGACCGGCGCCGAGGATAATCGGAATGGATAACAGGAAGGAGAAGCGGGCCGCCGCTTCACGCGTCAAACCGACCATCAGCGCGGCGGTGATGGTGATGCCGGAGCGCGAGGTGCCGGGAATCAGTGCCAAGGCCTGCGCAAAGCCGATGATGAGGATATCTTTGAAGCTTAAGCTGTGTTCGTCGCGAATGCGTTTGCCTTTGACGTCCGACCACCAGAGCAGGGCCCCGAACCCGATGGTGGTTGCGGCGATAATCAATGGGTCGCGTAATGCTTCTTCCAAACCGTTGTTGATGATGAAACCGAAAATCACCGCCGGTAAGGTGGCGAAAATCACCCACCAAGCCAAGCGGCTATTGCTGGTGGGCTGGCGGGTGACCAGCGAGGTGGTCCAGTCACGAGTCATGAGCCAGACGTCTTGTCGGAAATACAGCAACACGGCGGATAAAGTACCGATGTGAACCGCGACGTCGAATGCCAAGCCTTGGTCTTGCCAGCCGAACAACTGAGGGATGAGAATCAAATGGCCGGAACTGGAAATCGGCAGGAACTCGGTCAAACCCTGAATAATGGCGAGAAAGGTGATTTGAATCCAGTCCAGTGTTTGTTCCATGCCGCTTCCTTGTATGAATGGTCCGTTGGTGGTGTTAGTCGGTTAGAGTTGGTGTCTTAAATCGCGGAGCTTAAAGCCCATCAGCGATAGGTCACACCCTTTGGTGAGGGCGATGACTTTGAAACTTTCGCCCATTTCGTCCGGCAGGGTCAGGGTTTTGATTTGCTGGGCGATTTTCAACGATTCGGTGATGTCCATTTCCGGGTCGCCCGACATTTCCAGCAGCCCACTGCCCATCAAGAAATGCGCTTGGGTGGTGAAGCCGGCTACCTTGAAACCGGCGTCGAAAGCGGACTCCGCCACGGCGGTGAAATCGACGTGAGCGGTGATGTCCTGCAGGCCTGGGTAAAAGAAGGGGTCGCTGTGGGCGCGGTGCTGGTAATGACAGCGCAAAGTGCCCATGCGGCGAGCCGGTTGGTAATATTCACGTCGGGTGTAACCGTAGTCCACCAACAGTAAGGCGCCGTGGGTCAGAAAGTCGGAAATGGATTGCAACCACGGCTGAATGTTGAGGTTGATTTCGGTTTCATAGCCTTGCGACGGCGGATGGCCTATCTGGCTGAGAATGCCGTTGGCCGCTTTTTGCAGTGTCGGGTCGGTCACCGGGTGATATTCCCATTCGAAGCGCTGTTTGCTCTCGTTGTAGGTGACATAGCCGCGCAGGCTTTGGTCGGCTTCCAAGCGCAGTTTTTCCACCGGCATGGCATCCAGTACCTCGTTGGCGATGATGACGCCTTCCATCGGTTTTTTCGGCAACTGGTCTAACCAGACGACCTTTTCGAACAGCGCATCCGGCAAGGTTTTCAGGGTGTCTTCTTGCCGGGCGCGCAAATCGGCGCTGAGTTCGACGATGAAATAGTGCTCGACCGGTTGTTGCAAGGCGTCCAGTTCCAGCAGGATATCCTTGGCCATGGTGCCTTTCCCGGCACCAAACTCGATGACGTTCGGTTGTTCCAATGACGCCAAAACCTGCGCCGCTTGGCGGGCCAGGCAGCGTGAAAAAATCGGCGAAATTTCCGGTGCGGTAATGAAGTCACCTTGCGCGCCGATTTTCGGCAGCCCACTGGAATAATAGCCCAGGCCTGGCGTGTACAGCGCCATCTGCATGAAGTGGGCGAATGACAGAGAGCCGTGGCGTTTCAATGCTTGGCGGATTTTCTGGGCCAGGGCATCGCTGCGTGTTTGGTTCTCGGGTGGCGGGGTTGGGAGCTGGTGTGTCGGTTTCATGCGAGGCCATTCGATATTTTAAATTTCGACTATTATAGTATAGTATCCGTTGAGATTGGATTGGGATTTGGCAGTCTTTTTGCTTAGTCATTATTCAGTCAGAATTCATTGCGCATGAGGCTTAAACAGAGATGAAGTTAGGGATTAAAAAAGTCCATGAAAACGAGTGGTTGGTGCATATCGGTTATGCGTCGATTCGGCTGGACCGTTTTTCGGTGGAACTGCTGAACATCACCTTGGAACATTTGGTGGCGCTGGAGCACGGCCAAACCCACTCGACCCTGACAAGTTACATTAAACTGGGTTGCCGTATTCGGGAGCTGGACGACGCCGGTGTGCAGCTGTTGGTTCGCGGCGTGGATAACCAGGATTTATTGAAATTGATGCTGGTGGCTCAGGACGAAACATTGAACGAGGTGGTGTTGCGCAATGTCGGTGGGATTCTCGCCAAGCAATTGAAAGCGGATATGGCGAACCCGGCCCCGCCGAATAACGATGAAGCCAAAGCCGCCATTAAACGGGTGGTCGAAAAGATGTTCGAGTTGGAATGTCAGGGCAAAATCGAGTTTTTTGATCAGAATACGCAATACATTTAGGAAGGTTTAGGAAGACGCATGGATATTACCGCCAAACGTGATCACGACGGTCAATACATACTGGAAATGGGACCGGTGTTTTTCGAGTTGCCGCTGGAGTCGCTGGAATTATTACACAAATTGGTTGGCGAACGTCTTGGCGGTCAGGCCTCGGCCGATATGGACGGCTTGAATAAAAAATTAAACGCTTACCGTGCGCTGGCGAGTAAGTTGGTGTCGATGGATGACCGTGTATTACAAAAGTTGGCGACGGAAGTCACTCCGGAGCAATTGGTGACAATGGTGCGTTTGGCGGACGGCGAGCGTCTGTTCCATAAGGTGATTCGTAACCTGTCGCGCCAGAACGGGCAACAATTTCAACAGGATTACCACGATTTGAACAAGATTACCGTGCATCAAGCGTCGTTGTATATGGAACAGGCAGTGCCGATGATTCGCCAGGCGGCCCAGGAACAGAAGGCCTTGATGGGGCAAGGCTGATTTTTCGGCCGCAATCGAATTGACAAAACGCCCAGGCCTGGGCGTTTTTTGTTTGGGGGTGCGTGTTTGTCGGTCAGCGTTGACGGTGGATTTTCAGTCCGACGGAATCGGTCTCGATGACGGCATTGGGTTTGTGCAGCGTCAGTTCGATGGCCGACACGCCGGCATGATGGTCGAAAATATGCTGGCAAACGGCTTCGGCCAGCGATTCAATCAATTCAAACCGGCTGGCAGCGACCAGTTCGATGATTTCATCGCTGATGGCTTTGTAATTGACGGTGTCCGCCAACTGGTCGGATTGCGCTGCGACACGCAGGTCGGTGGCGAGCGCCAAATCGAAAATCAAAGGCTGCTTGAACTGTTTTTCCCAGTCGTACACGCCAATGACGGCTTGGGTTTTCAACCCCTGTATAAAGATGGTGTCTTGTGTCATAAAATCCACTCGTAATCTAGGCTTTTATCCATCGCGTTTGGGGAGCGATGAATGAATTCTGTTCGAAATTATCGCATATTTCGTTAAAATAGCGCTTCCAAATCACGGACGACATGTCGATAGGGTTTCGATCTAACAAAAAGGATTCTTCAGAGTGGATTTTACAGGTATGCAATGGTTGGCGCTTTTGGCGGCTTATGGTCTGGGTTCGATTTCCTCGGCGATTATCGTTTGCCGATTGATGGGGTTGGGGGACCCACGCCAAGACGGTTCCGGCAATCCGGGGGCGACCAATGTCAAACGCTTGTATGGTTCCAAGCCGGCCGCGGTGACGCTGTTGGGCGATATTCTGAAAGGCTTTGTGCCGGTGGCGTTGGCCAACTATGCCGGCTGGCCGCCGTCGCTGGTGATCCTAATCGGTTTCGCAAGTTTCATCGGACATTTGTATCCGGTCTTTTTCGGTTTCCGAGGTGGAAAAGGCGTGGCCACCATGTTAGGCGTGATGTTTGGTTTGTCCCTCCCGATCGGAATTGCCGTGGCGGGAACCTGGTTATTCGTTGCCAAGGTGTTGAAGGTTTCGTCCTTGTCGGCTCTGATCGCCACGGCGCTGGCGCCGATGTATATCTATTTTCTATCCGATGCGGAAATGAGCTGGGTGGGCGTGACGACCTTGATGACGTTGATTCTGTTCTGGCGTCACCGCAGTAATATCCAACGCCTATTGAAAGGCGAAGAAGACTTGATTAAAAAGACGCCGAAATCGGATTGAGTGTCGGCGTTTGATTGGGGCTCCAGATCGGTGTTTGACTCAGTCGGATAAGCGGTCGATGGGGGGGAGGGATTCCAAATCCCAGCGCGGTTGGCAGGCGAAATTCAAATCGTCGGATTGCCCGGCTGCCAAACGTTTCGACCCGGCATAAGCAATCATGGCGCCGTTGTCGGTGCAGAACTCTAAACGGGGGAAGAAGACTTCGCCGCGGCGTTTGTCCATCAACGCCGTCAGTTGTTCGCGAATTTCCCGGTTGGCGCTGACGCCGCCCGACACGACCAAACGGTTCAACCCTTCCTGTTCCAAAGCGCGCTTGCATTTGATGCGCAAGGTATCGGCCACCGCCATTTCGAAGGCGCGGCAAATGTCGGCTTGCGTTTGTTCGGTGGCGTCGTTTTCGTCTTTCGCTTTCAGCCAGGTATTGAGTGTATAGGTTTTCAAACCGCTGAAACTCATGTCGAGACCGGGGCGGTCCACCATCGGGCGTGGAAATTTGTATCGATCCGAAATCCCTTGCAAGGCGCGCTTCGAAACTTCCGGGCCGCCCGGGTAGCCCAGGCCGAGCATTTTGGCGGTTTTGTCGAAGGCTTCACCGGCGGCGTCGTCGAGTGTGTCGCCCAGTAAGCGGTAACGACCAATGCCGTCCACACGGATAATCATGCTGTGACCGCCGGACACCAATAAACAAATAAATGGAAATTCGGGTTGGGTGTCTTCCAGCATGGGGGCGAGTAAATGGCCTTCCATATGGTGGACGCCAACGGCGGGAAGCTGCCAGGCAAAGGCCAAACTGCGTGCCACCGCCGCACCGGAGAGCAACGCGCCCATGAGGCCGGGGCCGCGAGTGTAAGCAATGCCGGTGATGTCCGATGGCTGGGTTTGAGCTTTATCGAGCGTTTCACGAACCAGCGGAATGATTTTACGGACATGGTCGCGCGAGGCGAGTTCCGGCACCACGCCGCCGTATTCGGCATGCAGCTTCACTTGGCTGTATAAGGAATGCGCCAACAAGCCTTTTTCCGAATGGTAGAGAGCGATGCCCGTTTCGTCGCAGGAGGTTTCAATGCCCAGTGTCAAAGACGGCGTGTCGGTGTTGGTTGTCTGCATAATCATTGCTGGTTGTGAATGGGTTTTATTGAGCGATGCTGGTTGAGGATATTCCTTGAACTCCTGGCCAATGTCGCGTTTGTTGTTTGAAAGACTCGGAATTTTAACAAAAACACCGGAAATGTCCGAAGTTTTGTTTGCAAAATTAGAAGGTTAATTTTATAATTCGCGTTTTCCTGGTTTTCCCTATTGAAAATCGTTAAACGAATTTAAAAGTAAAGAGTAGATTATGCCAAGCGTAAAAGTAAGAGATACCGAACCATTTGACGTAGCCCTACGTCGTTTCAAACGTGCTTGCGAAAAAGCCGGTGTATTGACCGAGTCTCGTAAGCGTGAATTCTATGAAAAGCCTACTTGGGCTAGAAAGCGCATGAAAGCCGCTGCGGTTAAGCGTCTAGCTAAGCGCTTGTCGCGTGAGAACCGTCGTACGACTCGTATGTACTAAGCATCGGTTTCAGGATTGAATTGATGTCAGAATTAAAAGCGACACTGACTTCCGCCATGAAGGAAGCCATGAAGGCGAAAGAAAAAGAGCGCCTGGCGGTGATCCGTTCCATGTTGGCGGCCATCAAACAAGTTGAAGTGGACAAGCAAACCACGCTTGAAGACGATGCCGACGTATTGCCGATTTTGGATAAAATGTTGAAGCAAAGACGGGATTCGCACCAACAATATGTGGATGCGGATCGACCGGAGTTGGCCGAACAAGAAGCCTTTGAGATGACTGTCATCCAAGACTTTCTGCCGCAAGCTTTGACGGAAGCGGAAATCGCCCAAATGATTGATGAAGCGATTGCGGAAGTGTCTGCCAGCTCCATGCAGGACATGGGCAAAGTCATGGGGCTGTTGAAGCCGAAAATGCAAGGCCGCGCCGATATGGCCGAAGTGAGCAAATTGATTAAGTCTAAGCTCGGCTAAGCGCTTTTAATTCAAAAATTGGTTACAATCGTATAAACCCGCAGGTGTATGCACCGGCGGGTTTTTTGCGTTTAAGGGGTGTGTATTTTTCTGTGGATAAGCTGTGTTCAGATCAAATGAAGGAGCGATGTTAAGTGGTTGGAAAATCGCCTAAGGGCAGTATCCCGCGTTCTTTTATCGAAGATTTGCTGGCCCGGTCCGACATCGTTCAGGTCATTAACCAGCGGGTGCCACTGAAAAAAGCCGGGAGTACCTACAAGGCCTGTTGCCCGTTCCATGATGAAAAAACACCGTCCTTTAATGTGAACCCGCACAAGCAGTTCTATCACTGCTTTGGTTGCGGTGCCAGCGGCGATGCCATTAAGTTTCTGACCGAGTACGACGGTTTGACGTTTGTTGAAGCGGTGGAAACGCTGGCCGCGATGAATGGCATGGAAGTGCCGCGCGAAAAACTCTCACCAAAAGAAGCCAAACAGCAGCAGGCCACGCGTGATTTATACGATGTCATGCATTCGGTCACCAAATTTTACCGTCAGCAACTGAAAAACCATCCCGCTTCCGAAGAGGCTAAGCAATACCTTAAACAACGTGGCCTGACGTCCGATATCGCCAAGACGTTCGTCATTGGGTTTGCGCCGCCCGGCTGGGACAGTTTGGTGTCCGGTTTGAAAGCCGACAATACATTGAAAAAACAGCTGGTGGAAACCGGCATGTTGGTGCAGAAAGACGACGGAAAAACTTACGATCGTTTTCGGCATCGCATTATGTTTCCAATTCGTGACGGCCGGGGGCGCGTTGTGGCCTTTGGCGGACGGGTTTTGACGCCGGAAGACCAACCTAAGTACTTGAATTCGCCGGAAACGCCCATATTTCATAAGACATACACGCTTTATGGCCTGTATGAAATGCGCCAATCGCGCGAAAACCCCGATCATATTTTGGTGGTCGAAGGCTATATGGACGTGGTGGCGCTGGCGCAGTTTGGCATTCGTAATGCCGTCGCCACGTTAGGCACGGCAATCACGGCGGAGCATTTGGATATTCTGTTCCGTCAAGTGAACGAAGTGGTGTTCTGTTTCGACGGCGACGAAGCGGGTAAAAAAGCCGCTTGGAAAGCGCTGGAACTGGCCTTGCCGAATATGGTCGGCACCCGATCGGTGCGATTTTTGTTTTTGGATCAGGGCGAAGACCCGGATTCCACCGTTCGTCAAGAAGGGGTGGACGGCTTTAAGGCACGGGTCAAGCAATCCATGACCTTGTCCGATTTCCTGTTTAAAGGCTTGATCGGGCGGCTCGGATTGCCGCTGTCGAGCGCGGAAGGGCAGCAGCAATTAATTGCTTTGGCCAAGCCGTATATTGTGTCGGCACCGGATGCGATGCCGGATTTATTGACCAAAATCCTATCGGATTATGTGGAAATGCCGGTGTGGCGCCTGGGGCAAGTCATGGGGATTCGGGTGTCGTCCACGGCGAAGAAACCGCCGAAACAACCCGAAAAACCGGTGAGCTTGAAAGCCACCAGTGTGGTGCTGAAACTGATTCGCTTGTTACTGGCCAGGCCGTCGTGGGGCGGCGTGTTTTCCGAGCCTTTGATTGCGGATTTAAAGCGCTCCGATAATGCCGAATACCGCTTTTTAGCCCAGTTGGTACAGGTATTGCAAGCGAATAATTATGTGCCGGAAGCCGTCACGGCTTGGTTGGGTGAGGCCCCACGTGAGCGGGTGCTGAAGCAGGTGAATGGTATCGAGGTCCAAAACGACGATACCTTTATTGAAAATGAATTTAAAGCCATTGTGCTGAGAATTGGAACCGAACTGCAGAAAGAACGCGAAAAAAAGGCCCTAACGGAAAAGTTAATGGGCAAAAACGATTGAGATTCGCGCGGCTTCATTCAGTCTGTTTCCCGGTTTGATTTTGATGAAATTTCAAAATCTTATTGAAAATCTAGTATAATATTCTGTTCTATTTTTTGGAGGGTTCGGTTCCTTCCTTAGAATCTAAATTGAGGCAAAGATGACAAGAGTAGAAAGAAAGCAGCAGTTAATCGACTTGATTGAAAGAGCCAAGGACCTGGGTTACTTGACGTTTTCCGACGTGAACGATGTTCTGCCGGATGATATCGAGGAAGATCAGCTTGGACAAGTTCTAACGATTCTAAGGGACTTTGGGATTCAATTATTTGAATCGGCACCGGATGCCGACGAGTTGTTGACCAAAGAAGGCGAAACCTTTGATGACGCCGCAGCGGAAGCGGCCATTTTAGCGTTGGCGGAAGTGGATGCCGAGTTCGGCCGTACCACCGATCCGGTGCGTATGTACATGCGCGAAATGGGCTCCGTTGAATTGTTGACCCGTCAAGGCGAGGTTGAGATTGCCAAGCGTATCGAATACGGCATTCGCGACATGCTGGAAGCCATGGCGAAATACCCTATGGTCGCCAGCGACTTATTGAAGTCGTTTTCTCGTATTGAAGAAGGGGAAGGCAAAACCGCCGATTTGATTCAAGGCTTTGTGCGTCCGTCAGACCTGGTGGATATTCCGATTGAAGAATTGTCACCGGACAATGACTCCACGGAGCCAAAAGAAGACGGGATCAATCAGGAAGAACTCGACGAGTTCTTGAAAAACCTGGAGAAGTTGAACACGCAAACGCTGAAAATCGAAGCCGAAAAAGGCTATTCCGATCCGAAAGCGGTGAAGCAGCGCGCCAAAGTTGTGGAATTGTTGGCGTCGGTGAAACTGTCTCCTGTGTTTGTGAACCGCACCATCAAAACCATCAAAATGAAAATTGCCGGCATTCGTGAGCAAGAGCGTAATGTGGTCAACGCCGCTATGCGTCAAGCAGGCGTGCCGCGTAAAAGCTTTTTGAAAGAATTTGTCGGTTCCGAAACCGATTACGAATTGATCGACCGTTTGAAAGAAGCGCACCCGGACAAAGCTGATGCGTTGGAAGCGGTGCGTTCTGAAGTGAAGCGTGCACAAAAGCGTTTGGCGATGATCGAAAAATCGGAAAAAATGCCGATTAGCGAGTTCAAATCCATTTATAAAGATTTGAGCAAAGCGGAAAGTCAGGCGCGAGTGGCTAAGCGTGAAATGATCGAAGCCAACCTGCGTCTGGTTATTTCCATCGCCAAAAAATACACCAACCGTGGCCTGCAATTCCTGGATTTGATTCAGGAAGGCAACATCGGTTTGATGAAAGCGGTGGAAAAATTCGAATACCGTCGTGGTTACAAGTTCTCCACTTACGCGACCTGGTGGATTCGTCAGGCGATCACGCGTTCGATTGCCGACCAGGCGCGTACCATCCGTATTCCGGTACACATGATCGAAACCATCAACAAGCTGAACCGTATCCAACGTCAGTTGTTGCAAAAAATGGGTCGTGAACCGACGCCGGAAGAACTGGCTGAAGAAATGGAAATGCCGGAAGACAAGGTTCGCAAAGTGATGAAAATCGCCAAAGAGCCAATTTCCATGGAAACCCCGGTCGGTGACGATGAAGATTCCTCATTGGGCGACTTTATCGAAGATTCCAATATTCTGTCTCCGCAGGATTCCGCCGACTTGGAAGGCATGGGCGAAACCGTTCGCGAAATGCTCAGCACCTTGACGCCGCGCGAAGCCAAAGTGCTGCGTATGCGTTTCGGGTTGGGCATGAATACTGACCATACCTTGGAAGAGGTGGGCAAGCAGTTTGACGTGACGCGTGAGCGTATCCGTCAAATCGAAGCCAAAGCCCTGCGCAAACTGCGCCACCCAAGCCGTGCCGAGCGTTTGAAAAGCTTTTTGGACTGATTTCCAAACCGCCTAAAACACGGCAAACATTATGGGCTCGTTCGTAATGGGCCTCCGAAAAACCACCAGGCCTGGTGGTTTTTTCATTTCTCCCCCGCGTTATTTATTTCTGACCTGTTTCTCGCCTCTAACACCATTTTATTCGGTCAATGAATTATGCATTTCATTCGAAATAACTCTTATGGAAGTATTTGGGTGGAAACCCTATAATGGAAAAACCTTACTTTTATTTGGAGTATCACCATGCGTGCGCGAGCCAAACGCCCCTCAACCCCTTTTAGCTTCGGCTTGATAATGACCTGCCTGATGGCACTTGTTCCCACTTATGCGTTTTCGGATACCCTTCGCATCGCGACGGATGAATGGTGCCCTTACGACTGTATTCCCAGTCAAAACCAAGGCAAGGTTGGCTATTTAGGCGATTTGCTGGTGGAAACCATGAAGGAAAGAGGGCACCAGGTAGAGTTTGTCGAAGTCTCTTATTCTCGCGGTTTGCAGTTGGTCAGAGAAGGCAAACTGGACGGCACTATGGCCTGCTTCCGAGAAGAAGCACCGGATTTCGTGTTTCCCGATTTTCCGCTGGGGAAAAGCAATAGCACCTTTTTCAGTCACAAAGACGCATCCTGGCGCTACACCGGAACCGACTCGCTCAAACAGGCGAAGATGATCGGCATTATCAAAGGGTACGATTATGTCGACCCGACGGTGATGGATTACATTAACCAAAATCCAGAAAATGTTCTGGCCATTACCGGCGAAAAACCTCTGGAAAGATTGCTTGAAATGTTGATTAACGGGCGTTTGACGGCGGTTATTGAAGACAAAAGCGTCTTGGAATATAAAGCCAAACAAATGGGTAAATCGGACCAAGTGAAAGTGTCCGGCACCACCAGTGCGGTGATTGACGTTTACAGCAGTTTCTCGCCGAAAAACCCCAAGTCTGAGGAATACGCCAAAATTCTCTCGGAAGAAACTCTGAAAATGCGAAAAAACGGTCGTTTACAGGAATTGCTGCAGCGTTACGGCATTCAAGATTGGCAAGCACAATAAAGTATGATGACTTAAATGCGTGGCTTACTGAACCGTTATCGCCAATCCATTGCGCTTCACCTGTTGACCGTTATCTTCGGGTTTTATTTTTTGGTGGCGGTACTGGTAACGGTGATTCAGCTTTACAAAGAATACGAAAACACCAAAAAAGAGTTCTATGAAGAAATTCAAACCTTACCGGCCACCTTTGGTAAGGGCATTTCCGATTCGGTCTGGACGTATAACCAGGAACTGTTACGTTCGATTTTACAAGGCATGTACAATCTTCCCATCGTGGTGGGCGTCAAGCTTGAGTCGCTCGATCATAAGATGGACTTGCAAATCGGCACGGTGTTCAATGACCAAAACGAAGTCATCTACTTTGACTCAATGGGCAACCCCACCGAGCAGCAGCTTTTCGGCCTGGGCGCCAAATCGCTTTTCGATTACCAATTCCCCATTCATTATAAAGGTCCCGCGTTTGACGAAGAGATTCCCTTAGGCCAAGTGACGCTTTATTCCAATGATCACTTGGTCTTCGAGCGAGTCAAATACGGCTTCTTTCTGATTCTGATTAACTCCTTAATCAAAACCTTCGCGCTTTGGTTCATTATTTACTTCTTTATCAAAAAATACTTGGGTCGACCGCTGGAAGAATTCACCCTCAAAATTCAGCAGCAAAACACCCAATCCCCGCAGTCCATTGACTTGGAAATTCCGTGGACGGATAAAAATGAACTGCTTATTTTAAAAGACAGTTACAACCAAATGATCCGGCGGTTGAACGGTCATCAACACGAGTTGTTAAAGCTGAACCAAGCGCTGGATGAAAAGGTCAAGGCCCGTACGCTCGACTTAGAACAAGCCAAAGAAAGCGCGGAAAAACTGGCTTACAGCGACCCGCTGACACAGCTCAGCAACCGTCGTGCGTTTTTTGATTTTGGGCAACAGATGTTGGATCAGGCGTATCAGCAAAAAACGCCGTTGAGTTTGATTATGTTGGATATCGATTATTTTAAAAAACTCAACGATACCTATGGTCATGCTTTAGGGGACAAAGCACTGCAAGCATTTGCCAACACGCTTCAGAACCATCTGCGTCCAGCCGATTTGCTTGGGCGTTTAGGCGGGGAAGAGTTTGCGGTGCTGTTGCCCAATACCGCTGAAGCGGAGGCGTTGAATATGGCGCAAATCCTTCGTCAACAAATCAGTCAAATTGAGTTAAAGCACAATCAGCAATTCATTCAATTTACCGCCAGTTTAGGTGTGGTTGAAAGTAATCGAGAAAGCACCAACATCGATGCATTGCTTGCACAAGCGGATAAGGCGCTGTATGTTTCAAAAAATAAAGGGCGCAATCAGGTCACCGCGTATTCTGAAATCGACCATGACTCAATGCCATAAACCTTGATAAAGTGTTTTGGCGCAACAAGGTGGCAACCCTGTTTTTGAGTGCGTTTTATGAGAGCGATTTGGGTGCTCGCCAAAAAAACATGATGAAAACCCCGTTATTTTCTTTATAATATCGTCCTTTTCAATCTCGATATCCACAATCCTTTATCAATAAGGATTTCAAAAACGGCACGTCAATCTGCCTCCTTAGCTCAGTTGGTTAGAGCACCCGACTCATAATCGGTAGGTCCTGTGTTCAAGTCACAGAGGAGGCACCATTAATTCTTTATGAAATCAATTTGTTACGCCTGTAATAAGGGGGTTAATTACATGGTTTGTATCCCGTTTTATTAAAGATATTCCTATGGATAAGAAGGCATCTCCGAGGCTTTGATGGCTTTCTTGAAATTGTTTTTTGAATAGACACCACTTCATTGTTATCTCTTTTTATCTGAATTTATATTGTGTACAATATTGTGTACATTATTTATTTAGGTTTTAAACATCAGAATGAACAGCGTTTTAAATGGCATGATGCTGGATTTAAAAGGGGCTTATCCGGTTCAAGAAGGGCCTTTGAATCACCTGCGTTTGGCGGTGAAGGATTTGTTTCACCTGGCTGGCGTGCCGACATCGGCAGGGAATCCACATTGGTTAGAATCGCACCCGGTGCCGGATGAGACGGCGTCATCAGTTTTAAAGCTTTTGAATGCGGGAGCGGAGCTGGTCGGAAAAACCTTAACCGATGAACTGGCGTACAGCTTGAACGGCATCAATTATCACTTTGGTACGCCTTGTAATTATGCCGCAGAAGGGCGTATTCCCGGTGGTTCCAGTAGCGGTTCAGCGGTGGCGGTGAGCATGGGCTTGGCGGACATTGGCCTGGGCACGGATACCGGCGGCTCGATTCGTGTGCCCGCCAGTTACAACGGTCTGTTCGGTTTGCGACCGACCCACGGTGTGATTGAAATGGATAACATGGTGCCTTTGGCGCCACAGTTCGATACCATCGGCTGGATGACACGCGATTTGGAGACCTTATCTAAGGTGGCCGATGTGATGTTGCCGCCGCAAACCGTACACTTGCCACAACAGCTGGTCGTGTTCCATCCCATTATCCAAGGCCGCCATTTGTGGACGGATGATGCCACCAATTGGCTGGCAGACAGAGTGGCCGTGTTCGAGGCCGTATCCCATATTGAACTGGACGAATCTTTGTTGTCGTTCGCCAGTGAAACCTATCGCACCTTGCAAGGTTACCAGGCCTGGCAGGTTCACGGTGAATGGATTACCGATGAAAAACCGGTGCTTGGCAGTGACATTGCCGCACGGTTTGACTGGTGCCAAACCATTACCGAGGCCCAATACGAGCAAGCCGACCGTGATCGCGCCAGTATCCGCTGTCAAATCGATGATTATTTGCCATCGGACGACACGGTGGCGATGATGCCGACAACGCCGGGCGCGGCACCGCGGCTGGATGAAACACCTGAAGAGCTGGCGGATTATCGAAATGAGTTGATGGGGTTAACGGCGTTGGCCGGGTTGACTCGGCGTCCGCAACTGCATTTGCCGGTTTTAAAAGATCAAGGCGCGCCTTGGGGCGTGTCGTTATTCGGTGCCATGCATCAAGACAAAGCATTGATTGCGTTGGCGGAAAGATTATTGGAGGTAAACGATGGCTAAGGTGGCGTTTACCGCACCGCACCACCAAGCGGCGCAGGCGGGCTTGGCGGTTTTGGAAAAAGGCGGTCATGCCGTGGACGCGATGATTGCTGCGGCGGCATCGGTGTCGGCCGTGTATCCGCATATGACGGGCTTGGGGGGCGATGGCTTTTGGTTGATCCAATCCCCGGGTGAAAAACCCGTCGCGATCGATGCATCCGGTTGGTCGGCGGGGGCCGCCGATTTGGACTTTTATCGGGACGAGGAAACGATTCCTTCACGTGGCCCGAAGGCGGCGATTGATATGGCTGGCGCGGTGTCCGGCTGGGAGAAAGCGCGGCAATTGATGACCGCGAAAGGGTTCTCTAACTGGCCGTTGCAAGAAGTGTTGCAATCGGCGATTTTTTTCGCGGAACAAGGTATCGACGTCACGGAAAGTTTGGCTGATGCCAGCGCTTTAACCTACGAAAACCTAAAAGACGTGCCCGGTTTTGCCGAGGTGTTTTTGCCGGATGGGCAGCCGTTAAAAACGGGGGAGACCTTTAAAAACTCAGGCCTGGCGAATTTGCTGAAACGGCTTGCGGAAGACGGCTTGAACGGTTTTTATCAAGGTGATATCGCCGATGCCATTGGCGCATTTTTAAGCCGCCACGGCAGCCCGGTTCAGGCGGACGATTTAAACCAATACCAAGCGGTTCCGATGGAAGTCTTGAGTACAAAAACCACTTTGGGCACCTTGTATAACGTGGGGGCACCGACGCAAGGCCTGGCTTCCTTATTGATTTTGGCTTTATACGATAAGTTGTATCAGCCGGACTGGGGTGAGTTGGACAAGGTGCATCATTTGGTGGAATGCACCAAGCAAGCCTTTTTAATTCGCGATGCGCAGATTGCCGATGTCTCACGTGTGACCACGCCTTTAGAGGATTGGCTGTCGGAAGCGTCTTTGAACACTTGTCTGGACGCGATACAGCCGAATCAAGCCATGCCTTGGCCAAAAACCGCCAGGCCTGGCGATACCGTTTGGATGGGCGCGGTGGATCAACATGGCGTCATGGTCAGCTACATTCAAAGTTTGTATTGGGAATTCGGCAGTGGGGTGACGATACCGGAGTTCGGCTTGGTGTGGAACAACCGCGGCACCAGCTTTAGCCTTGACGAAACCAGCCTGAATGCCTTGGCTCCGAATAAAAAACCGTTTCATACCTTGAACCCGGCGATGTGCGAATTTTACGACGGTCGTCGTATGGTGTACGGCACCATGGGTGGAGAAGGTCAGCCGCAGACGCAAGCCGCTTTGTACATGCGTTACGCCTATGACGAAAAGCCGTTGGCGGCCGCCATTGCTGAAGACCGCTGGCTGCTAGGCCGGACCTGGGGCGATCAGCAGAATGATTTGAAGCTGGAAGCCGGGTTGGCAGAGCGCCTAGGCGATTCGTTGCAACAGTTAGGTCATCAATTGCAAACGGTGCCGAGTTTGTCGGAAAAAATGGGGCATGCCGGGGCGATTGTGTTGTCCGGGGACGGCCAGGTGGACTCCGCTTCCGATCCACGCAGTGACGGGGCGGGTCTAACAGGGGAGGTGCATTGATGGATATCTCTCAAGTCGTGGCGTTGTGGCCTTTCTGGTCGGCGTTGATTGTGACCGGTGTGGTGGCGGGGTTGCTGGCCGGTTTGCTCGGTGTGGGCGGTGGCATTGTCATCGTGCCGGTGCTGTATTTTATTTTTCAACAAATCGGTATGACGCCGATGGACGCCATGAGTTTGGCGACGGGCACCTCCCTGGCGACGATTATTCCGACATCGATTTCCTCGATCCGCGCGCATCGTCAAAAAGGCAATGTCGATACCGGTTTGATCCAGGCCTGGTGGGTTTTCATGTTGTTGGGCGTGCTGGCGGGCAGTCTGCTGGTGTCGCAAGTGCAAAGCGAAGGCTTCATTATTTTATTTGCGCTCATCGCCATGTTGGTGGCAGTACGGATGTTTTTGCATAAACAATCGGAAGCGGCACATTTGCCCAGCCAGCTTTGGCAGCGCGTCAGCGCGACGACGGTAGGCGGTTTATCGGTAATGGCCGGTATCGGTGGCGGCACCATTGGTGTGCCGGTGCTGAGTAAGTTCGGTTTTGCGTCGCATCGCGCCGTGGGCACGGCCGCAGCCTTCGGGCTGATTATTGCCTTGCCAGGGGCCATCGTGATGTTTCTGTTTGGCCAAGCGCCGCTGAGTGCGCCGTTTGGTACCGTAGGCCTGGTGAATTGGCCAAGTTTCTTATTGATTGTTCCGTTAACAGTCCTGTTTGCACCGCTGGGTGTGAAGCTGGGACAAAAGCTCCCCGCGCAGACGTTGAAAAAGGTGTTTGCGGTTGTGTTATTGATTACCGGGGTGCGTATGTTTATTCAAGCCATAGGGGTATAAAAAATGTCTGAATCATTTGATCAAATCAATCCGCCGCCGCGTCTGTTGATGGGGCCGGGGCCAATCAACGCCGACCCGCGTGTGCTGCGTGCCATGTCGGCGCAGTTGGTCGGACAATACGACCCGGCGATGACGAACTACATGAATGAGACAATGGCCTTGTATCGCCAGATTTTCGAAACCCAAAATCAATGGACGCTGTTGATTGACGGCACTTCCCGCGCCGGAATCGAATCGGTATTGGTGTCCGCGCTGGAACCGGGCGATAAAGTCCTGGTGCCGGTGTTTGGGCGTTTCGGTCATTTGTTAACGGAAATCGCGCATCGTTGCGGGGCCGAAGTGCACACGCTGGATGTGGAGTGGGGCCAAGTCTTTACGCCGGATCAAATTGAAGACGTCATTAAGACGATTCGGCCGAAAATGCTGGCGGTGGTGCAGGGCGATACCGCCACCACCATGTTGCAGCCGTTGGAAGAACTGGGCGCGATTTGTCAGCGTTACGATGTGTTGTTGTACAGCGATGCCACCGCGTCGATTGTCGGGAATGCGTTTAAGGCCGATGAATGGGGCTTGGATGCGGTGTCGGTCGGTCTGCAAAAATGTTTGGGCGGGCCATCAGGCAGTGCGCCGATTACCTTGAGTGACCGATTTGTGGACGTGATTAACCAGCGTCGTCACATCGAAGCGGGCATCCGTGATGCGCACCATCAAGACAGTCAGGGGCAGATTATCCGTTCCAATTATTTCGATTTGCCGATGATTTTGGATTATTGGGGCGAAGAACGCTTAAATCACCACACCGAAGCCAGTTCCATGCTGTATTGCGCCCGTGAGTGCGCCCGAATCGTGTTGCAGGAAGGCCTGGACAACACCATCGCGCGTCACAAACTGAATGGCGATGCGATGCGCGCCGGGGCGGAGGGATTGAACTTGAAGCTGTTCGGGGATCAGGCCAATAAGATGAATAATGTCTTGGGGGTGTATATTCCAGAAGGCGTGGACGGTGAAGCGGTGCGTCAATCGATGTTATTGGATTTCGGCATTGAAATCGGCACCTCCTTCGGGCACCTGAAAGGCAAAATCTGGCGTATTGGTACCATGGGGTATAACGCTCGTAAAGATGCCGTTTTAACCACGCTTTCCGCGTTGGAAAACGTGTTGCGCCGCATGGGGCATAAACTCCCGCAAGGCGAAGGCATTGATCGTGCCATGGCCGTCTACAATGGCGAGGCGTCTTAGTGTCTCGGGTTATTGATCGTTGTAACCGGCTGGCGGAAATTACCGATACGCTGAAAGGCATTTCCCGCTTGTATTTATCACCGGCCTATATGGAAGGTTTGAAACAGGTTGAGGCATGGATGCAGGAAGCCGGAATGGAAACCTGGGTTGATCCGGTGGGAAACCAATGGGGTCGCTATGCTTGTCCAAACCCGGATGCCCCCACCTTGATTCTGGGGTCCCACTTGGACACGGTGCCGAATGCCGGCAAGTTCGACGGTATTTTGGGGGTGATTCTCGCCATTGAGGTGGTCGACCAAGTGGTTAAGACCGGCTTGGAATTGCCATTTCACCTGGAAGTGGTCGGATTTGGTGATGAGGAAGGGGTGCGGTTTGAAGCTTCCATGTTGGGAAGCCGTGCCGTTGTCGGACAATGGGATGATGACACGCTGGAGCTGACCGATGCACAAGGCATCAGTTTGTCCGCTGCGCTGGAAGCTTGTGGTTTGAATCCGCAGGACTATCGTGCCGCGTCGCGTAAGGACGATAACCTGCTGGGGTTCTGGGAAATTCACATGGAGCAAGGCCCAGTGTTGGAGGCGGAGAATCTGCCGGTGGGCGTGGTGTCGGCCATTGCCGGCGCGCGTCGTTTTAAAGTGATGATTGAAGGGGAGCCGGGGCACGCCGGTACTGTTCCGATGTCGTTGCGACAGGATGCTTTGGCGGCGGCGTCGGAAGTGAATTTAATGATTGAGAAAAGCGCCCAAATCCACCAGTTGGTGGCAACGGTCGGGCACATTAAAGTCTATCCGAATGCGGTGAATGTCATTCCCGGCATGGTGGAGTTTACGGTCGATATTCGCAGTGAGGACGATGCCTTGCGCGAAAAAGTCATGAATTTGATTTTCCTGGCCAGTGAAGCCATTTGCATGCAGCGGGATGTGGACATTTATTGGAAAGAATACCATCTGGCGCCAGCGAAAAACTGCCACCCCGAATTCCGTCAATTATTCGAACAGTCCATTGCGAAATTGAAGAACCATGTGCGCAGTCTGGCCAGTGGGGCCGGGCATGATGCCATGACCATGGCGGAAATTACCGACATCGCCATGTTGTTTGTGCGCTGCAAAGACGGCATCAGTCATCATCCGGATGAGGATGTGACGTGTGAGGATGCGGAAGCGGCTTTGCAAACTACATTACTGGCGTTGAAAAAATTGGCCGCGCATTATGATGCAGGTCTTGAGACTTTGGAGATACTTTGATGGAAATGGGCACACCGGATATTTGCGATAAATACCGTGATTTGCTACAGGTCGCACAACCGGTTTTCAAATCCTTCGGCGGGTTGTCGCGGATGTCCGCCGACGTGGAAACCCTTAAGATCAAACACGACAATGCTTTGTTTTGGGAAATTCTTAAACAACCCGGTCACAGACGGATTTTAGTGGTGGACGCCGAAGGCGACTATTGCGCGGTGATGGGCGATCGCATGGCCGATTTAGCCGTTAAAAACGGCTGGAAAGGCCTGTTGATTCACGGTTACATTCGTGATTCCGCACTCTTGAAAACCATGCCGTTAGGCATTTGGGCGCTGGGGACCTGTCCGATGAAGGGGCATTTGACCCGGCCGGGTCATTTGTCGGTACCATTGCGCTTCGCCGGGTTGGACATCGATTTGTCGAATACCTTGTATATCGACGAAGATGGTGTACTGGTCTCGACGGATGCCTTCCCGGAATTTGCCGCGTACTTTCCTTAGGGCGTGGTTCTCACGCATGTTTTCGGCAGATGATTTCCGAGCATAATTTCCTGTTAAACACGAAGAGGCATTGATGATGACGGCTTCCACTCTTTGGATTCAAAACCCGCTGGCTATTTTTACCGCCAATAACGCGAATGCCGACGGCGGCTTGGTGGTAAGAGGCCAGGAAATTGTCGAACTGGTGGCAAAAGGGCAAACCCCGATGACCCCGGTGGATTCGGTTTACGATGCCTCGGAATCGGTGGTTTTACCAGGCCTGGTCAATGTGCACCATCACTTTTATCAAACCTTGACGCGTGCACACCCGGACGCCTTGAACAAGCGTCTCTTTCCGTGGCTGAAAACGCTCTATCCCGTCTGGGCCAATTTGCAGGAAAAGCAATTAGAAGTGGCTTCCACGCTGGCGATGGCCGAGCTGATGCTGTCCGGCTGTACGACGACCTCCGATCATCATTATGTTTTTACCGACGGCTTGGAATCGGCCATTGATATTCAGCTGCAGGCCGCTAAACGACTGGGGATGCGTACCCACTTAACGCGAGGTTCCATGAGTCTGGGCGAAGAGCAAGGCGGGCTGCCGCCCCAGAATACGGTGCAAACCGAAGAAACGATTTTGGCCGACAGTGAACGGCTGATCAAAACCTATCACGATGCCAATGATGGGGCCATGACGCGGATTGCTTTAGCGCCTTGTTCGCCGTTTTCAGTGACGGAAGACCTGATGCGGGAGACGGCCCGGTTGGCGGAAGCCTATGATGTGCGATTGCATACACATTTGGCGGAAACCGAAGATGAAAACAATTTCTGCCTGCGGATGTTTGGTTTGCGCCCGCTGGATTATTTGGAGAAAGTGGATTGGTTGAATCATCGTACCTGGCTGGCGCATGGCATTCATTTTAATGACGAAGAAATCGCTCGACTCGGCCAAGCCGGTGTCGGCATCAGTCATTGTCCGTCGTCCAATATGGTGTTGGCATCGGGTATTTGCCGCGGTCTTGAGCTGGAGGCGGCCGGTTGCGCGGTGGGGATCGGTGTGGACGGTTCGGCTTCGAATGATTGCTCCAATATGATTGAAGAGCTGAGACAGGCCATGTTGATTCAGCGATTGCGTTATCAGGCTGATGAAATGACACACTTAACGGCGTTGAACTGGGGAACGAAAGGTTCGGCCGCTTGCTTGGGGCGGGATGACATCGGCGAAATCGCCGTCGGCAAACAGGCCGATTTGGCTTTGTTCAAGTTGAATGAACTCCGTTTTTCCGGTGCCGGTGATCCGTTGGCCGCTCTGGTACTGTGCGGCGCACATCAAGTGGACCGCTTAATGGTGGCAGGGCAGTGGCGAGTGAAAGACGGAACCTTGCTGGGCTTGGATGTGGAGGCCTTGATGCAGTCGCACGGAATGGGCGCGCATCATTTAGTGACTTAATAAATTTAGCATTGAGGTGCAGATGTTTGCATCTGGTGCAATATGATTGAAGATTTTGGTGCATTGTGTACATTTATTGTATACAACATGTTTGTTTGATAAAAGTCCTGGAGATCGTTTAGAGAAGTTTTTTAATAAAATCATTGTGTTAGGTTTTTTGGGCTGAGAAGTGTGAAAAAAATATGACATTGGCATCTTGATTGCTAACCATCGTATAGATTGATTGTATACAATCTTGTTCACATTTAACCAAGTAGAAGGATGTAACGATAATGACTTTATTTAAAAAAACGAACTTTCTGAAAGGCTTGGCGCTATCCGCCGGGCTATTAGGAGCTTCGGTTGCCCAGGCGGCTGACTGGAGTAAAACCAGTGTGTTGTTGCTGGATGGCTCTGGATATAAAAGTGTGCCATCAAACACGGAATACGATACGCAAGTGCTAACGCTTGAGCACGTGGATGGCTGGAAATACGGTTCTAACTTCTTCTTCGTGGATGTGACGGATCCAAACTCTTCCGACAGTTCTTTCTATGGTGAATTCTCACCGAGTTTCTCTCTTGGAAAAATGACCGGTAAAGACTTGTCTTTCGGTTTTGTTAAAGACGTTTCCCTAACGGGTACCTGGGAATTGGGTGACGTGACCAACGCGAAGCTGTTCGGTCTTGGGTTTGACTTGGATGTACCGGGTGTACCGGTCGCTAAGGTGAACTTCTATCAACGTATCGGCGAGTCGGATTTCTACTCTGGCGAAACCAGTGAAGCCTTCCAGGTGACCTTAGTTTGGATGGCGCCTTTCGAATTGGGGCCAACCAAGTGGGTGTTTGAAGGTTACTTCGATTACGCCACGGCTGAAAACAATGTTGGTAAGAAAGAAAACATCACCTCTTCACCTCGTCTGTTCATCGATGCGGGGGCTTTGTGGGGCGCGCCAAATCAGCTATATGCCGGTGTTGAGTGGTCTTACTGGATGAATAAATACGGTTCAGACATCGATGAAAGTGTGCCGCAGGCGGCCATTAAGTGGACGTTCTAATACGACACTAACGATACGGAATCATTTTAACGATAACGCTGGTCTGACCAGCGTTATTTGCATCGAATCCTTGAAAAGGAGAATCGCATGAAAAGAAGAACGTTTTTAAAACCCTTGGCTTTGACGCTAGGCGCCTCGTTGTTCGGGCTGTTCAATACCGCAGCCTTGGCTGATGAACCGGTTAAAGCCGGGTTTGTTTATGTGGGACCGATCGGTGACCACGGTTGGAGTTATCAACATAACCAAGGCCGCTTGGCGGTTGAGAAAGCCTTCGGGGATAAAGTCAAAACCACCTTTGTGGAAAAGGTACCGGAAGGCGCTGATGCCGAGCGAGTGATTCGCAAGCTGGCCGCAAGCGGTAATGACATTATCTTTACGACGTCCTTTGGGTTTATGAACCCGACATTGAAAGTGGCTAAACGCTATCCGAATGTCAAATTCGAACACGCGACCGGTTATAAAACCGCGAAGAATGTCGGTGTTTACAGTGCCCGTTTTTATGAGGGTCGTTATGTCGCTGGTGTGGTGGCGGGGAAAATGACGAAATCGAATGTCATCGGTTACATCGGTTCATTCCCGATTCCGGAAGTGGTGCGCGGCATTAACGCGACCGTACAGGGTTTGAAAAGTGTGAATCCGGATGCGACCGTTAAGGTGGTTTGGGTGAACTCTTGGTATGACCCGGGCAAAGAAGGTGATGCGGCCAAGGCTTTGATTGACCAAGGTGTGGACGTCATTATGCAGCACACAGATTCCCCGGCGCCTTTGCAGGTGGCTGAACAACGTGGGATTTACGGTTTTGGCCAGGCCTCGGATATGAAAGCCTTTGCGCCGAAAGCTCAGTTGAGTGCCATTATCGACGACTGGAGTGGGTATTACATCGATCAGGTTAAAGCGGTGATGGATGGAAACTGGAAATCTGAAGACACTTGGGGTGGTTTGAAATCCGGCATGGTTTCAATTGCCCCATTCAGCGAGGCTGTTCCGAAAGACGTGGTGGCACTGGCCAATAAAACGATTGACGACATCAAATCCGGCAAAACTCATCCTTTCCAAGGGCCGTTGAAAAACCAGGACGGAAAACTGATGGTGCCTGAGGGCGAACATCTGTCCGACAAGGTGTTGTTGGGCATGGACTGGTATGTCGACGGTGTTGAAGGTCGTTTACCGAAATAAGTTCTGTGAAAACTCAGAGTAGTGAATGACTTAACTAAAAATCAATTTGAGTTGGAACTTTGAACAATGGGGCGGCTTTCCGCCCCTTTTTTGTATCTGGATGCTGAGATGAAAATACAAAATTTGATTGAAAAGATGCCCAAAGCCGAGCTGCATTTGCATATTGAAGGGACTTTGGAACCGGAATTGATGTTCGACTTGGCCAAACGCAATGGGCTGTCGCTGCCGTATGAGTCGGTGGACGATATTCGTGCCGCTTATGATTTTCAAGATTTGCAGTCGTTTCTGGATGTCTATTACCAGGGCATGGCGGTGCTGCAGACCGAACAGGATTTTTTTGACCTGACGTTTCATTACCTGCGGCGTTGCGCAGACCAGAACATTGTCTATGTGGAAATGTTCTTTGATCCGCAGGCGCATTTGTCACGAGGCATTGCGTTTGAAACGGTGCTGAAGGGCATTACCCGTGCCATGGAAAAAGCGAAAACCGATTTACAGGTTGAGTCGCAGTTGATTTTATCAATCTTAAGGCACCTGGACGAAGACGATGGTTTGAAGGCGTTGGATTTAGCGATTGCCTATCAAGATTATATTGTCGGAATTGGCTTGGATTCGTCGGAGCGCAATAACCCGCCGGAGAAATTTCGATCGCTGTATCAAAAAGCACGGCAAGCCGGTTTTCGCCTGGTGGCACATGCGGGTGAAGAAGGCGATGCCAGTTACGTACGAGGCGCTGTCGAAGTGCTGCGAGTGGAGCGTATCGATCATGGTAACAATGCCTTGCAGGACATGAAGTTAGTGGCCAAATTGCGGGAAATGCAGATGCCATTGACGCTTTGCCCTTTGTCTAACTTAAAGCTGAAAGTGGTGGATAAGGTTTCTGAACATCCGTTGTTGAAAATGATGAATCTGGGTTTGAAGGTGACGGTGAATTCCGATGATCCGGCGTATTTTGGCGGCTACTTGGTTGAGAATTATACCGCCGTGCAAGAAGCTTTTCAGCTCAAGCCCAACCAGTTGATTGAGTTGGCCAAGAACAGTTTTGAAGCGAGTTTTTTGTCGCAGGAACGTAAAGCGCATTATTTGGAAAAATTAATGCATTTTAGTCGTAAAAACAGAGTGTTAACGGGTGCATAACGCTTGAAAATTGCACAGCTTTAGTGCGTGTATTCTCATTGTGAGTGCAATCATATTAATTATTGTGAACAATAATGTGTAAATATAATTTACTGGTCTGGTTTTTGGTTATTTAAAATGTTGATTTTAAAATGTTTTTATTTTTTAAAAATTGTTTCCAATTTATTGTAAAAATGGTTAGTTAATTGCTGGAGGGTTATGGAAAGGTTCGAAGTTTTGGCTTCGTACTGTGTGATTAAAGACTTAACGGAGAGAAGCTTATGAGTAACAGTGATCATGACTCGTCGGATCTCATTTATGGATTAGATGATCGACCACCTATTAGAGAATCGAGCTTTGCCGCGCTGCAACATGTTTTGGCAAGTTTTGTTGGTATTATTACCCCTACTTTGATTATCGGTGGGGTATTGGGGTTGGGAAGTCACATTCCTTACCTCATCAGTATGGCCCTGATCGTGTCGGGGGTTGCAACGTTTATTCAGGCACGCCGTCCATTCAAAATTGGCTCGGGCATGTTATGTGTGCAAGGTACCAGTTTTGCCTTTTTGAGTTCGATTTTGGCCGCCGGGTTTATCGCGAAAGCCAAAGGGGGCGGACCGGAAGAAATCATGTCTTTGATTCTGGGCGTCACGTTTTTCGGGGCGTTTGTGGAAATTTTCTTGAGTCAATTCCTGCATAAACTCAAGCGGGTGATTACGCCACTGGTTACGGGGATTGTGATCACCATTATCGGTATCAGCTTGATTAAGGTCGGGATCACGGATTTGGCCGGTGGGTTTAAAGCCCCGGATTTCGGCAGCGTTGAAAACCTTTCTCTGGGGCTGTTGGTCTTGGCGATTATCATTGTGCTGAACCGTTCATCCAATGCCTGGATTCGTCTGTCGGCAATCATCATTGGCTTGGGCGTTGGTTTTATCGTGGCTGGCCTGATGGGCAAATTGTCGTTTGATAACTTGGCCACGTTACCGCTGATGAACTTCCCGATTCCGTTTAAGTATGGTTTCTCATTTGATTGGGGCGCGTTTATTCCGGTGGCCTTGATTTATTTGATTACCGCGATTGAATCGACGGGCGATTTGACGGCCAACTCGATGGTGTCCAAGCAACCGATTTCGGGGCCATTGTACATGTCTCGTATTAAAGGCGGTGTCTTGGCGGATGGTGTGAACTCAATGATTGCGGCGGTGCTGAACACTTTCCCGAATACCACCTTCAGTCAGAACAATGGGGTCATTCAGTTGACCGGTGTCGGCAGTCGTTATATTGCCTATTTCGTTTCTGGTATGCTGGTTATTTTGGGGCTGTTCCCAATCATCGGTGGCGTTTTGCAAAATATGCCGAAGCCGGTTTTGGGTGGGGCCACCTTGGTTCTATTCGGTACGGTGGCCGCGGCCGGTGTGAAGATTCTGGCTTCCGAGCATTTGGATCGTCGTAAGTTGCTGATTATGGCCGTGTCCTTTGGTGCCGGTTTAGGGGTCGCCTTTAACCCGGATGTCATGAAAGAAATGCCTACATTGGTACAGAACGTTCTTGGTTCGGCCGTGACGCTTGGCGGTTTGACAGCGATTATTATGAGCTTCATTTTACCCGATAAAACGGTTGTGGCTGAAGTTCAAGAGGATGAAGCGGTGACGGAAACGTCTAAATCTGCTGCATCCTAACCTTTCTTCCCTGAACGGAAGGCGGCTTTTTAGCCGCTTTTTTATGCCTGAAACCCAGCCAAGTGCTGGGTTTTTCGTCTTTGGGTTAGGCGTGGTTGGATACCACGAAAAGGACACGGGGCACGGGGGTGGGCATCGTGTGGTAGCGGCTTTGGAAAGACAGGAGGGTGACCTCAGATACCCCTCATTACCAGGTAGTTTTGTTAGGCGTATCTGTACCAATCTGTTGTGTAGACGATTTGATCGGTTGAGTGAGTGGGTGAGGGAGGGATAGAGGCAAGTCTGGTACGAGAATCTGTGTTCTAAGGATTTTTATTTAAGGAGGAATGAACATAAAAAACCACCAGGCCTGGTGGTTTTTTAGAGTGTGGCCGCGACATCACCGAATGGAATGGAAAGGTTTGCCTAAGCAAGCCGGTGCGTAATTGTTTTGCGCTTGGCGGGAGATCAGCACCAGGACGATAATTGTCGCCAGATACGGCAGCATGGACAGGAATTCGGAAGGCATATCAATGCCCATGCCTTGCCCGTGAAGCTGTAAAATCGTGATGCCGCCGAACATGTAAGCTCCCAATAGCACCCGAGACGGCATCCACATCGCAAACACCACCAATGCCAGGGCAATCCAGCCGCGCCCGGCGGTCATATTGTCCGCCCACATAGGGGAGTAGGCCAGGGAAAGGTAAGCGCCCGCCAAACCGCTCATGGCGCCGCCGTAGAGAGCGGCCATATAGCGAATTTTAATCACCGGGTAGCCGATGGAGTGGGCTGCGTCATGGGATTCGCCGACGGCGCGTAACACCAAGCCATACTTGGTTTTATTAAGAAACCAATAGGTGACGAATACCATCACAATGGAAAAGTAGACCAAAATGTCGTGGCTGAACAGGACATTGCCAAAAAATGGAAGGTCGCTGAGAAAAGCAATGTTCAATTTCGGTAAACCGTCATAGGCCATCCCGACCAGATTGATGCCGATTAACGAACTCAAACCCAAACCGAAAATGGTTAGGGCTAATCCCGTCGCCACTTGGTTGGATTGTAACGATAAGGTGAGCACGCTGAAAATCAGCGCCATTCCCATGCCGGATAAAATGGCGACGATGATCGCCAGGGCGGCACTGCCGGTTGACGTCACCGTCAAAAAGGCCATTACGGCACCCACCACCATCATGCCTTCCAGACCCAGGTTCAGTACGCCGGATTTTTCGTTGACCAGTTCGCCGAGCGCCGCGAGCAATAACGGCGTGGCCGCGGTGATAATGGTGACAATAATCAAGGAGGTTGTATCAAGTGAGAAATCCATCAGTGCTCTCCTTTGGGAACGCGGTTTCATTTAACCCGGTAGCGAATCAAGACGTCCGAAGCCAGTAAGAAAAACAAAAGCAGGCCTTGGAAAACGCCGGTCAAGGCGACAGGCAGCCCCATTTCAATCTGGGCCGTTTCACCGCCCAAGTACGACAGCGCCATGAGTAGCCCCGTCAGTAAAATGCCGACCGGGTGTAATCGCCCTAGAAAAGCCACGATGATGGCGGTAAACCCATAGCCGGGTGAAATGCTCGGTAACAGTTGGCCGATGGGGCCGGCAACTTCCATCAAACCGGCAATGCCCGCCAGCCCGCCACTGAGCAGAAAGGTGAACCAAATGATTTTCTTATGATTAAAACCGGCGTAATGCGCGGCTTGCGGAGCCTGCCCGACAACATGCACCTGGAAACCGATAATGGTTCTGGCCAACATGACCCACAGTCCGGCCAGAATCATTACCGTGATGACACTGCCCAGATTGAGGCGGGTGCCTTCCAGTAAGGTTGGTAATAAAGCAGCGTCTTGAAACAAACGGGATTCCGGGAAGTTATAACCGGTCGGGTCGCGGTAAGGGCCGTTGACCATGTAGTTCAATAACAAAATGGCGACGTAGGTGAGCATCAGGCTGGTCAGGATTTCGTTGGTGTTGAAACGTGTTTTCAACCAGGCCGGAATCGCGGCCCAGAGCATACCGCCCAAGGCGCCGAAGACGATCATGCTGGGCAATAACCAAGCGCTGTCAGATTCGTGAAAATAGAGCGCCAAACCGCCGCCGACAATGGCGCCCATGACCAATTGGCCTTCGGCACCAATGTTCCAGACATTGGCCTTGAACCCGATGGCCAAGCCTATGGCAATCAAGACGAGCGGCGTGGCTTTGACGGCCAGTTCGCCGAGGCCGTAAAGCGAGGTCACCGGTTCGACGAAAAAGACATAAATGCCTTCAAGCGGGGAGTGCCCCATCATTGCGAATAAGATCATGCCGGAAAACAGCGTTAACACCACGGCCAACAAAGGGGATAAGTACGTCATGCGTTTAGAGGGCTGGCTTCGAGCTTCCAGTTTAAGCCACATGGTTGTGTCCTCCCTCGGGTGAGGTGATGCCGCCCATCAGCAATCCGATTTCTTCGCGACTGATGTCGGAAATCGGGTAGGCGTCGGACAAGGTGCCCTCGTAGATCACGCACACTGAATCACAGACCTCGAA
Source organism: Thiomicrospira sp. XS5 (assembly GCF_001507555.1). Classification (NCBI taxonomy): domain Bacteria; kingdom Pseudomonadati; phylum Pseudomonadota; class Gammaproteobacteria; order Thiotrichales; family Piscirickettsiaceae; genus Thiomicrospira; species Thiomicrospira sp. XS5. The sequence goes on along the minus strand of NZ_LQBO01000001.1, from coordinate 2,064,841 downwards.
AATTTCATCCAAATCCTGCGACAGCACCAGCACCGCACTGCCTTTTTCCGCTAAATCGAGGATGGATTGGTGGATGGCGGCCGCGGCGCCGGCATCGACGCCCCAGGTCGGTTGAGCGGCAATCAACAGGCTGGGGCCTTGTTCGATTTCCCGTCCGACGATGAATTTTTGCAAGTTCCCGCCGGATAAGCTTTTGGCGGCACTGCCGATGCCAGCGTGTTTGACATTGTATTTATCGCACACCATTTGCGCGTATTCATTGCGTTTTTTGAAATTGATAAAGCCGCGATGGTGCAGTTTTTTGGCTTGATAGCCGCTTAAAAACGCATTTTCGTGCAAGGCATTATCCGGCACCGACGCATGGCCCAACCGTTCCTCCGGCACATACGCCATGCCGATCATGCGGCGTTGGTTGCTGGGCAGGTTGCCGCTGGGGCGGCCGTGGATAATGATGGTGTCGACGTCGGTGTCTGCTTCGCCGCTGAGAGCGGAGAGCAATTCGGTTTGACCGTTTCCGGCAATCCCGGCGATGCCGAGCACCTCGCCTTGACGGATGGTGAAATTGATGTCTTTTAAATCGTTGCCGAAGGGTTGCGAGGACTTCAATGATAAGTGTTGCACTCGAATGACATCGTCTTCAAAGGTTTTGTTGGATTGGCGTTTCGGCGGAATGATTTTTTGGCCGACCATGAGTTGTGCCATGCTGGCCGCGGTTTCCTGGGTGGGGTCGATTTCTTGAATGAATTGGCCGCCGCGAAGAATGGTGGCACGATGGCACAGGGTTTTGATTTCGTCGAGCTTGTGGCTGATGTAAAGAATGGAAACCCCTTCCGAGGATAAACGGCGTAAGGTGACGAACAACTTGTCCACTTCCTGTGGAGTCAAAACGGAGGTGGGTTCGTCCATAATCAGCAGTTTCGGGTGTTGCAGCAAGCAGCGGATGATCTCCACTCGCTGGCGTTCGCCAACCGAAAGGTCGTGAATCAGTTTTTTGGGATCAATGTGTAGGCCGTAATCGGCGGAAACGTCGAGAATGCGCTTTTCCAAAGCTTTCAAATCAAAGGCTTCGTCCATGCCGACGGCGATGTTTTCCAACACCGTCATGGCGTTGAACAGCGAAAAATGCTGAAACACCATGCCAATGCCGTAATGGCGGGCCGTTTTCGGGCTGTCGATGTCGACCGCTTGGCCTTCCCAGAGCATCTGACCTTCATCGGGCTTGAGCAGGCCATAGATCATTTTGACCAGGGTGCTCTTTCCGGCACCGTTTTCACCGAGTAACGCGTGAATTTCGCCGGGTAATATATTGAGGTTGACCTGGTCATTGGCCAGGCAGCCGGGAAAACGTTTGGTAATGTTTTCCAGTTGTAGTCGGGGTTCCGTCATGTGCAACATCCTTTGCTGTTTGGGCCTGTGGCAGGCCCGTTGCCAGTCGGCGCTAGTAAGGGGTTTTGTCGGTTTTGTTTTTCCAGTCGTTAAACGGCTGGATGGCCTCGTCTTCCAGAAGGCGGAAGGTTGGCAGGTTGCGACTGAGAATCGGCTTTGAAATCTCTTCGTAAATCAGGGCGTCGTCAAACCCGATGTCCGCGGCGTCTTCACGCGAATTGGCGTAGTACATTTTGTCCAGTCTGGCCCAGTAGATGGCGCTCAGGCACATGGGGCAGGGTTCGCAACTGGTGTAAATTTCACAACCGGCCAAGTCGAAGGTGCCCAGCGCCGCACAGGCGTTGCGGATGGCGGTGACTTCGGCGTGTGCGGTGGGATCGTTGGCCGAGGTGACCTGGTTATAGCCTTCGGCAATGATTCGACCATTTTGAGTGATGACCGCACCGAAGGGGCCGCCGAATCCGGCTTCCATTTTTTCTTTGGAAAGGGCAATGGCTTGGCGCATAAAGTCTTCGGGGGTTGTGGTGTTGGATTGGCAGTCACACATAAAACGTTTTCCTATGGTGTTTGGTTTAAGAAGGTCGCGTGAGCGTCCTGTTCAAAGGCGGCAGATTTGGCGGTTTGCGTGTGCTCGCTTTGCACTTGCAGTAATTGCGCCGTGACCGACGCGGCAATGACCTCGGGGGATTTTCCGGTAATCTGTGGCAAGCCGATGGGGCAGGTCATGCGCGCCAGGGTTGTGTCCGAAATACCGTGCTGTTTGAGTTGGCGTTCGAAACGGACTTTTTTGGTTCGTGAACCGATCAGGCCGAAATAGGCAAAGCGGCCTTTTTCCAGAATGGCTTGTGTTAAACGATAGTCCAGTTCGTGGCTGTGGGTCATGACCAAAAAATAGGCGTGATCCGGCGCGTGTTCAATAATCGGTGCCCAGTCGTCGGAGATTTGGTACTGCACATTGTCGGCCCGTAAGGTCGGTTGTTGCTCGGCACGACTGTCGATGCAGGTGATGTCGGCATCCAGCCATTGCAGTTGGTTCAGCAAAGCCCGGCCAACGTGTCCGGTTCCGAAAAGAAAGACCGGCAGAGCGGTGGATTGAATCGGTTCGATCAATTGGTGTTGCAAGGCGTGCCATTGCGGGGCGGTTTCGTCCTGAAATGAGATCGCTTCCTGATTTTCTGCGTACGAAGGCCGCTCTTCGGTCGCTGTGACGAGGCTGCGTTCGCCACGGATTAAATCCGATTTTAGCCAGGCCTGGGCGTTTTGCTGTATCACGTATTGCAGTTGGTTTAACCAGGTTGAACTGGCGGGGTGAACCTTTTCAAAGATTAATTGCACCACGCCGCCACAACATTGATCAAATTTCGGTACCAAGGACGTGGTGTATTCGCTGAGTTGGTTGTCGGGCGCCGTGGCGAGCAATTCGCGGGCATGGGTTTGCGCAAAAAATTCCAGGTTGCCGCCGCCAATGGTGCCAAGCGTGCGGTGAGGCTGTATCAGCATTTTGGCACCGGTTTCCCGCGGTGAGGAGCCGGTCACCCGGCCGACGGTGACCAATACGAACGGGTCTTCGGCGTTGGTCAGGGTGGAGAGGGTTTGCCAGTTCAGCATTTTAGTCTCCGGCTCTGTTGAATGAACGTAAGGCTTCACACGCCAAAAGTACACGCTCCGGTGTGGCGGGGGCGTCCAGTTTCGGGCAGGCCTGGTAATTTCCGACACTGGCCACCGCATCGGTCAGGGCGTTGAAGACGCTGATGCCCAGCATCAATGGCGGTTCGCCGACCGCCTTGGAGCGGTAAACGGTATTTTCACGGTTGGCATCGCAACGCAAGTGAATGTGCATTTCCTGTGGACGGTCGCCGCAAGACGGAATTTTGTAGGTGGAGGGTGCATGGGTGCGCAGACGACCGGATGGATCGTACACCAACTCCTCGGTGGTGAGCCAGCCCATGCCTTGTATAAAACCGCCTTCCACCTGGCCGGTGTCGATGGCCGGGTTCAGGGTGTCGCCGCAATCATGAACGATATCGACGCGATCCACCGTGTATTCACCGGTCAAGGTATCCACAGTGACTTCTGAGACGGCCGCCCCGTAGGCGAAATAAAAGAACGGGTGGCCTTTTCCGGTGCTTTGATCGAAATGAATTTTCGGGGTGCGGTAATAACCGGTAGTGGATAAGGAAATGCGCGCCAGATAGGCTTGCATCACCAGTTCTTGGAAAGGCACGGTTTGCGTGCCGATGTGCACGCCGTCCGGGGTGAAGGTAATGTCGCTTTCCGCCACGCTGTACTGTTGAGCGGCAAATTCAATGAGGCGGTTTTTTAAGGTGATGGCGGCATTTTGAGCCGCTTTGCCGTTGAGGTCGCAGCCGCTGGAAGCGGCGGTGGGCGAGGTGTTCGGTACTTTCTCGGTATTGGTGGCGGTGATTTTGATGCGGTCGATTTCCACCTGGAATTCTTCGGCGACGATTTGCGCCACCTTGGTAAACAGGCCCTGTCCCATTTCGGTGCCGCCGTGGTTGAGGTGAATGCTGCCGTCGGTGTAAATGTGCACCAAAGCACCGGCCTGATTCAAGTGGGTGGCGGTAAAGGAAATGCCGAATTTTACCGGCGTCAGCGCCAAGCCTTTTTTCTGGTAAGGGCTGGTGTGATTGAAAGCGACAATGTCGGCGCGGCGTTTGGCGTAATCGGCGCTTTGCTCCAGTTCGGCGGTGATGTCGTGGATGATGTTATCCGTCACCGTCATGTGATACGGGGTGACGTTGCGTTCGTCGATGCCGTAGTAATTGCGTTTGCGAATGGTTAACGGGTCTTCGCCGAGGTGGTGGGCGATTTCGTCGATGACGCGCTCGATTGCCACCATGCCCTGCGGGCCGCCAAAACCACGGAAGGCGGTGTTGGAGACGGTATGGGTTTTGCAGCGATGCGACACGATGGACACGTTTTCCAGATAATAAGCGTTGTCCAAGTGGAACATGGTGCGGTCGTTGATGGAGGCCGATAAATCGGCCGACATGCCGCAACGCGAAGCGGCTTCAAACGCGGCGGCTTCAATGCGGCCATTGACGTCGAATCCGACATCGTAACGGATGAGATAGTCGTGACGCTTTCCGGTCATGGTCATGTCGTCGTCGCGGTCCAGGCGCACTTTGGCCGGACGCCGGGTGTGATGTGTGACCAGCGCGGCGATGCTGGCGAACAGCGCCGGTTGCGATTCTTTGCCGCCGAAGCCGCCGCCCATGCGGCGCACTTCAACGTGGACGGCGTGATCGGGAATCCCGATGGCGCGAGCACAACAATGTTGCACTTCCGATGGATGCTGGGTGGAGCTGAATACTTTGATGTCGCAATCCTCGCCCGGTAATGCCATCGCAACATTCGATTCCAAATAAAAATGGTCCTGGCCACCGATTTCAATTTCGCCTTGAAGGCGGTGAGCACTTTGGGGGAGTTGAGCTTCCGGTTCGCCGCGACGGAAGGTTTTGGAATCCAATACAAAGGACTGGTTTTCCAATGCGGCTTTCACGGTGATAAAGGCCGGAAGCGTTTCGTATTCGACAATGGCCAGTTTGGCGGCTTTACGCGCCGTGTGAATGTCTTTGGCGGCCACCGCAAACAGGGACTGCCCGATGTATTCCACCAAGCCGTCGGCAAAAATCGGGTCGCCGTCCAGAACCGGGCCAACATCATTTTTGCCGGTGACATCGGTGGCGGTTAAGACGGCGACCACGCCGGGAAAATTCTGCACGGCGGAGACGTCTAATCGAGTGATCTTGGCGTGAGCCTGTTGGCTTTGCGCAATGTAGACGTGTAATAAATCCCGTGGTTCGGGCAGGTCGTCAATGTACAGGGCTTCACCGCTGACGTGCTTGTGCGCGCTGTCGTGTTTAACGGCGGCCTTGACGCCGGTTTTCAGGGTTTTCGGCAAGCGTTGGGGTGACAAAGAAGCTGGGTTAGGCATGCTTTTTTTCCTGGTTGTCCAAACGGTGTTCGATAAAGAATTTGCGCAGCAGGTTTTGCGCAACCGTCATGCGATAGCGGCTGGAAGCTCGGAAATCGTCGAGTGGCTGGTAATCGGTGATCATGACGTCGCAGGCATTGAAAATGGTTTCGTCGCACCAGGCCTGGCCGATTAGGGATTTTTCGGTTGCGGTCGCGCGTTTCGGAATGCCGGCCATGCCGCCGTAGCAAAGCCGTGCGTCTTCCACGGTGCCGCCGTTGAGCCGGATGTAAAAGGCCGCACTGACGCTGGAGATGTCTTGCTCCTGCCGTTTGGAAATTTTATAGGCTTTGAACAACACGGTTTCGCCCGGAGTGTTTGTGTTCAACAGCGGAATGGTCACTTTTTCGATGAATTCGCCGGGTTGGCGATCCTGTTGGCCGTAATCGATAAAGTAATCCTGCAGCGTCAAGGAACGAGGCCCTTGAGCGCTGTTTAAGGTAATGGACGCGCCTAATGCAATTAGCGGCGGCGGCATGTCGCCAATCGGGGAACCGTTGGCGATGTTGCCGACGATGGTGCCGGAGTTTCGGATTTGCGTGGAGCTGTGATGTTCCAGGAAGGGTTGCAATACCGGGAAGTGTTTGCACAGAATTGGCATGGCTTGGCTGTAAGTGACCGCGGCACCGAGTTCGATGTGTTGCGGTGTTTCCTGAATGGTTTTTAACGCTGGAATGTGACCGAGATGGATCACGGTGTCCAATTCTCGGTGTTGTTTGGTGACCCAGAGCCCAAGATCGGTGCCGCCGGCCAGTAGGTTGGCGTCTGGATGCTGTTGGTAAGCGTACGTCAGTTCTGTGATGTTACTGGGTTGGATGTAGGTTTGTTGGTCATATTGCCAGCGTTTGGCTTCCCGCGGTTGAATGGCTTGGAGTTGTTCGACGATTGTTTGGGCTTCAGCCTGATAAGCGGCGGCATCCTGTTGGGCTTGGGCGAGAATGTCTTTTCCGGATTCCAGAATCGGGCCGTAGCCGGTGCAGCGGCACAGGTTGCCGGCGTAGATTTTGTTCAATTCGCTGACGGTGTTTTCCGGTTTCAATTCCGACCAGGCCTGGTGGTTTTGGCGGACATTTTGGTACAAGGCAAAACCGGACATCACGATGCCGGGGGTGCAGAATCCGCACTGCGAGGCATGGCGATCCACCATGCTTTGTTGCACCGGGTGCAGTTGGCCGTTGGTCTCTTTCAAATGTTCAACGGTGAGCAGTTGTTTTCCGTCCAGCATGGGTAAAAACAGAATGCAGGCGTTAACGGCGCGGTACTGCAATTGGCCCTCTATCAGTTCGCCCAATACCACGGTGCAGGCGCCACAGTCGCCTTCCGCACAGCCTTCTTTGGTACCGATGGCCTTTTCTTCCATCCGAAGATAGTTTAAGACCGTCATCGTCGGCGAGACCTCGGCCAGCGTTTTGAGTTCGTTACCGAGTAAAAAACGAATCGGTTGGTCGGGAGGAGTATCCTTCATCTTAACTACCTCGGTAAGTACTGTATCCATACGGAGACACCAGGAGCGGGACGTGGTAGTGGCTCGTGACGTCTGCAATGCCGAACCGTAATACGATGTCGTCCAGAAATAAAGGGGACGGTAAGTTTGGGTGGTGTTGCTTGAAATAAGCGCCCATTTCGAAGACGAGTTCATAGCGTCCGACGGCGATTGCGTCTGAGCTCAGTAAAGGAGCATCGGTACGACCGTCGTCGTTGGAACGGGTTTCGGTCAAAAGTCGCCGAGTGCCGTTCTCGTTAAGGCTGTACAGTTTGATGGGAACCTGATTAGCGGGTTGACCCGAGCTGGTATCTAAAATGTGTGTGGTTAAACCGGTCATGTGTTTTTCGCTCTTAATCACTCAATGTTATGGGGATAATAAGTAGTATTAAACAAAATAATAAAAATATTGTACACAATTTTGTGTTTTAAGTTTTTTGTCAATTGTCGGTTTTTGATCATTTTTTCACCGTTTTTGTTCTGCGGTGAGGTGAATTCGGATTGGGTTTAGGTGATAATAAGAAATCATTATCAAAAAAAACGGTTTAAAAGCATTTTTTTTGTAACTTGTTGTTTAAATAAAACTTTTTTGTTTTGTTTGTGCGTTGTCTGCGGGGTTTTAAGCGAAAATGGAATGTGTTTTGAACCCAGTGGAAAAAATATTTCTTACTAATTTTTTTTAAATTGTATACAATCTGCTTTAACATTGAATGATATGAGTGTTCGGTGTTAAGCCTTGCAACTTGCAGGAGCCAATCATGGAAAAGAATAAGGGTTCGAAGAGTCAGGAACAGATTATTTATGACCGTCTGTTTGATGTCATCTTGGAACAGAAACTTCAGCCCGGCGCGCGCTTGACCGAAGTTCCGCTTGCGGAAATTTTCGGGGTCAGTCGAACCGTTGTACGACGGGCGTTATTACGCCTTTCGCACGAAGGGGTGGTGGAAATCAAGCCGAATGTCGGGGCCAGTGTGATTCGCACACCGGTGGAAGAAGTGTCGCAATACTTTGAAGCAAGACGGATTATCGAATGCGCGTTGATTCGAATGGTGGTGGGGAAATTGACCAGTTACCAGGTGGAAACGCTGAAGTCGATGGTGCGGGAAGAGAGCCGGTATTTCGAAACCAGCAATCGCGCCAAAGGATTGCGGAAGTCGACCGAATTCCATTTTTTGATTGCCGACCTGTCTGGAAACCATCCTCTGGCGGAAGCCGCGCGGCATTTGATTTCCAGAACCTCGTTGATCGTGGCGCAGTACAATTTGTCCGGTTCGGGTGGTTGTGCGTGTGTTGACCATTCCGCACTGGTGGATGTCATTGTCAACGGGACAGAAGATGAAGCAGAAGCTTTAATGGACACTCATATCCGACACATTGAAGACGGTTTGTCTTTAAGTAAAAAAGAACTTGAACCAGATTTATATTCTCTGTTCAAAGCCGAGTAACGTTTCATCGGTCGATGCTCCTATCGGCTAATCGTTGCCGCGTGATGGCCAGCCAGTGGAATCTGATTCAGGTGCGGATTAGCAGAGGAGTGTTAGATGGACCCGCAGATTCTGGAGTGGCTGAATTTAAACGTCAAGTGGATTCACTTGATTGTTGGGATTGCCTGGATAGGGGCGTCTTTTTATTTCAACTGGCTGGAAGGCAACCTTGAACGTCAGAAAGCGGGGTTGAATAAAGGCGTGGCTGGCGACTTGTGGGCCGTGCACGGCGGTGGTTTTTACCATGTCGAGAAGTTCGAAGTCGCGCCGGAAAAACTGCCGGAAACACTTCATTGGTTCAAATGGGAAGCTTATCTGACCTGGATCACTGGCTTCACGCTTATGGTGTTGGTGTTTTATATGTCGCCAACGCTTTACATGATTGACCCTTCGGTGGCCAATCTTTCACCAGGCCTGGCCATTTCCATCAGTGTTCTCTCGCTGGCCCTTGTTTGGCTGATTTATGACCGTCTCTGCAAAACCGCTCTGGTCGAAAACAACGCACGATTCTTTTGGGTGATGTTCATTGGGTTAACGTTGCTTGCCTACCTGTTTACCGAACTGTTCAGCGCTCGCGCCGCTTACATTCAAATGGGTGCCATTATCGGCACCTTGATGGTGGCTAATGTCTTTTTCGTCATCATTCCGTCGCAACGCAAGATGGTGGACGCCATGAAACAAGGCGAAGTGCCGGATCCAGCGACCGGCAAAGCCGGTTTTCAACGCTCTTTCCACAATAACTATTTCACCTTGCCGGTGCTGTTCATCATGATCAGCGGGCATTATCCGCTCACGTTTGGCAGCGAATACAACTGGATGATTTTGGCGGCGATTGCCTTGATTGGCGTGTTGGTGCGCCATTATTTCAACTTGAAAAACCAAGGCAAGGTGCATCATTGGATTTTGCCTCTGGCGGCCGTATTGATGGCGTTATTAGCCTACCTAACCATGCCGAAACCGCAAGAAACGGTGTTGGAGAGTGAGGTGACATTCGAGGCCATTGAACCGATTATGGCGCAACGTTGTGCCACTTGTCACGCGGCCAATCCAACCGATCCGGCGTTTAAAGTGGCGCCGAAAGGCGTGGAGTTGGACACGCGCGCCAAAATTGAGCAGCAGGCCGATGCGGTTTACGCGCAGACGGTCACTTCAAAGGCGATGCCGATTGGCAATTTGACTCAGATGACGCCGGACGAACGTGCGCTGTTGGGGCAATGGTATTTGACCCTTAAAAACAAGGAGTCGTAATCAAGATGGAAGAATCAAACGGTTTAACGTATCCAGATTATCCAAGGGACATGGTGGGCTATGGTGCGAATCCGCCGAAAGTGACCTGGCCGGGTAAAGCCAAGCTGGCTTTGCAGTTTGTCATCAATTATGAAGAGGGTGGCGAAAACTGTATCTTGCACGGCGACCCGGCCTCCGAAGCCTTCTTATCCGAGGTCATGGGCGCTTCACCCTGGCAGGGCCAACGTCATATGAGCATTGAAACGATATACGAGTACGGTTCACGCGTCGGTTTCTGGCGGCTGCATCGATTGTTTACCGAAATGGGCATTCCGGTCACGGTGTTCGGGGTGGCGATGGCCTTGCAGCGCAACCCGGAGGCGGTTCAAGCCATGCTGGATGCGGATTGGGAAATCGCCAGTCACGGTTACCGCTGGATTGACTACGCGGCGGTCGACCCGGAAGTGGAGCGCAGCCATATTCGTCAAGCGCTGGAAATTCACACCGCCTTGACCGGGCAAGAACCCTTGGGGTGGTACATCGGGCGTAACAGTGACCAGACCCGACGCATTCTGTTGGAAGAGACCACACCTTTGTACGATTCGGATTCGTATTCCGATGAACTGCCGTTTTGGGTACAGGAGGGTGACAAACCGCACTTGGTGGTGCCTTATACCTTGGACGCCAATGACATGCGTTTCGCCACTTCGCAAGGGTTTAACTCGGGCGACCAATTCTTTACGTATTTAAAAGATTCTTTTGACGTGCTGTATGCCGAGGGCGATGTGGCCCCGAAAATGATGTCCGTTGGGTTGCATTGCCGCTTGGTCGGCCGGCCGGGGCGCTTTGCTTCTTTGAAACGCTTTATCGAATATGTGCGTCAGCACGACGATGTTTGGTTATGCACTCGGGCCGATATTGCTCGGCATTGGGCGGCCAACCACCCGGCTTGATCGACGTATTTTTTACAACCATTTTATTAATGATTGAATCCTATCAACGTTGGCAACGGGGTTAACGGTTTAGGTGTTCATATTTTATCGACACTGGAGACAACAATATGAAACTCAAACGGTTTTTTGCACTTGCGCTGACGGCAATGACGGCCTTACCGGCTTTAGCAGCCACCCCGGTTAAATTTACACTGGATTGGAAATTCGAAGGCCCAGCCGCGGCCTATTTGGTGGCCTTAGAAAAAGGCTACTATAAAGACGCGGGCCTGGACGTAACCATTGATTCCGGTAAAGGGTCATTGGATGCCATTCCAAAAGTGGCTTCCGGCACGTACCAGTTCGGTTTTGCCGATATTAACTCCTTGATCAAATTCAAAGACCAGAACCCGAATTCGGAATTGAAAGGGATTTTGATGGTTTATGACAAGCCGCCGTTTGCGATTATCGGTTCCAAGCAAACCGGTGTGGCCAAGCCGAAAGATTTAGAAGGTAAAACATTGGGCGCGCCGGCACCGGATGGGGCTTATGCCCAATGGAAAGCGTTTACCGACGTGACCGGCATCAATCCGTCGGAGGTGAATATCGATAACGTCAGTTTTGCGGTGCGCGAATCCATGCTGGTGCAAAAGCGTGTGGATGCCATTACCGGTTATTCGTTCTCTTCCTTCCTGAACCTGCGCAAAATCGGTCTGCCAGCGGAGGACATCAATGTGATGTTGATGGCGGATTATGGTCTAAAACTCTACGGCAACACCATTTTGGTGAACCCGGAATTTGCCAAGCAAAACCCGGAGCTGGTCAAAGGCTTTGTTAAAGCGACCATCAAGGGTTGGCAATACGCGGTGGCGCATCCGGAAGAGAGTATTCAATATGTCATCGAACGGAATAAAATTGCCAAGAAGGCGGTGGAAACCCAGCGTTTGCAAATGTGCATCGACGACCATGTCGTGACCGATAATGTAAAAGCGAATGGCTTTGGTGGCGTCGATTCGGCACGGATGGCGGAAGCCATCGACCAGGTTGGTTTGACGTATGACTTTAAGAATAAGCCAACGCCGGAAGCTGTGTTTACTGAAGAATTCTTGCCTGCGAAATCGGAAAGAGAGCTGTAAGTATGTCCGAGTTTATCAAGCTTGAAAAAGTTTCCCTGAGCTACAACGGCTCGACCGAACTTCAGGATATGGCGATTCATGAAGTGGATATGTCCATCCAGCAAGGCAGCTTCACGGCTGTGGTCGGACCAAGTGGTTGTGGTAAATCAACGATGATGAAGCTTTTATCCGGTTTGCAGGCACCGACGCTGGGCTACGTTTTTCTGGATAACCGGGAAGTCAATGGCCCGGTGTCCGGCGTAGGCATGGCATTTCAGAAGTCCACCTTGCTGCCTTGGCGAAACATTATCGACAATGTGTTGTTGCCGTTTGAAGTCAGCCCGGATTATGAACACCGTTATCGACGCAGAAAGTCGGAGTACGTTAACAAAGCCATGAGCTTGTTGGAGCAAGTCGGCCTGAAAGGGTTCGAGCATCATTTTCCGTGGGAGCTGTCCGGCGGTATGCAACAGCGGGCGTCGATTTGCCGAGCGTTGGTGCATGAGCCGAGTTTGTTGATTTTGGACGAGCCTTTCGGGGCCTTGGATGCGTTTACGCGTGAAGAGCTTTGGATTATGTTGAGCGAATTGCAGCAGGCGAAAAAGTTCACCGTTTTGCTGGTGACGCATGATCTGGAAGAGGCCGCTTATTTGGCGGATGACATTTATGTAATGTCGACCCGTCCGGGGCGGATTACGCATCATGAAAAGGTGACGTTTGAACGGCCGCGTGCCATTGATATTCGTTATGAACCGACGTTTTCCAAACTGGTTCAGAAGTTGAGAGGCTTTATTAAGTCCGCGAAGGAGGCTGCATGAAACGTACTCTTTGGTCTTCTTTCTCGCAAACCAAGGCGTTTGAATATGGCGCTCCGGTCACGATTTTTGTATCGGCGCTGGCGCTTTGGCAGTTGGTCTGTATGTGGGCTGGGATCCCTGAGTATTTCTTGCCGACGCCGGTGAAAATCGCCGCGACCATGGTGGAATATCAGGAAGCCCTGTTGGAAAACGGTTGGCAGACGCTGAAAACCACGGTCATCGGATTTGGTATTTCGGTGGTGTTCGGGGTGGCGATTGGAGCCGTGATCGGTAACTCCAAGACGCTTTATAATGCACTCTACCCGTTGTTCATCGCGTTTGAAACCGTACCAAAAGTGGCCGTGGTGCCGATTTTGGTGCTGTGGTTTGGCATTGGAACCACCCCGGCCATTTTGACCGCTTGGTTGATTTCATTCTTCCCGATTGTGGTGAATGTGTCGACCGGGTTGGCTACGTTGGAGCCGGAAGTGGTGGATGTCATGCGGGCGCTGAAAGCCAGTAAACGCCAGATTTTATTTAAGGTGGGCATTCCGAATACCTTGCCGTATTTTTTCGGCGCCTTGAAAATTTCCATCACACTGGCGTTTGTCGGGTCGGTGGTGGCGGAAACTGTGGCCGCGAATTCCGGTGTCGGGCATTTGATGTTGTCGGCTCAGGCCAACTTCGATGTACCGCTGGTGTTTGCAGGCCTGGTCGTTTTGGCTTTGGAAGGTCTGGCGATGTATACCATCTTCGCTGTGCTGGAAAAGCGCATGACGCGTTGGGCGTTCCGTAATTAATTGGGAGGGAAGATGACGTTAATGGAATTGAACCAGTTGTCGGAGTCTCAATTTGTAGAGGCGTGCGCGCCTCTGTTGGAACATTGTGAATGGGTGCTGCCGAAGCTGGCCGCGGTACGCCCGTTCGCTTCCTTGGCGGTCATGCAAGAGCGGTTGGCGCAGCTTATTCAGGCGGCACCGCTCAAGCAGCAACATGAGGCTTTATGCCAGCACCCCAAGCTGGGAGTGGGGCGAGCTCAACCGGGCTTTTCGCAATCCGAACAAAAGGGAGCGGGGCTGAGTCAGTTAACCGAGCCGGAGATGGCCTTGTTCGCGGAATTGAACGAGCGTTATGAATCGAAAATGGGGTTTCCATTTGTGGTTGCGGTCGCTGGCATGACCAAGGAAACGATCTTGGAACAGATGCGTTCACGTTCCGAAGCCACTCCCGAACAGGAGTGGCCAGTGGCATTGGCCGAGCTGATTAAGATTGCGCAGTTGCGCGTTTGTAAATTAGTTTCCGACGCCTAAAGTAGCACCATACGTAACACCATTCTGCGGGCGTCGTTCATTCGTCCGCGTCTTTTGAAATGGGCTTGGCGTAGCTCAAGTCCAAATCCCATGGAAAGTAAATCCACGTATCTTGGCTGACTTCGGTCACGTGTGTGTCCACCAATGGTTTGCCTTCCGGCTTGGCGTAAACCGTGGCGAAATACGCTTTGGGCAAACGTTCACGTACAAATTTCGCCGTTTTCCCGGTATCCACTAAATCGTCAATTAAAAGAAAGTTCTCGCCATCCTGTGTCGCGGTGACGTCACTTAAAATGACCGGTTCGCTGATTTGTTTGTGGCTGTAAGTGCGCACCGAAATACTGTCGATCAGGCGAATGCCCAATTCGCGTGCAATGATGGTGGCCGGAATCATGCCGCCGCGGGTGATGGCGATGATGCCGTCCCATTGGGTTTCCAGTGTCAGAAGCTCTTTGGTCAGGGTGCGGCAGTCGCGGTGTAGTTGATCCCAGGATACAAGGTAACGGTCTGTGTTGTTTGGCATGATAAGGTGTCTCTTTCACTGTGTTTGGCTACACGTTACGTGTTGAAAATAAAAGGGAATATTATACTGTGAATCGTGTTTTCGACCAAGCTGGGCGCGGTGTTTTTTGGGGCGAGACCCTGGTATTTCAGAATGGTGCTTTAAAAGGTCGGTTAAGCACTAGACTGGTGCGTATTAACATTGTTTAAAATCGTGAAATTTTTATAAGTTATTGTTAATAAAAGAATTGTTTCGATGGCATGCATGATGCTTGCAGATTTGCACATAATTTTATTATTACTAAATTTAACTTTCATAATAATGTGTCAATCGACTGAATAATCACCAGGCCTGGCGGTTTTGGGAGTCAGTGGGTTAAGTGAGGCGAAGATGGTGAAAACAAATAAGGCAACCGGTTTGTTCCGGCATGACGATGCGGCCTTGCCGAATGCGTTGGCATTCGGGTATGTGTTATTGACCTACGGATTCGGGTTGTATTTTATGCTGTCCGATTCGGGCTGGCTGAATGCGGTGGGGGTTTTGGCGCTGGCGCATTCGATGGTGATTGCGGCCTATCTGATTCATGAAACAGCGCACTTGAGTTTGTTCCGGAAAAAGGAGCATAACCAGTGGTTTGCAGAAATTTTGTTATGGATTACCGGCACCAGTTATTCGCATTTCGACGATATTCGTAACAAACATAACCGTCATCATATCGACCGGGCGGATGTGGTGTCGTTCGACTTTCGCCCGTTGTTGGAAAAGCATCCGCGATTTTTGAAGCTGTTGAAAACACTGGAATGGTTTTACATTCCGGCGTTGGAAGTCTGGATGCATTTTTTGGTCATCGTCTTGCCGTTTATTAAAGAAAGCCGTCGTTCCAGACGGGCGCGCGTGGTGTTCTTTTTGGTGGTGCGTGTGACGTTCTTCTGGGCGCTGGCTTCGGTGTCGATCGATGTGTTGTGGCTGTATCCGGTTGCGTATTTGATGTTCTTGACGGTGATGCGTTTTATGGATGTGCATCAGCATACTTATGAGGTTTATGAAACATTGGATCAAAAACGTGGGCCGGAAGCGCGGCTGCGCGACGCTCAGTTCGAGCACGACAATACCTATTCCAATCTGCTATCGGAAAAGTACCCTTGGGTGAACTTGCTGGTGCTGAATTTCTGTTACCACAATGTCCATCATGACAGCATGTTACAACCTTGGTATCGATTGCCGAAATTGCACCAGGAATCCTATGGCGACGATGACCGTCAAGTGCTGACGTTCCGCCATCTTATGAAGAGTTTCCATCGTTATCGTGTGCCGCGCATTTTAAACGCCGACCCTGTCAATTTGCCGGTGAAGCAGGATGACGGCGAAAGCTTTATCGGTGTGGATGGCGTGTCTTTTTTGACGGCGCATTAAAACGAGATTGGAGTGAACATGACGCAAGTAACCAAATTTTGGCCGATTCTCACCGGCCGACATACCTATGAAAAAACCTTGTCCACGCGCGGACGCGGACAGGGTGAAATTATTCAGGCGCCAATTTTGGCCTATTTGATTGAAACCAAAAACGGTCGCATTCTGTTTGATGTGGGCTGTGATTATCAAAAAATTCAGCAAAAAGAGCAGCGCGCCCATTATTACGAGCACGACGGTTTTCCGTTCGGGCCACCGGAAATGGACGAGGAAGAACGTTTGCCGAATCGTTTGCAGGAGTTGGGTTTGAAAACCGAAGATGTGGATTTGGTGTTTTGCAGTCATTTGCATTTCGACCATGCCGGTGGTTTGTGTGAATTTTGCCATGCCGAAGTGCATGTCCACGCTCAGGAAATGGCGGCGGCGAAAGAACCGGCGGACGATGCCTATTTTGCATCCGATTTCGAGTTGCCCTTGAATTGGAAGTTGCAAACCGGCGAGTACGATTTAACCGACGGGGTCAGCGCGATTGAAACCCCGGGGCATACTGCGGGGCATATGTCGATGCTGGTGGAGTTGCCGAAAGGCCCGCCGATTTTGTTAGCGGGTGATGCGGCGGACTTGACGGAGAATATCGAAGACGAAGTCGCGCCCGGTTTGTGCTGGCAGGATAACGAGCAATTGGCCATCGAGAGTATTCGTAAATTGAAATACCTCAGTGAAAAACAGCAGGCGGCGCTTTGGCCGAATCACGATTGGGCATTTTTCCAGCGCCATAATCGATTCCCGAACTTTTTCGAATAGAAAGGCGGAGCCGATAGGCACGCTTCACGTTAGTAACTTACCCGGCAGCGTCACGCTGTCTTTTTTTTGGATGATGGATTTTTAAGGATTTTAGGTTATGGAACTTGTCGCCACGGTGGTGCTGTTTTTTTCCTCGGTTTTATGGGGTCTGGCTTGGTTGCCGTTGAAGTATTTGCATGAAATGGGGTTTGACGGCATTCCGCTGACCTTGTTTTTGTACACCATTATGTTGGTGGTGATTTTGCCGTGGATTTGGCGCAAACGTTCGGAAATTCGCCCGTCCTGGAAAATCTTGTTGGCCATCGGTGTGTTGGGCGGCGGGGCGCAGTTGGCGTTCAATACCGCGATGATTTATGGCGAGGTGATTCGGGTCATGGTGCTGTTCTATCTCTTGCCGGTTTGGGGCGTGATTGGCGGCCGTCTGTTTTTGGGGGAAGCCATCGACCGGGTGCGCTGGTTGGGATTGGGGTTGGCGGTGTCCGGCGCCTTCTTGGTGGTGGGCGGTTGGAAAGCCCTGGAATCGCCGCCGTCCTGGATTGATGCGCTGGCGCTGTTGTCCGGTTTTTTGTTTGCCATGAATAACATTGCCTTCCGGGTGTCGCCGAAGGTGGACGTGTCTCTGAAGTTGGCCTTTATGTTTGGCGGTTCGGTGTTGATGGCCAGTGGGGTCATTCAGGTGATGTCCTTGCCGACCTTGCCGGATGTCAGCCTTCAGGCCTGGGGGATTTTGTTCTTGTTCGGCGCGGTTTGGATGATGATGGCCAACCTTGGGACGCAATGGGCGGTGACGCACATGGAAGCCGGGCGTTCTTCGATCATTATTATTATGGAGCTGGTGACGGCGGTCCTGTCGGCCAGTATTCTGCTGAATGAAACCATGAGCCCGACGGAAATGGTCGGCGGCTTGTTAATTGTGGTGGCGGCGTTCCTGGAAGCTCGTCGTGCAAACGGGCACTGAATTGCACCATATGAAAAATATTTGACCCAAAGTAATGCGATTTAACCGATCTTAGGATCGGCTAAAATCACGTTGTTTTTGTTATGTTGTTGAAAAATAAAGACAAAAAGTTTTTTGGTTCGACCTGTGTTTATAAATTATTACCTTTCTCTTAAATTGTAATAACTAAGGTGGTGTAATCATGTTCTCATATAAAAAGCTATTAGGTGGTCTTGCGGGGCTGTTGCTTTCTGTTCAAGCGATGTCGGTCAGTGCCGAGCCGTTGAAGATTGGATACAGTGACTGGCCAGGATGGGTGGCTTGGCAGGTCGCAATCGAAAAAGATTGGTTTAAAGAAGAAGGCGTGGACGTCAAATTCGAATGGTTTGACTATGTGGCGTCAATGGATGCCTTCGCGGCCGGACAGTTGGACGCGGTTGGCATGACCAACGGTGATGCGTTGGTAACCGGTGCGACCGGTGCGCGCAGCGTTATGTTCCTAATGAATGACTACAGTAACGGTAACGATATGGTGATCGGTGCGCCGGGCATTGAATCCGTTAAGGATTTGAAAGGCAAGAAAGTCGGCGTGGAAGTCGGTTTCGTGAGCCACCTGTTGTTGCTGAACGCTTTGAAAGCCAATGGCATGAGCGAAGGCGATGTGGAGTTGGTGAATGTGCCGACCAATGAAACCCCACAAGTCTTGGCGTCCGGTCAAGTGGATGCGATTGTCGCTTGGCAGCCAAGCTCCGGTTCGGCATTGAACTTGGTGCCAGGATCTAAAGCTATCTATACCAGTAAAGATGAGCCAGGTTTGATTTACGATATGTTGTGTGTCTCGCCAAGCAGTTTGTCGGCGAATCGCGACGATTGGGTAAAAGTGGCCAAAGTCTGGTATCGCGTTGTGGATTTCATCAAGGATCCGAAGCACTATGACGAAGCCATCGAAATCATGTCTTCTCGTGTTGGCCTGTCTCCGGACGAGTATAAAGGGTTTGTGGACGGCACCAAAATCCTGACCTTGGAAGAAGCGAAAAAACACTTCCAAAAAGGATCTGGGTTCAGCTCTCTGTATGGTTCGACACAATTGTCTGACGACTTCAACGTCGCCAACAAAGTTTACGATACGCCACAAGACGTGGACGCTTATATCGATCCTTCCATCACAACGGGTCTGTAATCGGCTGAACGGCTGAATCGGACTCAAAAGGCCACTGGTTCCAGTGGCCTTGTCTTTTAACACCTCTCTGTTTTCTGTTATTCGCAACGTACCTGGTATGGGGTAAGGGGTGCGGCTTATTTGAAAACCGAGTTGAAGGAGAAAACCATGAAGTTATGGCATGACCTGACGTGGGAAGAAATCGGCGAGTTGGTCGAACAGGGTATGGATGCCGCATTGCTGCCGGTCGGAGCGATCGAACAGCATGGTCCGCACTTGGGGTGTGGCATGGATTCGGAAATCGCCCGTCATTTGAGTGAGCAGGTCTCGGCTAAAACTCAGGTTGCGGTGTTGCCGACCTTGCCTTATGGCTGTTCCATCGGACACTCGCACCGCTGGCCGGGCACCATTGCCTTGCAGCCGAAAACCTTGATTGATGTGGTTAAGGAAATTGGCGATTGGGTGGCGGCTTCCGGGTTCAAGCGCCTGTTCATTCTCAACAGTCATGTGTCCAATTTTGCGCCGTTACGCTGTGCGTTGGAAATGCTGCGTGCCGAACATGACGGCTTTATGGTGGCGCTGATTAATTCGTCTACCGTTAGTGAGCGCGTCAAGGCGCGGCATTTCGACGATGCCGAGGATTGGCACGCCAATGAGGCGGAAACGTCATTGATGATGGCGTTGGCGCCGAACTTGGTGCGGGACGATAAATTAACAACCAGTGATGACCCGGATCGGACGGAAGACTGCGTGTTTTCCCATCCGGTGAATCGCACCAGTTTGAATGGCGTGACCGGAAAACCGAGCGACGCTTCGGTGGAAAAAGGCCGGGAGCTGTTCGATTGGATGGTGGATGACCTCAGCGCTCTGGTGTTGAAAGGCTTACAAGAAGAGGCGCCTTTGCCTCACGGCTATTTTGATCAAACAAAGGGATAAAAGGATAAACAAATGAATTCGAAAATTGATGTGGATGCTATGCAACGTCGCTTAAAGGACATGGGCATCAAATATTGTTTGGGCGCTTACGTGGACATTCACGGGGTGCCGAAAGGGAAGTTCGTGCCAATCGACCATTTGCACCATATGGTGGAAGGGTCGGAATTGTACACGGGGTATGCACTGGATGGGTTAGGGCAAATGCCGAACGACGATGAAATCGCTTCGGTACCGGATTTGGACAGTTTGATCCAACTGCCTTGGCAGCCGGAAGTGGCTTGGATGGCCGCCGACAATACCTTGCACGGCGAGCCTTATGAAATCAACACGCGTGTTGCTTTGAAGAAAGTCTTGGCGGAAGCCGACGAAATGGGCTTCGGGTTTAATCTGGGCATTGAGTGCGAGTTGTTCGTGCTGAAAGAGGAAGAAGACGGCTCCTTGTCCGTACCGGATAAGGACGATAAGCTTATCAAGCCGTGTTACGACGTGCGCAGCTTTATGAACCGCTTTAGCTGGCTGGATAAGATGGCGACCACCATTAACGATTTGGGTTGGGATTTGTACTCGCTCGACCACGAAGACGCCAACGGTCAGTATGAATTCGATTTCAAGTTTAGCGATGCGTTGACCATGTGCGACCGTTTTATTTTCTTCCGTTACATGGCGAAGCACTATGCGGAAGAAGAAGGCTTGTTGGCGACCTTTATGCCGAAACCGTTTGCGGATAAAACTGGTAACGGGGCGCATTTCAATATGTCGTTGTTCGATAAGGATACCGGTGAAAACGTCTTCGCCTGTGACCCGAAAGACGACCCACGTGGCTTGGGGCTGACCGAAATCGGTTATCACTTCATCGCCGGTGTTTTGAAGCACGGTCCGGCTTTGTGTGCGGTTTTCTCGCCGACGGTCAACAGCTACAAGCGCCTGATTCGCCAAGGGGCGATGGCAACCTTCTCCTGGGCACCGGTGTTCAATTCCTTCGGTTCCAATAACCGAACCAATTCGGTGCGAGTGCCGATGGGCGGCGGGCGTTTCGAGTCGCGTAATGCTGACGGCTCCGTGAATCCGTATCTGGCGGCGACGTTGGTGTTGGCGGCCGGTTTGCAAGGGGTGCGTGAGAAACTGGATCCGGGTATGCCGCAGGAAGACAATTTGTATGAGTTGTCGGAAGCCGAGCGTTTGGAAAGGGGCATCGAGTTCCTGCCGCAAAACCTGGCGGAAGCGGTGGAAGCCTTTGCGGCGGATTCGTTTGTCGAGGAAGTGCTGGGTTCCGAGCTGCGCAACGAGTTCATCCGGTATAAATCCGAAGAGTGGGAGGAGTATCATCGCACGATTTCCGAATGGGAAATCAAGCGTTACAGCCACTTGTTCTAAGGACGAGGTCCGTTTGTTCGGGCCGTTATTTATTGCTCAAAGCCAAGGCGGAAAGCCGCCAGGCCTGGGCATTTTTGTTATTTAACCACGGTCCAGCTGACGTCGCTCTGATTCAGTGCCTTGGTCATCGCTTCCGGCATGGGTTGGTCGGTAATCAATAAATCCACGTCTTCAAACCCGCAAACCCGTTCCAATTTCCCCAATCCGAATTTTGAATGATCCGCCAGTATCGATGTTTGGCGTGAGCGTTTAATCATTTCCCGCTTCAACGCGGCCACGTCCTGATCGTATTCCGTAATGCCTTCCGAGGTAATCGAACCGCAGCTTGAAAAGCAATGGTCCGCATTGAACTGCTGGACGGCGGATACGGTTGAGGCGCCGTAACAACTGCCTTCCGATGCGCGGTACTGGCCGGGCAGCATGATGACTTGATGGGTCGGGTTTTCCGACAGCGCGATGGCGATGGAGAAGCTGTTGGTGATGACCGTCAGTTCCTTTTTGGCAATGGCGAGGCGATTCGCCAGAAAGGTGCAGGTCACACTGGAGTCGAACATTAATACTTGGCCGTCGCTCACTTGCTTTTCCGCTTCCTTGGCGATGCGCATGCGCTCTTCCGGAAAAATGTTCTTGCGCTGATTCAGCACGCCTTCCTTGGCGGTCGACATATTCGCGGCGCCGCCGTGGGTACGCTGCAACAGCGATTGTTCGGCTAAAGCATCAATGTCTCGGCGAATGGTTTCGATGGAGACATTGAACTCCTGCGCCAATTCGGAAATCAGCACCACCGGTTTGATTTGCAACAGGTGCAAGATGCGTTCGTGCCGTTGGTTTTTGTTTAAACGAGCGGGAGCGATGGGTTGCATGTTGAAGTCCGTAACAGTTGGTTTGTGCTTATCTTACCGTATTTAGGTGGAATTTTTGTGGTGATTACAACATTTTTATGTAAATTTTGGTGCAAAAGTGGGTAAAAAATGTGGCATTAATGTGGTTCATCTTGAGATGAAAAATATTAATATATTGATTTAAATGAATTATTTTTTATTTGGGTGTATGTTTGCTTTTTTGCTCAAAACCAAGTTTTTGTGGTTTTTACCAATTTTATTGATGTCTCATAGGAGGTTTGCAATGGCAAGTTCTAATTTTGGAAGACGTGATTTTCTGAAAGCTGCAGCGGCAATGTCGGCGACGGCGGCAATTCCAGGGTTGTTTCCAGGGGTGGCGAATGCCGCTCGTACCAACGAATTGAATATGTTGGTGTGGGAAGGTTACAACTCCGACAATGTTCTAGACCCGTTTCGTCGTGAGTTCGACACCAAAGTGTCGGCGGAAAACGTCATTTCCGACCCGGATGCCGTGAATAAATTACGCGCCGGCGAAACCAAGGTATGGGACCTGATTAACCTGAACAACCCTTGGGCACGGGAACAGCTCTATCCGGAAGGCTTGATCAAACCCTTGGATCAGGAACGCTTTAAACCCTATTTCGACAAGATGATGGACGAGTTCAAATGGCCATATAAGTGGGCCATGAGTCTGGACAACAAAGAGCTGTTGGGGATGACGCAACGTTTCGGGCCTTTGTCGTTCGTGGTGAATACCGATGTGATTTCACGCCCGATGGCGGAAGACCAAGGGTTCAACCTGTTTATGGATCCGAAGATGAAAGGCCGTTACGGGATTCTGACCTGGGCGAACTGGAACATCTACCACATGTGTATTACCGCCGGTTTCTCGCCGTTTAAAAAGCACAGCAAAGAAGAAATGCAGAAGTTCAAGGAAGTGGCCACTTACATCTTTAAAAACGCCAAGATGGCGTCGGATGACCACTTGGCGATGAACCAGGCCTTGATTACCGGCGAAATCGACGCTTACTTTACCGGCGGAACCTATTCGTGCTCCGTGGCGCGTTACGACGGTTTCTCAAATGTGCGTGGCATCACGCCGAAAGAAGGGCCGATTGATGGCAAGGGTGGGATTGTCTGGGTGGAAGTGACGTCCATTGTGAATAACCCGAATCTGTCCACCAAAGCGGAAGATTTCCTGGAATACGTGCAAAGACCGGATGTGTCCAAAAACGTGGCGTTTGCGGAAGGGTCTCATAACCCGGTTACCCAAATGGGGATTCCGGAAGTCATGAACGCCTTCACCAAGAAAGAATTGGACGCGATTCAATTCGACAGCCTGGAATGGGAGTTGGAGCATTGCGCCGATTACGACGTGAACCCGGATTACGCCGAAATGCTGGAGCTGTACACGGCCGCCCGTCGTGAAGCGAAAGGATAAATCGTAATTGAAACTGGCGGGCACGTTTAACGTGCCCGGCTTGAAAGAGAGATGGACTATGGATCAAGAAACGGTTCTGAAGTTAAAAGACGTCGACAAATTTTTTAACGATTTTGTGGCGGTCGACCGAATCAATCTCGATGTGAAAGACGGTGAATTTTTCACCATCGTCGGGCCGTCGGGCAGTGGGAAAACCACCATGATTCGTATGTTGGTCGGCATGGACAAACCGACAAATGGCGAAATTTCGCTGCGAGGCAAGGTCATCAACGACGTGCCGGCCAATAAACGGCCGACCTGCATGGTGTTCCAGTCATTGGCGCTGTTTCCGCATAAAACGGTCGGTGAAAATATCGAGTTCCCGATGAAAATCAAAGGCGAACTCAAAAATTACCGCAAGGCACGAGCCATCGAGTTGCTCGAGCAATTGCACCTGTCGGAAAGTTATTACGACAAGATGATTACCGAATGTTCGGGCGGGGAAAGACAACGTGTCGCTTTGGCGCGTGCCCTGGCATTCGACCCGGAGATTTTGTTCTTCGACGAACCTTTGTCGGCACTGGATTACCGTCTGCGTAAGACGCTGGAAAAAGAGCTGAAAGACATTCAACGTAAGACCGGCAAAACCTTTATTTACATCACCCACTCATTGGAAGAGGCGATGGTGATGAGTGACCGCATCGGCATTATGCGCCGCGGCCGATTGATTCAAGTCGGCACGCCCGAAGAAATCTACAACAGCCCGGTGAACGGCTTTGTGGCGCAGTTCATGGGTGAGGTCAATCAATTCGAAGTCGATGTGCGCGGTGATGAGCTGGCCGATTCGAAAATGTTGGCGACTTACCGTTCGCCGAACCCGGCTTACGACAACTCTTCGGGTATTTTGATTGTGCGCCCGGAAGACATGCGTTTGCTGTCGCCGGAAGACACGGCGGAAAACGAACTGGAAGGCACTTTGGTGAATCAGTATTCGTTGGGCTCGCGTACCCAATACCAAGTGATGGTCAACGGCAAGACGCTGCTGGTGGAAATGCTCGGTGCCGGTGTTGATGTGTCCGAAGGGGATGAGGTTAAGGTGGGCTGGTCCACCGACAGCGCCATCCTGTTGAAAGAATAAGGTGTGTTATGAAAACGACATCCGTAAAAGAAGAAAACAGCGTGGAACCCCCTAAGCGTTTTCGCCAGGCCTGGTTAAAAGACTGGTTGAAGCAGACCGGGTTTTTGTTGTCGATTCCGGTGATGATCTTATTCTTCGCCGGCTTTGTCGGGCCTTTGCTGTTAGTCGGTATTTACAGCTTTATGCCGTCCAAGGAATTCGGACTGGATCATCTGCCGACGTTGGAAAACTACGCCGATATTTTCAGCAGCAGTTATTACCTGTCGTTTGGCTGGTCATTGATGTTGGCGTTGGTGACCACGGTATTGCTGATTTTGATCAGTTGGCCGGTGGCGTATGGGTTGGCGAAAAGCTTTAAGCGGTCGATGATTTTGACGCTGATTTTGGTGTTGCCGTTATTCGTATCGGAAAACGTGCGTTTGTTCGGCTGGGTACTGACGCTGGTGAACCACGGAGTGCTGGACGGTTCTTTGAATGCCATGTTCGGCGTGGATTTGCCGAGCTTGTTGTATAACGCGCCGGTGATTTTGCTGGGCCTGCTGTACACCTATCTGCCATTCATGCTGTTCCCGATGGTGTTGGGCATTTCAATGGTGCCGGAACCTTGCCGCGAAGCCAGCTTCGATATGGGCGCCAACCGTTGGCAGGTGTTCAAGGAAATCGAATTGCCATTGGCGATGCCGGGCATTCTTATCGGTTCCCTCTTGACCTTCGTGTTGGTGATGGGGTCGATTTCCGAAGCCAAAATCTTGGGCGGCCAATCCATCATCATGATTTCGCACGATATTGAAACGGCGTTTACCTATGCACAGAATTGGCCGTTAGGCTCGGCACTGGCGACCCTGTTGATTTTATTGATCGGGGCTTTGGTTCTGACCTTGTTGTCGAAACTGGATTTAGACCGTTTGTTCGGTCGTAAGAAATAAGGAGGTCTTATGTCAGCCATGTATCAAAGTCGATTCACCTCCATTAACCAGAAGCTGATGCGCTGGTGGACGGTGATTGTCATTTTGTTCCTGTATATGCCGATGCTGGCCGTGGTGTTGGCGTCTTTTTCGAAGATCAAATTTTTCATGTTCCCGGTGAAGATTTGGTCGACCAAGTGGTATGAGTCGGTCTTTAACTCTTTGTCGATTCGGGAGTATGTCCTCACATCCTTGAGTATCGCCGCCGTGGTCACTGTGATTTCGGTGGTGATGGCCATTTTCGGCGCCCTGGCGTTTGCGCGTTATGACTGGAAAGGGCGCAGCATCTACCAAAAAATGATTCTGTTGCCGATTTTCTTTCCTCAGGCGGTGTTGGGTTTGGCGATTCTGTTATGGACGTCCTCATTAGGCATTACCCCGACCTGGCACACCGCGATTTTCGCGCACCTGGTGTGGATTGTGCCGATTGTCACACTGGTCATTGCCATTCAGGTCTACGGTTTCGATCCGTCGGTGGAAGAAGCGGCTTATGACTTGGGCGCATCGCGTGTGCAAGTTTTTAAAGAAGTGACCTTGCCGATTCTGTGGCCGGGCATTTTTTCCGGTGCCTTGTTCGCTTTCTTATTGTCCTGGGGCAATTTCCCGCTGTCCACCTACACCACCGGGGCCGATCAAACCGCGCCGGAATGGCTCTACGCCAAAATGGTGGCCGGTTATACCCCGCAGGTTCCGGCATTGGGATCGCTGACCGTATTGATGGCGGCGGTGATCTTGTTCGGGAGTTATTGGCTGGGCATGCATTTTAAAAAGAAAACACAACGAGCAAAGACGTGAGGTAGCCGTAAGGATCTATGTTTGAACAAATGAGTTATGACGCGCAACTGGCCTACCTGCAAGGCGTTGCGGAAAAAGCGTTGCAAAAGTGGGCGCTGCCCGAGCCGACGGATTTGAAGCTGTTGAGTTTGTCGGAAAACGCCACTTACCGTGTCGATTTACCGGATCGTGATCCGTTGATTTTGCGGGTACACCGCACCGACTATCATTCCCGCGATGGGATTCAGACCGAGTTGGATTGGATGAAAGCCTTGCAGGAAGAGGCCGGTATCCAAACGCCGCAGTCCATCGACGGTCGCGACGGTTCTGCAATTCAGGAAGTGGTGTCGGCGGCTTTGGACGAAGTACGTTATGTGACGTTATTTCATTTCATTGACGGCGACGAACCGGATGAATCGGACCTGATTGAACCCTTCAAAAAGTTGGGCGAAGTCACCGGCAAAATGCACAACCACGCACGTGGTTGGACGTTGCCGAGTTATTTCGACCGTTTGGTGTGGGATTACGATGGTTGCATCGGCGACACGCCCAATTGGGGCGACTGGCGAAAAGGACCAGGCCTGAAGCCGGAAGATGTCGGAACACTGGAAGCGGTGGCCGATTTGATTAAACAGCGGCTGACCGCCTTCGGACAATCGCCGCAACGCTTCGGCTTGATTCACTCCGATATTCGCTTGGCGAATCTGTTGATTTGCGGTGACGACACCCGGGTCATCGATTTTGACGATTGCGGGCTGGGCTGGTTTTTATATGACCTGGCATCGGCGGTCAGTTTCATCGAAACCAATCCCGGATTGGATAAGGCCATCGATGCTTGGGTGGAAGGATATCGGCGCAGTGCATCGCTTTCCGAAGAAGAGGAACGGGAAATTCCGACCTTCATCATGATGCGGCGTTTAACGTTATTCGCCTGGTTGGGGTCGCATCCGACAGCGGATTTGGCTCAGGAGTTAGGCGATTCATTCGCACAGGGAACGGTGGCGCTGGGGAAAGCCTACCTAGAACAGTTTCAATCATAACGCAGTGATTTAATGTAAGGATTTGACTAATGGCAAGTGAACAAAAACAGGCCTTTTTAGAGAGAACCAAAAAGGTTTGGAACCCGGGGAAAACCCAGGATTGGATCGATACCGGCGTCGATATTGTCATCGACCGACGCGAAGGCTATTGCTTTTGGGATATGGACGGGCATCGCCTGATCAATATGCATTTGAACGGCGGGGTCTATAACCTCGGGCATCGCAACCCGGAAGTGATTCAGGCGGTGACCGACGCCATGGCGCATTTCGACATCGGTAACCACCATTTTCCGTCTTTGATGCGTACCGAACTGGCGGAAAAACTGCTGGCGACGGCACCGGACAATATGCAATACGCCATCTTTGCCAGCGGCGGAGGTGAGGCCATCGACATTGCTTTGAAGTCGGCACGCCATGCCACCGGCAAGAAGAAAATCGTGTCGTTGCAGAACTGTTACCACGGCCATACCGGTCTGTCGGTGAAAACCGGCGCGCCGCGTTTCAATGAAATTTTCTTAACCGAGCCCGAAGCCGACCAGTTCGTTCAGGTGCCGTTTAATGATTTGGACGCAATGGAAGAAGCGTTGTCCGGGCGGGATGTGGCTTGTGTCATCATCGAAAGCATTCCGGCGACTTACGGTTTCCCGATGCCGGAACCCGGTTATTTACAAGCGGTGAAGAACCTGTGTGAAAAATACCAGGCCTTGTATGTGGCGGATGAAGTGCAGACTGGCCTGATGCGTACCGGACAAATGTGGTGTTGCACCGGCTATGGCGTGGAACCGGATTTACTGGTCACCGGTAAAGGCTTGTCCGGCGGGATTTATCCGATTGCCGCCGTGTTGGTGACCGAGCAGTCCGGCCAATGGTTGACCGAAGACGGTTGGGCGCATATGTCCACTTTCGGTGGCTCGGAAATCGGTTGCGCGGCCGCCATCAAAACCTTGGAAGTGGCGCAGCGCCCGGAAACATTGGAAAACATTCAACGTATCAGCGAGTATTTTGATCAGGCGCTGGCCGATTTGCAGACCCAGTACCCGGACTTCTTCGTCGGTGTTCGTAAGAACGGCCTGGTGATGGGGCTGGAATTCGATTACCCGAGAGGGGCCGAACTGGTGATGCAGGAACTTTATAAACAGGGCGTTTGGGCGATTTATTCTGCGCTGGACCCGAGAGTATTGCAGTTCAAAGCTGGCTTATTGATGTCGTTGGAGTTATCGAAAGAGGTCATGGATATTCTGGAGTGTTCCATTGATGCAGTGGTGAAATCGCTGCCAAAGACCTAAGGATTATCGAAGTATTTTAAAAGGAGGTTATATGTTGACATCCATTCAAGGAAAAACCGTTTTAATCACCGGTGCCAGTAAAGGCATCGGGCGTGGCATTGCCAAAGTGTTCGCCAAGCAAGGCGCCAATACCG
The DNA here is from genome assembly GCF_001507555.1 of Thiomicrospira sp. XS5. Classification (NCBI taxonomy): domain Bacteria; kingdom Pseudomonadati; phylum Pseudomonadota; class Gammaproteobacteria; order Thiotrichales; family Piscirickettsiaceae; genus Thiomicrospira; species Thiomicrospira sp. XS5. Next base: position 2,036,392 of record NZ_LQBO01000001.1, on the reverse strand, counting down.
TCATCGTAGCGCGGCATTTGGATGCCGCTCAGGGCGTGGCCGATGAATTGAAAGCCGCCGGTTACGAAGCCATGGGCGTGGCCGCCGATGTGGCCGATAAGGCCTCATTGCAAGCGGCGGTACAAACCGCGGTTGAGGCTTACGGCGGTTTGGATATTCTGTGCGCCAATGCCGGCATTTTCCCGTCCGCCAATTTGGAAGAGATGACCGAAGAGGATTGGGATACGGTGATGAACACCAACCTGAAAGGCACCTTGTTCAGCGTGCAAACCTGTTTGCCGGAATTGAAAAAATCCGGGGCCGGACGGGTGGTGATTACGTCGTCGATTACCGGGCCGATTACCGGGTTTCCGGGCTGGAGCCATTATGGCGCGTCTAAAGCCGGGCAGCTCGGTTTTATTCGCACCGCCGCCATCGAATTGGCGAAATACGGTATCACTGTGAATGCCGTCATGCCGGGCAATATTTTGACCGAGGGTCTGGAAGACATGGGCGACGATTACCTGACACAAATGGCGTCTTCGATTCCGCTGAAACGTTTGGGATCGGTTGAGGACATCGCCAATGCCATGTTGTATTTCGCGTCGGAAGAAGCGGGTTACGTCACCGGACAAACCATCGTCGTCGATGGTGGTCAAGTGTTGCCGGAATCCTTGGAAGCGGTCGGTTAAGCGCTAAGCGGATTGGGAGAACATCATGTGTCAATGCGGCCAACATACGATTCACGCGCTGGGTAAACAGCAAAGTCATTGCGGTTGGGATTGTGATAATCGTCCCGAATTGACGGTCGCGCCCGGTGATTGCATCGACATAGAGGTGCACGATGCGTCGGGCGGTCAGTTATCGTTGGACTCCGGCGTGGATGACGTCATTAATTTCGATTTCGATCGAATCAATCCGGTCACTGGACCGGTTTGGGTGGAAGGGGCCGAACCCGGCGATGCCTTGAAAGTCACGCTGCTGGATTACGAACCGTCCGGCTGGGGCTGGACCGCCAACATTCCGGGCTTCGGCTTATTGGCGGACGAGTTCGAAGACGCGGCTTTACACCTTTGGCAGTATGATCCGGACAGTTTGTCGCCGGCGTTATTCAATGAATTTGCGAAAGTGCCCTTGAAACCCTTTGCCGGTACCATTGGCGTGGCGCCACCGGAAAAAGGGTTTCACAGCATCGTACCGCCGCGGCGTTGGGGTGGGAATATGGACATTCGAGACCTTGCCAAAGGCAGCGAGCTTTGGCTGCCGGTCGGTGTTGAAGGCGCTTTGTTCTCCATCGGCGATACCCATGCCGCGCAAGGCGACGGTGAGGTGTGCGGTACCGCGATAGAAAGCCCGATGAGCGTATCGGTGAAGCTGGAATTGGAAAAGGCGCAGAATCTGCCCGCGCCGAAGTTTGCTACACCGGGGCCGGTGACGCGACACTTGGATGCCGAAGGGTATCACGTCACCACCGGCGTCAATCATGACTTGATGACCGCCGCTCGCGATGCGGTGCGTTACATGATTGATGAGTTGCAAAAACAGCATCAATTGGCGGCGATGGATGCTTATATGTTGTGCAGTGTGTGCGGAGATTTGAGAATCAGTGAAATCGTCGATGCCCCCAACTGGATTGTCTCGTTTTATTTTCCGAAATCGGTTTTCTCGTAGGTTTTTCGCAATTTATGGCTCAGTATCACTACACCTTAGGGCAACTGGTTTATCGTTTTGACGACTTGAAGGATTTGATGGCGAAAGCTACGCCTTTGCGGTCCGGCGATGTGCTGGCGCAAGTGGCGGCCAAAACCGAAGAGGAACGGATGGCGGCCCGTTTCGCGTTGGCGGAATTGCCGTTGAAAACGTTCTTGAATGAAGCCGTGGTGCCTTACGAATCGGATGAGGTGACGCGCTTGATTATGGACGATTGGGACGAAACCGCGTTTGAACCGATTGCCCATTTGACGGTGGGCGACTTCCGGGACTGGTTGTTGGATTACGATACCGATGCCGCGGCCTTGGCGGCGGTGGAGGCCGGGTTGACTCCGGAAATGGTAGCGGCGGTCTCGAAGCTGATGCGCAACCAGGATTTGATTCTGGTGGCCAGCAAGAAGGAAGTGGTCACGCGTTTCCGGAATACCATCGGCTTGAAAGGCGGGCTGTCGACACGTCTGCAACCCAATCATCCCACCGACAGCACGCAAGGCATCATTGCCTCGACCTTGGACGGTTTACTGAACGGTTCCGGCGATGCGGTCATCGGCATCAATCCGGCCACGGACAACGTTCAGGCGGCCTCGGCTTTGATTCGGTTGCTGGACGAAGTGCGGCAACGCTACGACATTCCGATGCAGTCCTGCGTGTTGACGCACGTCACCAACAGCATGGTGATGATGGAACGCAACGAGCCGGTGGATTTGGTGTTTCAGTCGATTGCCGGAACCGAAGGCGCCAATAAAACCTTCGGTATTGATTTGGCGGTGCTGGCCGACGCGCATGAGGCGGCCTTGTCGCTGAAGCGGGGCACGGTTGGCGATAATGTGATGTATTTCGAAACCGGTCAGGGCAGCGCCCTGTCGTCCGGTTTTTTTCATGGCGTCGATCAGCAAACGCTGGAGACACGAGCTTACGCCGTGGCGCGCAAGTTCCGGCCGTTGCTGGTGAACACGGTGGTCGGTTTTATCGGGCCGGAATATCTGTTCGACGGTAAACAGATTATCCGTGCCGGGCTGGAAGACCATTTTTGCGGCAAGCTGCTGGGCGTGCCGATGGGGTGCGATATCTGTTACACCAATCACGCCGAAGCCGATCAAAACGATATGGATAACCTACTGACGCTGCTTGGCACGGCCGGGGTCAATTTCATTATGGGCATTCCCGGTGCCGACGATATCATGCTCAATTATCAGACCACGTCCTTCCACGATGCCAATTACTTGCGACAGGTGTTGGGCAAAAAACCGGCGCCGGAGTTCGAGCGCTGGCTACGAGACATGGGAATTCAAGATGCGGCCGGGCACCTGTTACCCGAAAATCAGCCGACGCCGTTATTGACGAATCAAACGTTTGGAGGCGAAGCATGAAAACATCTCAGCCACAGGTCTTACAGGACTTGGCGAAACTCAAACACATCACCGAAGCACGCATCGGCTTGAAGCGAGCGGGTTCCAGTCTGGCGTCAAAGGAAGTGCTGACGTTCGATTTAGACCACGCCCGTGCGCGCGATGCGGTGCATTTGCCGTTTCAACCCGAAGCCTTGGCGGAGCCAATTGAGGCGTTGGGCGTGTCGACCCTGACGATTCAATCCGCCGCCGCGGACGGCATGACCTATTTACAGCGTCCGGATTTGGGGCGCAAACTGGGAGTGGAATCCCGTACCTTGTTGCAGGAACAAACATCGGCGCAGGAAGGCACGGAAGCCGATGTCTGCATTGTGATTGGCGACGGTTTGTCGTCTAAGGCGATTCAACAAAACGCCGTGCCGTTTTTATCGGTTCTGTTGCCGTTGTGTCGGGCCAAAGGCTGGCGATTAACGCCGGTGCATCTCGCCACTCAGGCGCGAGTGGCCTTGGCGGACGAGGTGGGGGAACAGTACGGTGTGAAGCTGGCGGTGATTTTGATCGGCGAACGCCCCGGTTTGAGTGCGGCGAACAGTATGGGCATTTACATGACTTACGAGCCGCGTGTTGGCCGTTCCGACGCCGAGCGTAACTGTATTTCCAATATCCGACCGGGCGGGCAGAGTTACGAGCAGGCGGCGGATTTGCTGGTGCGGTTGATGGACGGCGCGTTGCAAAAACGGTTGTCCGGCGTGGGCTTGAAAGACGATTCCGAAGAAACGCCCTTGATTGAGTAGGAGAAGACTCCGGCTCGAAATGGTGATTCAGTCAAAACGGCCAGGCCTGGCCGTTTGATTACATCTCGTATAACCAATAGAAACTGAACCCGGGAATGACCAGGGTGTTGTTGAAAATTTCCGGCTTGTGGCGCGTCACCAAATCAATCAATTGACCTTCTGAGTAGGTGCCCCAACCCGCGACGTCTTCCATATTTAGGTTTTGCGGTTTGCCGTTGAAATTGGCGACCACCAAAACCCGGTCGGTGTATTTGTGCGGGTCAAAGCGGTTGATGACGAACAGGTTTGGGTTTTCGACGTCAATCAATTCGCGGTTGTTGAAATCGGCAAAGACGTGAATGTCCTTGCGCACCGCAATCAGTTTTTTGATGGCGCTGAAAATCTCGTATTCAACCGCGCCCGGTGTATTGCGGCGCTCGGCTTTTTCCCAGTTGATGGAAGGACGGTGGACCCAACGATTGTCATCCATTTTATTGGGGTCGGCCAAATAGGAGTCGTCGTTGAGAGTGCCGATTTCATCGCCGTAATACAGCAGCGGCATGCCGCCGAACGAGAAAATCATGCTGTGCATCAGAATAATCAGTTTGATGGCGTTGTCCAAGGCTTCGATATCACCGCTTTCCAGCGCGTATTGCAACCCGACCAGAGACGCCAGTGATCCGGAAACTCGGGCGTCGCCGGTTTTGTCATTGGCGGCAAACGGTAAGCCTCGGGCATGGGAATTATCGAATTTTCCGATCAGGTAATCGATGAGAAAGCGGCGGTGTGAGTGTGGCTCGTAACCGGCGCGAATAATGTCTTTGTCATCAAACCCGAGACCGATGTCGTCGTGACAGCGCACGTAATTCAGCCAGGTAGCTCTTTCCAGTTTGACCGGCAGGCTTTTAATGCCTTGATTCAGTAACTTGGCGTTTTTGGTGGCGACGGCATCCCACATCAACGCCATAAAGGTGGCGTTGTAAGCGATTTCGCATTCTTTGGCGATGACGGCGTCTTCGCCGAAGTATTTGGTCACTTCCACCGGCGCGACAATGGCTTCGGCAATAAACAGTACGCCGGGCGCCGTGACCTGGCAGCAGTCTTTCAGCAGTTGCAGAATCAAGTGGGCTTCGTGTTCATTCTGGCAGGTGCTGCCGATTTTCTTCCATAGGAAAGCGACGGCATCGAGCCGCAAGATGTCCGCACCTTGATTGGCCCAGAACAGAATGACGTCGAGCATTTCGATGAACACGGCCGGGTTGCTGTAATTTAAATCCCATTGATAGTCGTTGAAGACCGTCATCACCCAGCGTTGCATTTCCTCGTCCCAGGTGAAGTTGCCGGGCGAGGTTTCCGGAAAGACCTCCGGCATGCTTTGCTCGAACATATCCGGGATATTGCGCGATTCGAAAGTGTAGTAGTAATCTTGGTATTTTTCGTCGCCGGCGCGGGCTTTTTGTGCCCACTCGTGCTCGTCCGAGGTGTGGTTCAAGACCACGTCCAAGGCCAATATCATGTCTCGGTCGCGCATTTCACCGGACAGGGCGGTGAGGTCGTCCAGGGTGCCCGCTCGGCTGTCGATTTCACGGAAGTCACTGACCGCATAGCCGCCGTCACTTTCGCCTTCCGGACAACGCATGATCGGCATGACGTGCACCATGTTGACGCCGAGTTCTTGAAAATACGGCAAATGGGTTTGCATGCCTTTGAGGTCGCCGGCGAAACCGTGCGCGTACATGGCCATGCCGACCCATTTTTGACTCAGGAACCAGTTGTAGTCCTTTTCACGCTCGATATCGAGGTCTTTCAGGCAGTCGGGGCGTTTGATGTATTGGCGAGCCATGGTTTCCACCAGACGTAACGCCTGATCGTTGAAATCGGGACGATGGCCGTACAAGCGTTCGAATAAGGAATGAATGGCATAGAAGTTTGCGCCCAGACGGGTGTAGAAATGTCGCAGGTCTTCTTCGTAGATATCCGGTTTGATTTTATTGAGGATATCGTTCAGCAGCGAATGTGAGATTTGCTCGTACATAAATTCCCCGGTGCGAGTATTTAGGAGCCGTGTCCAGGGGACTTAGGCGTTTGTTTCGAGTAGGGTATTGTAAAAGGCCTTGTGGTCGGGTGTGGCGCCGCGTAACCCGATGACTTGACTCGCAAACGCCTGTGCCGCGACCAAGGTTTTCTGAATAGGCCAAGCTTCTATTAGACCATGAATGTAAATGGCCGTAAAGGCATCTCCGGCACCGACGGTGTCGACAAAATCGGGAATGTCACCGGGCGTTTGGCTGAAGAAACCTTCGGGGGTGAGGACGGAAGCGCCCTCTGCACCGCGTGTCACGATGACGTGTTCCAAGTCAAAGCGGTTTTGGAAGTTGCGCATTGCCACCTCTAAAACCGGTTCCTGAAAGCCGAGTTCACGCAGCTCGTCCACATTGAGTTTGACCCAGCGTGCCGCTTGAATCCAGTCGAACAGGCTGGTTTCTTCCCACCAGGGCGCGCGAAGGTTGACGTCCAGAAACACCGACCAGTCACCGGACTCGCGTAAGGTTTTGAACTGTTGCTGGGCGTAAGGGCTTCTCAGCGCCAGGGAGCCATGGTAGAGCAGGCCGCTGCGTTCGGCCAGTTGAACCGATTGCGCGGAAATGAAATCGTAGGCGCTGCCCGGCGTGATGTCGTAATGGGGTTCGTCGTCCTGGACGGTGATGTCGACACGGCCGGTTGGGTGGGCCTGGTCGTGTTGGATATTGTCGGTGCGTAACCCCCAGGCCTGGGCACTTTTCAGGATGGTGTCCCCCAAGGCGTCATCGCCAATGCGGGAGATAAAGGTCGGGTTGTCACCGAGGGCCTGGAGGTGCCAGGCGACATTAAAGGGCGCGCCGCCCAGTACCTGTTTGCCATTGGGAAAGCAGTCGAATAGGACTTCACCGAAAACGGTGATGGAAGGCTTATGAGCAGTCATAGAGCAGGGGCCTGTTCGTTAAGAATGGATTGAAAATGAGGGGCGTAATGGGCAACGCCTTGCAAGACACCGGCGCTATAGTTGCCGTTGTGATCTTGGGTGTTTTGGGCTTGAAAAAACGCCGCTTCGGTATGGTTTTTCAGGCATTCTTGCCAGGCCTGGCGTTTGATGTCTTCCGAGGCGTTGGCCACCAGCACCGACTGTATGCGGCTGGTGAGAACCGGCAGGTCGTTGCCGCTGTCGCCGGCGAAAACCACGTCCGCTAATGCGAAGTCCAATTGCTGTTGCAGAAATTCGATGGCGTGCAGTTTGGTGGCGTTTTGCGGCAAGACGTCCAATAAGCCGACACCCGCCGCTTCGTCGATGCTCCAAATCAAGCTCGTCTGAATGTTTAATGGGGCCAGTGCGGTTTCGGCCCGTGCCAGATAATCGGCTTCGCTGGCCGAGGAAAGGTCGGCGTAAAAGCTGACCTTATGGGTGTTTTGTTTTTCGCTTTCTTGCAGCGTCAGACCGTCCAATTGCATTAAGGGTTGGGCGATGTCATCGTGTTGGCAATTTCCCCAGGCCTGGCCGATTTCGGTTTCCCATTCTTCGACGGCTTGCCAGCGACCGTTTTGACGATGACGAATTTTGGTGCCGACATCGGTGATGGCGTAATCGGGTTGCGGCAGGCCATAAGCATGAATGGCCTCTTTCATCAGCGCAAGGTGCCGCCCGGTAACGTACACCAACGTGACGTTCGGCCGTTGGCAAAAGGCTTTGAAGGCGGCGCGCGCCTGCGGATGTTCTGGTTGGGTGCCGTTGGGAATGACGGTGCGGTCCATGTCGGTGCACAGCAATAAAGTCGAGGCGCTTTGCAATGGGGTCATGCATCCTCCGTCGTCTGTTCAGACGAATGCTCTTCCGGCGGACGGCAGCTATCGAAAAAATCATAGTATTCGAGCGCTTCGAGAATGCCTTCTTCATATGGTTTTTTGGCGAAATAGATACGGTCGATATCGATGAGCTGTGATAATTCTTCATCGTGCCGGTTGGCCACCACGGCGGCGAGGGCGTTGCCGCGCATCATGTCCTCATCCGCACCGGAACCGCCGGCGACCAGAATGCGTTCCAACGGAATTTCCCAACGGTCGGCCACGTAACGTAAGGCCATGCCTTTGGACGCGCGTATTGGCAGAATGTCGAGGTATTGACCGAACGACAGTTGCACATTGACGGACAGTTCTTCTTGGTGCAGATAGCGTTTGATTTCTTCCAAATCGGCGATTTCCGGATCAATGTAGTAACTGATTTTGAAGCGGTTTTGTTCCGATTTTGGTTGGCGCTCCAAGCCGGGGTAAGCATCCAGCAAGGAACGCACTTTATGGGGCACCCAGTGGTAATCAATGTGTTCTTCCCAGGCGGTGTCGGTGGTCAGTTTCGGTGCGTAGCTGATTTCCGTGCCGCTACTGGAAATGAGGATGTCCGGTTCGGGGATATTATGCTGCTTCATTAAACGCAAGGCAGAGTCGAGGCGGCGGCCGGTGGCCACGATGAACAGCGTGGATTTTTTATGCGCTTTCATTTCCGCCAGCAAGACTTTCAAGGCGTCCGGATCGCCCATGAGGTTTTGGTCAAGGCTACTGACAAAGGCGCGGTCGCGATACAATCCGGCGCGACGGGAAATGTGGCGGCGTTCCAGGCGCTCGGCTTCCTTGACGATGGGGCAAATCAAATCGAGATAACGGTCGGCGTGAGCTTGCCAGGCATAGTGCTCCAGAACGCCGACCAAGCCTTTGTGGGTGAACTCCTGTTGCTTTTCCGGTGACTTGAGAATCGATAGCAGGGCATCGGTAATGGTTTTCGGTTCCAGCGGGTCGATGAGCAGGCCGTTGTGGCAGTTGCCGATGATGTCGCGCGGACCGCCGTCTTCAGTGGCGACAATCGGCAAGCCGGACGCGGCCGCTTCAATCAAGGTGAGGCCGAAGGGTTCGGTCAGCGCCGGGTTGACGAATACGCCGCCGGAAGCGGCGGCAATACGGTAAATCAGCGGCACGTCGTTTCGGCAATGGTGCTTCGGCAGAGCGACTTTGCCGTAGAGGTCGTGGCGGTCGATGGCGGCCCAGAGTTCGTGAAACACTTGCTGTGCACCGGGTTCCAGATCTTCGACATCGTCGCGGTTGCCGGCGACGATGACGAGGTTGGCGCGGTCTTGTAAGTCTTTCGATTGACCGTAGGCTTCAATCAGGGAAGCGATGTTTTTGCGGTGATCAGGTCGAGAGAGCGCCAGGATAATCGGTTTGTCCGGTTCCTTGAGGTGCTTGACCAGTATCTGATAAAGGTCGCTGTTGAGTTCGTTGCCCATCGGCGGCATGAAATGTTTGAGGTTGGTGCCGGGCGGGAGCACGCGCATTTGTTCGGGTTGATAGAAGTCGTAGAGCTCGTATTGCTCTTCGATTTCCTGGTGGGTGCTGGTGATGACCCGTTCCGCAGAGGCCAGTGTGTGCTCCTCGGCGTCAATGCGGCGCGCCATGTTGTAACGTTGTTCGATTTCTTCCGCGCTCAGGCCGCCGGCAATCAATCGGGCACGTTTGACCCGACCCAATGAATGGCCGGTGTGAATCAGTGGAATCGAGAGCTGGTGCGCTAGATGGGAACCGACGTAACCGGCATCCGCGTAATGGCTGTGGACGATGTCCGGGGTGCGTTCCTGTAGGCGGAAATAGTCCGCCATATTGTCAGCGAAGGTGTCGAGGTGATCCCAAAGTTGTTCTTTGTGGATGTATTCGTCCGGTCCGGCTTCGATGCGGACGATTTGTAAAGTATCGGACAGCTTTTCAAACGGTTCGGCGTATTCGGGTGAGACGTGCTTGTCCCGTACCAAACGAGTGAAGAGTTCAACGCGTGCCACGCCGGGTTTTTCGGCGAGGGCTTGCGCCAGTTCGAGTACATAAAGCGTTTGCCCCCCGGTATCCGCGTCGCGGCCGAGTTCCAGATTGTTGCCACGGATCAGACCGTGGACACTGATTAAGGCGATGTAAAGACCACCTGTGGTTGGGTTCATAATGTTTTCGGTACGTTACGTTAAAGAAGCCCGTTAGGGGCGCAGTTTGATGTTATGGCAATTCAATGAAACGGTTAAATGCGTTGCCGTTTTCGGCATTTGTTTGACGCAAAAGAAGATTTGAAAGTGTCGGAAAATCAAGTGTTTCCGAATGCTGTTATGAACGAAACTTTAAAAGAGCTTTAGAATGATTGTACAAAACCCGGCGCAGAAAACAAGCCCAATCCGTTATTTGACCAGGCCTGGATGTTTCGGGCATTGGTGTTAAGCGGTGCGGGACCAGTCCGCAAAATGTGTCGTTTGACGTTGCCCCATCCATTGATTGATTTCCCAGAGGTCGCCGACCGGCATATCGGTGAACGGTAAAGTGTGCAAATAGCCATCCGGACCGAATTCGGGGGTGAGGGTGCTGATTTCGTAACCTTGGGCTTGTTGGGCTTGCCATAGGGTTTCCCATGCACGTTCGTGAGACGCCAATGCATCAGCGTATTCCGGCGCGGCCGGATGCGGAACCTGTGGGCCTTGGTCGTAACCGACCCGGCCGTGGATGTGATGGGCTCTCGGTGCGATTTCCTCAATGACGTCCCATTCGCTGTCCATGAGTCGTTCGCAGACCACTGCCCAATGGCTGAAGTCGCAGGTGATTTTCAGCTCCGGTAAGGCACGTAACACGTCGCGTGTGACCCAGGGGGTGAAAAAGGAGCGGCTTCGATGGGTTTCAAAACTGCAGAGCAGATCGTGTTTTTCGGCCAATGCCTGTGCGCGCTGGAAAAAATCGATTTGGGTGTCGAGCGGCCAGGCATCGCAGCCGCCGATCACGTTGCAAAACTGTGGCGACAATTCGCGGCTGAGCTGTAATTTTTGTTCCAAGGACGTCAGGTGTTCGTCCGGCGTCGCTCGGCGGTTCGGCACGTAGCTTCCGGCGGTGCAAATTTCGGCAATGTAATCCAGCCGGTTGTCGGCGAGCACTTGCCCCAATTGCGCCAGCTGGTTATGATTATCCGGTGCGGGGGCTTCCAGACCGTTGAAATCGGCGGCCAACGCCATGTCGGCCGCTTCTTGATAGGTGCCGTCATGGCCCCAAAGGGTTTTGAATAATGTCAGTTTCATGGAACTGTCTCCGGTTTGGATGTTTCAAGCAATCAATCAGTTTCGGCCGTTGCCCGATAGACGAAAGGACGTGGAATGACCACACACGACAAGACGGAACAACATCGCATCAGGGCGGCGGAAGCCATCTTCAATATCGATATCTTCTGGGCGGAAACCTTTGCCGATACCGATATGCGCGATTTGAACTACTGCGATCTTTTGAGCCAGCTGTGGATTCACCGTCACGAAGCGCCGAAAACCAAGACCGAGTTGTATGAACTCATGCCGAACATCAGCCGTCGGACGGCGGTGAAATACGTGCAAAAAGCCATTGAGCAGGGGTTTCTGGCGGAAACACCTTGCGAGGCGGATCGCCGTATCCGGCTCATCACCTTGACGCCAATGGCGCTTGAAAAAATCGAAGTGTTCCTCGATTATTCCAGTCGCTGTTTTCTGGCTGTGCCGTCGAGCTGAACGGCGGCTTTTACAAGCCTTTCGCTTCGCGTTCTTTCATCCAATTGCGCCAACCGCCGGTATGGGTGATGTCGGTGGCGCCTTCAATGCCGTAAGGTTCGCAGATAAAGCCGACCACTTGTGAACCGTCAATCAATTCCACTTTGCCCAGCCCCAGCGGGGAAGGAATCAACGCCAAAAAAGTGCCGAGATGTTGTTTGGGCATGGACCAGACTTCCACTTCAATGCTGGCGCCGTCAGTATCGGTTTTCACTAGGCCTGGCTTCAGAATCGGGCCGCCGGCGAGTTGGTAAAAACGGTATTTCGGCGCGGTTTTCGTGGTGTGCAACAAGGTTGCACCGCGTTCGATTAATTGTCCGTTCAATGGAAACCCGACTAAATGTGCACCGACCACCGCCAATGAAATGGTGTGTGGCGTGTCGAACAATTCGGCTTTTGGAGCTGGAATCGGCAGTGCTTTGGCGCCCGCCGTTTCGTTGAACTGGCTGTGTAACGCGTCGGTCAGTTTCAACAGGGCGCGATCACTGCCGGCGGGGGCGAAAAAGGTCACACCGGTTGGTAAGCCATCGTTTCGCAAGCCGGTCGGCATGGCGACGGCCGTGTAATCCAATAAATTCATGAAATTGGTGTAGGTGCCGAGCACCGAATTCAGTCCCACCGGATCTTGTTCGATTTGCTCGGTGCTGAAAATGGTCGGCGTGGTCGGCGTCATGAAACAATCGATGTCCTGCCACACGGCGCGGGTATCGCGCTGCGCCTGCTGCAGGGCATAGCTGCCTTTGTAAGCGTCGGCCGCACTCAAGTTGCGGGCACCGGCGATAATGCCGCCCACCGTCGGGTCGAGTTGGGTTTCATGGGCTTCGAAAAAGGCTTCAATGGCGGCGTAGCGCTCCGCCACCCAAGCGCCACCGTATAAGAGTTTGGCGGTTTCCAGCCACAAGGTGAAATCGATTTCCTTAATGTCAAAACCTTGGCTTTTCAGTTGTGTGACCGACGCCTCAAAGTTGGCTTGGGCTTCGCGGTCGTCATAAAAAATCAAACCGGCGGCGTCGGGAATGCCGATGACGGGTTTGGCTGCCCAGGCTGGAGGTGTCAGGGCCATTTCGTCTCGGCTGAATTCGTCGGCGTCATCCGGCTGGGCGGCGACGTCAAACACCTCGTAAGCGTCCTGCGCATTCAAGGCAAAAATGCTCACCACGTCCTGCGAGCGAACCGCAGGCACCACGCCGGATGTACTCAAAAGGCCTTTGGACGGTTTCAGGCCAATCAGGTTGTTGAACGCGGCGGGCACTCGACCGGAACCGGCGGTGTCCGTGCCCAGCGAGAAACTGCATAAATTCAACGCCAGCGAGGCGGCCGAACCGGAGCTGGACCCGCCGGAGATCATGTTGAAATCAAACGCATTGTGGCACACGCCGTAAGGCGAACGGGTGCCGACCAAGCCGGTGGCAAACTGGTCCATATTGGTCTTGGCAAGCGGAATGGCACCGGCGTCAATCAACAGTTGCACCACCGTGGCGGAGTGCTCCGGCACGTAGGCGAATTCTTCACAGGCCGCCGTGGTGGGAATGCCCGCCAAATCGATGTTGTCTTTGATCATAAACGGAATGCCCCACAGCGGCAGGCTGTTGGGCTCCGATTGCTCCAATCGGTTCAGATAAGGCGCCAGTTCTTCATCCGTCAACACATGGATGAAAAGGTTGTAATCCGTGTAATGGCCCGCCTGTTGACGCAAGCTCTCGACCACTTGACGCGGCGTGAGTTGGCCTTCGCCATAGGCTTGGCGTAAAGACGCGATGCGACAATCGATCATTCCGATACCTCCATGACCAACAAGGCTTGGCCGTTTTGAATCAAATCCCCTTCGTTTATGAGAATTTCGGTGACAGTGCCGTCGTATTCCGCTTCAATCGGAATTTCGATTTTCATGGTTTCCAGAATGGCGATGATATCGCCTTCGGCCACCGCATCGCCCGGTTTGACCTGGATTTTCCAGACGCTGCCGGTAATCGGCGACAGAGCCGCTTCAAAACCTTCCGGGATTTCGGCCATGGGTTCGTTTTGAATTTCCTCTTGGGATGACGTGTCTTCGTAGTTGGCTTGGCCGTTGGCTTCCCAACGTTGGCGTTCGGCTTCGAAAGCGGCTTTCTGCTTGGTCTGGAATTCGGCGATGCTGTCGGCTTCTTCGGCCAGGAACGCCTGATAATCGGCCAGAGACAAGGTGGTTTCTTCAATGTTGATGTCGAAACGGCCCAACGGGAAGTCGTGGCGAGCTTGTTTCAACTCGTCTTCACTGACCGGATAGAACTGAATCTGGTCGAAGAAATCCAGCAACCAAGGTTTGCCCGGCGGGAAATATTGGGTGTTGCGATAGGCGTTCCACATTTGGATGGTGCGCCCCACAAACTGATAACCGCCCGGGCCTTCCATGCCGTAAACACACATATAAGCGCCGCCGATGCCCACGGCATTTTCCGGCGTCCAGGTTCTGGCCGGGTTGTATTTGGTGGTGACCAGGCGGTGGCGCGGGTCTAATGGCGTGGAAACGGGCGCACCGAGGTAAACGTCGCCCAGTCCCATGACCAGGTATTTGGCTTCGAAAACGATGCGTTTGACGTCTTCAATTGAATCCAGGCCGTTGATGCGGCGGATGAACTCGATATTGCTCGGACACCAAGGTGCATCCGGGCGCACCGAATTCATGTATTTTTCGATGGCCAAACGGGTGCTCGGGTCGTCCCACGACAATGGCAGTTTGACGATTCGGCTTTTTACCGTGAGGTCTTTGGCGGATGAAATCTCCGCTTCCAAATCGACCAGCTTTTGAATCAGGTCGTTTTGGGAAATCTGGCGTGGATTGTAGTGCACCTGCAAGGAGCGGATGCCGGGGGTTAAATCCTTCAAAAACGCCCAGGCCTGGTCATTTTTGAGTTCTTTCAATTTGTCGGTCAATACCTGAATGCGAAAGCGCAGTGCTAAGTCCAGTTCCATGGCGCCGTATTCGATGAGTATATGGCTGTCGCCGGAACGACGGTATTTGACGCCGAACTCGTGTTCGCCGGCCGGCAGTTCTTTCGCCAGGCAGGATTGTTCGGTCGGTTCCGACAGATAGGTCAGGTCGGAAACGGTCGTGGCCTCCAAGGCGTTGATGGCGGCGTCCTGCGCTTTGAGTGCGGCTTCGGCGGTGTCGATGGACACCGGCTTGAAGCGCACGGTGTCCCCAGGGCGCAATTGCCCCATTTTCCATTGCTCGGCCTCGATGATGGTGGCGGGGCAGACAAAGCCGCCCAGGCTCGGGCCATCCTGCGCCAGGATGACCGGCATGTCGCCGGTGAAGTCGATGGCACCGATGGCGTAAGCGTTGTCGTGGATGTTGGACGGATGCAGACCGGCTTCGCCGCCGTCCGTTCGTGCCCAGGTCGGTTTCGGACCGATCAGGCGGATGCCGGTTCGGCTGGAGTTATAGTGGACTTCCCAAGCGGTGGAAAAGAAGGTATCGATGTCGCCTTCGGTGAAGAAATCCGGTGAGCCTTGCGGGCCGTAAATCACCGCGATTTCCACCTCGTTTTCCAGGTTGGGAATCAGTTCGGCCGGAATCGGCTGGGTGGCGCTGATGCCGGCGGTGTCCGCCGGAATGTGCAAGACGTCGCCGGCGCGCAGTAACCGCCCGGCATGGCCGCCGAAGCCGCCCAGTGAGAATGTGGTTTTACTGCCCATGTAATCGGGTACGCTGAAGCCGCCTTGGATGGCGAGATACGCACGCTGTCCCAGCGCCTTGATGACTTTGGATTTCAGTTGTTGACCGGCTTTCACTTCCACGGCTTGCCATTGTGGAATCGGTTGCTTGTCCAGTGTCGGCTTCACATCGGCCCCGGTAATGCAGATGACAGCATCGCGGTCGAAGGTCATGCTGACGCCGGACACGGTCATTTCGATGGTCGCAGCGTCATCGGCATTGCCGAGACAGCGATTGGCTAAACGGTGTGACAAGGCGTCCATTGGCCCGGAAGGCGGTACGCCGATGTCCCAATAACCGGTCCGCCCCGGATAACTGATGAGCATGGAATGGGTGCCAGCGTTGGTGATTTCGACCGTATCGGGCTGATGGGTAAAACCGTTCAAAAAGCGCGTATACAGGTTTTCAGCTTTGATGAACGCCTCGGCATGGCTGAGGGTTTTCAAATAAGTGGCATTGGTTTCGAAACCGTCGATGCGGGTTTCGTCCATGGCCGTTTGCAGTTTGGCCACGGCGTCGTCACGGTTTTGGCCTTTGACGATGATTTTTGCCAGCATCGGGTCGTAGAAGGAGCTGACTTCCTGGCCGCTGCTGCACCAGGTGTCCACCCGGCAGTCGCTCGGCATTTTCCAGCCGGTGAGACGGCCAGAGCTCGGTTGGAAGTTCTTGAACGGGTCTTCGGCGTAAACACGGACTTCAATGGCGTGGCCTTGCGCCGGTTTGACCAGGCCTGGGAAGGTTTGGTCAAAGGCGACTTGAATCATCCATTCCACCAAATCGACGTCGCGCACCGCTTCGGTGATGCCATGTTCGACCTGCAAACGCGTGTTCACTTCAAGGAAATAGTATTGTTCGGTGTCGGCGTCATAAACGTATTCCACGGTGCCGGCGGAGCGGTAGCTGACCAGCTCGCCGAGGCGCACGGCGTGGGCTTCCATTTCCGCGACCTGTTCGCGGGAAATGCCCACGGCCGGGGTTTCTTCAACGACCTTTTGGTTACGGCGCTGCAAGGAGCAGTCGCGCTCTCCGAAGGAAACGACTTGGCCCAGACCGTCACCGAAAATCTGGATTTCGATGTGACGGGCATTAACGACGAATTTTTCCAGAAAAATGCCGCTTTGGCCGAAGGCGTTTTGGCTCAAACGCGCAACCTGTTCAAAGGCTTCGGAAAGCGCCTCGGCATCGTCGCAACGTTGCATGCCGATGCCACCACCACCGGCGGTGCTTTTCAACATGACCGGGTAACCGATGCGCTCGGCTTCTTCTAACGCCGTTTCGAGCGATTCCAACAGATCGGAGCCGGGCAATAATGGCACTTCGGCTTTAATGGCCAGTTCGCGTGCGGTGTGTTTTAAACCGAAATCGCGGATGTGTTCGGGCGTGGGGCCGATGAATCGGATGCCCATGCTTTCACAGGTTTCGGCGAAACCGGCGTTCTCACTCAAAAAGCCGTAGCCCGGATGGATTGCTTCAACGCCCAATTCCTGGGCGTGCTCCAGAATCAGCGGCACGTTCAGATAGGTTTCGGTGGCGACATTGCCCGGCAGGGAAATGACTTCGTCGGCTTCCAGCACGTGCAGGGATGTACGGTCGGCGTCGGACGCCAGCACCACCGATTGGATGCCCATGGTGCGAAGTGTGCGGATAATCCGGGTGGCGATGGCGCCACGGTTGGCGATGAGAACTTTCTTAAACATGTGTTTTCCTTTTCAGCGCGTTCTGAAGAGTGTTGGGAAACGTGTTACGTTATTCCCAGATAATCATTTCAACCGGTGTCGGGTTGTAGCCGTTACAAGGGTTGTTCAATTGCGGGCAATTGGACACCAAGACCAGCACATCCATATGAGCCTTCATTTCCACATAGCGCCCCGGTGCGGAGATGCCGTCGTCGAAATCGAGGTGGCCGTCTGGTGAAACGGGCACGTTCATAAAGAAATTGATGTTGCTGGCGAGGTCATCCTTGGTCATTTGCTGACCGTGGTTGCATTCGCATTCCCCTAACGCCATCAGGAAGGAATCACGGCACGAGTGCATGTGGCGTTTTTCGATGGCATAACGCACGGTATTGCTCTCCGCCGAACAGGCCCCTCCGATGGTGTCGTGGCGACCACAGGTGTCGTCGGTGATGGTCAGCATCGGGTTGACCAAGTTGGATTGCAGCACCGAACCGGTGGTCAAATAGATGTTGCCTTGTTCGCGGATGGTGTCCGCCGCCGAATAGCGCTCGCTGTGGTCGTGGGCGTTGTAGAACAGGGTATCGACCGCCTGGTTACCTTCCAGGTCGACAATGCGGAAATGTTGCCCGGCTTTGACTTCGTGCATCCATGGTTTACCCGCTTCGACCACTTCGCGATAGACAATACGGCTTTCATCAACGTTAGATGTCGTCATTTGGGTTTTCTCCATAGTAAATTTTGGTGTTGTAGTAAGCGCGTTCGTTTTCGGCACGGTGGAGGCGACTGGCGTCGTCCTGTGCGACCGGTTGCGCTTTGAACACGGTCAGTTGAATCGGTTTCGGAGCGTATTCCGGATTCGGGTCCAACGGATGTTGTGCGGTGGACAAGGAGACGATGCTGTCCATTTCAAAGCGCAAATCGACGTAGTCGCCCGCTTTGGCGTTGTTCGGGACAAAGGTCATTTGGCCGTCGTCTTCGACGCGCACTTTGCTGAACCAGTTGATGTTCGGCATGATGTCGCTGGCGTTCAGGCCCCATTTGCCGAGTTCGTTCAGCAGACTGTCGTAGCCGTTTTTGTAGTAGTCATTGTGGGCTTCCTGATAGGATTTATCGCCGTATTTCTTGTGCACCAACGCCGCGTGCGACAAGCCGCCGATGGTATCGTGCCAGCCGCAGGTGTCTTCGATAATGGAACACATGACGCGCCCCATGTCGCTGAAACACATGTTCGGACGGGTCAGGAAAGCGGTTTTTTGCGCTTTCAATGTGTCCGGCATGTTGTAGCGTTCGTTTTTGACTTCCAGGTTGTTGATGAGCATGGCGACATTGGCGCCGCCTTCGACATCGGTTAAACGCAAAACGGTGCCACGGCGAATGACGCCGGACCAATGGCCGCAACCCGGCAAGTCTTCTTGCCAGATGAAATCACCAGGCCTGGTGGTTTTGGATGAAGTGTTGTCAGTCATTTTGAGTCTCCTGTGACGATTCGGTGACCGAAGTGTGAATCGGTGGTAGGGCCGAATGGGTCAAGTAAAGGTTGCCGGTTTTCACGCCCCGGTTGGAAATCATTTCGTGGCTGATGCGGTTCAGCTGGTCGGCCGCGCCTTGCATGAGGTTGACCTCCAAAGTGTGGTGGTCCATCAATTGAATCTGGGTGGAGGAGATGATTTCCGCCACGTATTGATGCTTAAGCTGATTCAGCTTGACCTGCAAACCGGGCACGGCGTGGTCGTACACCAGTGTCAAAGTGCCGGCCATGACTTCGTTGGTGTAGTCTTGGCGATACGCCGAGACTTCCTTCTGAATCATTTCCGCCAAGAGGGCAGAGCGGTTATTGAAACCGCGGTCGATCACGAGCTGATCCAGGTCTTCCAGTACTTTGGCAGGTAGGGAAGCGCTGGTGCGGACAAGGCCTTTGTTGTTCTGAGTCATTTAAAATACATCCGGAACTTCTGCGTTAACGGGAACGAGGCGGACCATGCTGAGTTTTTCCTCAAAGTCCAGCTCGGGCTTGGGTGGATGCACCAGGCTTTCCAAATATTCTTTGGTGGCCATGAACGCCGGGCTGAGCAGCGTGTCGTCCGCTCTCGGACGCGGCAATGGCACATTGACCACTTCGCGCACCCGGCCCGGGTTGGCATCCAATACCAGGATTCGGTCGGCCAGATAAATAGCTTCGTCCAAATCATGGGTGATAAAGAAAATGGTGATGTCGATGTTCTGCCAGATTTCCAGCAGATACTGTTGCATCTTTAAACGGTTCTGTGGATCCAGCGCGGCGAACGGTTCGTCCATCAGCAAGATTTTCGGCTGGTTGGCCAGGGCGCGGATAATCGCGACACGTTGCTTCATACCGCCCGACAGTTGGTGCGGGTAGGCTTCGGCGAACTTGTCCAGCCCGACCAGATCAATCCATTGCAGGGCTTCGGTTTCGGCGGTGTTTTTCGACATGCCGCCTTCGGTGAGGCCGAACATGACGTTTTCTTTCACCGACATCCACGGGAACAGCGAGTAGCTTTGGAAAACCATGCCGCGATCCGGGCCGGGCTCAACCACTTGTTTGTTTTCCACCAGAATGTCGCCGCTGTCTTTGGTTTCCAAACCGGCGATGAGACGAGCCAATGTGGATTTACCGCAGCCGGATGGCCCGACTACGCAGACGAATTCACGCTTGAAAGCGGTGAAATCGATGCCGCCCAGAACTTTGTTGGTTTTGCCTTTATGTTCGAAAGACATTTCCAGGTTTTGGATTTCAAGCGCCTTGGGGCGTTTGAGAATGCGTTGGTTACGGTCCTGGATTTCCGGCGTTTGCCATGTGTCTAAGGGATGTTGTGCTTGTTTCATTCTATGCTCCTTAGTGTGAACCGTGCCAAGGGAAAAGGCGTTTGCCGATGCGGGCCAGAACCAGGTCAGTCACCAGGCCGATGATCCCGATAATCAAAATCGCGGCGAAAACATTGTCGAAGTTTTTGTAACGGGCTTGCTGGGTAATAAACCAGGTAATCCCGGAGCTGGTGCCGATGAGTTCGGCCACAATCAAGTAAGTCCAAGCCCAGCCCAGCAGAATACGCATGTCGCGATACAGATCCGGCAGGATGCCTGGAATGATGACGCGGCGAATCAGCGATAACCCTTTACAGCCGAGCGTTAGAGACGCTTCAATCAAGGCCATATTCAATTTGCGTGTGGTGTTGGCGGTAATCAACACCATTTGGAAAAAGGTCCCGATGAAGATAATGGCGATTTTCGGGGCGTCGTAAATCCCTAAAATGGCCACGGCCAAGGCGCCGAAGGCAGGAGCCGGTAAGTAACGGAAAAATTCGGTGAACGGTTCGATAACGCGTGATGCCGATTCATAGGTACCGGCCAGAATACCGAGCGGCAAACCAAATACCATTGACCAGAAAAAGCCCCAAGCGATGACTTGAATCGAATGTCCCAGGCTTTCGTGGAACCAAGGCTCGTTACTGCGTTTGGGCGGGGTCGTGAAGGCCGTGTAAAGCGCGGTCAGCACCTCGTGTGGTGCCGGCAGATAAACCGGGTTGGACGGAACGCCTTGTGGCAGTTTGACCTCGGCTTGTTCTTCCGCTTGCTTGGTCAGCAGTTTGTCCATTTCACGATAATAGATTTCTTTATCGATCAGGCTGTCTTTGCGGAAGTAGGAAACATCGCCGGGATCGGAGATTTTCATTTGCGGATGCCAGATGTAAGGCGAGTAGCTCACCAATGACCAAAGCAGAATCGGAATGGCGAAGCTGGCAAAGGTCAGCCAGATTCGCGATGTTTTATCTAAGGGAACGCGAGGCGTTGTCCAGGATTTTGAAAATAATGCCATAGCTTGCTCTCTCTCGAAATGCTTATTTATGCCTTCTGCTTCGGAGGATAAATTTATTACGTTTTTCTTTAATCGTAATAAGCAATCGCTATACCAAGCTAGTTAATGTTTATTTTTCAATGGGTTAAGTGTTATTGGCGATGTTTTAAGTGTGGTGCTGCATTCTTTTGGTGCCCCTGTGTGATGCATTGGGGCAAGTTTGGAGGTTAAGGTGTTAAATCCGGGCGATCGAATAGCTTCAGTGCATTTTGGTAGGCAATCTTATGGGCCACATCCGGTGGCAATTGGGTCAGCCAGCGGCGCATTTTCGATAAGGTATGGCCGACGGTCAGCCAGCGTAGGGTGCTGTAGGTATCGACGGCGGCCAGTAACCGATCTTGGTGTTGGGTGAAAAAACTTTCCCATTCAGGGTTAAGACGACCTCGGTCGTCAAAAAACTCGCCATCCCGTACCGAGGTGTCAATGTATAGGTTTTGGGGGTGACGCTTCAGGAGCGAAGCCAGAAAGTCTGGTGTCGGTTTGGTGCCGAGATGGGCCCAAATGACTTGAACGTTGGGTGAAATCTCGAATATGCGGTCGACGATTTCCGCATCGCCGTGGATTTGCAGCATTAAGCTGCGCTCGTCAGCGATTTGAATGATGCGTTTTAAAACCGGGCTGTAAGTGTCTTGTTTGAAGATGTGAAACTCGCCGATGCCTTGGTAGGGGAAGGCATCGAGTTGGGCTTCTATATCGTTTAAGGTGTTGAGGTCCAGCATCCAATTGGGTTTGTTGGCTTTGGTTTTGTATAAACTCAAAAACGGAATAATGCGCTTGGGGGCGTGTTGATACAGTAATTCGGCTTTCGATGTCGGGGTGCTGGAAATGACGGCGCCGATGACATTGTACTTGTCATAGCGCGAAATGATTTGCGCCGGGCTGAGAACGCGACTGTCGGCCAAAGAATAATGTGAGTGGCTGTCGAAAATCGGCAGGGTGTTGGCCTGGCTTGTTGGCGTCAATGCACCCAGGCCGGTTATCAATAAGGTGTGTCGCAAAAAAGCTTTCATGGTCATCGGATCGTTTAGGTTTTGAGATGGTGCTGAGCCAATTTTTGAATGGTTTGGCTGTAATCGGCTTCGGGCGTCGGCGACTCACCCAGCGGGTTGAGACGTTTTTCCGGGTTGTTCAATAATGTGTGGAAAGTGCCGACGGTGCAGTGCGCCAAGGGTTCCAGATTATAGCCTCCACCCAGAGAAAAACTGATGCGGCCTTTACATAAGGTGTCGGCCGAGTTCAGGCATTTTTCCACCAGTTGATTGAAACCGGCCACTGAGAGCTGGTGTTCGGCTAAAGGGTCCTGCCAGTGGGCGTCGTAACCGGCGAATACAATAATATGGTCCGGCTTGAAGGCTTCAAGTTTGGGTTGGATGACTTCATCGTAAACCGATAAATAAGTCGTATTGCCGGCCTTTTTTTGGAAGGGGCAGTTGACGACTGTGCCTTCGGCGCCGTCTTTACCGGTGAATTTGGCGCCGCCGGTCATTGGCCAGTAAGGATGCTGGTGGATGGAAATCGCCATAATGGAAGGATCGTCTGCGACCAAGTCCTGTGTGCCATTGCCGTGATGGACGTCGAAGTCGATGATGGCGACCCGCTCGACATCACGGTACTTCTGGAGCGCGCGGGCGGCGATGATGTCGGAATTGAAAATGCAGAAGCCCATGGCTTTATTCGTCAAGGCGTGGTGTCCGGGTGGGCGTAATAAGGCGAAACCATGGTCGACTTGGCGGTCGTATACGGCCAGGTTCAGGTTGATATTGCTTCCGGCCGCCATTTTGGCCGCATCGAAGGTGGCGTGGTTTAAATAGGTATCTTGGTTATAAGCGTCATAGAAACCGCCGCCACCTTTGCTTAGGATTTCGATTTCATCGATGTAATTTTGCTGGTGGGCGAAACGTAACTCTTCCAGTGTTGCCATACGGGTATCGACCGGCGTCAATTGTTCCCAGATTTTCTGGCGTTCCATCTCGTCGTTGATGGCGACTAACCGTTGGGCGGTTTCCGGATGCTTGGGTAGGTCGTGTTTCAGAAACAGCGGGTCAAGCACTACGCCGACCGAATAATCACCAGGCCTGGCCGGTTTGCCATAACTGATGGGGCTAAAGGCCGTTGCTCCCAGTGCGCCGAAAGCGGCCAGTTGTTTGATGAATGCGCGTCTTCCTGACATAACCACTCCTTAAAAGCAAAGAGATTCATTCGAGGTAAGTAAATAGTTTAGCCCTTTCAGGGAAAATGTATAGTCGTATTCCCCTAAGGAGTGATGTGTGATTGTAATATGAAGGGTTTGGCCATTTTTCAACTGATTGAGTAATTGTTGATAACTTTGCTGAAGCTGTTGGAAGCTACCGATTTGTTGGGTTGGAATTTCCAGCCGAATTCGATTCTGTTTTTGATTGTTTTGCGATTGGGTTTTTAAAATGCCTTGCAGTGGAATTGGCGCGCGCTTATCGGAGGGCTGAATTTGGTATTGGACGGTCAGTAATTTGGGGGTTGGGCTGATGACCGCTTTATTTAATAAGAGAACTTGTAAAGCGGGTAATGAATTTCCTGCGCTGCAGGTGAGACCGAAGAAAGCCTCGCTGGTGGCCTGTTTGGTGAATAATTCCACTTGGTCAGGTTCTTGAGTGTAGGGGTTGAGGTAAGTCGTCAGGCTATAGTCTTCGTGAAACGTTTGTGTCGCTTTGGCAAAAGAGTGCGTGGATAACAATAATGAGAGAGTGAAAAATAAAAATGCTGTGATGCGTGTCATGGGTTGATAACCGTTTTATAGTATGGATTGAATGTCGTGTGACAGGATTGTATCGTTTTACACAAAACAATGACATCCTGTGGATAACTTTTTGGATAAAATCCTGAAATCCACCGGATTTGAGGTGAGTTTTAAAAAAATGATAAAAAAATGTCAAAAAAGTGCAAAAAGCTATTGCAAAAAACTGGGGAGGCTATAGAATACGCATCTCTTTCACGGAGACGCCAAAAACAACACCGGAAACGGAGTTGAATAAAGCGTAAACGGGAAAGAAAAAAAGCGTAAAAAAAGCTTGACGGAAACAAAATCAAGCGCCTATAATACGCGGCTTACCGAGACAGGGTGCAGAGCACTGAGTTAAGGAAAAGCAAGACCAAGAGTTCTTTAAAAATCAGGTAATTCAGAGATAATTTATGTGGAAGTTACTTAGGTAAGTAGCTGTCCAAAAATAAATATCTCGACAACTATGTATATGGTTAATCACATTTATGTGAAACATGTACCTGTTAATTTCGAGTGTTTAATTCGTGCAGACAAGCACACAAAAAAATCGAGTAAAAAGATTAAACTGAAGAGTTTGATCCTGGCTCAGAATGAACGCTGGCGGCAGGCCTAACACATGCAAGTCGAACGGAAACGACAAGAACAATCACTTCGGTGTGCGCTCTTGGGCGTCGAGTGGCGGACGGGTGAGTAACGCGTGGGAATCTACCCTTTAGTTGGGGACAACATATGGAAACGTATGCTAATACCGAATATGCTCTATGGAGTAAAGGTGGCCTCTACTTGTAAGCTATCGCTAAAGGATGAGCCCGCGTTAGATTAGCTAGTTGGTGGGGTAAAGGCCTACCAAGGCAACGATCTATAGCTGGTTTGAGAGGATGATCAGCCACACTGGGACTGAGACACGGCCCAGACTCCTACGGGAGGCAGCAGTGGGGAATATTGCACAATGAGGGAAACCTTGATGCAGCCATGCCGCGTGTGTGAAGAAGGCCCGAGGGTTGTAAAGCACTTTCAATTGTGAGGAAAGGTTAGTTGCTAATATCGGCTAACTGTGACGTTAACTTTAGAAGAAGCACCGGCTAACTCTGTGCCAGCAGCCGCGGTAATACAGAGGGTGCAAGCGTTATTCGGAATTACTGGGCGTAAAGCGCGCGTAGGCGGACTGTTAAGTCGGTTGTGAAAGCCCTGGGCTCAACCTAGGAACTGCATCCGATACTGGCAATCTAGAGTTTAGGAGAGGGAAGTGGAATTCCTGGTGTAGCAGTGAAATGCGTAGATATCAGGAGGAACATCAGTGGCGAAGGCGACTTCCTGGCCTAAAACTGACGCTGAGGTGCGAAAGCTTGGGTAGCGAACGGGATTAGATACCCCGGTAGTCCAAGCCGTAAACGATGTCAACTAGCTGTTGGCCTTATTAAAAAGGTTAGTAGCGTAGCTAACGCACTAAGTTGACCGCCTGGGGAGTACGGTCGCAAGATTAAAACTCAAAGGAATTGACGGGGGCCCGCACAAGCGGTGGAGCATGTGGTTTAATTCGATGCAACGCGAAGAACCTTACCATCCCTTGACATCCTGCGAACTTTCTAGAGATAGATTGGTGCCTTCGGGAACGCAGTGACAGGTGCTGCATGGCTGTCGTCAGCTCGTGTCGTGAGATGTTGGGTTAAGTCCCGCAACGAGCGCAACCCTTATCTTTAGTTGCTACCATTTAGTTGAGAACTCTAAAGAGACTGCCGGTGATAAACCGGAGGAAGGCGGGGACGACGTCAAGTCATCATGGCCCTTATGGGATGGGCTACACACGTGCTACAATGGAGGGTACAAAGAGCAGCCAACTGGCGACAGTGCGCGAATCTCATAAAACCCTTCGTAGTCCGGATCGGAGTCTGCAACTCGACTCCGTGAAGTCGGAATCGCTAGTAATCGTGAATCAGAATGTCACGGTGAATACGTTCCCGGGCCTTGTACACACCGCCCGTCACACCATGGGAGTGGGTTGCAAAAGAAGTGGGTAGTCTAACCTTCGGGAGGGCGCTCACCACTTTGTGATTCATGACTGGGGTGAAGTCGTAACAAGGTAGCCCTAGCGGAAGCTGGGGCTGGATCACCTCCTTTAAGACAAAGACGGCCACGAGCCTAAGCTAGCTTTCACATAAATTGTCTCTGAATTACTGAGAAAAACGAGAACGACCTGGGTCTGTAGCTCAGTTGGTTAGAGCGCACCCCTGATAAGGGTGAGGTCGGTGGTTCAAATCCACCCAGACCCACCAATGAATGGGGCTATAGCTCAGCTGGGAGAGCGCCTGCCTTGCACGCAGGAGGTCTGCGGTTCGATCCCGCATAGCTCCACCACTACACCTGTGAATAGGTTCTGACTTTAAGTCTAAAGCAGAGGTTATTCACAGTCGTATTGGTGACAATAGACTGACGAAAGAAATAGATCTTTAACAATTAGGAAAAATCTCTAAGTAATTGTTGAGCGTTATTTTGAATAACGCCTGACAAGTAGTTAGAACATACAGAATACCGACATATTCTGTATGATTGACATTCAAACCACTCCAACGGTTTGAATGCCAAGGTAACAATGTATCTTAAAGAGTTCAAACACACGCAAGTGTGATGATACAAACTCAAGCGAGAACATGTCAGCGTAAAACTTTTAGTCATGGCAACGAAATAGGCTTTGATTGAGGCATGGTTTTTTAAGACTTTAAAAAATGATGACTCAACACAAAAGGTCAAGGTTATTTTTGAGTTGTATAGTTAAGTGACTAAGCGTACACGGTGGATGCCTAGGCGGTAGAAGGCGACGAAGGACGTAGTAACTTGCGATAAGCCACGGGGAGTTAGTAAACAAGCTTTGATCCGTGGATTTCCGAATGGGAAAACCCATCCTTTATGGATATCCCCTTGTGGGAGGCTAACCCGGAGAACTGAAACATCTAAGTACCCGGAGGAAAAGAAATCAACCGAGATTCCCCAAGTAGCGGCGAGCGAACGGGGACCAGCCCTAAAGCATTTATTAAGATAGCAGAACACTCTGGAAAGTGTGACGATACAAGGTGATAGTCCTGTATGCGAAATCTTATTAAGTGTTATTCGAGTAGGACGGAACACGTGAAATTCTGTCTGAACATGGGGGGACCACCCTCCAAGGCTAAATACTCTCTACCGACCGATAGTGAACCAGTACCGTGAGGGAAAGGCGAAAAGAACCCCTGAAGGGGAGTGAAATAGAACCTGAAACCGTGTACGTACAAGCAGTAGGAGCCCTTCGGGGTGACTGCGTACCTTTTGTATAATGGGTCAGCGACTTACGTTATGTTGCAAGGTTAACTGAATAAGGGAGCCGTAGGGAAACCGAGTCTTAAATGGGCGACTAGTAGCATGGCGTAGACCCGAAACCGGGCGATCTATCCATGGCCAGGTTGAAGGTGCCGTAACAGGTACTGGAGGACCGAACCCACGTATGTTGAAAAATGCGGGGATGAGCTGTGGATCGGAGTGAAAGGCTAATCAAGCCCGGAGATAGCTGGTTCTCCTCGAAATCTATTTAGGTAGAGCCTCATGTCTCACTGCTGGGGGTAGAGCACTGTTATGGTCTAGCGGGCCGTCAAGGCTTAGCAGCCCATTGCAAACTCCGAATACCAGCAAGTGCAATCATGGGAGACAGACTGCGGGTGCTAACGTCCGTAGTCAAGAGGGAAACAACCCAGACCACCAGCTAAGGTCCCTAAACACTACTCAGTGGGAAAGGATGTGGGAAGGCTTAGACAGTCAGGAGGTTGGCTTAGAAGCAGCCACCCTTTAAAGAAAGCGTAATAGCTCACTGATCGAGTCGGCCTGCGCCGAAGATTTAACGGGGCTAAGTAGTGTACCGAAGCTGTGGATGCCGTAAGGCATGGTAGAGGAGCGTCGTGTAAGCCTGCGAAGGGGTATTGTAAAGTATCCTGGAGGTATCACGAGTGCGAATGCTGACATGAGTAGCGATAAAGGGAGTGAAAAGCTCCCTCGCCGAAAGACCAAGGTTTCCTACGCAACGTTAATCGACGTAGGGTTAGTCGACCCCTAAGACGAGGCCGAGAGGCGTAGTCGATGGGAAGCAGGTTAATATTCCTGCACTTTTTATGACTGCGATGGAGGGACGGAGAAGGCTAGGCCAGCTTACTGATGGTTGTAAGTTTAAGGTAGTAGGCAGAGATCTTAGGTAAATCCGGGATCTTAATGCTGAGAACTGATGACGAGTCCTCTTTTGGACGAAGTGGTTGATGCCATGCTTCCAAGAAAAGCTTCTAAGCTTCAGGTCATAAAGAATCGTACCCCAAACCAACACAGGTGGTCAGGATGAGAATTCCAAGGCGCTTGAGAGAACTCGGGTGAAGGAACTAGGCAAAATGACACCGTAACTTCGGGAGAAGGTGTGCCCCTGATGGTGAAGCATTTACTGCGTAAGCTATTGGGGGTTGCAGAGACCAGGTGGCTGCAACTGTTTACTAAAAACATAGCACTGTGCAAAATCGAAAGATGACGTATACGGTGTGACGCCTGCCCGGTGCCGGAAGGTTAATTGATGGGGTTAGCTTAGGCGAAGCTCTTGATCGAAGCCCCGGTAAACGGCGGCCGTAACTATAACGGTCCTAAGGTAGCGAAATTCCTTGTCGGGTAAGTTCCGACCTGCACGAATGGCGTAATGATGGCCACACTGTCTCCACCCGAGACTCAGCGAAATTGAACTCGCAGTTAAGATGCTGCGTACCCGCGGCTAGACGGAAAGACCCCGTGAACCTTTACTACAGCTTTGCACTGGACTTTGATACTATCTGTGTAGGATAGGTGGGAGGCTTTGAAGCAGTGACGCCAGTCATTGTGGAGCCATCCTTGAAATACCACCCTGATATTATTGAGGTTCTAACCTAGGGCAGTGAATCCTGCTCAGGGACAGTGTATGGTGGGTAGTTTGACTGGGGCGGTCTCCTCCCAAAGTGTAACGGAGGAGCGCGAAGTTACCCTCAGCACGGTCGGACATCGTGCAATGAGCGCAAGAGTAAAAGGGTGATTGACTGCGAGACAGACACGTCGAGCAGGTGCGAAAGCAGGTTCTAGTGATCCGGTGGTTCTGTGTGGAAGGGCCATCGCTCAACGGATAAAAGGTACTCCGGGGATAACAGGCTGATACCGCCCAAGAGTTCATATCGACGGCGGTGTTTGGCACCTCGATGTCGGCTCATCACATCCTGGGGCTGAAGTCGGTCCCAAGGGTATGGCTGTTCGCCATTTAAAGTGGTACGCGAGCTGGGTTTAGAACGTCGTGAGACAGTTCGGTCCCTATCTGCCGTGGGCGTTGGAGAATTGAGAGGGGCTGCTCCTAGTACGAGAGGACCGGAGTGGACGAACCTCTGGTGTTCCGGTTGTCACGCCAGTGGCACTGCCGGGTAGCTATGTTCGGAAAGGATAACCGCTGAAAGCATCTAAGTGGGAAACCTGCCTCGAGATAAGTTCTCCCTAGACTTTAAGTCTTCTAAAGGGCCGTTAAAGACTATGACGTTGATAGGCTGGGTGTGGAAGTTCAGTAATGGATGAAGCTAACCAGTACTAATTACCCGTGAGGCTTAACTATACAACTCAAAAGTAACTTTGAAGTCATGACTGAAAGTGACGTAAAAGACATGTTTGAACTTGAGTAGATAAAGAACGCTTTAAGAGCATTGTGACGAAGCTTAATAACTGCAAGCTTAAGAGATTTTTCCAAATTCAGTGAGTTGTTTGAAAGAACAGCTTACATAACCCAATTGCTTGGGGACCATAGCGAGATGGAACCACCTGATCCCTTTCCGAACTCAGAAGTGAAACGTCTTAGCGCCGATGGTAGTGTGGGAGGTCCCATGTGAGAGTAGGTCATCCCCAAGCTTATATTCCTAAAAACCCGTCTTTATGATGGGTTTTTTTTTGCCTGAAATTTACCCGGCAGGTCTCTTCGGCATTCCCCCTTCCTTGTTTTTTTATCTCTGTTATCTCTGTATTGCGTGTTAATGCTTTGAACCGGTAAAACGGCCAGGCCTGGGCAAAAAGCGGCTTTAGGCGCTAGGTTGAAACCCGACTATTCGGCTAGTGGCTGGCGGAAACCAGGCCTGAACTGTTGCCCCATTTAGTGACCGCGGCCATTGCGGAGCTGTAGGCATTATCCGGTAGCTCTAGGATGGGTTTTGCGCTGTCTCGGTAGTCTTTTAGCTCTTGGGTGATGAAATGCGCGTCTTTCAGGTAGTAGGATGGGCTTGAAACCGACTTCGTGGAGAGGGTGCGGTGGCCGTGATCTGTGAAGCTGACATATAAAAAAACCGCCAGGCCTGGCGGTTTTTTTTAATCAATGATAGAGGTGTTTAAAAGCCGGTTTATAACGTATTCCATTTGTTTTTTCGGCTTGGCATACGGAAGAAGCGGCCGAGTAGCAGGCCGAGTAAAAGAACTCCGCCACCCGTCAAGAACCATTGACGTTGTACAACGTCTTCCGCTTGGTCGATTTGTTCTTTCATAATGGCATTTTCATTATTTAATTGTTCGATTTCCTGAACCATGCGTTGGTTTTCTTCATTAAGCTGGATGGATTGCCCGGAAATCGCTTCAATCTCTTCCAGTTGCTTGTTTAGCTCGAAGTTCTGTTGTTTAACTTCTTTTAATTCATTGTCGGTATCAATAAAGCGCTTTTGAAGCGTTTCTTTTTCGAGGTTCAATTGGTTGAGTTGCTTTTCAATGCGTGCAATTTTCTTCTCTTTTTCTTGGAGTTGCATTTTGGCAATGGGTTGGCTTTGCAGTACGCTGGATGGCATCCAACCTTCGGTTTCTTTGCCATTGTATTTATAAAGCAACTTAGCCCAGCCGTCTTCATTGACTTCCAAAATGGTCACCGGTGAGCCTGAGCGAACCATTCTTAGGATCTTGTATTTGTATCCTGGACGACTGCGGAGCGGAATTTCAACCGAATCGGTCACATAGTGCGTGTAACCGGTTTGCAGTTCAGCTTGTGCGCTTGGGCTGAAAAACAGCGGCGCCGACAGGCTGGAAGCCAATAAAAGCGGCAGGATTTTGAAATTAGATTTGGCTGATTTTTGCATGTTGATCCTTTAAGTTTTTCAATGCTATTTCAGTATCTTGCAGTTTTTGTTTTTCTTTTTCAACTACGGCGGCCGGCGCTTTGGAAACGAAGCTTTCGTTCGAAAGTTTTCCGTTGAAGCGTTTCACTTCGCCTTCCAGTCGAGAGATTTCTTTGTCGAGGCGAGCCATTTCCGCTTCTTTGTCGATTAAGCCGGCCATGGGGATCAGAATTTTCATTTCGCCGACGAGAGCGACGGCGGATTCCGGTGCTTCGTCTTCATTATCCAACAAAGTAATGTCTTCAAGCTTCGCCAGTGTTTGCAAGAAAACGCGGTTTTGGTTTAGCCAGGTTGCATCTTGCTCCGATAGGTTGCTGAGCATGATCGCCAGTTTTTTGCCAGGGGCAATGTCCATTTCAGAGCGGATTTTACGAACCCCCATAATGACGTGTTTGACCCATTCCAATTCTTTTTCAGAACTTTCGTCTTCCAAAGCTTCATTGGTAGCCGGGTAGGGTTGCAACATAATGGTGTCGCCGTTTTTGCCGGCGAGTGGCGCCACAGTTTGCCAAGCTTCTTCGGTAATGTAGGGCGTAATTGGGTGCAGTAGTCTTAGAATGGTTTCCAAAACACGCACTAAGGTTCGGCGGGTTCCGCGTTTTTGAGCGTCGGTGGCTGAATCGGAATTGATGATTGGTTTAGAAAGTTCCAGATACCAGTCACAGTATTCGTTCCAAGTGAACTCATAAAGCGTACTGGCGGCCAAATCAAAACGGTATTGTGAAAAGCTTTTCGCCACGCTGGCTTCCACTTTTTGCAGTTTGGACACAATCCATTTATCCGCCAAGGACAGTTCAATTTCTTGGGTATCGTCCAAGCCGGTATCTTGGCCTTCGGTGTTCATTAAGACGTAACGGGTGGCATTCCACAGTTTGTTACAGAAGTTTCGATAGCCTTCGCAGCGATTCAGGTCGAAACGGATGTCGCGGCCGGTGGAAGCAAGCGATGCAAACGTAAAGCGCAGGGCATCGGTGCCGTAAGATTCAATGCCGTCGGCAAATTGTTTCCGGGTGGTTTTTTCAATTTTGGCGGCTTTTTCCGGTTGCATCATGCCGGTGGTGCGTTTGGCGACCAAGTTTTCCAAGTCAATGCCGTCAATGAGGTCGATTGGGTCCAGAACATTGCCTTTGGATTTTGACATTTTCTGGCCTTCGCCGTCTCGCACTAAGCCGTGCACATAAACCTGTTTGAACGGCACCTGACCAGTGAATTTCAATGTCATCATAATCATCCGGGCGACCCAGAAGAAAATGATGTCGAACCCGGTGACCAACACCGATGTCGGGTGGAATTTTTCCAGTTCCGGTGTCTTGGCTGGCCAACCGAGTGTGGAGAAGGTCCACAAGGCGGAACTGAACCAAGTGTCTAGCACATCATCGTCTTGGTGTAATGCCACATCGGAAGCGATTTGGTATTTTTCGCGCGCTTCTTCTTCGCTGCGAGCCACGTAGACTTGGCCCTTGTCGTCATACCAAGCCGGGATGCGATGGCCCCACCAGATTTGGCGAGAAATACACCAGTCTTGCAGATTGTTCATCCATTCGAAATAGGTGTTTTCCCAGTTCTTTGGAACGAATTCGATATCGCCGTTTTTCACGGCATCAATGGCGGGTTTGGCCAGTTCCTGCACTGCGACATACCATTGGTCGGTCAGGAAAGGTTCGATGACGGCGTGGGAACGGTCGCCACGTGGCACCATCAATTTATGCGGCTCGATTTTTTCCATTAAATCGGCGGCTTCCAGGTCGGCGACGACTTGTTTACGAGCATCGTAGCGGTCCAGGCCTTGGTATTTTTCTGGCACTTCGTCATTCATGGCGGCATCGACCGTCATGACATTGAGCATCGGTAAATCGTGGCGTTTGCCCATTTCGTAGTCATTGAAGTCGTGTGCCGGGGTGATTTTGACACAACCGGTTCCGAAGTCCATGTCGACGTAATCGTCGGCGATGATCGGAATTTCGCGGCCGACCAATGGCAGGGTAATGGTTTTACCAATGAGCGCTTGATAGCGCTCGTCATCCGGGTGAACCGCAACGGCTTGGTCACCGAACATGGTTTCCGGACGAGTGGTGGCAACAATCAAATGCCCGGAGCCGTCGGTTAATGGGTAACGCATGTGCCAAAGGCTGCCCATTTCTTCTTCGGAAAGCACTTCCAGGTCGGAGACGGCGGTGTGCAGAACCGGATCCCAGTTGACCAGGCGTTTACCGCGATAGATCAGGCCTTCACTGTGTAATTGAACAAAGACTTCTTTCACCGCATCGGAGAGACCGTCGTCCATGGTGAAGCGTTCGCGGCTCCAGTCTGGTGACGCACCCAGGCGACGAAGCTGTTGTGTGATGGTGCCACCGGATTCGGCTTTCCATTCCCAAATTTTTTGGGTGAAGGCTTCTCGCCCTAAATCATGTCGGCTCAAACCTTGCGCCGCCAATTGGCGCTCGACCACCATTTGCGTGGCAATACCGGCATGGTCTGTGCCAGGTTGCCATAGCGTTTCATCGCCTTTCATGCGGTGATAGCGGGTCAGGGTGTCCATAATGGTGTCTTGAAAAGCATGGCCCATGTGTAGGCTGCCCGTCACGTTCGGCGGCGGGATCATGATGCTGTAAGTGTCGCCGGATATGCTGGTTTGCGGTTTGAAGTAACCGCTCTTTTCCCAAGTTTGATACCACTTTGTTTCAATAGATTTAGGGTCGAAATGCTTTTCCATGTTTGGTTTGTGTCTTCTCGGTCTTTAATCGGTTTGTGTGAAGGCGACTTCCGGGGTTCCGTTATCTGGAGCGCGTATCGGAATGCCTTAATTTAAATTATGAAATTCATGGGATTATAGCAAATCAAAAGGGGCTTTTATGAGAGAAAAAACGATTTGAATGGATGGGGAAGCTATTCCGCAGCTTTATATTCGAATGTAGAGAATCGATCACTCAAACGACCAGGCCTGGCCGTTTGAGATAGACGGGTTAGGCAAGCAAGCCTAAGACGCTTTCATAGCTTTGATTGCTCTGTGCTTGCATGGCCACGCCAGCCTGGTTTAGAACTTGTTGGCGGCTTTGTTCGGCGTAAACCCGTGCCATGTCGGCATCACTGATCTGGCTACGCGAAGCCATGGCATTCAGGTTTTGGTTAGCCAAGGTATCCGCGGCGGCCGTTAAGCCGTTTTGCTGAGCCCCAAATTGCGATTGGCTTTCGCTTGTTAGGCCGAGTGCTTCCGTTAAGAGCGCTTGTGTGGCGGCCGCTTGATCTGGGGTGGTCAGGTTGGAACCGGTCAGACCTAGGGCATCAATCGTTAAATTCGGCAGATCAATCGTTGAGCGGCTATTCGTATCCAACGCAATGTCTACGGTACTGGTGTCCGCATTCAATAGGTTGATGCCATTGAACGACGTGGATTCGGCGATTTGATTCAGGCCTTCCATCCCTTGTTGAAAAGCTTGGTTTAGCATGTCTCGTTGGCTGGCGGAATAGGTGCCGTTTTGAGCTTGTACACTCAAATCGTTCAAATATTGCAGTTGCTCGGTAATCGATTGGCTGGCGGCATCGGCGGTTTGAATCAGGTTGATGCCGGTGTTGGCGTTTCTAATCGCCATATCCTGGCCGTCAATTTGCGCTGTCAAGGCTGACACAATCGCTTGACCGGCCGCATCATCACCGCTGTTGTTAATACGGGAACCGGACGCCGCGCTTTGACCGACGGATGTGAGGCGGTTATCTAGATATGATGCGTAGGAGTCGGTGGAGTTTAGGGAGTCAATGGCCATGATGTGCTCCTTACGATGAATGGGGTGAGTAAGGTTTCTGATTTTAAGACTTGCTATTTTCTTAAGCTGTTATTTATTATACGCTTTTTTATTGTATTTGAAAGTGAACCAAACGATGTCATGTTGTCCCGCTAATTTTTGCCAGTTTCAATTTCCGGATGGCCCGCCCTTAACCGATAACCCGGTGACCAACTTAAATGCGCGGTATCTTTTTTTGCCTTATGGCACTTTATTGCAGGAAGGGGAGGTGGTTCGCATCTGGATGGAGTCCGGGCAAACGCAGACTGTGATGTTGGAGTCGAAAATTTTGTTGGAAATTGGGCCATCCGGGCCGAAGAGTCAGGAAGAGGACGTTTTTTTGCCTTGGCAATTAATTGCGCTGGATTCCGGTATGGAGGAAGAGGATATTCGTAAGTGGTACTTTCATCCGTTGCATAATCCAGAAGCGCAAGCGATGGTGTTGAAGTTTAAACATCCACTCAAAACGAAGCCGACGTTGAAAATGCGCTTGATGCAATGGCTGTATAAGTTGCGGACCCTTTAGTTTTTTTTAGTTTTAGAGTTATTTCAGACATAAAAAAACCGCCTTTCGGCGGTTTTTTGTTTCGGTGAGAGAAGGCTTACTTTGTAAACTCTGGGTAAGCTTCCATACCGCATTCAGATTGGTCGGCACCTTCGAATTCATCTTCTTCAGAGATTCGAATGCCCATAACCGCTTTGATGATGCCCCACACGATCAAACTCGCGATGAAGACCCAAGCAAAGATCGCCGCGATACCGATCAACTGAGCAACCAAGCTCGCGTCAGGGTTCGTGAAGGTGACCGCGATCAAACCAAAGATCCCGACGACACCGTGAACCGAGATGGCACCCACTGGATCGTCGATCTTGAACTTCGTGTCCAGAATGATGATGGAGAAGACCACGATGATACCGGCAACAACACCGATCAGTGTCGCGGACAACGCGGTTGGCGTTAGTGGTTCTGCGGTAATCGCAACCAAACCAGCCAAAGCACCGTTCAACATCATCGTCAAATCCGCTTTACCGAACTTGATCTTAGACATCAGTAGGGCACCGACAACACCACCAGCCGCGGCCAATAGCGTGTTCACAAAGATCATTGCAACTGCATTCGCTTCATCAACGTTCGAGATTTTAAGCTCTGAACCACCGTTGAACCCGAACCAGCCCAACCATAGGATGAATGTCCCTAAAGTTGCAAGCGGAAGGTTAGCACCTGGGATGGCACGAGATTCACCATCAGGACCGTATTTACCTTTACGGGCACCCAGTAGTAGCACACCTGCAAGAGCGGCGGCCGCACCGGCCATGTGAACGATACCGGAACCTGCGAAGTCTAGGAAACCAAGACCGTCTAGGAAACCGCCGCCCCATTTCCAGTAACCTTCAACCGGATAGATCACGCCTGTGAAGATAATGGCGAAAACGAAGAAAGACATCAGCTTCATACGTTCTGCCACCGCACCGGAGACAACTGACATGGCCGTTGCAACGAATACGACTTGGAAGAAGAAGTCAGACATGTTTGAGTAATAAGGTGCGTCATCGCCACCTGCAACAACCGCTGCAGTCGCGTTATCACCACCGATGAAGAAGCTTAGACCAGGGACGATCGAGCTGATGGCATCGCCGTACATGATGTTGTAACCAACAAACATATACATAATACAAGCGATGGCAAACAGCCCGACGTTCTTAGCCAAAATTTCCGTTGTGTTTTTGGTTCTGACCAGGCCTGCCTCCAGCATGGCAAAACCAGCGGCCATCCACATGACCAAAGCGCCAGACATTAGAAAATAAAACGTATCCAATGCATAGCCGAGTTCTAATACTTGTTCCATAACATGAGTTCCTTACCGTTAAATATCAAGACTTGTAAAGGGCAGCCCTTGCTTAAAGCGCTACTTCACCTTTCTCTTCGGTTCTGATACGAACAGCTTGTTCAATCGGGCTGACAAAGATCTTACCGTCACCGATTTTGCCTGTTCTTGCTGCGTTGCCGATGGCTTCGATTACGCTTTCCACTTTCTCCTCTGGTACCGCAATTTCAATGCGCACTTTTGGTAGGAATTCGATCGCGTATTCAGCGCCACGATAAATTTCTGTGTGGCCTTTTTGACGGCCGAAACCTTTCGCTTCTGTGACGGTCATGCCATGCACATCGATTTCGTGCAAGGATTCACGAACATCATCAAGCTTAAAAGGTTTGATAATTGCGACTACAAGTTTCATACTAACCTCTGTATTTTGTTATTAAAAAATGTTCAAACTGTCTATAGCGTCGGTTATGCCACTTTTGAATTGTTTTTTTAAAACATGAAGTTACGTCATTTTTTGCGTTTTTTTTGAAAAATAAAAAATTTTTTGTGGTGCTCTGTTGAAACAAGTTGGTGCAATCGAAAAAACACTGGCAAAATTTCCGAAGATTGTCGTGGCCTTATTGGCGCAAGTGGTGGCATTGGCCGTGTTGGCCGGAATTGTCTGGTGGCTGCCTTGGGTGGTGTCGCCGCCTTATCCTTTATGGGCATTGGTCATCGCACAAGGTGTGTTGGCCGCCTTTCTGAGTTGCCGAATGGGCCTACCGTGCTGGTGGCGGATGATTCAGTTCAGTTTACCGGTTGGCTTGTATCTCGGCGTGCATTATGCGATTAATCCCGTCTGGGCATTGGGGATATTCCTGGTGCTTTGGCTGGTGTTTTTCAATGCCATTAAAGAGCGCGTTCCCCTTTATCTGACCAATGCAACCACGCGGAATGCACTGAAACGGTTAATCAAACGGCGCAAATCGGTGCGTTTTTTGGACCTGGGATGTGGTTTGGGTGGAAACGTGGTTTTCATGGCGCAACAAGTTAATGTGGAGCGCTCCGATGGCGTGGAAACCGCGCCGATTCCTTATTTAATCGCCAAGCTTTATTCGCTGCTGCGAGGCGGTGACGTTTTTGCCATGGATTTATGGAAAACGCAGTTGGATTATTACGATGTGGTCTATGCGTTTTTATCCCCGGAACCTATGCCGAAGCTGTGGGAAAAAATACGCGAAGAGATGCGCGAGGATGCCGTATTTGTGTCCAACAGTTTTGCCGTGCCGGATGTCGAACCCAGCGAGACTTGGTCTTTGTCTGATCGGCGCGAAACGCAATTGTATGTTTATTATTTGAACGATTTTAAAACACCCCCTGAAATCAAAGCCGAATCATGATTTTGGCCAGGCCTGGCCAAAAATGGATTAGAACCAAGAGAGCTTTGCACGGGATGGATACACGGCTAAAAATGGCTAAAATTTTCCTGAATGTCGTTAAAAAACTCGTTAATAGCTAGCTATTAGCTTCGTTTTCCGCCTAATTCAGAAAAATTTTATCTCATTTTTTCCACGCGCCCCACCCCTGCAAAGCTCTCCAAGAATAAAAAGAGTAAGAGCATGAGTCACGAAATCAGTCTGGAACAAGTGCAATCCTGGAGTTTGTTTGTTGAACGGGAAACCAAGCGGTTTCCAGAGTTATTAGCCGAAGACACTTGGCAACGCCCATATTCCGCCGGTGAAATGGTCGAGCGAATTCATACCGCCTTGGTGGCGTCGGAGACGTTGGCGCAGTTGAATCAGCAGTTAAGGCAGTATCGCCGTGCGGAAATGGTGCGCATCGCCATTCGGGATTTGAAAGGCTTGGCCGAGGTGGAAGAAACCTTGCGAGACTTGTCCGACTTGGCGGATGCATTGGTGTCGGGCGCGCTGGATTGGCATTATGCGATTTTGGCTCAACGTTACGGCACCCCCATCGGGCAGGACAGCGGTGAAGCGCAAAAGTTGATTGTATTGGGGATGGGGAAACTCGGCGGCCGAGAGCTGAATTTCTCTTCGGATATTGACTTGATTTTTGTTTACCCCGAAAAAGGACAAGCGCAAGGGGCCGACCGTTCCATCCCGAATGACCAATTCTTTACTCGCCTCGGGCAAGCGCTCAATAAATCGCTCACCGAATTCAATGCCGACGGCACTGTGTATCGTGTGGATATGCGTTTGCGCCCGTTTGGGCAAAGCGGGCCTTTGGCCGTGAGTTTTGCGGAAATGGAAACCTATTATCAAGTGCATGGTCGCGCCTGGGAGCGCTATGCGCTGGTCAAGGCTCGGATTATTGCTGGGGATCATGAAAAGGGGCAGGAGCTGTTCGAAATCTTGCGGCCGTTCGTGTACCGCAAATACGTCGACTTTTCCGCGATTGAAGCTTTGCGGGATTTGAAAGCGATGATTAACGTTGAAGTTCAGAAAAAAGACATGCACCGCAACATTAAACTGGGCCCGGGCGGGATTCGAGAGATCGAGTTTATCGTCCAAGCCTTCCAATTGGTGCACGGTGGCCGGGAAAAGCTGTTGCAGGGGCGCCAATTGATGCCGATGTTGGACATCTTGGTGCAACGCCATTACCTTGATGAAAGCACGCAACAGAGTTTGTTGGCGGCTTATGTCTTTTTGCGTCGGGCGGAAAACCGCTTGCAGGAGTGGAGCGATCAGCAGACCCACGACTTGCCGACGGAAGCACGTCAACAACAAGCGTTGGCCGAATCGATGGGCTTTGACGACTACACGGTTTTCAAAGCCGCTTTGGATGTGCATTTGGCGTTTGTGCAGTCTGAATTTGACCAGGTGTTTGCGGATGAAGCCCAGGATGCGGTGACCGATAAAGCCTTAAAAGAAGTCTGCCTGTCGGATGAAATCGTATCGGCCGGACTGCAATCCCTTTCTTTGGAACAGCCGGACGAAGTGGCGGACAAAATTAATAAGTTCATGGCGTCCCGCGCCTATACGCATGCCAGTGCGGAAGCGGTCGAACGCTTTAAAGCGGTGTTGCCGTTGGTGCTGACGGAATTGAGCCAAGTGGAAAACCAGACATTGGCGTTGGAGCGTTCTTTGAATGTGCTGGCCAGTGTAATGAATCGCAGTGTGTATTTGGTGTTGTTGAAAGAAAACCTGCAAGCCATTAAACACTTGCTGCAACTCTGTGCCTTGAGCGCTTGGATGGCCGAAGTCTTGGTGAAATACCCAGCGCTATTGGACCAGTTGTTGGACGAAAGCATTCTGTATGAACCGCTGGATTTGGCCGGATTGAAGCTGGAAGCCTCGGCGATCCTGGCGGAAACGTTTGATGACGACGAAGCCTTTATGAACCAAATTCGCCAGTGGAAGCACGCTCAGGTGTTCCGGGTAGCGGCGGCGGACATTACCGGCCATTTGCCGATTATGAAGGTGAGTGATTACCTGACGTGGATTGCCGAAGCGGTACTGGAAACCACGACCGAGTATGCCTGGCAGTTTTTGCAAAAACGCAGTGGCTTGCCCGGCGGTTATGATCCGCAAGCGGGTATGCCGTTTTTGATCATTGGTTACGGTAAATTGGGCGGGATTGAACTGGGGTACGGTTCCGATTTGGATATCGTTTTTCTGTACGACGAACTGAACCCCTCGGCGATGAGTGATGGCCCGAAAGCGCTGGAAAACAATCTGTACTTTATGCGTTTGACGCAGAAGGTGATTTCGTTGCTGACGACCTTTATGCCGACCGGGGTATTGTATGAAGTGGATACCCGCTTGAGACCGAACGGTGCCAGCGGCATGATTGTGACCGACTTGGCCGCATTTGAAGCTTATGAACGAAATAAAGCTTGGGTTTGGGAGCATCAAGCTTTGGTGCGTACACGGGCTATTGTGGGTTCTGAACGGGCGCAAGCCCATTTTTACGATTTCAAAAAAGCCTTTATTGCCCAAGAGCGGTCACTGGATGATTTGAGAGGTGAAGTGGTGTCGATGCGTCACAAGATGCGCACGTCGCTGGATAAAACCTCCGCGGATCGGTTTGATTTGAAGCAGGGCGCCGGCGGGATTGTCGATATCGAATTCATGGTGCAGTATTTGGTGCTCGGATTCGCGCATCAATATGAGTCTTTGATTGACTGGTCGGATAACATCCGTTTGTTGGAAACGATTAAAGAGGTCGGTTTATTGGAGGCCGAGCGAGCCGATCAACTCATTGAGGCGTATCGCGTTTACCGTAACCGTTATCACCGCTTGGCATTGCAGAATGAAAAGGCGCTTGTTTCAGTGCAAGAGTTTGCCGAAGAGCGAGCGGCGGTATCGGAAGCTTGGCAAAGCTTGATGGAGCCGTCGCAAAATTAAGCGCAATTAAGGCTTTGGCTCTTAAAATAAAAAAGCCCCGCTGTAACAGACGGGGCTTTTTTATGGTTCAAAATGACCAGGCCTGGTCATTTTTCGCTTGAAGCTTAGGCTGGCTGAGAGCCCATTTTGGTGGCTTCGTATTGTTCGATGCCATCCAAAATTTCTTTGCGCGCTGCTTCCACGTCGCCCCAGCCGTCGACTTTCACCCATTTACCCGGTTCAATGTCTTTATAGTGGCTGAAGAAGAGTTCGACCTGTTCTTTCAAAAGTGGAATGTCTTCGACTTTTTCCACGTCCTTATAGATTGGCGTCAGTTTATCGACCGGCACGGCGATGACTTTCGCATCTTCACCACCGTCGTCGGTCATGTGGAAGATGCCGATTGGACGACAGCGGATAACGGAACCGATCATCAATGGATGCGGTGTCACCACCAACACGTCAACCGGGTCGCCGTCATTTGACAAGGTGTCGTTGATGTAGCCATAGTTGGCCGGGTACTGCATGGTGGCACCTTGAAGACGGTCAACCCAAACCAGATCGGTTTCTTTGTCGACTTCGTACTTAATCGGTGGCGCAAATGCCGGAATTTCAATGATGACGTTAATGTCGTTAGGAGCGTCTTTTCCGGCTGGAACGGCTGAATAACCCATGATATTTCCCTTTTTAATGCTGGTAAAAATAGTGGTTAGAGACTAAAACACCCGCCGGAAGCGGGTGTTCGTAAACGTTACAGAAACTGTAAGCTTATTTGGTGTGGTATGCAACCACTTTGGCTACTTCGTTCTTGGACCCGAGGACGACTGGAACACGGTCGTGGATGCCTTCTGGCTGAACGTCCATGATGTCCATGCGGCCCGTTGAGGAAGCCCCGCCAGCTTGTTCAATCAGCATGGACATAGGGTTACCTTCGTACATCAAACGCAATTTACCGGCTTTAGACGGATCGCGGTTGTCGTAAGGGTACATGAAGATGCCGCCACGTACCAAGATACGGTGCACTTCGGCCACCATGGA
Source organism: Thiomicrospira sp. XS5 (assembly GCF_001507555.1). Classification (NCBI taxonomy): domain Bacteria; kingdom Pseudomonadati; phylum Pseudomonadota; class Gammaproteobacteria; order Thiotrichales; family Piscirickettsiaceae; genus Thiomicrospira; species Thiomicrospira sp. XS5. The sequence goes on along the minus strand of NZ_LQBO01000001.1, from coordinate 1,994,847 downwards.
CGCAACCCAACGCATGTTGTAGCGTTTGGCCAAAGGCCCTTCTTCACCCAACAAGCAGTCGTCGATGTATTGTTTCATTTCCGGTTCCCAGAAACGTTGGTTCGACATGTTGATCGCGAACTCAGAGGTATCGGCTGGGATAGTCACGCCTTCTTTGGTCAGAACGAATTCACCGACCGTTTGGTCTAGCGTAAAGAAGTTAACGCCTTTACCGGTGGTCAGTACCAAAATGGCCGATGGTCCGTAAAGAACGTAACCGGCCGCGACTTGCTTACGTCCGTTTTGCAAGAAGATGGATTGATCGTCTGCGGCACGGTCGTCTTCCGGTGCTTTAAGAATCGAGAAGATGGTACCGACGGATAGGTTAACGTCAATGTTTGAAGAACCGTCTAATGGATCGAATGTGACCAAGTATTTGCCTGGCGTGGTGCTGGCAACCGTGTAATCTTCTTCTTCAGACCCGATGGCTTTTACATATGGGTTGTCGACAAGAATGTCTTTCAACAAGTCGTTAGAAATGACGTCCAGTTTTTTTTGGGTTTCACCTTGGATGTTTTCGTCTTCAGTGGCACCTAGAATACCGGCCAATTCACCTTGCGCCAGTTTGTAAGCGATGTCCTTACAAGCAATCATGATGTGGTCGATGACCAATTCCAATTCCGCTGGAACACCGTCACGTGCTAATACTTGATCCAATCTTTTCATTGAGATTCTCTCTTTATAGTCGATAAAAAAACTGGCGTAAGCATAACAGGCAAGTGAGCAAATATCAAGCTGGGAAGTGCAAAGCCCGGCGGCGTTAAGACGATGGAATTGCTGATAAAAGCTTGGCCGGATACCGGGATGATAAAGCTGACACGACCAGGCCTGGGTGTTTTATAATATCGCACACTCCATCCGGTTATTTGCACAGAGTGATGTGTGCCTGTGATGCTCGGCTGGAATGACCTTATGAATGAAATGCAAACTAGAACGGTATTCAATGGATTTAAAGCAACAAATGTTGGCCGCGCACCAGCAACTTGAAGGGTTTGAAATTCCCACTATTCCGGCGGAATTGCTGGAGTTGCAGTCCTTGCTGCAAAAGACCGATTTTCCGGATTTCGGTGAAGTGGCGGAAATCATCGGGCGCAATACCGTTTTGTCCGGCGAGCTGATCAAGGTCGCGAACCAGGCGCAATTTTTGCCGAAAGATTCCGATCCGGTCAGTACCATTCGCGGTGCCATTGACTCTTTGGGCTTGTATCGTTTGAAAAACCTGGTCTTCAGCTTGGGGTTCAAAACCCAAGTCTCGGATATTATTTTCGATGACTTGATGGATCACAGTATTGATGTGGCGAATGTCGCCACCGAACTGGGGCGGTGGGTGAGTGATATTTCGCCGGATGAAATCTATTTGGCCGGCGTGTTTCATAATGCCGGGGCGATTATTATGGAAATGAAATTTGGCAACTACCAATCGACTTTCTACAATACGCTCACTAATTGTTACACAGGTCTGGTCAGAGAAAAGAAAACGTACCAAGCGCATCATGGCGTTTATGGTTTGCTGGTGGCGAAAAAATGGCACTTGGATTCTGTCTTTGCACAGGTGATGCTGCTTCACCATCAGCGTGATTTGAGTGTGATTAAAGACGACTATGTCCGCACCCTGGTGGCCTTGATTCAAGTGGCGAATGCGATTGTCAGCGAGGTCAGTTTTGGGAGTTTTCTCGGAACGGAAGTGAAAGATATGCTGCATAACGCGCAAGAAGAGCTGCTGATTCAAGATGATGTCATTGATGAAATTCGCATGGCGTTGATGAGTAACAGTTTGGTGTGATGCAATGGGGGAACCCCGTTTTTAGGTTAAGGATTTTGAACGTCGTTTATGAAATTTATAATTAAGCTTTTTCCGGAAATCATGGTAAAAGGCCATGCCGTTAAGAAAAAAATGGTCAATCAGCTTCACTTTAACCTCCGGAATTTGCTGGGCCGAGAAATTTCGGAGGTCGAGACCAAACGGTACTGGGATAAAATCGAAGTGTTTTGCCAGCCGGAGGAAACGGATTTTGTCCGCCAGGTGTTATTGAACACGCCCGGTATTGAACAATTTCTGGAAGTTGAGCAGTTTTACACCACCAGCCTGGATGAGGTGGCGCAGTTGGTGGCGGATTTTGCCTTGCCGAAAATTGAAGGTAAATCGTTTGTGGTGCGGGTTAAACGTACCGGAAATCACTCTTTTTCCTCATTCGATATGGAGCGCACCATCGGCGCGCATTTATGCCGCCATGGCAACCCGGATAAAGTGGATTTACATCATCCGGACGTGAAAATCGAACTGGAGTATCACCAGGACCAATTGAATATTGTGAAACACCGCCGGCCAGGCCTGGGCGGTTTTCCGCTTGGCTCTCAGGGGGACGTTTTGTCCCTCATGTCCGGTGGTTTTGACTCGACGGTTGCCAGTTACCTGACCATTCGGCGTGGTTTGAAAACCCACTTCATCTTTTTCAACTTGGGCGGCGCGGCGCATGAGATCGGCGTTAAACAAGTCGCTTTGTATCTGTGGGAAAAATTCAGTGCTTCGCATCGGGTGATGTTCGTCACCATTCCGTTTGAAGAGGTGGTGTCTGAGATTTTCCGCAGTACACCGGAACCCTATATGGGCGTCACTTTGAAGCGCTTAATGATTATGGCGGCGGAAAATGTGGCGGATGACATGGGGATTGACGCTTTGGTAACGGGGGAATCGGTGGCGCAGGTGTCGAGCCAGACGTTGCGTAACTTGGCGTTAATTGATCAAGTCTCCGAAAAACTGGTGTTGCGCCCGTTAGCGGTGATGAGCAAGCCGGATATTATGGCGATTGCCGACCAAATCGGGACGCGCGAATTTGCGGAAAATATGCCGGAATATTGCGGCGTGATTTCGCAAAACCCGATTACGCATGGCTCTTTCAAGCGCATGGCGGTGGAAGCGAAAAAGTTTGATTACACGGTGCTGGATCAAGCGGTGGCTTCGGCGGAAGCGATTCCGGTGGATTCGATTATTGAAAATGTCAATCAGGCACAAGCGGTGGAAATTATTAATGACGTTGGGCCGGATGATGTTGTCATTGATATCCGCAAAGCGGAAATGGCTAAGGCGCACCCGTTGGGAATGGAGTCGGTTTTGACCATTCCGTTTCACGAATTGAACCGCGCGTTTAAACAGCTGGATGCTTCCAAGCGTTATTTACTCTATTGCCAAAAAGGGGTTATGAGTCAGCTGCACGCTCAGTATTTACGCGATGCGGGCTTCGAAAATGTGAAAGTCTATCGTCCCAAGTCCACTGGTTAGTGAATGGGGCTTCAGGTCAGTCACTGCCGGTTGGGTTCGGCAGGCTGGCTTGGTCGCTCTCTTCGTTGCCATTATCTAGAAGTAACCGTTTGTTTTGATCCAACCGTTTTGACGCGTCAAGAAAGATGCGCATTTTTTGAATGCTGGTAACGTAATTAACCGTTTCATGCCCGATGGCCTGTCTGGCTGTTGTTTCCACATTATAAAACCATTTGTATGGGTTTAGACCCAATTCCCGAGTTTTCTGTTGCAACTGCAATATGCGGCGCGGCCCGGCATTGTAAGCGGCCAGCGCAAAGTTTTCTTTTTCTTCAGGGGTGTAATCGGTGCTTGAAAAATACCGATCTCGAAGGAAAGCCAAATACTTTACCCCGGCGTGGATGTTGGTTTCCAGGTCAGTAATGTTCGGCAGATTGACGTTTCGGTCTCGCGCCGTGGAGGGTTTGATCTGCATAATGCCAATGGCGCCCGCGTGGCTTTTCTTGCTGGGGTCAAAGCGTGATTCCTGGTACGCTAAAGCGGCGACCAAGCGCCAGTCGAATCCATAGAAATCGGCGTAAAGTTGGAAATAATATTTTAAACAATCCACCCGCTTTAAGAGGTCGTGCGTGAGCGGGCGTTCAATCCAATAGGTGTCTTCAAAATATTTACGATAAACAGCGTTGCCCAAGAAGCGTCCCGGTTCGGCATAATCTTCAATGAAGGCATTCAACGAGGCCAAGAGTTTTGGGTGGTGTTTTTGAACGGCCCAAGCGATATCGCTGTGGTGGTGAATCACGATGTTCGGGTGAAGCTCGATATTGTCGAGAATTTTTTGCCAGATGTCTGCAATGTGATTGTCGACCACTGTGTACTGGTAAATATCTTCGTTCAGCATTTCCAGTATGTCCTCGGACTCCACTAAGGGGGCCGCCTTGATGACTTCCATGGTCGGCAAGCCTAAATAGCCCAGTGTTTGGTTGATGCGTTCCAAGTGTATGATGTAACTGCTGTTCCGGACTACAATGACGCGTTTACCGGAGAAATCGAGCAAACTGTTAATGGGCGGGGCATTTTTGTTGGAAACCAGTATTTCTTTGACGCCTTCAATATAAGGCTGTGTGAAGTCGACCAGTCCTTTTCGTTCGGGGGTGATGGTCAGCCCGGAAGCGGCAATATCGCCGTATCCTGCTTGCAGGCTGGGCAAGATCTTATTGAAGGTGGTTGGGATAAAGGTCAAATGTGTTTGATAGCGTTGCCGCCTTGGACCACGGTTTAAATAGGCTTCGTAAGCCTTTAACAGGTCGTACTCCACGCCGCGGAACCCGCGAGAGGTGAGAAAAAAATTGGTGCGGGTGTAACTGACCAAAACGCGAATCAAGCGACGTTCTCGCAGTTCGGGTAAGTCGCCGTGGAACGGTTTGAGGATGCGTTCGGAAATGGATATTTCGGGCAAAGGCGGGGATTGGTCGCCGAGCGAAGACACCGGTACCAAGCCAAGCGTTATTCCAAATGCGGTAAATAACAACGCGCGTTTCGATTTCTGTAGCAAACTCGTTATCTCAAATGGATCAGAAAGTTTGATTGTATTTTGGCCGACGTATTAATCAAGTCAAAATTGCGAAAAAACACGGATTTCGGCTTCATTTCTTTAAGTTGTCATAATCTAGGGGTAGAATAAAATTCACCGTGTGCGAATTTTGATAGGCAGAAACGGCATCCAATGAGGGTACTTTGTCGGCTGTGGCACGATTGAATCGATTGAAAATACGTTTAGAGATGGTAAAAGAATGAAACAGGTTAAGTACATTATCTTGGGCGCCGGTTCATCCGGCTTGACAGCACTGGGCCAGATTCGCCGTGAAACCGACGATTTCGTTATGATCAATGGCGGATATTTCGGAACCACTTGCGCGCGCGTAGGCTGTATGCCATCAAAAGCTCTGATTCATTGTGCGGAGCATTTTCATGCTCGTAAACACTTTTATGATTTTGGTATCGATGGTGCCGATGGTTTGACGATCGATCATTCGGCCGTCATGAAGCGAGTGCGCGCGTTTCGTGATCGTTTTACCACCGGGGTGCAATCCGGCTCAACGGATACCTTAGAATACAACCAGCTGATTAAAGGTTACGCTCAATTTGTGGCGCCGGATACTGTGGAAGTTAACGGGGAGCGTATTCAAGGGGAACGCATTATTATTGCCACCGGGTCTAGACCGGTGGTGCCGGCGCCTTGGAAGGAATCGTTAGGCGACCGCTTGTTAACCAGTGATGAAATCTTTGAGTTGGAAACCTTGCCGAAACGGATTGCGGTGATCGGTTTGGGGGTGATCGGCTTGGAGCTTGGTCAGGCACTGTCACGTTTGGGGGTTGATGTCATTGGTTTTGAAATGACCAGTAGCATTGCCGGGCTGCGGTCGCCTAGTGTTTCGAAAGAGGCTGTTAAGTTAATTTCCAAAGAATTCCCGATTTACTTAGGGGAGGCCGCGGAAATTGAAGCGACGGAAGCGGGCGCGAAAATTACCGTGTCGTCCGGCGCTTTTGAAGTGGACGCGGTGTTGGCGTCTCTTGGCCGACGTCCGAATATCGATCAAATCGGTATCGAGCATTTAGGCGTGGAACTGGATGAACGGGGAATGCCACCGTTTGATTTGAATACCATGCAGGTTGCCGATTTACCGGTGTTCATTGCCGGGGATGTAAATGCTTTCCGCCCCATTTTGCATGAAGCTGGGCATGAAGGGAAAATCGCCGTGTTGAATGCCATGCGTTATCCGAATGTTCAAGCTTATAAGCGCAAAACCGCTTTGGGGATCGCGTTTACCAATCCGCAGGTGGCGTCTTTCGGCTGCGGTTATGATGCCTTGGATTTGAACGAAACTGTGGTGGTTGAGTTCAATCTTGAACGTAATAACGGTCGAGCGATTGTCATGGGCGAAGATCGTGGCATGATTTCTTTATTCGCCGATAAAACGTCTAAGCGTTTGGTCGGGGGCGAGTTAATGATGCCGCAAGCCGAGCATTTAGCGCATTTGTTGACATGGGCAATTGAGCAGGAAATGGATGTGCTGCAATTGGTGAGAATGCCTTACTATCACCCGGTACTGGAAGAGGCGGTTGAATCGGCCATTCAGCTATTGGCGAAGGAGTTGTATTCGCCTGAAACGTTGAATGCCCTGGAAGCCTGTTAAAGACCTCTTTTCGTCAAGATGCCGGGTATGAACGAGGCGAAAATCTTAATACTTACATATTGTTATAATTGGTATATAATAGGCGCGCCCGATTCGGTTCGGGCTTGTTAAAATTAACATTCAAACCTGGCTGAATGAATGGAAAGACAGTCGCCTTGATAGGGGCCTTTCAGACGGTTTGAATTGAGTGAAAAATCTTTTAAAGAGTGGAATGAATAACTTTAGATTTTTCAAAAGTAGACACAAAAATAGTTGAATTTCGAGTGACTGAAAAAAGTAAAAATGAAAATATCGAGTCGTCTCCAGAGGCGATGACAGAAGAATCCCATCCGCAAACCCAATCTGATAATCGCACTGATACGCCTACAGCCGATCCGCATGCTGATCGCGAGGCCGACAAATACGAAAACCCGATTCCAAGTCGAGAGTTTATTATCGATTTGCTGGAAAACGAGCAAAAACCTCTGCGTATCAAACAAATTGCCGACAGTTTGGATATTAACGATGATGAACGCTTTGAAGCCTTATCGCGCCGTTTGAAAGCCATGGTGCGTGACGGGCAGTTGTTGCGAAACCGTCGCGGTGCTTTTGGTTTGATTCAGAAAATGGATTTGATCAAAGGTAAGGTCATTGGTCATCCTGCTGGTTTCGGCTTTGTTCAGCCGGAAGACGGAGGTTCCGATTTGTTTTTGGGTGACCGGGAAATGCATAAAGTGTTTCACGGTGACTTGGTCATCGCTTCCGTGATCGGCGTGGATCGAAAAGGACGCCGTGAAGGGATGATTGTTGAAATCATTGAACATGCCAATGAGCAGCTTCTTGGGCGCTTGCACTTTGAAGATGGTTTGGCTTGGGTGCAACCGACCAATAACAAGATTGCGCAGGACGTTTTCATCCCGCAGGACGGTGTTCTGGATGCGACAGAAGGTCAAATTGTTAAGGTAGAGGTGATTCACCAGCCAACCAAACGCTCCAGTGCCATCGGTAAAGTCATTGAAGTGGTCGGAGACTACTTGGCGCCGGGCATGGAAATCGATTCCGCAATTCATGCCTATGATATTCCGAATGAATGGTCCGACGAGGCCTTGAAACAATTGGATGCCATTTCGGATGAAGTAACGGAAGAAGATAAAGCGGGCCGTAAGGATTTACGAAGCCTGCCGTTGGTGACCATTGACGGTGAAGACTCTAAGGACTTCGATGATGCGGTGTTTGCAAAACGTCGTAAAAAAGGCTGGCGTTTGGTTGTGGCCATTGCCGATGTGTCGCATTACGTGAAGCCGGGGACGGCTTTGGATAAAGAAGCTTATGAACGCGGTAACTCGGTCTACTTCCCGCAACAAGTGATTCCGATGTTGCCGGAAAAACTGTCGAATGGCCTGTGTTCCTTGAATCCGAAAGTGGATCGTTTGTGTATGGTCTGCGATATGTATATCGATGATGACGGTAAACTGGAAAGAACGCAGTTTTACGATGCCGTTATGAACTCGAAAGCACGTTTGACATATAACAAAGTACACGAGATGTTGACGGATGAAAATTCCGAACACCGTCAAACTTATGCTGAGTTTGTGCCGAATATCGAAGATTTGAACGATTTGTATCAAGTGTTGAAAAAAGCGCGAGAAGTACGTGGTGCTTTGGATTTTGATACCACGGAAACGCGCATTGTGTTTGACGACAATCGTAAGATTGAAAAAATCGTTCCCGTGACCCGTAATGACGCGCATAAACTGATTGAAGAATGCATGTTAATGGCGAACGTGGCCACAGCCCGTTATTTGAAATGGCATAAGATTCCGATGTTGTATCGTGTGCATGATAAGCCATCGGAAGAGCGTTTGACCAACCTTCGAACCTTCCTGGGCGATTTTGGCCTAACATTGGGTGGGGGCGACGAGCCGGATGCGCACGACTATGCAGCGGTTTCCGAAGCCGTTAAAGGTTCACCTCACGAGCACCTGGTTGAAACCGTGTTGCTGAGAAGTATGAACCAAGCCGTATATCAACCGGAAAACTTAGGGCATTTCGGGTTGAATTATGAGTATTACGCGCACTTCACGTCACCGATCCGTCGTTATCCGGATTTATTGATTCACCGTGCGATTCGTTTTGCATGGACCAAGCAATCGGTCACGGAGTTCAATTATTCCGAGCAGGACATGAAGTCCTTTGGTGAACATTGTTCTTCCACGGAAAGACGTGCCGATGAAGCGACGCGTGACGCGGTTACTTTCTTGAAATGCGAGTTCTTGTCGCATCGATTGGGCGAGGAGTACGACGCTGTGGTCACTGCGGCGACCAACTTCGGCTTATTCGTCGAGCTGGATCCGTTGTATGTTGAAGGCTTGGTGCACATTACCGAACTGGGAGAAGATTACTTCCATTACGATGCGTCTCGCCACTGCTTGAAAGGGGAGCGAACCGGCAAAGTTTATCGGTTGGGCGATCGCTTGAGAGTGCAAGTGGCTCAGGTCAATTTGGATGATCGTAAAATCGATCTGCGTTTTTTGTCTTCGGATGACGACGCTGAATCGGCGAATGAATCCAAGCCGGCCAATGAGGAAGCCGCTGCAGAAGAGTCGGAAGAATCGAAACCGAAAAAGCGTAAGCGTTCTTATCGTAAAAAACGCGGTGGACGTGGGCGCGGCGGCAAGAAAAAGTCAGGAAGTTAAGTCGTGAAGCAAGACATTCTTTACGGCATTCACGCAATTGAAAAATTTCTGAAACAGTCTCCACACCTCGTTTATTCTCTGGCCTTTCAAAAAGGCGTGGAGAATAAACGCATTCAAGCGTTGATGGGCCAAGCCAAGTCGCTTGGTATTCAATATCAGTTGGAACCCAAATCTTACTTCAATCGTTTCGATGCCGTTCACCAAGGCGTGGTCGCTATGATTGCCAAGCAAGCCGAGTTACAAGAGTCTGATTTACTGTCGATGATGGAAACGGAAAGCCAGCCGGTTTTTCTTTTTCTGGACGAAGTGCAGGACCCGCATAATTTAGGCGCGATTTTGCGAACCGCGGATGCGGTGGGCGTGACAGCGGTGGTGTTACCGAAGCATAATTCGGTCGGCGTCAATGCCACGGTTCGAAAAGTGGCTTGTGGTGCCGCTGAGACGGTTAAAGTGGTGGTGGTGTCTAACCTGGCGCGTACGTTGAAAACACTTCAGCAGGCCGGATTGTGGGTGACGGGGCTGGCCGGGGAAACCGAGTCCACTATTTACGATATGGACTTTACCGGGGCTGTTGGGCTGGTGATGGGAGCCGAAGGTTCGGGGTTGCGTAAGTTAACTCGTGAAACCTGTGACCATTTGGCCGCTATTCCGATGGTGGGCTCGGTGGAGAGCTTAAATGTTTCCGTCGCCACAGGGGTAACGCTGTATGAGGTTTTTCGTCAGCGAAAGTAATTGTTTACCGCCATCGAATCAAACATTGTGAGTTCATTTAAAAACGACCAGGCCTGGTCGTTTTTTTATTGTGCCAGGTAAATATCCCCTTGTTCATCAATTTCAATTGCGACAGCGGTTAACTCGTCGTTCATACAAGGGCCTTCCACACACATCCCATCTTCGATATTGAAAAAAGCGTCATGTACCGAGCACTTTAAGGTGTGGTCAAATGGATTGACGTCGATTTTGTAGGCTTCATTTAGCGGCACATTCTGGTGCGGACAATTGTTTTCATACGCCTTGATGCGGTCTTCGTATTTAATGAGCACGACAGCGTGCGGTAGGTCGTCGCAGGGAACAACCAATGTTCTGGCATTGGTGACTTGTTTAATGTTGGCGAGCGGGCGCTTATCTTTGATTTCCGTCATTAAATTATCTAAGCCTGTCTGCCGGCATTTACGGGCGGCCAGACGGCTGCCTGCTTGGACGGCCTCGGCCAATGAGTCCTTTTGCAACAGACGGTCAATAACGCCGGCATTGAAAGTGTCGCCCGCGCCTAAGCTATCAACCGTCTGCGGGATGACGTCAATCGCTTGGTGTTGGATCGCTTCATCTGGTGAGGCGTACCAGGCACCTTGTTTTCCCCAAGTACACACCAGGTGGCTTTGTGGTGCTACTTTCTGCATGGCTTTTAACAAGGCTTCACCATCGTCATAGCCTTTGGCGGTCGCATAATGATGTGAGAAGAAAATGACATTGGCTTGTGGCAGAAGCGCTTCTATACCGTCACGGGGTTTTTCCACCTCCAATGAAATGGGTTGATGGCTTAGAAACGTTTTGGCGATATTGAGCATGCCGGTCAGGTTTTCAATATTTCGGCCTTCAAAATGCAGCCAGTCATATTGTTCGATTTCAACTTTGGCGAAAAAGTCAAAGCTCAGTTCCGGCAGGTCGCGATAATGGGTAATGGTTCGGCTACCCGTGGCTTCATTCAATAATACATAAGACGTTGGGGTTTGCCCTTGAATAAAACGTTGCACGTGTTCCGTTTGGATATGGCGTTCTTGTAATCCATTCAATAATTGTTTTGAAGATTGGTCGCCGCCAACGGTTGTCATAATGCTGGCTGTATGCCCAAGTTGATTTAAAACATAAAGGCTATTACACACATTGCCACCGACTTGATGCAGTCGGGAAAGTGCACGGAGTTCTTCATCTTCTTGCGGAAAGTGCGGTGTTTTTAAAATGATGTCCAAAACCGCATTACCAATGCCTAAAATTTTTGCCATGAAGTGTTCCTTAGTGGTGACCGTTTTATGACGCGAATTTTACCATAAATCCAATGTTTAAGAGGTGTGCAAGCTGTCTGTCGATAAAAGTGAATAATTTTAAAAAAAACTTGACAAGGTAATAGCGGTTATTAGTTTTTGTATTTAATTTGCATTCTATAAATACATGTTAAATTGTTGTATTTATTAATTTATGTTGTTTTTTATTAAGTTTGGCATACTTTTTTATCGTTCAGATTATAATCCACAGAACCTGTGGATAACTTTGTGAAGACTTCTTTTTGAGGTGGCTAAATGCTTTAAAAATGTTACTGTTTTTATAAATTGATTAAAAAATAGGCAGTGCAAGTTGATAAGAAGTTTTAAGTAAAAAATAAAATTATTTTTAGGTTGATTCATGCGTTTTTTGACGAACGCAAAATGCTGGGCCGTTTTTGAGATATTTGGCGCCCCCAGGAAAAAATATTTTGGTAGAATCGAACAAAAGGGATTTTAGAAAAAAGTGGTGTTATGACAGAAAAGCATTCCGGTTTTAACGCAAGTTGTTCCAAGTGCGCGATGCAAGGAATTTGTTTTGCCAATGGGCTGTATGACACCGATATCCAACGCTTGGATCAACTGGTCGACCGCAAGCCGTCTCTCGTGAAAGGGGAGTACCTTTATCAAGCCGGGGAGGCGTTTACGTCTTTGTATGCGATTCGAGCGGGAATGGTGAAGGTGTTTTCCGTTAATGAACATGACCAAGAGGTGATCCACGGTTTTTATTTGCCGGGGGACATTGTTGGAATGGAAGCCTTGGCGTGTTGCCGCCATGAATTCTATGCGGTGGCGTTGGATACCACAACCGTATGCGCTTTGCCATACGCGCAATTGACCAAGCTCGGTTCCGAAGTGCCGAATTTAAACGCGCAAATTTTCAGCTTGATGAGTCATGAAATTGTGACCGGCCGATTGCATTCGACGATATTGACACAAAAGACCGCTGAACAGCGACTGGCGGATTTTATTTTAATGATGTCCGAGCGCTTACGGGCGCGTGGGTATGAACATACCCAGTTTCGCTTGAATGTCTTACACCGGGATGTGGCCAGCTACCTTAACCTGACGCCGGAAACCGTTTCACGTATTCTGGGTAAATTTCAAAAGCAGGGCTGGATGAGTTGGAAGCGCAAGGAAGTCCTGATTCAGAACTTGGAAGGTTTGCAGGCAATGGCTTCGTCCGCAGGATAAACCGTTTCAAACAGCGGCTTTGGAGTAAATAAAGTCTAAAAAAATAAGGTTTTTTACATAAATTCTTATTTTGAGTTCAATTTTCTTTGGAATTCAGGTATATTTGAATTTCGGTTATATTTTAAATACGTTTTTTTAACATTTTAGGGAGATTTACGATGTCTTTATCAGGTCTTAAACAACTATTTTTAGTTGGCTTCTTGGGGTTCGCCTTGGTGGGTTGTAGTTCTACGCCAACGACGACAGAAGAGTCTGGTTCAACGGATGCGCAAGCTGAAAATGCAGAGCCAGTTGTTGTTGAAGAAGCAGAAGTTGTTGAAGTCGTTGAAGCGACAAATGGTGCTGGTCAAACCGCCGCTGAATTGAAAGCAACTTTGCAGGGCAAAGTGGTTAACTTTGATTTCGACCGTTCTGCCGTCAAACCAGAATTCTATGAAATCATCAAAATGAATGCCGATTACATGGCATTGGACTCCACTGCAAACGTAACCATTAAAGGTTATTGTGATGAAAGAGGAACGCGTGAGTACAACTTGGCGTTGGGTGAGCGTCGTGCAAACGCTGTGAAAAATGCATTGGTCGCTGAAGGTGTAAGCCCAAGCCGTATCAATGTCATCAGTTATGGTGAAGAAGACCCTGTTGACGCAGCTCATACTGAAGCTGCATGGGCGAAAAATCGTCGCGCTGAGTTCTCTTACTAAGACACTCCTGTAACTTTCCCTAAAAGCCTTTCTGTCTTCGGCAGGAAGGCTTTTTTTTTCGGATTTTTTTACGCCAGTCTTTTACAATCATCATCAAGAAACATTTCAATACAACGATCAATCGAGCTCCCGATATCCTTATGACACAAAATTTACCTAAAACACATTATTTAACCGATTACCAAGCCCCTGCATTTGACGTTGAGTCCATTTTTCTGACATTCGAGTTGTCACCCAACGCTACCCGCGTTACGAACCGCATGCGTGTACGCCGAACCGGTGATGCGGCAACGGCGTTTGTGTTGGATGGCGAAGGTTTGGAACTCATGCATATTGATCTGGATGGTGTGGCCTTGATGCCCACACAGTATGAGATGACGGAGACGCAATTGATCTTGTCGGAGGTGCCGGAATCTTTTGAGCTGGAAGTGGTGACGGAGGTTGATCCGGAAAACAATACGCGTCTGGAAGGACTTTATCGCACCAGTGGTAATTATTGCACCCAGTGTGAAGCGGAAGGGTTTCGTCGCATTACCTACTATTTTGACCGCCCCGATGTTTTGACGTATTTCACCACTAAGATTATTGCTGACAAAGCAGACAATAAAGTCTTGCTGTCCAACGGTAACCTAGTCGAAGTGGGTGATTTACCGAATAATCGCCATTATGCGATCTGGAAAGACCCTTATAAAAAACCTTGTTATTTGTTTGCGCTGGTCGCCGGGAATCTGGAAGAGGTGGAAGATACCTTTATCACGCGCGATCAACGTCAGATTGACTTGCGCATTTATGTCGAACCGAAAAATCTGGATAAATGCGACCATGCGATGGAATCGTTGAAACGTTCCATGAAGTGGGATGAAGAGCGTTTCGGTTTGGTGTATGACCTGGATATTTACATGATTGTGGCCGTGGACGACTTTAATATGGGCGCTATGGAAAACAAAGGCCTGAATGTGTTCAACTCTAAGTATGTTTTGGCCAGGCCTGAAACCGCAACGGATATGGATTATGAAGGGATTGAATCCGTTATCGGGCATGAATACTTTCACAACTGGACCGGTAACCGGGTGACGTGTCGTGATTGGTTTCAATTAACGTTGAAGGAAGGGCTGACGGTTTTCCGAGACCAAGAGTTTACATCAGACATGCTGTCACCCGCCGTGAAACGCATTGAAGACGTTAAGCGTTTACGCAGCAATCAGTTTCCGGAAGATGCCGGACCGATGTCGCACCCAATCCAACCGCAGTCGTACATTGAAATGAATAACTTTTATACCATGACCGTGTATGAAAAGGGCGCGGAAGTGGTGCGTTTGTATCACACCTTGTTGGGCGAAGCCGGGTTTCAAAAGGGAATGAAGCGCTATATTGAACGTTTCGATGGGCAGGCGGTGACGGTTGAAGATTTCCGGGATGCGATGGGCAAGGCCAATAATGTGGATTTATCTCAAATGCACAACTGGTACACGCAAGCGGGTACTCCAACCTTGAAGGTGGAAAAACACTTCGATGCGGCGAGCGGTACTTTAACACTCCATTGTGAACAATCCTTAAAGAGTCAAGCAGCCCACGCACCGTTATTGATTCCGGTTTTGTTCGGTTTTCTGGACGATTCCGGTGCCGGTCTGCCGGTCAGGCCTGGTGAAAATTCACGTCACAAGGTGTTTGAAACCGAAAAAGGTCATTTATTGAAAATAACCGAACTTTCGGAAAGCTTTGAGTTTACGGGCTTGTCTCAGGCGCCGCACTTATCGTTGTTGCGACATTTTTCCGCTCCGGTCAATCTGGATTATGTCGCCAGCGACGATGAGTTAATGATGTTGGCGTCACACGATTCGGACAGTTTTGTCCGTTGGGAGTCGATCCAAACACTGGCATTGCAAAACATCAAAGACAACGTAGCGCGTTTTCAAGCCGGTGATGATATGGCGTTTTCAGCGCACTATCAGCAAGCTTTTAAAGCGGTTTTGGAAGCTCCTGGTCTGGATCCGGCGCTGAAAGCGCTGGCCATCGGCTTGCCGGATGTCCCTTATGTATTCGAACAATTCGAATCGATTGATGTCGATGGTGTCCTGCAGGCATTGGAATATCAGAAACATCAAATTGGGCAGCGATTCCGGTCCGCCTTGGAGACGACTTACACCGCGTTACAATCGGACAAAGACTATTGCTACGACGAGCATGATATCGCCGATCGAATGTTGAAAAACCAGTGCTTGATGTATTTGGCCTATGGCGACGAACCGGTTGAGGCGTTAGTGGCGCAATACCAAAAGCAGCAAAATATGACCGATGTGTTGGCTGCCTTAAACGCTCTGAATCATTTGGATGTTCCAGAAAGAGCGGATTGCTTGTCGGATTTTTATCAACGCTGGCACAAGGACAGTTTGGTGATGGATAAGTGGTTTTCGCTTCAAGCGCGCTCGGAGTCGAATCAAGCCCTGCAAGTTGTGCGGGGCTTGCTGGCGCATCCCGATTTTAATTACCGCAATCCTAACCGGGTTCGCAGTGTATTAGGTGTGTTTGGGCGGCTGAATATGAAAGCTTTCCATGATGCTTCCGGCGGTGGCTATGACCTGTTGGCCGAAGAAGTGCTTAAAATGGACAAGATCAACCCGCAAGTGGCGGCTCGATTGGTAACGGCCTTTACCGCCTGGAAACGTTTTAAAGGTCACCGTCAGGCAAAAATGCACGCCGCTTTACAAGGCATTGCCGCGGACAAAACACTGTCGAAAGATGTGTATGAAATCGTTTCCACATCGTTAGAGTAGATTGACGACATCATGAGCATGCATCGAAGCCTGTTGGCCTGGGGGGCAATGGTGGCAATATTTGCCTCTCCGTGGCGGTGTTTCGCCGAAGAAGGTCATGTTATGGCGCCGCTTTCGGACAATATGCCACAAAGTCAATATTTGACGTTGGATCAACAGATTCAAATGATCGATGTGGAAATTCTGTTGTTGAAAGCCGAGTTGGCGCAAAAAAACCAACAAGTTTCGCAAGTCGGTGTTTATTTGACCGAGTTGAAAACGCTGTTATCGGCCGAGTCTCTCAGTCCGAAAATGCAAGCGCGTTTCGCGCGATTGCAAGCTTATTACGATTCGGCACAACAGGTTTTACAACCGCCCAGTGCTGGACAGTTCCATTTTAATCCAAAGAAAATGCTGGCACTCTTGCCCATGAGTGGGCCTTATTCTCAAGCCGGGCAAGCCGTTTACCAAGGGTTGCAGGATGCTTTCCATGAAATGCCCATGCCTTACGACCTGGAAGTGTTGGATACCAATATCTATGACTCCATGTTCGAGGCTTGGGAGTGGGTTCGTCTATATCAACCCAGTTTCATTTTTGGTCCTTTACAGAAGTCGCATGTCGCCGAGTTGAAAGCTCTCGACTTGCACACGCCGGTACTGGCTTTTAATGAAGCCGAAAAATTGGATGTCCGTGATGCGATGCGCGTTCTGTCGCCATCCTCGTCTACCGATGCGCTTGCGTCGCTGATGACTTATTTACAGGAAAGTCATGCACAGCGAATTGTATTGCTGTCCGACGGCGATAAAAAATCTCAGGCGCTCGTTAAGCATTTTGAAGCGCTGCTTGAACAAACCGATGTGCTGCTGCCGATTCAGGTCGTGAACGTGACCAAAATTGATTCGCATGTGGATGCGGCTCTGGAGCAAGCGCTGCATGCGCAGCAATCTCAAGGCCGCAAGGGCTGGTTGCAGCACACCATTGGCCACCGATTGGAGTTTGAAGAACGCCCGAGACAAGACCTCGATGTCGTGGTGAGCTTTTTACCTTACCGTTTGGCTATGCAAGTTTCCCCCTTGCTGGAGTATTATCATTTGAATGCTCTGGCACATTACTGGTTACCCTCTGAGCTACCGCCTGTGAATCAGTTGGTTACCAGCCTTCCTTACTGGCAGTCTACATCTGCTATTCTTCCAAGCTACTATGCCGCCTTGATTCAGAAAAAGCAGTCTTCAAAGATAAGCGATTCTGGAGTTGGCATTTTTTATGCTTTAGGTCAGTTGGCGGCAAAAGCCGTTGTAAATTTGACGCAAGAAAATACGCATGTTACGCGCTCTGAGTTAGGTGACTTAAGTGTGGACAGTGAGCAACGCTTTCATATTTACCCGGATGTCTATTGGTTGGACACAGGGGTATTTGAGCGGCTGACACCGTAATTTTATGCGTACTCGGTTTGGCGAAAATGGCCAGGCCTGGTGATTTTTAAGAAACTGATAATAGGCAAGTTTGGGGAATAAGCGGTGGCTGAATCCAATGATACCATTGATCCGAATGATCTAGACAGCATCGATGCCTTGCTGGATGAGGCTGAGCTGGAGGCGATTTCGGCCGAAGATGATCAAGATGACGCACAAGCGGATCAAGCCGAGGTTGACGCTTCTCTCGAAGAAGGCAGTTTGGACGACCTTCCGGTAGAAGACACGCCGGAACCGGCTGAGCCAGAGCCCGTAGCGGAAGAGGCCGCCGAAACAGGGGGCGGCATTATGGATAACTTCCCGTCACCGGATGAAGAAGAAACGAGCCCGTCTGAGCCAGAAGCAGAGCCGGTTCCTGAGCCCGAACCAGAACTAGAAATGCCTGAACCCGAACCGAATCCTGGTTTGGAACCGATGTTTAAAGAAGAGCCGGAGACTGAACCGGGCGCTACGATGATGAACGATGAATCATCTCCTGCTGCCGCCCCGATTGCGGAAGAAGGCGCAGAGAGTTTTTTGCAGAAGCGTGCGGCATTGCAGCAACAGAATCAAAACCAAAATCAAAATACGTTAACGGTGGCCGAAATGGACTCAATTAAAAAACTGATCATTATTTTCAGCTCAATCACCATCACATTGGTCTTGGTGGCGATTGGTACCGGGGTATGGGCGGCTTTAGCGTCCAACCCTGGGCTGGATGAAGAAGCGCAATCTTTATTAGAGGATATTCATGCCGGTTCCACTCAGAGCATGATCAAAAGCGCCAGCTCGGAAAAAACCGTTAAGCAGTTAGAGAAAAAGCTGGATGCATTGAGTTTTCAGATTGAACAGTTAAACCGTGATCTGGTGCAAATGACACCGAGCCAAGAAGCGGATACCGTTGCTGAAGCGGGTGCGGCATTAGAGAAAGAATCTAAAAACACTGAGAAACAAGGAGCCAATGTCGCGGTTATTCCTCAGCCGAATCAACCGATCCCGGCCGCTCAAAGCATACAAGTGGCGGCGGTGGACCCGCAGTTGGCGAAGAAAATGGATAAAGTCAGCTCTCGAATGGTCGTTACACAGAGAAGAGTGAACGAAATCAATAACCGAGTGAAGTCTTTACAGTCGCAGTACAAGTCGATACTGAGAACCGTTAAGAAAGTCGAGCAAGGTATGCTGCAAGAAAAGGTCAAACTGGCCGAGGAGCAGAAAAAAGCCGAAGCGCTCGAAAAAGAAGAGCAGGCGGAACGGAAACAACGTGCGATGGAAAAGGCCAGAGCCTATGAATACAGCGCGCCGAATAACCCTTATTTCGATTCGTATTAAGTCAGTATAGGACGTGCTTTGTCGGGAGACAGTGAAATGCTGGGAAATGTGCATAAGATTATTGGATTAATGCTGTTCAGCACTTTGATGACCGCTTGTACCAGCATGGATGCAAAATACCGAGTGCCGGACTATTACACGAATGAACTGGTTCCGAAACATTATCAGCCCGGGCCGGAATACTCAGTGAATGGACTGAGGTGCAGTGAACAAATTAACCGGTGTGAGCCGAAGCGTTCCAATCGTTGGATCACGCATCGAGCTTACCCCAAACCTTATTTTTTTGAGTAAAACGGAGACACTGTTATGAATAAACAGAGCTTATTTTTGACAACCGCCATCGCCAGTGCAATGGTTTTGGCTGGTTGCAGTTCCCAACCGAAAGTGAAATCCACTTCGGCTCCCACACCGGCGCCTGCTCAAGTGGCGAACCCTCAACCGGCACCTGCGCCGACAGAAGCTTCAGCCGGCTCGGCGAAGATGTCGGATCAAGGTTCTTCTGAAAAAGAGGCGCCAACGGTGGATGAAATGGCTGCGAAGCAACCGGTTGTGTACAAGGTTCCAAAAAGTGCCTTACAACCACAGTTGATTAAAATTTCCGGCATTGGGTATGGGGCTGAAAGTACCTATGAAGGTTACACGCCAGGTCAGCGTCGTTTGATGGCGATTCGCTCGGCGAAGCTGGATGCCTATCGTTCGTTGGCGGAACAGCTGTATGGTATTAAAATCGACAGTAATACATCGGTCGCCACTTTGACGGCGCAAAATGACAGTTTCCGCGCTCGAGTGAATGCGATTGTTCGAGGTGCGCGCGTGGTCAGTATTACGCCAATGGCGGATCATAACTATGAAACCATTTTGGAAGTCTACATTGATAAAAGTTTCTTCTATAATGCGTTTGTTTACTCCAAAAAAGAAGAGGAAACGACGATTTCTGCGGATGACTTATGCCGCACACTGACTTGCCACACGATTGGAGAGCACTGAGTTTTAGTGAGTGTTGCTTGTCTTAGTGGCGTATAGGGAGAAACGATAATGAATCGAACAGCCATTTTGGCTTCCGCTGTGGTCATGTTTTTGACTTTTCAATCCATTGCCGAAGCCGCAAGTATCAGTACTCGAGTACGGATTCTTGAGAGCAAGGTCTATAAACAAGGTAAACTGATTAAACAGCAAGCTAAGAAAGACCATGCTTATACCAGTGATCTGAAGCAAGGGCTGAAAGAGATTGAGTTATTGAGAATTGAACTCCAAAAGTTTATGCGTGAAAAAGAAACCTCTAAGAAGAAGCCTTCTTATGACGGGGATCTTGATCGAGCTTACTCTTTTCCTTAAGAAGGTGTTCCGATCCACTACTCAAAAAAATAAAACCGGCGAAAGCCGGTTTTTTTATATCGGAAGGTGGCGTTGAAAAAGCCAGACCTACTTGGATTCTTTTTTCATTTGGTTGGCCAGCTCGATTTCTTTACTTTGGATGAAGTAGACCAGTTTGCGGCGATCATCCTCAGTCATGTTTTGATATTCCAGCGCTAGGGTGGATCCCATTCCATCGGATTCGGGAATGACTTTGACGATATTGCAACGGACCAAAACTGGCGGCTCGTCTTCCAATGGTTGAATCAGCAAGTCGACCTTGTCATTCGTGTTGACGTCTTCCGTGACTTTAATGGCAACACCACCGGCGCTGATATTTACCATTCGTTGTGGGATTGCGTGTACCAGTTGTTTTCTATCCACCGTCTGTAACAGAAAGTTGATTTTACTGTTCATTGCCGTTAAAGCGGTGGCCAGCAAGGTGCTTTTCTGACCGATTTGAGAAATGACGGTGCTTAGCTGCTCGTCCAGTTGCGTCAAATTCTCCATGAAATATTTTTCAATGTAGCCCGCATCAGGCGCGGTTGGAAGCGGTTGGTTTATCGCTTCTTCTTCCGGGACGATTCGATAGCTGCACGGCAGCATGACATCAATTCTGAAAAAAGATCGACTGTTTTTTGACGACATAAAGGTTCTCTTTTAGGTTACGTTTGCAGGATATCTTAATCGATATGCATGAAACGAGTTTATTAAATTCAAAAAAATCGTCAAGCAGAAATTACGCCAAATAGGCGGCGTCAGACAGAGTGAACCGCTATTAAGCTTTTCCAAGCGGGTTGGATTTTTGGTCACTGGGAACGGTTTTGCCGGAAGCACTGTAGGTCTTGGTGTTTTCTTGCCCGGTCAGTAGGTTGAGAGTGGTTTGGTTTAAGTGTCTTAAAGATTGGACGGTCATGCCGTTAATGGTGTTCAGCTTATGACAGTGTTTCGCTTTTTCAGAGATGTTCTGTAACGCCTGTCTGTCTTCCGCTTTTAAACCTGGTAAGGAGGATAAGTTGGACTCTTTTAAAGGAGAGGACAAGTCGACACCATCTGGTAAATGTTGTGCTAATGACTTGAACGTTTCGGAGACCGATTGGGAAAGCTGTTCTTTTCGTTGGAGAGTATCGGTTAAGTTGTTTAATTGGGAACTCTTGAGGGCATCGGCTTCTGTCTCCAGAACCGATTCAAATTGAGACAGCAAGTCAAGCAACTCAGTTAAAAGCGGGGAGAGGTTTTGAGTATCAGTGGCTTGACCCATTCAATTAACTGCCTGTGAACAAGATCTCAGTTTGAATAAGTTTATTGGCGACGTTTTCAGCGTTGACTTGATAGTTACCCTCTTTGATCGCGGCTTTCAGCTCTTCGATTCTTGCGGAGTTGTCAACGCTACTGGCAGCGGCTTGCTTTTCAAGCGTCTGCATTTGCGTTGAAACGTCTGTCAACGTGACTTTGTCAGTGCTGGCGTTCGGTTGAGCGGCATTCTGCCCGCCAGTATTTTTAGGCGCACCATTGCCCGATTCGTTTAATCGGCCGTTCACCAGATTTTGATTAATATTTTTAATATCCATAACGGAATCCCCAAACCTTTGATGTATTTTAACAACTTATGACATTTGTTCTAGTACTTTTAACGGCGGAACCTTTCAATACTTTAGTTTTATTTTTACTTTAAGGTATGACGACGGTATTAGGAGCAATAACTATGCCTTTTACTATTTTTTGAGAAGACAGATTTCTAACCGGTATTTGCTGATTCTTCACGCCATTCTTTAAAGCGATGCCAAGGGACTTAACCTTGATGTTTCCAACGCGTGTAATAATGGTTACATTATTGTCTTCAAACACCATATAAGGCGGTTGCAACTGCCTGACTTTTAAAATGGTGTTGGGCGGTATGGCGCGTTTGGCGCGCATACCGACGGCACGGTCCACGTTAATTAAAGCACCGCGTCGAACTTTTTGATACGGCATGAACACTTGTTTGACGTCGCCAGGTTGAATAACGGCCTGTTTTAGAATTCCTTTAGTGGAAATGACGACCGGTAAATCGCCTTCAACCGTGGCGGTGACAAAAATTTTCCATTCCGGATCTGGACATTGCAGCTTGAAGGTCATGCGACCAAAGGTTTTTTGGGGGGCTTTGTCTTCGAGTTCAAGGGGTTCCTGGCAGCGAGGTAAGCGTAAACGGTCGCTGAACTTGCGAATGTCGTAAGTGGGGTTGTGAATTTTTTGGTCGGTTTTTTGCTTAAGGTGTTTCAACACCATGTCATAAAGCACTTGCATCGGCTGATTTTCAGAATCGGAACCGTTTTGAGAAGCTTGGGTTGGCTGGGAAAATAAGAGGCTTGTGCTCAGCGCAATCCCTAAGAAAGGCAAGTATTTGATTGTCGATTTTAAGAGTGAATGCATAGGTGACTTTGCTTACCGGCTTGTGTTTTGCTTGCTTTAGAGAATTCAGTTATATTAACTGATATTGATGGAATTATCATTGTTGTATTCATTTCACGTCATACCAAGAGTACTGACGAAAAGAGTACGATAACCAAAATTAAGAAGAAGGTGGCATCCATGTCAAGTTTTCTAAAAGGGGTTGACCAACGAACGTCGCTTGCGGGCATGAACCGCATGGAGTTGTTGCTGTTTAAGATTCACGGTAATCAGTTGTTCGGAATCAATGTCTTCAAGGTTCGTGAAGTGATTCGTACACCATTTATTTCACCGGTTCCGAAAGCGGACTCGCGAGTGGTGGGGGTATCGGACATCCGTGGGCAAACCATGCCGATGATTGATTTGGCGAAGTCTCTGGATTTACCGGCTGTTCCGGCTGATAAATATAAAGATTCCTTGACCATCGTCACCGAGTTTAACAGCTCCGTTCAAGGGTTTCTGGTTGAAGATGTCGATCGAATCGTCCATTTGCGCTGGGAAGATATTTTGCCGCCACCGGATTCATTGCAAAACGTCAATTACTTGACGGGAATCACCCGTGCCCAAGACCAAATCGTTGAAATCGTCGACGTGGAAAAAGTCCTGGCCGAGGTGTCGGGTATGCAAGAGCAAATGTCGGATGAGTTTTTACACCACAATCAAGCCAAAACAGAAGGGCATGACTTCTTTGTCTTGGCCGCGGACGACTCCGCTGTGGCCCGTAATCAGTTGAAAACCACCTTGGATAAATTGGGCATCACCAACAAGATTGTCACCAACGGTCGTTTGGCATTGGACTTCCTGAAAAAATGGGCCGACGATGCCGACAAAGACATCAGTCCACCGGTTAAGGACCGGGTATTGATGGTCATCTCCGATATTGAGATGCCGGAAATGGACGGTTATACCCTGACCACTAATATTCGTAAAGACCCCCGTTTAAGCGATTTGTATGTTGTACTCAGTTCGTCATTGAGTGGTGGCTTTAATGCGACTTTGACCGAAAAAGTCGGCGCGAATAAGTTCATGTCAAAATGGCACCCGGAAGAACTGGCGCAAGCCATTATCGACCGAATTGATGTGGTTACCTCGGAAAAGCAGCAAGCGCAAGCGTCCTGAATAGAGATGAGAGACTGATATTGTTATGAAAAACGTGGCTACGGGGCTTATTTTCGTTTTGTTTAGCTTGGCTCAATTGTCGAGTCCTGCCGTTTGGGCGGAAACCTTTGCCAATGGGCCGAAAAAAGAGTATCCAACGCGTTGTGTCGTGGTGACGGGGGTGGCGTCCATGGACGGTGTTTCCAAGGAATTCGCTCGACAAATGGCCATCCGTAACGGTTTGAAACAAGCCAGTATGCAAAGTAACCTGAAAATCTCTTCCGACCAGGTCGTAAAAGATTTCATGCTGTCGAAGGACGCGACACGTTTTACCTCAAACAGTAAAGTGTCTCAGTTTCTGATTGTTGAAGAAGGTGTTCAGGAAGCCGATTTTAATGACCGTTTCGATGATAAAGGTATTGAAATCCTGGATGAACAGAAACTCAAAAAGATGGAAACCTATCAGGTCAAAATGGAAGTGTGCCTGACTGAAGACCCGCAAGCCTGTAATAACGTGCCGGGAAACCATTATCAACCCAAACTGGCCATTGCTCGTCCCATCACCACTGACAGCCGAGGCGCGACGGATATTTCCAATTTGTTGGGCGGTTTCCAGACCGAATTGCAACGCCGTCTGTATGACCGCGGTTACCGTAATATGGTGATGGTTGAAGATAACTCGTTATTGGATACGACACAAGCTGTGGCGCCGAATTTGTCGCCGGATGTGTTGGTGCCGATTCGGGAAGGGACGGGAGCGCAATATCTATTGTTGACGGTCATCCGTTCGGTCTCCAGACACAATGATGATCCGAAACTGTGGAATGACTTTAAGCGTTTTTACAGCCGTGAGGTCCAGCCGAATACGCGCTTTATCGAAACGGATACGTATATTGTGGATTTGTACAATTACGATATCGTGTTGGAAAAACGGAACGGTTTCGATATTGAAGGCGATGTGACGGTTGGGCGTCAGCGTCCGTTTGGAACCAATGCGTTTTTCGCGACCAATACGGGGATGGTGTTCCATGCGTTATTGGATAACTCAACTCAGCAGGTTTATGGCTATATGCGTTGTAAGCCGGTTGAAACTCGTATTATTGATATTCGTGGTGACGATTACGTGATTTACCTTTCTAACGAATCCGGTGCTCAAGTGGGTGACGAGTTGGCGGTTTATCATAATATCGGCCGCCCGGTTCGATATCAAGGAAACGATTTAGGATTGGATTCCGAACCGTCCGGTTTTCTTAAAATCAAACGGATTCAATCGCGTTTCGCGGTGGGCGAAGTCTTGGCGAAAGACGGCCTTATTCAGATCGGCGACAAAGTTCGATCCTGGTAATCGCAAAGATTCTTCTATTTCAAAAACGGCCAGGCCTGGCCGTTTTTGCCTGAGTTATTCCTACTTTTAATTTTTGAATACCTTAAAGTTGTTTTAAAAACAATTGGTTGCGTTGTTATTCGGCAACTTTTGCCGAATTCGGAAAAAAATTGCCATTTTTTTCTAAAGTTTTTCTAATGCCGGCCGATATACGGCCGTTTTTCCTGTCCTTTAGCGTTTTTTACATATTTGGCACTCCTATTGCTACGTTTCGATAGAACAATAAAAACAATAGTATTTTGACGGTTGTTTGACAGCACGTCTGACACGACCGAAAAAGATCAGAAAGGAAAATATTATGGAATCTGTTTTTGGCATACATGAACAAGCCTTAGCGGTTCGTAAAGAGCGCCAAGGCATTTTGGCCAACAACCTGGCCAATGCGGACACGCCGAATTTTAAGGCGCGTGATCTGGACTGGCGTAAAGAGTTGCAAGCGGCAGAAGAAGACATGCAAAGCGGTCGTTATAAGCCGGATATGAAAATGACGAACAGTCGTCATATTGAAGGGTTTGCAGAAGCGTCAACCGATGATTTTTTGAAATATCGCATGCCGACTCAACCATCGTTGGATGGTAATACGGTCGAAACGCATATTGAAAAAGCACAATTTATGGAAAATTCCATGCAGTATCAAGCGACGCTGGAGTTTATGAATAGCAAAATCACCAGTATTCGCGGCGCCTTGAGAGGAGAATAATCATGAGTATGTTTCCAACCCTTGATGTTTCTGCAACCGGGATGCATGTGCAAACGGTTCGCTTGAATACGATTGCATCGAATATGGCCAACGTTGACAGTATCAGCTCCAATTCGGATGAGACGTACCGTTCCAAGCAGCCGGTGTTTAAAACGATTTTGAATGAAGAAACCGGCCGTCCGGCAGGCGGCGTCATGATTGACGACATCGTTGAGAGTGAGGCACCGCCCGTTATGGAATACAGCCCGAATCACCCAATGGCCGATGAAGATGGCTATATTTTTCGCCCGAATGTCAATGTAGTGGAAGAAATGGCCAATATGATGGATGCGTCCCGGACTTATGAGACCAACATCGAGGTGATGAATACCACGAAACAAATTTTATTGAAAACTATCCAAATGGGGAAATAGGAGTAAGTTATGTCGACAGCCGTTTCAAATAACTCAGTGTCGGACTACATTTCTTCGACGCAAAACAGTTCCAACCCAGGTGCTTTTGCGCCAAATACGGCAATGGATCAAACGGATTTTTTACGCTTGCTGACGACGCAGCTGAAAAATCAGGACCCGAATAAGCCGATGGATCCGACGAACTTTGTCACCGATATGACGCAGATGAGTCAGTTGGAAGCCACCAACCAATTGAATGCTTCTGTCATGTCCATGACGGAAGGTTTTCAAAACTTGCAAACCATGCAGGCGTCTTCATTGATTGGTAAATCGGTGTTGGCCGAAGGGGGTGAGTTCAGCCACACGGAAGGTGCTGAATCGTCTTTTAAATTGAATTTGGATGATGCTTTGACGGATGTCACCGTCGTGGTGTCGGATGCTAATGGGGCCGTTAAGGAATTGGATATTGGTGATCTCAGTTCCGGGGAAGAAACCGTTTCTTGGGACGGTACGGATGAAAGCGGTAACCCCATGGCGGATGGCGTATACAATTTGATTGCTTACGGCACGGATAAAGATGGCGAAATGCAATCCATCAAAACCGTAGTGGGCACAAAAGTAAACAGTGTGGCGATTAATTCGGATGGCACGATGAAGTTAACTTTGGCGACTGGTGAAAATGTCAACATGTCCGCCGTTAGAGAAATTAGCGAATAGAAGGGGTAGAACAATGGCAACTTATGATTTAAACGCACTGAGTGGTATCAATGCCGCTTCCAATGGTTTAGGCGTTATTTCAAATAACTTGGCGAATGCGCAGACAGTTGGCTTTAAGTCTTCTCGTGCTGAGTTTTCCGATATGTTTTCCGGTGCGCAAAAATCGCCTGGTAACGGGGTTCGAGTCGGGGCAATTACACAGGATTTCAGTGTTGGGAGTATCAATGATACTGGTCGTGAACTGGATATGGCGGTTGACGGCGAAGGCTTCTTCATTTTGGAAGATAAAAGCGGAAAGTATGAAAATGTTTACACGCGTAATGGCTCTTTCAAACTGGATAAAGAAGGCTATATTACCGACCAAGGCGGAAACCGAGTACAGGGGTATTTGTTGGATCAAACCTTATCGACGGAAACCGATCCTGTATTCAGCACGGCGTTAAACTCGATTGATTTGGATGATTTGAACAAAATCCCGAAAGCAACCAGTGAAATGACTTATGACATTAACCTGAAAGGGGATGAGGTTCATAATGTGGATCCAGCCGGCACCAATACCGGCGTGGACGGGACGGATGATTCCGTTGGTTCAAGCCAGAACTTGGCGATGTTGGCCGATCCTGAAAACAATACCGGTGCCGGTGGTCTCTTCGGCGGCTCACCGGATTATTTTTATCCGAAAACCATTTACGATAGCTTGGGTGGCGAGCACACTTTAAATGCTAACTTCTATAAACGTGATGTGGTGCCAGAGCCGAATGGTGGTTCGGCAAACACTTCCGGTGAAAAGTATACTTCTTGGATTGTGCAGTACACCATTACATCGGAAGACGACCAAGGTAATTCACAATATACCGGTCATGTTATGGACCCGAATGTCGGTCCTCCTCAAACGCCATCCAACCGGGCTGGTCAGATTTATGAGTTGCGGTATGACACGGATGGTAATTATTTGGGAGCTTATGCGCCAACGTTAGACGTGAATGGTCAGTATGATCCAACTGCGGCCATTGCCGGTGGTCCGGATTCGGATCCTGCGGCGGGTACTGGTGCTACGGATTTGGGCACCGCTGGTTGGGCTCCGGTAACGGGCAATCCGCAACTGAACTTTATGATTGATACTCCGTTAACGGGGGCGACGGATCCATTAGGTGGTGCCACTCAAGGGACACCTGCCGCCTTTGAGATTGATTTGGACATGAATGAGATGACTCAGTTCTCTGGTTCATACATTCAGCGTGGTACGACTCAAAACGGTTATGCTATCGGGGATTTGGTTGGGGTCAATACCAACCCGGACGGTGTGATTGAAGCGCGTTACTCCAATGGTCGTTCCGTTCCGGTGGCCCAGTTGGCTTTAGCGAACTTTAACGATAAAAATGCCATGGAAAAACTCGGTGGACAAACCTATGCTGAAACATTCGGTTCGGGGCCTGTTCAAATTGGGACGGCTGAGAATAATGGTTTTGGTTCGGTCAGTGCAGGCTCCTTGGAGTACTCCAATGTGGACACCACCGGTGAGTTGGTGAATATGATTCAGACGCAACGCACCTATCAGGCCAGTGCTCAGGTCATTTCAACCTCACAAACTTTGACGCAAACCATTTTGAACCTATAACAGGTTTCATGAACTAAAAAAACCGGCATTTTTTGCCGGTTTTTTATTCACTCCTTCCCATATATCTTTATCGGCCAAATTCTGTAGGCTTTAATTCTTTTTTGTTTAAGTTTGGCACGGCAAGTGCTACTAACTCCTTAACGGATTTTCGAAACGTCGGAAATTTGACGAATAGCAATACACAACGTTAACACACAAGGAAATCGAAACACCGGCCGTTAGAGCCATTTAAATATAAGTGTTTCTATGGGAGTCGTCTTTGGCGACTCCATTCTTCAAGACTGGATAAAAGTAAGGATTTCGCTGATGGATCGTATGTTATACATCGCAATGAGCGGCGCCAAAGAAGTAATGCTTTCCCAGGCGAATAATGCCAATAATTTGGCAAACGCCAATACAGATGGATTTAAGCAGGACTTCAACCAGTTCCGCGCGCAACATATGGAAGGGCCCGGCTGGCATACGCGTACTTATGCGCTGGATGAAAGACCGGCGACCGACTTTACACCGGGTGGGGTGAAGGTGACCGGGCGGAATCTGGATATCATGACCAAAGAAAATGGGTTTATCGGTATCCAGGCACCGGATGGGAGTGAAGCTTTGGTGCGTTCCGCTTCCATGCATGTAACACAGGAAGGCGATTTGGTGAACGTGAAGGGGGACCCGATTCTGAATGAAGGCGGGGCTCCGATTAATATTCCACCCGCGAAAGCCGTTGAAATCGGTGATGACGGTACCATCTCATTTTTACCGGCCGACGCGCCGAATAATTTGATGGTGGTGTTGGATCAGGTTCGCATGGTCAGTCCTGATGTTAAGAATTTAGAAAAAGGGCTGGATGGTTATATTCGCAGTACTGAAGATGGTGAATTGCCGCAAGCGCCTGTGAAAGTTGTGAGCGGGGCTTTGGAAACCAGTAATGTCAATACCGTCCAAGCGTTAACGAATATGATTGAACTGTCTCGAAAGTATGAGATGCAAATCAAAATGATGAGTACCTCAAAGACGCACGCTCAAAAGTCAGACAGTCTTGTGAAGTTAAGCTAGGGAATTTAGGAGTTTAAAATGAATCGAACACTCTACGTTGCGACAACCGGTCTTGAAGCCCAGGATTTTAGACTGGCAACCATTTCCAATAACCTGGCCAATGCGAACACTTATGGTTATAAAACCGGCCGAGCCGAGTTCGCGGACTTGATGTATCAAAATGTCCGTCAACCAGGGGCTCAAGCCACCCAAAATGAAGAAAATACGTTGCCATCCGGCCTGCAAATGGGGACCGGGGTAAAAGCCATTGGCGTGCAAAAGATTCATACGGAAGGGAACGCCATTATTACCGATAATGAATTGGATTTAATGATTCAAGGGAAAGGCTTTTTCCAGGCGCTCGACCAAGATGGAAATTTGATGTACACCCGTGATGGCTCGTTTGAAGTCAATCAAAACGGAGACCTAGTGACATCGTCCGGCTATCTGGTCGAACCCAATATCAATATCCCGCTAAATTCGACAGAAGTGTTTGTGACGAGTGACGGTGTGGTTTCCGCAAAAGAGCCAGGTAACCCGCAGCCGGTCCAGCTCGGGCAGCTAGAGCTGGCCACGTTTATTAATCCATCCGGTTTGGAATCCATTGGGAAGAACTTCTACATGGAAACACTGGCCAGTGGACCGCCAAACGTGAAAAACCCAGAAGTGGAAGAAGCCGGCGGCATTCTTCAAGGCGCATTGGAATCGTCGAACGTCAATACAGTGGAAGAACTCGTGGGGATGATCGAAGCCCAGCGGACTTATGAAATGAACTCCAAAGCCATTAGTGCCGCAGACGGCATGATGCAATACTTAAATAATAACGTTTAACCATCTGGCGGCTGGCAAGCTTCAGCCTAAGGAGTGAGAAATGATTGGAAAAAAACAACAAACAGCGACCGCGCCGTCGTCTTTGGCGAAAGTGGCCATTGCCGCAGCCGTGTCTTCCGTGTTGTTATCGGGCTGCTCAACGGTGCCCGAGCGCATGGAGAAATTCTCATACGAACCGAACTACCCGATGAACATTCCGTCGAAGACGGTACCAAGGGATGGTTCGCTTTATCAAGCCGGTGACAATTTAAGTTTATTCGATGACTCACGGGCACATAAGGTTGGCGACATCATCACTATCAACTTGGCCGAGAAATTCGATGCCAAGAAAAAAGACGAAGCGAAGTACAACAAAACCAATCAGCAGAACTTTGGTCTAAACGGACAGGCGGCGATTGGGTCGAATGCGACGGCGTTTGGAGGCAATATTTCGGTGCCGGGACTGGGTACGGGAATTGGTATCGGTTATGGGTCTGACGGGACTTTTAACGGGAAATCGGACGTTAAACAGAACTCCAGTTTGAGTGGCTCGATTGCGGTGACCGTCGTCGAAGTGATTCCAAACGGGAACCTGGTGATTCGTGGCGAGAAATGGATCACGATTCACGAAGGGGAAGAAGTGATTCGTTTTGCCGGCATTATCCGGCCGCAGGACATCAGCCCCGATAACACCATCGACTCGGCCAAAGTGGCGGATGTGCGATTGATTTATAAAGATACCGGTATTTCCGGTGACATGAACCGACCAAGCGCGGGCACTCAGTTCTTGCATAAGTACTGGCCTCTATAATCTTGGTATGAGTTGGGTGAGCCGCGCACCGAAAACGCGGCTAAGTTTTTCCGGCTTGTTTTTTTACAATCTCCTTTTTGCAAGTCGGTTTTTTATTCTCTTCAAAACGGCCAGGCCTGGTCGTTTTGTGATAACCGTTTTTTCTGGTCTTTGGGGGCGTTTCGCGCCCCATTTTTTTATCGATTATTTTCAATAACCCATTTTTATCGGCTTACCCCACAAATTATTGAGCTATTTTTTATGTTTTTGTCTGTTATGGCATAACTGATGCTAAGCTGTTATTAAAATAACAATAAAATTGTCCTAAATGATAGGAGAAAATCATGTTTACCAGAAGAAATGTCATTTTAATGGCGGTCTTACTTGTTTGGAGTGCCGTGTCCTATGCCGAAAGAGTCAAGGATTTGGCGAATGTCGCAGGCGTGCGCTCCAACCAATTGATTGGTTACGGCCTGGTCGTAGGGTTGAATGGAACCGGTGACAAAACCGATTATGCCGATCAGAGCTTGCTCAGTATGTTGAACAAGTTCGGCATCAATCTACCGCCAGGCACCAAAACCAATTCCAAAAACATCGCGGCCGTTGCAGTCCATGCTGATTTGCCGGCATTCGCTAAGCCGGGGCAACGAATTGATGTAACGGTTTCCTCCTTGGGTAATGCCAAAAGTTTGCGAGGTGGTACTTTGCTGTTGACGCCGTTAAAAGGGGTGGACGGTAATGTGTACGCCTTGGCGCAAGGGAATTTGATTGTGGGCGGTTTGGATGCGACGGGTGCGGATGGTTCCCGCATTACCGTTAACGTGCCGAGTGTGGGCCGAGTGCCGGATGGCGCGTCGGTGGAAAAAACCGTTAACAGTGGCTTCGATTTGGGGAACACCATTACATTGAACCTGAAGAATGCCGATTTCACAACAGCTTCAAACTTGGTGAAGGCCATCAATAAGAAATTGGGAGATGGCACCGCTTACGCCTTGGATGGTGAGTCGGTTGAAGTGATGGCGCCGCGTATTCCGAATCAACGCGTGTCGTTTTTGTCGATTGTCGAAAATATTGAAGTGCAGCCTGGAGCGGAAGCGGCGAGAGTGATTATCAATTCTCGTACCGGTACGGTTGTGATTGGCAATAACGTTCGTGTTTCCGCGGCGGCGGTCACGCACGGTAACCTGGTGGTCAAAGTCAGCGAGTTTGATAATGTGGCTCAACCGAATCCGTTTGCCGGTGGGGATACTGTTGTGACGCCAGAGTCTGCAATCAGTGTGCAAAATCAAGGTAAAGGGCGTATGTTTAAATTCCCGAAAGGCGTGACCTTGGACGATATTGTTCAAGCTGTGAATAAAGTTGGGGCGGCACCGGGTGACTTGGTAGCGATTTTGGAAGCGCTTAAGCAGTCCGGTGCGTTGCAAGCGGACTTAATGGTTATCTAAGGAGGCGATGATGTCGGGAGTGGATTTACAGGTCCCGAGAATGGAGGCCTATCAACAAATTTACGGTAACGGTGGTAGTTTTAACGACCTGAAACAGACGGCCAAGCACGATCAACGGGAGGCTTTGCGCCCGGTGGCGGAGCAGTTTGAAGCGCTATTTTTGTCGCAAATTTTGAAAGAAGCCCGTAAAGTGAAACTGGATGATGGCTGGTTAGACGGCGATCAAGGGGAGTTTTATAAGGATTGGTATGATCGGCAGTTGGGCCAAGTCTTATCCACTAAAGGTTCGCTTGGTTTGGCCGATAAAATAGTTGAAGAACTTGCGCCCAAGTTGCCGACTGTGTCAAAATCAGAAGATAAAGCCTTGTCAAATCAAGGCTCTAAACAAACAGAAGCACCCATAGAAGACAACACTCAGTCCCATAACGAGACAACACCGGCGCAAACGACAGCAGACAGTCTGGCATTACGACGTTTTCGATAAACGGTTGACCAGATGAATGAGACCAGAAAGAGGAAAACATAATGGCTGACTTATTATCCATCGGTTCAAGCGCGGCCAATGCCTTCAAAAATGCGATTGACGTGACCAGTAATAACGTCGCGAATGTGGCCACAGAAGGTTACAACCGGCAACGTGCAGAAATTGTCAGTAATGCCACTCATGCCTTGACCACTTCCTATAATGGTGGCGGCTCTCGGGTCGAGAGTGTCGAGCGTATTTATGCCAGTTACATTCAAACCCAGCTCGTAAACAGCTACAGCTTAAAAACCCGTTATGATGAGCAACTGTCTTTGGCTCAGCAGGTTGAGGGGGTGGTTGCGAGTAATGATGAAGGGGTTCAGGACTTTATGACGCGAATCTTTGATTCGTTTCAGGAGTTGGCGGATAACCCGACTTCTTCGACCGCCCGCAAATTAACAGTGGATCAATCCAAAAGTCTTGAAAGCCTTTTGGGTAATATGAACAGCGTATTAGACGAAACCAGTGAACAGGTGAATAAACAGCTTTCTAATACGGTGGATGAAGTGAATCAACGCCTCGAAAGCATTCATCAGTTGAATCAACAAATCGCTAATTTGTCCCATGTCAACGGTCAACAACCGAATGACTTAATGGATCAGCGGGATGAAGCGATCAAACAACTCAGTCAATACATGGACATCAAAACATCGCCGCAAGCAGATGGTAAAGTGGATGTGGCGACCGGGGATGGGCGTTATTCCTTAATTGGTGATAATACGGTCACGAAATTGTCGGCCGGCCTATCTGAGTTCACGCACGATAACCGTTATGAAATTTATATGAACATTAATGGTGAAAAGCGGGTGATTTCCGACCATATCAACGGCGGTGAAATGGGGGCCGTACTGGACTTTCGAGATAATATGCTGGACAAGTCCAAAGACGAGCTAGGTGTGGTGATCAATGGCTTGACGGCTTCCGTGAATTGGCAGCATTATCAAGGCTGGGATCAAAACGGCGAACCCGGCCAATCTTTCTATCAACCGTTAGACACAAATGCGACGGCCAGTAGTAAGAATAAAGAAATTGCCGGTGGGGGCGCGGAAGATGGCACCAATATTTTGGTGAACTTCACACCGGTTTATGACCCGAACGTACCGGTGCAAGGTTCCAACCCTCCGTATTCATCGACAGCCGTTCCGCCTGCCGCAGATGCCCAGCCTGTGGATTATGGTACGAAGCAAGGTTTTCTGGATCAAGCTTTGACGGAAATCGGTAATTTTGAAGCGCGAGAATACGAGTTACGAGTGAACACGGCCGGTAACTTTGAAGTGTTTGACTATAAAACCGGCGCAGCCGTGGAAGACTCTGCCGGAGTGCCGGTTGAAATTACATTAGGCGCGCCGGACAATGGTATTGAAAATATCGAAGGCTTGCGTTTCGATGTACGTGGTATTAACGCTGTGCAGCCGGGCGAAAAGTTTTTGGTGAAGCCGCATCAAGATATGTTGGAAAACTTTAAAACGGAATTGAGCAATCCAGAATCGATTGCGACGCGTGGTCAGTCACCGGTTGAAACGGGAACCGGCAACCCTGTGTCTCCAACCAGCCCCCCTGAACCGGGTGCGGCGGGGGATAACGTCAATATGGCCAATATGGCCAGTCTGCAAAATAAGAATTTGTTGTACTCGGATTTAACGGGTCAGGCTTCGGAAACCTTGCTGGGGGGGTATTCTACGATGGCAACGAATGTTGGTGCCTACGTCAGTAATACTGAAATTCAGCAAGTCGCTCAAAACAATGTTTACGACGAAATGGTGGCGCGGCGTGAGTCTTTGTCCGGTGTCAACCTTGACGAAGAAGCGGCTAACTTGTTGCGATTCCAGCAAGCCTACCAAGCCTCTGCTCAGATTCTGCAGACCGCACAATCGACATTTCAGACATTAATCAATGCTATCGGTTAAGGGTTGAAGGAGAAAAAAATGAGAATTTCAACCAACTTGTTTCATATGCAATCGTTTGCTTCGATTGAAAAACATCAAAATTCGGTATTGGCGATCCAGGAAAAACTCAGCTCTGGTCAAAGAGTTAACAAGCCCAGTGACGATCCTTTGGCAATTGGTCAGATTCATGCACTCAATCAAAGCATGAATGATTTGGAGCAGTTTAAAAAGAACGGTGACTTTGCCAAAACCATGCTGTCTTATGAGGAAACTCAAATTGATTCAGCCGTTAGCGTGACGCAGCGTGCACGTGAGTTGACCATTCAGATGATGAATGAGACTTACACGCCAGAGCAGCGCCAAGCGGCTGGGATGGAAATCGGTCAATTAATTAAAGAAATGGCGAATGTCATGAACAGCAGTAACTCAGAAGAAGAGTTATTGTTTGCGGGGAATAATGTAACCGCGAATGCCGCCTTTGTGACAGATCCAGGTAACTCTGGCGGATTGCAACCGGGGAATGAATATTATGCTTATATTGGTAGTCCGAATGCGGGCGCGGATTATGATATTCAAGCGAATTATGGATCGCGTTTTGTGCAGATTTCATTTGACGATAATAACGAATTAGCGCCGGATGATGTAGGCGATCCAAGCCGTGTGCGCGTGACGGATAACGGTTCCAAAGTGTTTGATGTACCGGGGGCGGGTTCTTTGCCGCCTGGTGTGGACCGTAATTTGTTGAATGTGATGGTTCAATTAAAGGATGAACTGGATCAAGGTAATCAGCCGCCGGCGGAAATCGGTACCGATTTATTAGCTGGACTGGACGCCATGTCAGATGCTTTGGCCGAGGTGGGAAGTCGTCAAAACCGTATCCGGAACCAGGATGAGTCCGGCCAAGCGTTTGGCATTGCCTTGAACCAGCGTCGATCCGATTTGCAGGACCAGGATGTGGTGGAAGGAATCTCGGAATTCACCATGAAACAGAATGCATTGCAAATGGCTCAACAGGTTTTTTCCAGAGTTCAGGGCATGACGTTGTTTGATTATTTGGGATAAAACAGCCGTAAAACCCATTCTTCAAAAGCCTCTTTTTAGAGGCTTTTTTGTTTTTTCGAACGGATAATAAAATTGGCGTCGTAATTGCTATAGTCTCTGAAGGATACAATCGGTTTACGGATTTTTGACAGAGGGTCGACGTGTCATTACCTAAAATTTTCTTTCATTTGATGTTTGCCATTATGATGCTGGGTGTTGTAAGCAGCGGAGTGATGACGGCTTTTCAGCACTGGGTGTTGTCGCAATCCCAGGCGTCTGCTCCGGCGAAAACGCCGGTTATTGTGGAGTCCGGCATTCGTCATATGATCTCGTCTAAACCCAAAGCGTTGCCGACATCATTTGAACTGGAAGATAGATTCGAGGATCCCGAAAATACTTCGGCCCCTAAGTTTGAAATCCAACCGGACGACTCGAAACCGGCTTTTTCGTCCGAGCGACCGCAGCCGGCATTCGTTGAAACCACGCCCAACCCGCCTTCAAAATCGTTGGAAAAAGCGGCCGAAACCTCGTCGGCTAAAGCCAGCCCGGTGTTGGTGGTGTATGAAGACGAGCTGGTGTTGGAGTTTCCGAAAGCCATCGCTTCCACGCAAAATATCAAAAATGCCGTCAGTCGTGTGTTGTTACTGGATCGCCCGACGGCGGGGCACGAGCTATTGTCTCGTGAAAAAATGAATTTGCGCAAACGCCCATATTTTTATCGTCGAGTGTTGGATCAGAATCAAAATCCGGTCCGTTACCCGAAACAGGCTTTCGATTATGCCGATTACCTGATGGAACATGAAGTGGAAGAGTTGTCCGATGAAGAGGGCGATTTTATCGCGCTGCACATTCCATTGCACGAAAGCGGTTTGTCGGGCCCGGCCAAAAACTACCAGGCCTGGGTGAAAACCTATGCGAGCGAATTTGGTGTGCCGGAATCTTTGATTTACGCGGTGATGGAAACGGAA
The DNA here is from genome assembly GCF_001507555.1 of Thiomicrospira sp. XS5. Classification (NCBI taxonomy): domain Bacteria; kingdom Pseudomonadati; phylum Pseudomonadota; class Gammaproteobacteria; order Thiotrichales; family Piscirickettsiaceae; genus Thiomicrospira; species Thiomicrospira sp. XS5. The sequence continues at coordinate 1,958,031 of NZ_LQBO01000001.1, read as the reverse complement.
AGCGCTTTTAACCCGAAAGCCGTCAGTCGCTCCAATGCCATTGGTTTGATGCAGGTCAAGGCAGAAGCGGCCGGTAAGGATGTTTACCAGTACATTGATGCCAAACCCGGTCAACCCAGCTTGGACGAACTGTTCGATTCCGAAAAGAATATTCGCATGGGAACGGCTTATCTGGGCCTGTTGAAGCATGATTATCTGTCGGATATTCTGGATGATAAAATCAAGCAAATGGTGACCATTTCTTCTTATAATGGTGGCATCAAAACGGTCTTGGGGTTGTTTGGGCAAACTCCGGAAGCGGCGATTAATCGTTTGAATCATATGAAACCGAATCAAGTGTATCGCAAATTGCGTTACGATCATCATTCGGACGAAACGCGTCGTTATTTGGATAAGGTCATGAAAGCCGAAACCAAATATCGGGAGTTGTTGCAGGAAACCTGACCGTTTCAAGACAAACACAATAAAAGCGAGAGAGGAATGACGGAAGCGTATTGGCAGGGAAAACAGGTGTTGGTCACCGGAGCGGACGGATTTATCGGGTCGCACTTAACCGAGCAACTCGTGAAAGCCGGAGCCAAAGTCCGCGCCCTGGCGTTATATAACTCCTTCAATTCCTGGGGCTGGCTGGATCAATCCCCGTATTTGGATGACATTGAAGTGGTGGCCGGCGACGTTCGGGATCCGTTCCTGTGCCGAAAAATCACTCAAGATTGTCACACCGTCTTTCATCTCGCCGCTTTGATCGCGATTCCGTATTCCTATATTGCGCCGAATTCCTATGTAGAAACCAATGTCAACGGCACTTTGAATATTGCCCAGGCCTGCTTGGATAACGGCGTTCAACGATTGATGCATACCTCCACATCGGAAATCTACGGCACCGCACAATATGTACCGATTGACGAAAAGCATCCGGCGCAACCGCAGTCGCCTTACAGCGCCAGTAAAATCGGCGCCGATGCCATGGCGATGTCGTATTTCAATGCCTTTGAACTGCCGGTTTCCATTGCGCGCCCGTTCAACACTTACGGGCCGAGACAATCGGCCAGAGCCGTGATTCCCACCATCATCACCCAAATCGCCAACGGCATGAAAGAAATCAAACTGGGCGATACCAGCCCGACACGCGACTTCAATTTCGTCACCGATACTTGCCGAGGCATGATGGCGATTGCTCAGTCTGAAAATGCGGTTGGTGAAACCATTAATATCGGTTCCAACTTTGAAATTTCCGTGCAGGATACATTGGACATGATTAAAGACATCATGCAATCCGACGTGGTCTTCGTGACCGACGAAGCGCGCATTCGCCCGAAAGACTCCGAAGTCTTCCGTCTGTGGTGTGACAACACCTTGATTCAATCGCTAACCGGTTTCGAACCTCAGTATGATTTGCGTACCGGCCTGGAAGAAACCATTCGATGGTTCCGCAACGTGGACAACCTCAAACAATACAAAGCGGGCATTTACAATGTCTGACCGCTTGGCCGACACGCAAACATTGATTGATTTTATCCGGGACACCTATGCCGTGCCGAGCGCTGAAGCCGGTTTGATTCCATTGCACGCGCCTTGTTTTGACGACACCGAAAAGTACATGGTTTCGGACTGCATCGACAGCACCTTTGTGTCGTCGGTCGGCCAGTATGTCAATCGTTTTGAAGAAGCCATCGTTGATTTTACCGGCGCCAAGCATGCGGTCGCTGTGGTGAATGGCACAATGGGCTTGTTTCTGGCGATGAAAGTGGTCGGCGTGCAGCCGGGCGATTTGGTCTTGACGCAATCTTTGACCTTTGTGGCAACACCGAATGCCATCAAATTGTGTGGTGCAGAGCCGGTGCTTCTGGATGTGTCTCGTAAAACCATGGGCTTATGCCCGGACAGTTTAGCCAATTTTCTCGCCGAACAAACGCATTTGGAAAACGGGCAATGCCTGCACACCGAAACCGGCCGACGCATTGCGGCCTGTGTGCCGATGCATACCTTAGGGTTTCCATGTGAAGCTGACCGTTTGGTCGACATTTGCCGAGAGCATCGTATCAAGCTGGTGGAAGATGCTGCGGAAAGCCTCGGTTCCGAATACCGAGGTCGTCATACCGGCACGTTTGGCGAGGTCGGCGTGTTCAGTTTTAACGGCAATAAAATTCTCACCACCGGCGGTGGTGGCATGTTGGTGACTGACGATGCGGAATTAGCGGCGCACGCCAAACACCTCAGCACTACCGCTAAGGTGCCGCATGCGTGGCATTTTGAGCATGACGAAGTGGCGTATAACCTGCGGATGCCGAATTTGAATGCCGCATTGGGCGTGGCGCAAATGCAAAAGCTGCCGGCGTTTCGCCAGCAGAAACGCGCTTTGGCTGAGCGCTACCGGACCATTATTGAAAAAACACCAGGCCTGGCGTTTTTTGATGATGCCAATAATGACCATGCCGCGGCTTCCAATTATTGGTTGAATGCGGTTTTGTGCGACGGTGCCGCTCATCGCGAGGCGTTTTTGGCTTTTACCAATGAACAGAATATTCAAACCCGTCCATTGTGGATGCCGATGCATAAACTGGAAATCTACCAGGCCTGCCTGCAAACTGATCTGCCGAATACCGAATGGTTGGCCGATCGGGTCGTGAATTTGCCGAGTGGCATCCCTTGCCACGGTGCGACAAACGAGGGTGTGACGTCATGAACCAAACGCCTTTGTTGTTATTAGGAGGTGGAGGCCACTGCGCCGCCGTGATTGATGTGATTGAAGCTACGGATGCTTATGACATTGTCGGCATCATTGAGTCCCCCGAATCGCAAACCGACTGTGTATTGGGGTATCCGGTCATCGGTACCGACGACGATTTACCTTACTGGGTTCAAAAGGTGCCGGCGTGTTTGGTGACGGTCGGGCAGCTTAAATCCTCGGCGGTGCGTCGTCGCTTGTTCCAACAGGTGCTTGATTTGGGCGGGCATTTACCGAGCGTGATTTCGCCGTTCGCCAAGGTATCCGCGTCGGCCAAAATTGGCGACGGCACGGTGGTGATGCATCAGGCCTTGGTGAACCCCCTGGCGGAAATTGGCGCCAATAGCATTATCAATTCCAAAGCACTGGTCGAGCATGATGTTCGGATCGGTGCGCATTGTCATATTGCGACAGGCGCGTTATTAAATGGCGGCGTGGGCGTCGGCGATGATTGCTTGATTGGCACTGGATCGGTGGTGGTGCAATCAACGCATATTACCGGAAAAACCATCGTGGGTGCGGGTTCCGTTGTGGTGAAGGATATTTCCGAACCGGGCATCTATATCGGGCAGCCAGCCGTTCGATATATTGAAACTGGAGCAGGAGACTAAATGGCGGAGTTAAAGCCTACTTTCATTATCGCCGAAGCCGGCGTGAATCATAACGGCGACTTAAAATCGGCGCTGGCCTTGGTGGATGCGGCCGTTGCGGCGGGTGCAGATGCGGTGAAGTTCCAAACGTTCAAAACCGAAGCCTTGGTGTCAAAATCCGCCAAACAAGCTGATTATCAAACGGAAAATACCGGCCAGGAGCAAAGCCAGTATGATTTATTAAAGTCACTTGAGTTGTCGGACTTGGAACATCAAACCCTGATTGAGCATTGTCGTCAAAACGAAATTGAATTTATGTCCACGGCGTTTGATTCGGACAGTATTGATCTTTTAAGCACCTTGGGGGTGGCGCGTTGGAAAATTCCATCGGGTGAATTGTTGTCGGTTCCTTATTTGCGCAAGATCGCGAGTTTGAATCAGCCGACGATTTTATCGACCGGAATGGGGAACCTGGAAGAGGTTCAACTGGCCGTTACCACTTTATTTAATGCGGGACTGCATGTCTCTAACTTAACCGTGTTACATGCCAACACAGCTTATCCAACGCCTTATGAAGATGTGAATTTACGAGCGATGAAGACCTTAAGAGAGGCGCTGAATGTGCCCATCGGCTTGTCCGATCATTCTCTTGGTATCGAAGTGCCGATTGCGGCGGTGGCATTGGGCGCTTCCGTGATTGAAAAGCATTTTACGCTGGATCGGACATTACCCGGGCCTGACCACAAAGCCAGCTTGGAGCCTCAAGAATTGGCCAGTATGGTTTCGTCTATTCGTCATGTGGAATTGGCGTTGGGATCAGGCGAAAAGTCGGCATCACTTTCTGAAACGGCTAACATTGCCATCGCGCGAAAACGCATTGTGGCTTCGAAATCGATTTCGAAGGGAACGGTTTTTACAGAAGAAAATGTTACTTTAAAACGCAGTGACACCGGTTGTTTTGCAACTGAATGGGATGATGTGATTGGTCAAGTCGCTCAACGCGATTACTTCGCCGAAGAGGGAATCGAGCCATGATTTCTCGTCAAAAAAAAATCGCCGTGGTGACGGCTACCCGTGCGGAATATGGTTTGTTGTCACGGGTCATTCGCCTGCTTGAAGCCCATACGGAGTTTGATTGTCAACTGTGGGTGACGGGGGCGCATCTGGTCGAAGCACAAGGGCTTACCGTGAATGAAATTCGACAAGCCGGGCATCACATTGCCGGGGAAGTGCCGATTTTGGATTTCAATAGCTCGGATTCGAACTTGGATATTGCATTAACGACTTCGCGAGCGTTGGCGGCGTTTGCCAAAGTGTTAGACTCGCATCGCCCCGACGCGCTATTGATACTGGGGGATCGTTATGAAATGCTGGGCATCGCTTCGGCCGCTTTGCTACTGCATATTCCGATTATTCATCTTCACGGAGGGGAGGTGACGGAAGGAGCCGTGGATGAATCCATCCGTCATGCCTTGACCAAAATGGCAAGTGTGCATTTTGTCGCGGCCGAGCCTTACCGACAAAGAGTGATTCAAATGGGCGAAAACCCCGAGCGTGTTTTTAATGTCGGTGCAACCGGTTTGGACGTCATTGACCATTTGGATTACTTAACCATCAGTCAACTGGAGCGGGAGTTAGACATGTCTTTTTCCAAGCCGTTGATGTTGGTGACTTATCATCCTGTCACGAGACGTAATCAAGGGACTGAGGACGAAGAACCGCAATTGAAAGCTTTGCAAGCACTGATGCAAGCGGTCGAGTCTTTTCCAGATGCCACGGTTATTTGGACCGCTTCAAACACGGATTCGCATGGGCAAGCAATTAATCGAGCGATTCAAGCGTGGGACGAAAAAAGTGCCTTGAATGTAAAGTGCGTTGCTTCTCTTGGCATTCAGCGTTATTTGAGCCTCATGAAACTGGCGGATGTGGTTGTAGGCAATTCGTCCAGCGGTATTATTGAAGCGCCGGCGATGGGGGTGCCTACGGTTAATATTGGTGAACGTCAAAAGGGGCGTTTGCGATCGGCTTCCGTGATTGACTGTTTTGAAGATGTTGACTCTATTTCCGAGGCGTTACATCGAGCTTTGTCACCCGATATGCAGCGCGTCGCTAGTCAAAAAAATTCGGTTTACGGGCGGGGGCAAACCGCTGAAAACCTCGTTGCGATTTTGCACCGCCTATTGGTTGAAGAAAACGTGGATTTATCGCGCAAATCTTTTTACGACGTGGTCTCTTTCAGCTAAAACTTCAACCCTCTTTCGGAATCTGCGTGGTTGTTGCCAAATGGTTGTGTTGAATAAGTTTTCGAATCCACTGTCGCGGCTTTTGAAAGTAAGGCGGTTGATTGAAAATAAGGTTGGTAGATCTCTTAAACTTGTTCCATTTTTCCTTGCGTTTCCAAGGCTTGGTTATAAACAGGAAGATAGGCATCTTTAAGATGTGAAAGTACTTCCAACGCATTTAAAACGGTAGTGCCGTCTTCTTGTTGGTAGGCAATTGACACAATTTGTAACAAGCCTAGTTCCAGATGGCGGTTATGAGTAAGCTGTGTGTAGTAAGTACAAGCGGCTTCAATTTCACCATTCAGCTCGGATAAATAGCCTTGAGCTAGACAAAGCGTTTCCTGGTTGTCTGAGATTGCTTCTCCAGAACCTTGTGCCATGTCTCTTGTTTGTTTTTGTAGCCGCTCGATTAGTTTGTTCAGGCCTTCCGTGTCTTGAGCGTCGAATAAGTTTGCCGCTAAAGTAACGTTGTCGGGCGCCGTTTCTTGTAATTTTGTGAGCTTTTGTCGAAGCTTGGAGGCATCTTCGCTTTGGGTGCGGCGTTCAAAACGGTCTAGCAATTGTTGCCCTAGAACCTGTTCCTGTGTATTTAGGTCGTCAATAGTCAATTGATGTGTGCTCAGCCAGTTTAAAAAACGGCCTTCTTCGGTATGTTGTATCCAGTGATCGGCTAAGGCTTTTAAGCTCCCGCCTTTTAGTTCTTTTTGGCGAACTTGAACTTGTTTGAGAGCTTCATCGAACTGCCCAATTAAACGGCGAGTCAAATCAATGAAAGTGGTCATTTGACAGGCTAATACTTCTAACATCTTAGCTGAATCGTTTTGAAAGTCTGCTGGCTCCAGGAAAATTTCTTTTTGGGCCTTGGTACCGGCGGTGACATAGTCGAGAATGGCCAAGGTTAAATCTTCACGGTAAATTTTGAGTCGTAACTTATCGATTTTAGGAAGCGTTTTGTCGAGCAGACCGGGTTGCTTTTCAATCTGGGAAGCGCTTTTCAAGGCGGCTTGAGCGTTCTTTTGAATTTCAACTAGTGACTTGCGAACAGGGGTCAGGGCTTGGCGTACAGATTGAAAATGGGTTTTTAGTGCATGATCATTTTCTAAAAGTCGCATTTTTATTCGTTCAATATAAGGTTGTTTGGGTTTTACATTGAGTTGAATCTGCTCGACTGAAAGGCAGGCAATGCCATCGATTTTAGCGGCGGAATAAGATGTGTTAAACACTTTACATGGTTCTGGCAGTTTATTCATGTAAAGTCCTAGTTGATGATGTGCTTCGGCAAAGATAGGATTGGTCAGGGCGCGCTGACCGGAATAGGTTTCCAGAGTAAGACTGGAATCGTGTGCAATTTGGCCGAATTGGCTGTCAATGCTTTGTGATTCGTGCGTTTTGCCATCGGCCGAATAGCAAAAGTCGACACCTAATAGATATACATTAGGACAGCCCAACGCATGCGCTAATTGGATCATGCTGTTTGTGACCGTAGGGCCTTCCACCATCAAATTAGTTTCATCGTTTGGTTCCTCCCAAGGCACAAATTTTTCGGTGTAAGCTTTAGCGCCCTGCCAATCGGTTATTAAGGGAGGATAACTGTAATTGGTGTGTAGCAATATTGCACTATTGGAGAAGTGAACCATTTCCTTGCTGTTATCGTAGATGACTTCATTGGGGTCTATGGTGGTGATAAAATCCGGTTGAATATTTTCACTTAACAGTCTTCGGCTGATTCGCCCAGCGGCAAAAATGATTACGTTTTTTTGGTGCGCTTTAAGCCAGGGTAATACGGCATCTAGAGAGGGGCCGCCGCCCAGCACCACAGCGTTTTGCCCTTTTAGGTGATTGAACAAGACATGAACAGGGTGGACACAGTCTGCCATGTTGGTTAAAAATCGATGGAAGAAAAACGATTGGTTTCTTTGCCGTTTCCAAGCGTTAAACCATCGACTGAACTCCGTTTGCACGTGCGAGTAGAAACTTAAGTAAGCCGCCTCGGCCGTTTTTTCGGCAATGGCCACGCATGGAACGAGGATGATGTCTTGGATATTGGGAGATTCCACCAGGGTATGTTCTAATGCTTTGGCGTCAAAGTTTGGCCAGCAAGGTGAGGGTACTTCGGATAACTGATCGGAGACATCAGGGTGTTCAATCCAAATAATCTGGCTTTTCGGAGCGTATTGTTTGATATAGTCTGGCAGGCGGCCTGAATCGGTTCCGGCAATTAGGTATAAGGTATTTGGCTCTGACAAGTCCGGATAAAAGTGACTTTCAAAATAGGTGACTGAGTCGACTGCCTGACAAGCATCACCATTAATGTTTTTGAAGTAAGTTTCGTGGAATTTATTGGTGACAGTTTGAAGTGAAAGCACATTAACCCTCTGAAGAGATCATTAAATAGAGTTTATTTTCGCTTAACTACGACCGAATTGGCAAATGTAGACGCCTTTAAAACCTGAAAAGGGCATTGTTCAGTGTCGGTTTACCTGTTGAAAGGTCGTTTTTTAGATGCATTTTTACGATTGAGAACCTTATGGAACAAACACGCAAATTTATCATGCTGATTGGCTCTGCGGAGCTGGTTTTATCCGCTCAAAATCAGTCCTTGCTTGAGGGAGGGGGTGAGAGAACATTGCTATTGAGCAACTCTCAACCAGGCGAACAGGTGCCTTCCAAGCTTTCTGTTTGTGTAGTGAAAGACGACTTAGTTACGGCTTTATTACCTTATTATGCTTTGTTTGTCGGATCAGAGCTTGAAATCAGTGTGTTGTCACCAAGTTCCCAATGGGCGGTTTCGATACAACAGCAATTGCCTCAGGCCCTAGAAGATTTAGCGTACATGCAGCTCAGGTTCCAATATGCCCCTTTTGTAGACAATGCGCTTATGAACGCCGCTAAATTAACGCACCCTATTATCGATTATTCCGATTGTTGTGAAGGTCGAACTGCGGTCGTTTTGGGGGCTGCACCGTCTTTAAATCAAGTTCTTCCATGGTTAAAAGCCAACCGGGAGCGCGTCGTGGTGTTTGCCGTTGCTCGTTTGGCTAAACGCTTACAAGCCGAAAATATTATCCCGGATTTCTTTGTGGCATCGGACCCGACCGCAGCGACATTAGCGCATGCCGAAGGGTTGGATGCATTTCAGTCGAAAAGTGTTTTGATTGTTCAGCATTACGCATCACCTGTATTGCTTGAAGTATGGCAGGGAGCGGTTGTGTATTGGGGGCCGGATTGGCCACAGCACAGTAAGGATTATCAAACGGAAAGGAATGTTGAAATCGAAGGTGGAACCGTCGCTAATTTAGCTGTCTTATCCGCGCTGGGGTTGGGGTGCCGAACCGTTTATTGCGCCGGAATGGACTTTTGCTTTGATGTGACGGGAGTAACGCATGAGAGTAGTAGTCTTGAAGCTAAAGCCAATGTAAAAAGAGAACAGGCAGAAACCATTGAAAACTACCAAGGGGATTGGTGTGATACTACGTTGGAGTTTTTAAGTGCTGTAGAGGCGTTTCCTCTGCAATTTGAAACCTTGACCCAGAGGTATGGATTATCGGCTGATTTTCAGGTTTTTAACGTTAATGCCAAAGCGGCCAAAATTAACGGGATCGAATTGGCGGATTTAAATGCACTGGTTGTTCCCAGTTTATCTGAAATTGATATTTCTTCTTTGATTGTCACCTTGACGTTATCGGAACAACAGCATCGTAAACGACTGCAAGAAACATTGGCTACGCTCCAACGGTATCAAAAGCATTATCGTCAGCTTGCAGAGTTGGCAAAGAAAGGTCGTAAATTCTTTGTGAATACCTCGGAAGAAGCCATGCGTTTAGCGGAAGAAGCTCTCGACTTCATCCAAAAGGCACAAAAGGCGCATAAAAAACTCGAAAAAAGTGTGCAAGGTGACACGTCTTTCATTCAACGTTATGGATTTGCAGACTTTTCGACAGTGATTCAGCAAGCCAATCAATTACAGGTCAATTCTAATGATATGGTTTTACATTATCGTTATTTTAAGTCCGTATTCGAAGCTTACGAACAAACAACGGCAGGCCTGGTCAAATCTTATGAGAAAGCGATTCATAAAACGCGGTTTCAAATGGAGGAGCTAAAGAAGGAAAAAGATTTTTCAGCCCTGAGTACACTATGGCTGGCGGAAAAGCGACCTTATCGTTTTTTAGGGTGGCGGCAACGGTTTCCAGAGGTGGTTGAAACGCTTGAAGCAGAAAAACCTAATATCTATCAAATGCTTATGGAAAGTCTGTTGCAGTGGCAAGCAGAGTGCCGGGATATTTCTCAAGAAACCTTCGCTTACCTGAGTTCACAGCCGCATAAACTGGAAAGGAAATAAACCGCTTTTTATGCCGCATTTAGACTGAATTTTTAGTATAACTGGCCGATACGAATATTATAAAAATCAAAAATACTTCAGAGGGAAACCACACAATATGTCTTTTATCATTCCAAAACCGAAGCCGATTGACCTGTCCAAGTTTGAACTGCCGGAAGATCAACTGGAAACCAAATACGGTTTACCGAAAGACGTTAAATTCTGTAAAAAATGTACCATCTCCAACCAGCGTCCCAATTCAGCGGTGGAATACAAGCATACTAAAGACTCCAAGAAAGCCACCATCAATTTTGATGAAGAAGGCGTGTGCGATGCTTGCCGCGTGGCTGAAGAAAAAGAACATACCATTGATTGGGGTATGCGCGAAGAAGAGCTACAGGCTTTGTGTGATAAGCATCGTTCCAAAGACGGTTCTTACGATTGTTTATTGCCCGGCTCCGGCGGTAAAGATAGCTTCTATGCCTCGCATATTCTAAAAGAAAAATATGGCATGCACCCGTTTACCGTGACCTGGGCACCGCACATTTACACCGAATGGGGCTGGCGTAACTTTCAGAAATGGATTCATGCCGGCTTTGATAACCAGTTGATGACCCCGAACGGGCGGGTGCACCGTTTGCTGACGCGCCTGTCAGTGGAAAAGCTTTTCCACCCGTTCCAAGCGTTCATGATTGGCCAAAAAGCCTTGGCACCGAAAATGGCCGCGATGATGAACATTCCATTGGTGTTCTTTGGTGAAAACGAGGCGGAATATGGCAACCCCAAAGGCGATACTGACAAGGCACAGCGTGACTGGCAATATTTCACCATGACGGATGAAGCCGAAATTAATATCGGCGGGGTGTCGATTAAATCCCTCAAAGATGATTTCGGATTGGAAAAAGCCGACCTGGACCCTTATATGCCGGCCAATCCTCAGCAGCTGGAAGAAACCGGCGTGGAAGTGCATTATCTGGGGTATTACCTTAAATGGCACCCGCAAAGTTGTTATTACTATGCCCACGAGCATGGCGGCTTTGAAGCTTCCCCGGAACGTACGCCCGGCACCTATTCCAAATACAATTCCATTGACGATAAAATCGACGATTTCCATTACTACACCACCGGCGTGAAATTCGGCATTGGCCGCGCCACTTATGATGCGGCACAGGAAATCCGTTCCGGCGATATTGACCGTGAAGAAGGCGTGGCACTGGTCAAACGCTTTGATATGGAATTTCCAGAACGCTTTGCCGAAGAAATTTTCGAGTATCTATCTATTCCAGAAAAAGAGTTTCCCATCGCTTCCAAAATGTTCGAGCAACCGATCATGGACAGAGAATATTTTGATTTATTGACTGATACCTTCCGCTCACCACACTTGTGGAAAAAAGAAAATGGGGTTTGGGTTCAACGTCATACTGTGTGGCAGGAACTTTAAAGCATGATTCGCTTAATCCCACGTCTTGATATTAAATCCAAGCACCTGATTAAAGGCGTCAAGCTGGAAGGTTTGCGTAAAATCGGTAACCCAAATGAATATGCGCGTAAGTATTACGAGCAGGGTGCGGATGAATTGTTGTATATGGATGCTGTAGCGTCGCTTTATGGGCGTAATAGTTTGACTGAAATCATCAAGGAAACGGTTAAGTCGGTGTTTATTCCGATTACCGTGGGTGGCGGTATTCGCTCGGTAAAAGATGCGCGGGAAATTTTGCGCTCCGGTGCCGATAAGGTGGCGATTAACACCGCGGCCGTGCAACGACCTGATTTGATTAATGAAATGGCACAGACCTTTGGTGAGCAGTGTGTGGTGTTGTCGGTTGAAGCCATCCGGCAAGCCGATGGCAAATGGTTGGCGTTTACCGACAATGGCCGTGAGCATACCGGTTTGGATGTCGTGGAATGGGCCAAGGAAGCGGTGGCGCGTGGTGCCGGTGAAGTGTTGTTGACTTCCGTGGATAAAGAAGGCGGCCGTAAAGGGTATGACCTGGCGTTGATTGAGGCGGTTTCCGAGGCCGTATCGGTGCCGGTTATTGCCTCCGGTGGCATGGGGCAAACGATGGATGGTGTGGAAGCGGTTCAAGCCGGGGCGAATGCGATTGCCATGGCGGATATTTTGCATTATGAGCGCGATACCGTTGAGGGCATTCGACAGGTGTGTGCCGAAAACGGTTTGTCGGTTCGCCCACAAGAGGCAATCCATTCCGTTCACGGAGGGGAACTGTCATGAGTTCAATGAGCCAAATGAGTCGCAATGTTACCTTGATTGATTACGGTGCCGGGAACTTGCTGAATGTGCAGCGTGCGTTTGAACACCAGGGCGCGACAGTCGATATCGCCACGCGACCGGAACAAATCGAACAAGCCGAGCGACTGGTGTTCCCGGGGGTGGGGGCGTTTCCGGAAGCGATGCAGCAATTACAGGCTCAAGACCTGGTGGAAGCGATTCAACAGGCAGCCAATGATAAACCCTTTCTAGGGATTTGTTTGGGCATGCAAATGATGTTGGATGAAGGCGAAGAGTTTGAAAAAACACCAGGCCTGGGACTTTTGCCTGGTCGGGTCGAAAGACTTCCGGAGCAGGGTGTGAACGGTCAAAACATGACGGTTCCGCACATGGGCTGGGCATCGATTCAGCCGAACAAAACGTCCTGGCAAGGTTCTTTGCTCGAAGCCGTGCCGGAAAGCAATGCTTTTTATTTTGTGCATTCGTATTATGCGGATGTGGCCAATGACGCCGACCAATTGGCGGTGTTCGATTTTGGCGGGCACGCCATTACCGCCGCGATACAGCGTGACAATAAAATCGGTTGTCAGTTCCATCCGGAAAAATCCGGCGAGTTGGGGTTGAAATTGGTGGAAGCCTTTTTGAAATTATGATGGGGCATAGGGAGGGGTGATATGGATGTAAGAAGTTTTTGGCAAGACCAGTTGCACTCCGGTCGACCGATGTTTTTGCCGGATATCGGTACCTATTTCAATCAGGATATGCAACAAGCCGAAGCGTTGGTGGATGCGCTTGCCGAGGCGGGCGTTACCACCATCAAGGGTGAGATTCTGCAGACGCCGGAAATTTGTCTGGATGCGCATTTGTCCGGTAATGAAAAATACTGGGGACATCAAACCGGTGAGCTTAAACAGGAAAACTACCGTGATTTGATTGAGCGCAAGGTAGTGCCGTTATCGTCTTATGAAACCTTGTTCCAGTACGCCAAAGATAAGGGCATGGATACCATTGTGTCCGTTTATGATTTTGAAGGGGCGGATTTCGCCCGACAAATCGGTTGTAAGGCCATCAAAATCGCCTCGTCCAATATTACCCATCAGCCGTTAATCGAATATGTCGCACAGTTAGGGTTGCCGATGATCATTGATACCGGTCATTCCACGGTCGAAGAAATGGCGCGTGCGGTTAACTGGGCGCAGGATTGCGGTTTGAAAGGGGATGCGGTCGACATTGTTGTGGAGCACAGCCCAAAAGGACCGCCCAATCCGGTGGAACAGCAAAATCTACGTTTTATGCAGACTCTGGGACAAGCCGTTGGGTTGCCCTATGGTTTATCGGATCATCACGGTGGTGAAGAAATGTTGTATGCGGCCACGGCGATGGGAGCGGTGGTGTTGGAAAAAGGCATTTGCCCCGATGAAATGGGCGATGAACAGGATGGCGGTCATGCCATGCCGGTCAGCCAAGTTGCCGCCGTTTTGCAGAAAATCAATAATATCGCCGATGCGATGGGTAATGGAATTCGCGTTCTGCCACGGCAACGTGAAAAATATGTATCGCGAATGGGCTTGGTTGCAAAAACCGATTTGGCGGCAGAGAGTGTTTTGAGCATCGATAATGTCCGTTTTGCCTTTCCGGCATTGGGCATCAAAGCCGAATATTGGTCGGAAATAGAAGGGCAGGTCTTGAAGCGTTCGCTTTCGGCGGGGGAAATCATTGGCTGGCCGGATATTGCGTTCCGTGAGAAGTAAGCGGTATTGGGAGATGTGATGCGCTGGTTACCTGAGCTTCCCGCTTTTCCCGGTCTTCGTCCTCCGGAACTGAAATGGTTAGAGATCGTGATGTCATCTCATGACGCATCACCAGAAAACGCCCAGCCCTGTGCGTTTTTGCATTTACTGTCCGAAAAACATTCAATCAAAATTGACCAGGCCTGGCAATTGCAAACCCACCAAACTGGGCCGTACGGTTTTTTTCGTCTGACGGGCGAGATGTCGAACGACGAAACCTTGGATTGGTTTTTAAAGCTTGTGGCTCCGCAAAAAGCGAAACGCATGCTGGAAGGCCAGGTTTTGGTTGATGCGATGATGTCCACTCCTCAAGATTTGTCTATTGATGCGAACGTGGTTTTTTCCGTACCGCCTATGGTCCAAGGGTTTCCGGATACGGTGTCCGAAGATGTGACGGCATTGGCGTTTCCTTTTTGGGAGGGGCGCTTTACCGATTATGAGGGTTCGGATTTACGGTTGTTGGGACAGGCGCTCGGGCAACTTCATCGACGATTGAAGGATCTACCGCAAGCGGAGCAAATTCGAGCGGGGGGGGAAGAACGTCATGCGATGTTAACGGCACGTTGGAAGATGTTGTTGCAATCCCCTGAAAGAATGGCTCAATTGCCGACTGAAGCCCAAGCGTGCTTAAAAGCACATTCGCCGGATTGGTTGGCGCACTTGATGGATGACGGTCAGCCTGTGCACGGAGATTTGAATGTCGGTAATGTTTTGTTTCGGCCTGATGGTCGGGTGGCGTTTTTAGATTTTGAAGACAGTTTGACGGCTTGGTTCGACCCTTTGAAGGATCTGGCTTTTGTGATTGAGCGATTCGTGTTGTGCGTGCATGAACCCGAACAATTGACGGCCATGAGCCATACTCTTTTGGATGCCTATCAAGCGCAAAACCCGGTGGCAATCCGTTCTGAAACCCGGTTCATCGACTTGTTGCAAGGGCTGGCGATTCGGGCATTTTTGATTTTGGCAGAGTTGCAATTGACAACCTCACAGGAAATACCGAAATCCGAGTGGCAAAAGTTCGCATTTTTATATAATCTAACCTTTCGACATGAAACGGAGTTAAAAGCCATCGCCGCGCCTTACGTTGTTAAAACGTGATTCGTAAACTGGAGTGTTTTCCGGGGATGCGGCGGCCTGATTGTTCAGATGATGAAATTATTGATTACCGCACGAGACCCGGCCACAGCGATTTCGTTCGAAAAGCTGATTCCGGAGTTACTGGAAAGCGGACGTTTTGAATTACGTGTTTTATGTCAGGAACCGGCGTTTCAAATGTTGCAACCGTTCGTTCCGGCCGATACGCTTTACGCCATTCCCAAAGATGAATTCGCGCTTGTATTGGAAGACGCATTTCTCTGTAATCAGTTTGAAAGCTTTCAACCCGATGCGGTCTTAACCGGTATTTCAGGACCGGATACTGGTATCGATGAAGCGGTATTGCACTATGCCGCGACGCACGATATTCATTCTTATGCGTTGCAAAGTTTCTGGGGAGATATGAATCAAGCCTCCGGCGCACTGCCGGACACGGCTTTTGTGATGGATGACGAAGCCACTCGCATTACCCATGAACGTTATCCCGATATCGAAAACGTCGCGATTGGTTCCATCAAACATATCGATTATCGTGCTTATGATCCTTTGAAGGCCCGCGCCGAAAAACGCCCAGGCCTGGTCGAATCCGATGAAGTTGTCTTGGGATTTTATGGCCAACCGATACTGGAGATTGCCGGTTATTTCGAGACCATTGAAGCGCTCACCCGTCAACTTTCTAACTGGCCGCGCCCGTTTAAATTACTGTACCGCCCGCACCCGAAAGAAACGCCGGAACTGCAAGAGAAAACCTTGTCGTTGTTCACCGAAGCATTTGGTGACCGAGTTTCTTTGGATCCGTTTTTGGAGATTAAGGACAGTTTGGTGGTGTGTGATTTGGTACTGAGTGCTTTTTCGACGTGTTGTTTCGATAATCTTTATTTAAACGAAATGGCGCATCAACCATTCAACGCCAGCGTCTATTTGTGGTTTGAACCGGAGTTGATTCGTTGGTGGCAGGAGTACAGTCATTTGAAAGAATTACCGTTAATCAGTGAAGAGTTGCTGTTATCGGTCGATAAAGAAGAAGAGATGCTGACGGTTTTGGAACAAGGTTTGCTCGAAGAAACACGGCAAACCCTTTGGCATAAGGCAAAGGCACATTTGCCCAATCCACAGGCTTCCATCGGCATAATGATGGAAAAGTTGTTGTCGGATTTCGAAAAATCCAAACGCGCATTTGGCTGACGTTTATGTCGGTTTTGAACACACAAAGGAAATACAGAGATGGTTGAACAGGCGGATATTTTAGCCTTAATCCCGGCACGAGGCGGTTCTAAAGGATTGGTTGGTAAAAACCTGTATCCGATTTTAGACAAGCCCTTGTTGCAATATACGATTGATGAAGCACAAAAAAGTGACTATTTAAATGGTTTGATGATGTCCAGTGAAGATGCTGAAATCAATGGGTATGCGAAATCGCTGGGGTTGGATGTTGATTATGTTCGTCCGCTCAGTTTGGCGGAAGATCATACCACGACGGCCGAAGCCGTCTTACATGCGCTGGATTGGCTGGAGGAACAGAACCGTTTGCCGGATGCCGTGGTGCTGTTACAACCCACTTCGCCTTTACGGACCGTAGAAGAAATCGACGCGGCCATTTTGCAGTTTCTGGAAAGCGATAAAGATTCGTTAATCAGTGTGCAGCCGATGAAGGAACACCCTTACAAGTGCGTTCAGGCACATGATGGGGGCTGGGAATATCTGGCGCAGCCGGAACGTTATGTTTCCCGGCGCCAGGATTACACCAATGATTATTATGTGATTAATGGTGCAATCTATATCGTTACGCCACAATTCTTACGCACATACCGTGAATTTACCGGAGAGGGGTTGTCCGAATTATTTGTGATGGACCCAATTTCGGGGGTGGATATTGATGACCTGGCGGATGTTTTCCAAGTTGAGGCCCTGTTAAAAATGCGACAAACGCAGTTGAAATAATGACCGGAAGGAATACGCATGGACTTATTTGATTGGCAGGCCATATCTATTAGTGAAGATGCAACCATTCGGGATGCTTTGACCGTGCTGGACCAGCAAGCGATGCAAATTGTCTTGGTGGTTTCCAGTCAGCGACAACTGTGCGGCACCGTGACGGACGGTGATATTCGTCGTGGTTTGCTCCGTGGTGAAAGCTTGGACAGCCCGATTTCGAAGGTGGCGAACAGCAAGCCGACGGCAGGTTATGAGTCGGAAACGGAGATGGTTTGGCATCAACACATGAAGCGTCGCTCCTTACGGCACTTGCCCATTTTGAACGGCCAAGATCAGGTGATTGGGCTTTATTACCGTAAAACACAGATCACGCCGCGGCGTAAGAACCCTGTGGTTTTAATGTTGGGTGGTCTGGGGATGCGCTTGCGTCCTTTGACTGAAACTGTTCCGAAGCCCATGCTACCAGTCGGAAATCAGCCTATTCTGGAAACCATTGTCAAACACATTGCTGACCAGGGATTTACGGAGTTTTATTTTTGCATCAATTACCTTGGTGAAAAAATCCGACAGTATTTCGGAGATGGTAAGCAGTGGGGGATTCATATTACCTACATCGAAGAGACTAAACCGATGGGTACGGCAGGAGCTTTGAGTCTGCTGCCAGACCTGCCAGACCTGCCTTTAATTGTGATGAACGGTGACCTTCTGACCAAAGTTGATTTCCGTTCATTGTTGGATTTTCATGCCGAACATGAAAACTGTGTGACAACGTGTGTACGTGAGTATTCACATCAAGTGCCATATGGTGTGATTGAGATGCAGGGGCCTTATATTAACCAGTTGGTAGAAAAGCCGGTTTATCGGTACTTTGTGAATGCGGGGATTTATTGTTTGTCCCCTGAGGTTTTGCTGAAAATTCCGAAAGACAGTTTTTACGATATGCCAACATTGGTGGATGCGTTGATTGATGAAGACCAAAAAACGGGGGGCTTTCCGTTAACGGAATATTGGATGGATATTGGACATATACCAGATTATGAGCAGGCTCAAGCCGATTATGAAGTGTATTTTAAATGAATCACAAAAAAGCCGGCTTTTTAGCCGGCTTTGAATATTTGCGTCCTGAGTGAATAAAGGGCGGTTAGTTTTTAGGGCGAGTTGCTAAGCTCATTAATTCGTCAGCGACAATATTGTCGGGGTCCACTTCTTGAATTTTATGGATTGTTTGAATCGCATCTTCGGTCAGTCCGAGATAGATTAAAAGTTTTGCCAGTTTTATTCGGGTGGCGTTGTCATTTTCATTGCGCTCCAAATAATGAACGTAAATTTCCGCCGCTTCTGAGCCGTTTCCAATGGCGGCCATGATATCCGCATAGGAAATAAAATATTCGTCTGAATAATGCGTAAGCACTTCCAACGCATTGAGAGCTGTTTGATAATCTTTTTTGGTTAACGAAAGGTGTACGATACGTTTCAAACCTTCCATCAGCAGTTTGCCTTCTTGGACTTGTACATACTCATCCATGGCGGCATCAGGCATGTCTTTCAGTTCGTATAAGAACCCTGCGCCGAGGTGACAAAGAGACTCGGCATTTTTCTCGTTGTTTTCAGCAATGTAATTGATAAGCTCTTCCAAATCGTAGGGGCGATTTTCGATGAAGTAACGGTGGAGGCGATCAAATTGGTTACCAATGTGGTTCCCGCGAGTTTTCAGTTCTTGGCTGAGCTTAGTTTCGGTGCTGTTGAGTTCTTCATGATAGGTTTCTAGTAAAGATTGAACGGCAGCTCTTTGTTCTGGTGTCAGGTCGTCTTGAGTGAGTCCGTTAATTTTCATCCATACGAGTGGGCGACCTTCTTCATGATATTCACGCCATTTTTCGAGCAAATCATCAAAGTATTTGACGCCGTCAGTCTCTTTTAAACGAAGGTTTAAACGCGTAATGGCTTGTTCAATGGATTTTTTCAAAGGCGTTGCGGAATTAACCAGGCCTGAGAAGTAGTGTATGAAAGAGTCTTTAATTTGGTCTCTGGTCATATCATCCTTGCCGATACTCGGATTCATAAAATCCTTATAGGCTTTTATGGAATAATTGAAGATGAATTCTCCGTGTGATCCCATTTCGGAATTCAGGCCTTTTTGAAGCCCGACAATTTGTTGAGTGAGTTGATCGGTTTCCGCCAAGTCTTTAAAGAGGCGCTTTGCTAATTTTTTACCTTTTTTGGACTCTTTGATGACATCTCGACATAAATTGAGCATTTCTTGACAATAAGCCTTAGCTTCTTTGAGGTGTTTTTTGTAGGACTTAAGATCTTGCTTTAGTGTGTCTTTAATGGCGGTGATAGTGGCATGCTTTTCGGTATCTGGAAGCCGGATTTCTTGCTCGGTAATATAGTTGACGCAATCAATTTTGGCGGCTTCTTGACTCAGTGTGTAAAAACGGTTTTTAAAAAACTCCACAGAGTACTGGACCAATTCCTCCATTCCTTGGCGCGCATTGGCAAAGCTTGGAGTCGTTTCTGCAATTCGACCGGAGTAGGTTTCGACACGGTTGCTCGCTGCATCAAGGTATTTTCCTGTTTTCGATTCAAGGCTTTCTGATTCGTAACTTTTGCCCCCTTCGCCATAGCAGAAATCCACGCCTGAGAAAAAAATTTGTTCTGCACCCAAGTAAGCCGCGACGGATGTCATGGTATTGGTAACTGTGGGGCCAACGATTTGCAGGTTATCAGGTTGCGGGTGTTCGTCGTCTTGCCATGGATATCTTAATCCTAGATAAGCATGCACACCTGACCATTCTGCTAGTAATTTACTGTTTGCATTGTTGGAGTGAACAAGAATCGCGCTGTCGCCATACTGTAGCATGGGCTTGCTGTTGTCATAGCTAACCGCGTGGGGATCGACAGTAATAAAGAAGTCCGGTTGAATTCCTTCTTTTTTTAAACGATTGGCGATTCGAGCGGCGGCAAAAATGACCAGGCGTGCCTGATTGGCTTTAATCCAGTCAATGCTTTCATCTAAAGAAGGGCCACCGCCCATAATGACAGCAGTGGTTCCTTTTAAACTCATGGCTATATTCGATAGTGGAAGACTATTACTTGCGAGGCTTTTTAATTGACTATCAATGAATATATTGTTGATTGCGTAACCACTTTCAGACGATGAGAAAATATTAAACTTATCTTGAATGGCTTCCCAGAGCTCTCGATAGGGCTGGCTTTGGCTGTCGACTACCGCTAACGAGCGCAATAAGAGAAAGCGGCCGTGTGCCACATAATCTGTATATTCATTTGATAATTCGGCAAACTGAAGGTTTTCTGACTGCAGGTTAATCAGGCTTTCATCCCATTCGAAGTTATCATGAATGTATGACACCATTTCAGGCTTTTCAATTATCACATAGTGTCGCCCTTTATCTGAATGATATTTCTGCAAATATGGAATCAGTAATCCGGAGTCTGAACCGACAATAATAAAGAGCATGTTCTCTTGATCGAGTGTTTTATTAAACACTTTGTTAAAGGTAGAGGTTGCGCCGACATTATCGAAAGCCGATTGATTAATCTCCCGAAAATACTGATCTCCAAAAGCATTGGTATAAAGGTTTTGTGTGTCGATGGTGTTCATAAGACCCTGCTTTACTTTTTCGTTGAAAGCTTTGTTATTGAGCTTTTTGTTTAATTGAAGACTAAGCTAACAGAAAGTATGCCAAAAAAAAATTTTAAAAAAAAACGATTTTTTTCTAAAGCTTTATAAAGTCCAGCCGATACCAACTTTGAAGGGAAATATTTTGACGATTGAACATCAATAACATAATAGTAACAATCGCGTATTTTTTTAAAAGGAGATAAAATCATGGCAATGGTCATTAATACGAACATCCCATCCGAGAACGCGGTGCGTTTATTGGATCGTTCAAGCACTGAGATGAGCACAGCAATGGAACGTTTGACTTCCGGTCTGCGTATCAACAAAACTGCAGATGATGCAGCCGGTAAAGCGGTTGTAACAGGGATGTCTGCGCAAATCACCAGTACCGACATGGCAATTCGTAATGCCAATGACGGGATTGGTCTAGTACAAACCGCAGATGGTGCGGCCGAAGAAACGGTCAACATGCTGTA
Organism: Thiomicrospira sp. XS5; assembly: GCF_001507555.1. Classification (NCBI taxonomy): domain Bacteria; kingdom Pseudomonadati; phylum Pseudomonadota; class Gammaproteobacteria; order Thiotrichales; family Piscirickettsiaceae; genus Thiomicrospira; species Thiomicrospira sp. XS5. The sequence continues at coordinate 1,936,938 of NZ_LQBO01000001.1, read as the reverse complement.
CCGTATTCGTGAGCTGGCGACTCAGTCTGCCAACGAAACCTACACTTCAGCACAGCGTTCACAAATGAACATCGAAGTGTCACAGCTAAGACAGGAAATCAACCGAATTGCCTCTACCACCAAGTTTAATGGTGTTAAATTAATGGCAAGTTCGAATGTTGTTTCTATTCATGCCGGTTGGGAAACTGATGCAATGAATACGTTGAAAGTGTCCTTGAAAACGATGAATGCCTCAGCGTTAGGTGTGTTAGGAACCATTCAAACACAAGCGTCAGCGCTAGGGGTGATGTCTCAAGTTGACAAAGCCTTGGTGTCAGTTGCGAAAACACGTGCCGGTTACGGTGCGATGCAAAACCGAATGGAATATACCATTTCGAACTTGCAGAACGTCAACGAGAACATCTCGGCCGCGCGTAGCCGAATCGAAGATACGGATTATGCGACAGAAAGTGCGGAACTGGCAAGAACGCAAGTCTTGCAGCAAGCGGGTCAAAGTATGTTGGCGCAAGCCAATCAGCAGCCGCAAAACGTTTTGTCACTGTTGAGTTAATCTTAGTGTAGACTTTGAATTAGCTTACTGGGCTTGTTTATAGATAGGGGGGGTATGACATGAATACTCTTAATGATGAAATGTTAAGCGTCAGAGCTCTGTTGCAGGGAGGTGCTGGTGCGCAGTCTCGTTCAGAGGATGTCAAAGCATCCGAATCATTGCCGCCTTTGAACAAGCTCAGCGTTTCTGATGAAATGGAAGCTTCTCGGGATTCATTGAAGTCAGGTGCTTCTCAATCGGCGACGCAAGAGGCTTCTAAAGTCTTATCGAATGAAGACATGGAGGTATTGGTTGATAACATTAATAATATGTTAGAAAACCTAGATAATTTTATGCGTTTCCAAAAAGATGAACTGACCGGTCGCAACATTTATTCGTTGGTCGACGGTGATTCAAATGAAGTGATAAAACAATTTCCTTCAGAAGAATTTCTTGATGTCTCTCGCCGATTGGTTGAATATTTAGAAGCTGAGCTTTCTAAAGGCGCTTCTCTAGACAGTAAAACTGGGAACATAGTCAGCGATATTGTCTAGGCAGAGGCTTATTTTCTGCTTGATGTTATAAAAGCGGATGTTAGGGAAACCTAACATCCGCTTTTTTATTTTTAGCGGTTCTTTCTTTATAACCGAGGCTATTTGGCCTTTTACGCCGTTTAAAAAGCGTATTTGTTGAAGGCTAAGTCATTTTTTTGCAAAAAAGCATCAAGTTTTTAGGTGAGATACCGATAACTCTATTGAAGCACAGAGGTTTCCAACTTTGCTGAATAGGTGGTAAGGAAGGTGGCCTTTAATTTCGACTACACATGGGAGTAAAGTATCATGGCAATGGTAATTAATACGAACATCCCTTCTGAAAACGCGGTGCGTTTATTGGATCGTTCAAGCAATGAGATGAGCACAGCAATGGAACGTTTGACTTCCGGTCTGCGTATCAACAAAACTGCAGATGATGCAGCCGGTAAAGCAGTTGTTACAGGGATGACAGCGCAAATCACCAGTACCGACATGGCAATTCGTAATGCCAATGACGGGATTGGTCTAGTACAAACCGCAGATGGTGCGGCCGAAGAAACGGTCAACATGCTGTACCGTATTCGTGAGCTGGCGACTCAGTCTGCCAACGAAACCTACACTTCAGCACAGCGTTCACAAATGAACATCGAAGTGTCACAGCTAAGACAGGAAATCAACCGAATTGCCTCTACCACCAAGTTTAATGGTGTTAAATTAATGGCAAGTTCGAATGTTGTTTCTATTCATGCCGGTTGGGAAACTGATGCAATGAATACGTTGAAAGTGTCCTTGAAAACGATGAATGCCTCAGCGTTAGGTGTGTTAGGAACCATTCAAACACAAGCGTCAGCGCTAGGGGTGATGTCTCAAGTTGACAAAGCCTTGGTGTCAGTTGCGAAAACACGTGCCGGTTACGGTGCGATGCAAAACCGAATGGAATATACCATTTCGAACTTGCAGAACGTCAACGAGAACATCTCGGCCGCGCGTAGCCGAATCGAAGATACGGATTATGCGACAGAAAGTGCGGAACTGGCAAGAACGCAAGTCTTGCAGCAAGCGGGTCAAAGTATGTTGGCGCAAGCCAATCAGCAGCCGCAAAATGTCTTGAGCTTACTTCGGTAATCAATAACGCAGCAACCGAGAGAGCTTGTGCTCTCTCGGGCGTTTTGATTATGTTTTGATTTGAATATTGTTGAGACCACTCTTCAAATCAAAACATAATTCCACTTAGATGGGCTTTAAGGCTTTTGTATCGGTGAGGAGAGCTATCGTGATAGATCCAAAAAGTGCCAAGTTTAATGAAGGAATCTATGCACGTCGAATAGGGAGTGATTTAACGTTCTCTTTGTCGTTGCTTTCTTCCAACAGACAGGAAACCAACAAGATTCAGTCTTTTGAACGGCTAAAGGTTAGGCGTTTAATGGCTCGAATTAAAGACGGCGTGAGAGGTGGAGCGAGTGAGTTTATGAAAGCGCAATCCTCTGCTTCGGAAGACGATAGCATTTTAAAGCTATTAAGATAGTAGAGAACAGGTCGTGTTGATTTGTCCGTTGATAACCTCAATATCAATTAGAAATCATCAAATAAAACATTTTAAATAAAAATTTTTAGGGGTTTCCCTTGTGTGTTAACGGCGTGACCAGTAATGGCATGCCGTTTTTTTTGCCGTTTTTTTGAGTGGAATGAGAGGCGGTTCTGCCGGGGAGAGAAAAACGGTTACAGAGACGGTTCTTTTGAGCGATTAAGTTATCAGGGTGGGGCCAAGAGTAATGAGTAATTGAGTCGATTTTAAGGTAAAATAAAGTTGCTGGATTATCGTTGTGATAATAACAGCTCCCTTGTGTGTTAACGGTTTGTTCAGAAATGGGCAAGCCGTTTTTTTTGTTACTAATTTTGAAATAATTTTTAAAAAAAGACAAAAAAAACTAAAGAGATTTGATTTGGGTCCGATAAAGATATTGAAGGCCACGAAGAAGGTCTCAATAGTAAAGATAATAAGCAATAACAAATAGTTAAAACACACAGGTACACACAAGGAGAACTATCATGGCAATGGTAATTAATACAAATATCCCTTCGGAAAATGCAGTTCGTTTACTGGATCGTTCAAGCAATGAGATGAGCACAGCAATGGAACGTTTGACTTCCGGTCTGCGTATCAACAAAACCGCAGATGATGCGGCGGGTAGTGCTGTCGTTACTGGGATGACCGCGCAAATTAAAAGTACCGATATGGCGATTCGGAATACCCAAGATGGGATTGGTCTGGTACAAACCGCAGATGGTGCGGCCGAAGAAACGGTCAACATGCTGTTCCGTATTCGTGAACTGGCAACTCAGTCTGCCAACGAAACCTACACTTCAGCACAACGTTCACAAATGAATATTGAAGTGTCACAGCTAAGACAGGAAATCAACCGAATTGCCTCCACCACCAAGTTTAACGGTGTTAAATTGATGGCCAGTTCAAATATTGTCTCTATCCATGCGGGTTGGGAAACAGACGCAATGAATACGTTGAAAGTATCTTTGAAAACGATGAATGCATCAGCATTGGGTGTGTCTGGGACAATTCAAACACAGGCGTCAGCGCTGGGTGTGATGTCTCAGGTTGACCAAGCCTTGGTATCGGTTGCGAAAACACGTGCTAATTACGGCGCAATGCAAAACCGAATGGAATACACAGTGTCCAACCTGCAGAACGTCAATGAAAACATCTCGGCCGCGCGTAGCCGAATCGAAGATACGGATTATGCGAAAGAGAGTGCGGAACTGGCAAGAACGCAAGTCTTGCAGCAAGCCGGTCAAAGCATGTTGGCACAGGCTAATCAGGCGCCACAAAATGTGCTGTCCTTGCTACAATAAGTTTAAAAGCAATAAAAATCAAACCCGGAGGTGGAAGCCTACCGGGTTTTTTTTTGCCATTTATCCGGTTGTGGTCCAGGTTATGCTTTGTGTTTTACAAATGTTTTTTAAACTTCGACTGGACAGGGTTGAGTGCTGGGCCGTATAGGATTAAAGTTTTATTTTAGGCGGCCGATTTACTAATTGCAGTAACCAAAAAATAATACAAATAGCGTTACAATATAGATATTCCAATTTTAGGCTGGAGAAAAATCATGGCAAACGATATCGGTGTAAGCATTCTGAATTCAATGGGCGCGAACACATTTGATGTGGCAAATATGTCCAAGACACTCGCAGAAGCCGATGTCGCGTCCAGACGAAGCATTATTGAAAACAATGAAACCAGATATAACAGCCGTTTAACAGGCTACGATACTTTAGGGTTGGCTTTTGATGGTTTTATGTCGCAAGTAACGACGTTAACGGATATCAGTAATTTTCAGCAGAAATCAGTGCTTTCGTCCGACCCGTCGGTCATTGATGCGACGGTGACGGGCAGCCCTAATAATGGCTCTTATCAAGTCGAAGTTCAATCTTTAGCCACTTCTCATACTTTGGCGACACAGGCCGAGTTTGCTTCTACGAACAGTGTTGTTGGGGAAGGTACTTTGAGTTTTAATGTGGGCGGTGCGGTGAGTAATGTCACTATCGATGCCACCAATAATACCCTGTCCGGCATTCAACAGGCCGTGAATGATGCCGGTATCGGTGTTAATGCGACTGTCGTCAATGTCGGAACAGGCTATAAGTTGATGTTTTCTTCTGCTCAATCGGGTGCCGGTAATACGATTGATGTTTCCATCACGGGGGATACCGATGGAAATAATGCGGATGCCTCTGGCCTGTCACGATTAGCCACCGCCAATATGGATCAAACGGTAGCGGCTCAAGATGCGACGATTGTGGTGAACGGTTTGACCGTAACAAACTCCGGTAATCAAATTGACGGTGTTATCGAAGGCGTATCCTTGAATTTGAAATCTTCGGATATTGGCAGCGTTAAAACCATTGAAATTCAGAATGATACAGAAGGGTTGGGCCAAGCGGTTCAGGATTTTGTTGATTTGTATAACTCCTTGGGCGGCATTTTCGATAACTTAGGTTCTGATGAAACCAGTGAAGATGACGAAACCATGGGGGTGCTTAATGGCGACTCGACTTTGCGAGAAGTGGAAAGCCGTATTCGCAGTGCGTTGATTGATTCGATTCCAGGGTTATCCGGTACGGTTCAGTCGTTAGCGGATATTGGAATCAAATCCAATCTGGACGGAACATTATCCTTGGATACTGGACGGTTGAATACGGCGATTGCCAGCAACCCTGAGGCCATCGGTCAGCTATTTGCAGCCAGTGCAACAGCGACGGATAACCAGGTTTCCTATCTTGGTTCAACGGACGAAACGTTGGAAGGCACCTTTGATCTAACGGTCAATACAGCGGCTTCACAAGCGCAAATTGCGGGTGGTTCAATTGGTGCTGGAGGTGACATTACCATTGACGGTACCAATAATGTTTTGAAAGTTGGCGTAGATGGCGCCACATCGCTTGATTTGCAGTTAACTGCGGGAACTTATACTCGAGAGGATTTGGCCAAAGAAATGGCTCGGGTGATTAATAATGATACCAATGTCTCTGCGGCTGGTGGTCATGTCGCGGTGGAATATGATGCGGCCACGCAAAGCTACACAATGACCTCAGAAAAATATGGCTCGGCCTCTAAATTAGAATTAGTCTCCGGTAACTTTTTAACCTCTGGTGTGTCGGGGCTCGGCGTGACGGCAGAAACCGTTGGGCAGGATGTTCAAGGTTATCTGGAAAATGCAGACGGTACTTTGTATACCTTTGTTGGCCAAGGGCAAGACGTCACCATTAATTCCATTTTAGATGGTTCGCCGCGGGGCTTGGAACTAAAAGTCGAAGGCGCGGCGACAGGAGCTAGAGGTTCGGTCGAGTTTAACCGAGGGTATGCAGATCGCTTAGGGATTTTATTTGATGAATTAATGGATTCAGAAACGGGTATTGTCGGTAACCGTATTTCGAACTACCAAGATCGCTTAGAAGACGTTGAAGCTGAAAAAGAAAAAGTGGATGACCGCTACGAAAAACTGGAAATGAAGTATCGCATTCAATTTGGTGCGCTGCAGAGCTTGATTTCTCAAATGGATCAAACACGCCAGTCACTCGCAGCGATGCTGGTCACAAATAATAATGATAACTAGCTTAGGCTGAGCCCCGTTTAAGCATTTTAAGGCTTAAGCGGCGCGACGGGGTCGTCAATGACGATAGCTCTGGGAAATAACAAGGGAAAATAAATAATGATGAATCCAATGATGAAACAGAAGTTTTTGGATCAATATCAGCAAACATCGGTACAAACGGGGTTGGAAGACGCGACCCCGCATAAGCTGGTAGCCATGTTGTATGATGGGATTCTGGATAACTTGGCTCTCGCCAAAGGTGCGATGGAGCGAAAGGATTTTGAGTTAAAAGCGAATAAGCTCAATAAAGCGATTATGATTATTGGGTCTTTGCGTTCGAACTTGGACATGGAAAATGGCGGGGAAGTGGCTACAAACTATGAAGCCCTGTATTCTTATATGAACCGCCGTTTACTGGAAGCCAGTTCACAAAACCAAGTTGAAACCTTAGATGAAGTGGCCGACTTGGCACGCGAACTGAAAGATGCCTGGAACCAGATGCCGAGTAACTTTAAAATGGCCAGTCAATCTCAAATTGAGATGGTTAAAAAAGCCAAATAAAGAGGTTTATATGACGCCCGCGTTTTTAAATTGTCTTCATGAATCACAGTTATTGCTCGACTTGGCTCAAAAAGGCGATTGGGATGCTTTTATTGAGCGCCACTCTGCTTGGAGTCATCAAGTTGATAATGTTATTCAATCTTCGTCAAAAGATGAACCGGAAGGGACAAGCATTCGTCAACTCTTGAACGATGTCGATGAAATTCGCTCCCTGATTCGGCATAGAATGACCGAATTAGAGTCGCAGGTCTCATCAGGAAGACAGCAAAAACAGGCGGTCAAACAGTATCTGAAATAGTTTTTTTAAGAATCTGGCTGTTATTTGACAAAAAGAATGCCAAATTTTTGACATCCTAGGTAAAAACTTATATAAAGAAGCCTAGATGTCCAAATAAGATGGCGGCTAGATGAAAGAAGAACTTTTATCCTCCTTGGTTGGTAACGGACCAGCCATGCAACAAGTCAAAAAACTCATTCAACAAGTTGCCAAAACAGATGCAACTGTCCTCATTCTCGGGGAGTCGGGAACCGGTAAAGAAGTTGTCGCCCAAACCTTACACTCCGTTTCCAATCGTTCCAATCAAGCCTTTATACCAATCAACTGCGGTGCCATTCCAGGAGAGTTACTGGAGTCTGAGCTGTTTGGCCACGAAAAAGGGGCCTTTACCGGAGCCATTACCGCTCGTAAAGGGCGCTTTGAAATGGCTGAAAAAGGAAGCATTTTTCTCGACGAAATTGGCGATATGCCATTGCCGATGCAGGTAAAGCTGTTACGCGTTCTCCAGGAACGAATTTATGAACGTGTTGGCGGCAATAAAAGTTTTGAGTGTGACGTGCGGGTGATTGCGGCGACGCACCGTAACCTTGAAGATAATATTGCAGATGGTACCTTTCGCGAAGACTTGTTTTATCGCTTGAATGTTTTTCCAATTGAAATGCCTTCCTTGAGAGAGCGCCCGGAAGACATCCCGGATCTGTTCGATTTCATGTTTAACAAGATCCAGGAAACGGGGCGCGAGATTCCCAAATTGTCGGAAAAAGCGATGATTGCCTTGCAGCATTATTCGTGGCCGGGTAATGTGCGAGAGTTGGGGAACTTATCTGAACGTTTATCCATCCTTTTTCCCGGTTTAAGCGTTGAATACGATGATTTACCGGTGAAATATCAAATTGAATTGCCGGAAGATGCCAGTTTGATTCGCATTGACGCTTCGCAGTTAACACCCGGAACGGCAGAGTCCGGTGCCAATGCGCAAGCCGGGCAAGTCTCGGAAACTGAAATTGTTATGGAGTCCGGTTTGGTTGATGCTTCAGACGGGGCTTTGGGAGACGACGGGTTGTCGGCCTCCGGCGCAACGCCTAACTTGGAAGATGGGTTGGACTTAAAATCGTATTTGGTGGAAATGGAAGTGCAGCTGATTCAAAAAGCCTTGGTTCAGACCGATGGTAACGTGTCGCAAGCCGCCAAATTGTTACAGACCAATCGAACAACACTCGTTGAAAAAATTCGCAAATTTAACTTGAACTGATAAGGGCCCTTTGTGGACGAAGCCAAGGACAACGCGGTTGAACAGAAGCGCTTAGCCGAGCTGGAAGAAGCATTTGAACTGTTCAATCAAACCTCTTCGCAATTAACTCTGGCTTATGAGTCTTTGCAGCATGAGGTTGAAGACCTCCAGTATAAGTTGGATGAGAGTAATCGCGAAAAACATCGTGTTGGCGAGCGACTTAAGCAGCTGTTGAACTTGCTGCCGGCCGGCGTGATTGTATTGGATGAACATGATCGCATTATTGATATGAATCCGGCGGCTGAAACCATTCTGGGAGCCGATGCCATTGACCGTAACTGGGAAGTGGTGGTGCGTAATGTGTTTTTAATCGCCAACGACGCCGGTGAGTTGATTACTCACACCCAAAATTATTACCAGTTGTCGGAATCGCCGTTGAGTTTGTCTCAAGATTATGGAACCCACTTAAATGGCAAAATTTTGCTGATTCAGGATGTGACGGCAGCGAGGGATTTGCAGCAACATATGAGTCGCCATCAGCGTTTGAGTTCGATGGGGGAAATGGCCGCGTCGCTGGCGCATCAAGTTCGCACGCCTTTGGCCTCGGCACTTTTGTACGTTTCACAAATGTCATCCGCCCAGTTAGGTGAAGATAAGCGTGAAAAGTTTGTGGCCAAAACCTTAACCAGCTTACGTCACTTGGAAGCCTTGGTAAAAGACATGCTGCAGTATGCAAAAGGCGGTAAGGCTAAAGATCAAAAAGTACAGATTCAGGCGCTTTTAGACGGTCTTAAGCACTCCGTGGAGCCAAAAGTTCAGCAGTCGCACAGCTTGATTCGGTTTGGTGAAAAAACACCAGGCCTGGTGGTTTTAGGGGATCAGGATGCGCTGTTAACCGCGCTGGAAAATCTGGTGAGTAATGCCATTGATATTGTTTCCGAGCACGCCGAAATAGATGTTTCGGTTGAGTTGGACGAAAAACGCAACCAAGTCGATATCACGGTGGCGGATAATGGACCGGGCTTGAGCGAAGAAATGAACGAAAAAATTTTTGAACCCTTTTTCACTAGCCGAGCACAAGGCACAGGATTGGGGTTGGCCGTGGTTCGAGCCGTGGCCGAAGCGCATGATGGAGAAGCCTGGGTCAAGTCGATTAAAGGGCGTGGCGCCGTCTTTGGGCTGAGATTGCCGTTATTAGAGAATGGAGAGGATGCATGACTCTAGCGAAAATACTTGTGGTGGAAGATGACCTGAAATTACAGGAAGCTTTGGTTGACACGCTTGAGTTGAATGATTTTGAGGTAGTGGCCGTCAGTTCTGCCGAAGAAGCGCTGGTCGCGCTGGATGATGAAATCGCTATGGTGTTCAGCGACATCCGCATGGACGGCAGTATGGATGGTTATGAACTGATGAAGCGGATTCGTGCCATTAAACCCTATTTGCCGATTGTGTTGATGACAGCCTATGGCACCGTTGAGCAGGCCGTGGACGCGATGAAATCCGGTGCGGTCGATTACATTTTGAAGCCGTTTGAAGCGGATGTTTTGGTTGAAAAGGCGCGTGCTTATTTTTACCGGGATGCGTCGGCAGAAGAAGATTTTGTCGTGGCGGATGCGACCACTATTCAACTGAAAGCGATGGCTAAAAAAGTCGCCGAAAGTGAGGCTACGGTGTTGATTACCGGTGAAAGCGGTACCGGTAAAGAAGTCTTGGCCCGATTTATCCATAACCACTCCAATCGCAGTAAACAACCATTTGTCGCCATTAACTGTGCCGCCATTCCGGAAAATATGTTGGAAGCCACCTTGTTTGGCTATGAAAAAGGGGCGTTTACTGGCGCTTTGAAGCCCATGCCAGGTAAGTTCGAATTAGCGCAGGGCGGTACCATTTTCTTGGATGAAATCGGTGAAATGAAACCGGATTTGCAAGCTAAGTTGCTCCGTGTGTTGCAAGAACGCGAAGTGGAACGTATCGGTAGCTCGAAGATGATCAACTTAGACGTTCGTGTCCTGAGTGCGTCCAATATTGATATGAAACAGGCCATTGCAGATGGCGACTTTCGTGAAGACTTGTTTTACCGGCTGAATGTTTTTCCGATGCGGATTCCGCCCTTGCGAAGCCGCCCGAAAGACATCGCAGCCATTGCGGAACGACTTTTACAGCGTCATTGTGGCGGCAGCCGAGTGGAACCGATGTTATCGGCACCGGCTTTGAAAGCATTGATCGAGTTCCAATGGCCCGGCAATATTCGCGAACTGGATAACGTGATTCAGCGTGCGTTGGTCATGATGTCGGGGGAGACGATTCAGAAGCAAGACATTCTTTTTGATGACACCTTTGAAATGGATACGCCGCCGATGCCCGTTGCGTCTGGTATGAATGGTTCGGGGGACGCTTTAGAGGCGACCTCTGCTGGCCTTGAAGTGCCGACCAGCACAACGGATTTAAAAGAGCGCGAAGTGCAGATCATTTTGGAGACCCTCAAGGCCAATAACGGTCACCGACAAAAAACCGCGGAAGCTTTGAATATTAGCCCGCGTACGTTGCGTTATAAGTTGGCCAGGTTTAAAGAGCAGGGCTTGGATGTTTTATAGCTTGCTTAAACATGTTACATTGGCCGTGTGGTTCAGGCATAATCGGTCGTAAAGGGAACAGGGCAGTCCGCCTCTAGAGGCCCCCGTGTTAAAGTATTGAAGGTTGTGTTATTTATTTGACACATTTTTGGCATATCAATTGCTCATTGTGTCATAATTGAATCATGAAAATATCGGTTGGATTTTTATCGAAAGTCCTCGATTTAATGGAGTTTTAACGAAATCATGACTAATTCGGTAGACACTCAAAGTTTAATGTTGCAAATGCGTTCCCTAGCCGCGGAAGCCGCGTCTCAGTCGCAACCGGTTAAACAACCGGAAAAAGGTGCCGAGGCGGCGGGGAATTTTGCCGAGTTACTGTCGCAGTCCGTCAATTCGGTTGCCGAAGAACAGAATAAATCTTCCGCAATGAAAACCGCTTTTGAGAAAGGTGAAGACGTTGATCTGACCGAAGTAATGGTTCAAGCGCAAAAGGCGAGTTTATCTTTTCAAGCGATGACGCAGGTTCGAAACAAACTGGTTGAAGCTTACAAAGATATTAAAAACATGCCGATCTAAGCATATTTGTAACAAGAGACTATTTTTTCGATGGCTGAACAACCTACTCTTGATCCCAGTTTAAGTTCGCAGAAGGCGTCGGAAGGTTCCCCTCTCCTTAAAAACCTCACCTCGCTGTCCGTCGCGAAACAAGTGAGTTTGGTCATTGCCTTGGCGGCCAGTGTGGCACTGGCGGTCGGCATTATTCTTTGGTCGCAATCCACTCATTACACACTTCTTTTTGGCAGCATGGATGCCAAAGACATGAATGAAGTCATTCAGACTTTAGATCAAGAAAATGTCCCTTATAAGATTGAAGAAAACTCCGGCGCCATTCTGGTGCCGAATGAAGTGGTCCATTCGCTGCGTTTAAAACTGGCGGCTCAGGGATATCCGAAACAAGCGCCGACCGGTTATCAATTACTGGACATTGACCAAGGGTTCGGGATTTCTCAATTTAAAGAAACCACCCAGTATCAGCGAGCCCTGGAAGGCGAATTGGCGAAGTCGGTTTCCACGATCAATTCGGTGAAATCGGCCCGCGTGTTGTTGGGCATGCCGAAGCGTTCGGTGTTTGTCCGTAAACAGCAGGAACCTACCGCTTCGGTGACGGTGAAACTCTATCCGGGCCGTTCCTTGAGTGAAGAGCAAGTCAATGCGATTGTCTATCTGGTCTCTTCCAGTATTCCGAATATGAAACCGAAAGGGGTAACGGTTGTTGATCAGCAAGGGAATCTGCTGACCAGTGATTCCCATTCCGGCATTATGAATGTCAGCTTGAAGCAGCTTGGTTATACCCGTCAAGTGGAAGACACCTTATCCCGTCGAATTGTGCGCTTGTTGACGCCTGTGGCCGGTGGAGACCACAAAGTGCGCGCTCAGGTCACGGCGGAACTGGACTTTACGCAACAAGAGCAAACGCGTGAAAATTATGAACCGGACCCGGAAGCCATCCGTTCTGAGCAGGAAATTAAAGAGATTAACCGGAATGAAGGCCCGATGGGGATTCCTGGCGCTCTAACCAATCAACCGCCACGTGCTGGGATTGCGCCGGAAGAAGGGTATGAGCCGGAAAAAGATCCGAATCTGAAAAACTCCAAAGAAAAAACCACCAAGAATTACGAGTTGGATCGTACCGTGAGCCATATTAAGAACTCGGTTGGAACGATTCGACGCTTGTCGGTGGCCGTTGTATTGGACGATAAGCTGACGCTCGACGAAAATGGTGATACGCAGCGTACGCCATTGACCGAAGATGAGTTGGCGCGTTACCGTCAGTTGGTCAGTGATGCCGTTGGTTTGGATGAAGCCCGTGGCGATACCTTGAGCATTGTCAATGCGTCCTTTGTTCAGGAACAGCAAGAAGATTTCGCGTCACCGGAAATTTGGGAAGAACCTTGGTTCTGGACGCTGGTGAAGCAAGTCTTAGCAGGCCTGGCCGTTTTGATTATTATCTTCGGCGTGATTCGTCCGATGTTAAGAGATCTGTCGAAACGCGAAGAAACGGTCGTGGATTATCCGGAAGATGTGCCGGAGGAAGAAGAAGAGCTTGAAAACGCCGACGAGATTTCACGTGCGCTTGAACAGATGAATGAAGAAGTCGAGCAGAAAGCGGAAGAAGATGATGAAACTTCCGAGAAAGAAAAAGAAATGCTCGAAAAAGTCAAAGCCATTGTGTCGGCCGATCCAAAACTGGCGGCTCACATCATCAAGCAATGGATGACGAAGGAAAAATAATATGGCGAATTCAGAAATCGAAGAAGTTGCTGATGACAATTTGACCGGTTTGGAAAAGACCTCGATTCTTTTGTTGGCGTTGGGCAAAGAAACGGCTTCCAAAGTCTTGTCGCACCTAAACCCGCGTGAAGTGCAACAGATCGGTACGGCCATGACCGATGTATCTGATGTGTCGCATTCTGATATCCATGTGGTGATGAAAAGCTTTATGGACGAGTTGGGTGAAGATGCCTTGGGCATTAACCCGACCGAATACGCCCAATCTTTGATGGTGGACGCTTTAGGTGAAGGCGGCGGCGGCTTAATGGATGCCGCGATGCTGGGCGATCAAGTGAAAGGGTTGGAAGCCCTGAAGTGGATGCATCCGTCGACGATTTCCAATATGCTGCGCAATGAACACCCACAGGTCGTGGCGATTGTCCTGTCCTATTTCGAACCCGATTTATCTGCCGAAATTTTGGCGGGTATTCCGGAGCGCTTCCAGTCGGAAGTTATTTACCGTATCGCCACCTTGACCACGATTCAGCCGCGCGCCTTGTTCGATTTGAACGAAGTGCTGGAACACGCATCCAGTGATGGAGAAGGCGGTAAGTTGGCCACTATCGGTGGTGAAAAACGTGCGGCGGAAATCTTGAACTTAGTCGGTGGCGGTGTGGATTCCCGTGTGTTGGATGACATTGCGGTTGAGCACGAAGACATCAGTAAAGCCATTCAAGACAAAATGTTCGTCTTCGAAGACATCAGTGGCATCGAACCGAGAGGCATTCAAACCATCCTGGGCGAAGTTCCAACCGATGTGCTTAAAATTGCGCTTAAAGGGGCCGATCAAACCATGGTGGAATTGTTCTTGGAGAACATGTCCAAGCGTCAAGCCGAGATGCTGAGGGAAGAGTTGGAAATGACCGGGCCGGTCAAGCTCAGCGATGTCGAAGAAGCGCAAAGAACCATTATTCAAACCGTGCGCCGCCTGGCCGACGAAGAGAAGGTGATGATGCCGGGTGGTGGCGAGGAGTTCGTCTAAATGGCCATTGACGATACCCCGTTGACTAAAGATGCTCCGGGGGAAGAAGAGGCGCTGCCGGTGGCGACGTTATTGCGCGCTGATGAAGTCGAAACGCCGGAAATCAAGCCATGGCAATATCAGGACTTGGCCAAGGAAGAAGCTGAAAAAGAACAGAAGCTTCGTTCCGATGTCGAAGAAAAGTTGCGAGAGGAAATTCGTCCAGAGATTCTGAGACGCGCCTCCGTACTGAAAAAAGAAGCTTACGAATCCGCCCAAAAAGAGGGGTATGAAGCCGGCTATCAAGAAGGCCTGGAAAAAGGCCGCAAAGAAGCCTTTGAAAAAGCCGAAAAAGAAGCGGATGCTGCCTTGTCCGTTCAAGTAAAATCCCTGCAAAAGCTTGTCGAGGCGATGAGCGACCCTTATCAACAGGTTGCACAGGATGTGTTTGAGTCTTTAGCCAAATTATCGTTGGATTTGGCTAAAACCTTAGTCGGAGAAGAGATTCAATCTCGCCATGACTGGATTCTCGGTGTGGTTCAGGAAGCGGTTGGTAAGCTGCCGGACGACGGTGTGCAATTGGAAGTGATTCTAAACCCAAAAGATGCGGATATCATCCAGAAATACCAACAAGCGCACCAGAAAAAATGGCGTTTGCAAACGGATGACAGTGTTGAAGCGGGTACCTGTAAAATCAAACAAGGCTCTTCGTTAATCGTCAACGATTGGCGCCCTCGTATGAATGAGCTATTGGAAACCGCTCAGGCAGCCTCGGAAAGAGTCGCTAAAGAACCCACGCAACCATTAGCTACGCAAAGTAGCCACGACGAATCTTCCTCCTCTTGAGTACACAGGTCTTGTACTTATGATGAAGCAACTCTTCAATCAATATCTCAACCATAAATTTTCAGAGTTTTCCGAGCAGCTGCCTGATAAGCCTGATCTGAAA
This sequence comes from Thiomicrospira sp. XS5, assembly GCF_001507555.1. Taxonomy (NCBI): domain Bacteria; kingdom Pseudomonadati; phylum Pseudomonadota; class Gammaproteobacteria; order Thiotrichales; family Piscirickettsiaceae; genus Thiomicrospira; species Thiomicrospira sp. XS5. The sequence goes on along the minus strand of NZ_LQBO01000001.1, from coordinate 1,921,882 downwards.
GTAGAAGGTAAATTAGTGCGTATGGTCGGCATGACGTTGGAAGTGATTGGGACCTATGCCCCCATCGGCTCGCGCTGTCAGGTGATCTCGAAATACGGTGATCCGGTCGAAGCCGAGGTCGTGGGGTTTAATAATGACCGCCTTTATTTGATGCCAATCGGCAAAGTGCATGGGTTGGAACCGAATGCAAAAGTCATTCCGGTCTCCGGCGGGATTAAGGTGGGTGTCAGTGCCGCCATGTTAGGTCGAGTGATTGATGGCGCCGGCACGCCTTTGGATGGACTGGGTCCGATTGCCTCGGAAGAGCGGGTTTCTTTGAACGGTGAAAAAATAAACCCTCTGCATCGCGCTCCAATTGAAGAACCATTAGACGTTGGAATCAAAACCATTAATGGTTTATTGACGCTTGGTAAGGGACAGCGTGTCGGATTATTGGCTGGCACCGGGGTTGGGAAAAGTGTCTTGCTTGGTATGATGACCCGCTTTACCAATGCCGAGGTAGTGGTGGTTGGCCTGGTCGGAGAGCGTGGCCGGGAAGTTAATGATTTTGTGCGTAACAACCTGGGAGAAGAAGGGCTAAAACGCTCCGTTGTGGTGGCAACGCCTGCAGATGATCCCCCCTTGATGCGGCTGCATGGTGCCATGTTGGCGACGTCCATTGCCGAATATTTTCGTGATCAAGGCAAGGATGTCCTTTTATTAATGGATTCTCTAACGCGTTTTGCCCAAGCGCAGCGAGAAATCGCGTTAGCCGTGGGCGAACCGCCGGCCAGTAAGGGGTATCCACCATCGGTGTTTGCAAAGCTGCCGCAGTTGGTGGAGCGTGCCGGTAATGGGGCGACCCATTCGGGATCGATTACGGCGATTTATACGGTCTTGGCTGAAGGGGATGATCAAAACGATCCTGTGGTGGATTCGGCTCGTGGGGTATTGGACGGGCACATTTTGCTGTCCCGTCAAATTGCCGACTCAGGCCGTTATCCTGCGATCGATATTGAATCGTCCATCAGCCGAGTGATGATTGATATCGTTTCGCCACAACAGATTCGCTCGGCTCGGCGTTTTAAGCAAATCTACTCGGTTTATCAGCAGAATCAAGATTTAATCAGTATTGGGGCCTATCGTAAGGGAACCGATGCGTCTATCGATGAAGCCATCGATAAATATCCTCAATTGAACGGCTTTTTATCTCAAGGCATTGACGAATCGTTTTCGGTGGCGGAAAGCCTTGAAAAACTGGAAGCGCTCTTTTGATACGCCATCGCATTTAAGGTTGTCATATGGCTCTGTCAAAACTTGAAAGGCTCCGTGTACTGGTCGATTTAGCACAAGATGAACTCGATAAAGCGCAAGATGTTTTCGTGACTGTCCGCAGTCAACGGGATGAATACCAAATGCAGCTTGATTCCTTATTGGAATATCACTCTGATTACGTCGGTCAGTTGACCAAGTCCCGTGACACTTCTGTGATGCAACTTCAAACCATGCAAGCCTTTTTGGATAAGGTGACCAGTGCCATTCACTCACAAACCCAGCAGGTTCGGCAGCTTGATGAAGTGGTTGAAAAAGCGCACGCCGAGTGGCTGGAAAAACGTGTCCGGCATCAATCGCTGGAAAAACTGTGTCAAAAAATCGAAAAAGATCACCATGCTAAATTGGAAAAACAAGAACAGAAATTGCTTGATGAATTGGCGTCACAGCGCTTTGTGCATGGGTTTCGAGAGGATTGAAGGCCATGTTTGTTAAGTTGGCTTGCAAGTTGCTTGAACCAAACTGACGTTGAACAATATCTTATTGGCGGACAGCATTATGATTGAACAAAATCCGGTTTTAAAAGCGCTTAACACCAGCGGGCAACCGCATACGGGCACCGAAAGTGTCGGTGAACGGCAATTATTGCCGAAGCTGAAAGGTGCCTTTGCAGAGGTTTTGAACAAGGCTTCAGAAGCTTCTGATGAAGCGTCGAAGGAAGCCTTCAAGCTTGGCCAGAGCGCCTTGTCGGACATTCAAATTGATGCGGATGGAATGGCTCGAAATGAGGGCTTGATGGTTGCGTCTCTGGCTACCGGCGAAAAAGGTTTGCCGCAGACGGCATTAAGCGGTGGCCAAACCGAAACGGATTTGGATATGGTGATGAAGCAAATTCACTTGCCGCAAGAAAAGTTGCCTACCTTGCCATCCGAAGCCATGAAAGCCGTTTCTTCGGTGAACGCCATGTTGGATTCCTCTGGGGTAGAGGAATCCACTGAGTCATCCGAAAAACCACCAGGCCTGGTGGAATTAAGCTTAGGTTTGGCGGCTGAAGAAGAGGGGGCTGAGACGTTGCTCGATCAGGAACCTGTTGCGGCTGGCGTTACTCAACCGATTGTTTCTGAAACATTGTCCGATACCGTTGATTCCGAATTAACGGCTTCTGCGGCCGCGGACATGAATGCGCCTTTGGAGCAACCACAAGATTCTTTGCCAAAGGAACTCGCTCAAACGGCCTCTGCTGAGTCGATGGTGGATGTGACGGATACGGTTTCACAAACGACCAGTGATGAGAAGTTGACTGGCTTGGCACAAGCTCAGGAGAGAGTTTCTGAAAACGTACCGGATGAAGCAAAAGCCCCTGAGGTTTTGGCTTCGCTTCAGGCCAGTGAGGAGACTGGCACGGAAGATGTGGCCCCGTTGGGCGATACAAAGACTTCGGTTGAGGCCTCGCGTGAGCCTTCTGGCCCGCAGGGTGTTCGTACCGATTCACAAAATACAGTGCCTGGCACGCCTTCTTCTGCCAATGTGACCGCTCAGGCGCAAACGTCTGAAAGCAATATGAAAGACGCGGCACAGGAGAAAGAGCGTCCGTCTTTGAATGCTCAAGCGCACACCAATCAACCTAAAGCCGATGGCGCTTTGGGAAAAGAAATGAGTGACGGTAAGTCGCACAAGTCGGATGCTGGCGTGTCAACGTCCGCGCAACAAAATGCGGCTTCATCTCAATCGAATCAACAAGGGCAGCAGTCATTTTCTGGACAGCAACAGGCACAACAACAGTTTATGAACCAGGTGCAAAAACAAGTGGTTCAAAGCCAACAAGAAGCTGTGAAAACGGCGAATGAAGCTTCTTCCGTAGAATCGGAAAAGGCGGAGAAAGCGGAAAAACTTTTGGGTAACTTAGGGTTGGGATTGGATGCCAAAAAAACCATGAGTCAATCACTTTCCATTCCGCACCCGGTGCGCTCTCCTCAGTGGGGACAGGCCTTGGGACAAAAAGTGACCTATATGGCCAATAACAAACTTCAGGAAGCTAAAATTACATTGAATCCGGAAAAGCTGGGACCGATTCAAGTCAAATTAAGTATGGATAAAGACCATCAAGCCCATGTGTCCATGGTGGCACAGCATGGTACTACGCGTGATGCGATTGAAAATGCGATGCCACGATTGAGAGAAATGCTGGAATCAGCGGGCATTGGGTTCGGCTCTTTTGATGTACGCGATGAAAGTGGCTCTTCTGAGCAACGTCTGGCCAATCAGGATGGCCAGTCTTCTTCCGGGCAATCGTCCGGGCATTTGCTAACGGATGGCGATGAGGCGGAAACGGCTGGGGATGGTATGGTTCAGACGGTTTCATCCGATAATTTGGTAGATTTCTACGCATAAAAATATAAGCATAAAGAATAGAAAGGAATGGACATGAAATTACATCATAAAATTTCAATGGCAATGATGGCGGGGCTGGTGTCTCCATGGGCGAGTGCCGGTTCCGAAATACAGGGGATTCCGACAGCTGGGATTGCGCTAATTGCCATTGCCGTCGGTGCGGTTGTCGCCGGAGCACTTGTGTATTTGGTTTGGTGTAATAAGCCCGGTGTTTGTGAGCAGTCATCGCTGATCAGTGCGTTGAACAAACGAGCGGAAACGGGGGATTTTTCCAGTGCTTTAACCGAAGATTCGGCTGACCCGAAACTGGTGAAGGCCTTAAACGAATTGTTCTCCAAAGTATCCGAATCACTGGATGAAAAAGAAATGGCGGCAAACTTGGCCGGACAGCGTGTCACGGAACTGGAAGAGCAAATAGAAGAACTAAACGCCACGTTAGCGGCGGCTTATGAACAGGTGAATGCAGCGGGTGGAGAAGACGCCGCATTACCGGCGGTGTTTGATTCCTCTGAATTGATTGGGGTTTCCGAGCAATTGTCACAAGTGGTTGACCAGATGAATTCCGGCACGAAAGAAGGCATGACGTCTGCAGGCAGTGTGATTTCCGAAGTGACAGGTCTTACGGATGAAGTGACCCATGCTTCCTCGGTCATCAAAAAACTAGAAGAAGACAGCAGTAACATCGGAACGGTGTTGGTCTTGATTCGTGATATTGCCGAACAAACCAATTTGTTGGCCTTGAATGCGGCGATTGAAGCGGCTCGTGCCGGTGAGCACGGACGAGGGTTTGCGGTGGTCGCGGATGAAGTGCGTATTTTGGCCGGTAAAACCCAGCAAGCCACCACTGAAATTCAGACGATTATTGAAGAATTGCAGCAGCGAGCCCGTAATGCCGTTGAGGTAATGGGCAATGGTCAAGAGCGTGTGGAAATGACCCAAATGCAGGCTGGAAAAGTGAATGATTTTTTACATGAAATCGAAGATAATCTGTCCCAGCTCAAAACAGCGCAAGAAGCGTTGTCTAATGTCGTAAAAAACCTTTAATAAGCCTAATTGCTTAGTGTGGTGCAAAAAGAAGAATAAGGTTTAAATATATGAAAGCAATTGTCGGAACATTGGTGGTCATAGGTTGTTTGCTGGGCGGGTATCTCCCGCACGGCAGCTTCGGCATTTTGATCCAGCCGCTCGAAGTGCTCATTATTTGTGGGAGTGCTTTGGGGGCCTTTATCATCGCCAATCCGGGGTGGGTGGTGAAAGCCAGTTTTTCTGGCGCTTTGGGGTTAGCTAAGCCTGCGCCTTACAATAAAGAAGCTTATATGGAGCTTCTGGGGCTGATGTTCCGTATTTTCAATAAAGCGCGTCGTGAAGGCTTGATGGCGATTGAAGCGGATGTCGAAGAGCCTCACGACAGTGAGCTGTTTAATGCGTCGCCTAAAATTGCCAATGATCATCATGCGGTCGATTTTATTTGTGATTATTTAAGACTCATGATCAGTGGGGCCAGCAACCCATATCAGATTGAAGATTTAATGATTTTGGAGATGGATATTCACCATCATGAAGCGGCGGCGCCGGCGGAAGCGGTTGGTAAAGTCGCAGAGGCTTTACCGGGGTTCGGTATCGTCGCAGCGGTGCTGGGGATCATTGTCACCATGAGTTATTTGGATGCAGGGCCATTGGAAATCGCCCACCATATGTCGGTGGCTCTGGTCGGTACTTTCCTCGGGATTTTGGTGGCCTACGGGATTGTAGGCCCGATTGCCTCGGATATGGCAAACCGAGCCCATGATGAAGGCGCCTTTTTTGGCACCATTAAAACTTGTTTAATGGCCAATCTGAATGGTTATGCTCCGCAAATCGCTGTGGAATTTGGGCGAAAGTCGATTCCCGGGGCGGAAAGACCTTCGTTCCAGGAAGTGGATGAGTTTTTGCAAACTCAAAAATAACGAACACGGTAGAGAAACGCCATGAGCGATGAACAGTCCATAATCATCAAGCGGCTGAAAAAGTGTCCGCATTGTGCCCACGGTGGCGCATGGAAGGTTGCTTTTGCCGATTTTATGACGGCGGCAATGGCTTTCTTCCTGATGTTATGGGTATTGAGTGGCGTGAACGATGAAGAGATGCGTGCCATGGCGGAGTATTTTCGTGACCCGACAGTGATTGAGTCGGCTCCCGCGAATTTGGTGCAATCGAAAGAGGCCGGGCAAAGTTCCGATTCGATGATTGACATGGGGGGCTTTAAAGATACACCGAAAGGCGATCAGGGTGATGATGACGCTGCAAATAAGGCCAAAGAAAAGGCCGAAATGGAGATGTTGAAGCTACAGATTGAAAAAAAGATCTCCGAAAACCCGGTTTTAGAGCAGTTTAAGAATCAATTAAAAATTGAAGTGACACCAAATGGCTTGCAGGTACAAATTTTGGATGATCGTAAGCGTCCGATGTTTGGTAGTGGGGTCGATTTGCCGAAAGATTATGCCGCAAAAATTTTGAAAGAGGTGGGCAGCGTGTTGGCCCATACGAATAATCGAATCAGCATTGCCGGTCATACCGACTCCTCTGGCTATCATTCGAACGCGGAATATACCAACTGGGAATTGTCGGCCGACCGAGCGAATGCTGCCAGACGATTATTGTTGGACGGCGGGGTTGAATCGAATAAAGTCGCTCAGGTCGTGGGGCTGTCGGATACGGTGCCATTTGATAAAGAAAACCCGTATAATCCACGTAATAGACGGATTAGCATCATTGTCTTGAATAAAGAAGCGGATCAACGGCTACGAAGCTTGAGTGAAGCACCTGGTATTGAAGATTTGTCCAAGGAGATGGTGAAAACTCCTGGGAATCAGCCAAACTAGGTTTGATGATTATAATAGTTGCAGAAAAAAGGAAAAAAGATGGCTGAAGAAGTTCAAGAAGAGAAAAAGAGTGGTGGAAAAGGATTGGTGATCGCCTTATTGGTGGTTGTGATTCTATTAATCATCGGGATTGGTGTGATGACCTTTTTCCTACTGAGCAGTGGTGGCAATGACAACGGTGCAAACTCTTCAGAAACCGAACAACATGCTTCAGCTGAGCACGGTGGGGAAACGATTGGTGATGACGGGGTGGTCAGAGATTATTCTCCAAAATTCAAACAGTATGATCCGCCGGAGCCTGGTTCGGCCCCGCAGTACTTTGCCATGGAGCCGTTTGTAGTGAATTTTAAAGGCGAAGGGCAAGCTAAGTTTTTGGCTGTGAATATGAAGTTTATGTCGCACTATCCTCAGTTGATTGCGGATATGGAAAATTACCGTCCAATCCTGAGAAACGACATTACCAGCTTGCTGCGTATCCAAACTTATACGGATATGAATCAAGATAACGGACCGGATGTTTTAAGAGAGAAAGTGTTGGCTAAGGCACGCAATGTTCTGGAGAAGCACAACATTTATCCAGACCTGCTGGAAGACGTATATTTTGAACGCTTTGTAATGCAATAAGTTGTGATCGGGTAAGCAATCCATGGATGATATTTTAAGCCAAGACGAAGTCGATGCCCTGTTAAAAGGGATGGGCGGCGGAGACGTTGAGACCGAAGGGGATGACTCCGGGGAAGGAGCGTCTGCCAAGGTTTACGATTTCACGAACCAGGAAAGAATTGTTCGTGGACGTTTGCCGGCTTTGGATATCATCAACGAGCGGTTTGCGCGAGGGTTTCAGCGTCATTTCAACGAGATGATTATGTCAAGTGTTGAGGTGACGGCTGGGGAAGTCAAGATTATCAAAATGATTGATTATCTGCGTAACCTGTTCGTCCCGACAAGCTTGAATATTTATCGAATTAATCCATTGAACGGTGTGTCACTGTTTACGTTGGATTCCAAACTGATTTTCACTGCGGTGGATATGTATTTCGGTGGCACCGGTTTGTTGCCTTTCAAAATTGAAGGCCGTGAATACACCCCGGTGGAAATGAGCATGGTGCGCAGTATTCTTGACATGTCGTCGGAAAATCTGCGAAAAGCTTGGGCGCCGGTCATGGATATCGAGATCGACTATATGCACTCGGAAATGAATCCGAAGTTTGCCAGTATTGTTGATGCGACGGACATGATTGTGGTCAGTCCGATCAATGTTCGATTTGAAGGAGTCGAAGGACGTGTCGATATTGTCATGCCATACGCCATGCTTGAGCCAGTGCGCGATAAGCTCGAGGAAGGCATGTCTAACCTTCAGGGTGAATCGGATAATCGTTGGTCGCGCACACTGAAAGAAGAAGCAAAAAACATTGAAGTCGATTTGTCCGTTAATCTGGCCGAGTTGCAGATGCAGATGGACGACTTGATGAAAATGGAAAAAGGCGACATTATCCCGATTGAAATGCCGGAGTTGGTAACGGTCAAAGCCGAAGGCATCAGCCTTGTGAGAGGGAAGGTCGGCGAAAGCAATGACCGTAAAGCGGTACGTATAGAACAGATCTTACACCATCCTGCTTATCAGGAAAGAATGATCGAAAACGTAAAGGAATGGTACGATGAGTGAAGAAGATGATTTGAGCGCATGGGGTGACGCTCTGAACGAACAAGCAGAAGCGGAACAGGACGAAGCTTCATCATCGGCGGCAGAAGACGATCCATGGGGCGCGGCTCTGAATGAGCAGGCTGAGGCTTCGAATAATGCGGATGAGATCGATGCGGCGTCTTTCTCAGCTCTGGAGAAAGGGCGTGGCGACAGTGGCGAAAAAGTCGATTTGGACGTTTTGCTCGATATTCCGGTTACGCTCCAGTTAGAAATCGGTCGAGCCAAAGTGTCGATTCGTAACCTGCTTTCTTATACTCAGGGGTCGGTGATCGAAATGGATCGTCTGGCCGGGGAACCGCTGGATTTATTGGTCAACGGTACGCTCATCGCACACGGTGAGGTGGTCGTCATCAATGATAAGTTTGGTGTGCGCTTGACGGACGTCATCAGTCCGCAAGAACGGATCAAAAAACTGAAATAAATTTTTGATAACCGGTCAACGGATATTAGGAAAAGGGCTTGTAGGCCCTTTTTTTATCGCTTTTTAATACAAGTGAGCGTTTTTTGTGAACGAATTCAGTGCATTGATTTTGCAGGGTGACGCCACCGCGATTGCGGGTTTGGTCGTGATTTTGGCCATGTTGTATTTGGTGGTTAGGTTATCCGGTATGCTACTGAAAGGGGCGCTGATTGTCAGCGTCATCGTCTTGATTACCGTGTGGGTTTTTCCGGGCGCGTTTGAAGTCGTCAACGCAAACGGATAAAGAACTTGGTGGAGATGGGCGGAGTCTATTTAACCACGACGGCTTTTCTGTTTAATATCAAATTTATAAGTACCAAATGGTGGGGTCGTTTTTACCCTCCATGTATCACTTTGTGTCTCACTAAGCGGACATAAACTAATTATTTGTTGTTATGCTAATTTCGTTTGTTACTTTTTACAAGTAACTGATAATGATATTTTCATTAGGAGGTACGAATTTTATTTACTGTAGGTTTCTGAAATTCTAATTCAAGACATGGGTAAGGCTTTAGCTGGTAATGCTCTAGATAAAAAACTATGAATCTTGGTGAGAGATGCTGTAGTCTACAGTTATTAATTCATAGTTATTGCTTAGCTTCGTTATTTGAAGGAGATAGGTAGTTTATGGCTACAGTCAGAAAGCAGATTGAAAGCGCAAATGAAGCGATATGTGGCAATATTGAAAAACTAATAGACCATCGTGCTTTGCTTTCACAGAATGTTATATCTCAGCTACGGAATTTGATTGAGGCGGTATCTGTTCTTATCCATACAAACTTGCCTGATGTTGAGTTGACTTATGATCTTATAGAGCCTGGAAATGCCTACGTTAAAAGTGTAGCGACATATAGCTTTCTGGGTAAGTTTCATAAGTTACTCCAAATAAGTGCCTCTCATTACACACAGGATGGAGATGCTTCTGAGCGTTTAATGCTTAAGTATTACGAGTACCTTTTACGAATCCGTAGTTTACTTCGAGATAACTACGGGTTTTTAGTGCTAATAAACCTTGAAAATTTTCCACTAGACCTTGATCCATCATTACGTGAATACCATGAAAAGATTGCTCAAAGAATTGAGTGCGCTCGCTCCCCTTCAGCAGAGGTTCGTCCAGAAAGGTACTACATTCACAAAGTTCGCCCATTCTTTGTTAGCGGGGGTATTTATTATGAAGTTACATTCTATAGGGCCATAAACAAGGCAAATAAATCTGATCGAATTATTGCCTTTACTGAAATCGATATGACTGACAAGTATGCGGCCATGTTGACGCTTCAAAGGGAGGCAATCAGCGTGCTTGATCAGACGATGCCGATTATTATTATCCGTAAATGGGAGGTGTCGATTCGTCCTTGCGAATTGAAAAACTTTGCACGCTTCCTTGGATATCATAATATTTCTGTTCAGGCTAGCTCAGCAGAGTACCGAAATTTAATGCATTGGCTTACTGTAAGTTCGGGAAGTTTACTTGATTTGATCGATATGGCAGATGACAACTATGCTCAAGTAAAGTCGTGGGTTATTCAAAGTGCTAAATCTATTCATCTTTTTCAGATGCTAGATAAAGTACGGCAGATAGTGAGAATCCGAGCTAATGGATGCACTGTTCTACGATATCTAATGCTGAGAATGAACAACAATATTCTTAAACCTCAATATGATGGCAGAGGGTGCTCTTTGTTGTCTGACTTGAATTTTAGTTATAGCTGTATTCCATTTGATACCATGCCTTTTTGTACTTCGTTAGTAGGTCATAACCCCCGTTACTGGGATTTGATTGAGAGTATTAATGTGACAGGTCGGAACCATGAATTGCTCGCTAGACGAGTAAAGAATAACGTGGAATACCATGGAATTCTATACACTCCCGTGAGGGAGTTGGAAGAGTTTGGAGGTGTTAATGCTTTACTATCAGTTTATAACAGAAAATTATACTGGAGACATGAGCCAGTTCGAAAACTCGTACTTGACATGGGACACGTATTTATCCAGGGGTATGAAGATGAAACTGTTTCCATTCTCAATAAGCTGCAGGAATATGCATCTTCTAGGATTGATGGGTATACACAAGCTGTAGAATACTGGCTCAATCAGACATCTAGTGGTATTGACGATCCTGCAAAGGTGGATGCGATCAAGCTGTTGTTCTGTCAGTCTAAGGTCGCCCTAATCTATGGAGCAGCAGGAACTGGTAAATCAACAATGGTGAATCATATAGCGCATTACTTTAATGAGAAAAAGAAGTTATTTCTTGCTCACACTAATCCTGCGATTGATAACCTCAAGCGTAGAATAACTGCGCAAAATGCTGATTTTCGAACGATTAGTAGCCAGAACTACAGAGATACTTTTGGACAAGAGTATGACCTTCTTGTTATCGATGAGTGCAGTACTGTCAGTAATGCGGACTTAATCAAAGTCTTAAATGGCAGTACTTTTAAGTTAGTTGTGCTTGTTGGCGATATCTTCCAAATCGAATCGATTCAGTTTGGTAACTGGTTTAGTATTATTCGCTCCTTCATTCCCAGTACATCAGTGTTTGAGTTGACGACACCCTTTAGGGCTACGAATACATCGTTATTAAATTTTTGGGATAAAGTGAGAAATATTGATGATGATCTTGCTGAAGTCATAGCACGTAATGGTTATTCAACAGTGCTCGATAATACTCTATTTGAAACACAAGAGCAGGATGAGATAATTTTATGCTTGAACTATGATGGCCTTTATGGAATTAACAATGTTAATCGTTTTTTGCAGAGTAGTAACCCTGGTGAAGTCACTATTTGGCGTGAAACATCGTATAAAGTGGGAGACCCTATCCTATTCCATGAAAGTGATCGTTTTAGGCCTGTGATATATAACAACCTGAAAGGAAAAATCGTTGATATTCAGTCTGAACTTGGTTTGATTCAGTTTGATGTAGAGCTCGATCGTTCGCTAAATGCCTTTGATGTTGCCGGAATTGATGACTTGGAGTGGGTTGAGGGAGCGATTGTGCGCTTCACTGTATATGATTACGACGCAAGTGATGAAGACGATGACGCAATGAATACTACAGTACCATTTCAGGTGGCATATGCGGTGTCCATTCATAAAGCACAAGGGCTTGAGTTTGATTCAGTGAAGATAGTGATAACTGATGCCAACAAAGATGATATTTCTCACAGCATCTTTTATACAGCTATAACTCGAGCACGTGAGCACTTAAAAATTTTCTGGACACCAGAAACGCAACAGCGGGTTTTGGAGAGACTTTGCCGTAGTGAAAATTCAAAAGATGTTAGCTTGCTAACCAATAGGCGTGGACTAAGACCTGTGGGAAGGTGAGTATATAGCCAGGTTGGGCATGGTTAGTCACTTTTATCAATAGATTTAATGGGTGGCTCCTACGCTGAAAGTATAAGGTTATACCACTTTCAAATTTGCATTGCGCAGAGGGCAGGGCGCAACCCATAAATAGAAGTTCACTTATGCCTAAGACTTCTTATTTTCTAGCAGGAGAGAATCATTTCTATGACCGTGTGGGTAATAAAAAAATAGGATTAAGGAGTGATTGTAGTGAATTTTTCGGAAGTAGAATAATGAAACGACTTGCAGAGTATTTAGAAACATGGCCTATATGCGTGTTTGGGTTCGACTGAATCAGTCTGCGACTATTATCGCGCGTCTTTAGCGATCATTTGATTTCACTATTGCCTATGCGAAGTCGAAAGTAATAAATACCGTGTCTGGATTTGGATAAAAAAGAAGATTGTGAGCGCACCATACTAGATCTTTTTATGGACCACTAACTATGTATCTCACAATGTGATAGTTCGAATAACGAATGACAGTTAAATCAAACAGTTTCTCTTTAATTGGTGGAGATGGGCGGAGTCGAACCGCCGTCCGAGAAGCCTCCATTTAAAACTCTACATGCTTATTTGATCTACTATTTTAACCAGAATACTGCCCGATCAACAGGGATCATATTCGGCGAGTTTGTAAAGTTTAATCAGACTTCATCCAAACACATAAAGCTGACGATTCCGTGTAAGTCGACACAGAACTGGGCGCCACGAACAACGGCCCCAGTCTGCGCTAGCGGGATTAAGCCGCTAGAGCGTAGTTATCGTCGTTTGCAACTATAACAAATTGAAATAAAGATTAACGTGCATCATTCAGGCACGGCATGCATCCTAAACTTTGTACTCCCCGTCGAAACCAGTGCATCCCCAAATGGTGTGTTGGTTTGTCGGAAATCTGAAAAGTCACCAGGTCTGGTGGTTTTCCGCAAAATTTAATCAGGTTGCTTATTATACGAGTTATATGGGGGCCTTGTTAAATTTTTCAAGGCCTGAGGTGGAAATTAGCCGTGATATTTCATAATACGCTGTTTATCACGGTTCCAATCGCGTTCTTTTTCGGTCGCACGTTTGTCATGCTGTTTTTTACCTTTCGCCAAGCCAATATTGAGTTTGACCTTGCCTTGGCGCCAGTGCATGTCTAGAGGAACGATGGTGTAGCCTTTTTGATCCACCAAGCCCATCAAACGATCGATTTCGCGACGGTGCATGAGCAGTTTGCGTAAACGCAGCGGATCATGCGCTGTGTGGGAAGAGGCGGTAATCAAAGGCGTAATCAAGGCACCGAATAACCAAGCTTCATTGTTTTTTAACAGGATGTAGCTTTCGTTGAGTTGAATCTTTCCTTGGCGCAAGCTTTTGACTTCCCAGCCTTCCAGAGCCAACCCCGCTTCAAAGGTGTCTTCAATGAAATAGTCGAAGCGCGCCTTTTTATTCTGTGCGATGGTGTTTGGATTGTTTTGCTTTTTTTTCTTTGCCATAATAGGCGGATTATAGCGAATTTACCGGGAAAATATGAAAAAAATCTCACGCTCGGCATTGTTGCCTTATTCGTCACAAGCGGTGTTCGATTTGGTGAATGATGTCGAAGCTTACCCCGAATTTTTGCCCTGGTGTGGTGGGGCGGAAATCAAAGAATCTTCCGAAAATGAAATGGTCGCCAGTGTGTTGATCTCCAAGGCTGGTATCAAACAGGCGTTCACCACTCGAAATACGCTCACCGAACCGGAACGCATTGACATGACCTTAGTGGATGGGCCTTTTAAAGCCCTGACGGGAACCTGGCTTTTCAAGGCATTGGATGAGGACGCTTGTAAAATCAGCTTGGACATCGAGTTTGAAATCAGCAACAGTCTTTTGAATGCCGCTATTGGTGCCATTTTCGAGCAAATTGCGTCGACATTAGTACAGTCCTTCTGTGAACGAGCCAAGCAGGTGTACGGATGAAGATAGAAGTGGCGTATGCGCTGGAAGAGGAGCAGTTTCTATTCGAAGAGGAAGTCCCCGAGGGCACGACGGTTGAAACGGCTTTGAAAACGTCCATGTTATTGAAGAAATTCCCAGGCCTGGATATCAGTAAAGTCGGGGTTTGGTCACAAGTCGTTAAGCTGGATCAGGTGTTGCGAGAGGGGGATCGTATTGAGGTGTACCGCCCGTTGAAGGCCGACCCGCGCGACCGGCGTCGTAAGCAGGTGGCGGCAGAGCGGCAAAAAGACTCTTAACGCTTAATCGCCTGGGTGGGGTTCGCGTTGCAGGATTTTCCAATCCGTTAAGTAGCCTTCGCGGTCAAAATTGACATACATGTGGCGTACCGCGTCCGGGTGAAACGTCGGGTCGGTGGTGTAGAAAACGTATTCCCAGTGTAACGGATTGTAAGGGTCTTGGCCCATCGGCGGCCCTAGAATGTCTTTGACTTGCCCCATCACTAAGCCGGGTTGCAGCGTATCCAAGGCGTCCTGGTTAATGACGGTTCCCTGGGTGACCGTCGCCTTGTAAGGCGTGAAAAACGAACATCCGGATAGCGTGATCAAGGCGCCGCTGAGCGCAATGATGAATATTTTTTTAATGCCTTTATTCATAGATTAGTTTTAACTTAGATCAATTTTTGGTTTATTATACACACTACTGAAGTTTTAATAAGGAATCTTAAGTTCGATGAGCAGCGCAGATTTAAAAAAAGTTGGTCTTAAAGTGACCTTGCCTCGCTTAAAAGTGTTGGAAATTCTTGAGCAGGAAGGAGATGAACATCACCTGACAGCGGAAGACGTTTATAAAATGCTGATTGACCAAGGCGAGGAAGTTGGCTTGGCGACTGTTTACCGTGTTTTGACTCAGTTTGAGCAAGCCGGTATTGTGCGACGTTTGAATTTTGAGAATAATATCTCCGTATTCGAATTGGATACCGGTGACAACCACGATCACTTGGTGTGTTTAAAAACCGGTAAGGTCAAAGAGTTTGTTGACCCGGTCATTGAAGAGCGTATTCAGGAAATTGCCAAGGAGAAAGGCTACAATCTTTCCGCTCATAGCTTAGTGATTTACGGGACTTTGAAAAACGAAGAGTAAAATTCGGTTTCAAAGGAATATAAAAAACCGCCAGGCCTGGCGGTTTTTTTATGTCTGCTGAAAAGACCGGTTTTACAAAATTTTGGTTTTTTCGCGCGTGCCTTCCAATGATTTGATGGCTTTATTGACGCGTTTGAAAAGTACTTGGCTGTTTTCAGTTGGTTCTCGCAATTCCGTGACGCCGGCATGACTGGTCAAACACGTGGTCTCATTTTCATCCAACGGGATGGTTTGAGCGGAAATGGTTTCCTGGGCCAATTTAGTGATGCGGAAAGCATCCACCGCCTTCACTTCCGGTAACACTATCATAAACTGATCGCAGCTTAAGCGGCCAATGTAACCCAGTTCGCCGACCACGTTCCGAATGGCATGAGCGGCTGTCAGGATGGCCTTGTCGCCCATTTCATGCCCAAAGGCATCGGTGATGCGCTTAAAGCAGTCGAGGTTGATTTTGGACAGTGATAGCGGCCGTTTGTTCAAGCGCGCTTTATTCAACTCTTCGTCGACGATGCCTAAGAAGTAATCCCGGTTATAGAGATCCGTCAACGGGTCATTGGAAGACAGACGTTCAATCTGTTCTTCCATATGTTTACGGTGGGTGATGTTAATGGCCAGCCAAATAACCGCCGGTTGGTCGTAGGTATTCTCTTCCAAAGGGTAAACACGCGCTTCATACCATTGGCCTTCCGTGGTGCTTAAGGGTTCGATGCCTTGCACTTCGGTGTCGGCGAGTTGGTATTCGATTTCCTGAAGGTGGTTGGCGCGAATCGCTTTGTTGACAACTTTCAAAAAGCGTTCGGCCATTTTTTCAGGCAAAACGTCGGCGTATTTTTTGCCGATCAAACTGTGGCCATCCGCATACAGCGTACGCTCTTGCCCGCCGATAACGTCCAAATAGGTGCCGTCCTGACCCATCACGAAGATCGGGTCCGGCATCGCATTCGCGATGGCTTCAATGTGCGAGTGCATTTTTTCAAACTGTTCGGCCATACTGTGTTTCCTCTGTATTGGGTCTGAATGGGCGGAAATTAATTTTTAATAACAGGTTTGTATTTGATTCGGTGTGGCTGGGCCGCGTCGGCGCCTTTGCGACGCTTGAGGTCTTCCTCATAATCCGAGAAATTGCCCTCGAACCATTCTACATGAGAGTCGCCTTCAAAAGCGAGCATGTGTGTGGCGATTCGGTCCAGGAACCAGCGGTCGTGGGAGATGACCACCGCACAGCCGGCAAAGTCCAGCAGGGCTTCTTCCAGGGCGCGCAATGTTTCGACATCCAGGTCGTTGGTGGGTTCATCGAGCAGCAATAGGTTGCCGCCGCTGCGAAGCGTTTTCGCCAGGTGAACTCGGTTGCGTTCACCACCGGACAATTCGCCAATGCGTTTTTGTTGGTCGGTGCCTTTGAAATTAAAGCGACCACAGTAGGCGCGGGCATTGATTTCGATATTACCGACCATGAAGGCGTCATCGCCTTCGGAAATTTCTTCGTAGACGGTTTTGCTGTCATCCAAGGCATCACGGGATTGATCAACATAAGAGAGTTTGACAGTTTCACCGTATTCGATGCTGCCGGAGTCAGGTTGTTCTTGCCCGGTGAGCATTTTGAAGAGCGTGGATTTACCGGCGCCGTTTGGCCCGATGATGCCGACAATGCCGCCTTGCGGTAACTTGAAATTCAGGTCTTCAATTAATAAGCGATCCCCAAAGCTTTTAGAGATATTGTTCACTTCGATGACTTTTTCGCCCAGTCGCTCGGAAACCGGAATGAAGATTTCCTTGGTTTCGTTGCGTTTTTGGCTTTCTTGGCTGCTTAATTCATCAAATCGCGCCAAACGGGCCTTGGATTTGGCATGGCGGCCCTTGGCATTGGAGCGGACCCATTCCAACTCGTGTTGGATGGTTTTCATGCGGGCGGCTTCTTGCTTGGCTTCCATTTCCAAACGCTTTTCTTTTTGTTCCAGCCAGGAAGAGTAGTTGCCGTGGTAAGGGATGCCTTCACCACGGTCCAGTTCCAGAATCCATTCGGCGGCGTTGTCCAGGAAGTAACGGTCGTGCGTGATGGCGACCACGGTGCCGCTGAATTCCAACAGGAAGCGCTCCAACCAAGCAATGGATTCCGCGTCCAAGTGGTTGGTCGGTTCATCCAGCAACAGCATGTCCGGTCTTTCCAGTAATAGCTTGCACAGTGCCACACGACGGCGTTCCCCACCGGAGAGTTTGGTGACGTCGGCTTCCCAAGGCGGTAGGCGAAGTGCATCGGCTGCGATTTCCAGCGTGCGGTCCAGATTGTGCCCGTCTTTGGCTTGAATCAGGTCTTCGATTTCGGCCTGTTTCTTGGCCAGGGCATCGAAGTCGGCATCCGGTTCGGCGTAGGCGGCGTAGATGGCATCCAATTCTGCCAGAGCGTCTTTGACTTCCTTGACGGCTTGTTCCACGTTGCCGCGAACGTCGAGTTCCGGGTCGAGTTGCGGTTCCTGAGGCAAATAACCGATTTTGATGCCCGGCTGCGGACGCGCTTCGCCGACAATATCCGTGTCGATGCCCGCCATGATTTTCAGCAGTGTGGATTTACCGGCACCGTTCAAACCCAATACACCGATTTTGGCTCCCGGGAAAAAGGATAGGGAGATGTCTTTCAGGATGTGTTTGTTTGGCGGAACGATTTTTCCAACGCGATTCATGGTGTAAACAAATTGTGCCACGATATTACCTCAGGTTGTTTTGGTTCGAAGGTGTTTAGCTTAACAGCTAAGATTTTAGGATGTTTTCAAGCGAGATTTTTGAAAAATCCATAAAAATGCCTATTTTACAAACTTGATCATCCGCTTGTGAAAATAATTCAAGTTAAAGTGCCGGTTTTGTCGTCTAACCCCTGAATAATTTGGTAAAATTTCTCTTTTGAATTCAGTAGTACTTATTTTCTGTTTGGAGACCTTTAGCATGTTTGATAAGAATATGACCATTGCCGGTTATGATGATGCACTTGCGGATGCGATGAATGCAGAAGCGCAACGCCAGGAAGATCATATCGAATTGATCGCTTCCGAGAATTACACCAGTCCACGTGTAATGGAAGCGCAGGGCTCTGTGTTGACGAACAAATATGCTGAAGGCTACCCACACAAACGTTATTACGGCGGTTGTGAATACGTCGACATCGTCGAGCAATTGGCGATTGATCGTGCCAAAGAACTGTTCGGCGCCGATTACGCCAACGTGCAACCGCACTCCGGTTCGCAAGCCAATGCACCGGTTTACATGGCGCTGTTGGAACCGGGCGATACCGTGCTGGGCATGAGCTTGGCGCACGGTGGGCACTTGACGCACGGCTCGCACGTCAGCTTTTCCGGCAAAATGTACAATGCCGTTCAGTATGGCTTGGACCCGGAAACCGGTGTCATCGATTACGAAGAAGTCGAGCGTTTGGCTAAGGAACATAAGCCGAAGATGATTATCGCCGGTTTCTCTGCGTATTCCCAAGTGGTTGATTGGCAACGTTTCCGTGACATCGCCGACGCCGTTGGTGCGTATTTGATGGTGGATATGGCGCACGTGGCCGGTTTGGTTGCGGCGGGTGAATACCCGAACCCGGTGCAGATCGCCGACGTCACCACCACCACCACGCACAAGACTTTGCGTGGACCGAGAAGTGGTTTGATCTTGGCTAAGGCGAATCCGGAAATCGAGAAAAAACTGAACTCGGCCATTTTCCCGGGTGCGCAAGGTGGGCCTTTAATGCACGTCATCGCGGCGAAAGCGGTGGCCTTCAAGGAAGCGATGGAGCCGGAATTCAAAGACTACGCCAAGCGTGTCAAAACCAACGCTCAAGCCATGGCAAAAGTCTTTATGGATCGTGGTTATGACGTGGTTTCAAAAGGTACCGAAAACCACCTGTTCCTGGTTAGCTTCATTGAGCAAGGCTTGACCGGCAAATTGGTCGACGCGGCGTTGGGTGAAGCGCACATTACCATCAACAAAAACTCGGTTCCGAACGACCCTATGTCGCCATTTGTGACCAGCGGGATTCGAGTGGGAACGGCGGCGTCAACAACGCGTGGCTTCACCGAAGAAGATTCGGTGAATTTGGCGAACTGGATGTGTGATGTCATTGATTCCTGTAAGCAAGAAAGCGAGTCTTGGGACGAGCAGATCATTGCTGACGTTCGTGAGAAAGTCAAAGCCTTGTGTTCGGCGAGACCGGTTTACAAATAAGCTTTTCAGATAACAAAGAACGGTGACCGCGAGTTATGCATTGTCCTTTTTGTAATGCGCCGGATACGAAAGTAATCGACTCCCGATTGGCAACGGAAGGGAGCCAGGTGCGTCGTCGGCGTGAATGCATGCGTTGCGGTGAGCGTTTTACAACCTATGAAACCGCTGAACTGACTCTGCCAAGGGTCATTAAATCCGACGGTAATCGTGAGAAGTTCGATGACGATAAAATCCGTCGTGGTTTGATTAAAGCGTTGGAAAAACGGCCGGTGGAAAGTGAAGTCATCGATCAGGTCGTCAACCGTATTCATAAGCAATTGACCGCCGAAGGGGTGAAGGAAATTCCTTCCTCACAAATCGGGGAATTGTTGATGGACGCGCTTCGGGAGTTAGACCAAGTGGCGTATGTCCGCTTTGCTTCCGTTTACCGTTCCTTCCAAGACGTTAATGCCTTCCGTGAAGAAATTGAAAAACTGGTGAAAGCCACCACCTCTCAGTAATGATGGATTCTCCCTCCAATACCTTTTCCGATTTCGATATCCAGATGATGACCCGGGCGATGTCGCTTGCCCGTCAAGGCGAGTTTTCGACTAAGCCGAATCCGGCGGTCGGGTGTGTCATTACGAAAGACAATCGTATTATCGCCGAAGGCTGGCATCAACGGGCCGGTGAACCGCATGCGGAAAGAGTGGCGTTGGCGGCGGCTCAAGAATCGGTGGAAGGCGCGACGGTTTACGTCACGCTGGAGCCCTGTTCGCACCATGGCAAAACACCGCCGTGTGCCGACGCTTTGGTTGAGGCCAAGGTCGGGCGCGTGGTGGTGGCAATGGAAGACCCAAACCCATTGGTCGCTGGACAAGGTCTGGCCAGATTAGGCGCGGCGGGTATTGACGTACAAAGCGGTTTGTTAGAAGCGGAAGCGGAAGCTTTGAACGCTGGGTTTGCCCATGCCATGCGTTGTAAGTTGCCTTATGTGCGTTTGAAAATGGCCAATAGCCTCGATGGTCATACGGCGATGGCCAATGGCGAAAGTCAGTGGATTACCGGCGCCGCTGCGCGGCATGAAGTGCATCGAATGCGTGCGAAAAGTGGTGCCTTGGTCACCGGTATCGGTACGATATTGGCCGACGATCCAAGTATGACTGTGCGTTTGCCGGAAGCCGAATTGCAAACAATGAACTTGTCGGAAGCGGAAAGTCACCCGGTTCGCGTGGTGCTGGATGCGCACCTGAGTATGCCGGCCGACGCAAAAATGCTGTCTCAGCCCGGACGAACCATTTTGATGACGTCGCGAGAAACCGCCGAGGATCAGCCGGAATTGGTCGAGTTGTTGGCAAATGCCGGCGCGGAAATTGTTGCGGTGGAAGCCGATGGCGATAAGTTGGACATTCTGTCGGTGCTGGAGTACCTTTATCAGGAAGAGCAGGTCTTTGACGTGTTGGTGGAGGCCGGTGCGATCGTGGCGGGTGCTTTTTTGCAGTCCGGTTACGTGAACGAGTTGCATGTGTTTATGGCGCCTTGCCTGATGGGGCATGAGGCTAAACCGATGTTCTTTTTGCCAGGCCTGGTCGCAATGAGTGATAAAATGCCGTTTCAATATCAGTCGGTTCAAACCGTCGGGGACGATTTACACTTGGTTTTGAAGCCGGTTTCCGACGCAACCACTCTGGTGACATCTTTTTAGGAGCGGACATGTTTACAGGCATTATCGAAGCAGAAGGCACCATTCGAAAAATTCAGCCGGTCAATGGGGATGCGAAAATGACCATCGCCACTGGAAAGCTCGACATGAGCGACGTTAAAATCGGTGACAGTATCGCTTGCAATGGTGTGTGCTTGACGGCGGTTGAGCTCGGGCAGGATTTTTACGTCGCCGACGTGTCGGCGGAAACCCTTAAGGTCTCGACGTTGGGACATTTGAAGGTGGGTTCGCAGGTGAATCTTGAAAAAGCGCTGCGTCTGCAGGATCGATTGGGTGGTCATTTGGTCAGTGGTCATGTAGACGGCATCGGCAAAGTGGCTTCGATTCGCCAGGAGGCACGCTCCTGGCGTTATCAGATTGAATCGCCGGTGGCGTTGAGCAAGTACATTGCCGCGAAAGGGTCCATCTGCATTAACGGTATCAGTTTGACCGTGAATCAGGTGGACGGTAACACGTTTGATGTTAATATTGTGCCGCATACACGGCAGGAAACCACAATTAAGGATTTTCAGGTTGGCACCGAAGTCAACCTGGAAGTTGATTTGCTGGCGCGCTATTTGGAACGGATGCTGACCGCGCCGCAAGACGATGAACAAACCGCACCCGGTGGCGTGACCGAAACGCTGTTGGCCGACCGCGGTTTTATCTAACGAATTTCTGGAAAGAGACATGCAGTTAAACACGATTGAAGAAATCATTGAAGATTATCGACAAGGTAAGATGGTCATCCTGATGGATGACGAAGACCGCGAAAACGAAGGCGATGTGATGATTGCCGCCAATGCGATTACCGCGGAGCACATTAACTTCATGGCGCGTTACGGTCGCGGCTTGATTTGCCTGACCCTGACCAAGGAACGTTGTCAGCAGCTGCATTTGCCGTTGATGTCTCGTACCAATCAGGACGCGCACGGCACCAGTTTTACGGTTTCCATTGAAGCCGCCGAAGGCGTGACTACCGGGATTTCCGCCGCGGATCGTGCCGCGACGATTCAAGCGGCCATCAAGTCCGATGCCACACCG
Organism: Thiomicrospira sp. XS5; assembly: GCF_001507555.1. Lineage (NCBI taxonomy): Bacteria > Pseudomonadati > Pseudomonadota > Gammaproteobacteria > Thiotrichales > Piscirickettsiaceae > Thiomicrospira > Thiomicrospira sp. XS5. Next base: position 1,899,864 of record NZ_LQBO01000001.1, on the reverse strand, counting down.
GCCGATATCGTTACGCCGGGGCACGTTTTCCCGATTATGGCGAAACCAGGAGGCGTGTTGGAACGTGCTGGACATACTGAGGCCGGTTGTGATTTGGCCCGCCTGGCCGGTATGGAACCGGCGTCGGTTATTGTGGAAATCATGAATGAAGACGGCACCATGGCGCGTCGCGATGATCTGGAAGTGTTTGCCCAAGAGCATGGCATTAAATTGGGCACGGTGGCGGACTTGATTCAATACCGTTTGAAGAATGAAAAGACCATCGAACGGGTTTCAGAGTGCCAGATGCCGACCGAATACGGTGACTTCCGTTTGATTGGTTATGAGGACATTTTAGAGCATCGTGCGCATATGGCGTTGGTTTACGGGCAATTGGACGGCAGTCAGCCAACTGCAGTGCGCGTGCATATGCTGGATACTTTGTGCGACTTGTTTGACTCCAAACGAAGCGAATGCGGCTGGTCGTTGCGGCTTGCCATGAAACAAATCGCCCAGGAAGGTTCGGGGGTGATTGTCATTTTGCGTAAGCATGAAGAAGGCGCAGAGTTGTTGGATAAAATTCAGCAGTTCCAGATGAAAGATCGCGGTATCAGTCAGCCGGAAACTCAGTCGGAAGACGATGCCAAAACCTATGGTTTGGGGGCGCAAATTCTGTCGGAACTCGGCTTGAAACAATTGAAGGTCATCGGCTCGGCTTGGCGCATGAGTGCGTTGGGCGGCTTTGGCTTGGAAATCGTCGAAAATATTGAGAAAATGAAAGATTGAGACGATCAAGCGTCTTAAAGATTTGAAAAGTAGGGTATAAGAATGAAAATCATCGAAGGAAATTTGACGGCGGAAGGATTGAAAATCGGTCTGCTGGTCGGGCGTTTTAACAGTTTTATTGTCGACAGTTTGGTAAAAGGGGCTGTCGATACCATCGTGCGTCATGGTGGGTCGGAAGACAATATCGAACAGGTGTTTGTGCCGGGTGCGTTTGAAATTCCGATTGTGGCACAAAAAATGGCTGACTCCGGAAAATACGACGCCATCGTGGCTTTGGGCGCGGTGATTCGCGGTGGTACGCCGCATTTCGATTACGTAGCCGGTGAGTGTGTGAAAGGCATCGGTCAGGTGGCGTTGAAAAGCGGCACCCCGGTTTCGTTCGGTGTTTTGACGGTGGATACCATTGAACAAGCCATTGAACGTGCTGGTACCAAAGCCGGTAACAAAGGCGAAGAGTGTACTTTGGCGGCGATTGAAACCGCTAATGTACTGAAACAGCTTTAAGTGGTTGCGACGTTATGAATCGATCGGATTTTAAACCCGGCGACGGTGTCGAGGTGGTGGAAGAAGAGGGACCGGTCAGTCCGCGTACCCAGTCGCGCCGTGTGGCGTTACAAGCTCTGTATCAGTGGCAAATGAATCACGATGAACCGTTTGATATTATCAAACAGTTTTCAGAAGACGGTTTGTTAACGGATGTGGATGCGCCTTTGTTTCGTGATCTGCTGAACAGCGTTTCCGGGCAGGTGACAGAATTGGATGCGATTTTCGCGCCGTTTCTGGATCGTGCCGTGGCGATGATCGACCCGGTGGAAAAGAACATTCTGAGAATGGGCGTTTATGAGCTGCAGTCGAAGCCGGAAATTCCTTATCGAGTTGTCATTAACGAGTCGGTGGAATTGGCCAAGCGCTTTGGCGCGGAGGACAGCCACAAGTACATTAATGGTGTGTTGGATAAAGTGGCTTTAGAGTTACGCAGTCTGGAAAAAACACAGATGGACTGAAACATCGTTTTGACGGTAACGTAAAAAGCCAGAGCTTGCTCTGGCTTTTTTGTTTGGTTGACGCTAAAAAGAGAATATGCATGGCCCATGAATTTGATTTGATTCGTACCTTTTTCCAGCCCTTGTCACAAGTTGCGACGCAGGATGTTGGCATTGGCGATGACGGAGCGGTTTTGTCCTGCCCGCCCAGGCAGCAACTGGTGGTGGTGACCGATACCATGGTAGAAGGGGTGCATTTCCCTCTGGAGACGGCACCGGAAGACATTGGCTGGAAAGCCCTGGCCGTTAACCTCAGTGACCTAGCGGCGATGGCGGCAAAGCCAGCTTTTTTTTCTTTGGCGTTGAGTTTGCCGGAATCGAAAAATCACCAGGCCTGGCTAAAAGCCTTTTCAAGCGGACTGCGCGATTTGGCGGAACACCATCAGGTTCCATTAATCGGTGGCGACACCACTCGGTCGGATCGCCTAACGGTGACGGTGACGGCGCACGGTTGGGTTCCGGAAGGTCAGGCGCTTTTACGTTCCGGCGCGCGCCCGGGAGACGGTCTTTACGTTTCTGGCTATATCGGCGATGGCGCCTTGGGCTTGATGGTCGTCAACGAAGCTCTGGATGCTGAAGCCTATGCCGGAGCTTTGCAAAAATTGAACCGACCTGAGCCGCGAGTGGCGCTGGGCGCTTTATTGGCCGATCTGGCCAGCAGCGCCATTGATGTTTCCGATGGGTTATTGGCCGACATTGCGCATCTATTGGAGGCGTCGCAGTGTGGGTGTGAACTGGATGTGGCAACAGTTCCGTATTCGCAAATCATGCAAGGTTATTTGGCGCAAAATGCCCAGGCCTGGGCATTACCGCTGACGGGCGGGGACGATTATGAACTGTGCTTTACGGTGCCAGCGGAAAAAGAAGCTTTGTTGAAAGAACGAATCCAGCCTCTAAACCTGCCGATCACGGAAATCGGTCGCATCACCGCTGGAACCGGCGTGGTGTTGAAAAATGCGCCGAAAGGCGTCCAAACCTTGGAACACTTGGGCTTTCAGCATTTTTAACCCGGTTTGATTCTTTTAGACTGTTGATGCTTAAGCGGTCTTATCCGCCAGCAACGTTTCGTCTTTAGTGCCTTCATCTTGAAGGCTGTCTTCATCTGTAGCGGCTTCTTCGGCAAAAGCTTCGTTTTCATCCACTTCGTTGGCCGGCGGCAAGCTCGTGACCGAATCACTGGCCTTAAGCTGGAAGTTCAATAAACGTTCCTCCACGCCTTTCACACTGTCGATGATACTGGTTGAGGTATGCGTCACTTCTTCCACCAGCGAGGCGTTTTGCTGGGTGATTTCGTTGATTTCCAATAATGAGTGGTTCACTTGCTCGATGCCGTGAGACTGGTGGTTTAGCGAATCGTGCATGGCCGCCATCATCGATGAAATTTCGTCGATGGCCTGAGCGTTTTCTTCAAAAGCTTTTTTGGTGAGTTCGCTGAGTTCGATGCCTTGTTTGACCTTCTTCAAACTTTTTTGGGTCACATCTTGAATGCTGTGCGCTGCTTCACCGGACTTGGACGCCAAGTTGCGGACTTCGGTCGCCACTACGGCAAAGCCTCGGCCTTGCTCGCCGGCACGTGCCGCTTCAACGGCGGCATTCAACGCCAGTAGGTTGGTTTGGAAAGCGATGTCGTCGATGACCTGGGTAAAGCTGGCGATTTCTTCACTGGCGGCTTCGATTTCACTGATGGCCTCGACCATGCTGTTGACGATATTGACGCCGGATAAGGTGTTTTCCTTGGCTTGAGAACTTCGGTTGTTGACCGTCGATGCATTGGACAGGGACTCATTGACCTGATTGATCATTTGTTGCATGTGATTCATGGTGTTTTGAATCGCTTGTGCTTGTTGGTTGACGCGTTGATTCAGGTCCTGGTTGCCCAGGCTGATTTCTTGCACACCGTTGACGGCGTCGGAGGAGGCGTTTTGCACATCGGCCAGCATGTCGCTGATATTGGCGGCCATGTCCTGCATGTTGTTTTTCAGTTCTTTCAATTTGCCTTCAAACTCGCCTTGGATTTCGAAAGCGAAGTTGCCCTGGCGGAAATGGTCCAGCGTGTGGGATTTTTGAGTGATGGCCTCATCCAGTTTGTCTAGGGAGTTGTTCAAATAGGTTTTCAGTTGCGCTAAATCGCCCGGCATATCCAGTTCGATGCGTTTTGAGAAGTCGCCTTTGTTCATCATGAGCATGACGTCCTTGACCGACTCGATGGCTTGACGCTGCGTGGCCATGGCATCGTTCAAGCTTTCGACCACTTTATGATACGCGCCCTGATATTGATCGGCCGATTCGCTGAAGGTCAAGTTGCCTTGCTGGATGGCTTCACTCATATTTTGGATGGACGTCATGGTATGGGAAATCTGGCTGACGGAATCGTTGAAGTTTTCTTTCAAACTGAGCAGGTCGCCTGCGTATTCTTTTTCGACGTGACGATTGAACTGGCCGTGAGAAAGCGCGGTGCCGACCTGTTGCAGTTCACCGGTAATGTGACGGAAAGAACCGATCAGGTCGTTAATGCTGTTACTCATGTCCACCAGTTCATTTTTGCCTTTGAGAGTTTTCCATTGTGCCAGTTCGCCGCTTTGGGCGATGCGGGCGATGGTTTTTTTCATGCGGTGCAATGGGCCGGTAATGGAGGTGACGACCAGCAGGTTCAACAGCAGAATTAAGATGAGTCCAACTAAGCTGAGCACGCCTAAGCGATAGATTTGTTCATGGGACAGTTGGTTGAGCTCTTGAATCAGGCCGGAGGTGGTTTGTTGGGACTCCGTGGACAGAAAGTTGATTTGCTGGTTGGCCTGGTTGATCAGGGCTATCAAGGAGTTATTGTTTTCCGTTTCCGTGTTCAAGTAATCTTTAATGTCACCAAACGATTCTTGAAATCCATCACGTGCGTCGTTGAGATCGGATAGGGTGTCCATCCAAGCGAAGTTGGAACCGAGTTCGTCGTTTAAAACCGTTAAATCGGTATCGGCGATATCGCCCAGCCCTTGCTGATCAAATAATGTGTTGAGGCTGGTATCTTTGGTGGAAATCAGTTTGCCAAGCATCAGTTGGGAGTCGGCCAGGCGTTTTTGCAAATTTTTCACCGCCTGGAAAAGCGTTTCTGAATCTTGAATTTCCGGTGTGTCAGCCAATGTTTTCAAAACGTTTTCCAGGGTTTCGGCCGTCGGGGTAATGCCATATTCCAAAGTGTTGTTGATTTCATTTTTCAGGAAAACATTCGAATTCGTCACTTTTTTGTATTGTCTGAGTACGTTTTCAATGGTTTGAATGCTTTCTTGGTTCTTTTTAGAGGTGAGGACTTTGAGCATTTGCTCGGTCTGAACCTTAAGCTCATCAATGGCTTGGTTAAATTTTTGATTGGAGGCCTGGCTGCGCGTCAAGATGTATTCATTCGACAACTGTGTGGTCAGGATCAAGGACTGTTGTAAATTGGCGATACGACTGGTTTGTTCTTTCTGTAACGCGGAAAGTGCATCGGCTTTGGTCTGCACATCCGAGAGTGATTGCCAGCCGATATAGGCGATGGCGGACATGAATCCGATGGATAGCAGCGTGTTGATGAACAGTCGTAGATTGATGGAAATGTAATTGAAAAACTTCATATCGCCTTTGAGGCTCCTTAAATACCTGTTATGGAAATAACGATTTCAGTATATAAAGGGAATGTGACAGCGGGATGAAATCTAAACGCCAATGCCTGCGCTCATTTACTGAGTGCAGGAAGGCAAATAGGAGAAGGGGGAAGGGGGCTTATTTTGCGGCGCGGCGAGCGCGTACCCCGGTGGCCAGGTCTTCCAGTAGGTTCAGGCTGGATTCCCAGCTGATGCAGGCATCGGTAATGCTTTGGCCGTAAGTCAGCGGTTGACCACTGATCACATCTTGACGACCTTCAATCAAGTGACTTTCCACCATGGCGCCCATAATGTGGTCGGCGCCTTTGCTGAGCTGATCCCGAATCGACTGGGCGACGATGAGCTGGCGTTCATGTTGTTTGCTGCTGTTAGCGTGGCTGCAATCAATCATCAGCTTTTTCTGAACGCCGGCTTTTTCCAATTCGGAGACGGCTTGATTGACGCTGTCTTCATCGTAGTTCGGGCCGTCGTTCCCACCGCGCAGGATGACATGACAATCCGGATTGCCGTTCGTGGAGAAGATGGCCGAATGTCCCATTTTCGTTAAGGATAGGAAAATATGCGGGTTATTGGCGGCGCGAATCGCGTCAACGGCGATTTTAAAGCCACCGTCGGTACCGTTTTTGAATCCGATCGGGCAGGAAAGGCCAGACGCCAATTCACGGTGCCCTTGGCTTTCGGTGGTACGCGCGCCAATGGCCCCCCAGGAAACCAGGTCGGCAATGTATTGCGGTGAAATCAAATCCAGAAACTCGGTGGCACAAGGAACGCCCATGTCATTGATGTCGACAAGTAAAGAGCGGGCTTCTTCCAACCCTTTATTGATTTCAAAGGATTCGTTCAAGTGGGGATCATTAATTAAGCCTTTCCAACCGACGGTTGTGCGAGGCTTTTCGAAGTAGACACGCATGACAATCAACAAATCTTTTTCATAATGAGCGATCTGCGTTTTCAGACGCTCGGCGTATTCACGCGCCGCTTTGGTGTCGTGGATGGAACACGGGCCGATGATGACCAAAAGACGATCGTCTTCACCCGTCAGAATGTTGTGAATCTGTTGACGGGTATCGTACACGGTCTTGGATGCGTTTTCCGAAATCGGAAACAGTTCGTGCAAGACTTGAGGTGGGCGTACTTCCGTGATCGTTTTTATGCGTAAATCGTCGGTTTGATACTGTGTCATCGTGCTGTCTCTGGTGTCAAATTCATTAACCGTAAAAACGGTATATTATGCCATTTCTTGGACGAAAAAGTTGGCTAAAAATGGGTCCGCGTCATAGGCAATGGATTTGATAGTTATTTTTTATGAAATTCTGCGGAATTTAATGGGGTTAAGGGTGGCTATTCGAGCGAGTTATGCTAGAATCCCCCGTTAATAAATCGAACATCACAACGTCTTAAATTCGGAATTTTTGGAAGAGAAACGCAGTGCATTGTAAATACATTATTGAAGGTTATACCAACGAAGGGCGTAAATTTCGTCCCAGCGACTGGATCGATCGCATCGCGTCGATGATGGCATCGTATGGTTCCTCACATCGCTTAGTGTTTTCGGAATTGCTGCATCCGGAGTTGTATAAAGGGCAAAAGTGCTTGATTATCGATACCGAGCTGCAGGCCAAAGATCCGGCGATGTTTGATTATGTGATGAATTTTGTCAAATCCAACGACCTGAAAATGTCCGAGGTTTGTGACTCCATGGAGTCTGAGCTCGGTTCCTGAGCGCTTTTTCCCCGTCTTTAGAGTTGTTGAATCAACTCGCTCCCAAACATTAAACTGACCCAGCCGCCCAGCGCTAGAAATGGCCCGAATGGGAGAGGGCTGTCAAAACTTCTGCGTTTTAGTAATACCAGTGCCAGTCCGATCATTAAACTGCTGATTGAGGCAATTAAAATGATCTGCGGTATCGCCAGGGCACCAAACCAGGCACCAAGTGCTGCCAGCAGCTTGAAGTCGCCATAGCCCATACCTTCCTTACCCGTTAACCACTTAAACGTTTGAAAGATGGCCCATAGGATTAAATACCCGGTTGCGGCGCCGAGAATGGCTTGTTCCGGTGTGGTAAACACATGTTGGGTATTGAGAATCAGCCCCAGCCATAACAAGGGCAGGCTGAGTGCGTCCAGAATCAATTGGTGTTCGATGTCGATAATGGCAATGGCCAGCAGGATCCAGAGGAAAATGAGGCCGTAAAGAGCTAGCCAGTTGACTCCGGCGTGATAGACCAGCGCGGCTGAGAGCAAGGCGGTGACGAATTCAATGATTGGGTAGCGCCGTGAAATGGTTGTATGGCAATGATGGCATTGGCCACGACTCCATATCCAACTGATCAGGGGGATCAAACGGTACCAAGGTAAGGTTGCGTGGCAGCTGGGGCAAGCGGATCGGCTGAATGAAAGGTGTCTGAATTGTTCCGAAGCGTTCAAATGCAGCATACGTGGCCAGCGCCAGGTGAGCATTGAAAGGAAACTCCCGACAATTAACCCCAGAATGGCCGTAAATAAAACAGCCTCTATTGGATGAATCGTCGGCATGGTGGTGTGAATTAGGCCATTTTGAAAAGTTTTTCGAAGTTGACCACTTCAAAGACTTTCAGAATGTGATCCGACAGGCCGGAAAGTGTAATGCGGTTGGCATTTTCACCTAAATGGGTACGAAGTTGCAACAACATACCCAAGCCACCACTGTCAATTTGAGAGGTTTGGCTGAAGTCGATGACGATGTCTTTGAACTCGTTCTCGCAGTAAGCCGCTTGAAATTCCGCGAAAGAATCAATGGTGAATTTATCACCGACATAAACCCAAAGCGTATCGCCTTTCAATTTACTGTTAATCATTTTGATCTGTCCAGTTTTTTGTTTTCTTCGTATTCAGTATAGGGTAAAAAATTTTTAATTGAAAGCGTCTAAATTGATCGTTGTCAAAAAACGGAATCTCAGTCGTTTTCGCTGTAGATGACGCAATTACGGTCGTTTTCCCAGACCGTTAAACTGTGCATTTTGACCGTGTCGGATTGGATGCGCGATTCGATTTCACGGTATAAGAAAACCGCGATGTTTTCGGCCGTCGGGTTTTGCGCTTGGAAAGAAGGGTGGTCGTTCAAAAACGTATGATCCAATTCGGCCACGACTTGTTTTGCATGCTTTTTGATTTCTTTGAAGTCGACCAGCATGCCAATTTCATTCAGCTTGGAACCTTGCACTTGCACTTCGATTTTCCAGTTATGGCCGTGCAGTTTGGCGCAATCCCCGGGATAGTTTTTTAAACTGTGAGCCGCGGCGAAGTCCAGTAGGGTTTTGAGTACAAATTGTTGTGCCATATCGGAAACCGAATCCAGTGTTGCTAAGTTGGCGACAATTATAGCAAATTTCCATTTGAGATAATGAAATTTGCATGGGATTTCCAGTGAGTTCAGTGGTCGCGCTGGGCGATGTATTGAATCAAGCTTTCCAGAAACGGGCTGTCGATTTGCAGTTGCACCAGTCGGTTTTGGGCTTCTTGGATCAAGTGGTCTCGGAACGCTTTAGCTTCGTTTAACCCCATGAGTTGTGGGTAGGTCGATTTGGCTTGCGCTTCGTCACTGCCTTGCGGTTTGCCCAGTTGTTCGGTGGTGCCTTCGATATCCAAAATGTCGTCCTGGACCTGAAAAGCTAAGCCGATTTTTTGACCTAAATCCGCCAGGCCTGGTCGAATGGCTTCATAACGCGGTGAGGAAACCGCTCCCATCAGGAGGGCGGCCTGAATCAGCGCACCGGTTTTCATTTCGTGAAGCCGTTGGAGTTGCTCTAGCGGAATGTTTTGGCCGGTGGATTCAATATCCAGTATCTGACCACCAATCATGCCTTCCGGCCCGGCGGCGTGTGCCAGAAGGCGCAAAGCTTCCACCTGCGCGTTGGCGTTGAGACGGCTGTCGGACAGGATGGCTTCGTAGGCCAGGGATTGTTGTGCATCCCCCACTAAAATCGCGGTGGCTTCGTCGTATTGGATGTGGCAGGTTGGTTGGCCGCGCCGCAGATCGTCGTCGTCCATGGCCGGTAAATCGTCATGTACCAATGAATAGCTGTGAATCAGTTCCAATGCGCAGGCGCAGGCGTCTAATCGGTCGATGGGCGTATCCAGAGCTTCGCCGATGGCATAAAGTAACGCCGGGCGGATGCGTTTGCCCTGATTTAGGGTAGCGTATTGAATCGCGTCGAGGAGACGGGGCGGAATGGCGCGCGGCTGTTTCAAAAAATGGGACAGTTTCTGATGGATGCGTTCTTGGTAGGCAATCAGCGTGGTTTTCAAGTGATCTCCCAGGCCTGGTCAATATTGGATATCAGTCGGTAGAAAGAAAAAAGGCTGCTCGAAGCAGCCTTTTGATATTCCATTTCGGAAAGGTTTACAGTTCTTCACCGTGCTTGGACAAGTAATCCGCGACACCTTCTGGTGAGTCTTTCATCCCTTCGTCGCCTTTGTTCCAACCGGCTGGGCACACTTCGCCATGCTCTTCGTGGAATTGCAGGGCTTCAACCATACGAACCATTTCGTCAACGTTACGGCCCAATGGCAGATCGTTGACCACTTGGTGACGAACGACACCGTCTTTGTCGATTAGGAAAGCACCGCGAAGGGCAACGTTACCTGGGTGAACGATACCGTAAGCGTCCATGATGGAGCCACCTACATCGGCCACTAATGGGAATTTCACCGGCCCTAGACCGCCTTCATTCACCGGGGTGTTACGCCAAGCGTTATGGGTGAATTGTGAATCGATGGATACGCCGATGACTTCGGTACCCAGTTCTTTGAATCTGTCCACACGGTGGTCAAATGCCAGAATTTCGGATGGGCAAACAAACGTGAAGTCCAACGGATAAAAGAAAACCACAGCGAATTTGCCTTCAATGTGGCTTTTCAAGTTGAAGTCATCAACGATGGTGCCATCGGCTAAAACGGCGGCGGCTGTGAAGTCGGGTGCTTGTTTTGTAACGAGTACTGACATGATTGACAATCCTTTTGAATGTTTCAATTTTGAAGTGCAAATAGTATAGTCAATTTGTGACGGCTTGAAAACTGCTTTACAATCGAAATATCCGTTTCGGCTTGTTTAGGCATTCAGAGTGTTTGAATGCGGGGTGGGTAAAATTTATTTAATCCTTTTAAAAACAAGGTCGATAACCACAGTATTGAAGTCTTTTAAAAGGAAATCCGGTTATGTTTATCGTCTATACGCCAGAAGGACGCAACCGCATTCAGCCGGGTGAGTTGTCACCGCAATTGAAGGTGGCTCGGACCAAGCGGGTGAACCCGGTCGGTCAGTCGGAAATGGATCAAATGCACTTTAAAGAGGCGATGGCCCAAGTGCATGAAAAAACGCAACCCGCGGTAAAAGAGTATCAATCCGTTCAGAGCAAAAGCGAACGGAAAGCGGTGGTCAAGGTCTATGAAATTATGACGCAGCCGGTGATGACCATTCGCGATGACCGCTCTTTGGCGCAGGCCTGGCAACAAATGATTGAGTCGCACGTGCATCATTTACCGGTGGTGGATGAAATCGGCGAATTAGTCGGTCTGGTCTCCAGTCATGATATTTTGATGCGTGCCGTGGTGGGCGATAACGGTCAGTTGGATATCGGCGGGGAAGGTCTGGTAATGGATGTTATGACGGAACAGGTGGTGACCACCAAAGCCGAAATGGACATTCGACGTGTGGCGCAAGTGATGAGCGAATACGACTTGGGGTGTATTGTTATTATGTCCGACGCCGGGTCGATTCGCGGGATAGTGACCCTGTCGGATATTGTGCGGCGGTTATCGGAATCGCCGCCGCTGGAAATTTATGTTTAACCGTCCTGAGTGATGGCGCTGATCAATTCATTCAATACGCTACCGGCCTGGTCGCTGTCAACCTGACAGGTGCCGGCTGCCCGGTGGCCGCCGCCATTGTATTTCAGACACAATTCTCCCACATTGGTTTTGGAACTGCGGTCCAAAATCGATTTGCCGATGGCAAACACCGTATTTTGTTTTTGAAAGCCCCAAAGTATGTGAATGGAAATATTGCACTGCGGATAGAGGGCGTAAATCATAAAACGGTTGGTGGGGTGGATGATCTCTTCATTGCGTAAATCCAAGACCACTAATTTGTCATGAACGGTTGAACAACGCTGGATCTGTTCTTTGGCTTGCGCTTCGTGCTCAAAGTAGAGGTCAACGCGTTCTTTAACGTCCGGCAAATTCAGGATGTCATCGATGGTGTGGTCGCGACAGTAGTCGATCAATTCCATCATTAATTGATAGTTGGAAATGCGGAAGTCACGGAAGCGTCCCAGCCCGGTGCGGGCATCCATCAAATAGTTCAAAAGCGGCCAGCCGGTCGGGTTCAGAATTTCGTCTTGAGAGAATTGTGCGGCATCGCTTTTATCGACGGCTTCCATAATGTCGTCGGAGACACGGGGAAAGGCTTTTTTACCGCCATAATAATCGTACACCACGCGTGCCGCGGAAGGCGCACTGGCGTCGATGATATGGTTGTCGGTCTGGGCGTTGCGGACGCTTTCGCTTAAGTGATGGTCAAACGCTAGATGGCAGCCTTTGACATAGGGGAGGTTGGTGGTGATGTCGTTCTCGGTGATTTCAATCTTACCATCTTGCATGTCCTTGGGATGGACGAACAAAATATCATCAATCAAATCGAGTTCTTTGAGTAGGACGGCACACACCAAACCGTCGAAATCACTGCGTGTTACCAAACGAAATGTCTTATCCGCCATACAGGCCTCCTTGTCTTATAAGGTGTTTGGGTTGTTCAGAACATTTCGTTTAATTTAGCACAAATTGCGCGGATGGAAATTTAAGAATTTTCCTGCTGGGCTTTTTCCAAATCCTGACGGACTTTTTCCATGTCCAAATCGCACAATTGTTGGATGCCTTCTTCCAAGTTGCTTTCCGGAATCATGCCCGGGTTGGAGAAAACGACGATTTTTTCACGCATGAACACCAGCGTTGGAATGGAACGCACTTGGAACATCCCAGCCAGTTCTTGTTGTTCTTCCACGTTGACCTTGGCAAAAACGATGTCAGGGTGTTTTTCGGATACGGCTTCGAAAATCGGTGAAAACTGCTTACACGGACCACACCATTCCGCCCAGAAGTCCAGAATGACAATGTCATTGTTTTCGATAGTGGATTCAAAGTCTTCGATTTTCAGGTTGGTTACAGCCATTCTAGTCTCCTTGAGCTGGTTGGTTGAGTGGATTAGGTATCCGGATTGGGATTGCCGCCTTGTGTGAGCAGGGCGGGATTTAGGTATTTGCGCAGAGTCTCTTCGTCGAGCTCCGTCATGGATTTGGCCACGTCCAAAACAGGTTGGCCTGTTTCGTAGGCTTTTTTCGCGATGGCGGCCCCGGTCTCGTAACCGACAACGCGGTTCAAAGCGGTGACCAGAATCGGATTGACTTCCAAGGCTTCTTGAATGTTTTGCGGGTTGACGGTAAAGCCGGCAATGGCTTTTTCCGCCAGGACGTTACCGGCATTGGCGGCAATTTCAATGCTTTCCAGCAGGTTGCGCGCAATCATCGGCAACATGACGTTCAATTGGAAATTGCCGGCTTGCCCGCCCATGGTAATGGCGGTGTGGTTGCCCATGATTTGCGCCGCGACCATGCAAACCGCTTCCGGAATAACCGGGTTGACTTTGCCGGGCATGATGGAGCTGCCCGGTTGCAGGGCCGGCAGTTGAATTTCGCCCAGGCCTGCCAAGGGGCCGGAGTTCATCCAGCGCAAGTCATTGGCGATTTTCATCAGGCTGGTGGCCAGCACGTTCAGTTGTCCGCTGAGTTCCACGGCGGTATCTTGCGAGCTGAGGCCGACGAACAGATTTTCCATCGGTTCGAAATGCACGGCGGTGATGGTGGACAGGTTGGCGCTCACCAAACGGCTGAATTCCGGGTCGGCATTAATGCCGGTGCCGACCGCCGTGCCGCCTTGCGGTAAACGGTGCAAGCGGCTTTGAGTGTGCTTCAAACGTTCAATATTGTCCAAAATCAGGTGGCGCCAGGCGGAAATTTCCTGGTCGAATCGAATCGGTGTGGCATCCATCAAATGGGTGCGTCCGGTTTTGACGACACCGGCCAGTTCCTGTTCTTTGGCTTCCAGCGTTTGAACCAATGCTTCCAGGCCTGGCAATAATTGCTCTTCGACGGCAATGGCGGCGGCAACGTGAATACTGGTCGGAATGACGTCGTTGGAGCTTTGGCTCATGTTGACGTCGTCGTTCGGGTGAATGTCGACGCCGGTCAATTGCTTGGCCAGGGTAGCAATCACCTCATTCATGTTCATGTTGGTGCTGGTCCCGGAACCGGTCTGGAAAACATCGATCGGGAAGTGTTCCAGGTGCTGGCCTTGGATGATTTCTTTCGCAGCAGTTTGGATGGCGCTGGCTTTTTCTTCCGAAATCAAGCCCAGTTCGAGGTTGCTTTCCGAACAGGCAAACTTAACGTAAGCCAAGGCTTGAATAAAGCTGGCTGGCATCGGTTGATGGCTGATCGGGAAGTTGTCGATGGCTCTTTGGGTTTGGGCGCCATAAAGGGCGGACTCGGGAACTTCCAAGGTTCCCATACTGTCTTTTTCAATGCGGTAGTGTTGTGTCATAGGAAGCGTCTTTGGCCTATTTTTAAGGGCGTGAGCGGGCTCGGGCCCCTTTGCTGGTATCTGGTTAAATTTGTTGCTATTCTATCGTATTCATATCAAAAATTATAGAAAGTGTCGTGAATGGATTTGGATAAAAAATTTCTGGGCGAAATGCTGCTCAACAAAACCCTTTGGTGGTGTTTAACTCAGGAAGGTGACGGCGTGAAATTCAAAGCGTCACCGGCGTTGCAAGAAATGGTGGGAGCTCAAATTCCAGACTATGCAACCTTTCTTTCTTACTTGATGCCGGAAAGTGCGCATCTGCTTGAGTATAAATCCCGTGAGTTTATGACGCGGCCGGAAGTGGATGAGCGCTTTCTCGTCGGCTTTAAAGTTGACGACAAGATCACTTGGTTGATTAATAAGCTCCATTTAGCCCATCAAGGGCCGGGGGACTGCCGTGTGCTCTATTCCACCTGTGTGGAAGTGTCGGAAATGTACGCGTTGGAAGAGCAGTTGATCGAATCGCACAGTCGCCTGATGATCGAACAGCTTCGTGCTAAAGAGGAAATGGCCAAAAAAGAAGCGGAGTTGTTGCAACAGCAATACGATGACCAAACGCAATTTTTGGCGATGCTCAGCCATGAACTGCGCTCGCCGCTGATGGGCATGAACAGTTTAGTCTCTGTGGTCAAAAAGAAACAACAGGCGCATGAAGATGCGACGGACGACCTGAAAACCATGCGGTTGACCATTGAGCAGTTGAATTTTCTGATTAATGATATTTTGACGTTTGCGCAAACCGAGTTCGGGTCGATTCAGCTGAAGCCGACGGTTTTCGAACTGGATCAGTTGGGGGAATACGTCAGCCATCTAACCAAGTCCATTGCGTCGGAAAAAGGCATTTTCGTTTCCTTCGCGATTAGCAGTCGGAATAACTGTTTTTATGGTGATTTGGTGCGGGTGTCTCAGATTCTGGTGAACTTGATTGTCAACGCCATTAAGTTTACCGAAATCGGCGGGGTGTTCGTTGAAATCCGGGAGCTGGATAATGAACTGGAAATTCAGGTGTCCGATTCCGGCGTGGGAATGGATGAAACCGATCTGAAAAACATCTTTAAACCTTTCAAGCAGTTGGAGTCGGATGCCGGGCCGCGTTATGTGGGCTCCGGTTTGGGGTTGGCCATTGTGAACACTTTGGTTGAGCTAATGAATGGGCGGATTTTTGTTGAGTCGACAAAAGGCGTCGGCAGTTTATTTACCGTGAATTTGCCGATGGAGGTTAAGTCCTGCCCAACGAATGACCCGAATGTGGAAGCCGGATGTGACACTTGCTCTGAGCTGAGTGATAGCTTTCAGTGTGATTTTGATGTGTTGATTGCCGATGACTCCAGTATCAATCAAAAAGTGCTGGAAACCTTTTTGGAACAACTGGGGTGTCGGGTTGATAAAGCAAATGACGGCAACCAGGCCTGGGAGAAGTTCCAACAGAATCCTTACGATTTTGTGTTTTTGGATATTCAAATGCCCGGTATGAACGGTGCGGAAGTGTGTCAGAAAATTCGGGCTCTACCGGCGGAATCCAAATCGAATTTGCAGGGTGTATTTGCGTTGACGGCCGCTCATACGGTGAATGAGGTTGAGCAGATGGGGATTGAGATCGATCAGAGTATTTTTGATGAATGGGTGGAAAAACCGATTTCACAGGACAAGATCATTCATTTACTGCACTGCAAAGAGCTCCCGGCGACGAAAGCCAATTTAAAAATGTTGAGAGAGAGCGATCAGGCGGAATCCCTGGTCGCGGATATTCCTGAACATTTGCAGCACCTAGTGCCGCAATTAGTGGAAAGCACTGGGAAAGAAATTAATGAAGTACGGACATCTCTTCTGGAAGGGGATGAGGCGGCCATACGTAAGATTTTGCACCGCATGAAAGGCAATTTGATGCTATTCAACATTCCAGCCGTGTTGGATATCGTGCGTGAAATGGAGCAAATGCCGTCTTACCAAAATCGCTCGGATGTGGACGCCCGTTTGCGTTTTTTGGAAAATCAATTACGGAAACTGGGGTAATTTTTCAATGAAATTTTTTTGAAACGGTCTATAATGACCCAAATAAAGAAGTTTTACTACGAACTTTTACTCCCAAAACTACAGAAGGATTTTCGCATGGCAAAAGCAAAACCTAAAGTTCTCTTGGCAGAAGATCATGATTTGGTTCGTGCCGGTTTCAAATCCATTTTGGATTCCGACGGTACGGTCAAGGTGGTGGCCGAAGCTCAAGATGGTGAATCCGCACTTGCTTTGATTGACGAAAAACAACCGGATATTTTGATTATTGACCTGTCCATGCCAAAGTTAAGCGGTATGGCGGTCATTACGCACCTGAAAAAGAAAAAATATGACACCAAAGTCATTGTCTTGACAGCGGCAGAAGCGCCGAATGTCTGGAAAGAAGTGTTGGACTTGGGAGTAGAGGGGATTGCCCTAAAGTCGGTGTCGAAAGAAGAGTTGATTGGCGGCATTAAGAGTGTGATTGCCGGTGACGGTTTTGTGCATTCCGATATTCAGCCAGGCCTGGCCGAATATCGAGCGGAATTGGCCGCACAACAAACCGATGATGGTGAGCTGGATGATAAGCCTAAACGCCCGAAAAAATTGTCAGTGCGTGAAAAGCAGGTCATTAAACTGGTGGCTGAAGGTTACAAAACCAAAGACATTGCGGAAATGCTGGAAATCAGTGACCGTACCGTCTCCAAACACCGTGAGAATATCATGACCAAGCTGGGGATGACCGCCTCAGCGGAGCTGGTGAATTATGCCAGCCATATTGGTTTGCTAAAAGTCGGGTTGAACGAAATCCACTAAGTTAAAGCATTCGACATAAAAAAGGGGCTAATAAAAGCCCCTTTTTTTATTGTGATGAAATGGAAGCGATTAAATGGCTTCCACCCATTCGGTGATCCACTCTTGCGCTTGTGGGTTCGGCGCTTCCATGAAACTGACCACGAAATTATCACCCATGTCGGTTACACCGATGGAGCGAGGGCGAACCGCCATGGCTTGAGGGACCGGCAATTTCATTCCAAAGCAAAAGATGATGTGCTTGGCTTCCAAAATATCCGGCGCCACTTCACCGTTGATGTTTTTAGTGTGGGCGGCATGGTCGAAACGGGCGATGTATACCGCTTTTTCATTGCTGTTAATACAGTCTTCCAAATAATTCAGAATGGCATCGACACTTTGATATTGGGTGTCGGACTTGGCAATGGTTTTCGAAAAAACCGGGTATTTGTCATGAAAAAGCGATTGTTCCATGGTGTGTTCCTAATGTGTAATGTTGAAAAATTACTTGTACTGTCTGAGGTACAAGTGTTCGAAAAAGCGTTTCGCCAAGTGCATCAATCGACACGGTGGCAGCATCAAGGTGCCTTTTTCGGTCCGCTTGATTAAGACGCCGTGGGATAGGGTGTCGATAATGCACAACAGTTCATGCTTAAAGGTTTTGAAGTTCGTTTGGCCTTGCAGTTCGGCGATCAGGTTGTGGGCCGCGGCTTCGGCTTGCAAGTCGGCCATGTGGGCCTGTTTGGCCTGCCAGTCCGGGCCTGGGTAGCTACCAGAATCCCCAGCAACATAAGTTTTTTCCAGACCGTCTACCTGACAGAATTCATTGGCTTTAATCAAACCGCCTTCGGATTTCGCAATCTCGGAATCTTGTGACCAGGCCGGTCCGGTCATGCCCGGCATGAACAAAATCAGATCCGCTTCAAATTCGTCGCCTTCGGTGATGACTTTGTTGGGTTCGAAGGCTTTCATTTTGTGGCCGAGGCGGGTTTGAATGCCTTTTTTGGCCATCATCTTCATAACGGCATCCGGTACCTTGTCGCCCAAGCGTTTACCGGGTTTCGGTGCCGGGTTGAAGAAAATCAGCTCAAATTGGTCTCGGCGGCCTTGTTTGCGTAGCAAGGTGTCGATGCCGAACAGGAATTCGAACATTGGGCCGCCGCGCATCGCGGACGGTTCTTTCGGGTTGCCGCCGAAACCAATGGCGATGGTGCCGCCGGACATATTATCCAAACGTTCTTTGATTTTCTCGGCCGCCGGAATGCCTTCGCAGGGGGTGATGGCGTTTTCGATGCCCGGTAGCTTTTTAATAAAGCGCCCGCCGGAGGCAATGATCAGACCGTCGTTTTCAAAATCGCCTTGGTCGGTGTGAACGGTGCGACCGTTGTTGGATACATCGGTGACGCTGGCCTGAATGTATTCCACAGTTTGGCGGTTGAAGTAGTTGGTCAGGTTGATGCGCAGGTCGTCGCCTTGGCGAAGATTGGACGGAATCCAGATTAAACTTGGAAGATAAACCAATTCTTTGGACGGCGCGATCACCGTGATTCGTGCGTTTGGAGCCAGCTTGCGTGTTTTCTTGATGGCGGTGAGGGCGGCAAATCCTGTGCCGAGAATGGTAATGTTCATCTTGGTTTAATCCTTTTGTTTAAGGTTAGACAAAAATGGTATAGAAAAAATCTATATGGGTAAAATAAAATTTTATCTACTGTTGTGATAAAAATTAATTATGTTTCCGGGTGTTACAAATATCAGCGCACGAAATGCGCGCTCTCTGTAACTTCATGAAGTTTTAAGATTTCATTAAAGTACACTTGTTTAACCTAGTCAACCTTATGGGTATTGACGTATACTTGAATACACCTTACGGAATAGCGGCAATAGCCGGCTGGAATGGAACGCTCAGGCGATAGATTAAAAAAATATAACAAATCCTTAACGTTTAAACGGAGAGTGTTTTATGAAACAGTTAGTGAAATTATTGGGGGTAGCGGTTCTGTTTGGTGCCAGTATGAGTGCGCAAGCGGGATTGTGGGACAATATTAAGGAAGACGCGTCTAAGGCTTGGGAAGGCACGAAAGAAAATGCCTCCAAAGTGGCGGATGACGGTGAAGAAGCTTATGACGATGGTAAAGATACCTCGGTTAAAGAAATTAAGCAGGAAGCCGAAGAGCAAGGTTTGATGCCGGTGAAGCCGAAAGAAGATGAAGCCGGCATCCCGGTGGACTGATGTTGCCTTAGTCAAACTCGATTTCATTTGGAAAGCCGACAATTGTCGGCTTTCTTGTTTTTTGACGCCTTAAAACGTGTAAAATAACCCTCAATTTAAACAAAGACGTTTGGTGAAAACGTTCGTGTGCAATAACGGTCTCATTTGAAGGGCCAAAGGTTGATGAAAAAGATGAAACCTTTTCTGAAATTGTTGTTGGTATTGTCTGTTTTATTGGCGGTAACGGCCTGTGAAAAAGTCTCGAATACCGCTAAAAATATTCAGTCCGACTGGGTGGGGCTGGATCGTAAAATTGAGATTTACAGTTGTTATACCGGTAAGGTTTTGAAAACCTATAAAGGCAGTGTTCGCTTGAACCCGGATGACAAAATCGGTGGTGCCACTTCCTTTTTGGTGGATGGCAAAAAGCTGCACACCAATATGTGTTATGTGGTGAGTGAAATCGGCATTAAAGAAGAGCCGGTCGATTTGGCACCATAAAATCATTCCATCCGGTCGTTCGGTTTCGAATGGCCGCAATACAAAAAACTGTTTAGTAGAGAAACCTTCACGTGTTTAAACAATCCCTTTTCAAACTCTTTTTACTGTCAGGCCTGGTCGCTTTCCTTGCCGGCTGTTCCGGTGTGCAAACTAAGGAAATGGGTGACAATACCTACCAAATCGTAAACTTTTACAGCGAACCGCCACGCGATTTTGACAGCTTTACCATTGAAAGCGAAGCGGATGAATTGTGCCCGTTGGGGTATTTGGTGCTGACCAAAAATGCCGGTAAATCCGCCGAATTTGGGTATAACGATTTCAGCTGTGCCGCCGGTCAAAACTGTGACTATGTCTTGGAGTGGCGTATCCACTGTGAAGAAAGAGCCAAGCCGGACTTCTCCATCTTCGGTAAAACCTAATCGATGATTTGAGAGTCTGAACAATGGGCGCGTTAAAACACATCATTTGGTTGCTGGGGCTAACGGTGTTTGCCATTTGGCAGATGCCGAGCATTCCGAGCTGGCCTTTGGCGCTGCAAAAACTGCTGCCCTGGTTACCGTATCTGATCGCAGGCCTGGGCATTTTTGTCAGTGTTTTCCTGAATCGCCTGCAACCAATCCTGATTCTCTCCAGTCTGGTGTTGTTCAACGCCGGCATGCAGTATTTTGTGCCTCAAGCGGACGTGACCTTGTCTGCCATTACGCTGTACCCGGTTTTAGCACTGCTGTTGCCGTTGAACTTACTCTTCTGGTTGTTGTTTCCGGAAAGAGGCGTTCAGGACAAACTGTATGTTTCCTTTCAATTCATTTTGTTGGCCGCCCAAGGGTATTTTGTCTATTGGGTGATGGCGAATTTGCCGCTGGAATACTGGCATTGGATTTCCTCGCCAAGCGGTTATGAGCAGGTACGTCTGCCGTTTGTCGCGATGTTGACAATGGTGGGAGTCTGGTTCCTGATGATGTTCCGTAATGCGCTTCTCAGTCATGCCAAGGTCTTGGATCAGACGGTGGTGTTTGTTCTGATTCTAATGGCGTTCGGTTTGAATGCGTTTTATCAGTACGGCGCTCTGGCCTGGACCAGTGCCTTTGCCGCGATGATGATTTTATTATCGTTGATTTTCGATGCGCACCATATTGCTTATACCGATCAGTTAACCGGTTTAAAAGGGCGCCGCGCCTTGTTGGAGTCGTTTTTAGGTTTGGGGCGAAAATACAGCATCGCGATGATGGATATCGACCACTTCAAGTCTTTTAACGATACGTACGGCCATGATGTCGGGGATTTGGTGTTGCGAACCGTCGCACAGGAGCTGGAAATGATCGCCACCGGACAGGTGTATCGTTATGGCGGCGAAGAGTTTACCGTCGTGTTCAAAGGTAAGTCGCCGGATCAGGTGATGCCGGCGTTGGAAACAGTGCGCAAAGCGATTGAATCGCGGGTGTTGACTGTGCCGCTGAATGGGCAGGATGTGGAAACGCATGTCACCGTCAGTTTTGGCTTGGCCGCACGCGATGCACAACATAAAAAACCGCACGAGGTTATGAAATACGCCGATGAAGCCTTGTATCAAGCGAAGGAAGCCGGGCGAAACCGAATTGTGGTGGCGGGGCAGCCGGTCACGGCGGCGAAATCGAAGCCGAAAACGCGCGCCAAAACAAAACCGAAGACGGCTTCTAAGGCCAAATCGGCCAGGCCTGGTCAAAAACGTTCAACGGCCGCCAAGCGTTCATCCTAATTCAATACCTTCGTAGATTATCAAAACGAGAAAACCAATTATGAGTCAAGAAACCGTCAAAACCGTCCAAGAAAACAGTGACATTGAAATCTCTTTTCAGCTTTCCTTGTTGGATGGCACGGTGGTCGATCAGACCGAAGAAGGGGAAGTGTTTGCCTTTCAAATCGGCGATGGGCAACTGTTGAATCGTTTGGATGAATTGCTGATCGGCCTGGAAGTGGGCACGACCGGAAAATTCACCTTAATGCCGGAACAGGCGTTCGGTTTGCCGAACCCGGAGAACTTCAAAACCATGTCGCGCAATGAGTTTCCCGATACGATGGTGTTGGAAGAGGGCTATGTGATCGGTTTTGATACACCGTCCGGCGATGAAATTCCCGGCACGATCTATGAAGTGAACGGCGATGACGTGGTGGTGGATTTTAATCACCCGTTGACCGGTCAGGTCGTTGTGTTTGAAGCGAAGATCGAAAACATTCTGTCCTGATTTCGTTTCAGGTTAATCTTCTTCATGCGCCTGTTTTTGGTGGGCGTCCGAACAAAAGCAGCGTTCGCCGGCTTCGGCCGTTTCGCAAATCGCTTCGTGTTTTGGCAGGTGTAATCCGCAGGTTGCGCAGGCCACCATTTCTTCCGGTTCCGGTTGGTTTTTAAGGGTTTCAGCCTCTGCCGAAGCGGCGCGCAATTCTCGCACACGTTTTAACGTAAAGCGGATTGCCAGGTAAACGACTAGGATAAATACGAAAAAAAGCAGGGCTCTCATAGGAATTCAGTGATTTCAGCGGTTGTTTTAATGCATTTATTGTCTAAAAAACATAAAATAATTGCAATTTAATTTACCGCCGAACATCGTATCAAGGTGGGTGCGGCAAATCCGTTAAAAGGCAATTCATGAACTTACACGAATATCAAGCAAAATCGCTGTTTCAGCAGTATGGTATCCCGACGCCGGCCGGCGTCATGATAGATGACTTGAGCCAGTTGCCCGATGCGCTGGCGAAAATCGACTCGGATGGTTGGGTCGTTAAAGCCCAAATTCATGCTGGCGCGCGTGGTAAAGCCGGCGGTGTGAAACTGGTGAAAACCGCTGAAGAAGCACAAGAAGCGGCGACGTCTCTATTGGGGTCGTCATTGGCGACGATTCAAACCGCCGGAAAAGCCTTGCCGGTGAATACACTTTTGATTGAACAAACGTTGGATATTCGCCAGGAATTTTATTTGAGCTTGTTGGTGGATCGTGTCACCAAAACGCATACGTTTGTGATTTCCGAAGCGGGCGGCATGGACATTGAACTGGTGGCGGAAGCCTCGCCGGAAAAAATCTTGTCCGTGCATGTGGATGGGGCTGTCGGCCTGATGCCGTATCAATGCCGTGAAATCGGGTTTGCATTGGGCTTGACCGGCACGGCATTCAAGCAAATGACGGCGATGATGCAAGGTTTCTACCGCATGGCGCTGGATAAGGATGTTGCCCTATTGGAGGTCAACCCGTTGGTGCTGACCGCGGATAATGAATTGGTGGCTTTGGATGCGAAATTGAACATCGACTCCAATGCCCTGTATCGTCAGCCAGGCCTGGTGGAAATGCGTGATGCGACTCAGGAAGATGCGCGTGAAGCCAAAGCGGCGGACCATCAACTGAATTACATCGCATTGGATGGCAATATTGGCTGTATGGTCAATGGGGCCGGTTTGGCCATGGCGACCATGGATTTAATCAAACTCAACGGCGGTGAACCGGCCAACTTCCTGGATGTGGGCGGTGGCGCCACGCCGGAGCGCGTGGCGGAAGCCTTTAAACTGATTCTGTCGTCTTCTGAAGTGAAATCGATTCTGGTGAATATTTTCGGCGGCATTGTGCGTTGCGACCTGATTGCCGACGGCATTATTCAAGCGGTGCAAGAAGTGGGCTTGCAGATTCCAGTCGTGGTGCGTTTAGAAGGAACCAATGTGACATTAGGAAAAGAAAAACTGGCCAACAGCGGCCTGAGCATCATTACCGCAGACGGCTTGGCCGATGCGGCGCAAAAAGCGGTGGATGCGGCGCTTAATGCCGCAATGGAGGGTCAAGCATGAGTATTTTGATCAACCATCAAACCAAAGTGATTTGTCAGGGCTTTACCGGCAAACAAGGTACTTTCCACTCCGAACAGGCGATGGCGTATGGTACTCAGATGGTCGGCGGCGTCACGCCGGGTAAAGGTGGCAGTGAGCATTTGGGCTTACCGGTGTTCAACACCGTGAAAGAAGCCGTCGCCGAGACCGGCGCTGAGGCCTCAATGATTTACGTACCACCGGCCTTTGCCGCGGATTCGATTATTGAAGCCATCGACGCCGGTATTCAAGTCATTACTTGCATTACCGAAGGCATTCCGGTCAACGATATGTTGAAAGTGCGTGCTGCGCTGGATCAGTCCGATGCGTATTTGATTGGACCCAATTGCCCAGGCCTGATTACGCCGGGTGACAATCAACAGGGCTGTAAAATCGGCATTATGCCGGGGCACATTCACTTGCCCGGAAAAGTGGGCATCGTCTCCCGCTCCGGCACCTTGACCTATGAAGCGGTTCACCAAACCACACAAAACGGTTTGGGGCAGTCAACGTGTGTTGGCATCGGCGGCGACCCGATTCAAGGGATGAATTTCATCGACTGCTTGACGTTGTTTGAGCAGGACCCGCAAACCGAGGGCATTATTCTGGTCGGCGAAATCGGCGGTCAAGCCGAGGAAGACGCCGCGCAGTACATTCAAGAAAACGTTTCTAAACCGGTCGTAGCGTACATTGCCGGTGTCACGGCGCCGGCCGGTAAGCGCATGGGCCACGCCGGTGCGATTGTCAGCGGCGGTAAGGGCACGGCGGAAGCCAAGTTTGAAGCTTTGGAAGCGGCGGGCGTGACCGTGGTGCGTTCCCCGGCGGAGCTGGGCGATGCCATGTTCAAGCTGGTCGGATAAGGTCAAACGGAATTAAACTATGTCAGAACAATTAACGGTCGTCATGGCGCAAATCAACCCGGTGGTCGGCGATATCGACGGTAACGTCGATTTGATCATCGATTCGGCACGACGGGCCAAAACCGAGCAACAGGCCGATATCGTGGTGTTTCCCGAGATGACCCTGACCGGTTACCCGCCGGAAGACTTGTTGTTCCGCGACGCCTTATACGATCAGGTCAAGAAAGCCTTGCTGAGCATTTGCGAGCAGGTCCAAGACGTGGTGCTGGTGTTAGGGTATCCGATGATGGACGAGCTGGGCGAGCGTTTCAATATGGCGGCTTGGATTGAAAATGGTGAGATTCAAGCCAGTTACATCAAGCAAAACCTACCGAATTACAGCGTGTTTGACGAGAAACGTTATTTTTCCGCCAGTGAACAGCCATGCGTGGTCGAATACAAAGGCGTGCGTTTCGGCTTGCTGATTTGTGAAGACATTTGGAAGCCGTCGCCGGCCAGCCAGTCCGTGAAAGCCGGAGCTGATATTCTGTTGAGCTTGAATGCGTCTCCGTTTTCGCAGGAAAAACATCAGGATCGCATCCAAGTGGTGAACCGTCGCGTTAGCGAAGTGAAGCGGCCGGTGATTTATGTTAATCAGGTCGGCGGCCAAGATGAACTGGTGTTTGATGGCGGTTCGTTTGCCACTTGCGCCGAAGGCGATGTTCAGGTGCAAGGTGGCGAATTCAAGTCGGAGCTGGTTCCCGTTCAGGTGTTGAAACAAGCGGATTCGGTGGTGATTCTACCGGGCGAAAAACAGCCTTTGTATCAAGACGAAGCGCGCATTTATGAAGCCCTGGTGACCGGGGTAAAAGATTACGTTGAAAAAAACGGTTTTGGCGGCGTGGTCTTGGGCTTGTCCGGCGGGATTGATTCGGCTTTGACCTTGGCTGTGGCCGTGGATGCGTTGGGTGCCGATAAAGTGGAAGCGGTGATGATGCCGTTCCGTTACACGGCGGATATCAGCATCGAAGACGCCGAAAAAGAAGCCAATACGCTCGGCGTGAAATATCATTCCATTCCGATTGAGTCGGTGTATGCGGCGTGCGAATCGGCTCTGACGGATCGTTTTCAAGGCTATGAAGAAGATGTAACCGAAGAGAATATGCAGGCGCGTATTCGCGGGATGTTACTGATGTCGATTTCCAATAAAGCGCATAAACTGGTGTTGGCGACCAGTAATAAATCCGAAGTGGCCGTGGGCTATTCAACGCTGTATGGCGATATGGTCGGCGGCTTCTCGCCGTTGAAAGACGTGCCGAAAACCTGGGTGTATCGCTTGGCGACTTACCGCAATCGTGATGGCGAAGTCATTCCGGAACGCGTCATTACCCGTGCGCCGTCGGCTGAACTGCGGCCGGATCAGAAGGATCAGGATTCATTACCGGATTATGAGGTGTTGGATAATGTGATTCAGGCGTTTGTGGAAGAAGATAAGAGCCCGGCCCAGATTGTGAAAGCCTTTGGTTATGATGAGAGCGAAGTTAAGCGTGTGGTCGGCATGATTACGCGTAACGAATACAAACGTCGTCAGGCGGCGCCGGGAGTGAAGATTTCGCCGCGTGCTTTCGGTCGAGACCGGCGTTATCCGATTACCAGTCGTTACAGCGAGTGAAGCCGATGTTTTAAATAACATTGACGCCAAATAAAAAAACCGCCAGGCCTGGCGGTTTTTTTACATCTGTTTTTTATATTAACCGTTTTCGACCGATCCAATCAGTCTCGCAGTCTCAGTCTTCGTCGGCTTTTTCCTGGGCTTCGATGCGCGCCAGGTTGAGGTCAATAACGGCTTGAGCATCATCCGCGTTCTGCTTCATGCCCAGTTCCTGGTAAGCATCGCGCATGAGTTGCAAGGCGTAAATATTGACCACAGAGCGTGGGTAAGTTTCGATAATAAACTTGGCGCGATTGGCGGAGGCCAAATAGGCTTTACGTTTGAAATAATATTCGGCCACTTGATATTCATGGCGTGCCATGCGGTTGCGCAGCACAATCAGTCGCTCCCGCGATTTGGCGGAGTATTTAGACGTTGGGAAGCGACTCAGTAACTCCAAGTAAGCATTATAAGCTTCTTGTGTCGAATCCATGTCTCGAGACGCCGGGTCGGTTAACCAGCTGTCGAACCAGCTTTTGTTGATGGAGTCCGCCGATAAAGCGCGCAAGTAATAAGCGTAAGGCAAAGCGGAATGTTTTGGGTAAAGACGGATGAATTCTTCCAGTTCTCGCTGAGCCGATTCCGGTTCATCATAGCGATAATAAGAATAGGCCAGTTCCAGGTAAGATTGTTCGGCGTATTTGCCGTAAGGGTAGTAGGCTTTGAGCTTTTCATAATACCCAATAGCGGATTCCCATTGTTCGCTGTTATAGGCGTCTTTGGCGTGTTCGTAGAAATCTTTGACCGTCCATTCGGATTCGTCTTTCTCCACCAGGGAGCAAGCTTGCAGCGCAAGGGTCAATAAAACAATCAGGGATAACAGCGAGTGCTTCATATTTTGGTAAAATAGCGTTTCGAATAAAAAATTAATCATACCATATGTGCCGAGCTGAGTATAAGTAGTCGACTCTGAATAACGCATTTAAATTTATGTGAGACGTTTAAGCTGGTAGGCTCTAGGCGTGGATTGAAGATAATGGTTATTCCATTATCGAAATTCACAACAACGAGAATGCCTGCTTAAACGCTCACCCGAAGGGGCTTCTCCAGTTTTCACTCCTCTGCGTTAGAATGCTTTATGTTATCTAGATAGCATTGCACCATTCTTCCTTGATGAGTAAAAACTGGCTTTGCCATAAATTAAATGCGTTATTTAGAGCCGACTAAGTAATGGATGTTTAAAATCCATTCGGCACAGGGTTTTTAGGAGCGGTTTTGAGCAGTCAACAATTGGAAGCACGCATTCCGTCTGATAAGTTGGGTCAGCGCCTTGACGCGGTTTTAGCGGAGTTGTTTTCGGATTATTCACGCAGTCGCATCCAGGACTGGATTAAAGCGGGGCAGGCCACATTGGATGGTCAAGTCCAAACCAAACCCAATATGAAAGTGTTGGGCGGGGAAAGCGTGTGCCTTCAAGCGGAAATTGAAGAAGAGGTCGTTTACCAAGCGCAGGATATTCCGCTGGACATCGTTTATGAAGACGACGATATTCTGGTGGTCAATAAACCGGCGGGGCTGGTGGTACACCCTGGCGCGGGTAACCCGGACGGGACCTTGCTGAACGCTTTGCTGTTTCATGACGAACGGTTGCGCGAAGTGCCGCGTGCGGGCATTGTGCATCGGTTGGATAAAGAAACCACCGGTTTGATGGTGGTGGCGAAAACGGTGCCGGCGCAAACGCACCTGGTCGAACAATTGCAACGTCACGCGGTGGAACGTGTTTACGACGCCATCGTGGTGGGGAAAATGATTTCCGGCGGCACAATCAATAAGCCAATCGGGCGTCACCCGACCGACCGAAAACGCATGGCGGTGATTACCACTGGCGGCGGTAAACCGGCTGTGTCGCATTATCGGGTATTGGAGCGGTTTCGGGAGCATACGCATGTCCGGGTGCAGCTTGAAACCGGTCGAACACACCAAATTCGGGTGCATATGTCGCATCTCGGTTTTCCATTGGTGGGCGACCCGGTCTACGGCGGGCGCTTACGGATTCCACAGCAGATGTTGCCGGAATTTGCGGATTTCTTGCGCGGCTTTAAACGTCAGGCGTTGCATGCTGGGCAACTCAGTCTCACGCATCCCGTTAGCGGAAAAGTCATGAAATGGAAAGCGCCGATGCCCGACGATATGTTGGCGCTGATTGATGTGTTGCGTGACGATATGGATGATTTCAAAGCCATGCAAGACGACTTAGGCTACGACGACTACGATTATGATGACGGTGTCGAAGTGGAGTGGGTAACCGATGCAGATATTCCTCAAGAATGATTTGCAGTTCGTTCGGCCAGAATGGCCGGTGCCTGAGACGGTTCGGGCCTTTGTTACCACTCGGCTTGGTGGAGACAGTCTACCGCCTTATGATGGGTTGAATTTGGCCGGGCATGTCGGTGACAACCCGAATCAAGTGGCGGCTAACCGTCAGGCCGTGGAAACGGCTTTAAAACTGCCGAATGAACCGCTTTGGTTAGCACAAGAACACACCGTGGATACGATTCACTGGCAAGGTCAAGCGTATGCCAAGCCGCCAGTGGCCGATGCCAGTTGGACCCAGCAATCGGGGCAGGTGTGTTGCGTGATGACGGCGGACTGTCTGCCGGTGTTGATTACCAATCGAAGCGGAACCGTGGCGGCCGCGGTTCATGCCGGTTGGCGAGGCCTGTTGAACGGGGTGGTGGCAAACACCATTCGGCAATTGCCCGATGCCCCGGAAAATTTATTGGCTTGGATTGGTCCGGCCATCAGCCAGCGTTATTTTGAAGTTGGTGCCGATGTGTATGACGGGTTTGTCGAGCGGAACGCCGATCATGCGTCGTATTTTACGGCAGGATCACAAGGGAAGTGGTATGCCGATTTACCAGGCCTGGCGGAATTTGAATTACGAGGTTTGGGTGTGTCGGACGTAACGCAAAGCGGCCTGTGCAGTTACCATGACGAAGAGTTATTCTATTCTTATCGTCGCGACGGCCAAACCGGTCGTATGGCGACTTTAATATGGCTGGAAGATTGATTCAGTCGCCCAGCCGTGCCGTTTTAAAACCACTCGGTTGATTATTCGGTCATCTTGATTCTGACCCTTTCGTTAAGTCTTACCGGTATTTAAATAGTGCTCGAATTTGTCGATGTTTTCCGGCAAGCCTTGCACAATCAAAATATCATTGACGCGGATTCGGGTTTTCATATCCGGGTTGTCGCCGCGCACGGACCCGCGTCGGACCGATTTAATGTAAAGATCCAGCGATTCAACCGGAAAGGCTTCCAGGCGCTTGCCGACGGCGAACGCGGATTCGTTGACCGTAATCGGTTGGATGATTTGCCCCATTTGCGCATGATCAAACGGCACATGGTCGGATTCACCCGGGTAAAGACCGTTCAGCAGATTGTAGCGACCGCGACGGGCGGCACGAGTTTGTTTCAACACCTGGCTTGGCGGGTGTCCAATCATCAACAACAGGTGCGACGCCAGCATGATGCTGGATTCGAACGTATCCGGAATGACTTCCGTGGCACCCGCCTTGGTCAGCTCGTTGATGTGAGTATCGTCGATGGAACGGACCAGGATCGGCAGTTCCGGCGCCACGTCCTGCAGGGTTTTCAGCGTTTTGATGGCCGCGTGATAGTCGTGGAACGTAATGATCGCGACCTTGGCCTTACTGATATTGGTGGCGTGGATAATACTGTGTTTGGCGGAATCGCCGAAATAGACAGGTTCACCACTTTGTTGGGCTTCATGCACCCGTTTGATGTCCATGTCCAAAGCGACAAACGGCACGTGCGCTTGTTCCAGAAATTTTGCAGTGATCTGACCAACTCGACCGAAACCGAGCAAAACCACGTGGTCGGACAGGAATTTGGTGTCTTCTTTGATGACACTTTCCATTTCGGCGAAGTCGTTCTGATAACTTTTACGGCAGAAGCGGTTGGCAATGCGCCCGTTGTATTTAATGAGGAAAGGCGTGGCGACCATGCTGAAGACGGCGGATGTTAACAAGATTTGGCCGAGCTGGTGTGGCAGCAATTCGTAAGTGAGTGCCAGAGTGATTAAGACCAAACCGAATTCGCCGACTTGAGACAGGGAAACAGCGGTGCGCAGGCTGACGCCGTCCGGTTTTTGAAACAGGCGCATAATGCCGAAAATAACAACGGTTTTGACCAGCATAATGCTGAGGGTAATGGCCAAAATGGTTAAAAAGTGGGTTTGAATCAACTCCGGTGAAATCATCATCCCGACGGTGATGAAAAATAACCCCAGTAAGATGTCCTGGAAAGGACGGATGTCGGCTTCGATCTGGTGACGGTATTCGGTTTCGCCGAGCATCATCCCGGCCAGGAAGGCGCCGAGTGTCATGGAAATTTCCATTTCTTCGGTAAAGGCGGCTGCGCTTAAGACGACGGTGAGAACCGTTAAGGTGAACAGCTCTTGGGATTTTGATGAGGCGACTTCATGGAACAAAGGACGCAGGATATAGCGCCCGGCAAACAACATGACGACAACCACGATGGCCCCTTTTAAAAAGGCCATGCCCAGTTCAGTCGGCAAGGATTGACCGGCGGCCGTGCCGAGAGCGGGAATTAAAATCAATAATGGAATCGCCATGATATCCTGGAAAATCAGGATGCCGACGGTGGCGCGGCCATGCCGGGTTTGGATTTCCGATTGTTCGGTTAACTGTTTGATGACAATGGCGGTGGAGGATAAGGCAAAAGCACTGGCGATCACAACGCTGGTTTCTATGCCAAAGCCCAGCAGATAAGAGACGCCGAAAACGACCAGGCCTGTCATGAGAACCTGTAAACCGCCGAAGCCGAATACCATGCGGCGCATGGACATCATTTGCGTGAGCGAGAACTCCAAACCGATTGAGAACAGCAAAAACACGATGCCGAATTCGGCGAGAAAGCTGATGCTTTTTTCACTTTGAATCAGCCCGAAGCCGAAAGGGCCGACAATCACCCCGACCAGAATGTAGTTTAGGATGGCCGGGAGATGCAATCGTCGGGAAATGGATACCAGCCCGACGGTAATAATGAGCAAGAAAACGATGTTTAAAAGAATGTGATCAAACATAGTGTTCGGGTTAACCTTTCTCTAAATCAAAGCGCATGGAGTAATCAATCGCTCGAATGTGTTTGGTGATTGCGCCAGTGGAGATAAAGTCAACGCCCGTTGTTGCCAGTTCCGTTAAATGCGGCAGCTCGACATTGCCGGAGACTTCCAGCTTTGCCTGATGATTCACCATTTTAACCGCTTCATGCATGTCCGTGAGCGAAAAATTATCCAGCATAATAATGTCCGCGCCGGCTTCGAGCGCTTGTTTGACCTCGTTGAGGTTTTCGGTTTCCACCTCAACAGTTTTGCCGGCGTGGTGCTGACGGGCTTGTTGAACCGCCGCATCAATGCCGCCGGCGGCCATAATGTGATTCTCTTTCAGGAGAATGGCGTCGTAAAGGCCGATCCGGTGGTTGGTGCCACCGCCGCAGTGAACCGCGTATTTTTGTGCCAATCGTAAACCCGGCAGGGTTTTACGTGTGTCTAACAAGCGGGTTTGAGTGCCTTCCAGTTGTTTGACGTATTGATGGGTGATCGTGGCCGTGGCCGATAAAGTTTGCAGAAAATTCAAAGCACTGCGTTCCGCCGATAAGATGGCGGCCGCTGGCCCTTTAAGTTCGCACACTAAGGTGCCGTTTTTGACGGCTTCACCTTCATCACAATGCCAGTGGATTTCAATGCGTTCATCGACTTGACGCATGACTTCGTCAAACCAGGGGCGTCCGCAAACAAGGGCGTCTTCTTTTGCAATGACCGTGGCTGTCGCCATTTGGTGCTCAGGGAGAAAACTGGCGCTCAAGTCGCCACGGCCGATGTCTTCGGCGAGGGCGTTGGCAACGTTGGTGTGCAAATCATTAAAATAGTTTATTTCTGGCATAGTAATCAAGGTTCAATAAAGGCTTCTTGTCCGTTTCTTATCCATGTGAGTTCTCATGGCCGATTCTTTTCGATTATACTATCTGACATATGAAAAGCCCATTAACACTTGACCCGAATAGCCATCTTTTTCAAGGTGCGCACTACATTCCAAGCCCGAATGCGGATGATCGTCCAGATGAATCCGATTTACATCTGATCGTAATTCATGGCATCAGTTTGCCGCCCGGTCGTTTTGGCGGCAAAGGGGTCGAGCAGTTGTTTACCAATGCATTAAATCCTGATGAGGATGAATACTATAAGCAAATTCAATCGCTTAAAGTGTCATCACATCTGTTTATTAACCGTGCAGGCGAGTTGTTTCAGTTTGTGCCGCTCAATAAGCGGGCTTGGCATGCCGGGGTGTCGCAGTTTGGAGACCGTACGGCGTGCAACGACTTTTCCATTGGTATCGAGTTGGAAGGCACGGATGAAACGCCTTACACCGCATCGCAATATGACACCTTGAAACAGGTGATTCAAGCGATGACGGAAACCTATCCATCGCTTTCATTAGATCGCATTCGCGGACACAGCGATATTGCACCAGGCCGAAAAACCGATCCGGGGCCGTACTTTATGTGGGATTTTATCGAAGCGCTCAAGTCCGGTTAAGACATTCAATCAATAAGCGGAGTTAAGCAATCCAGCCGTTGTCTTTTGTGTCGGATGGCGGTGGGCGACGTTTGGGTTTGAATTTCATGCAGGGTTGGCCGGACGATTCGAGAACGACGACACTCGGTAATTGTTTGGTTTTAAACCCGAAGGCTCTGCAGCCACGCGGTTGGTTCGCATCCCAAGTGACGAAGAAGTGTTCGCACTGAAAACAGTCGATGGGCGGGTTGTCAGAATTAGTTTTCTTCATTGTTGGTAATAAGTTTTTTTTGAAATGCGATAGTTAAACTTTATGCTATGATGCGCAGCACGAAATAACTTGTAGGACGGGTGGTTTCCCCACGCCGTTTTTCGTATACTTAAATTCACATTGTCGGTCTTGTAAGGCGCGACTATCAAAGCTTAGTCACGCATTTTACAAGAAATGGATAACTTTTAAAAAGGGTTTAAACATGAGTCAAGTCGGCCTATTCTATGGAACGGATACAGGAAACACCGAGCGTGTTGCGGATATGATTAAAGACAAGATCGGAAGCGATCTGGTGGATGTTTATGATGTCGCGACGGCCAGTCCGGAAGATTTCGCCAAATATGACAAGATCATTCTGGGGCAACCGACTTGGTATTATGGTGAGCTGCAAAGCAGCTGGGACGATTTTTGGGAAGATTTTAAAGCCATTGATTTTACCGACAAAACGGTGGCCTGTTTCGGTTTGGGGGATCAAGCCGATTACGCGGAGTACTTCCTGGACGCGATGGGCATGATGCACGACATCGCCTTGGAAAATGGAGCGATCCCGGCAGGGTATTGGTCTACGGACGGTTTTGAGTTCGATGAGTCTAAAGCGGTGACAGAAGATGGCGAGTTTTTTGTGGGCTTGGCCATTGATGAAGACCAGCAGCCTGAAATGACCGCCGAGCGCGTTGATCAATGGGTTGATCAAATCAAAGAGGAAATGGGACTGTAACCGAGTTTCTGTGAAAGCGCTCAGGAAATACGGGCGTTTTCGCGATGCGTTTTTCGTTCAAAACCACCAGGCCTGGTGGTTTTTTGTATTCCGTTCTCACACACCTTTTAAATAGTTATTAAAATACTTGTTGTTTTTCAAATAAATAGCGGTTTTTCTGTTTGAAAAAATACGGAAAGTGTTTATAATACTGCGCTTTCAGTTTGTTTAAATTCTGAATTTCCTTGCTTCACCGGTCCGAATCGGGCTTGGGAAGCTTAGTTTTAATCCATAAGGAGATCAATAAATGCGTCATTATGAAGTCGTATTTTTAGTGCACCCTGATCAAAGCGAACAGGTTCCTGCAATGATTGAACGTTACCGTGGTCTGATCGAAGAGAAAGGTGGAGCGGTTCACCGTCTTGAAGACTGGGGTCGTCGTCAACTGGCTTATCTAATCAACAAAGTCCACAAAGCACACTATGTTTTGATGAACATCGAATGTGACCAGGAAACATTGGACGAGTTGGATAATTTGTTCTACTACAACGATGCGGTTTTGCGCAACATGTTCATCAAGCGTAAATCAGCTGATACTGAGCCGTCTGTTATGGCTTCTCAGAAAGAAGATAAGCGTAGAGGAGAGTAATCATGGCTAGAGGTTTTGGAAGAAAAAAATTCTGTCGTTTCACGGTAGAGGGTGTTAAAGAGATCGATTATAAAGATCTGGATACCTTGAAAAGCTACATTACTGAAACAGGTAAAATCGTTCCGAGTCGTATCACTGGAACCAGTGCTAAATACCAGCGTCAGCTAGCTACGGCTATCAAGCGCGCTCGTTACTTGGCGCTATTGCCTTATACAGATCAGCATAAGTAATTCGTATTTGTATTAGGAAGCAAGCAAAGGACAGACAATGCTAGGTGTTGCTAACTATGTAATGAAAGGACCGATGCAGGCCTTCATTGCAACACTGTTGTTATCCGCACTGACTGTCTGGATCGCCCCACTGGGAATTCTGGTGGGCGCGATTATTTCACTGGTCACGCTGAGAATCGGTGAAATTGAAGGATTGAAAGTTTTAGCCGCTGCTGTCGCGGTGACACTGGGCTTGACCCTGTTTATGTCCGGTTCGATTTGGCCGGGCGTAGTCGGCGTCATCGAGTATATGCTCCCGATTTGGCTGTTAAGCTGGGTCTTACGCAACACCAGTTCCATGGCGTTGAGTTTGAGTCTGAACATGCTGATTGTTGGAGCGGGTGTTATCGCCTTCCACCTGGCCGTCGGAGATACCGCGGTTTGGTGGCAGCAAGTGTTCAAGGAATTTGTGCAACCGGTTTTCGAACAAACCGGAACGCCGTTCCCTCAGGCGATGTTTGAAGACCTGACGAAGGTCGCAACCATGCTGCTCGCCATGTTTGTGGTGGTATTGTGGTTCTCCATCGTGCTGTTGGGACGTTGGTGGCAAAGTGCCTTGTACGTACCGGGACAGTTCCGCACCGATTTTTATGAAATTCGGTTGCCGAAAGGAATCGCCGGGCTGGCCGTCTTTGTGGCGCTGGTTGGGTTATTTACCCAAAACGGTTTGATTCAGGATTTGTCCGGCGTGTTGATGGCGGGATTGATGTTCCAAGGCTTGGCCGTGGCGCATCACACCGTCAACAAGCGGCAGATGAGCTCAATGTGGTTGGGCGGCTTGTATGTGCTTTTGTTTTTGTTTCCACAGGCAGTTTTAATTTTAGCAACCATCGGTTTGATAGACATTTGGGTGGATATCCGAAACCGATGGACAGAGACCGAGTAAGGTCTTAAAGAATTTAACTTTAGAGGTTTTAGCCATGAATGTTATTTTACTTGAAAAAGTACAGAACCTAGGGTCCTTGGGCGATCAGGTTACTGTTAAATCAGGTTTTGCACGTAATTTCTTGATTCCACAAGGAAAAGCCAAGCCAGCGACCAAAGAAAACATCGCTGAGTTTGAAGCGCGTCGTGCTGAGTTGGAAAAACAAGCGGCCGAAGCATTGGCAGCGGCTCAAGCGGTTTATGAAAAAATGAACGGCGTGGTTGTCACGATCGAATCCGTTGCCGGTGACGAAGGGAAACTGTTCGGTTCCATCGGTACGGCGGACATTGCAGACGCTTTGTCAAATGCCGGTTTTGAAGTCGAGCGTAAAAACGTTCGCATGCCAGAAGGGGCGATCCGTTTCGTTGGTACATTTGAATTCGACGTTGAGTTGCACTCTGATGTCGTTGCATCCATCACTGTGGATGTGAAACCAACAGAGCAATAATAAATTGTCCTGAACTTTCTGACATGATGTCAGCTTGAAAGCGAGGTTTATCCTCGCTTTTTTTTTGTCCTTTTTTTATGACAGCCGCTGTCAGCCCGCCTTGTTCGCCGCCTCCGAATCCATTATGAAAATCGAATCCAAAACCGGGTAATTCCCCGTATAATAGTAACCTTCTTCCGACACGATAACGATGGAATAGTTTGACCGCCGCATGACTCAAGAAGCTCTATTTAAAACTCCGCCGCACTCGATTGAATCCGAACAGTCTGTTATCGGTGGGCTGATGTTGGATAATGAAAAGTTTTCCGATATTTCGGTGGTGCTGAAAGCGGAGGATTTCTATACCCATCAACACCAGCTGATTTACATGGCCATCACCCAGCTCAGCGAACGCAATAAACCGTTCGACCTGGTTACGGTCATTGAAATGCTGGAATCCACCGGAAAGTTGGAAGACGTCGGCGATAAGCAGTACTTGATCGACTTGGTGTCCAATACGCCGGGGTCGGTGAATATTGAGTTCTACGCCGAAACCGTTCGCGAAAAATCCATCTTGCGCTCGTTGATTGCGGTTTCCAATGAAATTTCCGAAGCGAGTTATTTCCCGCAGGGCAAAGACATTCGCGAAGTACTCGACTTGGCCGAATCCCGGGTGATGGGCATTGCCGAACACGGTTCTGGCAAACAGCGTGAATATGAAACCATGGAAAGTTTGTTGAGCCGTGCGGTTAGCACGATTGACGAGCGTTTCAATTCCGACGGTTCCATTACCGGCCTGGCGACGAAGTTGTCGGAATTCGATGAGGTGACGTCCGGCTTGCAGAATGGTGATTTGATTATTGTGGCGGGCCGTCCATCGATGGGGAAAACCACCTTTTCGATGAACCTGGCAGAAAATATCGCCATGCAAAGTAATCCGGTGGCGGTGTTCAGTATGGAGATGCCGGGGGAACAACTGGTGTTGAGAATGATCAGTTCCATCGGCAAAATCGATGCCGAGCGTATTCGAACCGGTAAGCTGCAACAGGAAGATTGGCCGAGCTTGAATAAAGCGGTCAGTATGTTGTCGCAAACTCAATTCTTCATTGACGATACACCGGCCCTGATGATTACGGATTTGCGTGCCAGAGCCCGTCGAATTGATAAAGATATTCGTGATGCCCAGTTTAAAAAAGCCGTCGAAGAGGGAGTGGAAAATCCGGAAGAAAAAATGACCGGTTTGGGCTTGATTGTGATCGATTACCTACAGTTGATGCGCGGTTCCACCAATACCGACAACCGAGTCAATGAAATCTCGGAAATTTCCCGTGGCTTAAAGGCCATCGCTAAGGAATTAAATGTGCCGGTGATTGCGTTGTCCCAGTTGAGTCGTAACCTGGAGCAACGCCCGGACAAGCGCCCTAAAATGGCGGACTTGCGTGAATCTGGGGCGATTGAGCAGGATGCGGATTTGATTATTTTCATCTATCGTGACGAAGTCTATAATCCCGATACCGATGACAAAGGCACGGCGGAAATCATTCTCGGTAAACACCGTAACGGGGCTCTGGCGAACATTCGTTTGACCTTTATGGGGCAATACACCAAATTCGAAAACTACGCCGGGTTTGATGTGCCCGACGATCCTTATTAATTATTTGTTAACCGCCTGCAAAAAGGTAGCCACAGGATGTCTGAACAACCTTCCTTGAGATGCCGGGTGATGCCATGACCGCGTATCGTCCGATTCAAGCTCGTATCCATTTAAACGCTCTTCGTAATAATCTGAATGTTGTGAAACGCTTTGCGCCCAAAGCGAAAGTACTGGCGATTATTAAGTCCAACGGCTACGGTCACGGCGCCGAACGGGTGGCACGGGAATTAGCTGAAGCCGACGGCTATGGCGTGGCTTCCATTGACGAAGCGATTTTTTTGCGCCAAAAAGGGTTTTTGCATCCGATTGTGATTTTGGAAGGCTTGTTTTCCGAAGCGGAATTGGAGTTGGCGATTCAGCACCGGCTGGAATTCGCCGTGCATAACTGGGAACAATTGAATTGGCTGAAAACGAGCCATGTAACGACGCCGCTGACGATCTGGCTGAAATTGGACACCGGCATGCATCGTCTGGGCTTTGATGAAAGTGATATGGAACGAGTGCTAGCGGCCATCAAACGTTTGCCCATGTCGGTGCATTTGAACTTAATGTCCCATTTCGCCTCCGCGGATACGTCCGACGACTTTACCCAGAAGCAATTGAGTATTTTCAATCGCGTGGCCCAAACACTGAATTGTCCGAGAAGCCTGGCCAATTCAGCCGGTGTGCAGCGCTATCCGCAAAGTCATTTTGAATGGGTGCGTCCGGGCATTATGCTGTACGGTGCTTGCGCCACCGACGAAACGGTCCCCGGCTTGCAATCGGCCATGACCTTGGCATCGGAAATCACCAGTTTGAAATGGATTGAAGCGGGTGAAACCGTCGGATACGGTCAAACCTGGCGGGCGGAACGCCGGAGTTTGATCGCCGTGGTCGCCGCCGGTTATGGCGATGGTTACCCGCGCTGTGCGCCAGCGGGAACACCGGTGCTGATTCATGGACAGCGTTTGCCGATGGCGGGACGGGTGTCGATGGATATGTTAACGGTGGATGTGACCGAAATCGCCGACCAGGTTGCGTTGGGTGATGAAGCGATCCTTTGGGGACAAGGTTTACCGGTGGACGTTATTGCGCAAGCGTGTGGCACCATTGGGTACGAATTGTTGTGTGATGTCACCCAGCGAGTGCCGAGAGTTGAGGTGAAGAATTGATGGCCGACGATAAACGCATTGAGCTGAAAGAAAAACAACGTGGCTACGACGGTTTTTTCAAGATTGACCGTCTGACTTTCCGCCATACCTTGTTTCAAGGTGGCTGGACGCCTTGGATTGATCGGGAATTGTTTGGTCGTGGCCAGGCGGTGGTGGTTTTGTTGTACGACTTGGTGTCGGAGAAAGTGGTGTTGGTTGAACAGTGCCGGGCCGGAGCCTTAACGCATGCTAGTGAGCAAAACGCCCAGGCCTGG
Organism: Thiomicrospira sp. XS5; assembly: GCF_001507555.1. NCBI lineage: Bacteria > Pseudomonadati > Pseudomonadota > Gammaproteobacteria > Thiotrichales > Piscirickettsiaceae > Thiomicrospira > Thiomicrospira sp. XS5. Next base: position 1,861,020 of record NZ_LQBO01000001.1, on the reverse strand, counting down.
TTGATTGAACCGGTCGCGGGTATGATCGATGAAGGCGAAACCAAGTTGGACGCTTGTGCACGGGAAGCGTATGAAGAAGCCGGTGTGACGAACGCGGCCTTTGAATTCATCTGCGAATTTTATCCCAGCCCCGGTGGCAGCGATGAAATACTGCATTTGTACGCGGCGGAAGTCGATTCGACGGTTTTGCCAGATCATGCGGGCCAAGCCCATGAAGTGGAAGACATCCGTTTGTTGAAAATGGATTTTGAGACGGCGAAAGCCAAGCTCGGGCAGGCCGAATTCAATGTCGCCAGTACCATTATTGCTTTACAATGGTTGTTTTTTCAAAAGCTCCAAACGCTCCAAATGCCTTGAGGATAACGTTGTCTGATGTTTTGTTTATTTAAAAATTCCCGTATCGCCTACCCGTTGAATTGGCTGGTTTGGCTAGCCAGTTTGGGCGGGACGGGGTATTGGTTGTACTTCGCGTTTATTGAAAAAGCGTTTTTACAGAAAGTTTTTGCCGGGCAGGCTTTGTTTGTTGATTTATTGCTCGGGTTGCCGGTGGTGCTGGTGTTCGCGCTGGTGGTGTACGCCATGATTTTCTGGGGGCTGAAAGTCTTAATTATTCTGTTCTGGTCGGACAAAATCATTCAGCTGCCGAGTGATGCCTCTGAGCTGAGCGATGAACTGGATCCGAACTTGGAAGATCGCTATTGGGAACGCGAAGAAGACGTTCCAAGCGACCGTCAGCCGGATTCGCCTTCCGCTTCAAAAAAAACAACCTCTGAGTCCGAAACAAACACGCCGCATGACAAATAGTCCCACTTCGAAAACCGGTAGGGTCTCTTGGTTGGAATTGAAACAGCTGGTGCGCTTGTCTGTGCCAATTTTATTGGCGCAACTGGCCTTAACCGGGCTGGGCGTGGTGGACACGATTATGTCCGGCCAAGTGGGCACCGACGATTTAGCGGCCATCGGCTTGGGTTCCAGCTTGTTACTGCCGGTGTTTATGATCGCGACCGGTGTGCTGTTGGCATTGACGCCCATTATTGCTCGCCAAAAAGGCCGCGAAGCCTGGGGCGATGTGACGCAGTTTCTGCATCAGGCAATTTGGCTATCCATTCCATTAGGGCTGTTTTCGTTATTTGTTTTAATGCACCTGCAATGGGTGCTGGATTGGTTGACACTACCACCAGCGGTTTACCATTTGACCGATGATTACCTGTTTTACATAGCTTTTGGGTTGCCGGGAATCGCACTGTATCAAGCGTTTCGGTTTTTCTGGGAAGGGCTCGGGTTGACCGTTCCAACCATGATTATCAGCGGCTTGGCCTTGGTGATGAATATTCCGTTGAATGCGCTATTTATTTATGGCTGGGGTCCAATCGAAGCTTATGGCGCCGCGGGGTGCGGCATCGCTTCCGCCATTGTGATGTGGACGATGTTATTGATGGCGGTGCTGTATGTATTGGCATCGCGTCATACCTCGCATTTGGTCGCATTGCGTTGGCGGCAGTTTGGCTTACCAAGCTGGCAAAATGGGATTCGAGATTTGCTGGCGCTGGGTGTCCCCAATACGTTGGCGTTATTATTTGAAATCAGCCTGTTCAGTTTCATTGCGTTGTTTATTGCTAAATTAGGCGCGGTGGTCATTGCGGCGCACCAGGTCGCCATCAGTTTCACGTCCATGGTGTTTATGATTCCGTTGAGCGCCTCCATGGCGATTACGGTCCGTACCGGCTTGGCGTATGGGCAGGGAAGTTTACAAGCCTTAAAGCAAACGTTGACGACCGGAATCGGGTTTTCAGGCCTGGTCAGTTTGCTGACGGCGAGTTTGACCTATGGGTTGGCGTATCAAATTGCATCGCTGTATTCGCCGGACGCAGAAGTCATCGCTTTGGCGGCCAGCCTGTTGGGGTTGGCGGCGTTATATCAATTTTTCGATGCGGTTCAAGTGGCGTGCGCCGGGGCGCTGCGCGGTTTACACAGCACGCGCATTATTATGGTGGTGACTTTTGTCAGTTATTGGTTAATCGGGCTTGGATTGGGTTATGCATTGGCCTTTGGCGATTGGTTTTGGGCCCCGCAAGGCGTTGTGGGGTTTTGGATCGGTATTTTGCTGGGATTGACGCTGGCGGCGATTCTCTTGTCGCTTAACTTGCGTCAACGGATTCGTTATTTGGTGACAACAGGGGAATTACAATGAATAAGGCGCTTTGTTTGTGTGGTTCAAAAAAACCGTATGCCGCTTGTTGTGAACCGTTTCATCTTGGGGCGGCTTTCCCGGCCTCCGCCGAGCAGTTAATGCGTTCACGTTACAGTGCTTATGCATTACAGCTGAAAGACTATTTATTGCAAACCTGGGATAAAACCACCAGGCCTGGTAATTTTTCATTCGAATCCGGCTTGCAATGGCGTAAGTTGCGCATTGTGAAAACCAAGCAGGGCACTGAAAAGGATGCAAAAGGCATGGTGGTGTTCCGGGCGGAATATGAGTTGGACGGTGAGTCCGGCATTGAGAAAGGCGTGATGTCTGAAAAAAGCTGGTTTAAGCGTGATGCGGATGGGCACTGGGTGTATGTCAGTGGCGAGGTTTCCTAAACCAGGCGTTCCTACTCGGATTTGGGGGTATCAGAAGGGTTATTGTTGGTTTTTTGAGCGGTTTCATCTTTGTTTTTAAAAACGCGATACAGCCACCACATGGCCAGTCCCACCACGGTGAGGCTGATTACCAACATTATTAAGGTAATCAATAAAGCGGAACCGACATCATCCAAACCGATACTGTGCATAGTCTTTTTTCTATCCTTATTACTTCCCGCCGGCGTTAGCAGGAATCCGTAAAATTTCCCTTTGCAAAGGTCATGTAACATTCTACAATACAGAAGCGGTTGAAAGTGAAATTAATCGCTCCCATTAATCCGTTACGAAGTGTTTGTCGAATGGCCCAAACCATCTCAGAATTGGAAAAAGAAAGAGCCGAGTTGCTGGAAGCAATTGAAAGCCAGGCTCAGCAAATGTCTTCATCGCGCCAAAGCCGCGATCCCCACAGCTCCGAACATACCTTGAACGATTGGCTCAATGCCGCAGAGGAAGTTATGCCCAGTACCCCGAAAAGACCGACATCATCCAATAACACCAAACCACCCAAACCAAAATCCAGTAAAGCCTCTTTCTTTGGCGTGGTGATTATGTTGTCACTGCTGCTGACGATTCTTGGTGTGGTATACATTGCCTACACCAGTATTCATAACGAATTGCAAAAAGTCTTGGCGGTCAAAGAAGATTCCATGCGGGAAGTCACCTTGTTGAAAGAGTCGGTGGCTGAGCTACAGAAATCGGTGGCCACCGGCGGTAAAAGCGAATTGTTCGATCAGCTCCAGAAACGTGTCGCATCCCTGGAAAGCGAGTTGGCGGCCTTGAAAAAGCAACCATTGGTTGCGGCGGAAACGGTTGAAAGCCAAACCGTCACCGAAACGGTTCAATCTGCCGATACTTTGGCACCGAATGTGGTGACCACCGATATTCTGGAACAGAAGCTGCAAGAGTACACGCAAGGCATTGATAAAAAGCTGGAAGTGATTCTGAAGCACTTGCATATTAATCCGGCCGAAATGGAAGCGGGAGCTCAGGAGCAGGGAGCCGCGAATGTGTCTATTAAGGAAGAAACCGTTGATGAACCGTCCGTCGCCGAACCGGCTCAACCGAAAGTGAAACCGCTGGATCAACCGGTGGTGCGTTTGGTGAAAAAGGTAGAAAAACCAACCGAACCGACCACCGAAGCTCCGGTGAAAAACTACACGGCTGACGTGAAATGGCTGTTGGAAGAGCCCGCTTTTAATTACACCTTGCAGTTGGCCAGTATGCAAGAGCGCGGCTCGGTTGAAAAAATGATTCGTGAAAAAGGTCTGGACGGGGCCAAAATCATTCCATTGGAACGAAAAGGCGAGGCCTATTACGTTTTGCTGACCGGCAGTTATGCCTCTCGTACGGAAGCGGATAAAGCCGCAAAACGTTACAAGCAAAACTTCGGCATTTCGCCTTGGGTACGTAAAATCAAAGACTTAAGCAACAAACTCGATTGATGCGCGAAAAAAGGCGCTTTTTAAGCGATTTTTCGTGGAAAAACGTTTGACTTGCCCCGGGAATCTCTCTATAATTCGCACATCTTTTCACAGCGCCAGTGTGATGAAATTGGTAGACATGACGGATTCAAAATCCGTTGGTGGCAACACCGTGGCGGTTCGAGTCCGCCCACTGGTACCATTTACTTTTCGTATATTCTCTATATACGACCGTAGCTCAGCTGGTTAGAGCACCACCTTGACATGGTGGGGGTCGGTGGTTCGAATCCACTCGGTCGTACCAAATTCTTCTTACTTCTCGATTTTTTCTAAATTCTTTCCATTCAGTCGATGCTATTTCAGTGGCTTTCTGTTGCGTCATATATTATTTCCTTTTGCAGTGTAAGTGTTTTATACTCGTGGAAAATTCAATATTCGGATAATGCGCAAAGAGGTGCTTAACCGGTTTTGTCAGTAAGCACTCAGTTCTCGGAAAGGATAACGGTATGAAGGTCATTCATGGATTGAAGTTTTTCGTTGTTTTCACTCTCTCTTTATTTATATCCGCTTGTGGTGGCGGTGGCTCATCAAGCTCTTCGGACGACACTGTTGTTGAACCGGCTCCCACTCCTACGCCATCTCCAACGCCTTCATCAACAAAACTTGAATTGTCCTATGAAGAGAATATCGCCGAGACGCTTTATTACAATGATGCCAGTAGCAGTGCTCAGTTTACTTATAAGCCCGTTTTCGTCTTTAAAAACACATCCGGTGATTCTGTTACCGTCAATACTGTGGATGTCAACGATGCGTCCTATCTGACCAATGTGTCGTATCAGTGTAATGGTGTGTCGCAGGCGTTGCCATGTTCATTAGATGCCGATGAAACCTTGAGTGTGAATGGAACGCTGGCCGGTTTCAGTGAAGCGAACAATTCCAAAACGCTTTCTTTAACGTTTAAAGATACCAGCAATGAGACTATTGGCCAGTATGAAATGACGACGCAGTTCGTTAAATATTTAGCTAAGCATATCGCTGTTCGCACCATTAATGAAAACGCGGATGCAACGGCTTTGTATTTAGCCGCGGCTTACGGCGGAAATACGACGCATTTTGCGTTAAACAATGGTCTTTATGTCGGGACGACACGGTCACCGGGGACAGAGTTTGCGACAGATGACTTCGCCTTTCCAAGCCAAGACGGTGGTGTCGTGTATTTGCCCTATGGGGAATCAGGAACACTTTACCTTTCGTTTGAGCCATTTACAGATTCGGCGGCCCCCAACCCGAATGCGCCTGGAACGCCGGGCTTTTTTACCGCTGAGCTAACTTATTTACAAACTATCCCGGGGTTGCCGGCATCGAACCGGTGTGTGGCGGCGGGCGAGGTGACTTGTGAACAGCTCACTTTGGATACGACTTATGTCAACTATATACAGTATTTTGGTTCGGCCAGCACATTAGGCACGTCCAGCTATTTACCGGATTCTGTTTTGACTGGTAAAGGGTATGCCGGGGCGACGGAAGAAGCCATATCACAAGGAACAGCCGCCGTTTACAAAGCCATTTACGATGTTTATGAAACATTTGTTGTCCCATGGAAATATGTCGAACCTGCTACGCCGGATATGACAGCCAATTATTTTGCGACGTCCAAGACCGGTGGAACTATCCCAGCCGATACCACCATGCTTTATGCGCCGATTCAGCTTTTTGAAGCCGGTGAACCAACTAATACGCCGATGGCAAACGATTATTACGACGACTATATTAATGCGTTATGGGATCACTTAAAGACTAACCCTATCTATGTCGATGCCAACTCCGTTACGAGTCCGGCCAAAAGTAACTGCATTCTTGAAGGGCAAGTGGATGGTTCCGATAATTTAGTGTTTTCAGCCATTTCTGGTAATGATTGTCCAAGTGAGGCGTATGTGGTTCAAGCTTTGGTTGGGGATTTTTCAAACTGTCCCGGAACGGGAGCGGCGACTCAAGATGGCACTAATTGCGCCGATACACCCGATCTAACGTTTACCCAATTCGATACCTGCGATTTTGTAACGGCGGCCGGTTCGGATTCCTGTACTGGCACACCAATCGATGAATCAACCTTTGCAACCAATACAACGCTTTGGGGGCCAAATGGCACTTTTAGAGCGATTGTGGGGCGTGCGATTGCTTCTTATCAAGCGGCTGGATTATTGCCGATTTGCTCCGGTTCGGGGATGACGCCAATCAGTGAGTCCAGTCCGATGAATCAAACCAACAGTCGTGCAGCCGTGGCGACAGGGAATGCGTTCCAAAATCCGAGTTGTTTGACGGGGCTGAGTGACACTAAGCCCGTGTACAATTTGTATACCAAAGAGTTGTCAAAATACGTTCAAGCCTATACATACAGCTATGGCGACTTCTTGGGAATGGATGCCACCATGACCTATTCTCGAAACGCATTTGAGGGCAATACGCTTCTCTCTGCTTGTACTGCAAATGAGGATAGCCAATTCTGTAATTTACCCAGAGCGTTACCGATTACGTTGAAAATTCATTAACTCGAAATCCAACGTAGAGTTTATCCATCAAAACGCCCAGGCCTGGGCGTTTTTTATGTGCAGAATTTATCATTTGCATCCTCATAATTCCCTCGTTGATAGCCATAAAAAATCCGTATCCAGAAACCGCCTTTAGGGCGTAGATTGGATAAGTAGGATGTCGTATACTTTAAAGATGGTACCTAACCTTTATTTTTATAAGGTAATTAATGGAGTTTGTAGGGTACCGGTTTTAATAAAGCATGGAGGAGCGTATTCAGTGAGAAAAATCACGATATTAATGATCGGTCTAGGCCGTATTGGTGGCAAGTTTTATGAGCAGTTCAGCGATATGAGTTCGGATCAAGTGGAAATCATCGCGATTAGCGAGCCGAATTTTGAAAACCCTTTGGTGGACGATGCAGAAAAGAAAGGGATTCCGAATTATCCGCAATTTGAAGAAGCCATTGACCGTTTTGGCGAGGGGATCGATATTATTATGGATACCTCGAATCGGCCGGAGCTGAAGCAAGCGATTCGTCAGAAGTTGGTGGATAGCGGCAATCAGCACAGTGTGGTTGTGCCGATGGTGGTGGATTACTTGATGTGGTATTTGTTACCGGGTGCGGAAGCCATTCCACAGTCGCATCATAAAAATATCGGTTACTGAGACACTTAAGCCGAAATTTGTTTAAAAAAGCGCTGACAACAGCGCTTTTTTTATGGATGTTTTTCAGGTCGAAATGTAGCCAAAAGCCGCTGTTTTAAAGGTTTTTACGTCGGTCTTTGTTGATCTTTGAGTACAAAGTAAATTTTTAAGCATTTTTATTTATTTTTTTAATGAATCGTCATTAATTTATTATTAAATTCTTATATAATCCTCGGCCAAACATAATGCAACAGTGGTGTCACACTGTGCCATCGTCACTCTGAATGTTTGTCTTTAAATATTTTGAAACCCTCGTTTTGAGGCTGAGGATACTATGACCATTCGAACAAAATTAATTTTGTCTTTTGCAGCGATGCTGCTTCTCACAGCCATTCTCGGGCTGACCACTCTATGGGAAACGCAACGGCTTTCCACTTCGCAGGATTTGATTGTCAACGACCGAATGCCCAAACTGGCGGCGGTGAATGTCATTAAATCGCTGAATCCTCGCATTCAGCAGAATTTCCGCGAATATTTATTGGTGTCTGATGAGGCGGACCGAAAATTATTAATGGAACGTATTTCCCAATACCGTCAAACCGTCGCTCAGCAATTTGAGTATCTGAAGCAGACAATCAAATCGGAAAAGGGTAAGGCTCTACTGGCAGATCTCGCGGCTAAAAATACGGATATGGTTGAAGTGAACAACCTGGCCGTGGAGTGGGTTAAAAATGGCTATGAAGAACAGGCCAAACAAACCATATTGGACAACACGGCGCGTGAGAAACGCATTGCCCTGAGGGAAGCCTTGCAGGCCATTGCTGATTATCAGGATGCCTTGGCCACCCAAAGTGGTGATGAGGGCGTCCAAATCGCCAATGAAACTCGCATGGTGGTGACGGCGATTTTGATTGCCGGGTTGATTTTCGGTGTCTTGATGGTGATATATATTTTAAGAAGTGCCGTTAAGCCGATTAAGGAAATGCAAAGCGTGATGCAAGCCGTGGCGCAAGACGGTAATTTCAAACGTCAGGTACCGGTGAATAATAAAGATGAAATCGGCTTGGCATTGGTCGCGTTTAACCAGTTGTTGAAGAACCTGGATGAAGCCATTGAGCAAACCGGTGTGGTCGTCGTGGCGTTGTCGGAAGGGGATTTCTCCAAGCGCATTACCGGCGAGTTTGTCGGCAGCTTGAATGACGTCAAACAGGGGGTCAATACTTCGGTGGAACAGGTTTCGAGTACCATGAGCGAATTGAATCAACTGATGCAGGCTATGTCGTATGGTGACTTTAAAGCCAACTTTGAAGCCGATGTAAAAGGTGAGTTTGCCGAAATCGCCAGCAGTGCGATGGCCACGGTGAAAGGCTTGGATCGTGTGATTTCGGAAATCAACGAGGTGATGGCGCAAGTGGTGGATGGACAGTTCTCAGGACGAGTTAAAGCCGATGCAGAAGGCGACCTAGCCAAGTTGAAGACATCCATTAATGAAACACTGAATAACCTGGAAAGTGTGATGCGTAATATCGGCGAAGTATTGCAGGCGCAAGCACAGGGTGATTTCACCAAAGAAATCACCACGGAATGCCACGGTCAGTTGAAAGAACTGAAAGATGCCATTCACTTCTCCTCTACGAAAGTGAGTGAGGTGATTGCGCAAATCAGTCACAGTAATGAAGTGGTGGCGTCGGCCGCAAATGAATTGGCGCAAGGCTCCAGTGATTTGTCGTCTCGTGTTCAGCAGCAGGCAGCGGCGTTGGAAGAAACCTCGGCCACCATGGACCAAATGGCCTCGACCGTGAAACAAAACACCGACAATGCCATTCAGGTCGCGGACATGTCGCAGCAAGCGAGTGAAGAAGCCGGGCAAGGCATGACGGTGATGAAGCAAACCATTGAAGCCATGAATGGCATTAAGGATTCCAGTCATCGTATTGCCGATATCGTGACCTTGATTGACGGTATCGCTTTCCAGACCAACTTGCTGGCCTTGAATGCGGCGGTGGAAGCGGCGCGTGCCGGTGACCACGGGCGTGGTTTCGCGGTAGTGGCCGGTGAAGTGCGTGCCTTGGCGCAAAAGTCAGCAGAAGCGGCTAAGGAAATTAAAGACTTGATCGAAGAAAGTGTTAGCCGTGTCGAAAACGGCAGTCGTCTGGCGGAAGATTCCGGGCAATCCCTGGAATCAATCACCGATGTGATTCGCCAAGTGAATGGCATGATTAATGAAATTTCCAAAGCGTCACAGGAGCAAACCACTGGCGTGGAGCAAGTAAACCGTGTGGTGACGGATATTGACCAAATGACGCAGCAGAATGCGGCGTTGGTGGAAGAGTCCGCTTCGGCTTCGGAAGAGTTGAACGAGCAGGCGAATGAAATGCGTGAAGCGGTGGCCTTCTTTAAAGTGGTCGGGGGCTATACGCCTAAGGCACTTGAAGCGGAAACCGCGTTGAATGCATCCAAAGCTTCTAACCCGGCCGCTTTGGAAAGTAAACCGGCGAACAATACCGAGAAGCCGGCTCTCAGCAAACCGGCCTCTAACTCGGAAAAAGCGTTGGAAAATGAGGGTGAGTGGTCCACCTTCTAAAGGACGACGCTTTTATTGACCTGATTGAATCCCGGCTTTAGCCGGGATTTTTGTTTGCGGCCACCGGAATAAAACGTGATCCCAAGAAGGCGGTTCCAAGCCCAAACAGGAAGCCGAAGGTAATGGTGTACACAAACGACAACCAGCCGAAATAACTGATGAGCGTAAAGCTCAGCATACCGACCAGAATGGTTAAAATCGCCCAGGCCTGGTTGATTCGTTGTTTTAACGCCAGCCAGATAATCAATGGACCGAACGCTGAGCCGAGTAGCCCCCAGGCATCCAAGACCAAGCTAAACACGGTCTGGTTGTTGGATAAAGCGATGGAAACGGCGACAACCAGGATGGTGAAGGTGGCGAGCTTGGTCAGCATCAGACTGTTGGTCGGTGTGTTACGTAAATCCCGTGTCAGAGATGCGGAGCAGGATAGAATCAGGGAGTCGACGGTTGACATGGTGGCGGCAAACAGCGCGGCCAGCATCAAGCCGGCGAACATGTCCGGCATCAGTTGATTCGCTAATAACGGCAGGGCCATCTCGGCATCGAAGTTATCGGTGGAAGGAATCAGCAGTCGGCTCAGTAACCCGACAATGATGGTCAGGCCATAAAACACCGTAAACCAACCGTAGTAATAAAATTGCATTTCTCTGGGCGTGCGATCCGGGTGCAGCGTCATAAAGCGGATGACCACATGCGGTTGACCGATGACGCCCATGCCGCCGAACACCCAGCCGATAATGAACAAGAGGGCGGAAAAGGGATTCAAATCGGACGGGAACCAGAACATATAGTCGCTGGATACCTCATGCAATAAATGATTGATGTCGCCAAAACTGCCCAGTGATGCCACGCCGAAATACACCATTAGCAGCATCCCAGCCAGCATGACAATGGATTGCGCCACGTCCGTCCAAATAGAGGCGCGCAAGCCGCCAACCAAACTGTAGACAAAGATAATGACCGCGGCCAACAAGATACCGGTTTCCCTTGGCCAGTCCAATAAGGCTTCGGTGGCTTTGGTGCCGGCTTTCAATTGCGCCGCCGCGTAGATGGTGAGGAATAAAATGGTTAATAGACCAATCAACTGGCGAAGCCGGTGTGCGCTGGGGGCTTTCATCCAGTGCAGAATCAGCCCGCCGAACGAATGGACTTCATCGTTTTGTGCTTGGGTTTGAATGGCTTTAACCGCTTGGCGTTGTACCAGCCAATCGCCGAAAATCCAGCCGACCATCAGCCAGATGGATGACAACCCCATAAAGTAGGTGGCGCCGATCATGCCGATGAACATGAAGCCGCTGTTATTGGTGGCCACGGCGGACAGCCCCACTAAAGCCGGATGGACACTTTTGCCGGCCACAAGGTAGTCCTCGGTGGTTTTTCGCGAGAAGAAATAACTGGCGACGCCAATGAAAAAGAACAGGGATAGAAAAAACAGAAAGGTATATAAAATCATAGACATCCGAAAGGGTGGCAAAAGTAAAAAGGAGTGTTGTTGGAAAAAGGCTGATTGACCGGGTGACCGGTGAAGAGGGTTGGGCGAGAGTCGCCGTCCGATCGTGCGAAGCCATTAAGCTGTCGATAATAAGGCCTTTTCCAGGGTGTTTAAATTGCCATTCATCCTAACAAACCGTTTCCGGGATGGCAAATTTGGCGTGAAATGGGATTTTCATTTTGCGTGATTAGGCGTATGATTTGAAGGGTTGTTTAGACGCCTCGTTAGAGGCATTTCAAAGCAGTGTTTAGGAGGCAAAGATGGCAGTTCAAAAACACGGTATTTCGTTGGGTATTCAGCGCGTCGGCGCGCAATTTTTTCTGGCGTTGACAGCAGTGGGGAAGCTGACGCATAACGATTATGAGGTGATGACCCCTATGATCGATTCGGCTCTGGAAGGGGTTAAGGAAGCGAAGATTCATGCCTTAGCCGATTTAACCGAAATGGAAGGTTGGGAAATGCGTGCTGCCTGGGACGATTTTCAGCTGGGCATGAAGCATCGTAATCAATTTGAAAAAATCGCCATTTTAGGCAATAAAAAGTGGCAGGAGTATTCGGCGAAAGTGGGTAAATGGTTTGTATCCGGCGATATTAAATATTTTGAAGACGAGCAAGCGGCGCTGGATTGGTTGCAGGAACCCTAAGGGTTTAACGTGGTGTTTAACGTGTCTTAATCTCAAAAACCACCAGGCCTGGTGGTTTTTTTATGTCTAAAAAATATAAAAAGGGTTTTATAAGATAATAAAAAGAATTATCATTTGTTTTTTTGTTGTATTGAAGAGCGTTTTAATGAAAAGGGTATCCTTTTTTTTCTGGGTGTTGGTCTTGATCGTCTCGGTGGTCGGTGTTTCTTGGTGGTTTGTCAGCTTGGGTACAAGCGCTTCGCATTTACGCTCTCTTTATGCCACGCAACCGGAAAACTGGCCCCAACCGACGTTGGACGCAGGGGTTGAGCTGAATGAACTCGGCGCCTTGCCACCAATGCAAACGGTGGACGATGAGTTGGCCAATTTGGGAAAACACCTCTTTTTTGACCCTAGACTGTCCAAGTCAGGGCAGATTTCCTGTGCGTCCTGTCATGATCCGCAATTGGCCTGGGCGGATGGTCGGCGGTTTGCCTTTGGCCATGACCGGGCACAGGGTAACCGTAACACCATGAGTTTGTTCAATATCGGCCTGTTCAATGAATTTTTCTGGGATGGCCGAGTGTCGGGCTTGGCGAAACAAGCACTGGTGCCGATTGAAAATCCCATCGAAATGAATGCCAAGTTATCCGAGGTGCTGGAGAAACTGAATGCGACAGCCTTTTATCAAAGTGCGTTTCAAACCGTGTTTCCGCAAGAGCCTCACATTACGGCCGAGATGCTTGGGCAAGCGTTGGCCGGGTTTGAAATGACCATTCGTTCCAGAAAAACACGGTTTGACCGGTTTGTGGAAGGAGACTATAAGCAATTATCGGATCAGGAGATTCAGGGGCTGCATTTATTCCGTACAAAAGGGCGCTGTTTGAATTGTCACAGTGGCGCTTTATTTTCGGACCAAAAATACCATAACACCGGCTTGAGTTACTTTGGCCGCAAATATCAAGACTTGGGGCGCTATGAAGCGACACAGCTTGAGGCGGATAAAGGAAAATTCAAAACGCCTTCGTTACGAAATATCACGCTTTCTAGTCCTTATATGCACAACGGTCTGTTCCCGCACTTGAGAGGGGTGCTCAATATGTATAACCATGGGATGACCGTCAATAAAAAGCTCAAACCTGGGGAGCCCGCAGTTACATCTTTAATAAGGCCTTTAAAGCTGACCAGAAAAGAGTTGGAGGCCCTTGAATCTTTCCTGGAAGCCATTTCCTCGGAGAGTAGTGGTTATGTCTCTCCGCCTAATTTTTAAACTTTTCCTAAATTAATTGGCGACCGACGGTTGTAATTTTCAATTAAATGTAAATAATAATAACTATCATTTATTTTATGTTCATTTTTCCATATTTTATTTTTTCGGGGTTTTTTATGTTTTTGAGAAGTCGTTGTAAAGCGTTGGTTGTCACCGCTTCTTTTTCTTTATTGCTCTCTGCCTGTGGTGGAGGCGGCGGTTCTTCCAGTTCCGGTAGTACTTTACCAACGCCTTCAGACCCTGATACATCGACTCAAACTGTGCTGGGGAAGGTGGTGGATCCAGCCATTGAAAATGCCATTGTCAAAATGTGCCGAATCGATTCACCATCCATGTGCCTTACGCAAAAAACGCTCACGAATGCGGTCGGGGGATATTCACTTCAGGTGCCAGGGGATACCGATTTGACAGCACATTCCATTGTCAGTATTGGTGGTTCGGATACCGAAACCGGTGAAAGCTTAGGTCGCATGGCGTTGAGTTCGCCTTTGGCGTTTTCTGAAAATGGCATGCTTTACGTCACGCCGGTGACGACACTGGTTTCCAATTACATGATGTCCCAATCGGTTGATGTTGAAACCGCCAGAGCGGCCATCGCCTCTCAACTCAATTTATCGGAAAGCATTCTCGATGATTCCACCGAGAGCTCAGCTAGCTTAATGAAAACCGGTTTGATGTTGACGCAAGTTGGTTTGAATCGAACAGAAGGGCTTTCTGGTTTAACGGTCAATAATGGCGATTTGGATGCCTTAATTGATTCTCAGGTCTCCGACGCGACGGTACGCGCTAAATTGAAAGAAACCAATCGTTACATTCAAGCGGCCACAACCGTTAGCGGGGCCGTGAACGCTTTTGTGGTGCATAAAGCGGTTTTAGAGAGTGCGTTTTTGAACAGTGCGGATTTATCCGACGCGACGACGTCGAGCAACGCTGAAAAAATTACCGAAAAAGTGCTTCAGATTTTAAGTGATAACGGTGTTTCCCAGGCGAATAGAGCGCAAGCGCAATTAATCCTTTCTAAGCTGGACAGTTCTTTGGACGTCACCGACGCTGGCATGACGATTCCCGAACCGGATCTAAGCGGCGTGAATTTGGCCGCCGTGGTGGTCGATAATTTATTGAATAATGAGCAGCCGTTGGCGGAAGCCTTGTCTGGTGACAGTGATTCAAAACGGGCCTACTATTTTGCCTCTTCTGCGTCTTATCTGGCCCAGTCGGAAACCATTGTGGCGGATGTCACCGATGTCGACACCATGGAAGATGTTTATGTTGCGCTGGCAGAAGCCTATCTTAAAAATGGGGAACCGGAACTGGCTCTGCAATATGCTAACCGAAAATTATTCAAACCCATCAGTGAGGCGGAAATTTCGGAGGCCATCGCCAGCCATTACATTGACAACAACGAGGAACTGGAAACAGCCGAAGCACTTTTGGATAAAGGCTTGGAATTGCTAAAAAGTTATCTGGAGTCGAAAGGGTATGCCAGTGTTAAGTCATCCGATATGGTGCTGTTTCGAAACTATTATGTTGACTATACGAAATTGGGGGCAACCGCTAAAGCAGAGGCTGTTACAGCTTATATGCTCTCTATGGTAGACGGTTTTGGAGACAATTCAACACCGTTTATGGCCTATGTTTTCGGCTTGACAGAGGCCGCGGAAGCATACGCTGATAATGGCCAAATAGCCTTGGCGCGTTCAACACTACAAACCGCTTATGATATTGCGTTACAAACGCCACCCAATAAAAAAGCGACCTATCCAGATACGCCAAGTAAATGGTATTACCAAATTAAAATTTACAGTATGGCCGCTATTATGGATGTTTATTACTGGCACTTAAATGATGCCGGCCAAGCACTTTCTCTTGCTGACGAGATTAAAAGTATTCGTGCTAATGATGGTATTGCTGGGAATATCAAAACATCCGGAGGGATTGATTACGATGCCACTGTTTATTATACAGACAGTAAGGTTTCCAATAATATTATTCCAATTCTAGCCGACTACGGTTATTCAAAAGCGGATATTTCCGAAGTTATCGGAACCATTGGACGAGACACTTATATTGCAAACGGTTGGGCAAATTATGCAAAGGCCTATGCTAAAACGGATATCGATGGCGCCTTGCAAATTATTTCGGATGAAATGACGGCATCGGTGTTCGGTTCGGACTATTCCCGGGATGTTGTTAAAGCGTTGACCTACAACGGCGTTGCAAAAGATACCGATTACATGGCTCAATATTTGATTGATGGAGGCTACAATGCCTCGGCCCTTAAGGCGATTGATGCCGCAAAAGTGGCTTTAGACCAAGCCGTATCAGAAGGGATTGAAAGTGCGGCCACTGCCAGTACGTCTTACTCAGACAGAGCCAGGTACTATGTGAATTATGGTTACGCAAAATTAGCCAATTTGTATTATTTTGCGGGAGCGCCTGAATCAACCGTTAATGAGACGATGGATTTAGCCGTGGCTATAGCCACAAACGCGGATAACGCACCTGAAAACGCTAAAGTGTCTGAACCATATCATCAGGCTTATGCTTTAACCTATATCGCTCGTCATTATCTGCAAATGGGAATGACAGATAAGGGTATTGAGTATGCTGAAATGGCCCTAGAGTATGCTGAAAAAATTGAGGATTTGGCCAACCGTGAAAAACGATTAGCCACCTTAGCGACCATTCTGAATGACGAAGGCTATTCAACCTTAGCGGTTTCCACAAAAGTGACGGATGCAATCTATGCTTTGGCAACAGGTACGGCCATGGTCGTTTCCGATTCGGCTCAAGAAGATTATGTTGCTCGAGCGGAAATTTTAGGGGGAAGCTATAACTCATCCTTGCACGCTTTTACCAGTAACCTGGCTTATAACTATGTTGAAGTAAATAATCCAGCTAAAGCGCAAAACGCGGTAAATGCTTTAATTGGTGTGGCTGGCAACATCGCCAACGAAGATGACCGGATCAAGTTTTATAAAGCGGTGGTTTATGGTTATGCACTGCTTAATCAAGTGGAATTGGCAAAAAGCTTCGCCGTTACAAATATTCCTAAGGCTGTGCATAATGCACATTATTTAGACAGTTTAGTCATTTTATCTACCGCTTTGGCCGACTACGATGCTTTTGAAACGTGCGAGGTAGCGACGGTGGATTTTGATGAAGACGGTAAGCCTGATTTTTACGACTATGGTGCGACCAATGACCAGATTGCCGCGTGTGGCCTGACGCTGGATGACGACAGCGATGGAGACGGTGTTATCGATTCGAATGACTTAACGCCGTTCTATGCCGGTTCTTATTAAATAATCCAATTTTAACCAAACCATAGGGTGGGGGCGAACAGCTTCCGCCCTTTTTTGCGTTGAACGTAATTGAGCAAGAAAAAGTGACACATTATCAAAGAATTTTACTTGGTAGTAGCTTATGGGTCCTGCCGGTTTATGACGTTATAGCGGATGAGCTGCCGACGGTTGTGGTGCAAGGCGAAACGGAAGAGCATTCGCTCTCCAACGACTCGACCAGTCAGTCAGGGAAAAGCGTTTTATCCGAAGAGGTTTTGAAGGCCATGCCAAAGGGTAACGGCAATATGAACGAAGCCCTGAGAATTGTACCGGAAGTGGAATTGAACGACTCTTCAATGACCTCCACGCAAGCCGGGGAGATCAAACCGGGGGAAGTGTCGATTTTGGGCGGGCGAGCGTACCAGAATAATTTTATTGTGGATGGCTCGCCAAACAACTCGATTTTGGATCCGGCATCCGACAGTAACGGCATTGGGAGTGTGGCGGGGCATTCTCAAGAAATGTTTCTGAATTTGGATTTGATTGAAAGTATTGATGTGTACAGCAGTAATGTACCAGCCAAATATGGCCGATTTGGTGGCGGGGTGATTGATGCCAAAACCAAGCGTGCTAAGTTTGACTTTACCGGCCGCATCAGCGGGCGTTATACCTCGGATGCGATGACACAGTTTCATGTCCCGGAAGAAACGGATTTTGAGCTTTCGAATAGTGCCTCGCAAGCGCAACCGAAGTTTGATAAGCAAAACTATAATCTGTTTATCAATACGCCGATTAACGAAGATACCGCGTTTTATATCAATTATGACCGAACCTCGTCCAATATTCCGGTTTTGCATCTTGGTGAAACGGTCAATGAAAAACGGGAGCTCGATAATATTTTGGCGAAAGTCACCCACTATTTTAACGATGATCACGTTGTCGACGCGTCATTCACCTATGCGCCTTATACGGAAACCCGGTACTTGACCACAACGGCCAACAGTCAATACGACATCGAAGGCGGCGGCTATAAGTTCAACCTGGATTTTGAAGATCGATTTGATGTCGGGGTGTTTAAAACCACCGCGTCTTATAACCAAAGTTACAATCGCCGTTTTGCGCCAGATGATTATTATCGTTGGGCGCCAACGGATACCTTTCCCTGGGGGCGTGTCTATTCCGATGGGGTCTATTCGAAAGAAGGCGGTTATGGCGACCTGGATAGCCAGCAAAATCGAACCTATTTGAAGTCGGACTTTGAAGGCAAAGAGTATTCGATTGGTAACTGGCTAAGTCAATTCAATGCCGGAGCGGAATTGGACTATGTGTCGGCTTATAAAAAACGGCCTAACGATACCCATAATTATGTGGTGGGTAACGATGCCAGTGGCCTGCCGGAAGCGGGGTTGTCGAACTTACGATGTAATGGGACCGATGCCTGCGTGGAAGGCGAGCAATATGCCGTTGGGGATATCAACTATGGCGCCGGCCAGGCCAATGCGGACATTATGAATGTAGGAACCTATTTAGAAGACATTCTGGAGTATGAACGTTTAATGCTACGTTTAGGGCTGCGATACGACTATAACGATTTCATGGAAAACCATGATGTGGCTTATCGTACGTTTGGTAAGTTCGATTTGTTCGGCGGTAAAAAAGTGTTTTTAACCGGTGGGATGAACCGTTATTACGCCAATACGTTTTTGACCTACAAGTTGCGACAAGCCGGACTGGATTATCAGCAATACACCCGTGGCGCAACGGCGGGTTATGATGCTTACGGTCAAAAGGTCATTACGCCGGATGCCTGGAGTCTTGGAACTGGAACCAATGAAGACATTACCCGTTACTCGGAATTGAATACGCCTTATACCGACGAGAAATCCCTCGGGGTGGAAATTAATGTTTTGGGGGGCGTGTTTGTCGCCGAACGGGTGTTCAGAAACAGTTACGACCAGTTCGTCCGTACCACCAGCCCGGTGGCGGATGACGGCCATCAATATGAAGAAATGACCAATGATGGTTGGAGTAAGTACGATAGCTGGAAGCTGGAATGGCGCCGAGAATGGACTCGACACCTGCTGCAACTGAGTTTCTTCATCGGTGAAGGCGAGAAGAATTTCTTGGACAATTACGATGATGAAGTTGATGACGGTGTGAATACTGCAGAAATTTATTACAACGGTGAGACCATTCCGATTTCTCAAATGGGGAAAATTAAAGACCCAAACCCCGGAACCGTGAAGTTGTATTACAGTTATTTGCCACAGGAAAACCTACAGCTGGGAGTATATGCCTTCTACAAAGACGGCTATACTCGCTTTGAACAAACGGGAGCGGAGCATGTCGAGTTCGTTCAGGATGATGGAACGGATAGACTATCGTCTTTTGATATTATGAATGAATACGACTACATTGACTATGAGCCGTATTTCCAGATGGACTTATCCGCGACTTACCGCTTTAAAATCTCGGAAACCTTCTTGAGTTTGACGATGGATGTCACCAACGTGTTCGATAATTACCAGAAACAGTTCAATAAGAGCAGTGGTTCTTATGATTATGTATTGGGACGTCAAATCTGGTTGGGGGCTGCTTACGACTGGTAGGGAAGCGTTCTATCAAAAACCACCAGGCCTGGTGGTTTTTCGTTTTAGGGTTATGACGCCTCATGATCCTTGTATTCTTCGACCATACTGGGGTCGAACCGGGTTTGGTTGATGTCGATGCCAAGATTGACCAGACGTTGTACCAGTTGTTCTTTTTCGGACTTGATCTCAATCAGTTCGTGGCTGTTTTCTTCCAACTGATACATTTGGGTGAGCCCCAAGTGATAGAAACGTAATATTTTCAACGCTTTTTCGTCGTCATGATTGGCTTTGGCCTTAACCTTGTCGATGACATTGGTGATGTGCATGAGGCTGCGTTTCAGGCGCCAGCCGTACATGGCTTCGTTCATCCAGGCGCTGTCCTTAAAGAAAAAGCGCACAATCAAGCCGGTAATCACCAGGCCGACAAATGCGCCCAACAAATTCAAGACGATGTGGTTCGAGCTGTAGGGGCCGAGGTATTCCACGAAACTGGTGGCGGTAATCATGCCGATGACAATGAAAATCGCCATGATTTTCAAGGTCGCATTACGGGTTTGCTTGCGATAAAACGCCGGGTCGATGTCTTTGATTTCGAACATAACCAATTCCTCAGTGTGATTCCCGACAAGTCGGGCGCGATTCTGGTAATGGCAAAATCTTAGCATGACCGTTGCGGGGTTGCGAGTCAAACCCATCGCTTTTTCGGAAATGGCTAGGCCTGGTGAATTTTGATTTTCCATCTGACGGGGGAGTGAAATCACGGTATAATCTTGCGTTTTTAAGCCGTTACCGAAAAACATTACTCGAAAACAGAGTCCAAAACCGAACCGGCGCTCAGCGCCCGGTCAGCGAAACTATGCGACGACAAGATTTTTACTTTGACCTGCCCGAAGAACTGATTGCACAGCAACCGACGGAAGAGCGTACTCAAAGCCGATTGTTGGTGATGGAAACGGACGGTGGCGTATCCGATAAACATTTCCCGGGTTTATTGTCGTATCTGAATGAAAACGATTGTTTGATTTTCAACGATACCAAAGTGATTCCGGCCAGACTGTTCGGGCAAAAATCGACCGGTGGTCAAGTGGAACTGTTGATTGAACGGGTGCTGGATAATGAACGGGTCTTATCGCATGTGCGTTCCAGTCGGGCCCCGAAGGCCGGTGCCGTTCTGCACATCGCCGATGCGTTCGAAGCTGAAGTGTTGGGGCGTGAAGGCGCGTTGTTCGAACTGAAGCTTTCGCAAAAAGAGTCGGATTTGTCGGCGTTGGAATTGATTGAAGCGCATGGCCATATGCCGTTGCCGCCATATATCGAGCGCGAAGACGAACTGGAAGATAAAGAACGCTATCAAACTGTGTATTCCGCCAAACCGGGGGCGGTTGCCGCTCCGACGGCGGGGCTGCATTTTGATGAGGCCCTGTTGGAACGCATTCGCGACAAAGGCGTATCGACCGGGTTTGTAACGCTGCACGTTGGCGCCGGCACCTTTAAGCCGGTGCAGGTGGATGACATTGCGGAGCACGTCATGCATTCTGAAGTCATTGAAGTGTTGCCGGAAACCGTGGCGTTGATTGAAGAAACCAAACGCAAAGGCGGGCGGGTGATTGCCGTGGGCACCACGTCGGTTCGCTGTTTGGAAAGCGCCGCGCGCTTTTCCGGTGACGGGCCATTGCAACCTTATCAAGGTGAAACCGATATTTTCATTACCCCGGGGTACGAATTCCAAGTGGTGGATGTGCTTTTGACCAATTTTCACCTGCCGGAATCCACCTTGATTATGTTGGTGTCGGCGCTGGCGGGGTATGAACGCACCATGCAGGCTTATGCGCATGCCGTGGCGCAAGGTTACCGCTTTTTCAGTTACGGGGATGCCATGCTGGTGCATCCGGCTCAGAAAACGGCTGCGAAGCCTGAATGATGCCAAAATAGATAATGAATGGACAGATATTGAATGAAATTTGAATTGGATAAACAAGATGGGCGCGCGCGTCGCGGCCGATTGATTTTTGACCGCGGCGTGGTGGAAACGCCGGCCTTCATGCCGGTCGGCACCTACGGTTCGGTCAAAGGGATGATGCCGGAAGAAGTGGCCGACACCGGCGCACAGATTATTTTGGGCAATACCTTCCATTTGGCGATTCGTCCGGGGACGGATATTATCGAACAGCACGGCGATTTGCATGATTTCATTAACTGGCCGGGTCCGATTCTGACCGACTCCGGCGGGTTTCAAGTGTTCAGTCTCGGCAAGATGCGCAAGATTGTCGAAGAAGGGGTGCACTTCCGTAACCCGGTCAATGGATCGCGTTTGTTTATGGGGCCGGAAGAGTCGATGGAAATACAGCGCAAACTGGGTTCCGACATTGTGATGATTTTTGACGAATGCACGCCGTATCCGGCGTCGCACGAGGTGGCGGCCGAGTCGATGCGTTTGTCATTGCGCTGGGCGGAACGCTCCAAAAAAGCGCATGAAGGCAACCCCTCGGCCTTGTTCGGCATTGTGCAGGGTGGTATGTATGAAGATTTGCGTGAAGAGTCCATTCAGGCGTTGATGGAAATCGGTTTCGACGGCTACGCCATCGGCGGTTTGTCGGTGGGGGAACCGAAAGAAGAGATGATGGCGACTTTGGATTTCACCGAACCGCATATGCCGAAAGACCGGCCTCGTTATATGATGGGCGTCGGCAAACCGGAAGATATTGTCGAGGCGGTTCGTCGCGGCGTTGATATGTTCGACTGTGTGATTCCTACCCGCAATGCTCGAAATGGCTTCCTGTTTACGCACACAGGTGTCATCAAGATTCGGAATGCCGTCCACAAGACCAGTCTGGAGCCGTTGGATGCGAAGTGTGATTGCTATACCTGCCGCAATTACACACGGGCTTATCTGCACCATTTGGATAAGTGCGGAGAAATCCAGGGCGCGCGTTTAAATACCATCCACAATCTGCATTATTATCAGTTATTAATGAAAGGGTTACGTGACGCTATCGCATCGGACTCATTAGACGCTTTTGTGGCGGATTTTTATGCTGAGCGAGACGAGGCGGTACCGCCGTTGTGACAATCGTATGATGTCAGATTTTGTTAATAGAATTTTCAAATTTTTTATGCAACAATAACGCAGTTAATTTTAAGGAGAAAAATATGATTTTGATTTCTGATGCCATGGCAGAAGGCGGCGCGGCCGCACAAGGAAGTGGTTTTGAAGCGTTGCTTCCGTTGGTTCTATTGTTTGTGGTGTTTTACTTTTTGTTGATTCGTCCACAGCAAAAGAAAGTCAAAGAGCATAAGAAACTGGTTCAAGCGCTGGGGAAAGGTGCCGAAGTCGTTACTTACGGCGGTTTGGCTGGTAAAATCCGCGAATTGGATGAAAACTTCGTCGATTTGGAAATCGCCGACAACGTGACCGTCAAAGTTGAACGTCAAAACGTTGCCCGTGAATTGCCGAAAGGAACATTGAAAGGGACTGCGGAATAAGCAGACACCAAAACAACAAGGGGCTGATTGGCCCCTTTTGTTGTTTTATGGGAAGCATTTGCACGAATCGGAATCTACGATAAGTGCCACCTAGGCTAAAGCCTTAGCCGTTTTTTGGAAAATACGACCATGTTTGAATCAAGACAAAAAGTCATCAGTAATCACTACCCTGCCTGGAAATATCTACTCTTGCTCGTTGTCATCGTGCTCGGGTTGATTTATGCCGCTCCGAACCTGTTCGGGGACGATCCAGCGGTGCAGGTATCGCCGGCAAAGTCGGTGCAGTTTGATGCCAGTACCGAAAAAACCATTGAATCCACTTTGGCGAAAGCCGACCTGGACCCGAAATCCTTAAAATATCAAAACGGACAGTTTCTGATTCGCTTTCATAATGCCGACGATCAGTTAAAAGCGAAAAGTGTGCTGAAAGAGGTGTTAGGGCGTCAGGCTGTGGTGGCTTTGAACTTGGCACCGGCCACACCGGAGTTTCTGAGAGCACTCGGTGCACAGCCAATGTACCTTGGGCTGGATTTGCGCGGTGGGGTGCATTTCCTGATGGATGTCGACATGGAAGCGGCCATTGAGAAAAACTACAACCGTTATGTGGATGAAATCAAAGCCACTTTCCGAAAAGAGCGCATTCGTTACCTGGGCGTGGAATACCAGCAAGATCACTTGATGGCGAAGTTCCGCGATGCGGCCAGCGTGGAAGCCGCTGACAAAGCGCTTCAGGAGGCCTATCCGGCTCAGTTCAATCTGATTCAAAAACCGGACGAGCATGCATTGGAAATCCGCTTGCTTCCAAAAACATTGGAAGAGGCGCGTACCTATGCGCTGAAGCAAAACATCACCACTTTGCGTAACCGTATCAACGAACTGGGGGTCGCTGAACCGGTGATTCAACAGCAAGGTGATCGCCGTATCGTCGTGCAACTGCCCGGCGTGCAAGATACCGCCAAAGCGAAGGAAATTCTTGGAGCAACCGCCACGTTGGAATTCCGTCTGGTGGAAGAAAAAGGCGACGCGGCGCGTGCTGAAAAAACCGGCTATGCGCCGAACGGTTCACGTTTATACCACTTCCGAAATGGGCGTCCGATTTTGCTGAAACGCAGTGTGATCGTGACCGGTGACAATGTCATTAACGCGCAATCCGGCATTGATGCCGAAGCCGGTTCGCCGGAAGTGACCGTGACCTTGGACGGGGTCGGCGGGCGTAAAATGCTGGCGACGACGAAGGAAAACATTGGTAACCGCATGGCGGTGGTGTTCATTGAAAATCGCATCGACACCATCGAGAAAGGCGATGAAACCATTAAAAAACGCGTCACCACCAAAGACGTGATCAATGCGGCGGTAATTCGCGGTCAGTTCGCGAACCGTTTCCAAATCACCGGTCTGGATAGCCCGCAAGAAGCACAGGACTTAGCGCTGCTGTTGCGAGCCGGTGCGCTGGCCGCGCCGATGGAAATTGTCGAAGAACGGACGGTGGGCCCAAGCTTGGGGCAGGATAATATCAACCAGGGCATGATGTCCGTGATTGTTGGTTTCCTATTGGTCTTGGTCATTATGGTTTGGCGTTATAAAGTGTTCGGCATGATCGCCAATGTGGCGTTGACGTTAAACTTGGTATTGATTGTGGCTGTGTTGTCGTTGTTGCAAGCCACTTTGACCTTGCCGGGGATTGCGGGCATTGTCTTGACCGTCGGGATGGCAGTGGACGCCAATGTACTGATTTTTGAGCGGATTCGCGAAGAGCTGCGTAATTCGTCGGTGCAATCCGCCATTCATGCCGGTTATGAAAAAGCTTTTGTGACCATTGCGGATGCCAATATCACGACCTTGTTGGCGGCGATTGTCTTGTTCAGCTTCGGCACCGGGCCGATTAAAGGCTTTGCAATTACGCTGTCCATCGGGATTATTACCTCCATGTTCACGGCCATCTTGGGCACAAGAGCTGTGGTGAACGCGCTATACGGCAATAAGCCGGTAGAGAAGTTATCGGTTTAGTCAGGAGAAACACTATGAGCGCACAAGTAGAAAAACAATATAACTTTATGGGCCATCGCAAGTTGGCGATGGGTGTTTCGTTGGCTTTTGTCATACTGTCGGTTGTGGGACTGTTTGTAAAAGGCCTGAATCTCGGCATCGATTTTACCGGTGGGACGATTATCGAGCTGTCGTATGAAGAACCGGCCGATGTGGACGATATTCGTGGTGCCTTACAGGTCAGCGGGTTTGACGAAGCGGTGGTGCAGAACTTCGGTTCGGCGGAAGACGTTTTGATTCGTATTGCGCCACGTGATGGCGTGAATTCGGCGCAAATCAGCAATATGGCGATGGACGGCTTACGGGATAACCATTCCGATGGTTTTGAGTTGCGTCGTGTGGAGTTTGTCGGCCCGCAGGTTGGGGATGAATTGACCGAAGATGGGGCCTTATCGGTGATTTATGCCCTGATCGGGATTTTGATTTACGTGGCCTTACGTTTCGAGTTCCGCTTCTCCATCGGTTCCGTGGCGGCCTTGGTGCATGACGTGGTCATTACGCTGGGTGTGTTCGCCTGGACGCAGGCCCAGTTCGATTTAACGGTGCTGGCGGCCTTGCTGGCGGTCATCGGTTACTCCTTGAACGATACCATCGTGGTGTTCGACCGGGTGCGGGAGAATTTTCGAACCGTGCGAGACGGTACACCCGAGGAGGTCACAAACTTGGCCGTGAACCAGATGTTGGCACGAACCTTAATGACCTCTTTGACCACCTTGTTGGTGTTGATTGCGTTATTCGTTCTCGGCGGGGAAATCATTCACAACTTCGCACTGGCCTTGATTGTGGGTGTCGTGGTCGGGACCTATTCATCCACTTTTGTCGCCAGTTCTATTGCCTTGGCCTTGGGCGTATCGAAAGAAGACTTGATGAAGCCGGTGAAAGAAGGTGCGGATGCCACGGCGCAGGAAGAAGAGTTGAACCGTATTTTCCTGGAGCAGGAAGCGGAGCGTGAAGCGCGCGATGCGGCCAAGCAGACCAAGCGCAAAAAATAGCCCAATTTCAAAACAGCAAATTGGCAATATAAAAAAAGACCAGGCCTGGTCTTTTTTTATGTCTGCCGTTCAGAGAACGACATGGAACCGATTGAGGTTAATGGTGCGTGGACGACACCGGTAATTGTTTGATGTCGGAGGCCATTAAGGCTTCGATCTGTTCTTGTGTTAGATATTCATGTTCGTGTTCAGGGTGGTCGCGTTTCACGGCGCTGGGCATATCAAAATCCAAGTGTTTCAACTGCTTTTTATTCATGGTGTTGATGAAGTTTTGTAACGCCTGAATCACTTGACCGTTCAAATCACGGTTGGTTTGTTCCAAAATAATATCATGCAATTGATTAACCCATTTCATCTGAGTGGTGCGCACGCGTTCGGCATGCTCTCTAAGTTGATTATTTTTTAAGGCTTCCGGGTAAGCCGCCGTCAGTTCCTTGATATCATTAATGATCATTTCTGCAATTTGGATGGTCTGTTCGGACGTGGTTTCCAAGCGTCGATCAATGTAATCCAAACAGGTGCTGACTTTTTGTGATGTATTCATTTTACTCGCCATAATGATGTTCCCCAGTGTTTGATTGTCAATTTGTTGACGTTTTAACGCCTGTTGGTTTTATTCAAACAGAACTATTACAAGAAGCATGCCAGAATATGATTGTAGTTAAGTGGTTGAAAGTTGGATGTTTTTTGTAAAATTTGGGTGTCATTTAATTGTTATTTTTGGGTGGGGCATATTGAATTAAATGACACTTAAGGCTTTGAATTCGGTAAACTTTCGCTTTTTTAGACCATAACGGTTGCAAATGGCACAACGGATTTCAACGATATTTCGGGGACAGGACTTCTGGGTGGTAGATAAACCGGCCGGTTTGGACTTTCACAGCGAAGCGGATGAGACGGGTGAAAAACAGCCAGGCCTGGCTGTTTTGTTGCAACAGCAATATGAACTGCCCGAGCTGTATCCGGTGCATCGTTTGGATAAGATGACGTCAGGCCTGGTGGTTTTTGCCCTTAACTTATCGGCCGCGCAGCGTTTTCAAACGTTGTTTGAGCAGCGTGAAGTGGAGAAATATTATCTGGCGATTTCCACGCACAAGCCGAAGAAAAAGCAAGGCTGGGTCAAAGGCGATATGCTTCCGGCGCGGCGGGGCAGTTGGAAGTTGGCCAACACACAAACCAACCCGGCCGTGACGCAGTTTATCAGCCAGAGCAGTCGGCCCAATGAGCGCTGGTTTCTGTTGAAACCGCATACCGGCAAAACCCATCAGCTGCGGGTGGCCTTGAAAAGCCTTGGCGCACCGATTGTGGGGGACTGTCGCTACGATGCGGTGGAAAAGGCGCAACATGAGGACCGAGGTTATTTACATGCCTATGCGTTGCGCTTTGAGTACGATGGCGAAGACTATGAGTTTGCTCTGAAACCAGAGCAGGGCGAGCGCTTTTTAAGTGACGCCGCCGGCGCTTGCCTGAGCGAATGGCAATGGCCTTGGCGGTTTTTTAAGACGAAAGAGAAGCAAGATGACCGATAAAACGCCTGAAAAACTTTTTTGGGAAATCAAAACTTTGGCGGAAATGACGCCGGACGAGTGGGAGGCGGTTTGCGATGGCTGTGGTTTGTGCTGTTTGACCAAATTGCAGGACGATGAGACTGACGAAATTGTCTACACTCGCGTGGTCTGTCCGTACTCGGATACCCAAACGGCCGCGTGTTCCGATTATGCCAATCGTTCGGTCAATGTCCCGACCTGTGTGAACTTGACGGTGGACCGAGTGGCGGAATTTGATTGGTTGCCGGACACCTGCGGTTATCGGGTATTATTGCGTGGCGATCCGTTACCAGACTGGCACCCTTTGGTGTCGGGCAATAAAGACTCGGTGCGAAAAGCGGGCGTCGGGTTGCTGGCGATTCCGGTGGTTGTGGATCGACCGGGATTGGATTATGAAGAGTATTTAATGGAAAAGCCGTAAGTTATGCCGTAAGCCATATTCAATACGGGTTGAACGCAGATAATCGATACAAAAAAAGCGCTGGAATGTCATCATTCTCAGCGCTTTTTTGTTGAAGCTTTTGGTCAGCGTTTAGTGCTGGTGACCGCCGTCTCCGTGTGCATGGCCGTGCTCTAGCTCTTCTTCGGTGGCATCACGTACGCCCATGACTTCGATGTCGAAGTTCAAATCTTTACCTGCCAACGGGTGGTTACCGTCCACGGTGACCGTTTCGTCTTGAATGTCGGTGATTTCAACTGAGTGAACGCCTTGTTCGGATTGGGCTTCGAAACGCATGCCGACTTCCAGGTTATCAACGCCTTGGAACATGCTTTTTGGAACGCCTTCTTGAACCAGGTTCGGCTCCACTTCACCATAGGCTTCGCCAGCCGGAATGTTCGCGTTGAACTTATCACCGGTGGTTTTACCTTCAAGCTCTTTTTCCAAACCAGGAATAAGATTGGAATGACCATGCAAATAAGCCAGCGCCTGACCATTTGAAGAATCGATTAAATTGCCTTCGGAATCCGTCAAAGAGTAGTTGATCATGCCAACTTTATTTTGTTCAATTTTCATCTTAAAGTCCTGTTTTGTTCGTGTTTTGAATCATTAGAAACTGTATGATACAGATTCTGAAAACCGTATTGGAGAAAATAGACGTGTTGTGGTTAAAAACTTTTCATATTCTGTTTATGATGTCTTGGATGGCGGGAATCTTTTATTTACCGCGTATTTTTGTGCATTTTGTTGAAGGCCAAGCGGCCGGGCAGCAAGTGGACCGTTTAGCGATAATGGCGAAAAAACTGTATAAGTTTATGACCATTATGATGGTGCTGGCGATCGGGACGGGCATCTGGTTGTGGTTGGCGTATTGGCCGCTGGCGCAAGGCATGGGATGGTTGCACGCTAAAATCGTCTTTGTGATTCTATTGCTGGCCTATCATTACTGGACGAAAAAGCGCACCGATGAAATGCAAGAAGGGCATTTGGACCACAGCGGCGTGTATTATCGTTGGGCCAATGAAATTCCACTATTGTTGACCATTGTGATCTTGATTTTGGTCGTCGTTAAACCGTTTTAATGACCGAATTGGATTGATATGATGAAAGCCTATTCAGACATTCAGCTCGATTTCAAACTGGCGCCGAAAACTGAAGCGAGCGTTTATTTAAACGAAGATATTCAACCGCTGAATATTGAGCAAACGGGACCGTTTGTTCGCAATCAGCAAGGTGACCTTGTCTGTATCGATACACGCCATGCTTTGATTTCTAAGGATGAGGGTAAAAACTGGCTGTCGGTTTCCTTGTTTGATAGTGATGACTTTGAGGTGCAAGACACCCAAAGTTTATGTGTGACCGAGTCAGGCGTCATTGTGTTGGGGTTCTTGAACATGGCAAAGGTGCATTTCAACTGGCATCGTAAAGCCAATAAGCCGACCAAAAATACCTTTTTAGCCTTGTGGACGGTTCGCAGTTTGGATGGCGGTTATTCTTGGGAGGCGCCAGTACAGGTGTCAGAAGGATATTGCGGGGCGACCACCACGATGATTCACCTTGACAGTGGCGAGCTGTTGATGGCTGCACAAAATCTGGATTATGAGGCCGGTCGTCATTACAGTTTGACCTATCGCTCGGAAGACGAAGGCCAGACTTGGCAAGCCAGTAATAAGCTCGATATCGGTGGGCAAGGGCATCATGCGGGTTGCTTTGAAGGCAGTTTGGTTGAACTGAAAGACGGGCGGGTTTGGTATTTGATTCGCACCAATCTCGATTGGTTCTGGAATGCCTATTCCGACGATCAAGGGCGAACTTGGGCACATTTATCACCCGGCCTAGAAGCCAGTAGTTCGCCGGGCATGTTGTGCCGTTTGCAAAGTGGTCGGCTGTTGTTGGCTTACAACCCGCTGGCGAACACGCAAGATAGTACGGCGCCGCGAGTGGCCGGATTGTTCTCCGAAGTCGCCGCTTCGTGGTATCGGGCCGAATTGTGTTTGATTTGGTCGGACGATGACGGCCAGACCTGGTCAAAACCCAAAGTGCTCGCGCAATGTGATGGCGCTTGGTTGTCTTATTGTTATCTCTTTGAAGCCAGGCCTGGTGAAATTTGGTTAACCACGATGCAAAGTCATTTGAAGATCGAGTTTCGTGAACAGGACCTTGGGTAACCCATAATCCCTCAAGTGCCCGGCTTTTCTGGCGGGCAATTATTTTTATGATGTCTTTTGATCGCGTTTTTGTATAATTTGTAACTTAATTATTAGCTTTGGCTAAAAAAATATAGAGCTTAAAGTAAAAAAGGAATAAGTTATGAAATATATGTCTTCGATGATAGCCATTTTAATGGCGGCTCAATTACACACGGCGCAAGCCGAACTCAGGCCATTAGCGGCGGACCGACCGGATGCCACTGAAAGTCCGCAAACCGTCGATAAGGGGTATTTTCAACTGGAAACCAGCGTGGTTTCTTACAAGAAGAACCGTGAAAACCATCAAACCACCACCGATTGGTCTTTTGCTGAAACGAATTTCAAGTATGGGATCGCCAATAACGTTGACCTTCAGTTTGTGATGACGCCCTACATGACCCAAAAAGTGGGGCATGGCAAACAATTGGCTTCACATAGTGATATTGAAGTGCGGGCGAAAATTAACCTGTGGGGCAATGATGGCGGTAAGACGGCTTTCGGGTTGTTGCCGTATGTCAAAGTGCCCTCCGGTGAGTTCAGTAATAATGAATACGAAGGTGGTTTGATTGCCACTTACGCGATGGATTTTACGTCGTTTAACTTGGGCGCTCAGATCGAGCTGGACAGTGTATATGACGACGAGTCCAAACAACACGATTGGGCTTGGAGCCACACTTTGGTGCTGGGGCGCTCTTTATGGGGAAATATCAGTGGTTATCTGGAGTACATAGGCGACTATACGATTAAGGACGATTACAACCCATACGGCAGCCTTGGCATGACTTGGTTAGCGACGCCTAACTTTCAATGGGATGTCGGTGGCCAATTTGCATTAACGGAAACTGGCAATGATCAATTGATCTTTACAGGCTTTACCTGGCGTTTTAAGTAAAACCTGTTGAGTCCATTTGATATTCTAAAATTTAGCGTTAATACCGCCGTAGACTAAACGACCGCGTAGAGGGCCCCAAATATGGGTGACGTCCACATTGCCGTCCGTATCATAGAAGAGTGGCGAATCGCCTTCTCCGGTTTGAGTGTAGTCCAATAGGTTGTTGGCACCGGCGTAGACTTTCCAATGCTTGCCGAGCGACTTGGCGATTCTGACGTCCACCGTGTAGTAAGCCGGGGAGTGATCGCCTTTGCTTTCGGTGTTGGCTTTATCGTCGTAATGTTGATCGTAAGCGGCGTTGCTGTAATCTTTATAATCGCGTTCACCGATCCAGGTAGCCGTGGCGTTAAATTCCCAACCGTGCCCTTCATAGTCGGCCATCAGGCGGACACGCTGTTCCACCGGAATAATGGTGAAGGTATCACGGTAGTTTTTGTCGTAGAAGAAACCTTCCACCGTACCGCCGACCGACCAGTGCCCGGTCAGTTGGTAAGTGGCAGACATGTCGGCATGCTGTACCGTTCCGGTATCCGGGCTGTTAACCAGTGTCGGAATGTTATTAATGGTTTCCAGCATGGCCAGGTTTTCGACCGCCGTCCAGGTATAACTGGTTTCGAAAGTGGTTCGGGCGCTGTTATAGGCTAGACTGTATTGCGCTGAGTTGGATTTTTCCAGTTGATCGACACCGACGGAAAAGCCGTCGTCGACGATGCCGTGATCGGTTTCAAAAAACGCCAGAGGAACACGATAACCCTGTCCGGCGGAAAAGCGAGATGTCCAGTTGAAGTTGTGATCGTAACGGATATACAGACGCGGGGCGACAACCGTTTCATTAAAGTGTCGATCCTGATCAACAAAATCCACATTGACGTTATCGGCTCGTAAAGCCAGAGACACTTCCAGTTTAGAAGACGCCGTCCAGATATCACGAATATAAGCGCCATAGGTATTCAGATCGTAGGAATCGTTGGCGGGCAGAGTGCCGCCGGTGGATTCGGAACGGTAGGTGTCGTCTTTCAAGTCCACACCAAACGTTAAGGCGTTGGTGTCGTTTAAGAAATAGTCGGCCCGTGCATCGGCATAATAAATGTCCTGATCGGCTTTGTAGGTGATGCCTTCGTAAATGGAGTCCATGGTAATGTCGACATAGGAGCCGGTGACTTGTGTTTGCAGGTCGGGTGAAAAGTCATGTTGCCATTTGCCGGTATAGGCTTGTTTGGTGGTGACGATGTTTTCCAAAAAATCCCTTGGCGAGGCGCCGGCGGCCATATCCGGGCGATTATTGATGTTATTGTCTACAAAAGCGGCTGTACCGGGTTGAGAGGTTTCCGCCGCTTTTTGTGAGGTGGCAAATGGCGTGTCGACCATGGGGCCGCCGAAGACTTCCGAGCGCTGGTCGGTCAGGCGGAAATCCAAATTGTCGGCTTCCGACGCTTTTAACCAGACCTGGGCGACCAGGGCGCGGTTTTCCAAAGAGGGGGACTCGTTCACCCAGTTGTCATCTTCATCAACCTGCCCGCGATTGTCGGATTGAGCGGAAACGAAAAGGGCGGTGTCTTTGTCTTCACTGACTTTGGTGCCGACGATCTGATATTTGTGGTAATCCTGGTTGCCTTGAGAAAGGTCGAATTCCAAACGGTCATCGGTCGGTTTGGCGGTGACGACGTTAATGACGCCGCCAATGGCTTCCGGTGCGATGAGTGAGGCGCCGGCACCCCGAGCAATTTCCACGGAGGTGACACCCGCCATCGGGATGGCGTCGTAACCATAAAAACCTTCCATAATGGAACTGTTCGGTACGCCGTTAATCATTAAGGTGGTGTGTTCGCCTTTCAACCCATTCAACATAACGCGTTTGACCCCGCACAGTGAGCAGTCGGTACTGACTTTAACCCCTGGCTCATTCTCAATGGCTTGAGTTAGGCTGCCGGCTTGCTTATTTTCAATTTTTTCCTGAGTGATCACTTCGGTATGAACGATGGAATCTTTCAGTTTCAGCATTTTGTCGCGCTTTTGTTTTTTGGATTCGGACTGAACGGTGATCGGCGCCAGCGTCGTTTTTTCAGGTGCGGCTAACGCCACATTGTAGGTACTGAACATCGCTAATGCGAGTGGTGTCATTGCAAAAAATCGAGTTTTATCCATGGAAAAAATAACCTTTAAAAAAATAAATAAGAATCAAAATCATTAAGTTTGTTGTATGCTATAAAATAATTTTTTAAAAGGCAACAAAAAGTTTAGTCAAGTCTAAAAATAAATAGAATTTGATTTGAATAGGCGTTAATTTCAAAGTAAAAAAGTTTAGAAACCTTATCAGACGCGGCTTTGAATTGGAGTGGATGAATGGAGATTGGCTTAAAAATAGGTTGGAATTGATTACCCAAAAATAAAAAGGCCGTCTTAATCGACGGCCTTGCTGATTGAAAATAGGGTTAAATTAGAAGTTCGCTCGAACCCCGCCGTAAACCAGTCGGCCGCGCAGTGGCCCCCAGATGTGGCCTACGTCCCAATCTTCACTGCCGGCATTGGCGCCGTCATAGAAGAGCGGTGAATCGCCGTCACTGGTTTGCGTGTAGTCGAATAGGTTATTGGCACCGGCATATACGGTCCAGTGGCGGGTGATGTCTTTGCTGATTTGCATGTCAACGGTCATAAAAGCCGGTGAATGGGTGCCTTTCGAGTCAACTCCGCCAGCTTGGTTGTAGTGGTCGTAATAGGCGGCACCGGTATAGTCTTTGTAGTTTCGTTCGCCGATTCCGGTTGCGGTGACATTCGCTTCCCAGCCGTGGCCGATGTAATCCACCATCAGGCGTAGACGTTCTTCGATTGGAATGACGCCGAAGGTGCTGCGGTATTTTTTATCGTAAAAGAAGCCTTCCAACGTCGCCCCGACCGACCAGTGGCCGTCAATTTGGTAGGACGCCGAGATGTCAGCATGTTGCACAACGCCTTCCCCGGAGGTATTCACCAAGGTCGGCTGGGCGTAATTTTCGGTGTCAATCGTCGTCAGGTTGCTGACTTCTGTCCAGGAATAACTGGTTTCAAAGATGGTTTGAGCGCTTTCGAATGCCAGGGCATAACGAACGGAGTTGGATTTTTCCAGTTTATCGACGTCAACCGCAAACCCATCGTCCAAGATGCCGTGGTCGGCTTCGAAGAACTGCAGCGGTACACGGTAACCTTGTCCGGCCGACAGGCGTGATGTCCAGTTGAAATTGTGGTCATACTGGATATGAACACGGGGTGCGAGGACCGTGTCATTGAACTTGCGATCTTGGTCGGTGAATTTCACATTAATCTGGTCGGCTCGAAGTGCCAGGGAGATTTCCAAGCGGTTGGTCGGTGTCCAGATGTCTCGAATATACAAGCCGTAGTTGTTTTGGTTATAGGAGTCATTCGCCGGTTGGGTGCCGCCGGTGGATTTGGATTTCATCTTATCCTGTTTGGAGTCCATACCAACGGTCAAAGCGTGCTCGGCATTAATGAAATGATCCACACGCGCATCGAAATAGTAGATGTCCTGGTCGGCTTTATAGGTGGTAGGTTCGTAAATCGCGTCCATTGAGGAATCCACATAGGAAGCGGTCACACGGCTTTGGGTGTCGGCGGAGAAGTCATGAAACCATTTGCCGGTATAAGCTTGCTTCGTGAGTTCGATGTTTTCAAGAAAGTCTCGGGCCGTGGAGGTCGCCGAAGGCTTGTTGTTGACGTTATTGTCGACAAATCCCGGGCTGGTGCCAGGCTGCTGGCTGCGAGCATCTTGTCGTGAGGTGGCCAGGTAAGAGCCCACCATTGGGCCACCAAAGACTTCGGATTGCAAATCGGTGATTCTAAAACTGATTTGGTCCTTAGCGGTGAATTGGTGCCAGACTTGTGCAACGAGACTTTGATTTGTCAGGCTCGGCGATTCGTTGACATCGTTATTGTCTTCGTCATATTGGTCGATGTTGTCGGACTGAGCCGCCACAAGTATTTGCGTGTCATTATCGCTACTGACCTTGGTACCGACCACTTGATATTTATGGTAGTCCTGGTTTCCCCATGAAAAGTCCGCCGATAAGCTGTCTTTATTCGGCTTGGCGGTGACCACATTGATCACACCGCCGATTGCACCAGGGGCAATGAGTGATGCGCCGGCTCCGCGCGCGATTTCAATGGAAGTTACACCTGCCATGGGAATGGCATCAAATCCGTAAAACCCTTCAACGATAGAACTGTTGGGAACGTCATTAATCATCAGGGTAGTGTGTTCGCCTTTCAAACCATTTAACTGGATGCGTTTAACACCACACATGGAGCATTCGGTACTGACGCGAACTCCAGGCTCGTCTCGGATGGCTTCGGCTAGGTTACCGGCTTGTTTCTGCTGTATCCTTTTGGCACTGATCACTTCGGTTTGAACGATGTCGTCTTTGATTTGAACGATTTTGTTTTCCCGGTCGTTCGTCTGGTTTCCGGAAACGGTAATGGCATCTAAATTAACGGTCTTATCGGCAAAGACCGTAGAAGGGGCAGAGGTCATGAAAAGCGCGCTTAAAAGAGCGGCGGGTAATGGCTTAAGTTTCATCATTGAAGGAGCCTTTATAGAAGCGTAGTAGAAGTAAGAATGTTTTAATTAACTTATTTTTGAGAGGGAATTTTAGTAAAAGCAAATGTATTAGTCAATGCTAATGATAATGGTTTTTATTTCTGGTAAGGCATAGTTAAATTTTATGAGGTGATGTTGGCTGGTTTCTTTGTGTATCGGTTATGGAATGGAATAAAATACCCGCAACGTCAAAGCATGAATGCTGGAACAGCACGCAAAAGAACAAGGAATCGAATTATGTCGCAACAGAACCCAACCGTTGGCATCGTGAGTTTGGGGTGTCCGAAGGCTACCGTTGATTCGGAGCGGATTCTCACCCAACTAAAGGCGGAAGGCTATCATCTAACCAACGCTTATGACGAGGCGGATACGGTCATCGTCAATACTTGTGGGTTTATCGACAGCGCTGTGCAGGAATCGCTGGACACCATTGGGGAAGCCTTGGAGGAAAACGGTAAAGTCATCGTTACCGGCTGTTTGGGTGGAAAAGACGATAACCAAATCAAGGAAGTTCACCCGAAAGTTTTGGCGGTTTCCGGTCCGGCGGCTTATGAAGACGTTTTGACAGCCGTGCATGATGTGATTGCGCCTCCGGCACACGATCCGTTTGTGGATTTGGTGCCGCCGCAGGGCATTAAGTTGACGCCGAAGCATTTCGCCTATCTGAAGATTTCCGAAGGCTGTAATCACCGTTGTACCTTTTGCATTATCCCGTCAATGCGCGGTGATTTGGTCAGCCGCCCAGCGTCGGACGTGGTGGCGGAAGCCAAACGTTTGAAAGAGGCTGGCGTCAAGGAGTTACTGGTGGTGTCACAAGACACGGCGGCTTATGGCGTGGACGTCAAATATAAAACCGATTTCGCCGACGGCCGCCCGACCAAAACTTCCATGCTTGGCTTGGCCGAAGCGCTGGGTGAATTAGGGATTTGGGTGCGTTTGCATTATGTTTATCCATACCCGAATGTCGAAGAGGTGATTCCGCTGATGGCTCAGGGCAAAATCTTGCCGTATCTCGACATGCCGTTACAGCATGCCGATCCAGAGATTCTGAAAGCCATGAAACGTCCGGGGAACGTCGATAAAACTCTGGAGCGTATTCAGAAGTGGCGTGAACAGGTCCCGGACTTGACCATTCGTTCCACCTTTATCGTCGGGTTCCCCGGAGAAACCGAGGAGCAGTTTCAGAACCTACTGGATTTCATTGCCGAAGCACGTTTGGACCGTGTGGGTTGTTTCCAGTATTCGCCGGTGGAAGGTGCCGTGGCCAATGAATTGGCGGAACCGGTGCCGGACGAGGTCAAGCAGGAGCGGTTCGATCGTTTCATGCAACTGCAGCAGCAAATCAGTGCCGAGAAGATGCAAGCCAAAATCGGCCGGACCATGCAGGTGTTGGTGGACGAGGTGGATGAAGAGGGTGCGATTGCACGCTCGCAAGCGGATGCGCCAGAAATTGACGGCCTGGTGTTTATTCCAGAAGGACATCACCTGAACCCCGGTGACTTTATAGATGTGGAAATCTTTGCGGCCGACGAGTATGATTTATGGGGTAGCCCTGTGGGTGAGTTTACGCTTCAAGAAGCCTCTTATGTCGAATTGGGGTGATCCTGCTTGATTGATTTTAATGACAAAAATTCTTTTGATAGTTTTTTGCTATGAAGTTTTAATAAATAATTAATTAGATTAAATTTGTCTGCATTGCTATAGTTTGTTCCAAGCATTAAATATGCTTGTGAATGCAAAAATATATTTTATACTTAGGTATAAATAACAACTATAGGAGATTCCAAAATGGAAAACCAAGAAGCACAAGTTATTTCTCTACCTCGTTTGAATGAACCCGCTCCGGCTTTTGATGCGGTTACAACGGCTGGCCGTAAAACGCTTGAAGACTACAAAGGGAAATGGTTGATCCTTTTCTCTCACCCAGCGGATTTCACGCCGGTTTGTACCACTGAGTTTATGGCGTTCCAAGCGCGTAAGCCACAGTTTGACGAATTGAACTGCGAACTTTTGGGTCTTTCCATTGACTCACACCATTCGCATAACGCTTGGGTGTTGAACATCAAAGAAAAATTCGGTGTGGACATTGAATTCCCAATCATCGCTGACCTGGATATGAAAGTCGCGACATCTTACGGGATGATTCACCCGGGTGCGGCTGATACGTCTGCTGTACGTGCTACCTTCATCATCGATCCGGAAGGAGTTTTGCGTGCTATGATGTATTATCCGATGAGCAACGGTCGTTCTATGGACGAATTCGTGCGCATCGTGAAAGCCATGCAAACCTCTGACGCGAATGCCTGTGCGACGCCGGAAGCTTGGCAGCCAGGCGATAAAGTCATCGTTCCACCGCCTTCCACAACGGAAGAAGCGAAAGAGCGCATGGCCTCTGGTGAGTACGAGTGTGTCGATTTCTACTTCTGTAAAAAATCCATCTAATTGGATTTAAATACAAAACGTAGAATAAAAATCGATAACTGCCTGTTTTTACAGGCAGTTTTTGTATCTGAAGGTTTGTTTTAACAACGATTTTGGAGCTCAAAAATGTTAAAGAAAATCATGATGACCATGATGTTGTTGGTTGGCATTCAGCTCGCCGCGTATGCACAGGCCCCGGCCAAATTGCAGGCGTTGCCCGCGCATGAATTCAAGGACCAATGGGATAAGCCGATTCGCTTAACGGCGGGGACCGAATGGGTGATTTTTTCGCACCACAAAGACGGCGGTCAATGGGTGAAAGAGAGTTTCGATAATTTGAAAATCACCGATCCGAAAGCGCATCAGTGGTTATATGTCGCGGATGTGTCGCAAATGCCGAGCCTGATTACCAGTTTGTTTGCGATCCCAAAAATGAAAGATTATGCTTTTCCGATTGCGCTGTCTTATGACGAGCAAATGACGGCGACCTGGCCGCAACAGCCGGAAACGGTTTCGGTTTATAAGCTGTATAATCTGGTGATTAAAGACGTGGAATACTTTTCAAATCAAGCCGATTTGCAAGCGTTCTTAAAGTCGATTCAATGACGTTTGATGCGGCGTTAACACATGACAAAACCGCCAGGCCTGGCGGTTTTTTGGTATTCATACGCTCATGCGTTTAATATAAAAGACCTTACCTTTGTAAACGGTTACTCGCATTTATGTCCAGTTGTTCCGGCTTTGCGCCCATTCTGCCTGAAAACCCGACAATCATGATTCTGGGCACCATGCCCAGTGTGGCGTCCTTGGAAGAAGCGTTTTATTACGCCCATCCGCGCAATGCCTTCTGGCCGATTCTGGCGGAAGCCTTCCAACAACCGATTGAAACGGTCGAGCAGAAAATCGTCTTGTGCCGACAGCACGCGATTTTGCTTTGGGATGTGTTGGCGTTTTGCGAGCGGTCCGGCAGTTTGGATTCGGCCATCAAACAGCCGGAAGCCAATGATTTCGAATCGCTTTTTAAGCGCTTTCCCGATTTGAAAACGGTGCTGTTTAACGGCAAAGCCGCCCAAAACCTGTTTGAAAAGCAGGTGATGAAAAAACAATCCTTACCGGACGACTTGGTGTTTCATTCGCTTCCCTCCACCAGTCCGGCCAATGCGCAATTATCCTTTGAAAATAAAAGGGTTTTATGGCATCAAACACTTGAACAAACCGGAGTAAAATAGAGTAAAATACCCGGTTCACAACTCGGAAATGAACGATAAAGGATTTGCCTTGAAAGCAGACAACTTTAAACCGGAATTACTCTCGCCTGCCGGGACCTACAAAAACATGGAATACGCCTTTGCTTATGGCGCGGATGCGGTTTACGCCGGTCAGCCGCGTTACAGCCTGCGCGTGCGTAATAATGAATTCGACGAAGAAACCCTGGATAAGGGCATCAAGCGTGCGCACGAATTAGGTAAAAAATTCTATGTGGTCAGTAATATCGCGGCGCATAACGCCAAAATCAAAACCTATATGCGCGATATCGCTCCGATCATCGCCATGAAACCGGACGCCTTGATTATGTCCGACCCGGGCTTGATTGCGATGGTGCGGGCGGAATATCCGGAACAGGAAATCCATTTATCGGTGCAGTCCAATGCGGTTAACTGGGCCACGGTGAAGTTTTGGCACGACCAAGGCATCAGTCGAGTGGTGCTATCGCGCGAATTGTCGATTCAGGAAATCCGTGAAATCGGCGAAGCGGTGCCGGGCATGGAGCTGGAAGTGTTCGTGCATGGCGCTTTGTGCATCGCTTATTCCGGGCGTTGTTTGCTGTCCGGTTATATCAACAAGCGTGATGCCAACCAAGGCACTTGCACCAATGCCTGTCGTTGGAACTATAACACTTACGAAGGCCAGGAAGATGAAACGGGCGACGTAGTGGGGGTTCCCATTGAGCAGGTGGCGAATATCACCGATCTGACCGGCGCTGAAACAGAGATGCCGGATGTGACCATTGGGGCCGGGAAACCGACCGACCAAATGATGTTGTTGGAAGAGGAAGGGCGCCCGGGCGAATATATGCCGGCGTACGAAGATGAGCACGGCACTTATATCATGAATTCCAAGGACCTGCGTGCGGTGGAATTGATTCCGGAATTGGTCGATATGGGCGTGGATTCGTTGAAGATCGAAGGACGCACTAAGTCGCATTATTATGTGGCGCGCACCGCGCAGGTTTATCGTAAAGCCATCGACGATGCGGCGGCCGGCAAGCCCTTTGATCAAAACTTATTGAGCGATCTGGAAAGCCTGGCAAGCCGTGGGTATACCGAAGGTTTCTTGCGTCGTCATGTGCATTCCGAATATCAAAACTACGAATATGGCGTGTCCAAATCCGACCGTCAGCGTTTTGTTGGGGAAGTGGTCGATGTCGTTGAGCGTGACGGTAAGAGCTTGCTGGAAATTGACGTGAAGAACAAATTCTGCCTGGGCGATTCGCTGGAAATCATGACGCCGGCCGGCAACGTGACACTGAACCTGGCGGACATGCAGGATCATCACGATAAGCCGGTTGAATGTGCGTTGGGCTCCGGTTGGCGCGTGCGCATTCCGAATCCGTTTAAAAATTTGGATTTGGAAACCTTGCGTTTCGGTTTGGTGATGCGCAACGAAGCCTGGGGCGGGGACTTGAAGCGGGATGCGGCGGCACGTGAAGCGAAGGCGGTAAAAGATGCAGCCGACGCTTCGGTTTAAAGGCGTGCTGGTCAGGATATTGAAGGAATACTTATGGCCTTGAAAATACTGGAAGGGTGCACCAATTGCGATATGTGCGAACCGGAATGCCCGAACCAAGCGATTTATTACGGCGAAAAAATCTACGAAATCAATCCTGATTTGTGTACGGAATGTGTGGGGTATTACGATACCCCGACGTGCGTCAGCGTCTGCCCGGTGGATTGTATTATCACCGATCCAGAACGGGTCGAGGATCAAGACACCTTAATGAAGAAATTCGAACACCTAGTCTTAAGCGACAAAATTTAATATTCCTCATTTAATATTCCTTTATGCGGCTGGGCGAGTGACTTTTGAACTCGCTCAGTGAGCATTTCTCTTGCTGGCCTTTGCCGTTTCTAAACGGTGTGGCCTGTCCATAGATTCACCAGGCCTGGTGGAAGTTGTATTTATTATAAGCTTATGAAATAACAGCTAAAAAAGCTTCTATATTAGAGGGTTTTAATAAGGCTGGTTTTTGATTTTTGGGCGGAGTAAAATGCCTGTAAAACTTGAGTTAAAAGGTAGGGTATTCAATGCGGAATTCAACCATGTACCTGTTTCGAGCTCTCTGGCTTTCCCTGGTTTGGACCATCAGCGTCCAAGGTGTTCAAGCCGTTCAAGCGGAACCGCCCCCTGACGTGCATCCGCAAGTCGAAACCCTTTTGGCTCAACCTTCTGCGCCAGATGGCGTGGTGTTCGACATTGAAACCCTAGACGCCAATGCCTTAACCAACTTGGCCCCTTACGTGCGCAAACAAATTCGCTTGATTCGGGAACGCTTCCCGGCGGTGGATATTGCGGTGGTCAGCCACGGTGCGGAAGAGTTTGCCTTGCAAAAACAGGCGCAATCCAACAATGCGGCCTTGCATGAGACCTTTCGTCAACTCACCGCATCCGACGGCGTTTCCGTTCATGTTTGCGGTGCGGTTGGTGGTTTAAAAGGGCTGACGCGGGAAGATTTTCCCGATTTTGTCAGCTATTCCGAATCCGGCATGGCACAACTCAATGATTACAAGGCGCTGGGGTATCAGGTCATTACCATTCGTCAGTTATCCGATTCGGAGCGTAAATCGTTATTCGATACTCCGAAAAGGTTCATTCATCCATAAGGCGCCCGGCACGTTGGCGTTACCGATTTTTATCCTCCTCCACTTTAGGATAAGCGCTTAAGTATCAATTTAAGCGCTTTTTTTCGGCCCTTTGATTTCTTTGAAACTCCGGCCGGTGGCTTGACCTGTGGCGATGAAATTGTATGATGGGAAATCATTATTTTCTTCACAGGAGGCAACATGGCGAACGCGACACCGGAAAAAATGGAGTTAATCAGTTTCAAACTTTGCCCATTCGTACAAAGAGCAGTGATTGTTTTGAAAAAGAAACAAGTCGATTTTGAGTTGACGTTTATCGACCTGAGCAATCCTCCGGAATGGTTTGAAAGCCTGTCACCGTTAGGAAAAGTGCCGGTGCTCAAGGTCGGGAAAGAGGTGTTGTTCGAGTCCATGGTGATCCAGGAGTATGTGGACGAAGTGACGCCACCATCCTTACACCCGAAAGATCCGCTGAAAAAAGCCATGAACCGAGCCTGGATGACATTTGGCGACGATTTGAATATCTTACAATTCAAAATGGCACATGCCACCGATCAAGCGGCGTTTGAATCTTTCCGGGATGAAATCAATGGAAAGTTGGCGCGCCTGGAAAGCGTTCACAGTGGTCAGTCGTTTTTTAATGGTGAAGATTTCTGTTTGATTGATGCCGCTTATGCGCCGTTCTT
Source organism: Thiomicrospira sp. XS5 (assembly GCF_001507555.1). Lineage (NCBI taxonomy): Bacteria > Pseudomonadati > Pseudomonadota > Gammaproteobacteria > Thiotrichales > Piscirickettsiaceae > Thiomicrospira > Thiomicrospira sp. XS5. Next base: position 1,818,807 of record NZ_LQBO01000001.1, on the reverse strand, counting down.
TATGCGATTATCGTTGATGAAAAATGTCTGTTCCATTGATTTTCTAGACGGTTTTCCGAAGATGCAGGCCTGGTCGAAAGCGTTGTTATCGCAGGACTGTGTGACCGAGTCGGTGGTGCCGGAGTTGTCGAGCATGTACCAAAACATGATTCGCAATGTTGAAGATGGTTATTTGGCGTCAATCGCATAAAATCCATTGTCGAACGCCCATAAATGAGATGCCAAAGCCGATGGCCGTAATGCCGTGAAACGATTTATGAAAAACATCATTCCGTTGTTGGGTGCCGGTGTTGCCTTGTTTTGGTTGGCGGCCGTGCAGGCCGCCGGTTTGCTGTTGTCAAACCAAAGCATCGACTATCAATGGGTCGCCAAGCACATTGAGCAAAACGAAACCGGCGGTCATGAAAAATATCTCACTTACTGGAGCCGTAACGAGCCGTTTCCCTCGTTCGGCATCGGTCATTTTATTTGGATCCCGAAAGATGTTACGGTTCCGTTTGAACAAACCTTTCCGCAAATGGTGGTGTTTGTTTCCGCTCGTCAGCCCGCGCCGGAATGGTTGCAGCGTCTCTCACCGTTCGAGCCGCCCTGGCCGAATCGTGCCGCTTTTGACCAGGCCTGGTCAAAACCGAAGTTAACCGAATTACGCCAATGGCTGGCGGCCACCAAATCCGAGCAAGCCGAGTTTGTTTTTCAGCGCTTGGTGTCGGAATTGGATCGGCTGTGGCCAACGCTGACTTCCGCTCAACAGCAGCATTTGTCGTATAATGTTCAGCAATTAACGCACACTCCGCAGGGCGTGTTTGCGATGATTGATTATGCCAATTTTAAAGGCATCGGTCATAATGCTAAAGAACGTTATCTGGGCGAAGGGTGGGGGTTGGTGGATGTGTTGCTCGCCATGCCGGAAACCACCGAAGCCACAGCGTTACCGGATTTTGTCGCATCGGCCAAAGCGCGATTGCAATTGCGGGTGAAATTGTCGCCGTTGGACAAAAACGAAAAACGCTGGTTGCCCGGCTGGGAAAAGCGTTTGAACCGTTATCTAACTCTCTCTTAAACAATATGAGGCCAATCGTTCCGTGACATCCATGTTCAAGCAAGCGGGTACCGTTCTGCAAGCCATGCGCCTGCCGTTTTTGCAGCTGACTCTGGCGATGATGCTGTTGGTGTCGGCCATTGCCACCTACGAAGGGTTCGAGTGGTCTTTGCCGTTGTTTTTCTTGATTTGTGTGGCGGCGCTGGCGGCGCATTTGAGCGTGAATCTGCTTAACGAATTCGAGGATTTTGAGTCCGGTTTGGATTTGCAGACCGATAAAACGCCGTTCAGTGGCGGCAGTGGCGGGCTTCCGGCGAACCCCGCCGCCGCGGAATCGGTGGCGGCGGCCGGGTATTTCTTTTTAGGAATGGTGATCAGTCTTGGCGGTTTTTTCGTGTACTTGCGCGATTGGTCGATTTTGCCGCTGGGGTTGCTCGGCGTAGTGTTGATTGTGACTTATACCTCGCGCATCACACGGTACCCTTGGTTGTGCTTGATTGCGCCAGGCCTGGCGTTTGGCCCGTTTATGGTGGTGGGCGGTTTTATGGTGCTGACCGGTGAATTCAGTTGGCTGGCATTTTGGGTGTCGTGGATTCCATTTTTGTTGGTCAATAATCTGTTATTGTTGAACCAGTTCCCAGACGAAGCGGCGGACCGGCGCCTGGGGCGTTTCAATATCATCATGCGACTGGGCCGGGAAGGCGGCTTACGGGTCTTTAAAAGCTTTCTGGTACTGAGTTATCTGGCGCTGGCGTATCTGATTATTGACGGCTGGTTGCCGTATCAAGCCGCCTTCGGCTTTTTGTCGCTGCTGTTGGTGGTGCCTTTGTGGCAGAAATTGCGCACACCCGCTCAGGATTTAATACAATTGACGCCTGCATTGGGAATCAATGTGGCGGTGGTGGTGTTGATGCCGGTTTTGATTGCGATTGGCCTTTATCAAGGCTTGTCTTAAGGAAGAAACAATGTATAAGACCTTAATGGATACAGTGGGCAATACGCCTTTGGTTCGAGTGCAGCGCATGGTGCATCCGGACACCAACAGTGTGGTTTTGGCGAAGCTGGAAGGAAATAATCCGGCGGGGTCGGTCAAGGATCGTCCGGCCATCAATATGATCCGCCAGGCGGAAAAACGTGGTGAGATTCAGCCCGGCGATACGTTGATTGAAGCCACCAGCGGCAATACCGGCATTGCGCTGGCCATGGCCGCCGCCTTGATGGGCTACCGCTTGAAATTGATTATGCCGGATAATATGTCGATGGAGCGCCGCGCTTCGATGGCCGCTTACGGGGCGGAATTGATTCTGGTGTCGAAAGAAACCGGCATGGAAGGCGCGCGGGATTTGGCGAAAAACATGCAAGCGTCGGGCGAGGGCTTTGTGTTGGACCAGTTTGCGAACCCGGACAACCCAATGGCGCATTACCAGTCCACCGGCCCGGAAATCTGGCATGGCACCAGTGGCGAAATCACGCACTTTGTCAGCGCCATGGGCACTACCGGGACCATTATGGGCACGTCCATGTATTTAAAAGAGCAGTCCGAAGCGGTACAAATTGTCGGTGTTCAACCGACTGAAGGTTCATCCATTCCGGGGATTCGTCGCTGGCCGAAAGAATATTTGCCGGACATTTACGATGACCGTCGCATCGACCGGGTAATCGATATGTCGCAGACATTGGCGGAAGAGACCATGCGTGCCATGGCCGTGCAGGAAGGGATTTTTGCTGGCGTGTCTTCGGGCGGCGCTATGGCGGCAGCTTTGCAAATCGCCCGTGAAACCGAGAATGCGACCATCGTGACGATTGTATGTGATCGTGGCGATCGTTATTTATCCACTAATGTGTTTTCCGAAGGGAAAGTGACGCATCATAACGCGCCCAGCGCTTAAAAAAGAATCAGAATAAAACAGCATGGCAAGAGAGATAGAACGTAAGTTTTTGGTGAAGGGCGAGGCCTGGATGGCGCAAGCCGACAAGGAAGTGCATTTTGCACAAGGCTATTTGAACGATATTCAACAGGCGGGCAGTAAAAGTTCGGTGCGGATTCGTCTGGAAGGGCAGGAAGCGAACATCAATATCAAGAGTCTGGAAATCGGGCTCAGTCGTGACGAATATGAGTATCCCATTGATGTGGATGACGCGAAAAAGATGCTCAAGACACTTTGTGTCGGTCCGGTGATTGAAAAAATTCGATATTATGTTACATTTAAGTCACATATTTGGGAAATCGATCGCTTTTTAGGCGATAATAACGGTTTGATTGTGGCAGAAGTTGAGCTGTCATCGGAAGATGAAGCCTTGGAACTGCCGGAGTGGGTCGGGAAAGAAGTGACCGAACTCCCTCGATATTACAATATTAGTTTAAGCCAACGGCCATATTGCAACTGGAGTGATAATGAAAAGAACATCTGAACCGCATGCTCGAAAAATGCGAAAAAACGTATTACTGAAGCCTTTGGCAGCGGCCTTTTTGATGGCTTCTACGACGGCTTGGTCCGCGCCAGGCCTGGTGGATATTTATCAAATGGCGGTACTGCACGATGCCAAACTAGCCCAAGCACGTGCGACCTATCAAGCCAACCAGGAAGTCGTTTCCATTGCGCGAGCGCCTTTATTGCCGCAATTGACCGCGGATGGCAGTTATGTGAAAAACGATAGTAATAAAGATGCCTATGACGTCACCACTCAGGAATTGGGTTTAAACGTGACGCAGTCGCTGTATCAGCACGATAATTGGGCGAAATATTCACAAGCCAAATACCAACTGCAACAGTCCGAATATCAAATGAAATTTGCCGAGCAGGACATCATTGTGCGTGTGGCCGATGCGTATTTTAAAGTGGTGTTGGCCCAGGAAGACGTAACCTTGGCCGAAGCAAAAGAAGCCGCCGATAAAACCCAGTGGGAAAGAGCCAAAGCGTCTGCGGAAGTGGGGCTGGCCAGTAAGACGGATGTGTTGCAGGCCAAATCCAGTTATGACCTGTCAAAATCTGATCGCATTACCGCCCAGAATAATCTGGATGTGGCTTATGACGAGTTGATGAAATTGACCGGGAAAGAGGTTCATGAATTGAAAGTCATTTCATTGAATACCAAGTTGCCGTCACAAACATTGAATCTCAATGACTGGGAAATGAGAGCCCAAGAAAATAACCTGACGGTACTGCAACAAGAAGAAGCCGCGAATGTGGCCTCTGAAGAAATCGAAGTGCAGAAGTCCGGTTACTGGTTTAATGTCAATTTACAGGCCGGTTATAACGATATGAGTTATAGCGATACCGCTTCTGGATATGATGCTCAATATACCGACCGTAATAACCTGTCCATCGGGGTCTATGCCAGCATGCCGCTTTATTCCGGTGGTGGTACCATGTCTCAGGTCGCACAAGCGCGCTCTAACTACAAAGCCGCAACGGCCGGTTTACGTGACGCTCGTGAAACGGCGAGCCTCGATGCGCGTATTCAGGTTCGAAATGTACAACGTGGTCAAGAGTTAGTGACCGCTAACCGCGCCGCCGTACAGTCCAACGACGCCTTTTTGGAAGCGGCGGAAGAAGGTTATAAAGTTGGTTTGAGAAACCTGTTGGAAGTCTTGACGGCTCGAACCAATATGTTCCAGGCGCGACGTAATTTGGCGGAATCCCTGCACAATGTGGTGTTGAGCCGCTTGAAGCTGGAAGCCGCCGCCGGTAGCTTAACGTCGGATAAGCTTGAGAAATACGACCAGGTATTGTCTAACCCGACCGATGAGAAAATGCCGAAGTTGGACCCGCTTGATCCGTAAATGGTTTTTATGATGATCAAGTCGTGGTTTTTGACAGGCTGGCAACGGAATGCTTAGTCGCCGTCAATTGTTTCAATGGGCCGCCGTTTCGGCGAGTGCGCCTTTTTTAACGGCCTGTTCATCGTCTTCAGCGGGAACGGAAACCATTCGAGTCGGCGTCACTAGCCGACCGCGCATGCTGGACCCTCGCAAAGCCACTGACGCGTTGTCCAGCCGCGTGAACCGATTAATTTACCGTCAATTAATCGATTTCAACCAAGCGTTTGAACCAGTGCCGGAATTGGCCCGCTGGCAAGCGCTTTCACCCACTCATTATCGCTTTACTTTAACCGACTTTCCTCCGTTTCATAACGGCGAAAGACTGACGGCTGAAGACGTCGCCGCCACTTACCGTTCGGTTTTGAATGAAGGATTTGGCTCGCCGCACCGTGGTTCCCTCAAGCATATTCAATCCATTGAGGTGTTGAATGAATCGGAAGTTGATTTCAAGCTGGCGCGACCGGATGCTTTGTTTGTCGGGCGTTTGGTGATTGGTATTTTGCCGAAATCGTTGATTGAAGCCGATCACCCGTTTCAACTGTCGCCGGTCGGTTCTGGCCCATGTCGTTTTGTGTCCATGACCGAACAACAACTGATTTTGCAACGGCCGGACGCCACGCAATTGGTGTTTATGCCGGTGAAAGACGCGACCGTGCGAGTGTTGAAGTTACGAAAAGGCGAGTTGGACATCATTCAGAACGATTTATCGCCGGAATTAGTGCATTACTGTGATGCGCGCAAGGATTTGAAGGTGTTGTGGCACAGCGGCACCAGTTTCGGCTATGTGGGCTTCAATTTTGAAGACCCGCTGTTGTCGCAACTGGATGTGCGTCAGGCCTTGGCTTATGGCATTGATCGCCAAGCGATTATCGACAGTGTTTTCAGCGGTCATGCCCGTTTGGCGGGTGGTTTGTTGGTGCCGGAACACTGGTGTGGCGTGCCGGGATTGCACGGCTTTGATTACCGCCCCGATAAAGCGCGAGCGTTGGTGGAAGCGGTGAAGCAAAAACACCCAGGCCTGGTCAATTCCGATGGTATGCTGGAGTTCAGCTATAAAACTTCTTCCGATCCAACCCGAATCCGCTTGGCGACAATTTATCAGTCGCAGTTACGGGAGGTCGGGATTCATTTGAAGGTGCAAAGCTATGACTGGGGCACCTTCTACAACGACATTAAACAGGGCCGTTTTCAGCTGTACAGTCTGGCGTGGGTTGGGGTGAAAAGTCCGGACATTTTTCAGTATGTGTTCGACAGCGATGCGATTCCGCCTAAGGGTGCCAATCGCGGGCGTTACCGTAATGCCGAGGCCGACCGCTTGATCCGCGAAGCGGGCGAGACGCAATCCTTGGTCAAACAGGCAAAGTTGTATCGCGAGCTGCAAGTGCATTTGCAAGAAACACTGGCCGTCATTCCATTGTGGTATGAAGATCAGTATGCGGTGACGCGCTCGACGATCAGCGGTTATCGGATGTATGCCGACGGTCGTTTTGACGGCTTATTGGATGTGACGAAAACAACCAGCGACTAGCGATTGCTGAGGTATCCTAAATTAGGAGTTCAGTCATGCGGAAAACCTTATGGTGGGTGGTCTTTATCGGCGTGATGCTGTGGTCGGCCATTGGCGCAAAAGATACCGTTATTTGGTGGTTGGAAGCGTTGCCGTCCTTGATCGGCGCTTTGGTGTTGGCGCTCACATATCAATCGTTTCGCTTAACGCCCATGTTGTATGGGTGGATTCTGGCGCACATGGTGGTGTTGTTTGTCGGCGCCCATTACACCTATGCGGAAGTGCCCTTGTTCGACTGGTTGGCGCAGGAATTGGGGCAGGATCGAAATAACTTCGACAAACTGGGGCATTTCATGCAAGGGCTGGTGCCGGCGTTGATTGCACGTGAAATTCTGCTGCGAAAGGCCATTGTGAATGGTCAGGCCTGGTTGAATTTCCTGGTGGTGTGTTTTGCGCTGGCGTTGAGTGCCTTTTACGAATTGATCGAATGGTGGGTGGCGTTGTTGAGTGAACAGGCCGCGGAAGCCTTTCTCGGAACACAAGGATATGTTTGGGATACTCAGTCCGATATGGGCTTTGCTTTGTTGGGAGCTTTTGTGGCCGTCACGCTGTTGTCGGGCTGGCAGGATAAGCAGATTCGAGCCCTGAGATAAGCGCTTTGAATCCCCGCTGACTTGACAGGTGGTGTATCATATTAGGCTTCGGAAGGGAGCTGAGTCGATCAGTGAGCGCATTCTTTTCGATTTTAATCCAGTCCCTCATTAAGAATTAAGTAAAAAATAAGGATGTTGTTTTGAAAAATACGCGTGAAAAAATCATCTGTGCGGCCGTCTCTGTCTGGAATGAAGACTACGGCGCCCCGTTGAAGTACATCGCGCGTGACGCTGGCATCAGCCGCATGACATTGCATCGCCATTTCTGCGGTCGCGACGCGATATTATTGGCGATTACCGATGAGTTTGTCGAGCGAATTGCCAAGGTGTTGGATGATGCCATGAATGAAACACAACAGCCGGTTCAGCAGATGGAGTATTTGGTCAAAAATACCCACCTGTTGGGCGAAGATTATAATTTTTTATTCGATCTGTTCGAACAAAAAGGCCGTCCAGACGATTTGGTCGAACGGTTTACTTTCTTTGAGGAAAAGTTCGCGGCCTTTTTCGATAGCTTGATTGCGCAGGGCGTTGTGAAGGCAGGAATCAATGCCAAATGGGCTAACGCTTTGCTGGAAGGTATGATGAAATCGGCCTTCCGTATGCGACAACGCGGCTGGGAAGACGATTTGGATTTAGGCGACTTGCTTTGGGATTCCTATCAATCCGCCATTTTCGACCCGCAAGCCTTGCAAGAGGCGCGCACGGCAAGTTGATGGCTCAATCGATTTAGCGTCCCTTTATTCTCAAGTCTGCTTTATTCCCCCTTTGTATTTCGATTTCCATTTTGGCCAGGCCTGGTCATTTTGTTTCTTTCCAAGCAAACCCAGTGCGGACACGTTAAAATAAGTGTTTTTGAGAACCACTAGAGTGTTTCGTTTGTTTCTGCACCTGTCCATTTCCAAACAACAGTTGGCCTTACTCCCTGAAGAAAGTGCTTTTGAGTCCGTAAAAACCTATTCGGTCAGCACGGCTTTGAATGGTATTGGCGCCGAAAAAAACTCCGGTAAAACGCCGTTGGGTCGCCATGTGATTCGGGCCAAGATTGGCGCAGGCCAGCCATTGAATACGGTATTTGTCGGCCGACGTCCGACCGGAGAAATCTATAATGATGCCTTGGCCAAAGCGCACCCGAAGCGCGATTGGATTTTGACCCGAATTCTGTGGTTATCGGGGCTGGAAAAAGGCGTTAATCGTCTCGGGCAGGTGGACACCATGCAACGTTATATTTACCTCCACGGCACGCCTGACTCCGAACCGATGGGCGAACCCTTGTCTCACGGTTGTGTGCGTATGCGAAACACCGATATTCTGGACTTGTTTGATCGCATTCCGGTGGGCACGGAGATGGTGATCGAGCCATGATTCAGTATTTGGTTCGTCTGGTGGGTTCGGTGATGTTGATTACCTGGGTGGTCAGCTCGTTGGTGTTTTTATTGATTCATCTGGTTCCCGGCGACCCGGTAGCGGTGATGCTGGGCGATTGGGCCAGTCCGGCGGATGAAGCTTTGTTGCGCAAGCAGCTTGGGCTGGATTTGCCCATTTGGCAGCAGTATTTGCAATATATGGGCGGATTACTGCACGGCGATCTCGGCAATTCGTTGTTTTATCAACAACCGGTTTCCAGTCTGATTGCCGAACGCTTTCCTTATACATTAAAACTCACGGTGATGGCGCTTTTGATTGCGGCGTTAATCGCTTTTCCATTAGGGTTCTGGGCCGCTCGCCGTGCCGGGGATTGGCCGGATTATCTGTCGATGACGGTGTCGTTGCTGGGGGTTTCCATTCCGAATTTTTGGTTGGGTCCGATGTTGATTTTGATTTTCGCCATCGGCTTGGCCTGGTTGCCGGTCAGTGGGGCGGCTCAGCCTGGGTCTTGGGTCTTACCGGCGGTCACCTTGGGCACGGCTTTGGCCGCGATTTTGGCGCGGATGTTACGCGCTTCTCTGTTGGAAGTGTTTCATGAAGATTTTATTCGAACCGCACAGGCAAAAGGGCTGCCGCCAAGAGCGGTTTTTGGTAAACACGCCTTGCGCAATGCGTTGCTGCCGGTGGTGACGATTCTGGGATTACAGCTTGGAACCTTGCTGGGCGGTGCGGTGATTACCGAAGTGGTGTTTGATTGGCCAGGCCTGGGACAATTGCTGGTGGATTCGATTCAACGCCGCGACTATCCGGTGGTACAGGCGTGCATTTTAATCATCAGTGTGGCGTATATTACGGTCAATGGGTTGACGGAGGTCATTTACGCTTGGTTGGACCCGCGAATTCGGTTGGCGAAGTAGGCATGAAGTAAGGGCGAAGTTGAATGAAATATCCGATCATTAAGTGGTTGCCTTATGGCATTGTCCTGGCCTGGATTCTGATGGCACTGGGCGGCTATGCTGTGGGCCATTCCGCCATTAACGTGCAACTGGATAAACTCCTGGCGTTGGGGGATACTCAGAGCTGGTTGGGGTATGACGAACTGGGCCGACCGGTTTGGGACCGATTGCTGATGGGGGCACAAACCTCTTTATTGGTCGCGGTGTCGGTGGTGGTGTTTTCGGCACTGATTGGCACGACGATTGGTGTGTACAGTGCCTATATCGGCGGTTGGACCGATAAGGTGGTGTTGAAAATAATTGATGTGTTTTTGGCCTTTCCGGGGTTGCTGTTGGCCATTGCGCTGGCGGCGATTTTAGGGCCGGGGATTGAAAATGTCGTATTTGCCTTGGTGACGGTCGGTTGGGTTGGTTATGCGCGTTTGGCGCGTGCGCAGACGTTGAGTTTACGTCAGCGTGAGCATATTCAGGCCGCGAAGGCGATGGCGGTACCGACGCATTTGATTTTATTCCGACATTTGATCCCATTGATGCTGGCTCCTTTGGGGGTCGAAGCGACGTTTGGCATTGCCGGAGCAGTCATTTCTGAAGCTGGGTTGTCTTTCCTGGGGTTGGGCGTGCAGGCACCGGATGCTTCCTGGGGTAGCATGATTCGAGAGGGAACACGTTATCTTCTGGTTGCACCGCATTTGGTGTGGGCGCCGGGCATCGCGTTGATGCTGGTGGTGTTGGGCGTGAATCTGTTGGGCGATCAGTGGCGGGATCGTTTGGACGTGAAGTCACGTCCGCGTACAGTTTAAGCCATTTTGCAATGGATGAGAATCACGAGGCGTTGGCTTGCAATTTGGCGGTCATTTCATCATAGGTGACAGGCTTGCTGTATAGGTAGCCTTGAATCATATAACACCCTTCCGAATTGACGAATGCCCGCTGTTCGTCCGTTTCAATGCCCTCGGCAATAATATCCAAATTTAAGCTACGGCTCATGGAAATAATCGCTTTGGTGATTTCCGCATCATCCTTGTCGCCCGGTAGATTGCAGATAAAGGAGCGGTCAATTTTCACTTTGTTGATCGGCAGTTTTTTCAGGTAGGCAAGCGACGAATAGCCGGTGCCGAAATCGTCGATGGAAATGGTGATGCCGCGGCGCCGAATTTGATGCAACAGCTTGATGGTGTGTTCGGTGTTTTTCATGACCGAGCTTTCGGTAATTTCCAGCTCCACCCATTCCGGCAGGCACTGATTTTTATCCAAAATGGCACTGAGCGTTTGTGTGAAGCTGACATCACGCAATTGTTTGGCAGACACATTGATCGCCATGCGGGCTTGAGTCAGCCCCTTGCGCTGCCATTCGGCAATGGTGGCGGTGGCCATGTCGAGGATTTGGCGGCCCAGCGGCACGATCAAACCGGTTTCTTCAGCCACGGGGATAAATTGCTCGGGAGGGATCACGCCATGTTCTGGATGATTCCAGCGTACCAGGGCTTCAAAGCCGATGATTTCGTTAGTGCTGGAGTCGTACTGCGGTTGATAGTACATTTCGAACTCGTTGCGGTTTAACGCTTCCCGGAGGTTGTTTTCCATAAAAATGCGTTCGAAAGCCTGTTCGGTCATTTCTTTGGTGTAAAAGTGGTAGGTGTTTTTGCCGTCGTCTTTGGCTTTATACATGGCGGCGTCGGCGTTTTTGAGCAACTGTTCGGCGTTTTGACCGTCGTTCGGGAAGAGGCTGATACCGACACTGGCGGTCACATGAAACACATCGTCGCCTAGATAAATCGGAGCCGATAAGCGGTTGATGATTTTTTCGACGATGTTGATGATAACGTTGTTGCTTTTCAACGCATCCAGAAGAATGGTGAATTCATCGCCACCGAGGCGGGCGACGGTATCGATTTTTCGGATGCAGTTGTGCAAACGTTCCGCACACACTATGAGCACTTCGTCACCGCTGTTATGCCCGAACGAGTCGTTGATTTCCTTGAAACGGTCCAGGTCAATGAACAGCAAGGCGATTTTTTCGTTATTGCGCTGGGCCTGGTTGATGGCTTGGTTCAAACGATCCAAAAATAAGATCCGATTGGGTAAATCGGTTAAAGGGTCGTGATAGGCGATAAAGTCCAGGTCGTTTTTTTGTTGTTGTAATTGCTCTTGAATGTCCAGATAATTGGTGATTTCGTGCCCGAGCTGAATAATGGAAGTGACTTCATCCTGACGGTTTTTTATAGGGGTTGTGGTCAGTTCAACATAGTGCTTTTTGAATTGGTTGTCGAGATAATACAAAACCGTCTTTTGCGCTTGGCCGGATTCAAAGCTTTGTGAGGCCAGTTTCAGCGCAGCAGAATGATTTTCTAAGGTGACTTCACTGTTATTGAGCTGGTTTTGACTGAATTTCAGTTCCGGCAAACGGCTGGCCGCTTGGTTCATTAAAGACGTGGACAGGGTTGCGTCATAAACGGTGACCGCATCGGAGACGCCGTCGATGACGTTTTGCAGGAACTGTTTTTGCATCGACAGTTGTTGCGTTTTTTGTTCCACTTTTTCCGCGAGCTGTTGATTGAAGTCGGATATTTCTCGGGTATGGTTTTTACTGGCCCAATAGAAATAGCCACCGAGCAGAAAAAGGTAGACCAGGATGGTGTAGGTGTAGAGGTTAAACGGTTTGATTTCCGGGGCACCGGTTTCAATTCGGTCTAATGGGTAAAAAAAGAAAAAATGTCCCATCGGCTCGCCGTTGATATTGGGGAGCTTATAGAAGGTGATCAATTGTTGTTGGATGGCGTCGATGTAGTAGCGATGCTTTTCACTGTAAGCCAGCAAGGATTGGCCGGTCACTTGCTGAAGGTTGGCTTCGTTAGCTTGGCCGTTGACGAGGTAATAGTCCCCCATAAAACGTTTTGAAAAAGGAAATTTGATTTGTTGGCGGTAGCGTTTGTCAGCCAGTAAAACGCTTTCGATATGGCGGTTTTTCAGTTGTTCGACAATGGGGTTAAATTTACCGATGACCTCAAATACACCGATGAACCGATTGCCGTCGTGAATCGGTACGCTCGACTTGAATGTCATGTCGAAAAGTCCGACGCTAATGGTTTCGATTATGGTCGGGTTTTGCAGCATTTTTTGTAAGTCACGCCGCTTATCTAAAACGTTATCGCCACGTTTATTGGTCCAGCTTCGGTAAATGCTGTGACCGGTTTTATCCACAATGTGCAGCCAAAGATGTTTTAAATCAGAGTGTTGTGACAAGGTTTTTAAGTAGTCTCGATAGGAGAGTTGGACATTCGGATTCAGCAACGCTTCTTTTAATTGAGAATCCTGCGCCAGCGAAAGCGCGATGAACGTCATTTTGTCTTTTTGGCTCTGAATCAGCGTGCTGACCAGGTTCTCGATTTCATGCGCTTTGTTGCGGTATTTTTCGTGCGCAATTTCGTCGGCCCGTTTTTCGGTATAGATATGGATGCTGGCGAGAAGTATCGATAGAATCAGTAACGAAAACAGTGTGGGAATAATGAGGTGTTTCTGGGGCATAAATATTCGGTTTGAATCCTTTCAAACGCCTTCAGGGTTGTCGACTGTTTCGGGTCGAGGTTATTGAATCTGTCGAATTGACCAGGCCTGGTCGTTTTCGGTCTTATTATGCGCTTGAAACCGGTCAATATTATTTTCAAGTAAGAAGAGATGAATCCGCTATTTGTTTCAAGCATTTTTCAAAATTATAGCGAAGATTTTGTGGAAATGTGGAGTGAATGTCACAAAGACGCTTTTAAATCCAACAAACCCCAAATCAATGGCCGGAAGGAATCGAGGGTGCGCCAGTTTTTCCGCTTTGGAAGACTGCATTTTGGCGTGAAACCGTTATAATCGTGGCAAGTATTGTACGTAAACACGGAAACCTATGGAAAAGTTGTTTGGTGAGTCCATGCCTCTGGGCTGCGTGATGGTTGATTTGGAAGGCACGCAGATGCAACCGCATGAGCGCGAACGTTTGATGGACCCTTTAGTGGGCGGCGTGATTTTATTTAGCCGTAATTTTGAATCGGTGGAACAGTTGATGGACTTGACGCGAGAGATTCATCAATTGCGTCACCCGAAACTGTTGATTGGCGTGGACCACGAAGGCGGGCGCGTACAACGCTTCCGCGAAGGGTTTACGCGGCTGCCACCGATGGGGTTGATTGGCGCACTGTATCATCAGCACCCCAGAAAAGCGCAGGAACTGGCGGAGAGCGTCGGTTGGCTGATGGCGGCGGAATTACTGGCCGTGGGCATCGATTTCAGTTTTGCGCCGGTGGTGGATTTGGATTACGGTGACAGCCGCGTCATCGGTGACCGCGCCTTTGATGCCGACCCGTTGGTGGTTGGGCTTTTGGCGCAACATCTGGTCACTGGGATGAAAAAAGCGGGCATGGCATCAGTGGCCAAGCATTTCCCGGGGCACGGTTACATTCAGGCCGATACCCATTTGGAGGTGGCGGTGGATGAGCGTGATTTCAATACCATTTTGCAAACCGATATTCAGCCCTTTTTAAAGCTGATCGAATACGGCGTGGATGCCGTGATGCCGGCGCATGTGCGTTACCCAAAAGTGGATGACTTGCCGGCCGGGTTCTCCAAAACCTGGCTGCAAGACGTGCTGCGCCGCCAGTGTCATTTCGAGGGTGCAATTATCAGTGATGATATGTCGATGCACGCCGCCACCGAATTTGGAGATGCCCCGGCCCGAGTGCAATCCGCTTTGGAGGCCGGGTGCGACTTGGTGCTGGTCTGCAATGACCCGGTATCGGCCGATCAGGTGTTGGCGAATGTTTCCTGGGACACCGGGCCGGTTTCCCATGCGCGTTTGATTCGATTGCACGGCAAAGGTAAACTGCAACAGAAACAATTGTTGACCAACCCGTTGTGGCAAGCCGCCGCGGCGCAGATTGAACACCTTTTGAATAAAGAAAATCAACAGGCCTTTACAGTATGAATATTCTTATGTCCATTGTCGGTTTTGTGAATGAGGCGTTATTGTCATTTAGCGGTGTCTTCGTGAATTCGAACATCGAGAAAGCTTTGAATCAAGATGACGAGACGCTGTTTGAGGATTTCGCGAAAAATACCTTTACCAGTACGATTGATGCCTTCCCGGAAGCCTGGCGTTATATGGCCGAGTTGTTCGGCGGACAGATTTGGTTGCTATTATTATTGATTGTCTTCGCCATCACCTTGGTGGTGGATGTGGTGTTTAGGATTGCCATCGGTGGGGTGGATCACTATTTAAACAAACACCAAAAACGTTTTGCGGGCAGCATTACCAAGTCTTTAAAAGCGCCGGTTTCGTTTTACATCTGGTTGTCCGGCTTGACGCTGGCTATCATCACCATGATGAACCACTTCAGGGTGCTGCTTGAGCTGAAACCCTATATCACCGAATTTAAATCGACTCTCGGTGTGATTGCTGTAGCTTGGTTCTCGGTACGTTGGGTGCGGCACATTGAAATTCATCTCAAGCGCTTGGAACACAAAGATTCTCGTTGGGATTCGGTGACGGTGGAAGCGGGGGCCAAGGTGTTCAAGCTCACGGTATTTGTAGTTACCGGTTTGTTTGTGTTGAGCGAACTGGGGGTCAACCTTGCCGGTCTGATCGCCTTTGGTGGTGTCGGTGCTATGGCCGTCGGTTTTGCCGCCAAGGATGTTATCGGTAATGTGTTGGGCGGTTTGATGCTGTATTGGGATAAGCCTTTCAGTACCGGCGATTGGATTCGTTCACCGGATAAGGAAATTGAGGGGACGGTGGAAAGCATCGGTTGGCGTTTGACCATCGTGCGGACGTTTGACAAGCGCCCGCTGTATATTCCCAATGGTATCTTCTCGACCATTTCCATTGAGAATCCGTCGCGTATGACGAATCGCCGAATCAAACAGGTCATTGGGTTACGGTATGGCGATATCGATAAAGTGGCTGCGGTGACGTCAGACATCAGAGAAATGCTGAAAAACCATCCTGAGATTGATCAGAATCAGACCACTTTTGTGAACTTTGTGGCCTACAACAACTCCACTTTGGACATTATGATTTACACCTTTACGAAAACGACTGTATGGGTGCATTATCAAGAGGTTCAAGAAGATGTGTTGCTGAAGGTTGCCGAGGTGGTGGCCAGTCATGGCGCCGAAATGGCTTTCCCAACTCGTACCTTGTATGTGGAGGACAGCGTAATGCTGGAATCGCCAGGCCAGGTGGAAATGCCGACTAGCAAGTAGCGTTGGATGTCAGGCCCGATGGGTTAGAGAAAGATGGATTAGACTAAAATAAGGGCGCAATGGCGCCCTTATTTCATGACGATGACTTCTTTTTCCAGGTGAATGCCGAATTTGTGGTCGACGTCTTCTTGAATGCATTCCGCGAGTCGGACGATGTCACAGCCTTTGGCATCGCCTAGGTTTACCAGAACCAAAGCATGTTTTTCCGAAACCCCTGCATTGCGCAGTTTTCGGCCTTTCCAACCGGATTGCTCAATCAGCCAAGCCGCTGGAATTTTGTATTCGTTGGTGATGGTTTTGTGGTAGGGAATGTCGCCATGGATGGCGCTCAATTCGTTGTAATATTTTTCTGTAATCAACGGGTTTTTGAAAAAACTGCCAGCATTGCCGTAGATGCGGGGATCGGGAATTTTTTGTTCTCGAATGGTCACCACGGCCTCGAAAATATCCAACGGTGTCAAACCATCTTTATTGGGATAATGCGACAATATCGCTTCTTTTAACGGCTCGTAAACCAAGTTGGGTTGGCCGGATTCGAGTTTTTTCAGGCGAAAGGTGACGCGGTGCACCAGCAAGCGGTTTTCATGTTCTTCTTTAAAGATGCTGGTGCGATAACCGAACCGGCAGTCGCTGTTACGGAATTCACGGCGCTCACCGGTGAAGAGGTTGAGGGTTTGCACGCGGGTAATGGTGTCGCGCGCTTCGGCACCGTAAGCGCCGATGTTTTGCACCGGCGCGGCCCCGACGGTTCCCGGAATCAAGGCGAGGTTTTCCAGGCCCCAATAACCGTGTTCCACTGTGTATTTTACAAAATCATGCCAAGGCATGCCGGCACCGACCGACAGCCAAATGCTGTCTTCGTCTTCTTTCATGACGCGAATTTTATCGTACTGGCAGGTCACAATGACCTTTTCCAAATCCTGCGTAAACAGGATATTGCTGCCGCCGCCCATAATCACCCACGGAATCGCCGACAGTTTCATGTCGGAGCGCAAAACCGGGATGTCAGACTGTTTGCTTATTTCGACAAAATACTGCGTTTTGATGTCTATTTTGAACGTATTCCGGCTTTTTAGGGAATAATTCGCGTGAATATGCATATCTGCTATAATTTTGTAACAATGAGTGTGGTTATTATAAAGGAATATTTATGGCGCAGTTGAAACTTTCAACTCAGGCTTGGACGTCCCAAACGATTTTTATTTTAGCAGCAATCGGTTCGGCAGTTGGCCTCGGGAATCTTTGGAAGTTTCCTTACATTACCGGCGAAAACGGTGGTGGTGCGTTTGTTATTGTTTACCTGTTGTGTATTCTACTCATTGGTCTGCCGATTCTCATCGCCGAAATCACTCTAGGGCGAGCCGGCAAAGCCAGTCCGCCACAAGCCATTGCCAATATTGTACGGGAAACCGGCTCCAACAAGCTTTGGGTGCTGTTGGGGTTCAATGCCGTGATGGGCGGTTTATTGATTCTGACGTTTTATTCGGTCATTGCCGGTTGGGGCATTGCTTATTTCGTGGACAGTCTGTTCGGTGTTTTCAGTGGCATGAATGCGGATCAGGCCCAGCAACATTTTGATGATTTCGTCGCCAGCCCGTCCGGCTTGACCTTCTGGCATTCGGTGGTGATGCTGTTAACGATTTTGATTGTGGTGAAAGGGGTGCGCAGTGGGATTGAGCGCGCCATCAATATCATGATGCCGGGGTTGTTGATTATCTTGATGGTGTTGCTCGGTTACGCGACCACAACCGGCGCTTTGGGGCAGAGTTTTGAGTTTCTGTTTAAACCCAACTTTTCCGCTTTAACGACCGATTCAGTATTGGTCGCATTGGGGCATGCGTTTTTCACCCTGAGTCTGGGCTTCGGGACCATGATGGTTTATGGCTCCTATATGCCGAAAGATTATTCTATTGTGCGCGCCAGCTTGTGGATCGTGGCGGCGGATACGATTATTGCGTTGATTGCAGGCCTGGTGATTTTTTCAATTGTCTTTGGTAACGGCTTGGAAGCCGGTTCCGGCCCTGGCTTGCTGTTCCAGACGTTGCCAATTGCGTTCGGGCAAATGACCGGTGGCTGGTTTTTCGGGACTTTATTTTTTGGCATGGTGGTGTTTGCCGCCTTGAGTTCCGCGATTTCCATGATTGAACCGGCCATCAGTTGGTTGGAGCAGAACTGGGGCTTTACACGCCGTAAAGCGGCTTGGTCACTGGGGCTGTTTTCCTGGACACTGGGCCTGGGCAGCGTGTTGTCGTTCAACCTTTGGAAAAACGTCCACTTCTTACAGGGTAAGACTTTCTTCGGCACCATGGATTTCTTGACCTCGAATGTGATGTTGCCGCTGGGCGGAATGTTCACGGCCTTGTTTGTCGGCTGGGTTTGGACGCAACAACAACGCGACGAGCAATCCGGTATGCCACCGACCTGGTCCGGAATTTACGGTGTATTGGTGAAATTTGTAGCACCTATTTTGGTATTCATCGTGTTTTTTGAGAGTGTGACTTAGGCTTGTACGCTGGTACGATTTGTCGGGTTTCAGGTTTCATTCGGTATAAAAAAAAGCGGCTTTTAAGCCGCTTTTTTTATTATGAATGACACTTGTGGCCATCAGTATTGCGCCATGTAACTGCTTTGAATGTGTTTTTGCATTTCCAGGTTTTCTTGCAGCATTTTACGTTGTAGGTGGTGGGAAAAACGCAGGATGGAGCGCATGACATTAAACATGAGCTTTGGGTTTTTCTCGACCAGAGATTCGAATTCATCTCGATGTAAAATCAGCACCGTTACGTCATCTCGGGCTTGTAGTCGCATGGTATGCGCAATGCCGTCCAAGAAGCTCAATTCACCAATCAAAGCGCCTTTTTTCAAGGTATTGATGTGGATGGTTTTTTCCGGGCTGATGACTTTGAGAATTTCCAGTTTTCCGTCCACCAGGATGTACAAGTTGCCGTCCAGCGTGTCCGGTTCGAACAAGATTTCACTTTTAGTCAGTGTGCGTTGTTTGACGATTTCGGATAAAGCTTCGCAATCTTCTTGCGTTAAGTCGGCGCCAAGTACGGACTCGGCAATCAACTGGGTTTCGGCTGGTTTTGGCATGGTTTGGCTCCTAAGCTTCTTTCTTATTTTTATATGGTTTTACCATTATTGGTCAAGTCGTTCAATTGGATAAAAGCTTTCGAACAAAAGCGATAACCCAAACGTGAACAATAAAATTACCACAAAGACGATGAGGATTGAACGGGCTTGTTTGTTATCAATGAACTTTTCTTTCCAGTTTTCCTGTTTGGCATAGGGCCAGATTAAAGCGATGAAAATCACCAAGGCCAGGATTTGAAGAATGATCGATAACATCAGTCCACCAATAGGTTGATTAAAGTTTGTTCGTAAATATCCGTCAATGTATTTAAGTCATCCACGCTGACATGTTCGTCGATTTTATGAATGGTGGCATTCAATGGCCCTAATTCAATGACTTGCGCGCCGGTTTGGGCGATGAATCGACCATCCGATGTCCCGCCACCGGTGGAAAGCTGTGTTTGCAAACCGGTTTCCTGCTCAATGGCCTTGGAAACGGCTTGAATCAATTGTCCTTCCGCCGGTGTAATAAACGGCAACCCGGATAAATTCCATTGTAAATCATAATGAAATTCGCAACCATCCAAAATGGCGTGTACGGCTTGTTTTAAGCTGTCCGGTGTTTGTTCGGTGGAGAAGCGAAAATTAAAGTCCACGACGCAGTCGCCCGGAATGATGTTGGTGGCACCGGTGCCCGCATGAATGTTAGAGACCTGGAAGGACGTCGGCGGAAAGTATTCGTTGCCGGTGTCCCAGACGGTATCGGTCAGGGTTTTTAAGGCTGGCGCCAAGGTGTGGATTGGGTTTTCCGCTAATTCGGGGTAGGCAATGTGGCCTTGAATGCCTTTCACCGTCAGGCGGCCGCTGAGTGAACCACGGCGTCCGTTTTTGATTGAATCGCCCAGTTTGTGGCTGCTGGAGGGTTCGCCGACCAAGCAGTAATCGTATTTTTCTCCCCGTGCTTCGAGCGCTTCCACGACTTTGACGGTACCGTCTTTGGCGGGACCTTCTTCATCACTGGTAATCAAGAAACCAATGGATCCCTTGGCATCGGGGTGTTTTGCCACAAAGCGTTTGGTCGCGACCATAAAGCAGGCGATGCTGCTTTTCATGTCCGCCGATCCGCGGCCGAAGAGTTGTCCGTTGTCGTCAAGGTGCGCGGAAAAGGGCGGGTGTTGCCACTGATCGGCTGGGCCAGTCGGCACGACATCTGTGTGACCGGCAAATACAATAAAAGGGCCGCTGTCGCCACGTCTGGCCCATAGGTTGTCGACCTCGCCGAATGGCATGGGTTCGATCTGGAAGCCCAGCGGACGAAGGTAGTCGGCAATTAACGGTTGGCAGCCGTTATCGTTTGGAGTGACGGATTCAATTTGAATCAGTTGTTGCGCAAGTTGGATGGTTTCGGTCATGGGGTCGGTCGCATTTAATTTTATGGGTGTCTTTGTTCCCGCTTATTTTAGGGGGCTCGGTCGTTTTAGAAGGTATGAACCGTCTTATGTCGCGTTTTGAATCGCCTTTTGATAGTCGGCTTCTTTAAAACCAAACAGCAGGGCGTCATCGGTTTGCAGCACTGGGCGCTTGATCAGTGTCGGAATCTCGGCGAGTAATGGCAGGTTGTCGCCGGCCATTAATTGGTGTTTTTGTTCATCGCTCAGTTGTTTCCAGCCTGTGCTGCGTTTATTGACGATCACTTCCATCGGTTGCCGTTGTTGCCAGTCTTGAAGAATGTCTTCCGTGAGGCTGTTTTTGCGGAAATCGTGAAATTGATAGTCGACTTGTTGTGCGTCCAAGAACTTACGCGCTTTTCGTACGGTATCGCAGTTGGGAATGCCGTATAAAATGATAGGGTTCATCATATCGTTCCTAAAAATTGTACTTGAATGGCGGTTATTTTAAAGCATTTTGCGCTTGTTTGAGCTGGAAGATGGTGCTTTTCTCGGTTGGTACGGCTTCTCTGTTTTGCTAAGAAAAGGTATAATTCGCGTTTTGCTTTTGAATAGATGAGAAGACTGTTATGACTATCAAACGAATCGGCCATCGTTATAGCGATGCAAAAACAGGTGCAACACTGGATGTGTGGTTCCCACGTTCCAATAAAGAAATTGCGCGTAACTGCCTGGCATTAAAAGCAGGCCTTATCAAAAGTGATTTTGTGACGGTTGAGATCGCCTCGGTGGATGAGGCGCCAGCGTCGGCGGAAGAAGCCTATTTGCGTCTGCATTTGTTGTCAGAGTGTGCTTATAAGCCGCACGACATTAATCTGGACGGTGTGTTCGGTTTGTTGACCAATGTGGCCTGGACCAGTGCTGGTCCGGTGCTGCCGTCTGAAGTCGAAAATCTGCGTGAAGCGATTGCCGACGAGCCGATTCAGTTGACGATTACGTCCATCGATAAATTCCCGCGTATGGTGGATTACGTGATTCCGGAAGGCGTGCGTATCGGTGATGCGGACCGTGTTCGTTTGGGCGCGCACTTGGCGCCGGGCACAACGATTATGCACGAAGGCTTCTGTAACTTTAATGCCGGTACCTTGGGGAATTCCATGGTCGAAGGGCGAATCAGTGCCGGCGTGGTTGTGGGTGAAAATACCGATATCGGCGGTGGTGCATCGATTATGGGTACGCTGTCCGGTGGTGGTAAACAGGTTATTTCCATGGGGCAACGCAACTTGCTGGGCGCGAATGCCGGTTTGGGTATCTCCCTGGGCGACGACTGCATTATCGAATCCGGTTTGTATTTGACGGCCGGCACCAAGGTTAAGATGCCGGACGGTTCGATTGTATCGGCGCGTGATTTGTCGGGACAATCCAAGTTGTTGTTCCGCCGTCACAGTCAAACCGGTGAAGTACAAGCGATCATGACGGACGGTACCGTTTGGGGTGGTTTGAACGAAGCGCTTCACAGTAACGACTAATCCGCCTTCATAACAACGAATTTGGTTGTTTAAAACAATGAAACCCAGCCTGTGCGCTGGGTTTTTTGTATTATGCGAGTGTGTTTTTAGATTTTTACAGGAGAGGAGCGGATGGCAAATGTTATTGGGCTGGATCACGTCAGCATTATTGTCTCGGATGCGGAAGCCAGTTTGAACTTTTATCAGGGCTTGTTAGGGCTGTCGGTATTGGAACGACCGAGTTTAGGCTTTCCGGGGTATTGGTTGGATTTATATAACGGCCAGAGTTTGCACATCATGGAATTGCCGAATCCCAATGAAAATACCGAACGTCCTGAGCACGGCGGGCGGGATTTTCACTTTGCGTTAAGAGTGGATTCGGTGGCCGATTATGAAGTTTTTCTACAGGAAAGAAACGTGACCTATACCCGAAGTCGTTCTGGTCGGAAGGCTTTGTTTATCAAGGATTTGGATAATAATGCGTTTGAGTTGTTTGAAGTCCGTTCGACTGCGTAAAACCACCAGGCCTGGTCAATATAGGAATTTGCCAGGCCTGGCTGAAAGACTGTAAACGAATCGACCGTTTTAAGGCTCGATATTATCCAGCAAAGCGGTTTTCAACGCTTCCTGCGTATGATGGGAGTGAATGGAATGATTGCTGGTCGAGCTGATCATAAAGACATCTTCCGCCTTTTCACCCACGGTATTGATCTTGGCATCGTGTACCCGAATCTGACAGCTTTTGAAGGCCTGACCAATGCGAGCCAGCAGACCGGGAATGTCTTTGGTGGTAATGCTCAACTCGGTCAACTCTTCATTCAATTCCTGGAAATGAATTTCAGTTGGCGTGTGGAAGGCACGTGTCCGCCGCGGCTCTGGCTGCGGTTGCGGTGTGCTGTCCATTTTCAAGAATAGTTGATATTTCAATGTGTCTTCGATTTCCGCCAGAATGATTTCGTCGGTGATCGATAAATTTTCGTGGTTCAACAGGTAGATAATGACCAAGGTCATGTTGTCGGTGCCGGAATAAATTTTGGCTTCGACAATGTTGAGCCCGAGTTTGTCGAGAATCTGAGTGAATTGCGCGAACAGGTAATCACGGTCGTGCATGTAAATAATCAGCTCCGTGGCACCGCGAGACGTGGTGGGTTGCAAATGAATGTTGATGTCGTCTTCGCTTTCATCATGCAGTGAGGCGGTAATTCGTGCGATTTCACCCGGACTCTGGCGGTTGAAGAAGTCGGTTTGCTCGAAAGACTGCCAGAAGGTTTGGAATTCCGGTGGTGTCAGTCCTTTGCCTTTTAGGATGTCGCTGGCTTTTTCCTTGTTGAAAATCGCTTGTTTGGCGCGGTCTCTCGGCTGGGTGGAGGTGGCATCCAACGCTTGAGTGGTGTTGTGGTAAAGCTGTAGGAAAAGCTGGTTTTTCCAGTCGTTCCAGACGTCGTCCGATGTGGAGCGGACATCCGCCAAGGTCAGAAGGTAGAGGTAATCCAGTCGTTCCTGTGTACCGACTTTCTCGGCAAATTGGGCGATGACTTCCGGATCGGACAAATCTTTTTTCTGAGCCACATAGGAGAAATCCAGGTGGCGCAACACCAGCCAGCTCAAGAGTTCGGTATCGTTTTTATTCAGGTTGTGTTTGAAGCTGAATTCTTTGGCGTCGACAGCGCCGAGTTTTTCGTGTGCGCCATTACAGCCCTTGGCGATGTCGTGGAACAGTCCGGCCAGCAACAGAATTTCCGGTTTGCACAATTGTTTGGCCACTTGGTGCGCCGTCGGGAATTCATACGCGTATTGGTTGATGAAGAAGCGGCGCAAGTTGCGAATGACCAAAATGGTATGTTCATCAACGGTGTAGGCGTGAAAGATATTAAACTGCATTAAGCCGGAAATCTTTTTAAAGCTGGGCAAATACGCGCTTAATATGCCGTAAGCATACATGCGTTTGACGGCGGCATTGACGCCTTTGGGTTGACGGAAAATTTCAATGAACAGGGCTTTGTTGATCGGATCGGAACGGAACTGGTCGTCGATCAAATGCAGGTTATTGCGGATCAAGCGAATGGTCCGCGACCGGATGCCCTGAATCAGGTGCTGGTAGTTTTCAATGATAATGAAAACTTCCAGTAGCGCTGTGGGGTTTTTATTGAACAGGTTGGTTTTGGCGACGTCGAGATAGTTATTGACGATGCGGAAACGGGGGTTAATCTGTTCAATGTGGTCTTCACTGGTGCGAAAAATATCTTCTTTGAAGTGTTGCAGCAGGATTTCATTTAGACGTGCCACGATGTGGACGTTCTGGTAATAAGGCTTCATAAAGGCTTCAACCGCCTTGACGCCGTCTTCGTGAGACAGGTTTGGATAGAGCTTTTCTGCCAATTGTTGCTGGTTATCGAAGAGTAAGCGGTCTTCATGGCGTTTTTTTAAGCGGTGCAGGGCAAACCGAATTCGGTTGAGGTATAAGTAGGCCGCCTGTATTTCCTGAAACTCATGCTGGGTAATGAAGTTATGTTGCATCAATTCCTGTAGGGAACTGGCCCCAAAATGGCGCTTGGCAACCCAAAGAATGGTTTGAATGTCCCGTAAGCCGCCTGGACTTTCCTTGACGTTGGGTTCCAGTTGGTAGAGGGTGTTGTGATAGCGTTTGTGGCGGCGAGATTGCTCTTCCTGTTTGGCTTCAAAAAACTCTTGGCTGGGCCAGAAGGTTTTCAAGTTGAAGAGATTTTGCAAAGCGGTGAATTGCTCGTAATCACCTGATAGCCAGCGGGCTTCAAGCAAATTGGTGGCGGTGGAGACATTTTCCTTGCCCGATTCAATGCATTCTTCCAAATTGCGAACGGCATGGCCGACTTCAAACCCGAGATCCCACAAATAAGTGATGAATTCGATAATGGTTTGTTGTTGTGCTTCGTAAGATTCGCCGAGAATCAGCAGGTCGATATCCGAATAAGGTTGCAGTTCGCCACGGCCATAGCCCCCAACGGCAATGAGCGTCAAGTGGTGGTCGCCGTCTTTTGGAAAGTAGTGTTGCCAAATTTTTTTGAGTAATTGATCGATGAAGGACGTGCGTTCTTTGATCAGCGCTTCAATGGAGCGATCTTGATCGAATTTGACGAACTGTTGTTCATTGAATTCCTTGAGCAGGTTTTTGCCGGCGCTCAAGGATTGATTGCGTCCTTCATGTGTCAGCTGATAGATGAAGTTGGGAATCGAGCTTTCGTCGTTGTGTTCATGAGCTGGCGTGTCGGTGGTCGGTTTATCACTCGGCATGCGATATCCTTTGATGGTTCAATCAAATCAAAAAGGTCGGCGAGGCATCTTGCGTTTAAGGTAAGACGGGTTCTTCGCCGGGGCGTAGCGTCAAGATTTCGTAACCATCGTCGGTGACGGCCAACATGTGCTCCCATTGTGCGGAAAGCTTTCGGTCAGCGGTTTTGACTGGGAAAATGGTGTTTCCCGGGTGTTTTTTGTTGGGGCCAAGCGTTTTAACATTGGCTTTGCCCTGGTTAATCATCGGTTCAATGGTGAAGACCATGCCCGGTTGCAGAACAATGTCTTTTAACTCCGGTTGTGTGTAATGTACAACTTGCGGTTCTTCGTGGAATTCGGCGCCGATGCCGTGTCCACAATATTCTTTCACCACGGAGAAGTGGTTGTTGTGCGCGTGGGTTTCAATGGCTTCTGCAATGTCGTATAAGGTCGCGCCGGGTTTGACGGCTTGGATGCCCAGCCACATGCATTCGTGAGCGACGCGACATAAACGGTGCGCAAAAGGTTTTACCTGACCGACTTCGTACATCATGCTGTTGTCACCGTGGTAACCATCTTTGATCACCGTGACGTCGATATTGACGATGTCGCCGTTTTTCAGTTTCTTGTCGTGATCCGGAATGCCGTGGCAGACGACATCATTAATGGAAATGCAGCTTTCTGACGGAAACCCGTGATAGCCCAGTGTGGCTGAAACCGTTCCTTGAACCTCGGTCATGTATTTCGCCATAATGTCATTCAGTTCTCCAGTCGAGACGCCGGGCTTGACATAAGGCTCAATCATGACGAGTACATCGGCCGCTAGTTTGCCGGCAACGCGTAGTTTTTCAAGTTCTTGTTCGGTTTTGATTTTAATGGCCATCGAGCTTCCAGAATGTAAGTTATTTTGATCGAAAAAGATTGAAAAAAAAGCGGCGTCATGGTATAAATGCGCCGCCTTTTCGAATAAAGGTATTTTAACAGAAAAACCACACGCCTGCCGAGACATCAAACGGGGTGCTGTTTCCTTGTTTTGAGCGATTCTATCTTAAATGTCGCCAATGCGAAACAGTTCGTTTGATGGGCAGGCGGAGGCTTAACCCAAAATGGAGAAAATCATGGCTAAAGTCACTATGCGCCAAATGCTGGAAGCGGGTGTTCACTTCGGACACCAAACACGTTATTGGAACCCTAAAATGGGTGAGTACATTTTCGGTGCTCGCAACAAGATTCACATCATCAACCTGGAAAAAACCTTACCGATGTTCAACGATGCGTTGAATTTCCTAGGCGGTATTGCTGCAAACAAAGGTACTGTCTTGTTTGTTGGTACTAAACGCGCGGCGGGTGACCTGGTTGCGGAAGAAGCGAAGCGTTGCGGAATGCCTTACGTGAATCACCGTTGGTTGGGTGGTATGTTGACCAACTTTAAAACCATCAAGCAATCCATCAAAAACCTGAAAGACCTTGAGACTCAAGAGCAAGACGGTACCTTTGATAAAATCACCAAAAAAGAAGCGTTGATGCGCTCCCGTCAAAAAGATAAGTTGGAATTGTCTTTGGGCGGTATCAAAGATATGCGTGCGATGCCGGATGCGATTTTTGTAATCGATACTGGGAATGAAAAAATTGCGCTTCAAGAAGCGAAGAACCTAGGTATTCCGGTTGTAGGTGTTGTGGATACAAATAATGATCCAAACGGTGTTGATTATGTTATCCCTGGAAACGACGACGCAGTTCGTGCGGTTTCGCTATACCTTTCTTCGGTCGCGGACGCGATTAACGAAGGTAAAGGGTCTATCACCACAGCTTCTGAAAGCGACGAGTTTGTTGAAGAGAAAGCGGAAGCTTAATCGATCCGAACCGATTCGCGTTCATTGAAAAACACCAGGCCTGGTCATTCTTTCCAGGCCTTTTAAATTGATTACAACTTATTTTTAGGGGTCTAAAAAATGGCTGTTACTGCATCTATGGTAAAAGAACTGCGTGAAATGACTGGCGCAGGGATGATGGATTGTAAGAAAGCGTTGGGTGAAACCGACGGAAACATGGAAGAAGCGGTTGAGTTTCTTCGCAAAAAAGGGATGGCCGGTGCGGATAAAAAAGCCGGTCGTACGGCGGCAGAAGGTGTTGTTGCCATTGCGGTTTCCGATGATCAGAAAAAAGCGGCGATCGTTGAAGTTAACTGTGAAACAGATTTCGTGGCTAAAGGCGACGACTTTAAAGCCTTTGCGGATGAAATTGCAGCCATCGTTCTAGCGACCGGTCAAATGGATATCGACGCTTTAATGAATGAAAAAATGGCGAACGGTCAGACCATTGATGAAAAACGTCGTGAAATGATCGGTAAGATCGGTGAAAACATGGCGGTTCGTCGTATTGAATTGATTGAATCAAATGGTTCTATTGGTCAATATCAACACGGTGAGAAGATCGGTGTTGTAGTGGCTATGAATGGTGGTGACGAAGCCTTGACGCGTGACGTTGCAATGCACATTGCGGCCGCAAACCCAGCAGCTATTTCGGCCGACGATGTGGATGCCGAGGTGTTGGAAAAAGAACGTAAGTTCCAAATTGAACAAGCTCAGGATTCCGGTAAGCCAGCTGAAATCATTGAAAAAATGATTGAAGGTCGTATGCGTAAGTATCTTCAAGAGATCACTTTGCTAGGACAAGCGTTCGTGAAAGACCCGGATCAAACGGTTGAGAAGCTTTTGAAAGCGTCTGATGCTTCTGTTTCGAACTTTGTTCGTTTGGAAGTCGGTGAAGGGATTGAAATTGAAGAAACCAACTTTGCAGACGAAGTTGCGGCGGCCGCTGCAGCGGTAAAAGGTTAATTCAGTTTCCGGTTTCATGGAGCTGAAAAAGCGTTGCCGACAAATGTCGGCCGCGCCTTTTGATGAAAAGCCATGATAAGCAAGTTTGTTTATCATGGCTTTTTTTTAACTTTTTTCCGCGATTTGTTTTGAAAGTCATTTTATAATGCTTTCCATTCCAAAAATGCATTTCAAAACGGTTTGCAGATAAATAATTCAAGATGGTTTAAGGTGAGTCATGTCATTGAAATATGAACGAGTGCTGTTAAAGTTCAGTGGAGAGGCCTTGATGGGCGACGGCCAATTCGGCCTGGATGCGCAAACATTGCGCCAAGTGGTCTCAGAAGTAAGGGCGTTGCGCGAGCTGGGCGTTGAAGTTGGCCTGGTGGTCGGTGGTGGAAACATCTTTCGTGGCGCTCAAATCATGGGGTCGGGGATTCAGCGTACCACCGGCGATCAGATGGGCATGATGGCGACAGTCATTAATGCACTGGCCTTGCGTGATGTGATTGAAGATATGGGAATGCCATCGGTGATTTACTCGGCCATGGGGATTGAAGGTGTTTCCCACGGCTTTAATGCCAATCACGTCAAAAAAGGCATGGCGGAGGGGCAAGTAGCCATTTTTGCCGCTGGAACCGGGAGCCCTTTCTTTACAACCGATACGGCGGCTGCGTTGCGTGGCATCGAAATTGATGCCGATATTGTTTTAAAGGCCACTAAAGTGGATGGAATTTACACGGCCGATCCGGCGAAGGATTCAACGGCGGAGCGTTTAACTGAATTAAGTTACGATGATGTGATTCAAAAAAACCTACAGGTTATGGATATGACCGCTTTTGTGTTGTGTCGTGATCATAAAATGCCGGTCCGCGTATTTGATATGTTTAAAAAGGACGCGGTGATTCGAATTGTCAAAGGTGAAGACGAAGGCACATTGGTGCATTGACTTCAAGCTTGGGTTCAAAGGAGAAAATAAGAAATGTTGAATGAAATTTTTGATGATGCAAATGAAAGGATGCAGAAATCTGTCGAGAATCTGGAAAGTAATTTTGCCAAGATTCGTACCGGGCGAGCTCATCCAAGTATTCTGGATTCGATTAAAGTGGATTATTACGGTTCGGATGTACCGGTGAGCCAAGTGGCGAATGTGAATGTTGAGGACGCTCGTACCTTAACTGTTCAACCTTGGGAGCAGGCTATGGTAGCGGTGGTCGAAAAAGCGATCATGACCTCCGATTTGGGGATTAATCCGGTCACCAACGGTAATATGATGCGCATTCCAATGCCGCCTTTAACGGAAGAGCGACGCAAAGAGTTTATCAAAATGGCACGTGCCGAAGCCGAGCAGGCGAAAGTGGCCGTTCGTAATATTCGTCGTGACGCCAATGCGGATTTCAAAAACTTGAATAAGGATAAAGAAATTACCGATGATGAGTTGCGCCAAGCGGAAGATCGCATTCAGAAAGCAACCGATGCGCATGTAGCGGAAATTGACAAAATGTTGACGGAAAAAGAAGACAGCTTGATGGAAATTTAAGCTGAAATTCTTTCGCATTTACGGCATAATTACTCGTTAATTGTCAACAGCGGCCTGTCTTGGCATACGCCTTGAGAGGCCGTTTTTGTTTAAACCATCAACCTGACTAGGAATACTTTTGAGTCAACACCCGCCCAATCCTGCAATTCCGAAACACATCGCCATCATTATGGATGGGAATGGCCGCTGGGCGAAGCAGCGCTTTTTGCCACGCTTTGTGGGGCACCAAAAGGGTGTTAATGCGGTCAAGCGCGTCGTGAAACGTTGCGGAGAAATTGGGGTGGAATCCTTGACCTTGTTTGCTTTCAGTACGGAAAACTGGAAACGGCCGGAAGAAGAAGTGAACAAGTTGATGGGCTTGTTTCTGATGGCGTTGCAGAAAGAAGTGTCGAAGTTGAACGAAAATAACGTGCGCCTACGGGTCGTGGGTGATCGGTCAGCGTTCAGTGATGAAATTCAAGCGCACATTGAGAAAGCCGAAGCGTTGACGGCCGACAATACGGCTTTGACCTTGAATATTGCCGCCAATTACGGCGGGCGCTGGGACATTATACAGGCGGTAAAAGCTTGGCAAACAGCCCATCCTGAACAATCCGTCGCCGACTTAACGGAGGCGGATTTATCGCAGTATGTGTGTCTGGCCGATCAGGCCACACCGGATTTGTTGATTCGTACCGGTGGTGAGCAGCGCGTCAGTAATTTTTTGATTTGGCAAATGGCTTATGCCGAGTTGTATTTTTCCGATGAGCTCTGGCCGGATTTTAATGAAAACTCCATTGATCAAGCGGTGACGTCCTTTCAAAACCGTGAACGCCGTTTCGGTAAAACCAGCGAGCAGGTGACCTCATCATGTTGATGCAGCGAGTGATTACCGCGACCTTATTATTCTTATTGGTGGGTGGGTTGCTTTTCTTTGCAAATGACCAGGTCTGGGCATTTTTCATCTTGGCCGCAACGTTTTTATGTGGCTGGGAGTGGTCGGGGTTTGCTCGAGTTGAGCGACCGTTTTCGCGGATTTTATATGGGGTGATCGTTGCGCTGGCGGCGTGGGGGTTGTATGTCGTTGACAGTTCGTTATTGTGGCTGTGGCTAACGTTGGTGATCATGGCGGTAATGGCGACAATGGTCATGATTTATCAATGGACCGCCGGGCAATATCTGCTTAAATCAAACGTGATGATTTTGGTATTAGGTGTGCTCATCTTGGCCAACTTCGCCAGCATTTTGATGGTGTTTTTATCGATGCTGTCTCCGGCGATATTGCTGTTGAGTTTGTTTGTGGTTTGGGCCATTGATACCGGGGCTTATTTTGCTGGGCGACGCTTCGGGCGTCGCAAGCTGGCCGTGCACGTCAGTCCGGGGAAAACTTGGGAAGGCGTTTACGGCGGGGCCTTATTGGCGTTTGTGATCGCCGTTGTCGGTTTAAACTGGTTGCAGCCCGATCTGAGTGACTCTTACCTGGCCGTGGCTGTTGTGTTTTCTGGTGTGGCTTTGTTCTCGATTTTTGGGGATTTGTTCGAAAGTTTATTGAAGCGGCAAGCCAATTTAAAAGATAGCAGCCAGTTATTGCCGGGTCACGGCGGGTTGCTGGACCGTGTTGACAGTTTATTGGTGGCCGTTCCGATGTTCTTTTTTGTATGGCAATGGATGTCGGTATGACGATTTTATGGTCGATTGCTGGGTTTGTTGTGGCAATGGGCTTGTTGGTCGCGATCCATGAATGGGGTCACTACATTGTCGCGCGCGCCTTTAATATCAAAGTGACGCATTTCTCTTTAGGGTTCGGTAAAGTTTTTTACCGCAGACAAATGGGCGAAACTCAGTTCCAGCTAAGTGCCATTCCCTTGGGGGGCTACGTCAAATTTGTCGATGAGCGAGAAGGCCCGGTCGCCCCGGAAGATTTACCGAGAGCGTTTAATCGCCAAAACGTGTATCGCCGATTTGCCGTTGTCGCGGCGGGGCCAGTGGTGAACTTAGTGTTTGCCTGGCTGGTGTTTTCATTGATCTATTTTTCTGGGATTTCGGGCTTGAAACCGGTCTTTGAGAAGATTTCGCCGCAAACGCCTTTGGCGGAAAGTTTGCCCGAAAACACCCAGGCCTGGCAGGTTTTGTCGGTAGATGGTAACGATGTTTTGGATTGGCGCGCGGTGTACCAGCAAGTGTTGCAAGCACTGGTAAAGGAACAAACGGATATCCGTGTGGGGTTGCAAGCCTTAAATGGGGTTGAGTCGAAAAATGTGGTTTTGTCGCTGTCAGGCTTGGACATTAATCAACCTAAGCAGGACTGGTTGAGCACACTTGGGTTTGCGCCGAAATACCCGGAAATTCGACCGGTTATCAGTCGCGTAGTGGATGCTTCTCCGGCCCAAAAGATGGGGCTTCAAAGTGGCGATTGGGTGCGCCGTATTGATGGGCAATCGATCGATTTTTGGTCGCAATTGGTTGAATATGTGCGCAAACGTCCCGGTAAAGAAGTAGAATTGCTGGTCGACCGCAAAGGGCAGATGGTGTTTGTGAGCGGTGTTTTAGCACAAAGAGAAACCGCTTCCGGCCCCATGGGGTCTTTGGGCGCGGCGGTAAAAATGGACAGAGCAGCTTTGGATGCTTACCGTGTAACGGTTTCTTATGGCCCGCTGACCTCTTTGGCAAAAGGCTGGCATCACACCGTCGACTTGGTTGAAATGACACTGAACATGATCAAAGGGATGTTGGTTGGAAGTGTTTCGGTGACCAATATTTCCGGTCCGGTGAGTATTGCTGAATTTTCCGGTAAGGCGATGCAGTCTGGCTGGATCGCTTTTTTAAGCTTACTGGGATTGCTCAGCTTGAGTTTGGGGATTTTGAACTTGTTGCCGATTCCGGTTTTGGATGGTGGGCACTTGTTTTTTTATGTGATTGAAATGATTAAAGGCGCGCCGGTTAAAGAATCGATTGAAGCCGGTGCTCAGAAGATTGGCCTGATGTTAATTTTAGGCCTGACGTTTTTTGCTTTATTTAATGATGTGGTACGAATTTCGAATGGTTAAACAGTTTTCTCAGCGTGTTTTTTTGGTACTGGTGTTTTTCTTTACCGTGCTGAGCACCGCGCAAGCCGCCGATTTTAAAATTGAAAAAATTGAAATTGAAGGTAATAAACGCATCAGTTTTGAAACCATTCGTAGTTATTTGCCGGTTGATGTGGGCGATGAACTGACGGCGGCCAAAACCCAAGAGGGCATTGAAAAACTCTACAAAACCGGTTTTTTCCGTGATATTGCTTTTTTTGAGCAAGATGACGGGGTTTTAGTCATTCGCGTGTTGGAACGTCCTTCGATTGCGGACATTACCATTGAAGGGAATGAGCTGATTAAAACCGACGATATGAATATGGCGCTGGATTCGCTGGGCGTCAAACAAGGCCGTATTTTCAACGATACGCAAATGGATCGTATCATTCTGGATTTACGTCGCCGTTACCAGAACCAGGGCTATTACGCAGCGGAAGTGGATATTGAGGTCACGGACTTGCCGCGTAACCGGGTGGGCTTGGTGATTAAGGTGGAAGAAGGTAAACCGGCCAGTATCGGGCGTATCACATTAGTGGGTAACCAAACTTATGAAGATGATCGTCTGAAAGAAGCCATGTTGTTATCCGAATCCGCGATGTTTGGTGATTCGGACAAGTATGCTAAGCCGAAATTGCAATCGGATATTGAAACGCTTCGTTCCTATTATATGGACCGCGGGTTTGCTGAGTTTAAAGTCATTTCATCACAGGTCAGTCTGTCGTTGGATAAGACGCAGGTGTTTTTGACCATTAATATGAAAGAAGGGCCGCAATATACGGTTTCTACAATTAAATTCACCGGCGATACCATTATTACGCAAGAAGAGTTGCGTGGTCTGTTGAGAATCCGTGAAGGCGAGTATTTCTCTCGCAGTAAGATTGTGGCCACCGTTAATGCTATTCGCGATCGATTGAGTGAGGAAGGCTATGCCTTTGCAGAAATCGAACCGATTACCAACCTGGATAAAGACAACCGTCTGGTGTCTTTGGACTTCCGAATTGAACCGAAAAGCCGCGTTTATGTTCGTCGCATTCGAATAGAAGGAAACACGCGAACGAAAGACTATGTGATTCGTCGAGAGTTACGTCAGTTTGAGAGTGCGCCTTATTCCTTGAAAGCCGTTCGGCGCTCGAATACCCGCTTAAATCGACTGGGCTATTTTAAAACCGCGAAAATCGATACCGACCGTATTTCCAAAGATCAGGTTGATTTAGTGGTGAAAGTGGAAGAGCAGTCCACCGGGTCCTTTAATGCGGGTGTGGGGTATTCACAGGTAGATGGTGTGAGCTTTACGTTAGGGGTGACAGAACGAAACGTCATCGGTTCGGGGTATCGAGCAAACATTAACGGAACTTACAGTGCGTCGACGAAATCCGCGGATATTGGGGTGACCAACCCTTACTTTACCGTTGACGGGGTTTCGTTGGGTGGCGGACTGTATTATCGTGAAATTGATGCTGCAGAACTCGACGTATCCAGTTACACCACGAATAACTACGGTATCCGTTTGAATTTGGGGTACCCGACCAGTGAATGGAATAATTTGAGTTATGGCTTAAAGTTCGACGACCAAACGCTCGAGTGTGTTGACGATTTCTTGTATTGTAAAAACTATACGGATGAAAATGGTAAACACTTTAATTCGGTGCGGTATACCATGGGCTGGAGCCATGATACTAAAAATGCGTTTTATTTCCCGACGGAAGGGCAGAAAACCAGTGTCAGTGGTGAATTGGTCATGCCGACCAACTCGGATGTGTCTTTCTATAAACTGTATCTGAATGAAACCTTTTATCAACCGTTGTCGGATATCTTTACGCTGCGTTTGAAAGGGGATGTCGCTTATGGGGATGGTTATAATGGCTACAAAGGCATTCCATTTTATGAAAACTTCTATGCGGGCGGTATCGGAACGGTACGAGGGTATGAACCGAACTCTTTAGGCCCGAGATATGATGAGGCCACGGATGGTTCGGATGATCCGACGGGGGGGCGGATCCGAATTGTTTCTAATGCGGAAGTGATTTTCCCAATGCCGTTTATTGAGGATTCCGGGAACTTACGCTTGAGTTTGTTTGCCGATGCGGGGAACGTGTTTACCGACTGGAATGAAGTGAAGTTACCGGAGTTCCGCTCTTCAGTTGGTTTGGGGGTTTCCTGGATTACCCCGGTGGGTCCTCTGTCATTCAGTTTTGCGAAGGCTTTGAACTACACTGACGCCGACAAAACACAGGTATTCCAATTTAATTTAGGTGTGGCAATGTAACCTTGTTTAAACGGAGGAATCGGTTTCGCGATACTCTGTATAAATATGGTTAAAAATCCTCATTAAATCGGATACAATATTTCAAATATTTTAGAGTTAAGGAATGTTTTTTATGCGAAAGTGGCTCGCGATTTTAGTCGGAAGCGTATTCGTTTTCTTGTCTGGTCAGACCCTGGCACAACCGGCAAAGCTGGGCGTGGTCAATGTCGCTCTGCTGCTTGAAAAAGCGCCTCAAGCGCAAGCGGCCGGACAAAACCTGGAAAAGGAGTTTGGTCCTCAGCAAGCCGAATTAAAAAAATTGGCGAAAAAGCTGGAGAAGAAGCAGCAAGATTATCAAAAAAATCAGCTGGTGATGTCGGACTCACAAAAAGTGACGACTGAGCGTGAAATCAGCATGATGTCTCGTGATATTCAGCGCAAGCGTAATGATATTCAGGAATTGGTCAATATTCGCCGTAATGAAGAATTGGCAGCCCTTCAGAGTCTGGTTAATCAGGCGATTAAAGAAATAGGTAAACAACAAAAGTTTGACTTGATTTTATATGAAGGCATTGCTTATACCAACAACCGTTTAGATATTACACAAAGTGTTTTGGAGTATTTGGAAAAAGAATACAAGAAAAAACGATCCAATTTTAATAAGTAACATTTTAGAGTATAAGATTGAAGCTTCAAGCGATTTTAGATCATCTAGCGAAACAAGGTGTTGACGTTGAGTTTTTAGGTGATTCATCCCATTCAATAGACCAGGTTTCAGGGTTACTTGAAGCCGAGCCGTCTCATATCAGTTTTCTTTCCGACAATAAGCGTATAACAGAGTTGGAAGCCAGTCTGGCCGGGGCCATTATCCTGAAACCCGAGCACCGGGATATGACGTCCGCTAATCGTTTATTGGTCAAAAACCCTTATTATGTGTATGCGTTAACGGCGCAGTTATTAAACCCGCAAAAGTCGGCGCCAGGGATTCATGAGTCGGCGGTGATTGATGCAAGTGCAACCATCGGCCAATCGGTTTTCATTGGCCCTAATGTGGTTATTGGGCCTAATGCCATTATTGGGGATGACGTTTATATTGGCGCTGGGACGGTCATTGGAGCGGATACGATCATCAACCATCGCGGCTATTTAGCACCAAATGTGACGATTATGCACGACTGTGTTATTGGTGAAGATGTACGCCTTGAATCGGGGTGCGTGATTGGAGGCGAAGGCTTTGGGTTCGCGAATGAAAAAGGTGAATGGCGCCATATTCCCCAGATTGGACGGGTGGTGATTGGTGATCGCGTTTATATCGGTAATAATACCACGATTAACCGAGGGACAATAAATGATACAGTGATCGAATCTAACTGTATAATTGATTGTTTGGTGCAAATTGCTCATAACGTAAAGGTTGGCTACGGTACAGTGATTGTCAGTCAGGTTGGTATTGCTGGTAGTACCGAAATTGGCAAATACTGTGTGCTGGCAGGGCAAACGGGGGTTGCTGGGCATGTCACGATTGCTGATAAAACTCACTTAGGGGCTAAATCCGGGGTGACCGGTTATATCAAACAGGCAGGAAGTTATTCCGGATTTCCTGCTGTACCGACTTCAGAATGGCAAAAGACCATGGTTCGCATGAAAGGGCTGAATAAAATGGCTCAGAAAGTGAAGCGGTTGGAAAGCGAATTAGAAGAAATAAAATCACAATTGGAAAATAATTAAAATGCTAATCGATATAAAAGAAATTTTTGAATATCTGCCGCACCGTTATCCTTTTTTGCTGGTGGATCGCGTTACTGAATTCAACGCGGGTGAGTCTTTAAAAGCCTATAAGAATGTAACTTATAACGAGCCTCAATTTACCGGCCACTTTCCGGATAACCCCATTATGCCCGGCGTTATGATTATCGAAGCCATGGCGCAGTGTACCGGAATTCTGGCCTTTAAGACTCAAGAAGTGAAGCCAGATGGCACTTCCATGTACTACTTGGCGGCTGTGGATAATTGCCGTTTCAGAAAGCCGGCGGTGCCGGGGGATCGTTTGGAGTTTGAAGTTAAAACGATCAATAACAAAAAAGGAATTTGGAAATTTCAGTGTACGACCAGCGTCGACGGGAAGATGATTGCTTCCTGTGACATGATGTGCGCGGAACGCAGAGTTTAATCGCTTCAGAATAAAGGATATTGAGTGATACATTCAACGGCAATTGTTGATTCTCAGGCGAAGATCGCGGCGGATGTCGAAATTGGTCCCTATTCCATTATTGAAGGACCGGTGTCGATTGACGAAGGAACGGTTGTTGGGCCGCATGTCGTCATTTCGGGACCAACCACGATTGGTAAAAACAATCGCTTCTATCAGTTTTGCTCCATTGGTGCCGCTCCTCAGGATAAGAAGTACGTAGACGAGCCGACTACACTGGTCATCGGGGATAACAATACTTTTCGTGAAAATGTCACAGTTAATCGTGGCACGGTACAGGATCGCGGTGAAACCACGATTGGCAATGATAACTGGATTATGGCCGGGGTGCATATTGCGCATGATTGTGTGGTCGGGAATCATGCGATTTTTGCCAACGCTTCGGCTCTGGCCGGTCATGTGATTGTGAATGATTGGGCCATTTTAGGGGGGTATACCCTGGTCCACCAGTTCTGCAACATTGGAGAACATTCCTTTTGCGGTATGGGCAGCGTCATCAACCAGGACGTACCCAATTTTGTCACGGTTTCCGGGAATCTGGCCGGTCCGCGCGGCCTGAATGTCGAAGGTTTGAAGCGACGAGGGTTTGATCGCGAGCAAATCAACTTAGTGAAAAAAGCTTATCGGGCGCTTTATCGCACCGGCTATCGTTTGGAAGAAGCGATTTACGAAATTGATGCGATGAACGATGAACGCGACACCCTGGGAACGCTTGTTAATTTCCTCAAACAATCCAGTCGTGGCATTGTCCGATAGCCCCGAATTCACAGGCGTGTCGTCGGATTCTCCTGTCTTTGCCTTGGTTGCCGGTGAAGCCTCCGGCGATACTTTAGGCGCCGAATTAATCCTTTCTCTTAAAAAACGTTTCCCGACGGCTCGTTTTCTCGGTATCGGCGGTCCAAAGATGCTGGCAGAAGGCATGGAAAGCTGGTATCCAATGGAACGTTTATCCGTCATGGGCTTGTTTGAAGTTCTTAAGGTTTTACCAGGCCTGCTCAAGTTACGTAAAGAATTGATCCAGCGTTTGTTGGATGTTCAGCCAACCGCGTTTATCGGAGTTGATGCGCCGGACTTTAATTTTCGAGTTGAAGCGGCGATGAAGGCCGCTAAAATTCCAGCCATTCACTATGTTGGCCCGTCTGTCTGGGCGTGGCGAGAAAAACGTTTATTAAAAATTAAACGCTGGGTGGATGGTGTTTTGGTGTTGTTTCCGTTCGAGTTGCCGTTGTATGAGAAATACGGTATTCCGGCGAAATTTGTCGGCCACCCTTTGGCCAACCAGGTGCCTGAGACACCGAACCGTACGGCGGCTCGAAAAGCGCTGGGGTTGCCGGAAGCGGTTCCGGTCACCGGTTTGCTTCCTGGTTCCCGTAGCAGTGAAATTAACCTTCTGATCGATGTTTATGTCCAGGCGGCAGTGATTTTACACGGCATGTACCCTCAGATGAAATTCGTTATCCCGTGTGTAAATGATAAAGCAAAGCAGCGTATACAACAGTCACTGAATGATTTTGGTCAGGGGTTGGATGTGCGATTGATTGATCAGCAAGCACAGTTGGCCATGGCTGCATCAGATCAGTTGATTGTGACCTCTGGAACGGCGACTTTGGAAGCCGCCTTGATGAAGCGCCCGCTGGTTTTGGCGATTAAGTTGCACCCGATTACGCACTGGATTATGCGTCGTTTGGCAACGACGCAGTGGATTGGGTTGCCTAATGTTTTAGCGCAAAAGACCATTGTGCCGGAGTTTATACAAGATGAAGCCACGCCCCAACAGATCGCGTTAGGGCTGGCCAAATTGATTTCCGATCAAACCATGCGAGACGCTCAGTTGACGGAGTTTAGTGCGCAATATCATCAATTAAAACAAAACGCGTCAGAGCTGGCGGCCGATGCCATCGTAGAATGGGCCGGCTTGGAGGCGGAATGAAGCATCAAGGCGAATTGGATTTGTTCGGTGCAGGCCCCTTTGCTGAAAAAGGCTATGTGGTCGGCGTGGATGAAGTTGGACGAGGGCCCTTAATTGGAGATGTGGTTGCAGCGGCGGTTATTTTGCCAGAAAACTGCTTATTGCC
Source organism: Thiomicrospira sp. XS5 (assembly GCF_001507555.1). Classification (NCBI taxonomy): domain Bacteria; kingdom Pseudomonadati; phylum Pseudomonadota; class Gammaproteobacteria; order Thiotrichales; family Piscirickettsiaceae; genus Thiomicrospira; species Thiomicrospira sp. XS5. The sequence continues at coordinate 1,780,069 of NZ_LQBO01000001.1, read as the reverse complement.
CCTGAAAGATTCCAAGGCGCTGTCCGATACCAAGCGTGAGCAGTTAACAGAGCAAATCAAAGCGCAGGCGTTAGGTTTTTGTATTGCGCATGCCACACCGCAAGAGATTGATGAATTGAATATTCTGCATGCCACCATGCTGGCAATGAAGCGTGCTGTGGATGGCTTGACCTTGCCGATTGAAAAGGTCTTGGTTGATGGAAACCGCTGTCCGAATATTTCATATCCGTGTGAAGCCATTGTGAAAGGGGATGGCAAGATACCGGAAATCAGCGCCGCGTCAATTTTGGCAAAAGTGCATCGAGACGAACAAATGATGGCCTTGCACAAATGTTATCCGCAATACGGCTTTGATAGTCATAAAGGTTACCCGACCAAGTTGCACTTGGAAAAGATCGCCGAGTACGGTTTGATTGATGGGTATCGACACTCTTTTAAACCGGTTCGAAAAATACGGGATGCGGTTAGCTAAAATCAGTGCTAAATAATGATTAGGGATTTCAGTGAAGTTCATAATGAATTTTAATTTGAGAAAACCCTTTAATTGGATTAAAGTTTAAAAACCACTGCCGCAATGGTGTTAATTGACCATTTAGCGGGCAATAATTCTCTAGACATTGGGATTAACCATGACAACGACGCTGGAACAGGTTGAAAAAACCGCTCAACTTAGTAAAAACAACCAGATGAGCCTGATGATTTTTCAGGTTCAATTTCCACGTGAAGATTATACGCCGCCATATTACGGCATGAATGTATTCAAGGTACGAGAAGTCTTGGAAGGGCGTGCGTTTGAATTGTCTGAAATGCCGGATACCAACCCATTGGTTGAAGGTATGATTGAGTTACGAGGCGTTTACTTGCCGGTGATTAATTTGCCTAAATGGATGGGCTTTGAAATGACCGAGGAAGAGCGTGAAAAGTCGATCATTATTGTGTCTGATTTCAGTCATAATTTTATTGGTATGCGTGTGGCGCACATTCATGGTGTCGAGGAAAAGGATTGGGCGGATATCAAGCCGGCCAGTAATTACAATGTCGATGTCAATACCAATCAGGTCGTTAACCATACTTATCTGGAAGGCACGGAAACGCTGTGCTTTATTTTGGATATCGAAAAGCTGTTGATTGAAGCCATGCCATCTATGGCGGAAAAGATATTTTCATCTGCAAAAGACGTTGGCAAAAGCGAGTATGATTTCTGCGATGCAATCATGTCTCGTGAAATTTTGTTTGCGGAAGACAGTAAAGCGATCCAAAAGTATATGGGGATGGTTTTCGAACAGCTAGGGTTAAAACACAAAGCCTTTGATAATGGACGTTTGCTATTGGATTACGTCGATACCCTCGAAGACATGAGCGGTGTTTCGATGATCTTTACCGATTTGGAAATGCCTGAGGCTTCAGGTCACACGGTCATTAAAGAATTACGTGGCAACCCGAAAACGCGGGATATTCCGATCGTAGTGCATACCTCCATGACCAGTGATAACAATAGCCGTGAAGTTTTGGAAATGGGTGCGGATCACTTTGTTGGGAAAGTGGATACTCAGTTGATCGTGGACACGGTTAAGAAAATCGAAGCGAAATTTTATCGAAAAGAGGATGTCGCCTAGCGGCTGACTCCAAAGTTGTGTGAACGGTAGATAATAAAAAAGGCACTGATCAGGTGCCTTTTTTAGTTTGGAATCTCGGTTAAGAGATTAACGTTGACGCGCTTTGAATCTTGGGTTCGTTTTGTTAATAACGTAAACTTTTCCGCGACGTCTGACAACTTGACAGTCCTTGTGACGTGTCTTCGCTGATTTCAAAGAAGATAAAATTTTCATTTCTAGATATCCAATTGTTTTTAAGGCCGAAGCCTAAGTTCAAATTTGAAAGAGCGCATTGTACGTATTTTCGAAAGCTCTGTCCAGTTTTTTGTTAAAATGCCTGGGTTTTTCCAGCAAGAAGCGCGTTTCGATGTCTTTAAAATCCCAAATTGATACTTATCTCGGTGCCGATGGGCGTATTGCCCAGGCCGTTGAGGGTTATCAGGTACGGCAGGCCCAGGTGGATATGGCCGAAACCATCGCCGACATAATCGAAACGGACGGCAGCCTGTTAGCCGAAGCCGGTACCGGAACCGGAAAAACCTTCTCTTATTTGATTCCGGCGCTCTTGTCGGGAAAAAAAGTCATCGTGTCGACGGCCACGAAAACCTTGCAGGACCAATTGTTAACCAAAGATATTCCGTTCTTGATGGAGCTTTGCGGCATTACCGGGACCGCCAAAGTCTTGAAAGGGCGAGAAAATTACTTGTGCCCACAACGTTTGGAAATTGCCGAAACGGCCGAACAAAACACCAAAGAAGTTTGGAAAAAGTTAAATCTCATTCATGATTGGCAACTGAAAACGCGCAATGGCGATAAATCAGAATTACAGTCGCTGGATGAAAACGACCCGATCTGGAGTAAAGTCTGCGCCCGTATGGAATTTTGTCAGGCCAATGAATGCAGTGGCGATGAAGGGTGTTTTTACCCAGGCGTGAAACAACAAGCCCAGGATGCCCAAGTCTTGATTGTGAATCACCACTTGTTCTGTGCCGACTTGGCTTTGCGAGAACAAGGGTTTGGAGAGGTGTTGCCGGAAGCCGAGATTTATGTATTCGACGAGGCGCATCAGCTGCCGGATATCGCGGCACAATTCCTCGGCTTTAGTGTGAGTCGTTATCAGCTGGATGAGTTGATAAGAGATGTACGCATAGCGTATAAGAAGGAAGCTCCGGAAGCGGCTGAACTGGTTGACCAGGCATCGGCCTTGGAAGATAAGGTGCGCGTTTTTAACGAAGCCCTTGGAAAGTGGGAAAAGCGTTGGACTTGGGAAGCGTTTGAAGCCTCCAAGGCTCCCCATAAAACCCTGGAGCATTTGCGCAATCAATTGACGCAACTGATTGATGCTCTTAAGCCCTTAACCGACAAAGGCAAACTGCTCTCGGCCTTGTACAAGCGAACCCAGGAGTTTGAAAAACAGGTCGCGACCTGGTTGACGGCGTCGTCGGAAAACCAGATTCGTTGGGTGGAATCGTCTCAAGCGCGGTTTAAATTGAATTTAACGCCATTAAGCGTCGCGGATCCATTCAGTCGGCAACGCGATGCGTTAGGCGGCGCTTGGATTTTTACATCCGCGACTTTAAGCGTTAATCACAGTTTCGATTATTTTGCCCACCGATTGGGGATGGGAGAGGCGGAAACCCGTCAATGGGAAAGCCCGTTTGACTACGATAAGCAAGCGGTGATTTATCACCCTATTGGGCTGCCGGACCCTAAAGCGCCGGATTACATTAAAGTGTGCCTTCGGGCGGCTTGGCCCCTGTTACAGGCCAGTCAGGGTTGTGCGTTTTTACTGTTCACCAGTCATCGTGCCCTGCAAGAAGCCAAGGTCATTTTGTCCGAACACTGGGACGGCACCTTATTGATTCAAGGCGATGGGCCGAAAACAACGCTGTTGCAGCGGTTTAAAGAAAGCGACAAGGCGTTGTTGCTAGGGACCAGCAGTTTTTGGGAAGGCGTGGATGTGAAAGGCGATGCCTTGAAAATGGTGATGATTGACCGCATCCCGTTTATTCCGCCGGATGACCCGGTCGTGCAAGCGCGGGAAAACGCGTTGAAGCAAAAAGGGTTGAATGGCTTTTTTCATTTTCAAATCCCCGAAGCGACCATTGCTTTGAAGCAAGGAATTGGGCGATTGATTCGCGATACCTCGGATTATGGGGTATTGATGTTGTGTGATCCGCGTTTAACACAAAAGTCCTATGGACGTATTATCACCAACAGTTTTCCAAATTTTCGATGGGTGTTTAATGCCGAAAAGGCCAAGCAGAAATTAACACGGGATGAATGATATGCAGACGATTTTAGCGGTGGAAACTTCCACACAAGCCTGTTCCGCTTGCTTGAAGCAGGGCGAAGAGGTCTATTTGGAATATGAACTTGCGCCTCAGAAGCATGCGGATCGTTTATTACCAATGGTCGATTCGGTGCTGAAGCAAGCCGGCATCAGGCCTGGTCAAATCGATACGTTAGCGTTTGGAGAAGGGCCGGGGGCCTTTACCGGGATTCGAATCGCTTCCGGTGTGATTCAAGGCTTGGCGTTTGCCTGGGAAAAGCCAGTGGTGCCCGTGTCCACATTGGAAGCTTTGGCCTGGCAAGGCTATCAGGCATCGGGGCAAACGCAATGGTGGGCCTGTTTGGATGCGCGTATGCAAGAGCTGTATTTACAGGCGTGTCGTATTGAATCGGGTCAACTGGTTTCGGAACCGCCGCAACTGGTTTCGGAGCCGAAAGCCTTGACGATGATTGCCGATTCCGGTTTTGGACAAGGAGCGGGTGATATCGACACGGTTTTTCCAAATGTGAAAGCGACGTTCAAACACTGGGAGTCGGTTTTGCCGTCTGCGCAAGCCATTTCCGAAATTGCCGCTCAGCGCCCGGAACAGGCATTGAACGTGGAAGAACAATTACCGATGCCAGTGTATTTGCGCAATGACGTGGCAGACAAAAAGACAGCGCCAACAGGTTAGAGATTGGATGCACTTTTTGAGTGTTCAGGTGAGCTGCCTATTTTTTAATCATCTTAGGTAACCGTTAAGACATTACTCATTTTTTTCGACTTCTTGAGGGGTTGCACACAAAATTATCCACAATTTCTGTGTATAGTTAACCGGCTCAGAGATTGATAGAATGGCACTTTGATAAAGCGAATGTCAGCGAAAGGAATCCAGTGGGTTCCGGTAAAAATATAATTGGAGACTGATTTGAAAATACGTTTATCCGCCCTAGTGGTCACTCTAACGCTGTTGTTATCTTCCTGGGCGATGGCGGCCGATATGCTGTCGCATAAATTCAAGGTCGGTGAGACGGTGTTGGTAGGCTTTCCGGCCAATAACATCAAAGACGATGCTTACATTATCGGAATCGTCCGTAAAATCACGCCGAAAGGGGATTATCAGATTGCGGTGCGTGATTTCGTAGAGGGCCATGATTATGGCTTGTCCTGTGTGCCGATTGCGGTGGACTCGTCCGGCAATGAAACCGGGCAGTCTGGCTGGGAGCTTTGGGACAACACCAAACAATTGACCAGCCAAGGTCTCGAATACATTGTGCCGGCGGATAAAGTGGTGAAGTTGTCGAAAGGCAAGCTGAACTTCATTGATCGTTACAATGTGTATATTACCTATTCCCGCTGGAAGTCGAATGTACCGGTGATGTCAATTGATCGCTTGCAGAGTGCCGAAGCGGAAGCGGCTTATGCCGATATTCCGGGTATTATTCCGGCGTTTAAAGTGGCTGAGTTGGACCGGGTCAGTTATTTCGACCCGAAAAACGGACGCCCTTACTGGCCGCATGAATCCGTGCCGCGTTTGACAAAATTGTTCGATCATATTATTCAGGTGCTGGATCAGGATCCGAAATTAAATACACTCTGGCGCGCCAAAAAACGTGACTGGAAAGCCATTGATTCCAGTATGAAAACGTATTTTCTGGTCGATGCCATCGATAAATCAGTCAAAGATGCCGATAATTTATTGGTCGAGGATGACGTGAAAAAAGCGGATCCCGAGGCTTTGGAAAAGTTGAAGAAACAACTTCGTTACCTCGGGCAGGACGTTTAGTTTTTATCGTTTGATTCGTTAATCCCGTCTATTTTGGGAAGTGGTAGTAGGTTTCGTTCAGATAATCGACAACTTCTTCCCGCTCATCATCAAACCACCCGACGTTCAAGTTGCTGTCACAGTAAGCAACGGCTTTTTGTAAATCCACATAGTTTTCCGGTTTCATTTTGGTCAAGTTCGGCTGGTTGTAGCCCAAATCGGCATGACACTTCATGCAGTTGGCATCGTCGTGTAATGTTTTGCCGGGATGCACATCCGCATGGGCCAACATCGGGGATACCAAAATCCCAACTAAAAGAGTATTGCGCGCTTGTTTCATAAGTACTGCCTCCAACATTAACGGTGGGTGGTTAAAAAGGGTATGAAATACGTAACACAGTTTTCATTCTACTGAAAACCGCCCCAATTCCACATAAATGTTTTTGCTTTGATATTAGATGAAATTTATATTAGAAAATACTTATTTTTAGGCGGTGGATTTGCACGGAATTTGGCCAGGCCTGGTGAGTATTAAATAATTGAAAAGAAAAGGGCTTTTTTCGGCGACATCGATTAAAATGCGCGCCAACACACTGCGGCGAGAATGACGGCCGTGCAATGACAAAACCAATAACCTGACAAAGGAATGACGTATGGTTGAACAAACGTTTATCAAAGGCAAGGATGCCTGTCTGGAAGACTCCATTAGCCGGATGCAGGGGCTGTTGGCATCGGCCGGGTTCGATATCGAAGAAGCCTCCTGGTTGAACCCGGTGCCGAATGTCTATTCCGTCCACATCCGCGATAAGCAGTGCCCGGCCTTGTTCACTAACGGCAAGGGCGCCAGCCGAAAAGCGACTTTGGCCAGTGCCTTGGGTGAGTTTTTCGAGCGCTTGGAAACCAACTATTTCTTTTCCGATTTTTATCTGGACGAAACACCCGATTGGCTGTATTTTCCGGATGAAAAAGTGGTGCCTTGCGAGGCTTTTAAATCGTTGTTGCCCGACGCGCTTTGGGCCGTTTACGACGTTGACGGAGATATGGAAGGCGAGGATTTATTGAGCTTGAACGACGCGACGGATGGCATTCGTTGTTTGCCGATGGTCGCCGCCGGTTCCGGTGAGACGGTGTATTTTCCGATGAATCTGTTCAGCAACCTGTATGCAAGCAACGGGTTAAGTGCGGGGAATACGCCGAAAGAGGCGTTGGTGCAAGGGTTGTCGGAAGTGTTCGAACGTTGGGTGAAGCGTCGTATTTTGACTGAAAACCTCTGTTTACCGGAAGTGCCGGAGTCGGTGGTGACGCAATACCCGAATGTGATTCGGGCCCGTGACGCACTGCGGGAGCAAGGTATTGAGGTGTCGATTCGCGATGCGTCATTGGGCGGGCGCTTCCCGGTGATGAACGTGACGCTGTTTGAGCAGAAAACCGGGCGTTGTTTTGCTTCTTTTGGTGCGCATCCGATCTTTGAAGTGGCACTGGAACGAACCTTGACCGAGTCGCTCCAAGGGCGCAGCCTGGATTTGCTTGACGGCTTCCAGTTGCCGGTGTTTGACGAAGCGTTGGTGGCGGACGACGAAAACATTGAAAATCATTTTATTGATTCCAGCGGTTTGATTCACGCGCGCTTTATTTCCCATCAATACGATTTTGAATTCGTTGCTTGGGATTTTGAAGGCGACACGCAAGCTCAATTCGACGACTTGGTGGCTAAAGTCCATCAGCAGGGCGCGGAAGTTTATTATGCTGAATATTCGCACTTTGGTGTGCCGGCCTGCCGTATTGTGGTGCCGGGCATGTCGGAAGTATTTCCATTGCATGAGTTGTTGGACAATAACCAAAACCGCGGCCGCGCTTTGCGGGATGAGCTGGAAGTGTTGGCGCAATCCGGCGCGCCGGATCGGTTTGAAACCGCTTTTGATGCCATTGAGTCACTCGGTTTTTCCGAGCACCAAGGCGTGGCCAATTTGATCGGGTTACTGCCGGACGCGGATTCGTATTGGAAAAAATTGAAAATCGTTGAATTGCAGATGTGGTTGGCGTTGGCCAACCGCGAGTATGAAACCGCTTACGATTTATTGCAGGCCAGTCTGTACTTTGTTGATGAGGCCGACATGTTTACCTTTTACAAAGCGCTTGGGTTTGCATTGGAAATATTGATGCAGGGTGATTTAGCCGCTTATCCCTTGCCGGTTCAGCAGCAGTTGTTTGGCGAAGCCGTGGTGGAACGTGTTTGGCGAAACATTAACGGGGAAGAGGTGTTTGGTGGATTGCCGATGGGAATGGCGGCTTTTGAAAGCAGTCGCAGTCATCAAAATTTGCTGTCGGTGTATCAACGCGTTCGGGCGGTCAAGGCTGAAGCATCGAAGCTCGCTGATTAATGGCGTTGAAGCTTTTTCAACCCTTGGCGGGGTTTTAAATCAACACAAAAAGTCGGAATTTGGTAAAATGTCGGCCAGATTTTATAAACCGAATTAATACGCAGAATACGCAAAGGCCCGAAGCCAAATGGGACCTGTGCTTGCTTGAGATTGAAATAGGAAGCCTCAATGAAACTGGATTTTTTAGATTTTGAACAACCGATTGCGGAATTGGAAGCCAAGATCGACGAGTTGCGTCATCTGGACGGGCAGGACATGGATTTGCTAAAAGAAGTGTCGGCTCTGGAAGAGAAAAGTAAAAATTTGACGCAGTCCATTTTCAGCCGTTTGTCGGACGTTCAGGTCGCTCAAGTGGCGCGTCACCCGCAGCGCCCGTATATGCTGGATTATCTGAAAGAAATCTTTACCGACTTTAAAGAGATGCACGGTGATCGCGCCTTTGCCGACGATGCGGCGATTGTCGGAGGCTTGGCGCGTATCGACGGCCAGCCGGTGATGGTCATCGGTCAGGAAAAAGGGCGCGACACTAAAGAGAAAATTCATCGTAACTTCGGTATGCCGCGTCCGGAAGGGTATCGTAAAGCCTTGCGCCTGATGAAAACGGCTGAGCGTTTCAATTTGCCAATTTTAACCTTTATCGACACGCCGGGTGCTTATCCGGGCATCAATGCCGAAGAGCGCGGTCAATCCGAAGCGATTGCTCGTAATTTGATTGAAATGTCCGAGTTGACGGTACCGGTGATTTGTACCGTTATCGGCGAAGGTGGTTCCGGTGGGGCTTTGGCCATCGGTGTCGGCGATGTCACCATGATGATGCAATACAGCACCTACTCGGTGATTTCGCCGGAAGGTTGTGCGTCCATTTTGTGGAAAGATGCCGCCAATGCCGCCGATGCCGCGTCGGCACTCGGCATTACCGCGCCACGACTGAAAGAACTGGGCTTGATTGACATCATTATCGATGAGCCATTGGGCGGCGCGCACCGCAACTCGAAGGCGGCTGCATCTGCGCTGAAGCAGGCACTGTTGAGTCAAATGGAAACCTTGTCGAAACAGCCGGTGGACGCGCTGTTGGAAAACCGTTACCAACGCTATATGCAATACGGTAACTTCGACGTGGCGTAATCGCCGTTTCGAATAGGAATCACATGTCTTTTTCAAAGGTTGAGTCAGCGGTTTCGGCGCTGGCGAACCTTTATCCCTCCGAATACTCTTTTCTGGTGGCCTTTAGTGGCGGCCTTGACTCCACGGTCTTGCTCGACGCCTTGTCGAAATGTTTGCCGGTTAATCGCTTGCAAGCCGTTTATGTGCATCATGGCCTGCAGTCTGAAGCGGATGATTGGGAAGGCTTTACTCGAGCTTTTTGCGACGCCCGACAGATTCCATATCAAGCCGTGTCGGTGACGGTGCCGGATTCTGCACGCCAAGGCGTGGAGTCTGTGGCCCGGCAAGTGCGTTATGAAGCGCTTTATCAGCGGTTGGATGACAAAACAGTTTTGTTGACCGCGCATCATCAGCGCGACCAGGCCGAGACCTTTTTATTGAGTGCTTTGCGTGGTGGCGGCGTCGCGGGTTTGGCGGCCATGCCGTTTGAAAGAACGGTTTCTTATGAGGGTAAAATGGGGCGGCATTGTCGGCCATTGTTGAATGTACCGTACCAGGCTTTAAAAGCCTATGCCGCGCATTATCAACTGAGTTGGGTGGAAGACCCATCCAATCAGGATGTGACCTTAAAGCGCAACTTTATTCGTCACGAATTATTACCGAAAACGCACCAGGCCTGGCCAAATGCGGAACAATCGCTTGCGAAGAGTGCACAGCATTTATCGGAAAGCTTGGGGTTGTTGGATGATTTAGCGGAAATGGATTTGCGGAATTGTACCGCCAACCACTATCAGTTAGCCTTGCGGCCGCTTGTTGGCCTGGGGATGCCGCGCGTGAAAAATGCCTTGCGGTATTGGGCTAAAACGCAGGCGCCGCAGGTCACGCTTAATGCCAAAGTGTACGATTGGGTGGAAAGCTGTTTGAACAATCATAACCCCCAGGCGCATCCCAGGCTAAAGCAGGCGCGATTGGCGTTCCGTTTTTACCGACAAACGTTGTATGCTTTACCGGAAGACCTTCCGGCGGACTATCGAGTTCCTTGGTCGGCGTTTGAACCGGCGCAATGGTATTTTTCCGAGCCGTTCGATAAACGATTGGAAATCGACCAGGCCTGGCCAAAAACGCAATTGGCCTCGGGTATGGTGCGAGCCATGACCGAGGCGGAAGCCGAAAAACTGGGGCCGAAAACGCATCTGAAAAAATGGTTTCAAGCGCATGGTGTGCCGCCTTGGGATCGAAACCGTTGGCCGGTTTTGGAAATTGGCGGGAAAGCGGTGGCAATTCTAGGCGGTTATACGAATTTTTCCAGCCGGGATTGATGCAATCAAAGATTGCTCAAGCCTTGGGGTTACGGTATAATTAGCTTCCATTCTGATTACCCAATTTCGGTGGGTGCTTTATTCCAAACAAAGCTCTCAATTTGCTGAATTAAAGTCTAAACTAAAGTGATTTCATGACAAAGTTTATATTCGTTACTGGTGGTGTTGTTTCTTCCTTAGGAAAAGGGATTGCCGCCGCTTCCCTCGGGTCGCTTCTGGAAGCCAGAGGCCTCCAAGTCAGTATGTTAAAGATGGATCCGTATATCAACGTCGATCCAGGCACCATGAGCCCGTTCCAGCATGGCGAAGTGTTTGTCACCGATGACGGTGCGGAAACCGATTTGGATTTGGGGCATTACGAGCGCTTTGTACAACGTAATTTCACCAAGCGTAACAGCTTTTCCACCGGCCAGGTGTATGAAAAAGTGATTCGCAACGAGCGTCGGGGTGATTATTTGGGTGGCACCGTTCAAGTGATTCCGCACATTACCGACGAAATCAAACACCGCATTAAGCTGGCGGCAGCTGGAGCCGATGTCGCTCTGGTGGAAGTCGGCGGTACCGTTGGGGATATCGAGTCCTTGCCGTTCTTGGAAGCCATCCGTCAATTGGGCGTGGAAGTCGGCCGTGAACGCGCCATGTTTATGCACTTAACCTTATTGCCTTACATCGCGGTAGCCGGTGAAGTGAAAACCAAGCCCACCCAGCACTCGGTGAAAGAATTACGTTCCATCGGGATTCAGCCGGATATTTTGATCTGCCGTTCTGAGCGCCCGTTGGAAGAATCGGAAAAACGCAAAATCGCGCTGTTTACCAATGTGGAAGAGCAAGCGGTTATCAATTCGCTGGATGCGCGTACGATTTACGAAGTGCCACGCATGCTGCATGAACAAGGTTTGGATGAGTTGGTTACCAATCGTTTCCGTTTGGATGTCCCGGTAGCGGATTTGACGGATTGGGACAAAGTGGTCGATGCGCAGTTGAATCCCGAAAAATCGGTCGACATCGCCATGGTTGGAAAATACGTCGATTTGACCGAGGCTTACAAATCGTTGATTGAAGCGCTGGTGCACGGCGGCATTCAGACACTGACGCAAGTGAATATTCACTATATCGATTCGGAAGACATTGAAAAATCCGGCACCGGTGTGATTGAAGACATGGACGCTATTTTGGTGCCGGGCGGCTTTGGTGAGCGCGGTGTTGAAGGTAAGATTGAAGCCATTCGTTATGCACGTGAAAACAAAATTCCGTATTTAGGCATCTGCCTGGGCATGCAAATGGCGGTGGTGGAATATGCACGCCACGTTGCCGGTTTGACCAATGCACACAGTACCGAACTGGACCCGAAAACACCGACACCGGTGGTGGCTTTGATTACGGAATGGACCGATGAAGACGGTAAAGTCATTGAACGCGACGAAACCGTTGATTTGGGCGGTACCATGCGTTTGGGTGGTCAAGGTTGTTTGTTGGCCAAAGGTACCAAAATGCAACAGATTTACGGACAGGAACTGATTCGAGAGCGTCACCGTCATCGTTATGAAGTGAACGATGGTTACATCGCCAAGTTGGAAGCGGCCGGTTTGAAAATTTCCGGACGTTCCGAAGATGGAAACCTGGTCGAAACCATCGAAATCGAAGATCATCCTTGGTTTGTGGCCTGCCAATTCCACCCGGAATTTACCTCCACGCCACGTAACGGTCATCCGTTGTTTAAAGCGTTTGTGCAAGCCGCAAACGAACACAAAAATTCTTAATAAGAAGGCATTGAAATGAATTTATGCGGTTTTAATGTTGGCATTGACCAACCTTTGTTTTTGATCGCCGGCCCGTGCGTGATCGAGTCTGAACAGTTAGCGATTGATACGGCGGGGCAATTAAAAGAATTGACCGACTCATTAGGCATTCCGTTTATTTTCAAATCGTCTTATGATAAAGCGAACCGTTCGTCCACCAAAAGCTTCCGCGGCTTGGGGATTGAAGAAGGGCTGCGTATTTTGCAAAAAGTAAAAGACGACCTTGGTGTACCAGTCTTGACCGACGTACATGAAGACACGCCATTGGATGAAGTGGCGTCGGTGGTGGATGTGATGCAAACGCCCGCCTTCTTGGTGCGTCAAACCAACTTTATTCAAAACGTCTGCCGCCAAGGCCTACCGGTTAATATTAAAAAAGGTCAATTCCAAGCGCCGTGGGATATGGATCAAGTGGTGTTGAAAGCCCGTGAAGTCGGGAACGACCAAATCATGGTCTGTGATCGCGGTACCTCGTTTGGTTACAACACCTTGGTTTCCGATATGCGTGGCTTGGCCTCCATGCGCCAAACCGGCTGTCCGGTGGTGTTTGATGCGACGCATTCCGTGCAACAACCGGGTGGGCAAGGCACCACGTCCGGTGGGCAGCGCGAAATGGTTCCGGTTTTGGCGCGCGCGGCGGTCGCGGCGGGCGTGTCCGGTGTCTTTATGGAAACCCATCCGGATCCTGCGAATGCCTTGTCGGACGGTCCGAATATGTGGCCGCTGGGGAACTTGAAGCCGCTACTGGAAACCTTGAAGGCCCTTGATGATGTGGTTAAGGAAAAAGGTTTTATTGAAACCCTGTCATAGGCTGGGTTTGCGGCTAAAAATACGAATTTGTCATCCGTTTGCCATATTCTGTCTCTAGAATGGGTTGGATGAAACGAAGAAACTGAGTAAAAAAAGAAAATAGGAAAATGCATATGTCATTGATTAAAGATATCAAAGCTCGTCAAGTCATCGACTCACGTGGTAACCCTACGGTGGAAGCCGATGTCATCTTGGAAGACGGCTCAAAAGGCCGTGGTATTTCTCCGTCAGGCGCTTCTACCGGTTCCCGCGAAGCGATTGAGTTGCGTGACGGCGATGCGTCAAAATTCGGCGGTAAAGGTGTTTTGAAAGCGGTTAATAATATTAATACCGAAATCAAAGCGTGTTTACTTGGTAAAGACGCAACCGATCAAGCGGCGATTGACAATGCAATGATCGAGTTGGATGGAACCGACAATAAAGCCCGTTTGGGTGCCAATGCGATTTTGGCGGTTTCGATTGCGGTGGCGCAAGCGGCGGCAAAATCCAAAGGCTTGCCGTTGTATGCTTACTTGAAAACCGACGATTACAAAATGCCGGTGCCAATGATGAACATCATCAACGGTGGTGAGCACGCTGATAACTCGGTGGATTTCCAGGAATTTATGATCATGCCGGTTGGCGCGCCGTCTATGTCTGAAGCCATTCGCTACGGTGCGGAAATCTTCCATGCGTTGAAAAAAGTATTGCACGACAAAGGTTACAACACGGCGGTCGGTGATGAAGGTGGTTTTGCACCGGATCTGAAATCCAACGAAGAAGCGATTCAAGTGATTTTAGAGGCGATCGAAAAAGCCGGCTACAAAGCGGGTGAAGACATTATGATCGCGATGGACGCGGCGTCTTCCGAACTGTATAAAGACGGCCAATATTATCTGGCTTCGGAAAACAAAACCTTGTCTTCCAATGAAATGGTTGATTTGTTGTCCGGTTGGGTCAGCAAGTACCCGATTATTTCGATTGAAGACGGTTTGGATGAGTCCGACTGGGACGGTTTCAAATATCAAACGGAAAAAGACGGTCAGCGTTTGCAGATCGTCGGCGACGACTTGTTCGTGACCAACCCTAAAATTTTGAAAGAAGGGATTGAAAAAGGCATCGCCAACTCGATTTTGATCAAGATCAATCAGATCGGTACCTTGACGGAAACCTTCCAGGCGATTCAAATGGCCAAAGATGCGGGTTACACGGCCGTGGTCTCTCACCGTTCCGGTGAAACCGAAGATACCGTAATTGCCGACATCGCGGTGGCGACGGGAGCCGGGCAAATCAAAACCGGTTCCATGTCCAGAACAGACCGTATCGCCAAGTACAACCAATTGATTCGTATTGAAGAAGAGTTGGGCGACGCGGCTGTTTACCCTGGAAAAGACGCGTTTTATAACCTGAAATAATCCGGGTTAATCTTGAAAATCATCTACATTGCACTCGCAATTGTTATTTTGATTCTACAGGTTCGCCTCTTGTCATCGGACGGTGGCGTGGGCGAACTGCTATCCCTTCAAAAAAATCTCGATGAACTGCATTCTAAAATCGATGTGTTGGAACAAAACAATGCCTTGCTTCGCAAAGAAGTGAAGGATTTACAGTCCAGTACGCAAGCGATTGAAACCATTGCCCGTCAAAAGCTGGGCATGATTGGTGAGGATGAAGCTTTCATTAAAATTATCGAATTGCCGAAATCACAGCCCAAAGCGGTTGAAAAACAAACCGATGAAGAAAACGGCGAGACGCCAGAGGCTTCTTCGGAGCCGGCTCCGTAACGCTTAGCGTTGGTTTTTCAAAAACACGTAAACGGCTCCGGTGCCGCCGTCTTTCGGCTGTGCGCTGCAAAACCCCAGAACATCGGGAATTTGCGGTAAACGGTAGTTCACCAGGTTTTTGAGGATTGGGTAATCGGATTCCGAGTGGTAGCCTTTTCCATGCACGATCATTAAATAGCGGGCTTGGCTTTGCAGTGCCTCGTGGATAAAGTGTTCCAGCGCTTTTTCGGCTTCCAATTCGGTATAGCCGTGTAAGTCCAGACAGAACCGTGTTTTGAAGTCGCCTTTTCGCAGACGCTTGAAATCCTGAGCCGAGCAATTTGGGTGCTGGTATTCAATGTATTCAAATGCCGACACGCGAGACGGCCAGGCCTGGTCGTTTTCCTGAAACAGCTCACCGGGTTCACGAGAATTCGAATGGCGTTTGTGACGCAGGGACGGCCGCGATTTCGGCGCAGCCGTTGCGACGGTTTTACGCGGATTCAGTTTTTGCGTGCCCTGAACGGCTTCCGCAAAGAGGGATTTATCTTCATCTGAAATGTGAGACATACTATAATGACATGGTCTAACTGGACAGTTGTTATTTTACCTTAGTCAAGGCAGGTTATGAAAATCTTGTTATCCAACGATGACGGCTATGACGCTCCGGGCATTCGAGCGTTGTGGCAATGCATGCATCGTCTGAATGTACATTCCGATATTCGGCTTATTGCGCCGGACCGAAACCGCAGTGCGGCCAGCAACTCTCTGACCTTGATGGAACCGCTTCGAATTAATCAACATGAAGACGCGATTTACAGCGTGAACGGCACGCCGACCGATTGTGTGCACTTAGGCATAAATGGCGCCTTGGACTTTCAACCGGAAATGGTGATTTCCGGGATTAATGCCGGTGCGAATATGGGCGATGATGTCCTCTATTCCGGTACGGTTGCGGCGGCGACAGAAGGGCGGTTTTTAGGCAAACCGTCGATTGCGGTGTCTTTGTGCGGGGATCGCCATTTTGAGACGGCCGCGGAGGTGGTGACGCGCCTGTTCAAAGATTTTCAAAAACTGCCGTTGGACAAATCCACCATTTTGAACATCAATGTGCCGGACATTCCGGTTGAAGACTTGAAAGGCATTCAGATTACCCGGCAGGGCAAACGTCACTGTTCGGAACAGGTGGTGCGCACCAAGGATCCGCGCGGCAAAGCGATTTACTGGGTCGGGCCGGCTGGTGAAGCCGAGGACGCTTCGGAGGGAACGGATTTCCATGCCGTTGAAAATGGGTATGCCTCCGTGACGCCGTTGAAAATCGATTTAACCCATTATGAAATGCAGGCCTTACTGAAAGGCTGGTTTGACGAAAATAAATGAAAACACTGTTAAATCAACCGATTGAATATCCTAATGAAGCTTATTTCGAAGCGCAGGGGGTTGGTATGACATCACAACGCACTCGTAACCGTTTAGTGGAACGTTTGATGGCTTTGGGCATTACGGATGAAGCGGTTCTGAACGCCATTCGGGTGACGCCCAGACATTTATTCATTGATGAAGCCATGGCCTCGCGTGCCTATGAAGACACGGCTTTACCAATCGGTCACGGTCAGACCATTTCCCAGCCCTGGGTGGTGGCGAAAATGACCTCTTGGTTGCTGGCGGGGGGGCCTTTGCATAAGGTACTGGATGTCGGGACCGGTTCGGGGTATCAGGCGGCGATATTGGCCTTATTGGTGGACGAAGTGTACAGTGTGGAACGCATTGAACCATTATTGCACCGCGCGCAACAGGTATTGAAGCGGTTAAGCCTGGACAATGTCCACGCCAGTGTGGCGGATGGTTTTTGGGGAATTCCGGCGGAGGCTCCGTTTGATGGTATTGTGTGTGCGGCCTCGCCGGAATCGGTGCCACAGGAGTTACTTGATCAGCTGAGGGTTGGCGGTCGTTTGGTGATGCCGATTGGCGGAACCGAGCAGGGCTTATTCGGCTTTACCAAAACCGAAACCGGCTATACCGAAGATTACCTGGGGCCGGTTATGTTTGTCCCTATGTTGACGGGTATCGAAACGTAAATGACACCCTCTAAAAACGTATTTCAATAAACTTTATGCAAAGGATGCACCTTGTTCCGCCGATTGTACGATAAGACCCTTTTGTGGTCGAAACACCCTAAAGCCCCGTGGTACCTCGGCGGGATGAGTTTTGCCGAAGCTTCTTTTTTCCCGATTCCACCCGACGTGATGTTGATGCCAATGAGTTTGTCTCAACCGAATCGGGCCTATTTTTTTGCCTGGATCACCACCATTACATCGCTGCTGGGCGGGCTATTAGGGTACGCCATCGGTTATTGGATGTTGGAAGCGATCTGGCCGTTGTTAGAGTCGGTCAACTACGTTGATAAATATCGAACCATCGAAGGGTTTTTCGATGAATACGGTGTCTGGATTGTTTTCTTGGCCGGGTTCAGTCCGATTCCCTACAAGCTCTTTACCATTTCCGCCGGAGCCACTAATATGGCGTTATTACCGTTTATTCTGGCGTCGTTTGTCGGCCGTGGCGCACGGTTTTTTTTGGTTGCGGCCTTGATGAAAATCGGTGGTGAACGCTATGAATCCAAGATTCGTCAATACATTGATTGGATCGGTTATGGTTTAATCCTATTGGTGGTCGTTTATCTTTTAATCAAACAACTGTAAGGGTTTTTGTCGCGTCATGAAGCAAACACTTGTCGGGTTATTGCTGATGGAAGTGGTGTTGTTGATTACCGCCTGTGCGCCGGCAAGGTATCGTGGCGAGGCGGGCAGTCGCGCCTATTTTGATGACATGTCCGGTTGCGATGCTGTCTATGTGGTGCGCAGCGGTGATACGCTGAGTGAAATCGCGGCACGTTGCAATGTGGATATGATGGCCCTGGCGGATAGGAATCGTTTGGTGCCGCCTTATACCTTGTATGTGAAACAAGAGTTAACGATTCCAAGCGGTGCATCGAGCCATCGTTCGACATCCCGTCGAGCGCCGACAACATCCTCGTCTTCCAGTGCCTATCAAAAGGCGAATTTCAGTTGGCCGGTTAAAAAGAAGCTGAAATACGAATACGTCAAGGATGCCTCTGGCTTTAACAGTCTGCGCATCTATGGCGGGATCGGTGACGGGGTCTATGCTGTGGCCGCCGGTAAAGTCGTGTATGCCGGTAACGGTATTCGTCAGTATGGCAATATGGTCGTAATCAAGCATGACTCTGAGCACTTAACGGTGTATGCGCACAACGATTCGTTGCAGGTCAAAGAAGGGCAGCGGGTGAAGCAGGGGCAGTTAATCGCAACGATTGGCCAAACCGGCACGGTGAAAAAGCCCGAACTTTATGTCGAAGCCCGTTACCGAGGCCGTAAAATTGACATTAAAAAACTGTTCTAAAGAACTCTAACCGCCGCAGCCAGTCCATTCTCTACCCATTCAAAAAGGCTCAGGCCGGAGCGGACTCCATAATCAATGCTAAGGCGACTTCGCGGTCTTCCGTAGTCAGAACATTGTAGGTTCGACAAGCGGCCGCGTTATCCATGACTTCCAGGCCAATACCGTTTTGAGTGCAGAACGCGAACAATTTGGGGGCCGGAAATTGCTGGGTTTCGCCGGTGCCCAAAATAATGACTTCCGGCTGCAATGAAAACACGGCCTGAAGATGGCTTTCATTCAATTCATTCAAGCTACGGCAAGCCCAGTCCGTCACCAACTCGTGCTGATTTAAAAAGCAGCTACCCTGCACTTCGATATCATTGATTTTGACCAGGCCTGGTTGATATTTCTTGACTGAAAGAATGTTGGAATCTCGATGTTCGGTAAATTTCATAGTTTGGCTCCTTCAGTCGCTTTTTACCACGAATTATACCGACATTTCAATTGACGAAAAAAAATGTTTCTGTATCATAAACAGACTAAATCTCATTACACTTTCTGCTTTAGGAGCCGCAAAGTTCGCACAGTGAAATTGTGAGTGTGTGCTTTGATGTTTCGAGGTTTCAAAATCGTCTGTTTTGTCTGACACATCCTGAAAAATCACGGATAAGCGCATTTTTGCTGTTGTTCTAGACAAGGAGAGTCTCGTTTCTGAAAAAAACCGAAGGCAAGGCCCCGCTTTGGCAGAACCAATTTAAAGGTTAAACACTCAGTGACTGGCGACTTTCAAAGAATCAAACGACTTCCTCCCTATGTATTCAATATCGTCGGAGACCTAAAAGCCGAAGCGCGGCGTCGTGGCGAAGACATCATTGACTTCGGGATGGGGAATCCGGATCAGGACACCCCAAAACACATCGTCGACAAACTCATCGAAGTGGTGCAGCGTGAAGGCACTCACCGTTATTCCGTTTCCCAAGGCATTCCGCGCCTGCGCAAAGCCATCTGCAACTGGTACAAAACGAAATTTGACGTTGATTTGGATATGGACACGGAAGCAGTCGTCACCATCGGTTCGAAAGAAGGGCTGGCGCACTTGGCGTTGGCCACCGTCGATAAAGGGGACACGGTTCTTGTCCCGAACCCGGCTTACCCAATCCACCCTTACGGTTTTGTCATTGCCGGTGCCGATATTCGCCATGTACGCATGACGCCGGACGTCGACTTCTTTGAAGAATTGGAAAAAGCCATTAAAGAGTCCTGGCCAACACCGAAAATGTTGGTATTGAACTTCCCGGGGAACCCAACCACGCAAACGGTGGATTTGGAATTCTTTGAAAAAGTCGTCGCCATCGCGAAGGAACACGATATCTGGGTAATTCACGATTTGGCCTATGCCGACATTGTCTTTGACGGTTATCGCGCGCCCTCGATTCTTCAAGTGGAAGGGGCCAAAGACATTGCCGTTGAGTTTTACACGCTGTCGAAGAGTTATAACATGCCGGGCTGGCGTGTCGGCTTCATGGTCGGGAATCCGGAGTTGGTGAACGCGCTTAAACGCATGAAATCCTATTTGGATTATGGTACCTTTACGCCGATTCAAGTGGCGGCCATTGCAGCCTTGGAAGGGCCTCAGGATTGTGTGCAGGAAATCAGCGATATGTATCTTTCCCGTCGTGACGTCTTGTGTCAGGGGCTGAACAGTATTGGCTGGGAAGTCGAGCCGCCGAAAGCGACCATGTTTGTTTGGGCGCCGATTCCGGAAGCGTATCGGGATATGGGGTCGCTGGAGTTTTCTAAAAAATTGTTGACCGACGCCAAGGTCGCGGTCTCACCGGGGATCGGTTTCGGTGATTATGGCGACGATCATGTGCGTTTCGGTTTGATTGAAAATGAACATCGTACTCGTCAGGCGATTCGTGGTATTCGGGATATGTTCCGAAAAGACGGATTGATCAACGTAAAATAAGTGTGGAGTGAGCGTGAAGCAAGTTAAGTTAGGTTTGTTGGGGTTCGGAACCGTTGGTGGTGGCACAGCCACTATTTTGCAAAACACCCTGTCTGAGATCAAACGTCGGTTGGGCGGTGATGTTTCCATTCAAATCATTCACATTGCGGTACGCGACTTAAATCGCAAACGTGCCGTCGAAGTGGATGGAGCCATTATGACGGATCAACCGCTGGACGTGGTGAATAACCCGGATGTCGACTTGGTTGTCGAGCTGATGGGGGGCACAACGCTTGCGAAAACATGTATTGAAACCGCCATCGCGAATGGGAAATCCGTTGTAACGGCTAACAAAGCGTTGATTGCTGAACACGGCAACGAACTGTTTGAATTGGCCGCCCAAAAAGGCGTTTCGATTGCTTATGAAGCCGCCGTGGCCGGTGGCATTCCGATTATCAAAGCCTTGCGTGAAGGCTTGGCCGGAAACCAAATTGAATGGGTCGCCGGTATTATCAACGGCACCGGCAATTACATTTTGACGGAAATGAAAAAACCCGGCGCGGATTTTGCCAAAGTATTGAAAACGGCTCAGGAACTGGGTTATGCCGAAGCCGATCCAACATTCGACGTTGAAGGCATTGACGCCGCGCATAAATTGGCCATTCTGGCTTCCATCGCTTTTGGCATTAAACTGCAATTTGACGGCGTGTTTACCGAGGGCATTAGCCAAGTGACGGCGGAAGACATTCGTTTCGCCGATCAGCTGGGCTATGAAATCAAACACTTGGGGATTGCCAACCGTGCCGAGGACGGCTTCTCCCTACGTGTTCACCCAACCTTAGTGTCTAAGTCCGTTTTGTTGGCACAAGTGAACGGCGTGATGAACGCGGTGATGGTCAGTGGCGACCATGTTGGCCCAACCATGTATTACGGCCCAGGCGCGGGCGCCGGCCCAACGGCTAGCGCCGTGGTGGCGGATATTATCGATTTGATTCGCGCCGAACATCAGCCGGTGGCGGACCGAGTGCCTGGCCTAGGCTTTGCGTTGGGTGCGTTGGAGTCGGCACCGGTGATGCCGATTACGGACATTAATTCGGCATATTACTTGAGATGTTTCGCGAAAGACAACGCAGGCGTGTTGGCTGAATTGAGCGCCACACTGGCCGAGCATCACATTAATATCGAATTATTGCATCAGGAACCGTCCTCTCAAAACCCGGACGATGCAACGGTGGTCATCATTACCAATGAAGTGAAAGAGTCCGATGTCGACCAAGCGATTCAAAAGCTGGAAGCCATGGAAGCCATTGACGGTAATATCATGCGCATTCGCGTCGGCGCACTGGATTAACGCTTTTTAACCGGCCAGATGGCCGGTTGGGGTTTCCAGCTCTTCTCTGTCAAAAAGGATTTTTCGTTTTATGGCTTCTCAAGCAAAAGCGGTCACGCTTTGGATGCCGGACCTACTGGCGCCTTTATCGTCTGCGTCCGAGCTTCCGGAAGCGGATGTAAACGCCTTGAGTTTGCCAGGGTTGCGGACACTGTTATCCCGCGCCGATGCCTTTCCGGCCAAAGCGCAAACCTTCCATCAAACGGCCAGTTACCTTTTTCACCAAACACACACCTTACCAGTTGCCACGGTGATGGCGGCCATGCAATTGCCGGATTATGACCCGCAAGCTTTTTGGTTGCGTGCCGAACCCTGCCAAGTCATTCCCGATCGCGATACGTTGGTGATGATCCCGCCGACCGATCTGGCGATTACCGAGGACGAGTCTCGGGCTTTATTATCCGCGTTTAATGCGCACTTTGCCGAGGACGGCGTTCAGTTGGAATACGGCGATGCAACCGATTGGTATTTGCGCATTGCTCAACCCGTGGATCTCCAATCCACCCCGATGCCACAAGCGGCGTATCAAAACATTAATCCGTATTATCCCAAAGGCAATGCCGCCGGTTATTGGCGTCAATTGATGAATGAAGCGCAAATGCTGTTTTTCACACATCCGGTCAATGAAGCCCGTCGTGAACGTGGTTGGCCGGAAATTAACAGCTTGTGGTTCTGGGGAGAAGGGTGCCTGGATCCTAGCCGTATCGAAACGCGCCCTCAGGCACAGGTGTGGTCGCAAAATACTTATTTGCAGGGCGTGGCCAAGCTATCACAGGCCCAGTTGAGCGATGAACCTGAAAACTACCAGGCCTGGTCGACATCCGCGTTGCGGACGCCAGAGGCGGCCGCACATCATTTGGTGCATTTGGCCACGCCAACGGCGGGACAGCAAACTCAAGCGGAGTGGCTGGCGCGATTGCAAAGCTTGGAGAATAATTGGTTCCAGCCGCTCTTACAAGCATTGAAAGACCAGTACATCGATTCGTTATTCATCGATGTCGGTCACTCAAAACGCTATCATCTCAAGCCAAAACATTTACGCCGCTTTTGGCGACGTAAGAAACCGATTACGCGGCTATAGGCAGTGCATAATCGGGATTTTGCGACCGAATTTTTGTATAATCTGCCGTTATTTACGAACTGATATTCACTGGAAACTGTATGAAATTTATCGAAACCCGCGGTAACGACGGTCAAAGACCCGAGTCGATTACGTTCTCTCAAGCGATTTTAAGCCCGATGTCTTCTTTTGGCGGCATTTATTCGCCGGAAAGTCTGCCGCATTTTGGGTTGGATTTTTTGCAGCAACATGCCGGGTCCGATTATAAAACCCTGGCCAAAGCGGTTTTGGCGATGTTCGAAGTGGATATCGACGAAAAGGTGATCGATGAAGCGCTGTCATTATACGATGCGTTCGATGACCCGAAAAATCCCGTGCCGGTGGTCAAAGTATACGACGATCTTTATGTGAGTGAACTGTACCACGGCCCGACGCGTGCCTTTAAGGACATGGCGTTGCAGCCGTTCGGCAAAGTGCTGTCATCGGTTGCACAGACGAATGGTGATAAATACTTGATTCTGGCCGCCACCAGCGGCGATACCGGCCCGGCGGCACTGGAAACCTTCAAGAACCGTGATAATGTGCAAGTGGCGTGTTTGTACCCAGACGGCGGCACTTCGGACGTGCAGCGTTTGCAGATGGTGACCGAAGACGCCGATAACTTGAAAGTCATCGGGATTCACGGCGATTTTGACGATGCTCAGACCGCTTTGAAAACCCTATTGGTATCGGATACCTTCCGCGATAAGCTGAATGAAAACCACATTTCCTTGTCGGCGGCCAACTCCGTCAATTTCGGGCGCATTATTTTCCAGACCATTTATCACATCCACAGCTATTTGGAATTGATTCGCCAAAAGGCCATTGAATTGGGTGATTTGGTGTATTTGAATGTGCCGAGCGGCAACTTTGGGAATGCGTTGGGCGGTTATTACGCTTACAAAATGGGCTTGCCGGTCAAACAGATTCACATTGCATCGAACCAAAACAATGTCCTCACCAAATTCATTAAAACCGGTGAGTACGATCTGCGCGACGCTTCAGTCATTCCAACCACGTCACCGGCAATGGATATTCTAAAATCCTCGAACATCGAACGTATTCTGTTCGACCTGTTTGGCGCGGAACGCACCAAAGAACTGATGTTGAAGCTGGATAACGACAAATATTATGCGTTGACCGCCGATGAGTTGAAGCAGGTTCAAGCGATTTTCGCGGCGGATTTCTGTACCGATCAGGAAGGCAAAGATTACATTCGAGCGGCGTTTGAGGCCGGGTATTTGATGTGCCCGCACACCGCGACCTGTTTTAAGGCTTACGATACCTGTCGTGAGGATACGGCCATCAAAACCATTGCCTATTCGACGGCGGAATGGACCAAGTTCTCACCGGTCATTGCCGATGCGTTGACAGGGCAGTCGTTTGAACATGATAAAGAGGCTTTGGAAATGATTTCCCAGAAAGCCAAGGTCAAAATTCCGGAACAGATTGCGGCGTTGTTCGATAAAGACGTTGCCCAGAAAACCGTGATCGACAAAGAACAGATCGAACAGGAAATTCTCAGTTTCTTGGGATAAAGAGCGTCGCCTCGACGGCGTCCCAACGTCGGGCGCTTATGATGGATAAAAACCGACCAGGCCTGGTCGGTTTTTTATGTCTGCCGGTTAGGCCGGTTGCAGAGTGACGATTTTTAACTGTAAGTTGGTCCGACCATAAAAAGTATTTAAACTGGGCTGATAAACACAGCGGACATGTTCATTGCCAAAAAAGCGATCCGGCGCGTCGGCCGAGGGTTTGGCATTGAATTGGATGCCGGATAATACCTGACCGGTTTGCGTTTGCAGCTTGACCGATAGATGGGTTTTGGTCTGGCCGACATGACGCGCTTCCAATAATCGAAATTCACCGTAAAACAATGGCTTGGGCCATTCTCTGCCATAAGGTTCGAGCTGGTTCAACTCCTGAATCAGGGCCGGGGTGAGTTGCCAGTCTTCCAAGCGTCCGTCGGTTTCAATCAGCGGAACGGGGACTTCATCGTTGAGTTGCTGACGAATGGCTTCTTCAAACAGCTCGGAAAACACATCGAATTTTTCAATCGGAATCATGCAGCCGGCCGCGCCTTTGTGACCGCCCATTGAATGGAAAAGGCCTTCATGGCTGTCGGCCATCCACTGAAAGGCTTCGCGTAAATCAATATTGGCCACAATACCGCGACCGCTGCCGGCGAGGTTGCCGTCTTTTAAGTCGGTCATGGCAATCGTTGGTACGCCATATTCTTCACCGATTCGTGAGGCGATAATTCCCTGGATACCGGCATTGCCCTGCATTTGAATGCTCAGCGTGAATTTACGGTCGTGGTAGAGCTGTTTGGCCTGTTCGCGTGCTTGCGCGAGCATGGCTTCCTGTTGTTGGCGGCGGTCCTGATTGTCCTGGTCGAGCTGATCCAGGTGACGGGCGGCTTCCGGTAAGTTGCTGGCGTTTAAAAATTTGAACGCAGTGGTCACATCGCTGACCCGGCTGGCGGCATTAATGCGCGTCGCGACCTGAAAGCCCAAGTATTCGGCATTTAAAGGCTGACCTTGATTGTCGTTCATTTGATGCAAGGCTTGCCAGGTCGGATGCTGTAACTGGTTGATAACGCCCAGGCCGGATTGCACGATGGCTCGGTTGTTCAGGCTTTTCAAACTGACGCTGTCGGCGACGGTGCCCAGTGCGATATTGGGGGCCAGAGCTTTTAAGCTCGGACTGTCTTTCGGTAAGCGCCCGCGTCGAATCAATTCACTGCGCGTCTGGCCCATGACCAAGAAAATCACGAAACAGCCCGCCACGGTTTTATCGTAATCACAACCATCCTGTTGCGGATTGACGGTACAAGCCGCACTGGCTGGTGCACCGGCCACCGTCATTTGGTGATGGTCGGTCACGCACACCGGAATGCCGGCGTCGGCCAGTTGCCGAATACGGGGTTCGTCGCTGGAACCCTGGTCGGCGGAAATCACCAGGTCGATGGGCTCTTGTATCGCGAGAATGCGGTTAACCACATCCTCATTGATGCCGTAGCCTTCGCTGCGTTCACCGATAATGTGTTCAATGCGTTGCGGGTCAACACCGAAAAAATCGATCAGCGCACGCGTCGCCACCCAAGCCGAGGTAACGCCATCGGTATCGTAATCGGTGGCGAGTACGATTTTACCGTTGGATTCGATGGCATCGGCAATCAATCGAGCGGCCTGATCGGCATTTTTCAGTTCATTGGGGTGTTGAAGGTATTGCAGTTTGGGAAAAACGATTTTTTGCACCGTTTCGACCGTGTTATCATCGGGAAAATCCGTTGAGGATAAGCGGTTGGCCACCAGTTTGGCTTGCAGCGGAGTCAGGCCCAGCGAAAGGGCGGCTTGCTGGATATCCGGGTTCGGTGAGCGTTCGAGAATTTGCGGCTGTTTGGCGTGCGTTTGATTCGTTTTTGACATAAAGAGATTTTAGCATGATTCTGTATTTACATGGTTTTTTAAGCTCGGGGAACAGTCATAAAGGCCAATGGGTCAAACAGGCGTTCGAAGCCGAAGGTATTGAGGTGCTGACGCCGACCTATCCTATTTCATCACCGCAGGCCTCGGTTGAGGCCATAGACGCCATTGTCCAGAATACTTTATTGAAAAGTGACCAGGCCTGGTGTGTTTTCGGATCTTCCATGGGGGGCTTTTACGGGCGCTATATTGCACAACGCTATGGTGTGCCGATCGGCATGATTAACCCCGCGCTGACACCGAAACCGATTCTGGGCGCGTACCTTGGTGAGCACGATAATCCGGCCACGGGTGAGCATTTTTGTTTGGATGAGACTTATCTGCAAGCGTTGGAGCCATTTCATACCCAAGTCGACGTCAATCAACCGTCATTGCTGCTATTGGATAAAGACGATGAAGTGATCCCGTATCAATGGGCGTATGAGGCTTATAACGGCGTGGGAGAGGTCTGTGTGTTTGATGGCGGAAATCATGCCTTTCAGCATCTTGACCAGGCCTGGCCGAAAATGAAACAGTTTGTGGAACAGTATGCGACTCGAAAGGGGTGAGAAAAGTGTTTCGAGGTGGGTCGACTTTAGGCGGGTTCCAGCGGTTTAAGCCATAATATCGATAATGGTGCCCAGCATGTCGTTGCCGGTTTTCAAGGCTTTGGCTGAACTTTGTACCTGCGTTTCGGATTGTTTTAAATCCACTAAGGGCTCGGCTTTGTCAGGATTATTCATGTCCGCCAGTTTGGCACTGGTGCTGTCCAGTTGATTAAAACCGTTTTGAATGCCTTGGTAGGCATAAGCGTTGGCGGAAGTGGAAATGTCCATGAAAAAACTCCTGAAAAAGTCGTCGCAAAAAATCAGCGATTCGACTTTATCTTAATCCTATTTGCCTTTTTCCGCAACAAAATACGGGTCTCGGTTGACGGTGTAGCGAATGAACACATTGCCGTAACGTTCGCTGCCTTCACGGTCGACTTCGACGGTCAGTTGATCATTCTGCCAAATGTACGCGGTGTAATCCGGTGAGCCGCCCCAGCCTTTGCGAATAATGCCTGTGGGTTGCCCGATCTGTTTCACAATGGTTTGCGCCACGGCTTTGGTGCTGATGGGCGTTCGACGGTTTTCGAATAGAATGGATTGTGGGCGGAACAAGCGATAAGCGGAAGTGATTTTTCCGGCGTTGTCGTAACGGAACTCCACATAGTAACTGTCGCGCATTCGCGACCAGGTGAAGAATTTATCGATGTTGCGTTGTCGCTTAGTGGATTTGGCTTGTTTAAAGCCGCCGATGTCCCAAAGTTGTTTGCGTACGCTGTCGAGATCGTTGTCCGTCAGAGTCAGACCCAAAAAGGTGATTTGGTCAATCGGTTTCGGGCGTTCGTCCGCCGCCCATCCAAGGGTGGGAGACGTCACGACAGCCGTCGCAATCAACAGTTTGAAAAAATCACGCATCATAATCATCACGTTTAAATGAGTTCGTTATGAATTATAGCGGCGAGTTAAGCCAATTCTTGAGCGATTCTTCGTCAAAATTGCTACCCGGTGAAACGGTCAGAGTAACATCATCTTCAAGTGGCGCTTCAAAGGCGTTCAGCTGGCGTTGCATCACGGCCTGGTCGGCATCGGAAGGGCTGGTGTTTAAGGTCGCACGCTGAGTCAAATTATCGTGAATGCGTTCAAGTTGTTTGTAGGGCTCAATGTAAAGCTGGTGGAATGAACAGCCGAGTTGTTGTGCCAGGTCGGCAAACGGTTGGCGGTGTTCGGCTTTTAAAAAAGTGGCGTCAACGATCACGCTGTAACCTTCGCTCAAAAGCGTTTCCGCTAATTCTTGAAGGCGTTGATAGGTTTGTCGGCTCATTTCCGGTGCGTAAAGGCGTGCTTTTTCCGCCTCGGAAACCCGGTGTGTCGGTTCAATGCCATACAGGCGCTTCCGCTCGACATCGGAACTGATGATAATGGCGTCCAAGTGGTCGAGGAGGGCATGAGCGTAGTGCGATTTGCCGGAACCGGAAACGCCCACCGTTACAATCAACTTCGGGTTAGGCAGGGCATAGGCATCGTCTTCGGCTTGTTTCAAATATTGCAGCGCCAAGTCGAAATGTTGCTGTGCCTCAAGCGAATCCTTTGGCAATTGGTGGTATCGTAACGCGGTGATTTTGGAGCGCACCATGGAACGATAAACTTGGTAGAAACGCAAGAATTTCAATCCATTATAGTCACCGGTTAAACTCAGATATTGGCTGAGTAATTTGCGTTTCAATACCGTTTTATGGCGATTGTCGAGGTCAATCATTAAAAACGCCAGATCGTTCATTACATCAATCCAGCGAAACTGTTCATTGAACTCAATGCCGTCGAATAGGGTTGGGGTGTCTTCCAATAAGGTAATGTTATCGAGGTGCATGTCGCCGTGACAGGCACGGATAAAGCCATCGGCTTTGCGTTTGAGTAAGTGGTCGAACAATGTTTTTTGGGTGAAGCGTGTCCAGTCCGCCAATTGTTTGAGTCGGTACTGCTGGTCCGGATGGGTGAAGCTTTTCAGCAGAGGCGGAAAGTTTTCCAACATCGGGTGGATCAGATTATCCGGGTGGCCAAAATCGTCTTGTTCAATGGTGGCTTCGGCGGTTTCGTGAAACTGGGCAATGCGTTCCGATAGTTGCTGAACCTGAGTCTCGTTCAGGGTGTTTTCTTTTAAATAACGCCCCAAGACCCGGTTCGGGTCGAACTGCTTCATTTTAATGAGGTATTCGACGGGCTCACCGTTCGGTTCGAACTGTAAATGGCCGTTCTGGAGGTACAGTGGGCAGATGGCCAGATACAGCTCCGGGGCACTGCGCTGGTTGAGTTGAATTTCCAGTTGGCAATAACGTTGGCGGTCAGCCAGCTGTGAGAAATCCAAAAAACCGAAATCGACGGGCTTTTTGAGTTTATAGGCATAGTCGCCGGTTAGAAAAACGATGGAGATATGGGTTTCAATCGTGGTGATGACTTCAGTCGGGTGCGGGTAGACATCGGCACGAGACAGTTCATCAATAAAAAACGTTAAATTCACAAAATCCGTAGTGTGAGTTAGGTCGTCGTAGACGGGACGATTGAATTTAAAAGCGCCGGTTTACGGGCGCTTTAAGAGAGGGTGCGATTTGAAAAATTAGGCAATGCCTTGTTTTTCGCGCATTTCCTGTTTGGTCTTCATTTCGACAGTCAAGGTAGCGGTTGGTCGAGCTTCCATTCTCGCCAAACCGATCGGCTCACCGCTCATCTGGCAGAAACCGTATTCACCGTCTTCGATGTCTCTCAGTGACTTGTCGATTTTGGAAATCAGCTTGCGTTCACGGTCTCGTGTTCTGAGTTCCAGTGCGAACTCTTCTTCTTGTGAAGCGCGGTCACTCGGATCGGCCGGTGTTGAGGAGTCGGATTTCAAATGGTTTACCGTATTGCTGGCTTCCCAAATCAATTGCTCTTTCCAAGCCTGTAATTTGTTTTTGAAATGCTCAAGCATTTCAGGGCTCATATACTCTTCGCCTGGTTTAGGCTCGTACAGAGGGTAGTTTTC
This sequence comes from Thiomicrospira sp. XS5, assembly GCF_001507555.1. NCBI lineage: Bacteria > Pseudomonadati > Pseudomonadota > Gammaproteobacteria > Thiotrichales > Piscirickettsiaceae > Thiomicrospira > Thiomicrospira sp. XS5. The sequence goes on along the minus strand of NZ_LQBO01000001.1, from coordinate 1,750,415 downwards.
GATAAAATCATGTGAAAGTTCCATCACTTTCCCTTTTTTGTCGTTTTATATTGGAAGACCTTATCTCTCGTCCCTGACTCGTGAAAAGATCTCAGACTTAAAAAAATCTAACTGCGTTTTATACCAAGTTTTAAAAAGGGTGACAACAAAATTTTTTGCTATTTGCTCATCATGAGAGTTGCATATTTCGAGAAATGCGCTTTAATAACGGCAGTTTTTTAAATTAAATACTTAGAAAGTATAAGGAAATAAATATTATGGCAGAGTTACAAGCATTGTTGTTTGATGTGGATGGAACCCTTGCGGATACAGAGCGCGACGGTCACCGTGTGGCGTTTAATATGGCTTTTGAGGAAGCCGGCTTGGACTGGCATTGGGACGAAGCCCTTTATGGCGATTTATTGGCGGTGACAGGCGGTAAAGAACGCATCCGTTATTATCTGGATAAGTTCAATACCGATTTCAAAAAGCCGGAAAACTTTGACGATTTCGTCAAAGGGTTGCATGCCGCGAAGACCAAGTTCTATACGCAATTGTTGTCCGAAGGCAAAATCCCACTGCGGACCGGTGTGGAGCGCTTGATTCAGGAAGCCAGAGACGCGGGCATGCGTATGGCCGTGGTGACCACCACTACGCCAGCCAACGTGACGGCGCTGTTGACCAATACGTTGGGTGAGGACTCCGAGTCCTGGTTTGAAGTGATTGCGGCCGGGGATATTGTGCCAGCAAAAAAACCGGCTCCGGATATTTACCATTGGGCGCTGGAACAAATGTCGTTGACGCCGGAAGAAGCGATTGCCTTTGAAGATTCTTCAAACGGTATCTTGTCGTCTTCCGCAGCCAATGTGCGCACCATTGTGACGATTAACGAGTACACCAAAGACGACGATTTTTCAGCGGCGCATTTGGTGCTGGATCACATGGGTGAACCGGATGATGCGTTTGAAGTGCTGTCCGGTGATGCCAAAGGCCACCGCCATTTGAACCTGGATTTGGTGAAGGCGCTTGCCGACGCCTGATTCACTGATTTAACAACGGCCGAGCGGTCAGTGGGGCGCCTGCTGTAATAAGCGGGTAACGCCCAGGGCGGCATCGGCGTTGTCCATCGGAATAATCTCACTGTTCAAACGTTGCATTCGCAACGCCATCCACGCCGAATTTTGAATGCCACCGCCTGTGGTGAAAATACGCGTCGCTTTCGGGGCCCCGAGTGTCTCTAATCGTTCATACCCCAACGCTTCAATTTCAACTAAGCCTTCCAATAAACCTTGCAGAAACCGTTCGTCCGAATCCGGTCGGGGTTCCAGTTTCGGTGGTAAATTCGGATTGCTGATCGGGAAACGCTCGCCAGGCGTCGCCAATGGGTAATAGTTTAACCCGGTAGATTCTTGGACATTCACACGCGGGATGAGTGATTTCAGCGTTTCCAGTGAAAAATATTTCAACAACACGGCGCCTCCGGCATTGGAAGCGCCGCCCACCAGCCATTGATTCCATAAACGGTGACTGTAAATACCGTATTCCGGCGCAAAGATAGGCGTATCCGACAGCAGTTTCAGGGCAATGGTCGACCCTAATGAGCTGACCGCATCGCCGATTTGGTTGGCGCCGGACGCTAGGAAGGCCGCGATGCTGTCGGTGGTGCCGCTGTACACGGTTAAGTCGGGGTGAAAACCGTACGTTTTGGCCAGAGACGGTGCAATACCGCCAATCGGTGTGCCGGGTGGAACCACTTCAGGGAGTGGCCGTTTGGTTAATGTTTTTAACCAATTTGGCCAGGCCTGGCGAATCGGGTCATAACCGAGCTTTAAAGCATTGTTTTCGTCCGTCAAGTTATAACGACCGGTTAAGTAGAAGTTGACCCAATCCAGTTGATGAAAAATGATCGCTTCATCATATTGGCTTTCATTCAAACAATGATGTTCCAGCCACATGACTTTGGCCAGGGTGCTGGACGCGCCATGCGCCGCCGTATCCGCCGGTGCCGTCTGGCGAATCCGTTCCGCTTCTTCGAGCGCGCGTTTGTCATCGTACATCAAGGCCGGCGTCCAGGCTTCGCCATGTCGATTACCGAGCAAGACTGTTGACGAGGTGGCATCCAATGCCATGCGGGTCACGCGTGGGAGATAACCGCTTTGGGCTAAGGCGTCAAGCAATTGATTGAGGGCCTGAATCCAACGGTCGGCAGCTTGTTCGCTGACGGGGCCATCCCGTTCCGGCAACGGCATGGAAACGGTGGCTAGGGTGAGAGGGCTTGGCAACGGGTCTGAAGCGGTGAATGCTTCAATAATGACGCCGCGGATTCCCGAGGTGCCAATGTCGATGCCCAGCCATAATTCCGGGGTCGGTTTTGTTTGTGACATGAAAAGTTCTTGATTAAAAGTGAAGGGGTGGTTTGTTTAACGGTCGCCAACCGATTAAAACATGCGTAGGCGCTTTTCTTTGTACCCAAATTAAAGTAAAATTTTGCGCATTCATAATTCAATATTCTATCAACTCAAACAAACTTAAGGGAAGTGCTGAATGAACGAATTGCAACAAGTGTTACTGATATTTGCAATTATTGTCATTGCCGGGCTTTATATCCTTCAAAAGATCAAGGCAAAGCGCAATTCATCAGCACAGAACCCCGAAGCCCCAGCCGAGCAACCGAACCGTGATTCGGCGGAAAAAGCCTTAAACGAATTGGGCGAAGCACACATTCCGTTATCGCAGCAAACCCAACACCGTTTGCACATGGATGACGAAGAAGAAGTCGTTCCGGATTCCCAGTTAGGATTATCCTTTGGGCAAGAGTTTGAGAAACCCAAACCGACCCCTCCGGCCGCAGACGTTGAAGAAACCGCGGAAACCGAAGAACGTAAACCGCGCCATGTCGTCTTGGAAGCGGAAGACATTCACCCGGTCGGCGGTGTGGAAGAAGGGGCCTCGCCGGTTGGCGACGATGATTACAAGCCCAGTTTCGGCATTCCGGAAGGCGGCGTGAATACGCCGGAAACCGAAGTGGAAACCGAGCTGAAAGACCCTCAGGTTTTCGCCATTATCGTGATGGGAACCGATGATTTCCTCTGGCCGAAAGTGAACCAAACTTTGCAGGGCGTGGGGTTGGTGCCTTCCGAACAAGGAATCTTCGTGAAAAAAGACTCCATGGGCAATGAGATTATTCGTGTCGCTAACTTGATGGAACCGGGAACCTTCCCACTGGATCAACCCACTAACAGTGAATTGAAAACCGCTGGCGTGGTGCTGATTCTGGAATTGCCGACCACCGTTAAAGCACCGGCGGTCATGCATGACATGATTATGATGTCGCGCAAAATTTCCCAACGCCTGAACGGGCGTTTATACGACGCCGAGCGCCATCTTTTGAAAGAGTCTGACCTGCAAGCCATGCGCGATGCAGCGGTGGCCTATGAGTCGGCGGCCATCTAAGTCCGAACCCCTTTATGTCCGAACGCCAACATTACCTCGACCTGGTTGAAACCCTCAACAAGCACAGCTATCAATATTACGTTCTTGACGACCCGCTGATCAGCGACCCGCAATACGACGAGATGTACCAAGAACTCTTGACGTTGGAAGCCGAGCACCCGGATTGGGTGGTCAAGGAATCGCCCAGCCAACGCGTGGGCGATCAGCCGTTAACCGAATTCAAAACCGTCCGTCACGCCTTGGCCATGTATTCTTTGGACAATGCTTTTAGTGATGAAGATCTCGCCGCGTTTATGAAGCGCATTCAGGAAAAAGAGCCAGGCCTGGCGGAAATCGACTTTTCCGCCGAACCGAAAATGGACGGCTTAGCCATCAATATCCGTTACGAAAACGGCGAACTGGTGCAAGCCACGACCCGTGGTGACGGCCAGGTCGGTGAAGACGTCACCCACAATATCCGCACCATTCAATCCATTCCGTTGAAGCTTTTTGGCCAGGCTTGGCCGGAAGTGGTGGAAGTGCGTGGCGAAGTGTTTATGTCCAAACAGGCATTTGACAAACTGAATGCCTATCAGCAATCCATCGACGGTAAAGTGTTTGCCAACCCGCGAAATGCCGCCGCCGGCTCCTTGCGACAACTGGATGCCAAAATCGTTGCCAAGCGTCAATTGAGTTTTTACCTCTATGGCTGGGGCGAAATCAGCGATGGCTGGCCGGTGCCGGAACGTTATTCGGACATGATCGATCAACTGGTGGAATGGGGCTTGCCATCCAACCCGAATTCCGAAGTGGTTCACAACCTCGATGGGATGTTGGCCTACTATGAAAAACTGTTGCGTCTGCGCGAAGCGTTGCCGTATGAAATCGATGGCATCGTTTACAAAGTCAATCGCATTGCTTTGCAACAGCATCTCGGATTTACCGCGCGTTTTCCGCGTTGGGCCATTGCGCGCAAATTCCCGGCCCAGGAAGTCTGGACCCAACTGTTGGACATTGAAGTGCAAGTGGGGCGCACCGGCGCGATTACGCCGGTAGCACGCCTGGAACCGGTTTCTGTCGGCGGCGTGACCGTTTCCAACGCCACCTTACATAATATGGACGAAATTCGCCGCAAAGACGTTCGCATCGGCGATACGGTCATTGTGCGCCGAGCCGGCGATGTGATTCCGGAAGTGGTGGGGCCTGTGTTGGCACAACGTCCGGACGATACCCGTTTGTTTGAAATGCCGAGCCATTGTCCGGAATGCGGTTCCGATGTGGTCAAGGAAATCGACAAAGCCGCGTACCGTTGCACGGGCGGTTTGGTCTGTCCGGCACAACGCAAACGTTCCCTGTATCATTTCGTATCGCGTAAAGCCATGGATATTCAGGGCTTAGGTGATAAACTGATTGACCAGCTGGTGGATATTGGCTGGGTGAAACACCCGGACGATTTTTACCATTTAACGGTCGAACAACTGGCCAGCCTGGAGCGCATGGGTGAAAAATCGGCGCAGAATGTCGTAGACGGCATCCAGGCATCGCGAGAAACCACTTTAGCCAAGTTTATTTACAGCTTGGGCATTCCGGAAGTCGGTGAAGTCACCGCGCGGAATTTAGCGAATTACTTCAAAGACTTGCCCAGCATTCAACAGGCGACGCTTGAAGCGTTTGTTGAAGTGGACGATGTGGGGGAAGTTGTGGCCGAACACCTGGTGAACTTTTTTAAAGAACCGCATAATGAAGAAGTGATTCAAGGTTTGCTGGATGCGGGCATGCATTGGCCGGCACCCCAAGCCGCCGAGATTCCGAGCGATTCACCGTTTGACGGTAAGGTCGTGGTGTTGACGGGCACCTTAGTTGAAATGAGCCGTCCAGAAGCCAAAGATTGGCTGGAATCGCTCGGGGCGAAAGTCACCGGCAGTGTGTCTGCGAAAACCGATTATGTGGTGGCCGGCGAGAAGGCGGGTTCGAAATTGACCAAAGCCGAGTCGTTAGGAGTGGCGGTATTGAGTGAACCCGAATGGCTGGAAATGATGCCGCCGCGCGGGTAAAACACCTTTTTAAAATTTGATATGGGAAGCGATTATGGTTAGACCTCGTAATGTCAACCGAGCCAAAGCGAAGAAAGAAATTCCGGACTGGGAACAGGAAGAATTTGAAAGCCGGACGGACATCAAAAAAGCCGCTCAGGCGGTGACGGACCTGGGCGTACAGCTGACCGAGCTGCCGGATTCGGCCTTAAAATCCATAGAGCTGCCGGACGACGTTTTAAAAGCCGTCATGCAGCTTAAGGAAATGAAAAATGGCCCGGCGGTGAAACGTCAGAAACTGTTTCTCGGTAAATTGTTGCGTAAGAATGAGCCGCTGATTGTACACATCAAGCAACGACTGTTTGAAATCGAACAAAAATCCAAACAACAGGCCGCGCACTTTCATCGTTTGGAAAAATGGCGTGATCGTTTGGTGGCGGAAGGCGATGAGGCTTTGAATGCGTTTATGGCCGAATACACTCATGCGGACCGCTCTCAATTACGTCAATGGATTCGTAACGCCCAAAAAGAAGCCGAGCAGAATAAACCGCCGAAAGCCTATCGAGCGATTTTTCAGTATTTGAAAGGCTTGGAGTGGTAAGTTTCTACTGGCACTGGTAACAAGGGCTATTCGGCTTGTTGTTCGGCGACGTATTTTAAGGTGGTGGCCTTGTAAACAAAGGTGCCGAACGGCAGAAACGATGCGATAAAGCCTTTGAACGCCTGCATTTCCGTCACAACGCCTTTTAAAGCGTAAGCAAACAACACGATATTGAAGGCCATGAATAAGGCGCCGTGAATCGGGCCGACCAGGCGCACCGCTTCCGGGTAGCCGAAATGATATTTCAGCGGCATGGCGACAAACAGTAAAGTTAACAGAGAGATGGCCTCCAAGACCGCCATCCATTTCAAGTAACGCAGTTTCATGACATTCCTTTTCAATCTTCCGCCAGCCGCATTGCTGGACGGGCGTCATTGTAATCGAAACGGGCCCTAAACGGCGTAAAATCCTGTTTGAACGGCCGGATTACGGCATTCTGGATGTCAGTAGTCGGAAGTTTTCTTTAGAAATGCGGTGTCCGAACTCAAATGAGATTAAGCCTAAAATCACCAGGCCTGCGCCCATCCAAATTTGGCTGTTCAAGGGTTCGTCATTTAAAAAGTGTCCCAGCAACAACGCCATGACCGGCGTCATCAACGTAATCAGACCTAACCGAATCGCATCCAACCGTTTCAGCACATAGTAGTACAGCACAAATCCGATCAGCGAACCGAATACGCCGAGATACACAATCGCGCCCAGCGCTTTGGGCGGCAATGTCGGTAATTGCGTCAGAAATTGCGGATGAATCAACAGATAGACCGTACTGGTGATCCAAACAGCTGAGGCCACAATGTGGGTGTTGGGCAGGCCGTGATTGTATTTTTTGACCAGCACTGTGCTCAGTGAGTGGAAGGTGACGGCGGTCACCGCCAAGCCGATGCCAATCAGGAGGTTTTGGCCGTGCGTCCAATCCAGGTTGGGACCGAGAATCACCGCCAAACCGCTGAAACTGACGACAATGCCCAGGTACTTACTGAAGGTCAGTTGCAGGTTTTTCAAAATCAAAAACGCCATGATGCCGGTGACAATGGGCGTCAACCCAAAAATCAATGAAATCCAACCGGATGGCATGGTTTGAGCGGCATAATACATCGGCGTCATGCCACCGAGCATGCCGAGACTGGCGGATAAATAAATTTTGATGTCCCGCCATTGCAACGAGAAGGGTTGCCGAGTCCACCATATTAAAATCGGAATAATCAGGGTCGCGCTGATGAAAATCCGTCCGGCCACCCCGACAAACCAATCAACCTGGCCGCTCCATTGAATCGCCAAGGGCGTGGTGGCCCAAATGACGACGACGGCCAAATAAGCGAATAACACATTCATAAATCAAAATTCCTTAAACAGAGACCGATCCAGAGACAAGTGCAAAGGCCTCAGAACTAAAAACAAAAAACTTGGAAGGAAGGTTTCGGGGCGGGTGTTTCAAATCAAGGTGTCTTCTGGCTACACCGTCAATTCGAAAACACCCTTTTGTCGGTTTTTCATCACGCGACTGGCTTCGAACAGTTCGCCGTTCATGGCGATGTAAACGCCATTCTCGGCCAGTTGTGCCGCCATGAGGGCCGCACCGAGGTTAAAGCTGGCGTCGGATTCGCCAAGACGAAAAGGGCGCATTGCGCCGGTGAGTACAATGGTTTTATCGGAGAGGTTAGGATTCTCGGCCAGTGCCAAAGCGGTCTCGGCCATGGTGTCGGTGCCATGTGTAATGACAATGCAGTCGGTGTCGGCCTCCCGGCAGGCCTGGGCAATATCGTCACGATCCAAATCGGTCATTTCCAGGCTGTCTTTCAGTATTAATACCTGTGTATTAAGGGCCAGAGTGGTGTTGGCTTGGCGCAGTATTTCCGGCAAATGGGTTTCGGAAAACACCAGCGCACCCGTGCTGGTTTGGTAATCCTTATCCAGCGTGCCGCCGGTAATAATTAAAGTGAGTTTCGGGTCTTGTGGGTGCATTCCGTTTACTGCTGTTAAGGGTGTTTGTTATCCGGGTTGCCGTAAAATACCGGTGACAATGCCCAGAATTTCAATGTTGTCATTGGTGATATAAATCGGTTCCATGTCCGAGTTGGCGGGTTGTAAGCGAATGCCGTTTTTCTCGATGTAGAACTTTTTCATCGTGACTTCTTCGTTATTGATGCGAACCACCACGGATTCCCCGTTTTCGGCTGTGGAGCGACGCTCGATGATGACGATGTCGCCGTCTTCGATGTTCTCCTCGTTCATGGAATTCCCTTTGACTCGCAGAGCAAAAGTTTCTTTGCGCACCATGGATTGCGGCACGGCCACCGTATCGTAGTCCATTTCCATTTGAATGGGCTCGCCGGCCGAAGTCCAACCGAGTAACGGCACCTGTACGAAATCAATGTCGACCAATTCAAGCGGGTCAGCCGCTTCCAGCTGCACTTTTTGATTACGTTTTGGAATCAGGTAGGCTACATTTGACATGGGGCATCTCGCGGTCAGTTAGGATAATCCAATATTAACGTGAAACGGCGACTTATGGAAGCACCTTTTTGAATGGCTTGACGTCGACTTTTTCATAGACGCCTGCGGCCAGGTAAGGGTCGGCATTTGCCCAGGCCTGGGCATCTTTCAATGAGTCGAACTCGGCTACAATTAAGCTGCCGCTGAACCCCGCATCACCGGGTTCTTCGGAGTCGATGGCCGGATTCGGGCCGGCCAAAATTAAGCGGCCTTGTTCAGCCATTTCTTTCAGGCGTGCAATGTGCCCTGGGCGGGCTTCGGCACGCAAGGGCAAACTGTTTTCAACATCATAGGCAAAGATGGAATAAAGCATGGAATCCTCCGGGCGGATAATACGAATAAGTTATTGTTTGTCGTCGGACGGTTTATTGCGCGACTTGGCCGGTGAAACCGAATCCAGTTCCGCATCGGCCAAGGTTTCGATGGATGCATCCATGACACGCTGTTCGGTTTCATCGAACTGTTTACCGGTTTCTTTAATGTAACGGCTGATGTAAATGCCTTGAATGATGATGAACACCAGCGTCAAGCCCATTAAACCGAAAAGCTTGAAGTTCACCCAAGTGTCGGTGTCGTATTGGTAAGCCACGTAAATGTTGGCGATGCCGGAGAAAATGAAAAACACAATCCACATATAGCTTAAGTTCAACCAAACACGCTCCGGCAAACTGATGGCTTGATCCATCATGCGGCGGATAATCGGTTTTTGGCCAATATAGTGACTGCCCAGAAACACCAGCGCAAAGCCCCAGTTAACAACCGTCGGTTTCCACTTGATAAAGGCTTCATCTTGGAAAATCAGTGTGGCGCCCCCAAGAATGACAATTAATGCCAAGGTGATAATGTGCATTTTTTCGACGCGCTTGTTTTTGGCATAAACATAGGCCACTTGAAGAATGGACGCGACGATGGCCACGGCGGTGGCGACATAAATGCCGTAGAGTTTGAAGGCGATGAAAAAGAGGATGACGGGGAATAAATCGAATAATAGTTTCATTGCAATACTTTTGGCTGTGTTTGGTAGAATAAAAAGAGCCGTTTCTTTTTACCGTTTCTAAACCATTGTGAATCCAATTCAATGGTTTTGCTAAATGACTCTGGAACCGCAATTTTATATGGGATTCCGTTGTAAAGAAACCCGCAAGCGGTTTTTTTACCGTTATCGTCAGAATTGACGCGTCCCCCGATCCAATATCAACGCAATTTAGGAAAGACCATGAAAGCCGATTTTCACTGCCACACCACCGCATCGGACGGTTCTTTGACTCCCAAAGAGCTGATCGATCGAGCCTTGGAAAAGGAGCTTTCCGCCTTGGCCATAACCGATCACGACACCACGGCCGGTTATGAACAAATTCAACGCTACGCCGAAGACGCAGGGCTGGATTTGATTCCCGCATCGGAAATTTCCTGCCAATGGCAAGGGCACACCATTCATGTGGTCGGGTTGAATGTCGATGTGGATAACGAGCGTTTGCAAGCCGGTTTGAAGCTGAACCGAATCAAGCGCTGGACGCGCGCCTTTGAAATTGATGCCAAGTTTCAAAGCCGTCGTTTTAACGGCTTATTGGAAAAAATTCTGCCTGCGGTCGGGGAAGGGATGATTGGCCGTAACCATTTTGCCCAGGTGCTGATTGAAGAAGGGCATATTAAGAATCATCAACAAGCCTTTGATCGTTTTTTGAAAAAAGGCAAGCCCATGTATGCCCCGGTTGAATGGCCGGAGTTGACCGAAGTGGTGGACTGGATTTTGGACGCGAAAGGCGTGCCGGTGATTGCGCACCCGCACATTTATAAAATCGGCTCCAATAAACTCAATAAAATGATCGAAGAATTCAAGGCGTCCGGCGGTCAAGCGCTTGAGGTGGTCAATCAGCCACGCCCTTGTGCCGATCAAATTGGCATGGCGCAGCGGGCCGCGCGTTACGAATTACATGCCTCTTTAGGGTCCGATTTCCACCGCCCGGAGCAGACCTGGCGGGATTTAGGGTGGTTGGCTCCAATGCCTCAAAGCTGCCGGCCGGTTTGGGAGTTGTTTGAAAACAGCTTGTCTAAGGAAGGCTAAAGCTTTTCAAAACACCCTGGTCGAAAACCGTAACGCTTGAATTTAAGAACCGAGCTTCAAGAAAGGGTGTTATTTGATTGAAATTGTTGGATTCCTGGCGCTTTTTAAGGGGTTTTGCAGTATAATTTTCGGCGTTGCAAATCCCGGTCGTCCGCTTAAGCGATGACCTGTGAACCAATTAAACGGAAATCATTGTGCGAAGAGAGTGTCAATATTTGTCGGTGCATCCCGACAACCCTCAAGAACGAATTTTAAAACAAGCGGTCGAGATTTTGAATGCGGGCGGGGTCATCGCCTACCCAACAGAATCTGGGTACGCTCTTGGCTGCTTACTGGACAACAAAGCGGGTGCGGACCGCATTCGCGCCATTCGTCGATTGGACGACAAACATTACTTCACACTGGTCTGCCCGGATTTAAGCCATTTGTCGGCTTACGCTAAGGTCGGAAACGTGCAGTTCCGTTATTTGAAATCGCACCTGCCGGGGCCTTATACGTTTATCTTGCCGGCCAGCCGGGAAGTGCCGCGCCGTTTGCAAACGCCGAAGCGGAAGTTTATCGGACTGCGCGTCACCCCCAATACCGTGACCAATGCGTTGTTGTCTTATTTTGACAAACCGTTGATTTCGGTCTCGTTGATTTTACCGGGCGAAGAATTGCCGATGACCGATGGTTGGAGCATTCAGGAAACGCTGGGGCACGCCTTGGATGCCGTTTTGGATGGCGGCTTTTGCGGTTTTGAACCCACCACCGTTATCGACTTTACCGAAGACGTACCGGTTTTGATTCGCCAAGGGCAGGGCGAGTTTAATGAATAGTCGAATGCGTTCGACGGATGAGAGGAAACCATGATTGAACTTTCGATAATGCAGAAAATCGCCATCTGGACCATTCCGGTGTTGCTGGCCATTACCTTGCATGAGGCCGCACACGGCTGGGTGGCTTCCAAACTCGGTGACAAGACTGCGGAAATGCTCGGTCGTGTGACCTTGAACCCGTTAAAGCACATTGATCTAGTGGGCACCATTATCGTGCCGGTTGCCTTATTGGTGTTGGGCGGGTTTGTCTTCGGTTGGGCCAAAGCCGTGCCGGTCAATGCCCGCAACTTCAAGAACCCGGCGCGGGATATGGCGTGGGTCGCGGTGGCCGGGCCTTTGTCGAACTTGGTAATGGCCATTGGTTGGGCGATTGTCGCCAAAATCGGTTACGACCTGTCGGCGGGCGGCACTTCGCCGGATAACATTGGGCAGTTTTTAGCGTATTCCGGTATGGCGGGCATTGCCATTAACCTGGTATTGCTGGTCTTGAACATGATTCCAATTCCGCCATTGGACGGCAGCCGAGTGGTCTCGGCCTTCTTGCCATCCGGTTTATCTTATACTTACAACCGTCTGGAACCTTATGGCCTGTTTATTCTATTAGGCATGATGTTCCTTGGCGTACTCGGCCCGATTATTTCAGGGCCTTATCAAGCGCTACAAGGCTATTTGCTGCAACTGGTGGGATTACACTGATATGACGAATACAAAACACAAAACAAACGTTGCCAAGCCTCAAGGTGAAAAGCTTCAGAAAATTTTAGCGCGCGGCGGTTTCGGTTCGCGGCGCGAAGTGGAAAAGCTGATTGCCGAAGGCTTGGTCAAGGTCAACGGTAAAGTCGCCACGCTGGGCGACCGTGCTTTTACCACGGATACGATTAAAGTGCGCGATCAACAAGTGCGTGAAACACGCCTTGAAACCCAGCCCACCCAGGTCATTTTATACAATAAACCGGAAGGGCAGGTCTGCAGCCGAAAAGACGAAAAAGGCCGAGAAACTATCTTCGAGCACTTGCCGCGTATCATCAATAGTCGTTGGGTCAGCGTCGGTCGCTTGGATATCAACACCTCCGGTTTATTGGTCTTGACCAATAACGGCGAACTGGCTAATCGCATGATGCACCCGTCCTATGAAATGGAGCGGGAATATTCGGTGCGTGTGTTCGGTGAAGTGTCCGATGACATCATCAAACAGCTTAAAAAAGGCGTCAAGCTGGAAGACGGCTGGGCCAAATTCGACCGAGTCGACAAAATTCCGCAGCAGGAAGAAGACTCCATCAACCAATGGTATCGCGTGGTCATTAAGGAAGGCCGCAATCGTGAGGTACGCCGTATTTGGGAATCGCAAGGCGTGCAAGTCAGCCGCTTGGTACGTACGCGTTACGGCACCTTTGATTTGCCCCGCAATTTGCGTCGTGGCAAAACCGAAGCCTTGACCTGGAAGCAGATCAACCAACTGTTAAAATCAGTCGGTTTGCCGGAAGAAGCCCGGCCGGATATTCGCACGCGCCCTGGGGCTTCAAAGAAGCCGGTCTCCGGCGGCAAAAGCCCATACAAAGGTAAACGCAAGTAATTCAAAGGTTTAAATGTACTTTAAAATGCACTTGATAGGAACGTTGTTGCAAAAATGAATAAGAGCTTTATCACCAATCTCATTAGTTTATTACTGTTAATAGCCGGGCTGCTGTTGCCGAATAACTGGCTATTAATGGTCGGCTTGTTTGCTCTGTCGGGTGCCCTGACCAACTGGCTGGCGATTTACATGCTGTTTGAAAAAGTACCAGGCCTGGTCGGTTCCGGGGTGATTCCGGCTCGCTTTGAAGAGTTCAAAACCGCGATTCACGATTTGATGATGGAGCAATTCTTCACGCAGGAAAACATCGACCGTTTCGTTAACCAAACCGCCCAACCGAACCTGCACCTGGCTCCGGTGATTGAAAAGGTCGATTTAACCCCGGCGTTTGACCGTTTGGCGGATGTCATCATGGCATCCAGCTTCGGCAGTATGCTGGGCATGTTCGGCGGTAAAGACGCACTGAATCCGTTAAAAGACCCTTTCGTGAGCAATATGAAAGCCGCGTTGATCGAGATGACCGAAAAAGAGCAGTTCGTGGAATTGCTGCAAAACGAAATCGACCAACCGGATGTGATGGCGGAAATCCGCCATAAAGTGGAAGAGATTATCGAAGCGCGTCTGGCGGAACTGACTCCGAAAATGGTCAAAACCATGGTGCAACAAATGATCGAGCAGCACCTTGGTTGGCTGGTTGTCTGGGGCGGTGTCTTCGGCGGCCTGATCGGCTTGGTTTCCAATGCGCTATTGCAATTGTAATCCCACCTTGATTTCTTCTTAAAACGTTCAAAAATATCATCCAAAGTTTTGTCCAAAGCCTAGCTAATCGTTCTCGCGTGGCAGAATTATGACAAAGCTGTGGGCGATTCCGCTTCGGTATTCAAAACGTCCACCGTGTTTTTCGGCAATGGTCTTGACGATTTGCAGCCCCAGGCCGGAACCGGCATTTGGCCGGTGTGGATGCGGAGCGGCTTGGTGCGCAAACGGATGGTTCAAATAGGTTTGAAAAGCCTCATCCAAAGGTTCGCCTTGGTCGCGGACAGCGATCTCCAATTCCGGTGCCTGAGCCTTCAGCGACAGCGTGATGGTGCCTTGCCCATATTTGACCGCGTTGTCCAGCAGATTACGGATGGCGCTTTCTAAACGATTCGGGTCGAATTCATAGAGCAGGCCTGGTTGAATGTCGGCTTTAAAGGTGCGTTCCGGCGTGGTGTGTTGATAATGTTGCAGAATATCGAAACAGAACTCGCTTAACGATAAGCTTTGGCGGCGCAACTGAAACGATTCCAACTCCAGCTTGGCGAAGTCGAACAGTTGGTCGAGATAGTGTTTCAACTTCAAACCGTTTTCATAGGCAATTTCCAGGTAGGCCTCCTGCGTGGTTTGCGAAGCCTGTTCCATGTAACCCAACAGATTGGTCAAAGGCGTTCTCAGGTCGTGTGACAGGCTGGAAATCATAAAACGGCGCTGACGGTCGGTATCTTCCAGTTGGGTCAAGGTTCGGTGTAGTTGCTGCGACATGTCCGCCAGCGTGGTTTGCAGCCGGTCCAAATCATCCGGGTGCGGTTTCGATTGTGCCTGAATCGGTTGTTCCGGGTGGTCTTTAAAGTGCTCGACGGATTGTGACAGCGCTACCAAGCGGCGCGTCAAGTGCCAGAAAACGCCGCCCCCAAATATCAAACCCACCAATAAACTGACCAAAAACGACCAGGCGCTCAATTCCAGCAACAGGCTTTCCTGTAATTGGCGGTTGGCCTCCTGCTCGACGCTGTTTCGGATAATCACATACAAAAACAAACCGTCGGGCAACGCCGCCACGGAAAAGGGCGCTTGCCCGGTGGCTTTTCTGGGGTCATCGCCCATGGGAAAAGGGCGGCCGGCGTCGGAAGGTGCCGATAATGCCGTTAACAACGGTGTCATCTCGATATGGCGGCGCAGAATTTTTTTGTCGTCTGCGGAATATTGCAGCACTTGCCCGTTTCGATTTACCAGATAAATTTCCAAATAAGGGTTCAACAGCATATAACGTTTGAAGGTGGTGGCGAGCGCATCTTGATTGACCCGGCCTTGCTCAACCAAGTGGTGGTCTTGTACCAACGTGTCCGCAATGTGCTGGTGAACCTGGGTTTGCACCTGTTTCAAATAGTAATGGGAACCGAACAGACTGATGGCGAGATAGGTGAAGCCCATAATGGAAAACACCATTATAAACAACAAGCTGTAACGTCTGGCTAACGCGGATTTCAGGAAAATGGTCATGTGTTTTTCGCCTCGGACGAGCTTTCTTGTAAAGCATCGGCATTGAGTTTGTACCCCACGCCCCAAACAGTTTCCAGCAGGTGCGGATTGGCCGGGTCCGCTTCCACTTTGTTACGTAAGCGGTTCAAATGCGAATTGACGGTGTGTTCGTAACCGTCGTGCTCGATGCCCCATACCTGTTCGAGCAAATCCAAACGGCTGAAAACCTCACCCGGATGACGGGCCAGAAAGTGCAGTAACTCGAATTCCTTGGCGGTTAAATGAAGCTCTTGCTGAAACAGCCAGGCCTGGTGTTTTTTCGGGTCGATGTTCAACTGCCCCAGCGACACGGTTGTCGGTGACGGTTGGGCATGAATATGATTGGCGCGACGAATCAAGGCTTTGATACGGGCTTTAAGTTCGGCCAGGCCGAAGGGTTTGCTTAAATAATCATCGGCACCCAGTTCCAAACCGAGCACGCGGTCCACTTCATCGGAGCGCGCGGTGAGCATCAATATCGGGGTGGTTTCATCCCGTTCGCGGAATCGGCGGCAAAATGCCAGGCCGTCGCCGTCGGGCAAGGACAAATCCAGAATCAATAAATGAATGGGGTGTTGTTCGCAATAGGCTTGTGCGTCCCCCAACTGGGAAACATGGTGATGGCTTCCCTGTAAGCTATCCACCTGCAAAGCAACCAGGCGAGCGATATCCGGGTCATCTTCAACAATGAGCGTGTGAAAAGCAGGGGACATAAAAGTATTCTCGTAAGGAACCGGGTTCCATTTTACAAAATCGAACCCGGAAACAGGCAAGGTTATTTTTTGCTGTAAATGCGTTTCGGCAAAATGGCCGGTTTGGTGAAGACCCAATCCTGGCCTTTAACCGGCGTGTGGCAGGCGATGCAAGAGGCACTGGCCGCTTGAGGCGTGTTGCCGAACGGTTTTTGTTCCGTACCCAGCCAGCGTGCCCAGCCCCAGCCTTTGGTGTCTTTCCATTTTTCGGCATCCTTGAACATGAACTCGGCGTGAATGAATTCGCCCGGAACGGTGGCGGCTTTCCAGTGGTCGTCCTGACGGTCTTTCCAAACCAGTTTGCCCAGTGCTGCACCGTCCGGCCAAGGGTTGGTTTGTCCGGCTTCAATCGCTTTTACGGCGACATCGTTACCGATAATGGCGCGCACGCTTTTGTGATCTTCGCGGTGGGAAACCGCAACGATGTCCCAGTCCTGATAATTGACCGGGAAATCAATGCCGTTGGCCGTCGGCGGTGGGATTTCATAACGTGGCTGTTCTGCCGAGGTATCGCTCATGGCATAAGCCAATCCGCTGGTGAATAATGCAAATACGCTGGCGTAGGTGAGTAGCGCTTTCATGGTGGTTCTCCTTTGGTGAGGTTTGATTGCTTGCAGAAGCATTATTGAAAAATCTCGGCCGGGAATCCTCACAAAAGGTTCACAATTCGCTCACAAATTGAAATAAGGGTTTTGACCAGGCCTGGCAGATATGGCAATAAGAAGACAAAACAAACAATACGTAAAAAAAACATAAGGCTTGGAGTTCGGCTTTCGATTCGAAATTATTTTTTGCTTTGACGGCCGAAAAATCTGTGTAAAATCATGAGAAAAGCGTAATTGATAAAAAAATTACTCAGACGAATCGAATCAGTTCTCGCATCACTTTAAAACGGATGGAACGACACATGCACTCAGGAAGGGAAGGTGGTCTCATGAAAAAAGCATTTAAGCGGTATTTTGTTTTATTGTTCACGGTCAGCACACCGTTTTGGCTTTCATCCTGCAACTTGTTCTATTCCGACGGCGATACGACGAATAATTACACTATTTGGGTTTCACCCGATGGCGACGATGCCAACAGCGGCCGTTCCGGCAGCCCTTTCAAAACCATACAACGTGCGCAGCAAGAAGCGCGTGAAATCGCGGATTCGCCCACCAACATCACCGTCAAGCTTAAAGAAGGCGTTTACCGGTTGGACGAAACCTTGACGTTCGATGCGAGTGACTCCCCGCAAAATGGTTTCATGGTGACTTACAAATCACAAGACGGGGCCGATGTTCGCCTATACGGCTCGAAACAAATCGACAATTGGACACTCTGCGACGCCGGTAAGAATATTTATTGCGCCAATGCCAAAGGGCTGGATTCCCGCCAGCTTTACATCAATGGCGAAAGAGCCACGCGCGCGAGAACCGGGGATTATCCGGGCGGCTTCTGGCCGTATTACGGTTATAACTCGGCTTCCCCGGCCAACAGCGATCCGGGCGGCATTCTGTTCATCCCGGTGCAAAACATGGATAGCTCATTAGATCCGAACTGGCCCGATCCGAACACCTGGCGAAATATCGAAGACATTGAAGCCGTCTCCTTGCCGCAATGGAAAATGCAGCGCGTGCCGCTGAAGTCGATTACGTCTTACCCGAACTACGACAACACCAATATCAGCGCCGTTGACGAAATTCTGTTTTACATCCATGAAATCACGATTGATGTTACCGATGATGGTTACCTCAATTACGACCTGTCCAAAACCGGGCTGATAACGCTTCAAGACCCGGCCTGGACAAATTCCAACCTGTATCTGAATAAAGACAAAACGGCAACCAATATGTGGAGTTTCTTCCGGGTGGCGTTTTTTGAAAACGCCTATGAGTTTCTGGATGAAAAAGGGGAGTGGTATCTGGACAAAAACCAAGACACGGTTTACTACATTCCGTTGGATGGACAGGATATGTCAATCGCCTCCGCCGAAATGCCGTTTTTACAGAAATTGATTACGGTGACCGGCTCGCAATCGGAACCTGTTAAGAATCTGCGGTTCCAAAACCTGAATTTCGCCTATGCCACCTGGATGACGCCGAGCACCAATATCGGTTATGTGGCCGACCAAAGCGGTAACCTGGTGGTCGATACCACCTACAACTACAACAGCATCGGCCATGTTCAGTATGTGCAGGAAACCCCGGGCAATATCGAGCTGGAATACGTCAATGGCGTGGTGTTTGACGGCAATATTTTTGAACACATGGGCGCGGTCGCGCTGCATTTCGGAACCGGCACACAGAATTCGGTGATTCGCAGTAACTTGTTTGAAGACATTTCCTCATCTGCGATTTGGCTAGGCGGTGTACAGCAAAAAGATTACGCACCCAACAGTGCACAAATCACCCAAAACAACACCATTTCTAACAACCTCATTCGTCATGTCGGCCAGGAATATTATGATGTGGCCGGCATTTATGTCGGCTTCTCGACCAATACGCTCATCGATCACAACACCATTATGTACACGCCTTGGTCCGCCATTGCGATGGGCTGGGGCTGGGGGCTGCTCGATCCGGGCATCAACCTGGGCTTGTCAACCGCCACGCCGTATATGTGGGGCGTGCATACCGATTACACGCCGAACAGTGATAACAAAATCACCAATAACCGCACCTATTCCACACTGGAACAATTATGGGACGGCGGCGGTGTCTATACCACCGGCTATCAGGGCAGTTCCGCGGAAAACGCGCTCTTGATTGAGGGCAATGTCTTTTCCGACAAAAACCCGAATCGAGGCGGTAACACCGTTTACAGCGATGGCATGAGCCGACACATCAACGTCAAGAACAACGTCATGTATAACAATCCTCAAGCCAAGGCCTTCTTTGGCACGGACATTACGCTCAACGACCCTTTCTATATCCAATACGCCATCTTCTCTCTGATGAACGATGTCGGGTATGGCTATGATACCGGCGGCTGTCGAACCTATGGTGACATTGCCTATGACGGCAACTTCTGGCATTACGACGAGTTTTTCAATATCTGCCCATTCACCTATGAAGGCACAAGCTACCCGACAGCGTTGTCCTACAGCGGAAATCAAAAAATCGCCACCAATATTCCCGATGCGCAAATCATCGCGAATGACGCCGGGGTGACGTCCAGACCGTCCTCCATTCCGGCATCGCGGTGGATAACGCCTTCCAAGGTGATTACGCTGAACTGAGAAAGTGAATAAAGAAAAGAGGGGCGAACAACGGTTTTGCCCAGGCCTGGCGGAAAGACTACGCTTTGCCGTAAAGCTTGCGTAGTTCCTGTTTGGCCTCTTCTAAAATAGCGGCTTGCGCCGGAGCCAGGTTTTTCCCGGCGCGGTTGATATAGAAAACCAACATCGACATGGCCGATTGAAAGGGCGTTGTTTTACGGTGACGACTTGAGTCAGCGGATTGTTTAAGCGATTCGGCAATTTTTCTTGGGTCGTCCCAAGTGAAAACACCTTCCTCTAAATCCAACGCATGACTGTGCTCGGTGACTTCTTGAGACCATTTCGAAGTGGCGGGGGATTTTTGGTTTTTTGGATTCTTTGCCATAAAAGACGACTCCGACATGACCGCTCTTTTCTTCCAGCGACTTGTTATATCCTGCTCGCCGCCAGTGCTAAGAACGCCCCGCCAGCTAGCAGGCAGAAAGGCGAAAACAGCCAGCTGTCATACGTTGCGAACTTCGAGTCCTTCACACACTTGAAGAAACCAACATACTTGAACTCGCCAACCGCCCGCAGGACGAGTACGCCTCCGACTGCGAAGCCGAGAACGAGCGCGATTAGGGCGAAGCCAGTGAGCGCGAATGCAACCGCAAAGAGCGTAGCGGTTTTTCGGTCGCCTGGATGTGATTGTTATGTGACTTATACATCGTTGTATATCTGCTCAGCAGTTAATATTCTGCTAAAGAGCCTATCTATATCATGTTGAGAAAATTTATTTTTCACCACCCGAAGATGATTGATCAGTTCAACGATATCTTTGTCGTTATCAACGATCAGATACTTAATGTCCTCAGGTTGGAAATGAAGTTTTAAATGTGAGACTTGTTGATTGTATTCTTCTTTCTGTTTTTTTGTTTTTATTCTTGTTATTGGAATGAACGGAAGAATGCCTGGTGTTTTTAGCGGCGGAACATAACGCCATTCTCTCTCATCGGCAAACCTGAAGTTCTTAGTTGTTTTTCCATCCCTCGTGAGGTTTCCTTGGTAGTTTTTTATGTATCGGTAAGTATCTATTATTTTCATGTAATCATTTGATAGCATTTGAAACATATCGCCATCACTTACGGTATTCATGTGCCTATATATTCCATTTAGTGCATCATTGAAATTATCTGTAAAATCACAATTATTATTCACATACCAAACTGGGTTGAGCCCTTTATCATTTGCCCATTTTTTATTTAGGCCAATGCCGTACCTCCCGTAATCATTCATGTGATTCTTCAACTCCGACAATCGAAGATCACAAAATGAAATCATTGGGACACCAAATTCCCGCGTGCTCCTTTTGCCTACGATCTTTTCCCTGCCGTATGAAACTTTAAAAGTATCGCCAAGCAAAGCAAACAAGCCATTTTTGCTCGTGAAGTGAAACAGTATCTCAGGGTACAAACTTGATTGATTACTCATGACTTATTCGGCTCATTTCTTCACATAACGACTAAGCTAAGCGGCTGCGCTTTAGCGCAGTCCGCTTGAGTGCTTTGTTATACGTTTTATCATGTTTCTGGAATCATTTTAAGGGCTTCAATTGTTTCCGAAGCTGCTGCACCAGCAAATAAATGCGTATTATTTATTAATGTTGTAACGGCAGGGCCATTTGTTGCCCTTTTTTTCTCTATTCTAGATTTTGCTATCCAAGCGTTATCTTTTCTTTGGTATACATCTTCCCACCATTCTCGACCATATTTTTTTAGTAATTTCTTTTTGATATCGACGAACCTAGCCTTACTACCTGGGCCTTCGGCGGATGCAATTACACTTGCCCAAATCATTCTTTTTTGAAGGTCGTTCGCAATCCACGATTGGTTTTTTAGCTGTTTTGCAATATTTGGGTGTACAAATAATTTTCCTTCTCGATACATGCGTTCAAGCCAGAGAGGTTCGGCTAAGTTAAAAATTTCTCTTTTATTTATAATTTCAATATGAACTGATTTCTTCGACCATTGGTCAAGTTCATCAATCTCAGATAAATATTTTGCTGCTTGGTTTGTATCCATAATCTGACTTAGGTATAACGCCGTGCTGAGGGGGCGCAACAGCATGGCTGTGAAGTCCCATGTCAGCGAATCGAACGAGGTTGAACACCTTGTTATATTTTATATCGCTTCCCGCTTTGTCATTGCCAATAGGACATCAGGGTCAATACGTGGAGATAAGAATTCATTTTTTGTTACATACGCAATGACTTTGTTGCCCTTTATAAGCCTTGGTGGTGTTTGGCTAAATTCGTTGTATGGTGAGAGGTCTGAAAACTCGCCACCATAGTTACAAAATTCATTTGAAATAGACTTATCATTAAACTCCCCGCCATGTGGGCCAAATTCATTAATGATTGATTTTTCATCGAATTCACCACTTATTTGGCCAATAAACTCACCATCATTAGCGATCAGATGACTTCCTTCAATGTCATAGAACGTGAAACTCATTTCAACTCCTTGTGAAAACATAACGGTGCGGTCAGGGGCTTGTGTGCTAGGCTCTTTTAACGCACAAAAAGCACCGCTGAAGGCAAGTCCCTCACGACCGCCATTGTTATGCATCTTTCATAAACCAATACTTGAAACATTCCTCATCTTTTCCACACATATGTACGACATAAGCTTCTTCCAGCGTTGCACACATATTAAAAGTAAGATGAAGTACGGCTATGCTGGCAAGATCAACTATCATTCTTGGCTCTTGTTTTTCGTAATTCTTAAGAGTAGCGTGAACAGTAGCCCATAACGTGAATATATCGAGATATCTTCTTTTTAATATTTCCGCCTCAGGACTTCCTCTGCTTAGCTTCGATAGACAAATTAAATCATCTACCACCTCTTGAGTAAACATTGACTCAATTTTAATAGTGAACTTTTCCACCATATTAAAGCTGATTTCTCTCGATGTAGCTCTGTGCTCATGCTCATGCATTTGTTTCTGAATTTGAAACTGCTTTACCAATACAAATAAGGTAAGAATTGAAAGTATTGGCGCATATAGACCACCAAAAGCACTGCCCATTTGAGCCCACTCATGATTCGAGTTCCAAAGACCAAACCCGAACTTATATGAATATAGTGCAATAGGGAGACTTAAAATTAATATAACTATTGCTAAATAATATCTTCCCTTCATTAACTTAATGACCTTCGTTTCTTATTAGCACCAAAATGCATAACGCTTTGCTTACCGGAAAATTGTGAGCGCAGCGAGTAATTTTTCCGCATGCAGCAACTTGTTATAAATCATCTTCAGCCAGCGTACTTCCAATAAAATAGAAATTGTAGTTCTTACAAACCCTTTCCAACTTGTCCGAATCAGTAGTCATCGCCACAGCCATCGGATTATGGTTTACAAGTTTCGGGTTCCCACCTATGTACCGAATATTCTGATTTATATTTTTCAAGTTAAACCAAAAAGAACCGTAATGCTTAGTTCTGACCACATATAAAGTAGAGCTTCGATTATCTTCGTTCGCACGAATTAATTTTAAAGAAATGCGGTTGCCATTATCCATCGCATCGAACGTATATCCGTAGGAAAAGGTTCCATCACCTTCAGGCTCGACAAGAAACAGGCCTGGAGAGTAATAGTTTTTAGGTAATTCATTTGGGAAAAGGAAGCCTAACTGCTCACTGTAAAAGCTTAAGTAATAGACTATGGCGCTCATCTTTTAAGTCTCAAAACGTTATTTCCGTTCAAAAATAATTCGCCGTCTGCAGATTCCCATTTATGTTGGTCAGAATAAACTCTGGGCCCTCCGACAATAGGGCCCCAAACGACATCCTTAGAAAACTTGTAGGTTCGAGTCAGACCTTTTGCTCTAATTATTGAGCGATACTCAAGCGCCTCAACATCTGTGAGACTCTCAATATCGAATTTCCAAAAGTCATCATCGTTTATTTGAAACTCAACAACAGATTCGGAATTATGCACTTGCTTCGCCCACGCCTTTGCCACATGCAATGCTGTTCCCAAATAAAAACCTTGCCCTAACTCACCACCACCAAGAGAGGTGTCTACCATCCCATCAACCAAATCTTCAGCATATTGGTCTGAGGTTCCATGATAAGTAGAGATTTTGTCGAAATTACTCATAACTTCCTTATCAATTTATAACGCCTCAAGCAGAGGCGCCAGCTTTCAATTCCTCGATGAAGAATTCCCATAACTCAACACACTCCCTTGTCAACTCCAGTGCATCAAGGGTTTCTGTGTTGGTCACAATAGTATATTTACACTTCATGACTTCACCTCCTCCACTGCTAGTGAGCCAAGTCGAAGTACGCCTTTCTTTTCCCGAAATATGCGGTTGTCGTTCAGTGCGCATGGAGCGTGTAAGTTTGCAGTGCTTGGAACCATTGGCCAAGTCGGCACACACTCTCAGAGCTTTATGCTGATCTATATACCGATCAACTTGCTTTGCAGTTATACCTAATGTGTTGAGATGAATAATCCAGTCCCTGATGTGATAGCAATGGATGAAGAAAGAAATAACATCGTCATCATACGCATCCTTGTCATGACCTCTGGATGAGAAAACGCCCTCATAAAGCCCCTCGACACGCGATAAATACCTCTTCGCTCTTTCAAATTGTTCCAATGCTGAACTCCCTGAGCACATAACGTTTAAGCTAACCCGCCGCGCGTTAGCGCGGTCGGGTTTAGAGCATTGTTAGGCCTTGCCGATTAGTTAACATTTACCTGAAACCACGGCGACTGATTATATATATTGCCAATTGAACGTTCGGATCGAATGCTTACCGCATTAGGAATGGTCAAGTTTAAAGGAGAACTATCTTTCATATTGTATGCCTTAGAAATTGATACAAGACTTTCCTTTCTACCAGTAAGTAACACTATAAAACTATCATTTGGCGGCAAATAGTTAACTTTTAAAGTGGCCGTTTTAAAATGTGGGCCATTTGGCTTTTCTATCATTTCCCCAGTAAAGCCTTGCATGGTCTGCACTATATCTTTGGCATATGCATTTAAAACAAGCTCGACATTTTTGGCAGTACTCGAACCTTTATTCTTTACAATAAACATTGTTCGAAATGTGTCGCCATCTAATTCTCTATTGGTTTCCACTACAGAAATGTCAGGCTTTGAGTAGAGATTAATAATAACAGGGCTGGTCAGAATGGTATTTATGACACTAACCAACAGTGCAATTACCGAAACTCCAATAGCGATTTTTTCTCCTCGCTGCATTTCTTCTCCTTATAGCCTAACGCTACAAATGAACTTTGCGGAAATTTGTTCGAGTGAATTTGTTTTGTTATGCCTGCTTCAATTTGAAAGCCGGCGATATACCATCCGTCTTTAACCAACGATCCATTTTCTCAGTTCCTTCACTTTTAAGAACTTTGAAATTACAGATAGCCCTATAAAGCATATTGCATGCTTCCTGCCTTGGATCAATTCTAACGATTTCTGAACCACTTAAATGCTTCAAATGGTTCCGCGCTCCATTGGCTAAAGAGTTAAACTCTTTATTAGTGTAAGGCTCTCTATCCATCTCTTTATGAATCCCATTCATCAAAGCGCTTATTCCTAAGTAAGAAGAACTAAGTCCCTCGTTCTCAACCATTTTTCCAAGCACTTCATCTGCGGCCCCAGCAAGAGTGAAAGATGAAATGTAGTCCTGCTCATCTAAGAACAGATTAATTGCTCTTTCGATTTGCTGTATTGCAATATCAACTTTGTTCAAATTGACATAATTATCCATATCACCTTGAGGGCATAACGGGGTGGCGATAACCTGCGTGGCTTCGCGCGCTAAAAATTTTAATTTTTGGGCGTGGAACACGTCTGGTTGATTGCATTGTTAGACTGCCGCAGGCGGTCTGGCAATGGAATCCGTTATCACCACCCCGTTAGACCGACCGCTTGCGGTCAGTCTAACATTTAGTATAAGGCTCTTTTGTCTTGTTATTTTATATTGGTATGCTTTTCAAGATTTTATGAATAATACAACAAAGAAATTGTCTTTACTAGATGAAATACTTAGTCAAATTCGGCGTAAAGGTGTACGCATTTCTCTGAAAAGAGTTATTGTGATTGGGGCAGAAGATTGGCAAATTTTCACGTTTTTGAAAACACCCAGGCCTGGTCGTTTTATTGGTATTTCATGCATGAACCTGTTTAAATGAGCTCACTTGATTCAAAGCAGGATTAACGATATGGCGGTGTTTTCGATTCATCTTTTCCCAGTCTGGGTGTTGATTTTTTCGGTGTATGCGTTTTTTTCGCCGACGTTTTTTGTGGACTTGAAAAGCGCGATTGTGCCGTTGTTGATGCTGGTGATGTTCGGCATGGGGATGACGTTACGTTGGCAGGATTTCCGCCAGGTGATGCAGAATAAAGCGGCGGTATTATTGGGCGTGAGCGTGCAGTTTATTGTGATGCCGCTGGCGGCCTTGGGCTTGGCCAAGCTGTTTCATTTGTCGCCGGAACTGACGGTCGGTTTGATGCTCGTCGGTGCGACGGCGGGCGGCACGGCGTCGAATGTGATGGCGTATTTGGCGAAAGGGGATGTGGCCTTGTCGGTGAGCATGACATTGGTTTCGACCTTATGCGCCATTGTCTTGTTGCCGTTTTTGACGTGGTTTTATCTGAATGAAACCGTTTCCGTGCCGGTGTGGGACATGCTGGTGAGTTTGTTACAGTTGATTCTGTTGCCAGTGTTGTTGGGTGTGGTGTTGAATCAGTTCTTTCCAAAACCGTTGGAGTTGATTCAACCGGTGTTGCCGGTTTTTTCGATGTTTGCGATTGTGATTATTGTGGCGATTGTCGTGGCGTTGAATACCTCGCAATTGCATTCCTTGGCGTGGAGTTTGGCTTTGGTGATTGTATTGCATAATGCGATTGGGCTGGTGTCGGGCTATGGTTTGTCGCGTTTATTCGGGTTCGACAAGCGGGTGGCGAAAACGGTGGCGATTGAAGTGGGGATGCAGAATTCCGGCTTGAGCGTGGCGCTGGCGTTGAAGTATTTCGGCGCGGTGAGTGCCTTGCCGGGCGCGTTGTTCAGTGTGTGGCACAATATTTCCGGGTCGATGCTGGCGGCCTATTGGCAGCGCAAAGAAACCCAAGAAAACCAAGAAAACGAGACGTCGCCTTAAAAACGCAAAAACCACCAGGCCTGGCTATTTCTTAAATTAACCAGGTCTGGTGGTTTTTATGATTTGAGTGGGTGCTGGGATTAAAACCCGAAAGCGGATTTGGCTTTTTCCATGTCCACCGAATCTTTGGCTTTGCCTTTATCGACGGATTCGTAGGCTTTTTCATAATCCACGCCGTCTTCGGCCGACAAGGCTTCTTTGGCTTTTTCCTGATCTACCGATTCCACGGCTTTCTGTTTATCGACCGACTCGGCCAGTTTGCCGTAATCGACGGCGTAAACCTCGGCACTGGCGGTTAAGATCAGTAGGGCGCTGAAGAGTAGGGATTTTGTTTTCATCTTGTTTTTCCTGTTTCAGTAGTGCGGTGGCGGGACTTCTTCGCTGGGCAATTTGATGTCGCTGCCGATTTCGTATTTAAGTTGTTTGATATAGTCGGACAATACTTTCACCTGCGTTTGCAGAAGCTGTATTTCCTGATGTTGTTTACCCAGTGTTTTATTGAGATGCTCGATGACATCTTCCTGGTAAGCTGAGCTGACTTCCAGGTGATGTATTTTATCGGTTAAATCAATCAGTTGTTGATTTATTTGCTCATCCATTCTAAGGCCTCGTCCGGTTTTTTCAACGCCGGTTCCAATAATACCCTGTCGCAGGGTGGTTCGTACAGATGTATGACGGTTTCATGCAGTTCGTCGCGGCGAAAATAGTGGCAGGGGATGTCGTCTCCGATGTCCTGACGTGCCAGATAACTTTCCAGTGCTTGAACGGAGGCCATTTTGAAACCGCTTAGGGCGATGATTTCGTCACCGGCCGCCAAACCGGCTTGCCCGGCGGATTGTTCGTTCCAGACATGGGTGAGTTTGACGGTTTGATGTTCGGTATTCGCCAGATTGGCGCCCAACTGCGGCGGGAAGCTTTTTTGTTCGGTTTTGCCGCCGGTGTCTTTGGCGTTGGTGGCCGGGCGCAAGGTGAAGTCGATGCCGAATTTGGCGAACAGGCTTTCAAACGGCAGGTCTTCGGTGCCGAACAGATACCGTTGGAAAAAGTCTTTTAAATCCAAACCGGAAGCACGCTCACAAATGGATTCGATTTCGCCTTCCTGCAAACCTTTTCCGGTGGCACCGTATTCTCGCCACAAGGTCAGCAACACGACGTCCAGCGATTTGGCGTTTTGGGTTTCGGCGCGGATGGTCAAATCCAGCCCGAGCGCAATCAAACTGCCTTTGGTGTAATAACTGACAATGGCATTGGGGGCGTTTTCATCCTGCTGGTAGAACTTGGTCCAGGTCAAAAAACTGGATTCCGCCACGGATTGTTTGAAACGGCCCGGCATACGGTACACGCGGGTCATCTCTTTGGCGAGCTGGTTCAAGTAACTGTCGTGTTCGAGAATGCCGGCGCGGTGCAGAATCTGGGCGTCGTAGAAAGAGGTGATGCCTTCAAACCACCAGAGTTGATTGGTGTAAACCGGCTCCTTCAATGACGCGGTTTGATAGATTTCCGGCTGGATACGTTTGACGTTCCAGGTGTGGAAATATTCGTGCGAGCAGAGTTCCAGAAATTGAATGTAACCGTCGCTGCGTTTTTCGTCGTTCAAGTAAGGCAGGTCGCTGCGTGCGCAGATGAGCGCGGTAGAATCGCGGTGCTCCAAGCCGCCGTAGTCTTTTTCGGTAACGGTGACTTGGAAAAGGTAGCGTTCAATCGGGTAGGGTTGGCCGAACAGTTCCAGCTCGGTTTCGCAGATGCGGGTTAAATCGTCCAGCAGTTGTTTTTTGTCGATGCAATGGAATTCGATTTTGCCGGTGAAGGCGATTTGGTGCGGAATGCCGCAGGCTTCGAATTCCAACAAATGGAAACACCCCATTTCCACCGGGTAATCGATCAGCGTTAAATAATCGTTGGCACGATACAAACCGAAACCATGTTCGTTAACGTTTTCCGGCGGCAAGGTGGTGGCGACACGCCAGTTTTCCGCTTCCGAATAGGGCGACGGAACGATTTCCACCGAGCAGGCCTGGTCACGTTGGCCATCCACGGCCAGAAACACCGAGGTGCCGTTGAAAAAAGCGTGCGTTTGGTCGAAATGCGCGCCACGGACGGATAAATCCCAGGCGTACACATCGTATTGCACTTTGATTGGCCCGTTATGCGGCGCGACTTGCCAGTGGGATTTTTCCACCGGCGTGATGGGCAAAGATTCACCGCTTTGGGTTTCGGCTTGCAGGTCAATCAGGTGTTTGGAAAAGTCTCGAATCAAATAACTGCCGGGAATCCAGTTCGGCAAGCTGAGTGATTGCCCGTTGGCCTCCGGTTGGTCGATTTCCAGTTCGACGTGGAATAAATGGGCATTGGGGTTGGCGGGTGCGATTCGATAACGTATGTCCGGCATAGAGACGATTTTCCTTGGATTTGTTTTTAAACGGTGTTTTTAGATGACACCATTGTATTACAAAAACCACAAAGAAAAAGGGCTTGGACCGAGTCTTGGCCGTTGAATGGGGCTTTTAAGCCCCTTATTTAGCGTTTTGAATGATTTAAGACCGCTCACCACTCATAAGCATTGGCCGCTTGCCAGGCCTGGCGAAGATGGTCCGGGACGGTTTCTTCATTCAGCAAACAGCCTTTTTCCAGTGGTGGGAAAATGTCTTGATAACTTCTGGCCTCGGTTTCACTGACGCGGCGCATGATCTGGCTGGGGGAGATGTCGTTAGGACGGCGCAACCCGGTGGCCGCCGATAGGTGCATTAAATTATGGATGACCGAAGCATGATAACGCGCCACTCGCTGGCTTTTGTCGTCGATGTCCAGGTGTTTGTAACGATCTGGGTCTTGGGTTGCGACGCCAGTCGGGCAGGTATTGTTATGGCAGCTTCTGGACTGGACGCAACCGAGTGCGAACATCATGCCGCGCGCCGAGTTGACCATGTCCGCGCCCAAAGCCAATATACCCAAAAGATGGGCGGCGGAAAAGGATTTGCCCGAGGCGATGATTTTGATGTCATCGCGTAACCCGAAACCAACCAGCGTGGTGTTCACCAAATGCAGGGCTTCGCGCAACGGCGTGCCGACCGAGTTGGTGAACTCGACGGGCGCCGCACCGGTTCCGCCCTCGGCCCCGTCCACGGTAATGAAATCGGGTGTCAGGCCGGTTGCAATCATGGCTTTACAGATGGCGATGAATTCGCTGGGTTCGCCAATACACAGTTTAAAACCAACGGGTTTGCCACCGGAAAGTTCGCGTAGTTGCGTGACAAACTGCAGCAATCCGACCGGCGTGGTAAAGGCACTGTGCGTTGGCGGGGAAATGACGTCCTGGCCTTCATGCACAATACGAATCTTGGCAATCTCCGCAGTGACTTTATCGGCCGGAAGCACGCCGCCGTGAGCCGGTTTTGCGCCTTGTGACAGCTTGATTTCTATCATTTTCACCTGGTCGATTTTGGATTTTTCGGCAAACATTTCTCGGTCGAAATCCCCGTCACGGGTGCGACAGGAAAAGTAACCGGTGCCGATCTGCCAGACCAAGTCGCCGCCTTCTTGTAAGTGGTAATCGGTTAAACCGCCTTCGCCGGTGTTGTGATAGAAGTCGCCCATTTTGGCGGCCCGGTTTAATGCAATAATGGCGTGTTTGCTCAAGGCACCGAAACTCATGGCGGAAATATTGAGGTGAGAAGCAGCATAGGGTTTGGCGCAGTTCTTTTCGCCAACCAGCTCGCGTTTTTGCTCTTCCGGAACACTTTGCGGTTTCAAGGAGTGTTTGATCCATTCATACCCCACGCGATTGGTATCGAAAATGGTGCCGAATGGGCGGGTGTCGATGACGCCTTTGGCGCGCTGGTAAATCAGAGAGCGGAACTCGCGGCAGGCGGGTTTTCCATCGGTGTCGTTTTCAACGAAATATTGCTGGATTTCCGGGCGGATTGATTCGAACACAAAGCGTATGTGGCCGAGAATGGGGTAGAGCCTGAGCAAGGTGTGTTTTTTCTGCCACATATCGTAAACGCCGAGCAGAATGAACGGGCCGACCAGCAGCCATAAATATGCGGCGCTCGGCCAAACGGTTGTGGCGGCAATGGTGCCCGCCGTCAGCACGGCAGATGTTCCCATAAACAGGTTTCGTGTTGTTCTCATGTATCCTCCAGGCCTGGTCGAAATCGACGTTGATGTTCTCATTATATGAGTGTTGGCTGGCGTTAGTATAATGTCTTAGTCTATGCATTGAAACAACCGACTTGGATTTTCGGAAAGCGGTTATCGCATGATTAAAGGTGTGCCTTTTGGAAGGTTCACTGAAATTCGTTCTCCAATCGCATCGGCATTCCCTTTATAATATGTCTACATTTTTGAACCGCTGTCTTTACGACGAAGTTAACTTAAAAACACACCCGTCAAAGACGATCGAATGACTTTAGGAGATTTTCGTGATCAAAACTCGTTTTGCCCCCAGCCCGACCGGTTATCTACACATTGGCGGCGTTCGCACGGCCTTGTTTTCCTGGTTGTATGCCAGACAGAATAACGGTCAGTTCATTCTGCGCATTGAAGATACCGACTTGGAACGCTCCACGCAGGAATCCGTTCAGGC
The DNA here is from genome assembly GCF_001507555.1 of Thiomicrospira sp. XS5. Classification (NCBI taxonomy): domain Bacteria; kingdom Pseudomonadati; phylum Pseudomonadota; class Gammaproteobacteria; order Thiotrichales; family Piscirickettsiaceae; genus Thiomicrospira; species Thiomicrospira sp. XS5. Next base: position 1,719,439 of record NZ_LQBO01000001.1, on the reverse strand, counting down.
GATTTTAGATGGCATGGAATGGCTGGGGCTGGATTACGACGAAGGGCCGATTTACCAAACCCAACGTTTCGATCGTTATAAAGCCGTCATCCAGGATTTGCTGGACCGTGACCTGGCGTATTATTGCTATGCATCGCCGGAAGAATTGGATGAAATGCGTGAGCAACAAAAAGCCCGTGGTGAAAAACCGCGTTACGACGGCCGCTATCGTTGTTTCACCGGCACACCGCCGGAAGGCGTTAAACCTGTGGTGCGCTTCAAGAACCCGACCGACGGAGACGTGGTCATCGACGATATGGTCAAAGGTAAGATTGTCGTTTCCAATAAAGAACTGGACGATCTGGTTATCGCCCGTTCCGACGGCACACCGACCTACAACCTGACGGTGGTCGTGGATGACTGGGATATGGGTATGACACACGTGATTCGCGGTGACGACCACGTCAACAACACCCCAAGACAAATTAATCTTTATAAAGCTTTGGGCGCGGAAGTGCCGAAGTTCGCGCACATTCCGATGGTGTTGGGCGAAGACGGCAGCCGCTTGTCCAAACGTCACGGTGCGGTGTCGGTCTTACAATATAAAGAAGAAGGCTTTTTGCCGGAAGCTTTATTGAACTATTTGGTGCGCTTGGGGTGGTCCTATAAGGATCAGGAAATCTTTACCATGGCACAGATGGTGGAATTGTTTGATCTGGAAAGCGTGAATTCTTCGCCGTCGACCTTCAACACCGAAAAATTGCTTTGGATTAACCAACAGCACATTCAAACCACCGATATTGAACACTTGGTGCAGCATTTGACGCCGTTTATGGAAGAGAAGGGCTTGGACGTATCGCAAGGCCCGGCGCTGTCGAAAGTGGCTGACTTGTTGCGTGAGCGTGCCCGTACCTTAATTGAGATGGCGGATGGTGCGATCTATTTCTACCAGGATTTCACCGAGTTTGAAGCCGGTGCGGCCAAAAAGCATCTTCGTCCGGTAGCGGAAGAACCATTACGCTTGGTGCAACAGAAGTTTGCGGGGCTGTCCGAATGGAAAGCGGAAGCAATTCACGCCGCCATTCAGGAAACCGCGTCAGACTTGGATGTGGGCATGGGCAAAGTGGGAATGCCATTGCGTGTCGCCATTACCGGTGGCGGGCAATCGCCGTCGATTGATGCTACAGCAGAGTTGATCGGGCAGGAAAAATGTATTGCCCGTATAGACTTAGCGTTGCAAGCCATCGAAACCCGGAAGCAGAACGCTTAAACAGCGGGGTGGGCGCGGTACTTATTGGTCAAAATAATATGGCATTTTTATTAAAAAAGTCTTGACCGTTTCGATAAGTTCTATATAATACGCGCTCATCAGCTTGAGGGGCTATAGCTCAGCTGGGAGAGCGCAACACTGGCAGTGTTGAGGTCAGCGGTTCGATCCCGCTTAGCTCCACCAATTCTGATACTTTTCTGGAATCTTTTAAGACCACTAGGCCGGACTTAAAATGATGAGATTTTAGAAGAGACTGGAGAAATCCAGACACAGATTAACCTGGTTAATCACATTGTGTCCCGTTCGTCTAGAGGCCTAGGACACGGCCCTTTCACGGCTGTAACAGGGGTTCGACTCCCCTACGGGACGCCACTATGCGGGAATAGCTCAGCGGTAGAGCACAACCTTGCCAAGGTTGGGGTCGCGAGTTCGATCCTCGTTTCCCGCTCCAAATTTAAATTGATTGAAAAGGTCTGCCTCTAGGTCGGTAGAATTAAAACCGGTTCAATTAATTGCTTGTTGAAATACAAGCCGGATGACAATCCACATTGTCCCGTTCGTCTAGAGGCCTAGGACACGGCCCTTTCACGGCTGTAACAGGGGTTCGACTCCCCTACGGGACGCCACTTTCAAAAGCCCGCTTGAGTTTTCAGGCGGGCTTTTTCATTTCCGGACATTTGTCTCGCTTTAGACTTCCTTTTACCCATTTTGACCAGGCCTGGCTCCGTGGTTCGTTTCTTGCTTGTCTTGCCCTTGAACGTTTAAAAATTTTATAAATTCTTCTTAAAACTATCTTTTTAAGACGCCGGTTATTGATTAACATGGAGTCGTCTTGTTCAGCGTACATTTTGGAGTGATTATGTCTCAAGCGGATATCGGTTTAGTTGGTTTAGCGGTCATGGGTCAGAACCTGGTTTTGAACATGGCCGATCATGGGTTCCACGTCAGTGTTTACAATCGTTCGAAGCAGAAAACGGACGACTTTATTCAAAACCGTGTCGAAGACAAACCCATTACCGGCTACGATTCGCTTGAAGGGCTCGTCAACAGCTTGAAAGCGCCCCGTAAGGTGATGTTGATGGTCAAAGCCGGTGAGGTGGTGGATCACTTTATCGATCAACTGTTACCGCTGCTGGACAAGGGCGACATGATCATCGACGGCGGGAATTCCTTATACACCGATTCCACTCGACGCACGCAAAGTTTGAAAGAAAAAGGCATCCTGTTTGTCGGCACCGGTGTGTCCGGCGGGGAAGAGGGCGCGCGTCACGGGCCATCCATTATGCCGGGTGGCGATCCGGCGGCTTGGCCAGAAGTGAAACCGATTTTTCAGGCCATCGCGGCGCAGTCGGATGGCGAAGCTTGTTGTGATTGGGTTGGTCCAGAAGGGGCCGGACATTATGTCAAAATGGTGCATAACGGGATCGAATATGGTGATATGCAGCTCATTACCGAAGCCTATCAATTGATGCGAGAAGGCTTGGGCATGTCCGCCGACGAATGCCAAGGCGTGTTTGCGGAATGGAATAAAGGCGTTTTGGATTCTTATTTGATTGAAATCACCGCCGACATTCTCAGCTTTAAAGACAAAGACGGCGAACCGCTGGTCGATAAGATTCTGGATGCGGCTGGTCAGAAGGGCACCGGTAAATGGACCGGCATCAGCTCGTTGGAACTGGGCATGCCATTGACGCTGATTACCGAATCGGTTTACGCCCGCTGTTTATCTGCCCTGAAAAGCGAGCGGGTGGACGCGGCTCAATTGTATCCACGCAGTGACAAGACGTTGGATGTCGATAAAGACGCGATGTTGACGGCGATTCACGATGCGCTCTATGCGTCGAAAATCATTTCCTATGCGCAAGGTTATATGTTGATGTCCGAAGCGGCGAAAGAATTCAACTGGGATTTGAATTACGGCGGCATCGCCCTGATGTGGCGTGGCGGCTGTATTATCCGCAGTACCTTCCTAGGCGAAATCAAAAAGGCCTACGATGCGTCACCGAACCTGTCCAACTTACTGAAAGCGCCGTTCTTTGAAGACGCGATTAAATCGGCGGAAGCCAATTGGCGTCAAGCGGTGATTTTCGGCATTCAAAGCCAGATTCCAACCCCGGCGTTGAGTTCCGCCTTAGCGTTCTTCGACGGGTATCGCAGCGAACGGGTGCCGGCCAACTTACTGCAGGCGCAGCGCGACTATTTCGGCGCACACACCTATGAACGCGTCGACGCCCCACGTGGTGAATACTTCCATACCGATTGGATCCATTCCGGCGGTAATGTCAGTTCCACAACGTACGAGGTGTAAGTCTTATGTCGGAAGCCTGTACTTATGTGGTGTTCGGTGCCACCGGAAACCTGTCGTTATCGAAACTCATGCCCAGCTTTTATCATTTGGAACAAGTCGGCCGCCTGGACGATGACATGCGCATCCTTGCCATCGGGCGACGCGAATGGAGCCGGGACGACTGGATAAAAGTCGTCAAAAAAGCGGTGGGGCCCAAAGCACGGGGCGGTTTGGATAAACAATTATTCAAACGTTTTTGCGAGCGTTTGGATTATTTCCAAATGGATATCAATAAAGCTGAGTCCTATCAGGCGCTGGCGCGTTTGATCGCCACCGACGCCTGGCCGAATAATGCCGTCTATTATTTGTCGTTAGGGCCGGATCATTTTGCCAGCACGGTGCGTCATTTGGGTGAAAGCGGCATGTTAGCGGAAACCGACGGCTGGAAACGCGTGGTGCTGGAAAAACCTTTCGGTTACGATTCCGACAGCGCCAAGCAACTGCAGGCGCAACTCAATAAATACCTGGACGAAGACCAGACTTACCGAATCGACCATTATCTCGGCAAAGGCATGGTGCAGAACATTATGGTGTTCCGCTTCGCCAACCTGTTGATGGAGCCGCTTTGGAACCGAAATTACATCGACCATATTCAGATTACTCATGCCGAAGACCGACCCATCGGAACGCGAGCGGGGTATTACGACACCAGTGGTGCGATGCGCGATATGATTCAAAGCCACTTGTTGCAACTGTTGGCTCTGGTCACCATGGAGCCACCAGCCTCGATGGATGCGGAAGACCTACGCGACGAAAAAGTGAAACTGTTAAAGTCGATTCGAGGCATTTCCAAGAAAAACGTCTCGGCACAAGCCTATCGGGCGCAGTATGCCGCCGGTGAAATTCACGGCAAGCAAGTACCGGCTTATCTGGATGAGCCCGGCATGTCGCAAGACAGCGTCACCGAAACCTATGCGGCCTTGAAGCTCTACATCGACAACTGGCGTTGGGCCGGCGTACCGTTTTACATTCAAACCGGCAAGAACATGGCGAAAAACAAAATGCTGGTGTCGATTTGCTTCAAGCATTCGCCGAAGCAGTTTTTCCGCGATTCGCACGTTCAGAAAATGAAACCCAACTGGATTATTTTCGGCATTCAACCGGACGAATCCATTAAGATCGAAATGATGGCAAAACAGCCAGGCCTGGAAATTAATACCGAACAAATCAGTCTGGACGCCTCCATGGGGCGCGAAGGCGAAGAGCCGAACGACGCCTATGAAGAATTGTTGCTGGATGTCATTAAAGGCGACCGCTCCCTGTTCCTGCGCTATGACGAAGTCAAAGCCGCTTGGAAAGTGGTGGACCCGGTCATTCAGGTTTGGGGCACGGAAACCGGTTACATCGATACCTACAAGTCGGGAAGCTGGGGGCCGGAGGGCGCCAATAAACTGTTTGATTCGCCGGAACAAAACTGGCGTTACCATGTTCACCCGGAGTCGGAAGAATGACCGAAGTGAATGGCCTGCCGACGGGTTGGCGTGTATTCGACACGCCAACGGACGTCGCGACCTATACGGTGGAACAGCTGCTGGCCCTCGCGGACCAAGCCATTCGTGCTCGCGGGCGCTTTACGTTGGTAACGGCGGGTGGCACCACGCCACAGAAATGTTATGAATTGCTGGCGGAGCAACAAGCCGATTGGGCTAACTGGCATATTTACATGGGCGACGAGCGCTGTTTGTCGAAGGAAGACAGCGAACGGAACAGTGTGAGTTTGCACCAGGCCTGGTTGTTTTTCGGTCACATTCCGGACAAGAATATCCATGTCATGCCCGCCGAACTGGGCCCCGAATTAGCGGCCAAATCCTACCAAGCCACCGTTGATGTGATTGATCGCTTTGATGTGGTTTTGCTTGGCATGGGCGAAGATGGGCACACCGCCAGCTTGTTTCCAGGGCACGTGTATCCGGAGGGTGTTTCCGTAGTGACGGAATATCATTCCCCGAAACCGCCGCCGGAACGCATCAGCCTGTCGTACGAACGTTTGAGCCGAAGTCGCCATGTGTTCAAACTGATTACCGGGGCGGGAAAACGTGAGGCGGTTAAGCGGTTATTGGACGGCGACGATTTACCGATTCAGCGTGTGCAGGGCGATGAGACGTTGGTGCTTATCGATTCCAGCGCGCTGTGATCTAAAAAACGCTGCATTCGTTTAGTGTATCCAAAATAAAAAACCGCCAACTTTGGCGGTTTTGTTTATTTTATTTTTATATTTATTTTCAAACACTTAATGCAGTGTTTGCGAAATCGACGAATGCTTTTCTTTGTTCAAGTTAATGGACGTCGACACCACGTTTTGAATCTGTTCGATCTGATCCAGCAGCTCCCCGACATTGGTTTGGGGTTCCACTTCAATTTGCAATGTCATGGATACGCTGCCGTCGCCTTTATCGGTACGCGTGTCGGAATTGATGAGGTTGATGTCCCAATGGGTCAACATCGCCATAATGTCTCGTAATAAGCCTTTTCGGTCGAACGCCAAAATCTGCAACACCGCATCGTAAGCTTCCGGCTCCGGTTTGGCGCCGTGCCAGGCCACTTCGATCAGGCGTTTTTGTTCGTCGTAAGTCAGGTTGAGAATGTTCGGACAATCTTTTTTGTGCACCGTGACGCCGCGGCCACGGGTGACGTAACCGATAATCTGGTCGGATTCGTCCGGGTGACAGCAGGGCGCCAAAGACGTTTTCAGCTGCGGCACACCGACCACATACGCTTTGCCCGGTTCCAGCGGCACATCGTGTTCCAACAAGTCACGGGAGCGCGGACGCATGTGTTCTTCTTCCGGCTTGATGAGTTTTTGGATGGCGTTGGTCAACTGGCGTTCATTGATTTGGCCCTTACCGATGCCTTCGTACAATTCATCGACGGTTTCCAGCTTGAAACGTTCCAGCAGCATTTCAGCACTGATGTCGTCGGCTTGCAGGCGACGGACTTCTTTATGGAACAGGCCTTCACCGGCCTCGATATTCGCGTCTTTATTCTGCTGGTTAAACCAGTGGCGCACCTTGGTACGCGAGCGGCTGCTGCCCAAGTAGTTCAAGTTCGGGTTCAGCCAGTTACGGTTCGGCGTGCCTTCTTTGACCGTGAGGATTTCCACCGAATCGCCGGTTTTCAACTGATAGGTCAATGGCATGATTTTGCCGTTGATTTTGGCGCCACGACAACGATGGCCCAGCTCGGTGTGAATCTGGTAAGCGAAATCCAGCGGCGTGCAGCCTTTGTTCATGGTGATGATTTCATTGGCGGGCGTCATCACGTAAATGTGTTCGCTCAGCAGCTCGGTGCTGATTTCGTTCAGTAAATCCGGATTGTCATTGTATTCAAGCATTTGGCGCACAAGGTTAATGCTTTGCTCCAGGCTTGGATCAATCGGTTTTCCGCCTTCCTTGTAACGCCAGTGGGCAGCAATCCCGAATTCGGCATGACGGTGCATTTCGTGGGTACGGATCTGGATTTCGACGGTTTTGTTTTCCGCACCGATGATAACGGTGTGAATTGATTGATAGCCGTTTTCCTTGGGGCTGGCGATGTAATCGTCGAACTCGTCTTTGATGTAGGCCCAGCGGCTGTGAATCATGCCCAACACTTCATAACATTCCCGCACGGAATCCACGTAGATGCGCACTGCGCGCAGGTCATACAGCGCGTCAATCGGCAGGTTTTTGCGGGTCATTTTGCGCCAGATGCTGTAGATGTGCTTCGGGCGACCGGAAATGTGGTATTCGATGCCCGAGTTTTTGAGCATCTCTTGCAGCTCTTGCATGATGCTGTTGATATAGGCTTCGCGGCCTAAACGCTTGGCGTCCAGTTGACGGGCGACTTCCTTGTAGATTCCCGGTTCCAGAAAACGGAAGGACAGATCTTCCAATTCCCATTTCAATTGGGCTATCCCCAAACGGTTTGCCAGCGGCGCGAAAATCAGCTGCGTTTCCGAAGCGATTTGGCGACGGACGTCTTCATCTTCATTTTTAAGATTCCGCAAACGCACCACACGGTAAGCGAGCTTGACGATCATGGTGCGGATGTCGGAAGTCATGGCCAGCAGCATCTGGCGCAAACGCTCGTTTTGAACCTCGTTGGAGGTATTGGCCGGCATAAAATCACGAAATTGGTTCAGGCGACGAATGCCGTCCACCATCTTGGCAATGGATGGCCCGAAAACCTCGGTAATTTGTGCAATGGAGTAGTGCGGTTCCAGGGTCATATCACTGGCCAGGGTGGCGATCAGTGTATCGCGATCCAACTTTAGGTCCGCGAGAACAGCCGCGACTTCGGCGCTGCGCACGATGCTTTGTTCCGGCAGGTCGTAAGCTTCCAACGCCATTTCACAGGCCTTGATACCCAGCGCATCATACTCTTCGGATTTGAACACTTTTTGATAGAGAGCCTGAATCGAATCCATAACGCCTTTACACAACCTGAGCTTAACTTAAAAACATATTCACTGAAGCAGAACGAAACACCATTTTAAGCGAAAACTACCGATAATTCTGTACTTATGAAGGAGTAATTCCGGCTTTATGACACTTGTTTGGTCCGAAAAACCAAATTTCATAAAATTTTTATTTATTTTCCACTTCAAATCACTATAGTTACCCGGCTGTAACCAACGGAGGTAATTTATTCAATGACAATCAAGCAACGCATTATTTTCATTATTTCACTGCTCATCGGCTTTCTGATGGCCGCCATCGTGGCAGGCCTGGTGATAATGAAGCAAAACAATCAATCCTTTCATCAAATCTATCTGGATCGCATTATTCCGCTGAAAGATTTGAAAATCATCGCCGATGAATACGCAGTCAATATCGTGGACACCAACCATAAGCTGCGTAATGGAAATCTGACGTTTGAACAAGCCAGCGGGAATATTCAGCAGGCGCAACAAGTCATTGAAGAAACCTGGAACAAATACATGGCCACCACCTTGACCGAACGGGAAGCGGCTTTGGCGCAGAATGCACAAGTATTGATGGAAAAAGCCAATCAGTCCATCGAAGGCTTGAAAAGCGCCATTGCATCGCAAAATATGGCGTCGGTGGAAGCTTACAGCATCGAACAGCTGTATCCGGCGATTGACCCGATTTCGGACGCCATCACCCAGCTTATCGATTTACAGTTGGAAATTGCCGGGCAACTCAATGACGCCAATGAAGAAGCGTATCAAACGACCTTCACCTGGGCCATCATCGTGGCGCTGTTAATGTTCGTGATTGCGGCGCTCTTGTCGTACCAAACCTTGAGAGCCATTCTGCGGCCGATGAACGAGCTAATGGATGTTTCCCAGAATGTGGTCAAGAATGGCGATTTTTCCAAACGCATTCCAATTTATCATCAAGATGAAATCGGCCGTGCGTCAATGGCCTTCAACCAGTTACTGGATCAGACTAAAGCCACGTTCGATGGCGCCAATGCAACGGTCGCGGCGATTGCCGACGGCGATTTCAGCAAGCGCATGGACGGCGATTTTGTTGGCGAAATGCTGGCGTTGAAAAACGGCATCAACGCTTCTGCGGAAAGCGTCGAATTTATGATGAATGAACTCGACAGCATTATGAATGCCCTGCAAAACGGCCATTTGGAAGCCAAAATGGACGAACGTGTTGCCGAAGCTTTCCGTAACAAGGTGGAAGGGGCTTTGTCCAACACCGGTAATATCATCAACCAAATCAACCGCGTGATGCACGCTGTTGCGTCCGGCGATTACTCCCACCGAGTGCAAGCGTCTGCCTCCGGCAGCTTCGACGAGCTGAAACAAAGCATCAACAGCAGCGTCGATTCGCTGGGCACGGTGATGCAGGAAATCAGCCGTATTTTGACATTGATTGCCAATGGCGATTTGACCGAGAACATGTCCGGCCATTATCCGGGCGAGTTAGCACATATACAACAGAACCTGAATAATGCCATTAATAATCTGGACCGTATCGTAAACCAGGTCAATGGCGCGACGCACATTGTCTTGTCGGCATCGGAAGAAGTTTCCAAAGGCGCTTTGGATCTAAGTCAACGCGTGCAACAACAGGCGGCGGCCGTCGAGCAAACCTCTGCGACCATGGAAGAGATGAACTCCACGGTTCAGAACAACACCAAAAACGCTATTGAAGCGTCGAATCTGTCGGAAAGCGTGCAACAGAAAACGGAGCGTGGCGCCGAGGTGATGAAACAAACCATCAACGCGATGAACTCCATTGAAAACTCCAGTCAACGCATTAACGACATCGTGACTTTGATTGACAGCATTGCGTTCCAAACCAATCTCTTGGCGCTGAATGCGGCGGTGGAAGCGGCCCGCGCGGGCGATCACGGACGTGGTTTTGCGGTGGTCGCCGGTGAAGTCCGCGGCTTGGCGCAAAAATCCGCCGATGCGGCGCGTGACATCAAGAATCTGATCAATGAAAGTAATGAACTGGTTCAACAAGGCTCTCAATTGACGGGCGAGTCCGGTGACATGCTGGCGGAAATCCGTGAATCCATCGACCATGTACATGAAATGATTGAGATGATTGCCCGGTCATCAGAAGAGCAGGCCAAAGGCATTGAGCAGGTGCACACCGCGATCAGTGACATCGATGCCGCCACCCAGCAGAATGCCGCTTTGGTGGAAGAAACCTCCGCCGCCACGGAGAGTATGTCGGATCAGGCGCAAACGCTGTCGAGCGAAATGGCGTTCTTTAAAACCGACTCCGCGACGTTGGCCAAACCGGTTCAAAAAGCTGCGCAACCCAACGCTTTGGCGGCACCAAGTGCGCCCAAAGACGTGTCCGATCATGATTGGAGCGATTTCTAAAACGCACGCTGGCCAATAATTGACCAGGCCTGGCCGAATCTACGGAAAGGTCGGTCAACCTGTAAAAAACACCATGCCGCTGATATTCATGCGGCTTTCACTTATAATACGCTTCTTTGTTGATTCGCAATAAGGAAGCGTTTTGCTCAACTACTCCCTTCAAAAAAACATCGATCAACCGACCTGCAGTGCCCAACACTTCTCTGTGGCGCCGATGCTGGATTGGACCGACCGTCATTGCCGTGTTTTTCATCGTCAGCTAACCCGCCAGGCCTGGCTGTATTCGGAAATGGTCACCACCGGTGCGATTATTTACGGTGATAACCTGGAGCGTTTTCTCGGGCATTCCGAGGAAGATATCCCGGTGGTGTTGCAGCTGGGCGGTTCCGGGCCGGAGGATTTGGCCAAATGCGCCGCTTTGGGCGAGGAATGGAGCTATTCGGAAATCAACCTTAATGTCGGCTGCCCATCCGACCGGGTTCAAAACAATATGATTGGTGCCTGTTTGATGGGGCACCCCGGTTTGGTGGCAGAAGGGGTGGCGGCCATGAAAGCCGCCGTGTCGAAAATTCCGGTGACGGTGAAATCTCGGATTGGTATCGACGATCAGGAAGATTTCGAAACGCTGGTGGACTTTGTCACTCAAGTGCACGATGCCGGTGCCGACGGCATGATTATCCATGCTCGTAAAGCTTGGTTGCAAGGTTTGTCGCCTAAAGAAAACCGCGAAGTGCCCCCATTGAAATACGACTGGGTTCGACGCATCAAACAGTTATTCCCGGAGTTTCCGATCGCCATTAATGGTGGAATCGCATCGCCGCAAGACGGGTTGGCGTTTCTACAACCCGATGGTGATTTGCCAGCGGTGGACGGCGTCATGCTCGGGCGTGCGGTGTATGAAAAACCGTATTTATTGACGGAAGTCGATCGGCTTTATTATGATGATGTGTCTGAACCATTGAATCGGGAAGCCGTGTTGGAAGCCATGTACCCCTATATCGAACATCATTTGTCGTCCGGCGGCAAACTGAACCAGGTGAGCCGCCATATGCTTGGCCTGTTTGCCGGCTTGCCGGGCGGGCGAATGTGGCGTCGTTACATTTCAGAAAATGCCTTCAAACCGGGCGCCGGGATTGAAGTGTTGCAGGAAGCCTACCACCGTGTGGCCCAGGAAATCCAACGCATGGAAGAGCAAAACCGATGATTTTACTGGAAGTGCCTTTCGCCGAAAAAGACGCGGCCAAATCCTTGGGGGCCCGTTGGAACCCCATGGAGAAAAAATGGTATGTGCCCGACAACCTTTCGGAAGATTTAACCCCATTCGAACGCTGGTTGCCCAATCAGAAAACCTTGTCGATTGTCGATTCACCCTTGTCGCCAGACGCGGTGCCGGCGAATGAAAAGGAAAAGGGCGTCACACTGGGGCAGTTGATGTTCCAGGTTCAGTCGGCTTTGCGTCAATCCTTCCCCGGTGCCGTATGGGTCAAAGCGGAAATTGCCAACCTGAATGAACGCCGAGGGCATGTGTATCTGGAACTGACAGAAACGGCTGAAACCGGCGGGGCGGTTGCCACCTGCCGCGCGATGATTTGGCAAAGCCAAGTCACTCGTATTTTAGACGTTTTTGCCAAAGAAACCGGTTCCGAATTGAAACCCGGCCAAAAAGTGCTGTTGCTGGCGGAAGTGAATTTTCACGAAAAATTCGGTTTCTCGTTGGTGGTTCAGGACATTGATCCGAGCTTTACGTTGGGAGAACTGGAAGCCAATTTAAATAAAATCCGCCAGCAATTGGTGGCCGAGCAGCTATACGAACGTAATAAACAATTTTCTTTACCGACGGATTTTTTCCGTGTCGCGGTCATCGCGCCGCCAAATGCCGCGGGACTCGGTGATTTCCGCGCCGACGCCGACTTGCTACAACAAGCCGAACTCTGCGAATTCAAATATTTCTACTCCGCTTTTCAAGGTGAACAGGTGGAGTCCGAAATGCTCACCGCCTTTGAGGCCTTTGACGCACTGCATCAAGCCAACCCGTTTGATGCCCTGATCATTATCCGCGGCGGTGGCGCCAAATTGGATTTAACGCCTTTGAATGTCTATAGCCTCGCCAAAGCGATTGCGATGGCGCCGATTCCGGTTTTGACCGGCATTGGCCACGAGCGCGACAACACCTTGCTGGACGAAGTCGCCGCAGTACGATTCGATACGCCGAGTAAAGTCATCGCCGGAGTCCGCCAGGCGATTTTCGAAGGCGCACAAAAAGCGCAACGACATTGGCTTACCATCGAGCAATCCAGCCAGTTGTATGTGCAAAAACAAAAACAAATCTTGGCTGACATGGAAAAAACCGTGCAGCGGCAAAGCTTGAGTATTACCGAACGACTCAAACGGTTATTGACGCCACTGCATTATCAAATCCAGCGACAAAGCCTGGGACTCGCTCAAGCCCAAAAACACACTTTGCTACAATTAAATCAAGAACTTAAACACCAGGTTTCGAGTCAATTAAAACTTCAAAAACATCAACTGACTCAATACCAAACCACCGTCGCCAGTGCGCCGTTCCAGCATTTGGAAAAAGCCCGCGTCCGCAATAAACAATGGATTCGTTTTGTTTTGAGTTCCGGGCCAAAGACCCAGTTGAATCGTGGCTTTGCGATCGTTAAAGACAAAAAGGGTGGCACACCAATTAAGTCCGCCGAGGTGGCGAAACGCCAGTCGCAAATTGAAATCACCTTTAAGGATGGCGCCATACAAGCCATTCCTGTAGAAGAATAACCATTGCTAAAGGAACCCATTATGGCCGACAGCACCAACGAAAGTTATCAAAAAAACTACGCGAAACTGCAAGAAATCGCACAAAAACTATCGAATTCCGAAGAAATCGACATCGATGAACTGGTGCCGATGGTGGATGAAGCTACACGCGCTTATCAAATTTGCCAGTCGCGTATTGAAGCCGTGGAAGCCGCTTTAAATAAACGAATTGCGCCTGAAAACGGTGATTCGGATACCGTCGATCAATAACGAATAAATCAAAGAAAACGTCAATGAAGCACGCCATTATTTATCACAACCCACGTTGTTCGAAAAGCCGCCAAACACCGGCGCTACTGGACGAAAATGGTTACGAAATCGAAGAAGTCCGTTATCTGGACACGCCGCCCAGTGTTGAGACATTAGATGAATTGTGCCGTTTATTGAATGTCGAACCCACCGAAATCATTCGTACCGGCGAAGCGGAGTTCAAAGCACTGGGATTATCTTTAAAAGACAATGCAACAAATCGCCAGGCCTGGCTGGAAATCCTGCATCAACATCCTAAACTGATCCAACGACCGATTGTTCGCATCGGCGATAAAGCCGTTATCGGACGTCCACCGGAAAACGTTCTCAGCTTGTTCTGAATTAAAAAGCTTTAGAGTTTCAACAGAAGAGGTGCACCTGATCGGCGCACTTTTTTACGTTATATTTAATTTAACATAATATACATTATGCGAATATAAAATAACGACGAACATGAAGGGGTTTTACTTTTTTTATTTAAAATCAATCTGTTATCTTTTGTTTTGGTGGCGAAATATTTTGATGGTTGTTTGCTGAAATTGCACTGATTTGCAAATAACAGAAACAAAAAACGCCCAGGCCTGGGCGTTTCTTTGGTGAGATTCGTTTGAACGGAAAACTATTTAAAGTAATCGACGTGTTCACTCAAAACCATGATCATGGGGGCCATGGACACAATGGCCATCAGAATCGGCACCCAGGCCTTAGGCTGATGATGTTTTACGCCAATGGCACCGGCGACTACGGCAATCGGTGCGGCCAACCAGGTGATTGGTGGGAACACAAAAGCAAAGAAAATCGCGATAATCCCTGAAACCATGCCGAGTGTGGCGGAATTTCCCGGGTTGTAAGAACGGGTGTCCCGCATGTCGTCCGGGCGCGAGCTGGACGATTCCAGGCGTCCCATAATGGTTGAAATTTCCGCTTCGGATAAATCTTTTTGCGCCAACTCGAGGTCGGTCATTCCCAAGGTGATTTTTTGATTGCGATACAGACTTTTGACCAGCTCGTTCCAATCTGCATCATCTGGCAGTGCATCAACGATTTCGTGCGCTTGTTGTTTGATTGACACCTTGTCGCTCCTCTCTATTTTTTTGTATTATTGAGTTAAAAATAAAAATTGGCATGTTTTTTAAAACTCTACGCCAAGATCATACCGTTTTGGCGAATTTTCGATTATTATATAACCATTACTGAGATACTCAACCATAAATCATTTCAGGCACCAAGGAGAGATTCTCTATGGCATTAATGCCGGGCTTACAAATTAATATTGGTCAACAGCTGAAGCTGACGCCGCAATTGCAACAATCCATCAAGATTCTGCAATATTCCGCGTTGGAAGTTCAGCAAACCATCTCGACCACACTCGAAACCAATTTCATGTTGGAACTCGATGAAGACCGCCCGGAAGACACTGAAGAATTTGCCGACGAGGAAGAAGCTGCAGAAGTGGCCGATGCCAGTGAAAGTGAAATTGATATCGAAGAGTCTGATACCTTATCGGATGATCTGCAAATCGATTGCGAGTGGGAAGAGGTCTATACCGATGTCTCCCCTGCCTCCAGCTCCGTTAAATCCGATAGCGATGACTATACCGCGCCGGAAAACTACACCGCATCCGAAGTAACCTTAAGTGAAAAGCTGTACTGGCAGTCTGACATCTACTCCTGGACGGAAACCCAGGAACTGATTGCGTCTTATATCATTGATGATATTAACGATGAAGGCTATTTAAAAGCCCCTTTGGAAGAAATTCTGGAAGACATTCAGGCCAAAGAACCCGATCTATTGATCGGTTTGTCGGACATGGAAACGGTGCTGAATATTATCCAACAATTTGAGCCAACCGGTGTCGGCGCACGCGATTTATCGGAATGCCTGGTGCTGCAACTGAAAGCTTTACATCAAAACCCGTATGTCGTGACCGCCATCAAAATCATTGAAGAAAATTTTGATTTACTCAGCGTACGCGACTACAAACGCATTAAAAAAATCTACCTGTTAAATGACGACGAATTGTCTGAAGTCATTCAGGTTATCCAATCGCTCAGCCCAAGACCCGGGCGTGAATATTCTTCCACCCAAGGCGAAATCGTCATCCCCGACTTGAAGCTTTCCAGAACCAAAGACGGGTTTATGGTCGAACTGAACCAGGAAGCGTTCCCGCGCCTCACCATTAACTCAGCTTACATCAGCATGGCCGGAGACTTGGGTTCCAGCAGTCAGGAAGCCAAACAGATCAAAGAACAACTGACCGAAGCGAAAGGCTTGATCAAAAGTATTCAAAGCCGCGGTGAAACCCTGCTTCGCGTGGGTAAGTATATTGTGGAAAAACAAGCGCGCTTTTTTGACGAAGGGGAACAAGCCATGCAACCGATGGTGTTGCGTGATGTGGCGGAATCGCTTGAACTGCACGAATCGACCATTTCACGAGCGACGAACCAAAAATACATGCAAACCCCTCGCGGCACCTTTGAGTTGAAATACTTCTTCTCAACCGGTGTATCGCAATACGGCAGTGAAGATCAATCCGCCATTGCGATCAAATCGCATATCAAACAATTGATTGATGACGAAGATCCCAATAAGCCGCTTAGCGATAATAAACTCATGGCGTTATTGGAAGAAAAAGAAATCAATGTCGCACGGCGAACCATCGCCAAATACCGTGAAGCGCTGAACATTCCGTCATCCAGCGAACGTAAAAAACTCAATAAATTTAAATAGTCGGTGCGCCTTGTGGGTCGCACCGCCCTCTCTTTTTCGATATCAAAACAATCAAAATAAATCGACAGGAATTTGAACGATGATCATACCAAAGCAAGCCGTTGAACAACGTCAAGAAGCCGCACAACAGCAATGGGAAGCCCAAGCCGATTTTAAAGAGTATATGTCGGCCGTTAATCCGCCCATGCCGAAGATTGATGTAGTGGACTACCCTTCCAGTCTGCATGAACAAGGCGATACGCGTATCATTCCGTTCGACTTGTCGAAAAGCCTGGATATCGAATACCCGGCCACCAGTCCAAATTTAATGGCGAACTTTATTAAGATTAACCCGAATGACACCTTAAAAACCCAGGCGCAAGCAACCTCACAAATGTTCTTCGTCATTCGCGGTGCCGGGAAAACCCAAATGTCTGAAGGAACCATTGAGTGGAAAGAAGGTGATTTATTCACCCTACCGGCGGTTCCAGACGCGCTGCACACCGCCACACAAGACAGCGCCTTGTATTGGGTGCACGATGGGCCGTTGCTGAATTATTTAGGCGTTGCACCGCAAACCAAGCGTTTTTCACCGGTGCTTTACACCAAAGAACGCCTCACCAAAGAACTCAATGCGATTCGTGAAGAAGCCGCTGGTCGCAACCGAACCGGTGTTCTGTTGGCCAATCCGCATTTCCCGCAAACCATGACGCTGACCCACACACTCTGGTCTTTATACAACGCCCTTCCGGCCGGTGTCGTACAGAAACCGCACCGCCATAATTCCATTGCGTTGGATTATTGCGTGTCCGCTGGACCGGATACCTACACCATGATTGCCAAAGAAATCGATGCCGATGGCAACCTGGTCGATCCCGTTAAAGCGATGTGGACACCCGGCTCGGTTTTTGTAACGCCTCCGGGCTGGTGGCACTCGCACCACAACCACTCTGATCAGGACGCCATCGTGCTGCCGATTCAAGATGCTGGAATCATTATGAATATGCAAGTACTGGACTTCCAATACATTGCGTGAGCAGCATAGAATAAAATGATTAGGGCATCGTACCCGTATTGTGGAGAAACACTGCTATGTTAAACACGGATTACACCATTACCATTATTGAAGACGATCCGCTTCAGTTAGAAAACCTGGAAACCGCTTTGATTGAGCAAGGGTTTCAGGTCAAAGCCTTCACCGAACGTAAACCGGCCGAAGCCAGTTTCGATGAGGCGCTGCCAGACCTGGTCATTTCCGACATTATTCTCGGTAATGAGATCGACGGTGGCTTTGAGTTGGCCAAACACCTTTTGTCCTATGAACGAGCCATTCCGGTGATCTTCTTATCGGAACGCCAGTCTGAGTTCGATATCTACACCGGCCATGCCCTGGGCGCGATTGATTATTTGCCCAAACCCATTAGCTTGAGTGTTTTAACCGCTAAGGTTAAAAATCTATTACGCATCACCGGCACGGCGCCTACGCCGGATAAAGTCGAAAAATCGGTGATCGACGGTCTACGATTGGCCAATGAAGAATTCAAAGCTTACTGGAAAGACAAAGCTCTGGATTTAACCGCTACCGAATTTGAGATGTTGAAGCAGTTTGCGTTGACCGGTGAACGCGGTGTGGTCACTTATGATAATTTGCAGGAATCGACGCAAGGCGTTGTGGAGCGCAATACCATTAATACCCATATTTGTCGTATTCGCTCGGCGTTCAAAAAAATCGACCCGACATTTAATATGATTCACAATGAATATGGGCGTGGTTACAGCTGGTATGAAAAATAGCCAGGCCTGGGCATTTTGGAGAGATGGGATAACGGATTGATATGCAAAACAAGCCCCCCTTTCAACTGCGTCTCTCCATTCGAACAAGATTTTTTATCTTATTGTTATTGCTAACAATATTGCCATTCCTGGCTTATAAATTTGCGGTGGATTTGCACCGTTTATTGTTGAAAAACCAAGCCATTATCCAACAGCAAACGGTTGTCAACTTATCCTATATTCTGGAAAATCGTACCGATCTCTGGGCATTGCAGATTCAAGCCGGCAACCCCACCAGCCAACTGGCGCATTTAAACCTCGAAAAATCCGTGCTGTGGATTGTCAATGAATTCGGCCAGGCCACATATGTGGTCGGGCGCCTACCGAACTACGACGAAAGCGCGCAAAAAAACCGTGACCCTTTCAGCCTATTGGGGCACTTTTTGATTAAGACGTTCTCAACCATTATTCCGTATACGCTGCCCTATCCGTATCCGCAAAGCAAAACCCCGGAAATCGCGCTGATTCGTCAAGCCATCAATGGGCGAACCTTTCAACAGTACCGCATGAATCGCGATAATCAACCAATTTCCTTGATGTCGGCGACGCCTTTGCGCCTGCAAAACAAAATCATCGGGGCCGCCGTTCTCGAACAAACCATGGACAGTTTGTTATCGGATTCCTTGAACTACTTCTACCGTTTAATCGGTATCGGTGGCCTGGTGTTTTTATTAGTAATTCTCGGCGCGATCTTTTATACCGCATCGCTTTCGAACCGAATTGTTCGTTTGGACAAGGACGTCAGCAACACCTTTGATACTTACGGAAAGGTCAACCAGCTTTCCTTTCCGGATACGCGCATCCGAGGTTATCACGACGAACTGTCCGATTTACGCCACCATATTTACGAAATGCTCACCCAGCTGTCGTCCTATGAGCGTTACCTGAAACAGTTACCGCGTACACTTCGCCACGAAATCCATAACCCATTAAACCGGTTGTCGATGTCCCTATCACTGTTGGAAAAGGATGTGGAGCACAAACAGGTTCACTATTCGAAACACGCGTTGGAACAACTTAAACAAATCATTGCTTCGCTATCGGAGGCTTCCAGTATTGAAGACAGTTTGCACTCGCAAACACCGGAAGCCTTTGATATTGGCGAAATGCTGCAACATTATCTCGACAGCATTCGCGAAACCAACGATGCCAGTGAAATAGAAGTCGATTACCGTTTGAAACATAACACCCTGCTGCTGGGAGATGGCTTTATGATTGAGCAGATGATGGATAAGCTCATCAGTAACGCCAAAGACTTTAACGATCACCAAACACCCATCCGCATCTCCGCTCACCAAAGTGATAAGGACATTGTCATTTCGGTCCAGAATTCCGGGCCGCCCTTACCAAACGGTTATGAAAAACAAATTTTCGACGGCATGATGTCGATTCGAGAAGTCAATGCAGACAACCAAACGCACCTGGGGCTAGGCTTGTTTATTGTTAAGCTGATTACCGACTTTCACAAAGGGAATGTGGAAGCCAATAACCTCTACGATGCCAGCGGCGAACCTTACGGCGTGGAATTTCGGTTGGAGTTGCCGGTTTATAAAGCATAGAACCGGCCGTTGAAAAGAACAGTTTATCGAATGGACTCGTTAATGGACTTCAAAACCGCCACCGGATCATCGGCTTGCGTAATCGGGCGGCCAACCACCAAATAACTGGAACCGGCTTCAATGGCTTGAGACGGTGTCATAATTCGGCGCTGATCATCATTGGCGCTGTCGGCCGGACGAATCCCCGGCGTGACCAAACAGAAATCGTCTCCCAGTTCACTGCGAATGGCGCGGGCTTCTTGTGCCGAACACACCACCCCGTCCAAACCGGATGATTTAGCCAGGCCTGCCAGGCGCAATACGTTTTCCTTCGGCGTGCCGGGCAACCCGATTTCCGCCAAATCCGACTGTTCCATGCTGGTCAAAACGGTGACACCAATTAATAACGGTGGTTGCTCACATTGCATCACCGCTTCTTTAGCGGCCTCCATCATGCGACGTCCGCCCAAGGCATGCACATTCAGCATCCAAACACCTAAATCAGCCGCGGCTTTACAGGCCATCGCCACGGTATTGGGAATATCATGGTATTTCAAATCCAAAAAGACATCAAAGCCTTTGCCGACGAGCTTTTCCACCAATTGAGGGCCGCCGATGGCGAACAATTCTTTTCCCACTTTCAGTCGGCACAAACTTGGCTCCAACTGTTCGACGAATGCAAGGGCTAGGGATTCTTTCGGAAAGTCTAACGCGACCACGACTTTTGGGTCGGAAGAAATGATATCTGTCATAAATTACTCGTAAATCAAAATAACGTAAAAGGTAAGGCGGGCTTTTTATTCAAGACTTGGAAGTCACTTCAAGAGAGGATGCTACATCCGTGCTTTCCGGTTGTTTTTTCTGCAAATCGAGAATGTCTTTTTTCAAACGAATGATTTCATCCATTTGTTTTTTATTGTTTTTTTCAGAGCGTCTCAGTTCCCACTTTAACTTAATTAACTGTGAAAAGGCGTAAAAGCCAGCTAACAACATACCGACAACCACGGCAATGGCCAATAATAACGAGAGCGGAATTTCGATTTGCGTCCAAAAAACATCGAATGGGACGATGGCTGGGTTGAGCACCCCTAAAATGAGTCCGGCAGACAGGAATAACAGCGTAATAATCAGTGAGATGATTCGAGACATAAAAAAAGGCCACAATATTTTTTCAATATTGTAACCTTTTCATAATTGAGTTGAAATGATATTAACCGATAATATCGGTAAAATCCTTTGACTCATCCACACGATCCCGCAAGGATTTACCCGGCTTGAAGTGCGGCACACGTTTTTCAGTTAGCTGGACTTTCTCTCCCGTTTTCGGGTTTCGGCCCATGCGTGCTTTTCGGTGATGAAGACTGAAACTTCCAAAGCCACGAATTTCAATTCTGTCGCCTTCTGATAAAGTGTCTATCATCGAGTCTAAGATTTGGTTGATCGCCAGTTCCACATCCTTTTGACTAAACTGAGTCTGCTTCCGGGCTATCAATTCAATTAATTCTGACTTCGTCATTGTAATTTGTCTCTTTCTTCATTCATTAGAAATGAATCGTTGTCCGGTCGGCGTACACAAGACACACGACCGGATTCAAAAAGGTCGACTCAGGCGCAAAGCGTCCGAACCTTACAACAATTACTCTTCAGAAGAAAGTTGACCTTTTAGCAAATCACCCAGAGTATTTTGGGCTTGAGGCTGGTTTGCAGAATAGTCTTTAACAGCGTTCGCTTCTTCTTGAGCCGCTTTCGCTTTAACCGATAGCGAAACGTTGCGGTTCTTACGATCCACATTGGTAATTTTCGCTTCTACGGAATCACCGACTTTCAAGACAGAGCTCGCATCACGCGTGTCTTCTTCCAGCTCGGAAGCACGAAGGTAACCTTCCACTTCTTCTGCTAGATCGATAACAGCACCTTTTTCGTCAACAGACTTAACAGTACCGTTTACAATGCTGTTCTTACCGTTCTCAGCAACGAACTCACCGAATGGGTCTTGCTCTAGCTGTTTCAGGCCAAGAGAGATACGTTCACGATCTGGATCGATAGACAGGATAACCGTTTCAAGCTCGTCGCCTTTTTTGAATTCGCGAACCGCTTCTTCACCAGACTGAGACCAAGAAATGTCTGTCAAGTGAACCAAACCATCGATGTTGCCTTCCAAGCCAATGAAGATACCGAAATCGGTAATAGACTTGATGCTACCAGTGATTTTGTCGCCTTTCGCATGCGTTGCAGAGAAGGCTTCCCAAGGGTTAACCGTGCACTGCTTGATGGACAAGGAGATACGACGACGTTCTTGGTCGACATCCAAAATCTTAACTTTAACTTCTTCACCCAAGTGAACCACTTTCGATGGGTGGATGTTACGGTTCGTCCAATCCAGCTCAGATGTGTGAACCAAACCTTCGATACCGTCTTCGATTTCAATAAAGGCACCGTAATCGGTAATGTTCGCCACTTTCCCCATGATTTCGGAACCAATTGGGTAACGAGCAACCATATCGGTCCATGGATCTTCTTGCAGTTGTTTCATGCCTAGAGATACACGGTTCTTCTCACGGTCGAACTTCAATACCTTCACTTCAATCTCATCACCGACTTGGATGACTTCTGAAGGATGGTTAACACGACGCCAAGCCATGTCCGTGATGTGCAATAGACCGTCAATACCACCTAGGTCGATGAACGCACCGTAGTCAGTCAAGTTCTTAACGATACCGCTCAATACAGAACCTTCTTCCATATTGGCCAGAAGTGCTTCACGCTCAACAGAGTTTTCAGCTTCAATAACGGCGCGACGAGAAACAACAACGTTGTTACGTTTACGGTCAAGCTTGACCAGTTTCAATTCAACTTCTTTCCCTTCCAAGAAGCCGAAGTCGCGAATTGGGCGGACATCCACAAGTGAACCTGGAAGGAATCCTCGAACACCTTCAACATCAACTGTAAGACCACCTTTAACTTTACCAGTAACCGTACCGGTAACGGTTTCGCTATCTTCAAGAGCCGCTTCCAAACGATCCCAAGTCTTAGCACGTTTCGCTTTTTCGCGAGAAAGACGTGTTTCACCGAAACCGTCTTCCAAAGTCTCAAGATAGACTTCAACGTCATCACCAACAGCCACTTCCAACTCACCGTTGGCATTTTCAAATTGGCTCTTAGGAATCGCTGACTCAGATTTCATACCTGCGTCAACCAAAACGGTTTCTTTATCGATACCAACAACTTTACCGATAATCAAAGAACCGGTTTGGAATTTGTCTTCTTGCAAAGACTGCTCAAATAATTCAGCGAAAGATAATTCACTCATGGATAATTTACCAAATTTTCTTAGCCGCTCACTTCTGTCGTATTGGGGTTTCCAGAAAGTTAACGGGTCCGTTATTAATATTGCCGACATCCCAACAAGTCAACAAATCGTCAAAAAACAAAATCCCCATTCGTCAACCGAACGAGGATTTTAATAAAATCTTTTAATTCAATAAGTTAGCAAAACAAATACAAACTTACTTGATTAACCCATGTTTCCATAATTGATCCATCGCCAATTTGCAGACGTCTTCAATGCTTAAATCGGTTGTATCGATTTCCAACGCATCGTCTGCCGGAACCAATGGAGAGGTCTTCCGAGTGCGGTCGCGCTCGTCTCTTTCCATAATGTCTTGAGTTATTTGGCGAATATTAACATCAACCCCTTGATTTTTCAACTGTTTAACACGCCTTTTTGCTCTTTCTTCTGCCGAGGCCGTTAAAAACAACTTAACCGGCGCATCGGGAAAGACCACGGTGCCCATGTCACGGCCATCGGCAATCAAGCCTGGGGCTTGCGCATAATCTTTTTGACGCTTCAATAATGCGGCACGCACTTCGGGAATCGCGGCGACTTTGGATGCCGTGGCCGCCACTTCTTCCGTGCGAACGCTAGACGTAATGTCTTCGCCTTGATACAGAATGCTGGTTTCAACAAACGTCACCGGCAGGTTTTCCGCCAATTTAACCAGGCCTGGTAAATCGTCCAGTGCCAAGTTCGTTTTCAAAACACCGTAAGCTAAGCTACGGTAAATGGCACCACTGTCCAGCAAGTGAAACCCGGTTTTGCAGCACAGGTATTGTGCCAGCGTGCCCTTCCCGACACCGCTTGGTCCATCAATGGTGACAATGGCGTTTGTGGTTTCCATATTAAGCCTCCTCAGCAATGACGTGCATGCCGACCTGATTAATTAATTCAATAAACGATGGAAAGGATGTATTCACATTCGCACAGTCATCCACCACCACTTCGTCGACAGCTCGCAACCCGGCAACCGTCGCGGCCATCGAAATACGGTGATCGTGGTGACTCAAAATAGCCCCCGACTGAGGCGACTGGGTGCCGCCTTCAATAATCATACCGTCTTCGGTTGGCGTCGCTTGGATGCCGAGGGCCGTTAAAGCATCCGCCATGACCTGAATGCGGTCGGATTCCTTGACGCGCAGCTCTTCGGCTCCGGTTAAAACCGTACGCCCTTCCGCCGCCGAAGCGGCGACAAACAATACCGGGAATTCATCAATCGCCAAAGGAACCAAATGCGGTGGAATGTCGATCCCCTTCAATTTCGATGAACGGATTCGAATGTCCGCGACCGGTTCGCCACCAACAGTGGCTTCATTTTCCAACGTGATGTCGGCGCCCATCAGTTTCAGAATATCCAACACACCGGTACGTGTCGGGTTGATTCCAACATGCTCGATGAGCAAATCGGCTTCGTCGGCAATGGCGGCCGCGACCATAAAGAACGCGGCCGAGGAAATGTCCGACGGCACGTCGATATCGGAAGCGGTTAAGGTTTGCCCACCCGTTAACGACACACGCGTTCGCATATCGTCCAGTTTTTCGGACGCGACATCGTAACCGAAACCGCGCAACATCCGCTCGGTATGATCTCGGGTCGGCGCCGGCTCCTCAACCGCGGTCTGCCCTTCTGCATAAAGCCCCGCCAGCAGAACACAGGATTTCACCTGTGCACTCGCCATCGGCAGCACATAATCAATGGCCTTCAACTGGCCGCCGCGTTTGATTTTCAGTGGTGGCGTCCCGCCGGTTTGGGTTTCAATTTCAGCACCCATGGCTGTCAGAGGATCGGTTACCCGTTTCATCGGGCGTTTGGACAAAGAAGCATCCCCAACCAGTTCACAGTCAAAATCCTGGCCGGCCAAAATCCCGGCCATCAAACGCATCGCCGTCCCGGAATTGCCCATATCCAACGGATGAGACGGTGCTTTTAAGCCCTTCAGACCAACACCGTGAACGGTGACACGCCCATTATCAGGGCCTTCAATCTCAACGCCCATTGCTTGAAACGCTTTCAAAGTCGCCAAACTGTCTTCACCTTCCAAAAAACCGCTGATATGCGTGGTGCCATCGGCAATGGCGCCAAGCATAATGCTGCGGTGAGAAACCGACTTATCGCCGGGAACACGGATACGCCCGTGAATTTTGCCGCCCGGTCGGACTTTGAATTGGATGTTTTCTGACATAATCAATTTTCCTAAGGTTACGAGAGCGGCAATGACTTTAAATCATTTGCCTCTCGAGCCATCTTAATGTTTATTTTCGGCGCCATTCGGTTTAACGATGTGCTCGTCTCGCGCCTGTTTTGCTTGAGCAAAATAATCGTGAATACCTTGACCGTCGCCGGAATCGACTAAGTCGGTCAAGGCCTGAATTTCGGTTTGATAATGCTTCAACCACTTGACGATGGCGTCACGGTTCGTCAAGGCAATGTCGCGCCACATCACCGCATCACTGGAGGCGATGCGAGTAAAATCGCGGAAGCCACCGGCCGTATACTGAAACACATTGCCCAACTCTTCGTGTTCATTCAGCAGGTTCACCAGCCCGAATGCTAACAGGTGTGGCAAATGGCTGGTGGCGGCAAACACTTCATCATGAAATTCCGGTGTCATTTCCGATACGCAGGCACCTGTCGCCTGCCAAAGCTCGGTTAAGGCCGCCAAAGCGGTTTTATCGGTTTCCGTCGTCGGCGTCAAAATAACCCGATGATCAACAAATAGGTCTTCACAGGCCGCTTCAACGCCACTTTTTTCTTTTCCGGCAATCGGGTGCCCGGCCACAAAGCGTTTGGGAAGCTGGCCAAAGGCCGACTCTACCGCTTTTAATACCGATGTTTTTGCACTGCCAACATCGGTCACAATCGTGTTGTCCGTTAAGTAAGGTGCCATCGCTTTTAAAACGGATTCCATGGCGCCTAACGGCACCGCCAACACGACCAAATCGGCGTTTTGAACCGCCTTTTCCAACGACAGCGAATAGTCGTCGATCACACCCAGTTGTTGAGCTTTTTGCAGATTTTCTTCGCGTGAACCGTACCCCATCACAGTTTTGACCAGGCCTGCTTTTTTGAGAGCCTTGGCCAGGGAACCGCCGATGAGTCCGACCCCGATAATCGTGATTTTATTCCATTGTTTCATCTAGTTATTTATCCGTTGTCGCCCCAAGACGCCAGGGTTACCCGGCCGAACGATTTAAAATCTTGCGCAAAGCGTCCATAAAGTGACTGTTTTCTTTTTGAAGACCGATCGACACTCGCAAGAATTCGGCAAAAGGTCCTTGTTTGGCCACCGGGCGCACAATAACGCCCTCTTCCAACAATGCTTGATTGACGGTCGGCGCTTGCTCACCCAATCGAACACAAATAAAGTTGCCTTGCGAAGGAATGTATTCCAGGTCCATATCCTCGAAAAAGCGAGTCAGGCTCGTCATGCCCTGCTGGTTGAGCGTCACTGTTTTTTGGACAAAGGCCTGGTCCGTCAAGGCGGTTTGCGCGGCCACTTGCGCCAAATGGTTGATGTTAAAGGGTTCACGAATGCGGTTAATGTAACCAATGATTTCCGGGTGCCCAACCATATAACCCACGCGCAAAGCGGCTAAACCATAGGCTTTGGAAAACGTACGCGAGACCAGCAAGTTCGGGTAATCGTCTAAATAATCCAAACCGTCGGCATAGTCGGGATCGGTGACGTATTCGGTATAGGCTTCATCCAACACCACGATGACATTTTTCGGCACCTTCCGGATGAAATCTTCCCATTCGGTTTCGCCAAAAAAAGTCCCCGTCGGGTTATTCGGGTTGGCCAAGTAAATCAGTTTGGTTCGCTCGGTAATCGCTTCGGCCATCGCTTCCAAGTCATGCCCCCAGTCTTTTGCCGGGACTTCGACACCCGTGGCACCGACCACCTGAGCGCTGATGGCATACACCGCAAACCCGTATTGCGAATAAACGATTTCATCGCCCGGCCCGGCGAATGCTCTCGCCGCCATTTCCAGCAACTCGTTGGAACCGTTGCCCAGTGCGATTTGCGAAACGTCGCGCTGCAAAAAATCCGCCAGAGCCTGTTTCAGGTAATAGTTATTGCCATCCGGATAGCGCCCCAGGTTCATCAATTCCGATTGAATCGCTTTCACTACTTTCGGGCTGCTGCCCAGCGGGTTTTCGTTGGAGGCCAGTTTGGAAATGCGAAACAGGTTATGCTCGCGCTGCAATTCGGAAATCGGCTTACCTGGCTGATACACATCAATGCTGTTGACGTGAGGCAAGACTTGATCGGAAAACAAAGGCGTGGAGGACATATACAATCGCTTACTTTAGTTCAACGGAGAAACCGGAAAAGACCCCAAAATTTTACAGAAACTGGCTTTTTGCTGAACTTCCTGAATCGCTTCGGCCAGATTAGAATCCTTTTGGTGACCGTCGACATCAATAAAAAACAAATAGTCCCATTTGGTTTCGGTCGATGGAATGGACACAATGCGCGTCATACTGATATTTCGTCCCGCAAAACTGGACAGGACATCCAGCAAAGACCCCGCTTTATTCGGCATGGCCAACACCAGAGCGGTTTTATCTTCACCGCTCGGTTCGGTGGTTTCGGAACCGATGACCCAAAACTTGGTCGTGTTATCTTTGCGATCTTCAATATGCGTTTCCAGCACTTGTAACGAATACAGTTGAGCCGCCGCTTCAGAAGCTATGGCTCCCAGGCGAGCGTCCTGTTGTGCCATTTGCGCCGCCAGCGCATTGGATTCCACCGGTTCCAACGCAATGCGCGGGGCGTTGTTTTTCAACCACTCTTCACATTGACCGAGCGCCTGCGGGTGCGCAACGATTTTTTCGATACCGTCCAACGAATTTTGTTGTGACAGCAGGCAGTGATGGATTTCCAACCCCACTTCCCCGGAAACCTTCAAGGGCGTGGTCACCAGCTCGTTTTGCGTTTGCTTCACCACTCCTTCGGTGGAGTTTTCAACCGGCACTAAACCGTAATTGGCTTCGCCTTTTTCAACGATTTCAAACACTTCTTCAATCGACGAAACCGCTAAAGGATGAACAGAAGAGCCAAACTGCTTAATCACGCCGGCGTGCGTAAAACTGCCTTCCGGGCCGAGATAGGCGACCTTAATCGGTTGCTCCAACGCCAGACAAACCGACATAATTTCTCGAAACAGTCGGGCCATTTCATCATCCGGAATCAAGCTTTTATTGCGCTCTTTGACGGCTCTTAAAACCTGTGCTTCACGCTCAGGACGGTAAAAAACCGCCTCGACCTGGCCGCCTTTGGTTTTGATGTCCGCCACTTTTTGTGCGCAATCGGCGCGCCGTGAAATCAATGCCTGAATATCGGCATCGATTTGGTCGATTTCTTCTCGAATCTCGTTGAGTTGTTGTTTTTCTGTTTCGTCAATCATAAAGTTCTGTCGTTCTACTCAGGGCTGGCCATTATCAGGCGTATTTCGCTTCGAAATTTTTCATAAACTGGACCAAAGCATCCACGCCTTCTTCCGGCATGGCGTTATAGATGCTGGCGCGCATACCGCCGTAGGCTTTATGCCCTTTCAAACTCAGCAGGCCGGCCGCCTTCGATTCTTCCAGGAACGCCGCGTCCAAGTCCGAGTTTTTCAGCTTGAAAGTCACATTCATCCAAGAGCGCACCGACGGGTCCACTTCGTTATAGTAGAAGTTCGATGCGTCAATCAAATCGTACAATTTCTTCGCTTTACGTTGATTCACTTCACCAATCGCTTCAACGCCACCCTGCTCTTTAATCCAGTCGAATACCAACCCGGCCAAATACCAAGAGAAGGTCGCCGGCGTATTGAACATGGAACCGTTATCGTTATAGGTTTGCCAGTTCATCAGGTTGGGTGTATCGGAACGTGCCTGACCGATCAAGTCCTCACGAACCACAATAATGGCCAGACCTGCCGGACCGATGTTTTTTTGCGCACCGGCATAAATAACACCGTAATCGGAGACATTGATTGGACGGGAAAGAACCGTAGATGAAAAGTCTGAAATGATGGGCTTGTCGCTGATGGGTGCGGATTGATATTCCACACCGGTAATGGTTTCGTTTTGGCAGATGTGCAAATACTTGGCTTCAGGAGACAAACGCCACGTTTCAGGCGACGGAATGGTGTTTTCAGCTTTTGCCACTTCGTTCACATTGACATAACGGGCCGCTTCTTTAATGGCTTTTTGTGACCAGACACCGGTATTGACGTAATCGACCACATCATTCGCTTCCGTCAAATTCATTGGAACCCCGGCAAATTGCAAGGAAGCACCGCCGTGCACGAATAACACTTTGTAATTGCTTGGAACACCCATAATTTCACGTAGAGTGGCTTCCATATGGTGCGCCACTTCCATGAATTCCTTGCTGCGGTGACTCATTTCCATCACCGACATACCGGTATTATTCCAATTTAAAAATTCCGCTTGCGCTTTGCGCATAACCGCTTCCGGCAACATGGCAGGGCCGGCACTAAAATTAAATGCTCTCATTGTGTCTCTTTATTATTTGAACTTGGAATCGGGCCTGAGAATCAAGCCCTTATGTGAACGTTATTCCGTTGTGGATTCCTCTCCAGCATCCGATTCAGGCACTGCATTCTCGGTAGAAGCGTCGTCCGCCCCGTCAATGGCTTCCAGCAATTCTTCTTCCTGAACATCGACCACCGCCAAGCCGACCACGACTTCGCCTTTGCCGACGTTAATCAGTTTGACGCCTTGAGTATTACGCCCCACAACGGAGATTTCGGAAACGCGTGTGCGCACCAAAGTCCCTTTATTGGTGATCAACACCACTTCCTGTTCCGGTGTGACCGCGACCGACGACACCACGTTACCGTTACGGTCAGACGTTTTAATGGAAATCACCCCTTGCCCGCCGCGGTTGATCGTGGAGTAATCGTCCACCGGCGTGCATTTACCGTACCCATGCTCGGTTGCGGTCAAAATCAGGGTGTCTTTACGGGCCACCTGCATGCTGATAATCGACATGTCGTCTTTCAGTTTCATGCCGCGCACACCGCGCGCTTGACGCCCCATGACACGTACATCGTTTTCGTCGAAACGAATCGCTTTACCGATGTTGCTGAACAACATAATGTCCTGTTCACCGTCGGTAATGGCGGTGCCGACCAATTCATCGTCATCCAATAAATCAACGGCGATAATACCGTTGGCTCTTGGACGTGAAAAGTCGGCCAGCGCTACACGCTTCACGGTCGATTTCTTGGTCGCCATAAAGACATAATAGCCATCGGAGAATTCGCTGACAGGTAAAACAGAAGTAATGTATTCACCATCTTCCAATGGCAACACATTCACAATGGGTTTGCCTTTGGAACCACGGCTGGCCAACGGTAACTGCCAGGTTTTCTGCCAGTAAAGCTTGCCGCGGTTAGAGAAGCACAACAACATGTCATGAGTGCTCGCCACCAGAATCTTACCGACCTGATCGTCTTCTTTCATCTGGGTGGCGGACTTACCGCGCCCACCACGACGTTGTGCTTGATAATCGGATAGCGGCTGAGTTTTGATGTAACCGTCTTGCGACAAGGTGACGATTCGTTCTTCCACCGCGATCAAATCCTCGGCATCGATTTCCTGGTATGAGTGGTCGATTTCGGTACGACGTTCGTCGCCGAAGTTTTCGACCACTTCCAGCAATTCTTCACGCACCACTTCGGTCAAACGATCCGGGTTGCGAAGAATTTCCAGGAACTCGGCGATTTTTGCAATCAGCTCGCGGTATTCGTTTAGGATTTTGTCCTGTTCCAAACCGGTTAAACGGTGTAAGCGCATTTCCAGAATGGCTTGTGCCTGAGCCGGTGACAATTTATAAATATCACCCTCGGCGCCAAAGCCAGCCGGCAAATCTTCCGGGCGCACATCGTCCATTTCGACGCGATCCAGTAGCTGCCCGACATTACCGATTGGCCAGTCGCGCTCCAACATACGCTCTTTCGCGACCGACGGACTTGGTGACGCCTTAATCAACTCGATCATTTCATCGATATTGTTCAACGCCAGCGCCAAGCCTTCCAATATATGGGCTTTTTCACGGGCTTTGCGCAGATCAAAAATCGTACGACGCGTCACCACTTCACGGCGATGGCGAATGAAAGCTTCCAGCACATCTTTCAGGTTCAACAGCTTCGGCTGCCCGTCCATCAAGGCCACCATATTAATGCCGAAGACGGTTTGCAACGCGGTTTGCTTATAGAGGTTATTAATCAGCACTTCCGGCACTTCGCCACGACGCACCTCAATCACAATGCGCATCCCATCCTTATCGGACTCGTCTCGCAAAGCGGTAATGCCGTCAATTTTTTTCTCTTTGACCAACTCGGCAATGCGCTCAATCAGCTTGGCTTTATTGACCTGATACGGAATCTCATGAACGATAATGGACGCTTTACCACTTTTATCGGTTTCGACGCTGGTCTTAGCACGCATTTGCACACGACCACGACCGGTTTCATAGGCTTCGCGAATCCCTTTGGTGCCGTTGATAATGCCGTAGGTTGGGAAATCCGGCCCCGGTAGGTGCTCCATCAAGCCCGGGATATCCAATTCGGGGTTGTCAATCAAGGCCACACAGGCATTGATGGTTTCATTCAGGTTGTGCGGCGGGATATTGGTCGCCATCCCCACGGCAATACCGGAAGAACCGTTCACCAGCAAGTTCGGTACACGCGTTGGCAAAACATCCGGTTCGGTTTCGGAACCGTCGTAGTTTGGCGTAAAGTCAACGGTTTCCTTTTCCAAATCCGCCAGTAATTCATGTGCGATTTTGGCCATTCGAACTTCGGTGTAACGCATCGCAGCCGGCGCGTCACCATCGATCGAACCGAAATTCCCCTGTCCGTCCACCAGCATGTAGCGTAATGAGAAGGGTTGCGCCATACGTACAATGGTGTCGTACACCGCCGTATCGCCGTGCGGGTGGTATTTACCAATTACGTCACCGACGATACGTGCCGATTTTTTGTAAGGCTTGTTCCAGGAGTTCCCGAGTTCGTTCATCGCATAAAGCACGCGACGGTGAACCGGCTTCAAACCGTCTCGAACATCCGGCAAGGCTCGCCCAACAATAACACTCATTGCGTAGCTGAGATAAGATTGTTTCATCTCATCTTCTAATGAGATCGGAAGAATTTCTCTTGCAAAATCTGACATAGAATCACAGTTTTCTTTTTAGTTGACATTAACTAAGCATTATAACCCAAAAACAGGCCTTTCCACTAGGTTTTATGCGTCCTGAAGACAAATGAAGTCCCCTTGGCCTTTTCCAGCCATTTATCAAGGTTTTCATGACATTTTAAGGCTCACTTTATCGGGGGATTTAAATTTTCAATCACAGAAACTCCGGCCCGGATTAAGTCACATAAAAACCCAAGTAGTTGCTATAATCACGAGCAATTTGCTAATCACCAGAAAGCTTTGAGGAAATTTTGAACTGATGTCGAAGTCCCAAACGCAGCACAACAATGCCGATCAAGCCGAACTGAATAACTTCAACCAACTGGCCAACACCTGGTGGGATGAATCCGGTGAGTTCGGCGCTTTGCATAAAATCAACCCCTTCCGCTTGACCTTTATCGAGCAGTTTCTACCGATTGAAGGTCAAACCGTGCTCGACATCGGTTGCGGCGGCGGCATTTTATCCGAAGCCATGGCCAAGGCCGGCGGCCAAGTCACTGGCATCGATTTGGCCGAAGAAGTTTTAACTGTCGCCAAGTTGCACGGCTTGGACTCCGGCGTCAAGGTCGATTACCGTTTGGAAGCGGCTGAAGACCACGCCGCTGAACACTCAGAACATTACGACATCGTCACCTGCATGGAAATGCTGGAACACGTGCCACAACCCGCGGCCATCATCGAAGCGGCCGCAAAAGCCGTGAAGCCGGGCGGATGGGTGTTCTTTTCCACCCTGAACCGCAATTACAAATCCTACCTGTTGGCGATTTTCGCGGCGGAACAATTGCTGGATTTGGTTCCAAAAGGCACTCATACACACGAAAAATTCATTCAACCGTCTGAACTGGATGCCATGGCGCGTCAAGCCGGCTTGATTCTGAAAGACGGTGCCGGCATTGAATTCAACCCGCTCCTGAAACGTTATGGCCTGAGCGAAAAGCTGGACGTCAACTATCTGGTGGCCTACCAGAAACCCGTTTAACCCCGTCTGTTACCGATTTAGAAGAGATAACCCTTATGACCATTCAATGTGTGCTTTTTGACTTGGACGGCACCCTGCTCGACACTTCCTACGATTTTGCCTACGCGCTGAACCACACCTGTCGCCATTACGGCCAGGACCCTTTGCATTATCAAGACATTCGCAAAACCGTTTCTCAAGGCGGACTGGCGATGACACAGCTGGCGTTTCCCGGCTTGGAAGGCGAGGAACTGGAAAGCAAACGTCAGTTTTTCTTGGATGTGTATTTCAAACACATCGACATGCATACACGCCTTTTCCCGGGGCTGGAAGCTGGCCTGGCGGAAATTGCCGAACGCAATATTCCCTGGGGGATTGTCACCAACAAGCCCACTTGGTTGACGGAAAAGTTGTTGGCGAACATCTCGTTTCCATCCGAACCAGCCAGCATTGTTTGTGGCGACACCTTAAGTGTGCGCAAGCCGCACCCGGAACCGCTGTTATTAGCCGCACAACAGTGCGGTGTTACCGCCGATGAATGCATTTACCTCGGCGACCACCCAAGAGACATTGAAGCCGGTATCAACGCCGGGATGCAAACCGGGGCCGCCATGTTCGGTTATTTGCCGGAAGCCGCGTCCGAAACCGCGTGGCCCGCCGACTACTTCTTTGAAACCCCGATTGAAATCACTCACTTCATTCAAGAGACATTATGAGCATTTATTTGATTACCGGTGCCGCGGAAGGCTTGGGGCGCAGCCTCGCACTGGCCTTAGCACACGACAACAACCAATTGATTTTATTGGATAAAAACCTGAAAGGCTTGAATCACCTTTATGACACCCTTGTCGACTCCGATGACTACCAAGCGGAACCGGCTTTGTTTCCAATGGATTTGCTCGGCGCCAACATCGAGCATTACGGGCAACTGAGAACCACGCTGGAAAATGAATACGGCCATCTTGACGGCGTGTTTTTGAATGCCGCGACCCTACCAGCCTTTACGCCGGTTGAGTATTTCGATTACACCCAATGGTACGAAGTGCTGCACACCAATTTGAATGCCAATTTCCATCTCATTCAGCAAACGCTGCCTTTATTACGTGCCGCGAACGCCGGGCAATTGATTGCGATATTGGATGGAAACCTGGAAACCAACCCGGCCTATTACGGCGCTTACGGTGTGGCCAAAGCCGGGCTGGAACAGCTTATGAAAACCGTGGCGCTCGAAAACCAGAAAAGCTCCGTGCGCTTTTACAGCGCCAAACTCGGTGCCTTTCAGTCCAATACGCGCAGCCGTCAGTTCCCGAGTGAGAACCCGGAGACCATTCCGACCAGCCAGACGATCGCCGCCGAACTCCTGAAAGATTTGCAAGACGATTCCACGACCGACTCTCTGCAAAAGCTCTAAAACTGAAAAACGCCCAGGCCTGGGCGTTTTTGCAATTCAATCAATTTAACTGTCGTTTCGCCTTTTCAAAAGGCATTTCCGATGATTACGCTGACGGGGTTTTACGCGCGGCCAGCCACGGCATCACCCACATCTGGTACAAAGACGTGAACAACATAATCGTCGCGGCAATGCTGTAACCAAAGCCGCCGATAATCACAAACCAGGCAAACTGCGGGTTCATCTTCGTCAGCCACCAGGACGCGATGTCCACCACCAGAAACGCAAACGGAATGAAGATAATCACCGCCTTCACCCAGCGATTGAAGCCAACCGCCATCGAGAAGATATAACCGACAAAGAAGAAAATAAACGAAATACCGAACAGGTGGATGTGTGAAACCCGTGTCAGCGAAGTAATGTCCGCACCTTCATCCACTTTGGCGATGTCTTTCATGGTCTCGAATTGAGAAACATTTGGCAGAGACTTGATGTGTGCATGACACATGGCGCATTTCTGCATCACGATCGGCTGAACAATCGGCTCCCATTCCGACTCCTTGGCCCCGTCACGCGCCCACTTAATCAATGTCATCCGTTCTTCCGGCGTGGCCTTATCTTTCATCGAACCATTCAGTTTCGACTCCAGCTTGGAACCGGTTCGATTCCCGTAGTAGCTGTACACAATATCATCGACCGAAACCCCGAATTTACCGTCCGCCATGCCGTGCGTCAGCAGTATTTGCCCGCCGGCCATCAACAGCCCCAGCCCCACCACCATAATGTAACCGGTGAACAGGGCTTTTAACGGAATACTGAGCTCGGGCAGCGACCAGTTTCGGGTGGCATTCATGATCAAATCTCCTCATTATCGGGTTACAATTGGTCTGGGAACAGCATGCTGTGCAAACGGCCGGATGTGTTTTTGTTTTGGTTTGAATCCGCCTGGGAAGGGCGTATGATGTTACACAGCATTAACACTTACAAACTATACAACTTTTTAGCCGAATGTTTCATGAATTTGTGCTGAGATTGCGCAGAGCATTGGTTTCACAAGGAAACTTTCGAAGAAGCGTCGTATCGGTGATTACGGCCGACTGAGAAAATATTTCTTGTGGAATCAAGGAACAAGCAAAGTCGGTGCAAATTTATGAAATATTCGGGTTAGGAGAACATCATGGCAAAGCGGCGTTATATTCGTTTTTTTGATGAGATTGGAATTGATGATATTCCATTGGTGGGTGGCAAAAACGCCTCCCTGGGAGAAATGTTTCAAGCCCTGACCCCAGTGGGCGTTCCGGTACCAAACGGTTTTGCCGTCACCGCCGAAGCCTATCGAGCCGTTTTAACGGAAAACGATTTGTGGGACAAGCTTCACGACATTCTCGACCCGCTCGACGAATCCAGCGTAACCGATTTAGCCGAACGCGGTCAGGCCGCACGGCAATTGGTTTACCATGCCAATCTGCCACAAGCGTTGATCGACGAAATTCTCGACGCTTATCATTTTTTAAGCGATTGTTTCACCACGCCAATTACCATGGCCATTCGTAGCTCAGCGACGGCGGAAGACCTGCCCACCGCCAGCTTCGCCGGCCAACAGGACACCTACCTCAATATCAGCGGAGAAACCGCCCTACTCGATGCCTGTAAACGCTGTTTTGCCAGCTTGTTCACCGACCGCGCCATCCATTACCGAATTGACCAAGGGTTCGATCACTTTGATGTCGGACTGTCGATTGGTGTCCAAAAAATGGTGCGCTCCGATTTATCCGCATCCGGGGTGATGTTCTCGATCGACACCGAAACCGGTTTTAAAGATGCGGTGTTCATTACCGGCGCTTACGGTCTGGGCGAAAACGTCGTCCAAGGGGCTGTCGATCCGGACGAATTTTATGTTCATAAACCAACCTTTGAACAAGGTTACCGAACGGTACTGCGTCGCCACCTTGGCGCCAAGAAAATCAAAATGATTTATGCGGCGGATGCCCATAAGTCGCCGGTGCACAACATCAGCACCTCTCTCGCCGAACGCCAGGCTTTCTGCATCACCGACGAGGAAGTCTTAAAACTGGCCGATTACGCCATCCGCATTGAAAAACATTACAGTGACAAAATCGGCACTCAACGCCCGATGGACATTGAATGGGCCAAAGACGGCGATGATGGACAACTTTACATCGTCCAGGCACGTCCGGAAACCGTTGCGTCGCAACAGGTCGGCACCCAGTTGAAAACCTATCAAATCTCACCGGAACCGGATGCGCAAATCCTGGTGGAAGGCCGTGCCGTCGGCAGCAAAGTCGCTCACGGCCAGGCCCACGTCATTCAGGACGTGGCCTACATCGATCAATTCAAAGCCGGTGAAATCCTCGTCACCGACATCACCACCCCGGATTGGGAACCGGTGATGAAAATCGCGTCGGCCATTATCACTAATCGCGGGGGCCGTACCTGCCACGCCGC
The DNA here is from genome assembly GCF_001507555.1 of Thiomicrospira sp. XS5. Classification (NCBI taxonomy): domain Bacteria; kingdom Pseudomonadati; phylum Pseudomonadota; class Gammaproteobacteria; order Thiotrichales; family Piscirickettsiaceae; genus Thiomicrospira; species Thiomicrospira sp. XS5. Next base: position 1,682,539 of record NZ_LQBO01000001.1, on the reverse strand, counting down.
CATTATTGCACGCGAGCTTGGTATTCCGGCCATTGTCGGCTGCCCGCACGCCACCAAGGAGCTGGAATCCAACCCGGAAGTCACGGTTTCCTGCGCCGAGGGCGACACCGGCAAGGTCTATCTCGGCAAGCAACCCTTTGAAATCCATGAAACCGACCTGTCCGATCTGGATATGCCGAAGACCGACATCATGCTCAACCTCGGCAATCCGGCGTTGGCCTTTCAAACCAGCTTCATCCCGAATCAGGGCGTCGGGCTGGCGAGAATGGAGTTCATCATCAACGAATCGGTCAAGGCCCATCCGCTCGCCCTGTTGCAACCCGAAAAAGTCACCGCCAAAACCGTTCGCGAACAACTCGACGGGCTCATCAGCGGTTACGATAACGGCGAAGCCTTTTTCATCGACAAACTCGCCAGCGGGATTGGCACCATCGCCGCCGCCTTCTACCCGAAACCGGTTGTGGTCCGCCTGTCGGACTTTAAATCCAACGAATACGCCAGCCTGCTGGGCGGAAAATATTTCGAACCGGATGAAGAAAACCCCATGTTGGGCTACCGCGGCGCATCGCGTTATATTTCCGAGGCGTTTGAACCGGCCTTTGCTCTGGAATGCCAGGCCATCAAACACGTGCGTGAAGAAATGGGTTTCAGCAATGTCATCGTGATGATTCCATTTGTACGGCGCGTGGTCGAAGCACAAAAAGTGATTGAAACCATGGAAAAACATGGTTTGAAGCGTAATAAAAATGCGTTGAAAATCTACATGATGTGCGAGATTCCCAACAATGTACTTGAAATGGACGCCTTCGCGCCCTACTTTGACGGCATCTCCATCGGCTCGAATGATTTGACGCAGTTGGTGCTCGGCGTGGATCGGGATTCCGCCTTGGTCGCGGACAGTTACGACGAACGTGCCGAAGGCGTGAAAACCATGATTAAATGGGCGGTTGAAGGAGCTAAGCGCAATGGACTGCACTCCGGACTATGCGGTCAGGCGCCGTCGGATTATCCGGAAATGGCCGAATTCCTGATTGAACTGGGTATCGACTCCATCAGTTTGAATCCGGATTCGGTGTTGAAAACCATGCAATGCATTGCTGAACTGGAAGGTCAGGCCAAAACCTGATTGAGCGTGAAAGCACTTATCTGAAAAGTCGCCAGGCCTGGTGACTTTTCATACTCGCTTGAATTAAAGTGCTGGTGTCTCTGGCGGACGATTAAAGGCCTGTTTAATCAACTCCGGCGCGGAATCCAACAGCTTGCGAGTGTAATCATGCTGCGGGTTCAGCATAATGTCTTCCACCGGTCCCTGTTCGACAATCTGCCCTTCTTTCATCACCGCCACCTGATGGGCGATGGCGGGAATAATCGATAGGTCATGGGTAATGAACAGATACGACATGTGATATTGCTGCTGCAATCGATTCAACAGCTCCAATACCTGCGCTCTTACCGATACGTCCAAGGCGCTGGTCGGCTCGTCACAGATAATCAACTCCGGCTCCACCGCCAAGGCACGAGCAATGCCGATGCGCTGGCGCTGGCCGCCGGAGAACTCATGCGGGTAACGGAACTTATGCTCCGGCAACAAACCGACCTGCTCCAACAATTCATCAATGCGGTCATCCTGCTCGGCCGGGGTTTTCGGCCCGACTTTCAAGGTATTCATGCCTTCACGGATAATGTCACGAATCTGCATTCGCGGGTTCAGCGCTGAGAACGGGTCCTGAAAAATCACCTGTACCCGTTTGCGAAACGGCTTCATATGGCGTTCATTCAAGGGCAGCAAATCGACGATTTCCGATTCGGTATGAAACTCCACTTCGCCAAACGTCGCGTCCACCAAGCGTAAAATCGCCTGCCCGATGGTACTCTTGCCACTGCCGGATTCGCCGACCAGCGCCAAGGTTTCACCGCGATTAATCGCCAGATTGACGCCGTCCACCGCTTTCACATAGCCGACGGTGCGCTGGAAAATGCCTTTTTTAATCGGAAAATGCACTTTCAAATCGCTGATGCGCAACAGACTGCGCGCTTCCGAAACCGGCTTGTACGTCAGTTTCGGCACGGCATCGGCCAGCAGTTTTTGGGTATACGGATGGGTCGGGTTGGCAAAGAAGTGCGCTTTATCCGCCTGCTCGACCAATTCACCCTGCTTCATCACCGCCACGCGGTCCGCCATTTCGTTGACCACGCCCATGTCATGGGTAATGAATAAAATCGCCAGGCCTCGCTCATCGCGCAACCGTTTCAGCAGCTCCAACACCTGGGCTTGAATGGTGACGTCCAAAGCGGTCGTCGGTTCATCGGCAATCAACAAATCCGGCTCACAAGCCAACGCCATCGCAATCATTACGCGTTGCTTCTGCCCACCGGACAATTGGTGCGGATACCAGTCGTAACGTGCCTCCGGGTCGGGAATGCCGACTTCCTCAAACAGGCTGATCACCTTTTTACGAGCGGCCTGGCGATTCATTTTTAAATGAACCTTCAAGGCTTCCGCGACTTGATCCCCCACTTTCATCACCGGGTTCAAGGACGTCATCGGTTCCTGAAAAATCATCGCCACCTGTTGACCGCGCACTCGTTGCATTTTCACTTCCGGCAACAAGAACAGACTTTCTTCGTTGAGCACAATTTGCCCGCCGGTGATGTCCAGTGCTTCCGGCAGCAGACGCATAATCGCTAATGAGGTCAGGGATTTGCCGCTGCCCGATTCCCCGACCAACGCGAAAATTTCCCCCGGTTGAATCTGAAAGCTGATGTTTTTGACCAGCGAAGTGTCACCGGCTTTGATTGCCAGGTTCTCAACGCTCAATACGGGTTCTTGTGATGCCATAGATTCATCCTAACATTATTTCTGATTACGCGGATCCAGCACGGTCTGCACCCGATCCGAGAATAAATTGGCGGCCAGCACCAAGATAAACATAAAGAAGAAAGCCGAAAACAGCGACCACCAGACCATCGGTTCCCGCGCCATTTCCAAGCGCGCCTGGTTGATCATATTTCCCCAACTGTGCATGGTCGGGTCCACCCCGACGCCAACGTACGACAAAACGGCTTCCGCCAACACCAGGCCACTGAAATCCAGCACCACCGCGATCAATACGATGTGCATGACATTCGGCATGATGTGACGGCCGATGATGCGGAAGCGGCTGACGCCAAACGCTTTCGAGGCTGTGACGTAATCGACTTGGCTGATTTTCAGGGTTTCGGCGCGAAGCAATCGGCACAGTCCGGTCCAACTGGTCATGCCAAGAATAAAAATCAGGAACAGCAATCGAATGTCCGCGCGCTCTTCCGTGCTGCTGAACCATTCCGGATTGTTGCTCATAATTGCTTGCATCACCAGGACGGCGGCGGCAATCAACAAAACACCGGGAATCGAGTTCAAGGTGGTGTAAATGTATTGGATGACGTCATCCACCCAGCCGCGGAACAAACCCGCGCTGATGCCCAGAATCAACGACAACGGCAACATCACCAAAGTGGTCAGCACCCCGATCAACACGCCGGTTCGAATACTTTTCAAGGATTCGTACAACACATCGTTGCCCACCTTGTCGGTGCCGAACACATGATAGAAGAAACTGAGATGATAGAGCCAAGCCAAAAAGACAACCACCAGTATCAGTGTCAAATAGCCGGTCCGCCAAGGCAGACGTGTTTGGTTAAACCATACTTGGCGGCTGTAGGCCAGTAACGACAGTCGGTGAACCCGTGAGCGCCACAAGGCGTGCAATAAAATCAACAACAAACTGATCAGTAATCCGGCCAAAGCGGCTTCCAAGCTGGCCTGAACAATCGACACCGGTTCCACATACTTCAAGGGACGGTAACGCTGTTCGACGCGGCCATCGTCGCCGACTTCCAAACTCTTGTTGTATTCGGTCGTCGCAAACGGTGCGGAGTAAGTGCGTTCCTGATCACTCGCCAAATGCGGTAAGGCGGTGTCCAGCACACTTTGATTATCCGACAACTGCGTGGACGACGCTTCAACGCGGAAATGCACCGAATCCATCAGAGCAATCAACAAATACACCATCAACAGAATCGCAGAAATCATTGCCAAACGCGATTCGAAAATTTGCAACCATTGTTGACGTACCTGTGGTGAACGGCTGATCAAACGCGCCCACACCAGCAAGGCCAACATCAGTCCCCAGATCATGTAATCCGTCCAAAGCATTTCCAAGCTGATGCCCATCATCCGTCCAACCTCACTCTCGGGTCAAACACCGTATAGGAAATATCGGTCAGAATCAGACCGATGATATACAACACCGAACCGAGGAACACCATCGACTTCACGATGGCGAAATCCTGCGCATTGATGGCGTCAATCGTATAACTGCCCAGGCCTGGAATACCGAAGAAAGACTCCATAATCAAGCTGCCCATGAACAAGGTCGGAATCACCACCACCACGCCGGTCAGAATCGGCAGGAGTCCGTTTTGCAACAAATGGCCGAACAACACTTTAATTTCGGACAGCCCCTTGGCCCGGGCTGTGCGAATGTAATCCTTATTGATTTCTTCCAGAAAAATACTGCGATACCAACGCACACCGGCACCCAGCCCGGCAAAGATACCGATGGCTACCGGCAGAATCAAAAACTTGAAAGCATCCCAACCTTCGCTGTAACCGGAAATCGGCACCCAGTGCCAAATTTTGCTGAACAACACCTGACCGGCGATGATGTAAAACAGTCCGGAAATCGACATAATCGCCACTGCCACCATCATGGTCACGCTGTCGAGCACCGACCCTCGGAACAGAACAATCAACAAGGCCAACGAAATATTGGTCACCAAGCCGATGAGGAAGGTCGGCAAGGCAATGGCCAGACTTGGCCACATACGCTCCTGAATATCCGCCGAAATCTGTCGTCCATCATCCGATTGGCCAAAATCAAACGTGAAGAGTTTGACCGACTCATTAACAAATAAGGTATTGGTCAAAACACCCAGGCCTGGCGCTTTTTCGTTGTAGAACAACGGCTTGTCGTAACCATGGTCTTGCTTCCAGGCTTCAATCATCTCCGGTGAAGTCTGTTTGGCGCCCAAGTGCGTACGTGCCATGTCGTCCGGCGTGTTTACCATGAAAAACAGTGCAAAGGTAATCAGGTTCACCCCAATCAGAATCGGAATGGCGAACAACAAGCGCCTTACGATATAAGCCAGCATTTACGCGCCTCCCGAGTCATGCGTTTCAATTGCGGTTTTTTGCCGTTTTTGATAGGCACGTACCAACGGGTAAATGGACACCAGTAACAAGACCAGCACCAAAATCAATGGCCACAACACCGGCGGATTCCATTCAATCTGTTTTTCCGCTCGAAGTTTGGGATCCAAGCGCTTGTATTTTAAAGTGTTATTCGCCAATGGGTTCGCCCAGGCATTGTGGTACCAACTGTGATACAGCGCCAAGCTTTTCGGGTTGAAGCCCCAAGACCAAGGCGCGTCCTGTTGCGCGATGCGCACCATTTGACGAATCAATTCTAAACGCTCCGGCCCGTTTGACATGGTTTTGATTTGCTTGAACAAACGGTTGAATTCCGGATTATCGTAATTGGCGTAGTTGATACCCGCGCCCTTGTTTTTAACGGTGGCCTGCTCGCCATCCAGCAAGAACAGGAAGTTTTCCGGATCGGGGTAATCCGCGTTCCAACCCCAGGAAAACATCTGCCCTTGCCCGGTGCGCATTTTGTCCTGGAAACGATTGTAATCGGTGGCGCGAATCACCAGCTCAATTCCCAGCTTGGCAAACTGCTTACGGTACCAATTAAGCTGTGATTTGCTGTTCGGGCCGGTGGCCGCCGTATCGTAATGCAACACCAAGGGGTCGCCGTTCGGCTGACGGCCATTCGGGTAACCCGCTTCGGCCAGCAAGCGTTTGGCTTCTTCAATAGGTTTACGCTGTGGGCGTCCATTGCGCCATTCATACACAAATGGATCCATGCCCCCCTCGCCGGGTTCAAAACCGAAAATACCCGGCGGAATCGGTCCTTGCGCCGCCACCCCACGCCCGTTTAGGAAAATGGAAATGAATTCTTCCTCGTTCAGCGCAATGCTGATCGCTTGACGCAATTTGCGCTGTTTCTCACTGTAGCCGCCGACCACCGGGTCGAGCATATTAAAGCCGAAATAAAACACCGTGGGTTCTACCACATTCAGGAAGCGAATGCCTTTGTCCCGCATTTCGGGGGTCAAACTCAAATCGCCGCCTGAGGAAACCGAGATTGCCTGATCGAAACTGTCCGAACTGACACCGGAGGCATCGTAATACCCTTGCAAGAACTTATTCCATAACGGCACACTTTCTTTTTCCAAAGAGTAGATGACTTCCTTAATAAACGGCAACGGCTTCCCGGCATCGTTCAACAAATTCGGATTCGCATCGTCCGGCAAGCCGTCGGTCGGATAAAAACCGTGATGGTAATTCGGGTTGGCCAGCAGGCGCATGCGACGGTTCGGGTCATTCTCCACCAATTGGTACGGGCCGGTGCCGACCGGATAGGTGTCCAATGAAATATTCTTTTCCGCCAGGCCTGGCTGATCATAAAACACCTCCGCTTCCCAAGGAATCGGCGCGAAGAAATTCATGCTCAACCAATACGGAAATTGCGGATAAACCCCATGAATGCGGATGCGCAATTCGCGGTCCGACACCACCTGCACGCCGGGCAAATCCTTTTGTCTGAGTTCGGGTACCGTCACCGGTTGCGCCGACACCGCTTTCGAAAACGATGCCATGCCGACAATCAGCGGCTTCATGGTGCCCAAAATCGGCGAATGGTTGCTGGTCACCGCCATACGCTTGATGGCATAAGCATAATCGTCCGCGGTCAAAGGACGGGTATCGGTTTCGGTAAAGTCTTCCAAGGTTCGGATACCTTCCAACTGCTCGTTGGTAAGCGGCACCAATGCCGGTTGCCCCTGCGCATCTTTGACAAAGGCCGGATGGGGTTGGAAATAGATGTTGGGTTTCAGTTGCAGCCGATATTCCGAAAAGGCAACCTCGCCGGATCCCTCGGACACCACTTCTCCGGCCTGATTTAAAAAGGTCACTGTCGGCATTTCCGTCAGGGTCAACGGCTCAAGAGTATAAGGGCGTTTTAAATAATGGTATTGCAGCGGCGGCTCATAGACCTGGCTGATAATCGACCATTCGTTGGCATTATAGGAAATCACCGGATCAAGATGTTTCGGGCGGGATGAAAAAGCCGAAAACAGCACCGGCTCTTCCACTTGCGACAGTTCATAAGGGCTGTTCCATCGGCTGCCGTCACAGCCGGAAAAAAACATGATTACCGATAAAATCACACTGATTTTTAAGAAGTTACCAACCACGCTTCATCCGCTTTATAAGAGAGATTTGAATCGACTCGACATTCCGACTAGGTTATCAAAATTACGAATGGTTTTTCAAATAAAAAGAAGATCATTATAGCCCGATTTTAACGTTATAATGACCCAAATTATTTTTGTACATTTTTCGGAAACAACCTAGTAGAACAAAGGAGTCAAAATGGGATTTCTTGCGGGAAAAAAAGCCCTGATCGTCGGGGTCGCGAATAACAAATCCATCGCATACGGTATCGCCAAACAAATGCACGAACAAGGTGCGGAAATCGCCCTGACCTATCAAACCGAAAAACTGAAAGGTCGCGTTGAAAAAGTCGCCGAAGAACTGGGCAGCAGCATCGTTCTCCCTTTGGACGTCACCTCCGACGAACAAATCGACAACGTCTTTGCCGAACTGGGCAAACAATGGGACGGTTTGGACATTCTGGTTCACTCGGTTGCTTTCGCACCGCGTGAGGAATTGGAAGGCCGCATGATTGACGCCTCAACCCGCTCCGGTTTTTCCGTGGCGCACGACATCTCTGCTTACAGCCTGACAGCTTTGACCAAAGCCGGCTATGACATGCTGAATAAAAACAACGGTTCAGTCCTCACCGTCTCCTACCTGGGGGCGGAAAGAGCCGTTCCAAACTATAACGTCATGGGCATCGCCAAAGCCTCTTTGGAAGCAACGGTACGTTACCTGGCCGCCGATTTGGGACAAGACGGTATCCGCGTCAATGCGGTATCGGCCGGCCCGATTCGCACCCTAGCCGCTTCCGGTATCAAAGACTTCCGCAGCATGCTGGATAAAGCCGCGGCCGCCACGCCACTGCGTCGTAACGTCAGCATCGAAGAAGTCGGTAACACCGCCGCCTTCCTATGCTCAGACCTGGCATCGGGCATCACTGGTGAAATCACTTACGTGGATGGCGGTTACAACACCACAGCCAGCAACTGATACCATCACGAAAATGGCCAGGCCTGGTCATTTCATATAAAGCTCCGAAAGGGGCTTTTTTTATATCTGAAATTCAAAGAAATACCAACCCACAAAAACGGGATTCAACAGATAGCCGAAACAATCATCAAAGATGATAAAAGAGACTGAAAAATAAGATCGAGAAAGATAAATGGCGGAGTGGACGGGATTCGAACCCGCGACCCCCTGCGTGACAGGCAGGTATTCTAACCGGCTGAACTACCACTCCGAACAGGGTGATGATTGAATAATCATCGAAATAATAATGGTGGGTGATACTGGGCTCGAACCAGTGACCCTCGCCTTGTAAGGGCGATGCTCTCCCAACTGAGCTAATCACCCGAATCGTAAAAACAATTCGAATCAGTGCAAAATAAATGGCGGAGTGGACGGGACTCGAACCCGCGACCCCCTGCGTGACAGGCAGGTATTCTAACCAACTGAACTACCACTCCGAATCGAATCAAAACTGGTGGGTGATACTGGGCTCGAACCAGTGACCCTCGCCTTGTAAGGGCGATGCTCTCCCAACTGAGCTAATCACCCAACTCTGATTTATTCTTTTGCGCTTAAGGCCGTTTCAGACGCTGTCTGAGCTTGCCTTAACTGATGGGCGTATTATAAGTACTTAAGCGACGTTGTCAAACAATTTGGACGCTTTTTTTACAAATTTCTGACATAAAAAAACCCCTCATAATTTAACCTATTGATTTGATTAAATTTGAGGGGTTGTGACAGCTATTAAGACGATTTCGGTCTTAGTTAACAGCGTCCTTAAGTGCTTTACCAGCTGAGAACTTAGGAACTTTTGCCGCAGGGATTTGCATTTCTGCACCTGTTTGAGGGTTACGACCAGTACGTGCTGAACGCTCACCAACTTTAAAAGTACCAAATCCGATGATGGCAACAGAATCACCAGAGCTCAAAGCTTTTGTGACAGTCGAGACAGTTGCTTCTAGCGCTTTAGCGGCATCTGCTTTGGTTAAACCTGCTTCTTCAGCGATCGCACTAACTAATTCGGTCTTATTCATGATGTGAGTTTCTCCATAAGTATTAAGTATTCTTTCCACCCAAATTAAGGCTTGTGGTAGTTATATCAGCGTTCAACATTTACTGTCAAGCCTGTTAAAAGGAAAAGTTTACAAAATTAATGCCTTTTTTGATCTTTTTTCAAAATTTGCTTAGAAGTTTCCTTATCCGCGATGATTTTGTCCATTTCGGCACCTTTCATGCTAATCTCGGCCAAGGCTTCATCGCTCTCCATCGGCATCGATTCCAAAGCGATTTTAAAGACTTCATCAATCCATTGCACGGGATGAATATCCAAACCGGCTTTCACTTCATCCGTAATTTCCGACAGGTCGCGAACGTTTTCATAAGGAATCAAAACGGTTTTAATGCCCCCTCTCGCCGCCGCCAGAAGTTTTTCCTTCAAACCACCGATCGGCAGCACTTCACCACGCAAGGTAATCTCGCCGGTCATGGCCACATCGGAACGCACTGGAATTTGCGTCAATACGGACGCAATGGCAGTACAAATCGCAATCCCGGCGCTCGGGCCATCTTTCTTGATCGCCCCTTCTGGAAAGTGCAAGTGAATGTCCTGTTTTTCATAGAAATCGTCTTCCAGGCCCAGCTCTTTACTGCGACTCCGAATCACGCTCATCGCGGTCTGGGTCGACTCTTGCATCACGCTCCCCAGCTGCCCGGTCGAGGTATTTTTACCTTTACCTGGCATGGCTGTGGCTTCAATGCGCAACAAGTCGCCACCAACACGCGTCCACGCCAAGCCGGCCACTTGACCCACCTGGTTTTTTTCCTCGGCCAGACCAAATCGATATTTGGCCACACCCAAGTATTTTTCCAAATCGTCCGGCATAACTTGAATTGGCGCTTCTGCTTCGCCAGTCACGATTTCCTTAACGGACTTACGGCAAATTTTGGCCAGCTTCTGATCCAGTAAACGCACACCGGCTTCCCGCGTATACGTTTGGATAATTTTCAGTATCGATTCCTGCGGCACTTTAATTTCGTCTGCTTTCAGGCCGTGGTCTTTCATTTCTCGCGGCAGCAAATGCTGAGACGCAATGTTCAACTTTTCGTTTTCGGTATAACCGGCCAGATCAATGATTTCCATTCGATCCAACAAGGGTTCCGGAATATCCATGGAATTGGAGGTGGCGACGAACATCACGTCAGACAAGTCGTAATCAACTTCCAAATAGTGGTCGTTAAACGCTTTGTTCTGCTCGGGGTCCAGTACCTCCAATAACGCACTGGCTGGGTCGCCACGCTGGTCGCGCGCCATTTTGTCAATCTCATCCAATAAAAACAGCGGATTACGCGTCCCGGCGGTTTTCATTTTCTGAATCACACGCCCCGGCATGGCACCCAAATAGGTTTTACGGTGGCCGCGAATTTCAGCCTCGTCTCGCACGCCACCCAACGACATACGCACATAGTGGCGGTTGGTGGCCTCGGCAATGGAACGCGCCAGCGAGGTTTTCCCCACACCTGGCGGCCCAACTAGGCACAAAATCGGTCCTTTGATTTTCTTGACGCGCTTTTGCACCGCCAAATATTCAATGATGCGTTCTTTAACCTTTTCCAAACCGTAATGCTGTTTGTCTAGAATGGTTTGCGCCTTATTCAAGTCTTTGGAAACTCGTGTACGTTTTTTCCATGGAATGGCCACCAGCCATTCAATATAGGTACGCACAACATTCGCTTCCGGTGATTGCGGGGACATCATTTTCAACTTTTTCAGCTCTTCTTCCGCCACTTTCAAAGCGTCCGGCGTCATCCCAGCGGCATCAATCTGCTCTTTCAGCTTGGTCATTTCGCTGACGCCATCTTCCGAGGCTTCGCCTAGCTCTTCGTGAATGGCTTGCAGCTTGGTATTCAAATAGAAATTACGCTGCGTTTGGTCCATCTTTTTCTTCACGCGCGAATTAATGCGCTGTTCCGACTCCAACAAATCGATTTCAGTTTCGATGGTGCTGAGGATGTGCTCCAAACGGTCGTTAATGGACAGGATTTCCAATAGCTGCTGTTTTTCTTCAATGCCGAGTTTTAAATTCGCGGAAATGGTATCCACCAGGCGATTCGGCTCGGTCGTTTTTTGAATACTTTTCTGAACTTCGGATGGAATTTTTTTCTTCAGATCGGCGTAATCCTGAAAGCGCTCTTGAATGGTACGCACCAACACCACACCGTCGTTATCCAGCGTTTCATCGGATGGAACCTGCTGAATATCACCGGTCAAAAACGACTCTTCGTTATTCAACTCCAATAACTCAAAGCGCTTGACCCCTTCCACCAACACTTTCAATGTACCGTCCGGCAATTTCAACAGCTGCAGAATATTGGCCATCACCCCGATACGGTAAAGGTTATCAATGGTGGGCGTTTCTTCAGTGGCATTCTGCTGGGTAATCAGGAAAATCTGCTTATCTTCCTTCATGGCCGCATTCAGGGCATTCATTGACTTAGGGCGCCCGACAAACAACGGCACCACCATGCCAGGAAAAACCACCACATCCCGTAAAGCTAAAACAAACACGTTGGTTTTGAATTCTATTTGGTCTATGTCCATAATGCGTTCCAATCTTTTATTATCGTTGTTATCCCACGCGATCAAGCCCTGACGTTGGCTCAGCCTGAGACTTTTTCGTCCGACTCTTGATACATCAACATCGGCTTTTTAGTGCCCTTGATCACGGCTTTATTAATCACGACCTTTTCAACATTCTGCATGCTCGGCAAATCGTACATCGTATCAAGCAAAGTTTTTTCCAAAATCGATCTTAAGCCACGTGCGCCGGTTTTACGCTCAATCGCCATTTTGGCAATTTCCATTAACGCATCCTTACGGAACTGCAGTTCCACGCCTTCCAGCTCAAACATTTTTTGATACTGCTTGATTAAGGCATTTTTCGGTTCCGTCAAAATCTGGATCAAGGCCTTCTCATCCAACTCTTCCAGCGCGGCAACCACCGGCAAACGGCCGACAAATTCCGGAATCAAACCAAATTTCACCAAATCTTCCGGTTCAATGCCCTGGAAGCGCTCCGACAAAGATGCTTTGGAATCTTGCGATTTCACTTCAGCCGAGAAACCGATACCGGTATTTTTATCCGTACGCTGTTCGATCAGCTTATCCAACCCTTCAAAGGCGCCGCCGACAATAAACAGAATCTTTGAGGTGTCCACTTGAATCATATCTTGGTTTGGATGCTTACGCCCACCTTGCGGCGGAATGTTGGCGACCGTCCCCTCGATCAATTTCAGCAGTGCCTGCTGCACCCCTTCACCGGAAACATCTCGGGTAATCGACGGGTTTTCCGACTTACGAGTAATCTTGTCGATTTCATCAATGTAGATAATGCCTCTTTCCGCTTTTTCCGCATCGTTATCGCAACGCTGCAACAGCTTGAGAACGATACTTTCGACATCTTCCCCCACGTAACCGGCTTCGGTCAAGGTCGTGGCATCGGCGATGGCAAACGGCACATCCAACAAGCGGGCTAAGGTCTGCGCCAGCAAGGTTTTACCGGAACCGGTTGGTCCGATCAGCAGGATATTACTTTTGTTTAATTCAACATCGTCTTTTTGGTAACCGTTCTGCAAGCGCTTATAGTGGTTATACACCGCTACCGACAGCACTTTTTTAGCATGATCCTGCCCGATCACATAATCGTTCAAAATCTGACTGATTTCATGGGGCGTTGGCAGGTTGTCGAGTTCAAACGTACTCAATTCCTCTTCGCCAAACTCTTCTTTTAAAATGTCATTGCACAGCTCAACACATTCGTCACAAATATAAACAGAAGGGCCTGCAATCAATTTTTTCACTTCATCCTGCGCTTTACCGCAAAATGAACAATACAACGTTTTTTCACTCATCCGACTGCCTTTTCTTTCTATTAACGACGTGTTAGTACTTGGTCAACCAAACCGTAATCGCACGCTTCTTGCGCACTCATAAAGTTGTCACGGTCTGTATCACGTTCAATCACATCCAACGGCTGACCGGTATGGTCGGCCAAAGCCTGATTTAAACGCCCTTTAATTTGCATAATTTCTTTCGCATGGATTTCGATATCCGAAGCCTGGCCTTGGAAGCCACCCAATGGCTGGTGAATCATGACGCGTGAATTCGGCAAGGCAAAACGTTTGCCTTCCGCCCCGGCGGAAAGCAAAAACGATCCCATACTCGCGGCTTGACCAATACACATGGTGCTAACATCCGGTTTGATGAACCGCATCGTATCGTAAATGGCCATGCCGGCCGTCACACTGCCACCCGGCGAATTAATGTATAAATGAATGTCTTTATCCGGATTTTCAGATTCCAAAAACAATAACTGCGCGACAATCAAATTCGCCATTTGGTCTTCGACCTGCCCAACCAAAAAGATAACGCGCTCTTTCAGTAGACGGGAGTAAATATCAAACGAACGTTCTCCGCGGCTCGTTTGTTCGATGACCATTGGAATCAAAGCGTCTTGGATCGGTGTTGAATGCATTCAAATAAACCTTTATTTTTATTTAATTTTTCTTCGACAGCCTAAAAACAGGCTCGAAGTTTCGATTGTTTCATCGAAAATTTACGATATAGATGGTTCTATCTTAGCCTTTTATCAGGCAAAAAAAAACTTAACCTTGTTACAAAATGACATTATTTTGTAACAGCGGTTAAGTTTTTTAAGGGCGTTAGAAATCGTTTAAGCGGCTGGGCTAACGATCTCTTCAAACGATTTCGAAACTTCTTTGGTTTTGGCTTCTTTCAAGATAGTGCTCGCAATCTCTCTTTCAACCAAAATCGCATCAATTTCTTTTTGAGCTTGAGGGTTTTTCGCATACCAGTCGATGACTTCTTGCGGGTCCTCATAAGCCGATGCTTGATCTTCGATAAACGCTTTTCTCGCGTCTTCCGTCGCTTCGATTTTGTTTTCTTTGATGACTTCACCTAAAACCAAACCGATTTTGACGCGTTTTTCCGCATCCGGCTTGAAGGTTTCCAACGTCAAACCGATGTCTTCGGCTTTCAAACCTTGCTGCTGGAATTGTTCCACCTGACGCTGCATCAAGGCCGACGCCTCTTGATCAATTAGGGCTTGTGGCAAAGTAACGTCTACTTTGTCAGACAGCGCATCCAAAACAGCGGTGCGGTTTTGATTCTCAACGGCACGTTGCAATTCTTTTTCCATATTGGAACGAATTTCGTTCACCAACGCTTCTTCAGTCCCTTCTTCGATGCCGAATGACTTAACGAATTCTTCGTCGATCTCAGGCAAAACTTTCTTTTGTACGGAATGGACGGTAATGTCGAATGTAACAGTCTGGCCTTTCAATTCCTCTGACTGATAGTCTTCTGGGAAAGTCACCTCAATGGTTTTTTCCTCTCCCTTTTTCATGCCGATAATTCCGTCTTCAAAACCAGGGATCATACGACCGGAACCAATTTCTAAAGGTACGTTTTCGGCTTTACCACCTTCAAACTCAACGCCGTCCTTCTTACCGACGAAATCGATAATCACTTGCTCGCCTTTACGGGCTTTTTTAGCCGCACTGGCAGGTTTCCAAGCCATTTTTTGTTCACGCAGCTTGGTCATCATGTTCTCAACGTCTTTATCCGTGACTTCAGACTTAACGGTTTCCACGGTCAAGCTTGAGAACTTAGGCAGTTTGATTTCCGGGAAAACTTCGAAAGTCGCCGAATAGATGATGTTGCCGTCTTTTTCATCCAACTCTTGAAATTGCGGATAACCGGCAACATTCAATGATTCGTTTGCAATCGCTTCATAGAAAGACTGCTGAACCGTTTCGCCCATCATTTCCTGACGAACCTGACCACCATAACGCTTTTTCACAATGCTCATAGGGACTTTTCCAGGGCGGAAACCGTCCATTTTCACGGTACGACGCATTTGGGCCAAACGTTTTTCAACTTTACTGTCTAAATCACCCGCTGGCAGCGTGACGTTAATTTTGTGTTCAAGGCCTGTATCCGGCTTTTCTACTGTTACTTGCATGTGTTTAATCTCAAAAATTAAAATCCAGTTCGTGAACAGAATTACAACATCCCGTTCGGCGGTTTATTCTCTAACTAAAATAAACGCGGAATTATACCGATTTTATTAAATTAATGAAAGACATAGCTGGAAATTTAATCCCCTCTTTCACCAAAGAGCGCGACTGTGATAAAATTAACATATTGGGTTATATGAAAAATATATCTATTAACGCTTAATTATATAAAGATATTTACAAGAGGCTAACAACGATGGTTATTGAAAAATTCATGATGCTAGTGGTTGGGACAATGGTGTTATTGTCCTCCATTCTAGCGTACGCTTTCACACCGGCTTGGTTACTGCTGACCGGTTTCATCGGCATCAACTTGCTGATCTCCGGCTTGACCGGATTCTGTCCAATGGTGTACATCCTGCGTAAGTTTGGTCTAAAGCACGGCTGCGCATTCCGCAACTGTTAAACACCGAACCGCACCAAGTAAAAGGCTGCCCATGGCAGCCTTTTTTATTGAAACTAACAAACCTTTCACCCAACTATTCAAACGTTTCGGTGATTTCTTCGATTTCCGCTTCCAACAGCAACCACTCTTCTTCCAGCGTTTCGATGTCAGCGGTTAAACGCGCTTCCTCTTTGAGCAATGCGGTCAATTCTTCGGAACGGCTCGCCTCATATAAACCGGCATCTTCCATCGTCGTGTGAATTTTCGTCAATTCATCCTGCGCTTTTGATAACGCCTTTTCCACTTGGGCCAACCGCTTAGTTTGCGCACGCGTCGCCTCTTTAAGACGCTTACGGAATTGGGCGTTTTCCTGGCGCTGAGCTTTTTTATTAACGGCCCCATTGTCATCCGAAGAATCGCCAGGCCTGGCCGAATTGGCGGCTTTCTCGGCTTTGATACTGGCCTGCTTTTCTTTCAGGCGTTTTAACCGCTGTTGCAAGTAACTTTCCAAATCCCCGGCATAACGCTCCACCCGAGAGTCATGCACCCACCAAAACTGGTCGACAATACTCGATAGCAAATGCTGATCGTGCGTCACCAGAATCAAAGCCCCGGAAAACGCTTGCAACGCCATTTCCAGCGCGTCACGGGTTTCCATATCCAAATGGTTGGTCGGTTCATCCAAAATCACTAGGTTCGGTTTTTGATACACCATCAACGCCAAGGATAAACGCGCCTTTTCGCCACCGGAAAACGGCTTGACCGGCGACAGAGCTTTATCATGCCCAAAACCGAATCGCCCGAGAAAATCCCGTGCTTCTTGATCGGTAATGTTCGTCATCATTTCCTTGCCAAGCGCCAGCATATGTGCCAAAGGCGTTTGATTTGGGTTCAAGGCTTCCAATTGATGCTGTGCGAAATAGCCGATTTTCAGGCCTTTACTGTGCTTGACCACCCCGCTTTTCGGTTGCAACTCTCGAATCAACAGTTTCAACAACGTCGATTTTCCGGAGCCGTTCACCCCAACCAAACCAATGCGGTCACCGGCGCGCAACACCAACGAAGCCTCTTGCAGAATCGGTTCATCGCCATAGCCAAAACTCAATTCTTCAACATTCAGCATCGGGTCGGGAAGGTGATCCGGTTCCGCCAATTGAAATTGAAACGGGTTCGTCGCTTGAACCGCGGCCACTTGCTCCATACGCTCCATGGCTTTGACACGACTTTGCGCCTGCTTGGCTTTGGACGCCTTGGCTTTGAAGCGTTCGATAAACGATTTCAAATGCTGCATCTGCTGTTTCTGCTTGTCGTGCAACGCCTGTTGCTGCATCAACTGCTCGTTACGCTGGCGTTCGAAGGCGGCGAAATTGCCGGTAAAATAGTGAATACGCCCTTGATCGAGTTGCGCAATGCCCTGCACCACCTCGTCTAAGAAATGGCGGTCATGGGAAATGACGATGACTGCCCCTTGAAAGGATTTCAACCACTGCACCAACCAGGAAACCGCTTCAATATCCAAATGGTTGGTCGGTTCGTCCAGTAAAAGTAAATCCGCGCGCTGCATCAAAGCCCGGCCTAACTTTAAACGCACTTGCCAACCACCGGAAAAGGCTTCCAGCGGTTTATCGAAATCCGCCTCCTTAAATCCCAAACCATACATCAATTGCTGGGCTTTCATCGGCACATCGTAACCGTCGATATGATCTAACTCATCGTAAGCCGCCACCAGTCGCTCGTGTTGGTTGTCACGCTCCGCCTGCTGGATTTTGTTGCGTGCTTGAGCATACAGAGTATCGCCAAACATCACATAATCCAGCGCTTTCATGTACAGGTGCGTTTGCTCTTGCTCCACATACCCTACCTGCCAGGCCTCGGGCATCGCAATGGTGCCAGTATCCAGCGGCACTTCATTCAAAATAGCTTTGAGCAGCGTGGATTTCCCGGCCCCATTGGCACCGATTAAACCGATTTTTTGCCCCGGATGAATCACCAGAGACGCATTTTCTAACAGGACTTTTGCCCCGGCCATCAAGGTAACGGATTGAATACTGAGCATATCAGGCGGGCGTCACCACGCGATCAGGCGTCACAAAATGGCCTTCCGACAACTGATATTGCCGATCCATTTTCGCGGCCAGTTTCAAGTCGTGCGTCACCACCAACAGTGCCGTATCAAGTTCTTGATTCAACTCCAACATCAAGTCAAACACCTGTTGTGCCGACGTTTCATCCAGGTTACCGGTCGGTTCATCGGCCAACACACAGGCCGGGCGGGTAATCAAGGCCCGAGCTATCGCAACCCGCTGACGCTCCCCGCCCGACAATTCGGCTGGTTTATGCGCCATACGATGCGCCAAGCCAACGCGTTCCAGCAAAGCTTCCGCTTCTTGCTGTGCTTGGTGCGCCGGTTTTCGGGCCACCCGCAACGGCAACATGGTGTTTTCCAACGCGCTAAGCTCCGGTAATAAAAAGTGAAATTGGTACACAAACCCCATGTATTCATTTCGAAGTCGACCGCGTTTGACTTCGCTGAGGCGGGAAAAAACCTGCCCCATCAGTCCCACTTCACCGCCGGTCGGTGTATCCAATCCGGCCAACAAATGCAGCAAAGTACTTTTACCGGAACCGGAACTGCCGACAATCGCCACCTTTTCATTGGTTTTGAGCTCAAAGTCCAAACCTTTGATGACCGGCGTCACCAGTTTGCCGTCACGGTATTCTTTTTCCAGATTCGTGGCATGAAGAATAACATTACTCATAACGCAAAGCCTCCGCCGGTTGAGTTTTGGCCGCGCGTCGGGCCGGGTAAATCGTCGCCAATAAAGTCAAAATAAATGCCAGGCCTGACACCACCCAAACATCCTCCCAATGCAGGTCAGACGGGATTTTACTGATGTAATAGATATCCGCCGGGAAGAACTTAAAGCCGAACAGGTTTTCAATGAACGGGACGATGACGTCGATATTCAAGGAAATGGTCACCCCACCAACAATCCCCATCAAGGCCCCGACAATCCCGATGATTAAGCCCTGCACCATGAAAATGGTTTGAATACTGGCCGGACTCGCGCCAATGGTGCGCAACACGGCAATGTCTTTCTGCTTGTCGGTCACCACCATGACCATGGTCGACACAATATTGAATGCCGCCACCATAATAATCAACGCCAATACAATGAACATCATGCGCTTTTCCATTTCAATGGCTTTAAAGAAATTGGCATGTTGCTGTGTCCAGTCGCGGATGTACAGCACCTGATCAATGTCATCGGCAATTTCATTGCGCACCGTGCGAACCGCAAACAAGTCGTCCAATCGTAACTGCAAAGCCGAGACGGCATCACCCAACTTAAACACTCGCTGAGCATCATTCATATGCACCAGCGCCAACGCACTGTCGTATTCGTGCATCCCCACTTCAAACAGACCGGACACGGTAAACCGCTTTAAGCGCGGCATAATTCCCATCGGCGAAATTGACGCTTGCGGCGCGACCAGGGTGACCTTGTCACCCACTGACACCCCAAGGCCATTTGCCAACTCCGTGCCGAGAATAATGTTGTAATCGCGGGATTTCAAATCGTCCATTTGACCGTAAATCATTTTGGATTGTACGTCCGCCACCTGGCCTTCATACTGCGGCAAAATACCTCTTACCAAAACACCTTTAACACGATCCCCCGCCGTCAACATACCTTGCCCCATGGCATTCGGCGCGGCCCCTTTTACATGCGGCAAGGTTTTCACAATGCCGTATAAGTCCTGCCAATGGTGTAACCGTTCGCCGCGCTCGGACAAGGTCATGTGCGCCGTCATGTCTAAAATACGGTCGCGCAATTCTTGCTGAAACCCATTCATAATCGACATCACCGTCACCAAGGCCGTCACACCCAAGGCAATCCCGATAATCGAGGACAGCGAAATAAACGAAATGAACCCATTCCGTTTTTTAGCCCGGGTGTAACGCATTCCCAACAACAACTCAAAAGGCAGTTTGAACATAGAAAAACTCTTACTTTAATCCTGCGTATTCACGGGCTGAAACACCGGCAATCCAATATTGAATTGCACGGCCCAAGCCCGCAAGATGAAAATCACTAAGATCGACACAATGACCGACACGTCAGCCGACACACCCCAACCTTCCAGTAGCAACAACAAACTGATACCAACAAAAGAAGCCGTCGCATAAATTTCCTTACGGAAAATTAACGGCACTTCGCCCATCAAAACATCCCGAATCACGCCGCCGACCACACCGGTCATGACGCCGGTCATAATCACGATCGGGTCGGACAACCCTAAAGCCATCGCTTTCTGCGCCCCAATAACGCTGAACACCGCCAACCCCAACGCATCCAAAAACAACAACAAGCGTGTCGGCAAACTGCGAAAGCGCGCGTAGAAAAACAGGAACAAGGTGGAAATCACCACCACATAGATATAGATATTTTCCGACAACCAGAAAACCGGTTGATCGAGAATCAAATCACGCAAAGTGCCGCCACCGACGGCCGTCACCATGGCAATGACAATGGCGCCGAATAAATCGAGCTGTTTCCGGCTGGCGGCCAGCAGACCGGTCATGGCAAACACGACGGTGCCCAGCAGGTCCAGATAATGAAGGGTGGCGGCTAAATTCATGGCGCTTATTATAAAGCAAAGCCTTGCGGCAATGATGACTTTAAGCGTTAAGCCTTTTCACTGAATGCCACAAACAAAAACGCCCTCACAAGGAGGGCGTTTTTACTGAAAGACGAAGAACGTCTTATTTGTCGGATTTCAAACGGTTGATCCCCAACATTTTCATAATGTACTTCTGGTAAATCGGCTCGGAATTACCGGCTTTCATATTACGGATGAAGTATTTTTCAAATGCGATTTTTGCCAAGTGAACCCACTTACCACGCTTCGCCCAAGTCAGGTTACGTGGTGGAATCTGTGGCAAGGCCACAAACGCCGCACCGGTATCCCCCATGTCGGCTAGACACACAGTGTTCCAAGTTGGTTCGGAATCCGGCTCTTTCCCTTCCAGGTTTGCTTCAATGTTGTGGCAGATCGCGGTCACCATCGACTCAATCATCAAACCGGTTTTTGGCGTACCCACCGGAACCGGCGTTTTTTCAACGGGTGGAATCGCAATCCCCACACCCAACGCATAAATGTTGTGATAAGTTGGGTTGCGGCTGAAGCTGTCCACTTTCACGAAACCACGTGGGTTAACCAAAGGCCCACCCATGTTTTCTGGCTCAGCCAATTCTTGCAAGAATTTAGACCCTTTAAACGCCGGCAACATCATGGAATATTTAAATGGCAACTCGTGCTGGTCAATAACGTCACCCTTGTTATTGTGCTCGTCGACATACATTTTGCCGTCTTCGATTTTGGTGACTTTAGCGTTGCAGATCCAGTTGATGTGACGGTTACGCATTTCGGTTTCCATCAACCCTTTGGAATCACCAACACCACCTAGCCCCAAGTGACCGATGTAAGGCTCAGACGTCACAAACGTCATTGGTACCTGGCTACGAATCTTACGCTTACGCAAATCGGTTTCCATGATCATCGCAAACTCGTAAGCCGGACCATAACAGGATGCACCTTGAACGGCACCCACAACGATTGGGCCAGGGTTCTCGCAGAACTCTTCCCACTGCTCAAACGCTTCAGTCGCGTGCGGCGTTGTACAAACGGAAACTGTATTCCCGCCGTGACTCTTAGGTCCAAAGCCCTCGATTTCTTCAAAGGCCAGTGCCGGACCCGTGGCCAGAATCAGGTAATCGTAGTCCATTTCGTTACCGTCATCCAAAGTGATTTTGTTGTTCGGAGCATCCAGCTTCGTCACAGTCTGGTGGTAGAACTCGATGCCTTTACGCGTCAAATGCGGCTCTAGCTTGAAAGAGATGTCTTCCGGTTTACGCCAGCCGACCGCCACCCAAGGGTTGGATGGGACGAAGTTAAACTCGTCGATTGCGTTTACGACTTTGATGGTGTGTTCTTTGCCTAGGTGCTTACGAACATCGTAAGCCATCGGTAGACCACCGGTGCTTGACCCTACTACAACAATTGTTGCCATTTTTCGTTCCTTTTCATTCGTATCTCTAGAAATTGCACTTAACCGTCAAACAAGAATAAGGTTTTAGGCTTCAGATCCCGAAAACTCTGAATCCCGCTGCAACATCAAGCGCTTATCTGATTTTTATTTGAGAAATCCGAGCCGGAAAGTGGCGACTGTTTCGACCAAGACGCCCTATCCGTGCTGTTTTTGAGTTACCACAGACTTCTTGACCGGAAATAATGAAGCATTAATATTCAAATTAAAAATAAATTTTTCGTATATTGAATAATAAGTTTTACTGATTTTGTGGAATAAATTTTATTAGCGGTTGTTTTTGGCCTTTTTTAACCCCAGCGCCGGCAGCCAAACCAACACAATATACGAGGCTAATAAAACCGCCAAAAGTGTAATCAAACTCGCCTGTTGCACCAGTGTATTTTCGCTGAAACTCAACACCAATAATCCGGCGATCAAAATCTGCGTAGTGGCCCAAATCGGCCGTCCTACGCTGGCCAGTGCAAACCGGTGACACGACTCCACATCGTTAAAATACCCCCGCTTTGACTTCAAGTAACGCGCAAAGTAATGAATGGCATCATCCAATACGATTCCGAGCGGCACAATCAAAATGACGGCCGATATCGCTTGCAGATTTTGCACGGAAAAATACGCAGTCAAAACCAAAATAACCGACAAAACACTGCTTAATAGGGTCATTAAAGTTATTTTAAGGTCATGCCAAAATACTAATAACACCACAAAACTCGTGGCTAACATCACGCCCACCGCGCTCAGGTTATCCAGCTTACGGCCTAAGTAAACCAGGCTCATCACCACCAGTAAAGCGGACAGCCACAGCATGAGCGTCACCCACCGTGGATACGCCTGAAATTTTTCCGCCAAACCAATAAAACCATGGCGATCTTCATAATGTCCGACGCGGAATTCCAAAAACCAACGCAACAAAATCAGCGGCAGCGCCGTCATCAACATGGCGTAACTTACGGCGGCGCCCAACACCACAATCCAGGCCGCATCCATTAAACGTGGGTCGTAAAAAGCGGCCACACCAAATCCCAACCCCGTTGTCAGGTTGGATAACAAAATCGGCGCCGCATTCATATTCAAGGCTTCGGCCAAGGCATCATGCTGAAACCCACCCCGTGCCATTTCCCGCAACAAAGCCGCCATCACATGCACCAGGTTGCTCATCATCAACGCCAACACCACCACCATGCCCAGCACAGACGCTTCATTCAACGCCAAGCCAAACCAGCCTAACAACCCCAATACGGCGCCCAACACCGCCAAACTTAAGCCAAACAGCAGCACACCGGCCTTCACCGAATCCATCACCTTAACCGCGACCGCGCCCATCAGCGCCAACGCCAACCCAACCCACACAAAATTCATCTGCTCGAATAACGCTAAGGACTGAAATAGCCCGCCCAGCGCCAACAACCACAAGGCACCGAACACCACAGCACTTTTCCCGTAATGATGCGCTAAAATTTGTACCCAGTTGTAAGCCCAGCGACCCTTCACCATTGATTCAACCCTTTTCCCGATGCGATTTGGTATCGTTCTACACGATGTATTTATACGAACAGATGGCGGCTATTATGCTGCCTGAAAACGCCAGTTGAAAGCAATATTTTGATAAAATACCGTCATTTCAACCCGACCCATACAAGAAACCGCAGAAATTCGCATGTCCAAAACCTATTCCTTGCTGGAAGCCGAACAGGTTCCGCTTAAAGGCCAAGTCTCCCACTGGTCGCTCAACACCTCCGCCGAAGATGCCCTCGCCATTATGGAAAAAGCCCGAAATCACCCAGGCCTGGTGGTTTTGCTGACTCAGGACATGAGCGAAGCCAATAAATACGAAGACGCGCTGAACTTCTTTTCCGAAGGCGACCTTTCGATTCTGAACTTTCCGGAATGGGAAACCCTGCCCTACGATCAGTTTTCACCGCACCAGGACATCATCTCGCAACGCCTGCGCACGCTCTATCAACTGCCGCAAACCCAAAAAGGCATTTTGATTCTGCCGGTCAGCACCCTGTTGCAGAAAGTGGTTCCCCACAGCTTCATTGAACAATACACCTTTATCTTAAAGTGTGGCGACACCCTCGACACCGAACCCTTTACCCAGCGTTTGGAATCCGGCGGTTATCAACGCGTCAGTCAGGTGATGGAACACGGCGAATTTGCGGTGCGCGGCTCGATTATCGACCTCTTCCCGATGGGCAGCCGCACGCCTTTCCGGTTGGACCTGTTCGACGACGAAGTCGAAACCATCCGCTGCTTCGACCCGGAAACCCAGCTCAGCACCGAACAGATTGAGCAAATCGAACTCCTGCCCGCCAAAGAATACGACCTCAACCCGGACGGCATCACCCTATTCAAGCAATCCTTCCGGCAAACTTTCGGCGACGAATCCCGCAACAGCCTGTTGTACAAAGCGGTTCATAACGGCCAGACTGTTGATGGCCTGGAATATTACCTGTCATTATTTCACCCCGAAACCGCCACACTGTTTGACTACATTCCCGAAAACAGTCTGTTCTTCAGTCAACCGGCCATTCAGGACGCCATTGAACAAAACTGGCGCGATTACCGCGAGCGCTATCAAATCGCCCAGCACAACCCGGACTACCCGGTGTTGCCGCCGGAAGAATTGATTCAAACTGAAAACGAAATTTTCAGCGCCCTGAAAAACCACCACCGCATTCAAATGGAACGCATTGCGTCCGGCAAAAGCCAGGTGGACTTCAAAACGCTGCCGACACCGGATTTAAACGTCCAGGCCAACAGCGAATACCCAATGGCCAAACTCAACGCGTTTCTGGATCAGTACCACAGCGAATACGGCGGCCGCATTCTGTATTGCGCCGAATCCACCGGACGCCGAGAAACGCTGTTAACACTGCTCGGAAAACACACTGAATTTAAAGGAAAAGTTCCGAAAACCGTTGATGATTGGAATGCCTTCAAACACAACGATTTACCGCATCAAATCGTGGTCGGACCGTTGGAGGAATCCATCTTCACACCGGATTTCTGCCTGATTTCCGAAGCGCAAATTTTCGGTCAAACCGTCATTCAGAAACGACGCCGTAAGCGCAAACACTCCGAATTCGACACCGCCATTTCCAACCTCATCGAACTGGACGTCGGCAGCCCGATAGTCCATTTCGACCACGGGGTCGGCCGCTACCTGGGTCTGGAAACCATGACCATCCAAGGCGAAGAACACGAATTCCTGATGATCGAATACGCCGGGGACGCCAAGTTATACGTGCCCGTCACCTCGCTGCACCTCATCAGCCGTTACACCGGCGCCAGCGCCGAAACCGCACCCTTACACAAACTCGGCTCCGACAAATGGGACAAAGCCAAGCGCAAAGCCGCCGAAAAAGTCCGCGACGTCGCCGCCGAACTGCTCGACATCTACGCCCAGCGCGAAGCCAGGCCTGGTCATTCTTTCGAAACCGACGAAGAAGCTTACGCCCGTTTCAGCGCCAGCTTCCCGTTCGAAGAAACGCCCGATCAGGAGGCCGCCATTGATGCGGTGGTGCATGACATGCAAGCCAGCAAACCGATGGACCGCCTCATTTGCGGCGACGTCGGCTTCGGCAAAACCGAAGTGGCCATGCGCGCCGCCTTCATTGCGGCTTACGCCGGCAAACAGGTTGCGGTCTTGGTGCCGACCACCCTGCTGGCACAGCAACACATGGAAAACTTTAAAAACCGTTTTGCCGACTGGCCGGTGCGCATTGAAGGCTTATCCCGTTTCCAAACCGCCAAGGAAACCAAACAGATTCTCGAAGCGGTTCAAAACAAACAGGTCGATATCGTTATCGGCACCCATAAGCTGATTCAGGGCGACATGAAATTCGACAACCTCGGCCTGATCATCATCGACGAGGAACACCGTTTCGGCGTGCGCCAAAAAGAACAGCTCAAGAAACTGCGCACCGAGGTGGACGTGCTCACCATGACCGCCACACCGATTCCAAGAACCCTTAACATGGCGATGAATGACCTACGTGACTTATCGATTATCGCCACGCCGCCGGCCAAACGCCTAGCGGTGCAAACTTTCGTGCAGGAATGGAACCCGGACGTGGTCAAAGAAGCCTGTCTGCGGGAAATCCGCCGTGGCGGGCAAATTTATTTGCTTTACAACAACGTCGACCGCATCGAGCAAATGGCCGAAGACATGCGCGAACTCCTGCCGGAAGCCAAGGTCGACGTCGCCCACGGTCAAATGCACGAGCGTGAGCTGGAACAGGTGATGCAGAATTTTTATCACCGCCGTTTCAACATCCTGGTCTGCACCACCATCATCGAAACCGGTATCGACATCCCGACCGCCAACACCATTTTGATTCACCGCGCCGACAAATTCGGTCTGGCGCAATTGCATCAGTTACGCGGCCGTGTCGGGCGTTCACACCACAAAGCTTACGCCTATATGTTCACCGCCGGGAAAAGCCTGATGACCGCCGATGCGGAAAAACGCCTCACCGCCATCGCCAAACACGACACTCTCGGTGCCGGGTTCATGCTTGCCAGCCACGACTTGGAAATCCGTGGCGCGGGCGAACTGCTCGGTGACGGTCAATCCGGCCAGATTCAGGAAATCGGTTTCGGCCTTTACTCCGAATTGTTGGAGCGCGCCGTTAAATCGTTAAAATCCGGCAAACAACCCGAGTTGGAAGCCAAGCTCCACACCGGCGCAGAAATCGAACTTGGTTTACCGGCCTTGATTCCGGAAGACTACCTGCCGGACATCCACACTCGTTTAGTGTTCTACAAACGCATCGCCAGTGCCGACAGCAACGCCAACTTGCAAGAATTGGAAGTGGAAATGATTGACCGTTTCGGGCTTTTGCCGCCGCAGGTCAAAAACCTGTTCGAAGCCACCCGCGTCAAACTGTTGATCGAACCGCTGAACCTGAAAAAACTCGAAGCGTCCGAATCGATGATTCGCATCCAATTCGGCGACAGCCCGAACATCAACCCGGTGGAATTGATTAAATTGATTCAAAATCACCCGAAGAACTATCAACTAAAAGGGCAAACGGAATTAAAATATTTCGATACAATGCCTGACATGAAACAACGAATCGACGCCATTGAACTGATCGTGGCAACCATCGCAAATAAGGACACCTAAATGCACACACGATTGTTTTTCAGCCTCATCACGATTTGCCTTCTCAGCTTGGGCTTCGCCACCAAAGCCCAAGCGGAAGGCTTGCCGAAATATCAGGTGGAATTGATTGTTTTTGAAACCCTGGCCTTACGCGGCTGGACCGAGGAATACTGGCACGAACCGGATTTAATCAACACCGACGGAGCCGTCAACCTCACCACCCTTCCGGCCAACCGCTTCATGTTGCAAAGCGAAGCCAACAAAATGACGCCGAAAAAAGGCTACCACATTCTCTATCACACCAGCTGGGTACTGGAAGGCAAGCCGGAAGATCAAACCAAGCCGGTTCTGATCGAAGCCCTGCCGGAAAAAAGCTATCAATCCAAACTGCTCGGCACAATGGTGTTCTATAAATCCCGTTACGCCCATGTGCGTTTAGACCTGGAATTGGAACGCAAAATTCCACTGCGCATTCGCGACGAATTCGCCGCCAACGAGAATTTGGAAGAAGTGGATTTACCCGATTTCTGGCGTTTTCAGTTAAAAGAGTCACGCAAAATCAAATCCGGCGAACTGCATTATTTTGACCACCCTATTTTTGGTGCGCTGGTCAAAATTCAATATCTTGGACGATAAGTCGTTTTTCAAAACCGGCGCAGGCCGCCGGCTCCGCTCGCAGCAGACGGCTTTCAAGCTTTTCTCAAGCCTTAATCAAACTTAAATATGACATCATAACGATTGTCATTTACATTTATAGCCGTATAAATAAAGCCTATATTTAAAATAAATTAAGCGCGTTGAGAAATACAAAACGCCTTACCAAAATAGTAAACAATATCGGCACACTAATTCGTACCGAATTTTAAGAGGAAAAAACACATGAATTCCCACATAAAACTGCTCTACTGGCTGGCCCTACTGGACGGGATCGCGTTATTACTACTGGTCTTTGTCGCCGTTCCCATTAAATACCAATTCGATTGGCCTTACGCGGTCAAAGTGCTTGGGCCGACGCACGGCGTTTTGTTTATCTCTCTCACCCTGACCATGTTGTCCGCAGTGGCGAAAAAGCTAATTCGACCAGGACTGGGCGCTTTGGTCTTTGTCGCGGCCTTGATTCCGCTGGGCGCCTTCTATGCCGATTACCGTTTGAAAAAGGCGGTCACGCAAGCCTAAACCGGAAGTAACCAAAATCACCAGGCCTGGTGGTTTTGGGTGTTTAAAAACCAAAGGCTCCAAAATAAAAAAGCCGCTGAGGGTTATCCCAGCGGCTTTTTTAATAGGTTACTCTTTAAAAAGTAAATCTTACTTATCCGGCAACACCAAATTCAATTCCAGCACTTCAAAGCCGTTCGCTTCATCCACCGAAATCTGTAGTTGATCCTGGTCGATGTTCACGTACTTGGCAATCACTTCCAGAATCTCTTCACGCATTTTCGGTAAATAATCCGGTGCTTTACGTTCAGAGCGCTCGTGCGCCAACAAAATCTGCAAACGGTCTTTTGCGACATTTGCCGATTTCTTCTTTTTCTGTCCAAGTAAATAGTCTAGTAACGCCATAGCTTACTTCCCGAAAATTTTCTTGAAAAGGCCTTTCTTTTCAGCCGTTAAGAAACGGTGTTCTTTCTCTTCGCCCAAGAAGCGATCCACCACATCTTCATACGCCAACGCCGCATCGGAATCTTTGGTCAGAATCACCGGTTCACCGGAGTTGGAGGCATTCAAAACCTGTTGTGACTCCGGGATCACACCCAACAAACGAACATTCAACAAATCCGTCACGTCTTCAACCGACAGCATTTCGCCGGTTTCCACTCGTTCCGGGTTGTAGCGCGTCAACACCAAGTGTTCAACAATAGCCTCATCCCCGTTCTCCGCACGACGCGACTTGGCTTGCAAAATGCCCAAAATACGGTCGGAGTCGCGCACGGAAGACACTTCCGGGTTGGTGACCACAATGGCTTCATCCGCAAAGTACAACGCCAATTGCGCGCCTTTTTCGATACCGGCCGGAGAGTCACAAATAATGAAATCGAAACCGTCTTCCTTCAGGTCTTCAATGACTTTTTCCACGCCTTCCTGTGTCAACGCATCCTTATCGCGGGTTTGAGACGCCGCCAGAATGTACAGGTTATTGATGCGCTTATCGCGAATCAATGCTTGTTTCAAAGAAGCTTCGCCTTGCACCACATTAACGAAATCGTACACCACGCGGCGTTCGCAGCCCATAATCAAATCCAGATTACGCAGCCCCACATCAAAGTCAATGACCGCGACTTTATAGCCCTTTAACGCCAGGCCGGCTGAAATACTCGCACTGGTCGTGGTTTTGCCCACGCCACCTTTACCAGAGGTTACAACGATTACACGTGACACCTAAGCTTCTCCTTGAAATGAAAATCGCCCGTCGAAACGACCGGCGAATAAAAACAAATTCTCAAAATTATAACGGACTTGATGGGTTGCGTAAATTTACTCGTGACAAAAGTTTGCAAACCGTCACGATTACGCCAGAATATCAGTATTAAACACCAATTTCCCATCCTGAAGACGAATCTCCACAAAACCGGATTTATAGGCTTCGTCAATGTCTTCCGACAATTGATACATCCCCGCAATACACACCAGTTCCGGGTTCAACTGTTTGGCAAAAATCCGCGCCGACGTATCGCCCGACGAACCGGCAAACACTTTGCCCATCACCTTACCGAACACGTGCACATGGCCGTCCGCCACCACTTCCGCCCCCGGATTAATCGGCCCCATGACAATCAAGTCACGGTCCTTCGCATAAATCTGCTGGCCGGAACGCACCGCGCCGTTCACCATCATCGCGGTTTTCAAACCGGCTTCTTCCGCCGCTGCCTTGGGTTTGCTTGCGCGGGCCGCTTTCGGCTTCTCTTTCGGGAAAATCGCCAGGCCTGCATACTCCGCCTGTTCTTTAATACTCTCGTCTTCGGTACGAATCCCGATTGGAATCATCTGCTGCTGGGTTAAATACTCCACCAACAACGCCAAAAAGGTCGGGTCTTTCAATTCAATTTGCGGTTCCAATACAATCGGAATCCCCACAAAAAAATCCGGCGCCTGGCCGATTTTCGCCGCAATCGCTTGCTTGGTTTCATCAATTTGATCGGAAAAAAGATTTAGAACGGTTAAGGAAAGGATTGAGCCTTTTAAATCGATTATTTTGCTCATAGCGTAAGGTCGAACCTGAAACAATTAAAGAAGGGAATCTTACTTGACCCACGGGGTTCCGTCAAAGGCAAATGCCGAAGAATGTATGGATAAATACTGAAAAAATAAAGCGAAGGAAAGTAAAGCTTTGTAAATGGTGCCCAGGGCCGGAATCGAACCGGCACGGTGTTGCCACCGAGGGATTTTAAGTCCCTTGCGTCTACCAATTTCGCCACCTGGGCGGGCAAGAAAATAATGAGGATTACGAAGAACCGAAAAATGGAGGCGGAACCCGGAGTCGAACCGAGGTCCACGGATTTGCAATCCGCTGCATAGCCACTCTGCCATTCCGCCATTTGGAGCGGGAAACGAGGATCGAACTCGCGACCCCAACCTTGGCAAGGTTGTGCTCTACCGCTGAGCTATTCCCGCATTCGTAATGAAGGCGTATTATAGGGCGAGACGGAAAAATTACAAGCTTTTTTAACGAAAAAACCCGAATCTGTGACGGAAAATGAACCGTCCAGTATTCGGGTTTTCAAAATCAAAACGCAAGTTATTGATTAGTGTGAACCTTTTGCGTCCTCGGATGATGTGTCCAAAATCACCGGCAAGGCGGCACGGCCGTATTGATACCAGGTAATAATCGTCAGAATCGCAGCGAAGTACAACATTGGGAAGCCCAAGGTGCCCCAATCCACACCCCAAAGTTCGCCGCCATACAGCAACCAGGTCAAGGCCGCCAATTGCGAGGCGGTTTTGACTTTACCCAAATTGGACACAGCCACCACTTCACGGGCATTATTTTCCGCCATCCATTCCCGTAAAGCGGAAATACTGACTTCACGCATCATAATCACAATGGCCGACAAGGTCACCCAGATGTTTTGATATTCCACGGCCACCACAATCAAGGCGGCAGCGACAATCAACTTGTCCGCCACCGGGTCGAGAAAGGCGCCCAGTTTGCTGCTGACATTAAGTTTACGTGCCAGGAATCCGTCGAACCAGTCGGTAATGGCGGCGATCATAAAGGCCAACCCGGCCCAGAAACGCGCATCCTCAATCGGTGCGTAGTAACAAATCAGGAAAACGGGAATCAGCAGTACGCGTGACCACGTCATCATCATAGGTAAGGATTGCAGGGACATAAAACTCTAAATCTTTTTTATTTCAGCTGGTAAAAAGGCCGCCCGACGGACGGTTTATCGGTCAAAATCCAAAAAATATTACCATAGACCCGCGTGAGTATGGCAATAAATAGTGGGGTTTCGTAAAAAGTTCATACCCCTAAATTGATTGGTGTCATAAATGGGGCGAATGAATTCCGTGCGCTTTCCCGCTCAGATTTCACCGTGGAAGAAATCGTAAATGGTCTGGGCGATCTTCTGACTGATGCCGGGCACTTTTTGCAACTCGGCCACGGCCGCGTTTTTCACTTCCCCCAAACCGCCAAAATGAGTCAACAATTTATGGCGCGTTTTGGCGCCAACCCCAGGGATATCTTCCAGACGGGAATGGGTTTGTGCTTTTTGACGGCGGCTGCGATGGCTGGTGATGGCGAAACGGTGGGCTTCGTCACGAATGTAATTGATTAAATGCAAAGCGATGTCGTCGGCTTCGAGGTCAATGCCTTCTTCATTAAACGGCGTGTACAAAATCTCCAGGCCTGCCTTACGCCCTTCTCCTTTGGCCACCGATACAAGCGATACATTATCCAACTCCAAAGCTTTGAACACCTCAATGGCTTTATTGAGCTGGCCTTTCCCGCCGTCGATGACAATTAAATCCGCCATCGGCAAGCTTTCTTTTTTCACTCGACTGTAACGGCGTGTCAGCGCCTGATGCATGGCGGCGTAGTCATCGCCCGGCTGAATGCCTTCGATATTGAACTTGCGGTAAGCGCTGCTGTTTGGGACGCCTTCGCTGAACACCACGCAACTGGCGACGGTTTGATTGCCTTGAGTATGACTGATGTCGAAACACTCCATATGATTCGGTGGCACCGGCAAGGCCAACACTTCCTGTAAGGCTTTTACCCGCTCGGCTTGCGAAGCTTTCTGCGTCAATTGCTGCTTCAAACCGGACGTAGCATTGGTCATCGCCAGCTTCATCAGACCTTTTTCGGTTTGTGATTTCGACTGGCGGATTTTCACCTTACCACTCGCCTTCCCTTCTTGGCGTCGTTGCGACATCCAGCTTTCCAACGCGGTTTTATCTTCCAAGGCTTCCGACACCAGTAACAACTGCGGCACCGGCAAGTCGCTGTAATGCTGACTGATAAAGGCGGTAATCACTTCGTCGGCGTTCACGTCTTGCCCGCCGGTTTTCGGGAAATAATTCTGACTGCCCCACAAGTTGCCGCCGCGATACATCATAATCGACACGCACACTTGATTGGCTTCTTCGGCCATCGCGACCACGTCCGTATCCTTGGAGCCGGGCTGATTAATCAAATGCTGGCTTTGAATGGCACGCAACGCGGAGATTTTGTCACGATAGACCGCCGCCGCTTCAAACTCGAACGCATCGGACGCCGCCTGCATTTTATGCCCCAGGTTTTCGATCACCTCAAAGCTTTTGCCTTCCAAAAACGCAATGGTGTTGGCCACGTCTTCGTCGTATTCTTCTTTGGTGACCAAACCGTCCACGCAGGGGCCGGAACAGCGTTTAATTTGATATTGCAGACACGGCCGCGAACGGTGGTTGAACACACTTTCCGCACACTGGCGCACCGGAAAAATTTTCTGGATGGCGTGCAAGGTCTGATGCACCGCCGAGGCATTCGGGAAAGGCCCGAAATAACGCCCCACCCGGCGTTTAGCGCCGCGATGATAACTCAAAGATGGAAATTTCTTGCCGGTCGACACAAAAATGTACGGATAGGATTTATCGTCGCGGAACAGGATGTTGTAACGCGGCTTATGGCGTTTGATTAAAGTATTTTCCAGAATCAGCGCTTCGGACTCGGTGTCCGTGACCGTCACCTCAATCAACGCGACTTGCGCCACCATCGCCTCGGTCTTGATGGCGTCGTGGCGTTTTTTGAAATAACTTGATACCCGCCGTTTCAGGTTCTTGGCCTTCCCGACGTATATAATCTGATCCTCGGCGTCTTTCATCATGTACACGCCCGGCCGTTCGGTCAGGTTTTTCAAAAAGGCGTCAATGTCGAATTGAGTATCTACTTGTTTTGTCATTTCGGTTAGAATGAGGCTTCTTGTTCGATCAGCCCGGCTTGGCGTCGGCTGTCATATTCAAATAATTTATGAAATCGCTGCACGAAACGGCCAAAACACGTGCCTTTCGAGAAACGATTTCGACACATTATAAGGTATTGTCAATGGAGAATCCGAATCAAAACGATGGTTTGAACCGATTGGCCGGAGCGGCGGAAAAATTCATCAAACAGGAACGCTGGAGCCGCCGCTGGACCAACCTGCTGAAACTGGCGGTCATTACTTACATTGTCGTTACACTGGTCATGCTCACCAGCCAGATTCCATCCGAAAAAGAAATGCTGGGGAACGACAAGCATGTTGCGGTTGTGAAACTGGAAGGCGCGATCATGCCGGGCACTTACACCAGTGCGGAAAAACTCAACCCATTATTGGACAAAGCCTTTAAAAACCCCAACTCCGAAGCCGTCATTATCCAGGCCAATTCTCCCGGCGGCAGCCCGGTGCAATCGGCACTGATTAATGATGAAATCACCCGTTTGAAACACCTCTACCAAAAACCGGTGTACGTGGTGGTGGAAGACGCCTGTGCCTCCGGCTGTTATTACATTGCCGTGGCCGCCGATAAAATTTACGCCAACAAAGGCTCGCTGGTCGGCTCCATCGGTGTGCGCATGGACAGCTTCGGCTTCACGGGTCTGATGGATAAAATCGGCGTGGAAAACCGCTCCATGCATGCCGGAGAACATAAAACCTTCTTAAACCCATTCGGCCCCGTGGATAAAGAAGGCCGTGAGTTCTTCCAGAAACGCATTCTGGATCGTACCCACGAACAGTTCATCGAAGCCGTCCGTAAAGGCCGTGGCGAGCGTTTGAAAGAAAATAAAAACACCTTTACCGGCTTGGTCTGGCTGGGTGACGAAGCGGTTGAAAACGGCTTGATTGACGGTTTGGGCGACATGGGTTACGTGGAACGTGAAGTCATCAAACAGACCAACACCCGTTACTACGAAACCGAAAAAGGCTTCATGGAACAATTGCTGGGCGACATCAGCGCCAAAACCGCCAGCCAATTATCGATGTACCTCACCACCCTGCGCTGAAGCGCAACCTCTCTTCTCCACCAGGCCTAGGCGTTTTAACGAAACCGTTATTCGCCTGGCCTGGCCATTTTGGCAACACAAAAACCCACGGCTTTTAGTGTTATTTAACAGAAATGGTATAATGAATATTTAGGCCAACTGCATTCAATTATTTTATTACCATGTCGACACCTGCCAAAAGAACTTTCCGACGCTGGAAAAATCTCCCTCCAAAGCGATTGGCGCTCCTCGTTTCCATTGCGGTATTTGTTCTGCTCAGCATCGGTAGCATCTGGATTACCTACACCAATTACAGCACCCAAAAACAACACCTGATTCACTATGCCAGCCAGCAGGAAATCAACAGCTTCAATTCCAGCCAAAAAGCGTTACGAATTAATGCCGATGTTATTTTTACCTCGGCCATCAATCAGCCCGATATTCTCCGCTTAATGGCCCAAGCGTATCATGGCGACGAAGCGGTTCGTAACGAGACACGGCAAGCCATTTACGATCGACTGGAACCCTTGTACCGCTTACTCAAGGCCGAATACATTCGACAACTGCATTTCCATCTCCCGGATAACACCAGCTTTTTGCGCTTCCACCGCCCGGCTCTATTCGGCGACGACTTGTCGAACGTCCGCTACAGCATCGACCAGGTACACAAAACCCAAAAACCAGTGTTCGGATTTGAAGAAGGCCGCATTTTCAACGGCTTCCGCCATGTCTATCCATTGCATTACCAAGGCGAGTTGGTCGGCAGCGTGGAGATTTCCTTCTCCATCGACGCCATTTACCACCTCATTACTCACGACCACAACGAAGCGCACGATTTGCTGTTGAAAAAAGATCTGATCAAACACAAGGTGTTCGAAAGCGAGCAAAGTAACTATGCGCCGTCGGAAATCTCCGCAAACTATGTGGTGGACAAAAGTGTCCACTACCACGAAAAGCGTCCAAACAGTATTTCTCAAAAGCGCATTCACGCCATCAACGAAAAACTGCACGATGATTTTGAGGGCATACTCGACGAATGCAATGTTTGTCATTTGGTGACCAATATTAACCAAACCTATTATTTGGTCAGTTTTTTCCCGCTGAAAAATACCGAAGACCAAGCCGTCGGTTACATCGTCAATTACATTAATGAACCCGGTTTGCGCATCGTGACCGAAAACTTTATGAAAATCAATGTGGTAAACGAAAGCTTGCTGTTCATTATCAGCTTGTTGACGTTCTTCTACCTGCGCAACCAAATTCGCCAAAAACGCTTGTTGCACAAAATGGCACGCACCGACAGCTTGACCAAACTGCCAAATCGTAATGTCTTTAAGCGCGCTTTAAATGAGCAGATGAAACGCAGTCAATCCAAACAAAAACCGCTGAGTCTGGTGTTCTTCGATATTGACCATTTCAAACAAATTAACGACAATCATGGCCACCTGATGGGCGACAAAGTGCTAACCACCATTGCCCGGACTGTGGAAGACGGCCTCACCAGCAAGGATGTTTTCGCTCGCTGGGGCGGTGAAGAATTTGTCATCCTCCTGACAGAAACCTATTTAGAAGATGCTGAAAAAGTGGCGGAGCGCCTGCGTAAAACGCTGGAAAACTTGGATATTCAAGGCTTGAAGGTCACCTCCAGCTTTGGAGTCACGGAATTAAAACCCAAAGACACGGCAGAAAGCCTGATGCACCGCGGGGATGGTTTGTTGTACCGTTCCAAAGAAAAGGGGCGTAACCGCGTTACCGTCGGTTAATTCAACTCAAAATCGACCAGGCCTGGCCAAAAAATACAGGCAACCACCTCAAAACCCAAACGACAGACATAAAAAAACCGCCTTAACGGCGGTTTTTTATGGGGGAATGACTGACGCTTACGCGACGGCCACACCGATGTCCGACAGTTTCTTCGGCTCTTCCACTTTGTAGTCGGCCATTTCGTCGAACTGCAGATAACGGTAAACATCATCCGACATGGTATCCAGCATCGCCACGGCATCCATATACTCGGCCACCGTCGGAATGCGACCCAACACCGAACACACCGCCGCCAGCTCCGCCGACCCCAGGTAAACGTTCGCGCCGTTCCCCAAACGGTTCGG
This sequence comes from Thiomicrospira sp. XS5, assembly GCF_001507555.1. NCBI lineage: Bacteria > Pseudomonadati > Pseudomonadota > Gammaproteobacteria > Thiotrichales > Piscirickettsiaceae > Thiomicrospira > Thiomicrospira sp. XS5. Next base: position 1,645,959 of record NZ_LQBO01000001.1, on the reverse strand, counting down.
GAAGTTACGGGTTGAAGTCGAGAAGACCGTCGCGCCGTCGGCAACACGCGCCTGGTTCCCCATACATAAAGAACAGCCCGGCATTTCGGTACGTGCGCCCACGCGGCCGTAAATGCTGTAATACCCTTCTTCAATCAACTGACGCTCATCCATCTTCGTTGGCGGTGCAATCCACAAACGGGTCGGTACATTGCCCATTTGTTCCAGTACTTTACCGGCGGCGCGGTAGTGACCAATATTGGTCATACAAGAACCAATGAACACTTCGTCGATTTTCGAGTTTTCAACGTCAGACATCAGTTTCACGTCGTCCGGATCGTTCGGGCACGCCACAATCGGCTCTTTGATGTTTTCCAAATCGATTTCGATCACCGCCGCGTAATCCGCATCGGCATCCGCTTCCATCAATTCAGGGTTATCAATCCACGCCTGCATTTCGTCACGACGACGCAACAAGGTCTTAGCATCCTGATAACCGTTTTCGACCATCCAGTCGATCAACGCCATATTCGATTTCAAATATTCGATAATCGGATCTTCGCCCAGTTTCACCACACAACCGTTGGCAGAACGCTCGGCCGAGGCGTCGGACAACTCAAACGCTTGTTCCACTTTCAAGTGCTCCAAGCCTTCGATTTCCAAAACACGACCGTTAAAGATGTTTTTCTTACCTTTCTTCTCAACCGTCAGCAAACCGTCCTGAATCGCTTGGTACGGAATGGCGTTCACCAAGTCACGCAAGGTGATGCCCGGCTGCATGTCGCCCTTAAAACGCACCAGAACCGATTCCGGCATGTTCAGCGGCATCACCCCCAAGGTGGCCGCAAAAGCCACCAGGCCTGACCCCGCCGGGAAGGAAATCCCGATTGGGAAACGGGTGTGCGAATCGCCGCCGGTACCGACAGTATCCGGCAACAACAAACGGTTCAGCCAGGAGTGAATCACCCCGTCACCCGGACGCAAAACCACACCGCCACGGCTGGTCATGAAATCCGGCAAGGAATGCTGTAATTTCACATCCACCGGCTTCGGATACGCGGCGGTGTGACAGAAGGACTGCATCACCAAATCCGCCGAGAAGCCCAAACAGGCCAATTCTTTCATTTCGTCACGCGTCATGGCACCGGTGGTATCCTGTGACCCGACCGTGGTCATACGTGGTTCGCAATACATGCCCGGACGCACACCTTCGATACCACAGGCTTTACCGACCATTTTCTGCGCCAACGTATAACCGTGTTCGGCTTGGGATTTATCCGTCGGGCGGATAAAGACGTCCGATGGTTCCATGCCCAGCGCTTCACGCGACTTATCGGTCAAACCACGGCCGATGATCAGCGGCACACGCCCACCGGCACGCACTTCGTCCGGCATGGTGTCCGGCGCCAATTCAAAAGTGGAAACCACATCGCCCGCTTCGTTGGTGATTTTGCCGTCGTATGGGTGAATCGTAATGACGTCACCCATGTTCAAATTGTCTACTTCACATTCAATCGGCAAAGAACCGGAGTCTTCCGCCGTGTTGAAGAAAATCGGTGCGATTTTGCCGCCCAACACCACGCCGCCTTGGCGTTTGTTCGGCACGTAAGGAATGTCATTCCCGAAGAACCACATCACCGAGTTCATCGCCGATTTACGCGACGAACCGGTGCCGACCACGTCGCCCACATACGCGACCGGGTGCCCTTTGGCTTCCAATTCGGCAATGGTGCCGTCCACATCGTCCATACGCGCTTTCAACATTTCCTTGGCGTGCAATGGAATGTCCGGACGTGACCAAGCCGCTGTCGCTGGCGACAAGTCATCGGTATTGGTTTCGCCTTCCACTTTAAAGACGGTCACAGTGATTTGTTCCGGCATCTTAGGCTTATCCAGGAACCACTCGGCTTCCGCCCAGGACTTCAATACTTGCATGGCGTAATCGTTGGTTTTCGATTTTTCCACCACGTCGTGATAGGCTTCATACACCAATAGCGTTTTGGAAAGTGCTTTCACCGCTTCTTCGGCCACTTCGGCGTTCTCGCTGTCCAGCAAACCGATCAACGGCTGAACGTTGTAACCACCCAGCATGGTGCCCAACAAGAAAGTCGCTTTCACCGGCGAAATCAAATCGACAGACACTTTGCCCGCCGCCACGTCCGCCAAGAAGCTGGCTTTCACGTAAGACGCCTCGTCAACGCCCGGCGGCACACGGTTAACAAACAAATCCAACACAAAATCCGTTTCACCCGCCGGTGGGTTTTTAATCAGTTCAACCAGTTGCGCCGTTTGCTCCGCATCCATCGGTAACGGTGGGATACCTTCCGCTTCGCGATCGGCCACATGTTGACGATAGGCTTCTAACATACTCTCTCTCCAGTGCTTTATATATTTTTGATTACGCGTATTTTATCACAGCCCAAGTGAATATCTGAACGCCTAAACTCAAATTGCCCGCATCCTATCGGAATTTCAAATTTCACCGCCCCGCTTCAATGCTAAAATGCATTCAAACTATCGAGTGAAACGGTATGAATACAAAGCCAAAAACCCTGTCTCATTCCGCAGAAACCGCCAAGCTGCGTCTGGATGTTCATAACAGTCTGACCGAATTTTCCGCCGAGCAAGCTGCACAATGGGATGCCTTAGTGCAAGACAACAATCCCTTTCTCAAACACGGTTTTTTATCGGCTTTGGAAGCGCACGGCTGTGTGGGTGAACATTTCGGCTGGTTGCCGCATCATCTCACGCTCACCCATGAAAGCCCGGACGGCGACCGTATCGTGGCCGCCCTGCCGTTGTATGAAAAACACAATAATTACGGTGAATTCGTTTTTGACCAGGCCTGGGAACAAGCGTGGAATCACGTCGGCCTGCCGTATTACCCCAAACTCGTCTCCGCCGTGCCTTACACCCCCGCGCAAGGACAGCGTTTTCTGATTCACTCGCAGCCTGAAAGCATCGGCCATGGATTATTCGACGCCGAACAACTGCAAACACAGTTATTTGACAGCGCATTGGCCTTGGCCGAAGAACTCAATATGAGCGGCGTTCACTGGTTGTTCGCCAGCCCGGAACAGCAGGCCTGGCTGGAATCGCATAAACGGGATTACAAACGAGATAATGAATACTTCCGTCACGACTGCCAGTTCCATTGGTTCAATCAGGATTATCAAACCTTCGACGACTTTCTCGCCCAACTCAAAAAGAAAAAGCGCAAGAACATCCGCCAGGAACGCAAAGCCGTGGCCGAAAGCGGCCTCCAATTTCGTCAACTCAACGGCCACACCGCCACCGAAGACGATTGGGACAACTTCAGTTATTTCTACCAGAAAACCTTTATCGACAAATGGAGCACCCCCACACTCAACCTCAACTTTTTTAAAGCCATTGCTCAAGCCATACCCGAGCAAATTCTACTGGTGCTGGCCGATTTGGACGGCCGCTGCATTGCCGGAGCCCTAATGTTCCGCTCCGACACCACGCTTTACGGCCGCCACTGGGGCTGCATTGAAGAAGTCAAACACCTGCATTTCGAAACTTGTTTTTACCAAGGCATCGACTACGCGATTGAAAATAACATTCAAAAATTCGAACCCGGTGCCGGCGGCGAACACAAAATCGCCCGCGGTTTCATTCCCGTCAAAATGCGCTCCACCCACTGGCTCACCCAAAACCCATTCCCGGCAGGCCTGGCCAGATTTATCGAAGAAGAAAAACACATGATTGACGACTATGCAGCGGATTGCTGGGCGCATTCGCCTTACAATGAAAACTAGAATTTTTACTTAATTTTTGAAACAGCTTTCGGTAGTATGATTGTATAAAAACGAAACGATAATCTTGGAGGAACGAATGGAAATAAAATGCATTGCCGGATTCGCTTCGATCACCAAAGATCCAGCGGCAAGCGCCTCTCTGTATCAAGACGCGTTAGGCTTACCGCTGGAAAGTATGGACGACTATCGTTTCATGGATAAATTTCCAGGCGCGAACCATTTTGGTGTATGGCCACTTTCAATGGCCGCCCAGTCTTGTTTTGGGCAGGATGAATGGCCAAAAAATGTTCCTGAACCAACGGCCACGATTGAATTTGAGTTAGCGGATGCTGTTGCTGTCGAGGCGGCCGTGCAGGAAATGAAAGAGAATGGACAGGAATTCGTCCACGAAACCCGTACTGAACCGTGGGGACAGACAGTTGCAAGGTTTATAAGCCCCGAGGGTGTATTGGTGGGACTGAGTTATGCGCCATGGCTTCATGAATGAACGCCTAACCATTGAAAAAAGGTGCAACCCTTTGATTTTATTTTGATGTAAGTAGCTATTTCACCCGGAAACTCTCAGCGTTACGCGAGATAGCTTTCATCTCGCCTCAATAAAACCACCAGGCCTGGTGATATTTGGGAATGAATTGGGTGTTTGTTTGAATGCCCCATTTGCAAAGGATATGCAATGAATGAAAAGAATCTTTTAACGTTACCCGATAACTTACCCATCCCTGAAGACGATGGTGCCTGTGCGCATTTAGAAGGTTTGACAATGCCTTCCGTAACATTGGAAAGCACTTCAGCTTCTCATGTTAATCTTGGACTTGAAAAGGATACCATCGTGGTTTATTTCTACCCCTTGATTGGACGTCCGGATGCTCCTCCAATGGTTGGTTGGAACGACATTCCCGGCGCAAGAGGTTGCACGCCGCAATCATGCGCTTTTCGCGATTTTCACTCAGAACTGACGGATTTGGGGGCGAAAGTGTATGGCGTTAGCGCTCAGCCCTTAACCGATCAAAAAGAGGCAGTAGAGCGTCTTCACTTACCATTTGAGTTATTGAATGACAGTCACTTTGAATTAACGCAGGCATTGATGTTACCCACTTTTCAATACGAGTCACTGCGCTTAATAAAACGGCTCACGCTTGTGATTAAAAACGGCGTCATACAAAAGGTCTTTTATCCAGTGTTTCCACCCAATGAAAATGCAACGGATGTTCTCAACTGGCTGAGGAACCAGCATGCCTAACCATCATGATCGACAGCAAAGTAATCGACCTTCGATTCACTTCTGAAAAATGAAAATAACATTGATTAGACACGGCAAGCCGAAAACGCCTTCACTTGAAAAAATCAGTGCCTCTGAATTTGGTGAATGGGTAAGTGTATATAATGGATCTGGGTTATGTCCGTCTTCACAACCGCCGAAGGAAACGCTCAAACAAGCCAACATATGCGATGTGATTGTGTGCAGTGCCTTGCCAAGATCCATTGAGTCCGCAAAAGCATTGAATGCGGAGAAAATCGTCTTATCCGATGCCCTATTTAATGAAGCGGATTTACCAATTGCAAATTGGCGCACATTAAAATTATCGCCTAAACTCTGGACCATTACCTTTAGAACACTTTGGTTTTTTGGCTATGCCAGACATTCCAAATCCCTCAAGGAAACCAAACTACGATCTGCCGAAGCGATTAAACGGCTGACCGAACTGGCACAAAAATACGACCATGTTTTATTTGTAGGCCATGGTGTTTACAACCAAATGTTAGCCAACGAATTAAGAAGAACCGGTTGGTCAGGCCCTAAAAACCCGGGCGCCAAGCATTGGCAATTTGGTGTATATGAATATAGAACAGGCCCGACCATTCAACAAACTGACGACTTCCGATGAACCCAAATGCGACAAAACCGCCTATGCCTAAAGTGATACTCAAAGGATTTATTCTGGTTCCGGATGACGATTTAACGATCATTCAAAAAGAGCTCGAAAATCACAAACGCTTAACACGCAATGAACCGGGCTGTTTGGTATTTGAGGTCAACCAAAACACAAAGAACCCAAATCGCTTTGATGTATACGAAGAGTTTACCAATAAAGCCGCCTTCGAATCTCACCAGGCAAGAGTCAAAAACGCTTATTGGGGCCGGATAACCAAACATATCAAACGGCATTATGACATTTACAACGAAACATAAATAACCTCTTAGGCATTTTAGGACAACGCTTTACCTGCGTTTAAAATTTCAATTACTCCCAACGTTAGATTGATGAATATCATTCATCACCACTCGGCCCATTTTTAGAAGATACAGATATACCATGTATAAAACATTCGTCATGACATTTTTGCTTTGTCTACCACGCTGATTCCCGTGGTTGTGAAAATCAATGAGATCCGACTCGATTGATTACTCGAAATTGCTTCAATACCTTTCGGTAAAAACGACCAGGCCTGGTAATATTGTTCATTTGATTGAATGCTCCATTTGCAAAGGATATGCAATGAATAAAACAGGCACCTTGTTTTTTTTCAGCGGCAAAATGGGCGCGGGGAAATCGACTTACGCCAAACAACTGGCGAACGAACTCAAAGCGATTTTGCTGTCTGAAGATGATTGGTTGGTAGCTCTTTATCCTGATGAAATTCAAAACTTTGACGATTACATCCTGTATTCGGCACGCTTGAAACCCTTGCTAAAAAGCCATGTTCAAAGCCTGTTGCATTCCGGCGTTTCGGTGGTGATGGATTTTCCGGGCAACACCCCAAAACAACGGGCTTGGTTTAAAGAGCTATTCGACGAAAGTCAGATTCCCCATAAATTAATTTATCTGCAAACCGACGATTCGCTGTGCTTACAGCGGCTGGAAAAACGCCGACTGGAATCACCGGAACGCGCCCAATTTGATACCGAAACGGTGTTTCACCAGGTCAACCGTTACTTTCAGGCTCCAACGGAGGATGAAGGCTTCAACATCGACATTGTCCTCAATACATAACTACTAACCCCATTCAATCGAACCGGTTTGAACACCTCACTCATCCAAATTTACCGCCACATTGTTTGCAATCCAATTTAGATAAAAGTACCCTAAGACCAAGGTTAACAAGGCACTCAAGCGAGCTGCACCAAGACTCGCTCGCTGAGTTTGGTGTTAGCGGGCCGAAAAAATAACGCCGCACTCACTTCATTGAAAACACAAAGGTAAAAGAGAACAAAACATGATCAAAGAATTCCGTACGTTCATTAATCGAGGAAATGTGCTTGATTTGGCTGTCGCGGTCATTATTGGGGCGGCCTTCACCGCCATTGTAAAGTCATTGGTGGATGACATTGTTATGCCCTTGATTGGTATTGCGTTGGGCGGAGTGGACTTCACGGCGTTGGCCTTCCAAGTCGGCGCGGCGACCATCACCTACGGCAACTTTATCCAAGCCATCATTAACTTTGTGTTAATTGCGTTGGTGGTCTTTTTCTTGGTACGGAGCATCAACCGGTTGCAGGAGCGCATGGCTCAGGAGAAAGAGGAAGCCGAGAAAGTCGAAGAAAACAAACCGGCTGCACCGCCGGTGCCTTCCGCAGAGGAAAAATTGTTGACGGAGATTCGAGATTTGTTGCGGGAACAAGGCAACACCAACGCTTAATGTTACGCTTGATGAATGAACCGAATTTAACCCGGTTGAATATCGGGTCAGTCCGGCCAAACGCGTTTCGAGCCCATGGGTTTCACCGTTTCGTTTGATTCTTCTTGTTTGACGGCTGGCTTGGCAGGTGGTTTCTGACGCGATTGGGTTGCGGTTGTTTTGCTGGCGGGTTTTTCCTGCGTGTTTTTGGCACGACGCAGACTGTTGGTTAACTTGGACGCGGTGGTATTGGTTTTTGTGGTCATAAAACCTCCTGAATAATGTCGTCGATTTCATTGGCGGCCATTTCGCCACGCTTGCCCATGCAATAGACACTCAGCCCATCGACCGCCGCATTGCGATAAACGGCGCGACGACGCAGGCCGCTTTTCAGGGCGGGAATATCAAACTCTTGCAAGGCTTCTTTCATGGCGGTGGACAAAGCACTGCGAGGTTCCAACTGATTGATGACGATATAGGGCTGTAATGGCCGATTGCGCATTTTGGCTTGTTCGATGGCTTCGGCAATGCGAAGGCTGGCCCATAAATCCACCGGCGACGGCAACACGGGAATCAGCAACGTTTGTGACACCTTCAGGGCGGCTTGCATGACACCGGTTTCCAGTGTTGGCGGGCAATCAATGACAATAAAATCGTAATCTTTTGCAAAGCGTTCCACTTCGTTGACCAAATGGCCGGCCACGGCGATCACGGAAACCGGAAACGGTTTGTCTTCGGTCGACAAACGGCACCACTGGGTGGCCGAACCTTGCGGGTCGGCATCAATCAACAGCACACGGCCGTGTTTGACCAGGCCTGCGGCCAGATTCATGCTTAAAGTGGTTTTGCCGGTGCCGCCCTTCTGATTGGCCACCGCTAAAATCCGTGCCGATGTCATGCGTTGTGTTGCCCTTTCAAATTCATCCTTAAAGCCCCCGCACCCAAAAGGCACTTTGTGCCGTTAAAACCGGGGTGGTATCCGCCATAATTTGGGCATTGCCATAAGTTTAAAAATGCCCAGGCCTGGTGATTATTGTTAAGGAGAGCTTTGCTCGGGTGGGACGCGTGAAAAAAATGAGATAAAATTTTTTTGAATTAGGCGGAAAACGACGCTAATAGCTGGCTATTAACGAGTTTTTCAACGACATTCAGGAAGGTTTTAGCCATTTTTAGCCGTGTATCCATCCCGTGCAAAGCTCTCTTAAGATAAAGTGTTACAGATAGAGCGTGCAAAAGGCGTGTTTTTGCATTCGGATATGCAATTGGTGGCGGGGAAACCGGGCCAAATCCCTATACAACACAGGGCGTTTTGACCCGATTTTGTTGGATTCACTCTCCGATTAAGTGTTCCTTGATGAGGATTTGCATAAAATTTTGGTCAAAGCCCTCATGTTCAATATCGTCAATCCAGCAAGGATTGGGGTCATAGCCTTTGTATAGGGCAAAGCCCACTTTATATTCATCGCCGAAGCGGGCGAACAAAAACACGAACTTATGGTCATTCTGGGTGTTTTTCATACTACAGGAGTTGTTTTCAGCCACTTCAAAGGTGATGGAAGCCTCCGGGTGTTCGGCTAAATAACGTTCAATTTCCGTCGACACCAACTGGTGTAAGTCTTCATGGGTTTTGATCATCCATATTCTCCATTCAATAATAGCTAGCCGCCTGTCGGACTTAAGCCAACCGGCGGCCAGGCCTGGTCATTTGTCGCTTGGCTGAGTCAACCAATATCTTATTTGCGGTAGTGGTAAGCATAGCCCAGCAGTTTACCGATAAACAAGCCCGCAAACAGCATACTGGCGATAATCACAAAGGTTTCAAAGCCGTCTTGCTGCATCAGGGTGGGGTCAACGGCTTTTTCATACCCGATGTAATATTTGGTAAAAAACACCCCGAAAATCAACAGTAACGTGGTGATTCCGCCGGGCATTTTGTAAACCAGGTGTTCTCTATCCACTTCGATATTCGCGCGGACGGTCATTAAATATCCACCTATTAAGCCAAAGACAGCGCTGGCCGACAGTATTAATACATTAAACCCGTTCAGGTTAATTTGCGTAAAGAGGGTATCCAATGAAATCGCCGAAACAACTAACGGCACAATAATGAGCTTTTTCAACGGCACCGCACGGGGCTTGAGCGAGCGCACGCCTTTGTAAAATATCAAAGCAAATAGAAGATACACCCACCAAGGCGTATGGGTTAGCGTTTGGATAATCGTTTCCATGTGTCACCTATTTCGTTCAATTCCAAAAAATATGTCATTGCTTACTTTTGAGTCGGATGAATTCAAAATTTAGGTAAAATCATAAACGGATTCACGGACACCTTCCACCCCAACCGAGACCCGTTTTTTTTAAAATCGATTTAGTATGACGCATGCCCTCTAGCCCAAGAGATTGATTCAATTGATTTTGTCCACTTTGGGTGTTACTTTATTGAAAAACATCACCTTACCCTCACGTCACCGTTTTGTTTAAAACGGTTAACCCCCGGTAAGTCATTGGTCTATTGAATGGAAACACCAAATGGACAAAAAGAATCTTTTAACGTTACCCGATAACTTACCCATCCCTGAAGACGATGGTGCCTGTGCGCATTTAGATGGCTTGACAATGCCTTCCATATCACTGGAAAGCACTTCAGGAACTCACGTCAACCTTGGGCTTGAAAAGGATACCGTCGTGGTTTACATCTACCCTTTAATCGGACGTCCGGGAGGCCCTCCAATGGTTGGTTGGAACGACATTCCCGGCGCAAGAGGTTGTACGCCGCAATCGTGCGCTTTTCGCAACCTTCACTCCGAACTGACGGATTTGGGGGCGAAAGTGTATGGCCTGAGCGCCCAGCCCCTGGCCGACCAAAAAGAAGCGGTAGAGCGTCTTCATTTACCTTTTGCGTTATTGAATGACAGTGATTTTGAATTAACGCATGCATTGACGTTACCGACTTTTCAATACGAGTCGTTGTGCTTAATAAAACGACTCACGCTTGTGATTAAAAACGGCGTTATACAGAAAGTTTTCTATCCGGTATTTCCGCCAACCGAAAACGCCGCCAATGTAATTGCTTGGCTAAAAGAAAATAATTTTTAACACTCAGAGCTATCCACTAAGGAATCCGGCCGTACTGCGGCCCATTCAATGGCCTGATGATTCTGCCCGACCTGGGTTCGCAGGTAATCGGCGGCGTGTTCGTTATCCGAATGCGGCGGCAATAAAAGGCGAATCAACCCGACAATTAGCGTTTCCGCAAACGAAATGGGTTCATCCAAATCACGGTTCCGGTTCCCGGAGGTGTTCATCAAAACAAACCGGGTGGGTTCGGTTTTATGGTTGGTTTGAATGGCATCGCACAAACGTTGCACGGCGTCGGTCACCAAACGGCGCGGTTCGCCGAAAAGGCCTTTCCAGTTGAGGTTGTGCCCTAAGCAAGAAGCCACGGCGTTGCAATCCTTTACGAGCCCGGTGAGTTCAGTTTCCGGCAGCGCTAAGATGTCGGCTTCGATGAGCGTCAAATGCGCATGCGCTCGAACCGTTTCCGGTAGGCGTTCCGCAGAACGCACCACCGCTTTGACATGACACCCGCGGTTGAGCAATTGGCTCACCAATAACCGCCCCGTCGCACCCGTTGCCCCAACCACCAAAACATTCATTTCCCAAGCACTCCATCAAAATCCATTACAATGTCATGACTGGATGATTTACCGCGAAATCTTAACCAAAATTTCGTATCATTTAAATCCATTCAATCGCAAACCATTCTAAGGGAATGCATGGTGAGAAACTTACTGATTTTAACAAACCTCTTTATATTAGCCGGATGCAGCCATCAGGCCGTTTACGACAATATTCAGCACAATAACCGTAACAGTTGTTACAAAAAGCCGCCGTCACAATACGATGCTTGCATGAAAGCCGCAAATAAACCTTACGACCAATATGAGCGGGAACGCGAAGAAGTCAGCGCGCAATAAATGGTTACAGGCTTTGTGGCTTGAAAGCCAATTTATTACCTCCTACCGACCCTATTAAAAAGATATAACGCACCATGTATAAAACCACACGCCATCACATTTTTGCCCTGCTTACCGCGCTGATTCCCATTGTTGCAAATGCCGACGATTCGGTAATCGCCAAACTTTTCGCCCAAGAAAATGTTGAGGGCACGATGGTCATTGAATCCCTGAAAACCGGGCAAACCTTTGTCCATAATGACGCAAGAGCGAAGCAACTGTTTTCACCTGCCTCAACCTTTAAGGTACTGAATACGCTGATTGCCGTTCAGGACGGTGTGGTTCAAAATGATCGCACGGTATTCAAATGGGACGGTCACCATTACAGCGTGGCCCAGTGGAACCACGACCAAACCTTGGACAGCGCGTTTAAGGTTTCCTGCGTGTGGTGTTATCAGCAAATCGCCCGTAAGGTTGGAATCGACGCTTACAAACGTTATATCAAACAAACCGATTACGGTCATTTGCAGAATGAATTTGATGTCACGACCTTTTGGCTGGATGAAGGCTCACTTGAAATCAGTGCATTCGAACAGGTGGATTTTCTAAAAAAACTCGTCCGTCATCAGCTTCCTTTTAATGAGAAGGCTTATGACACCTTGCAAACAATCATGCTCATGAAGAAAACGCCCGCTTATTCCCTATGGGCAAAAACCGGTTGGGCGGCGCGCGTTCAACCGAATGTGGGTTGGTATATCGGCTATGTCAAAACCGCGCAGGACACTTGGCTGTTTGCGATGAATATGAGACTCGACGATAAAGCGCAATTGCCATTACGCCAAAAATTGACTTTGGAGGTTCTGAGCGCTAAAGGTCTTATCGGCTCTTAAGGAACCCTTTTGACCAGGCCTGGCCAAATTGATGGGTTAAAGCTTGGGCATGGTAGCCAAACCGAAACCACCCCCTTTTCGATATTGCCATTCAGTTTCGCCCGTAATCTTTTCGGATGAATGACATTTTTTAATGTTCTTACGTCAAAAATTCCGTTAAGGTGTTGATTAAGGAAGCATGGCTCCGCCGTCATCATTTTAAAACGGAACCTTTCACGCTATGGTCGATAAAATGCAAAATTTAAGCCTTTCGCAAGTCATCAGTGCCTTGAGTTATGCCTTGGACTTAACCGAAGGCCAACCGGCTGGGCACAGTGTTCGCTGTTGCTGGATTGGAATGCACCTTGGAAAACTCATCGGCCTGGAATCCAAACACATTTGGAATTTGTACTACACCCTTCTATTGAAAGATGCCGGATGCAGCAGTAATGCCGCTCGGCTGTACGAGCTTTACGGCAGCGACGAACGACAAGCCAAAAAAGATTTTAAGTTGGTCGATAATGACAGCTACAAGCAGATGCTTGACTTTGTTCTGAAGCATACCGCGGTCGGCGGAAACTTGGTCGCCAAAACGAAACATTTGATTAACATTGCGCGTCACGGCGAAGCGCAAAGCACGGAACTCTTTGCAACGCGCTGTGAGCGAGGTGCGGATATCGCAAAACGCCTCGGGTTTAATAACGAAATTGCCGATGGTATTCGTTATTTGGATGAACACTGGAACGGCAACGGAAAGCCTTATGGTCTGGCCCGTGACCAAATCCCAATCAACGCACAAATCGCGCTCATCGCGCAAGTGACCGATGTATTTTTTCAAACCGGTGGTCAGCTTGCGGCCTTGAATGAAGTGCGTTCACGAAAAGGGTCATGGTTTAACCCGGAGTTGGTCGAGGCCTTATTAAGCCTGGAAACACATGAAGCCTTTTGGAAAACCTTAACGAAAACAGACCTCGAAAACGATATTCGTGGGCTTGAACCGGAAGCTGAAAAGATTCCGCTGACACAACAAAAAATTGATGATATCACCTATGCGTTTGCCATGATTGTCGATGCCAAAAGCCCTTTCACGCACGATCACAGTTCTCGGGTGGCCGATTACACCGTCAAGCTGAGCCAGTGCTTTGAATTTTCGTTTGAACAGCAGAGAGAACTCAACCGCTGTGCCTTACTTCATGATATTGGTAAACTGGGGGTGAGCAACCATATCCTGGATAAACCCGGCAAACTGACAAATGAAGAATTTAAACAAATTCAACTGCATCCACTGTATTCCGAGCAAATTTTGCAACGCATCAAGCCGTTTAACCGAATTGCCAAAATTTGCGGCGCACACCATGAAAAACTCAATGGAAAAGGCTATCCTTATGGCCTAAAGCGTGAAGACATTTTATTTGAAACCAAACTGATTACCGTAGCGGATATTTTTGATGCACTCACCGCCGCCCGCCCCTATCGGGATGCGATGTCAGTGGACAAAGCGCTGTCGATACTCAAAAGCGAGTGTGGTTCTGCCATTGAGCCTGACATTTATGAGGCCTTGATACAGATTTTGCCGCAACTGGACATACGCTAAAAAATCAAACCATGACACAATAAGCACTGAAGCTCTGAAAGTATGATGAATTCGTCCATCTTCATCCGTATTGCATCCATATAAGGAAAAACGTCTATGAAACGTAAACGCGTTGGCATCGTTATTTTTGATGACGTCGAAGTGCTCGATTTTTGCGGGCCGTTTGAAGTATTTTCCGTCACGCGTGTGGATGAAGACCGACGCTTTGAGGACGTTTCCCCATTTGAGCTTCATCTGATTGCGCAATCGCCCGACCCGGTGACCACCACCGGCGGAATGAAAGTCATCCCCGACTGTACGTTCGAACAAGCCCCGCCGTTGGATATTCTGGTGGTGCCGGGCGGCATGGGCACACGCCAGGAAATGCACAACAAAACCTTACTGACGTTTGTGCGTGATGCGGCCGCGTCGGTTGAAACCCTGGCTTCGGTCTGTACGGGGGCGTTGGTGCTCGGGAATGCCGGTTTGTTGGATGGTTTGAGCGCAACCACCCATTGGCGCTCGTTGGATTGGATGCAATCGCTTTTCCCGAACGTCACGGTCGATAAGCAGTCGCATGTGGTCAAGCACGGTCACATCATCACCTCAGCTGGCATTTCCGCCGGCATTGACATGGCCTTGCAGAAGGTCGCCATGCAGTTTGGTGAAGACGTTGCCCGCGCGTCGGCTCGCCATATGGAATATCCTTATCCGGAAAGCAACGAGCGCCGAATCAATCTCTCCTCCTGATAGGATTAGGCCGAAAATAAACGCTGAATGCTTATTTCATTCAGCTGACCCGCCTCCCTAATCCGGTTCTCATCCTTATTTTTCAACAAATATGCGATATTCAAAAGCCGGGCCATTAGGGCTTTTTGAAACGTGTTTAAGGCAGGCTACCACGTACAGTTCAAAGACGGAAAGTCCCCATAATGAGTACTCCCTCAGGGGTATGGATTTTTTTAGGGTATGATTGAAAATACACGCCATGGCGAGCCATTGGCGGTTTTTTGTCCTACGATAAAAACGATAGTCGTTTTTATTCATTCATTTATTCCTGCCTTAGCTCCCCTCCCACTGTATATTCAATGACCAAAAAAATAGGGACTTAAACAGATGAAATGTAAAGCAGCTGTCGCTTGGGAACCCAAAAAACCTTTAGAAATTGAAGAAGTTGAAGTAGAAGGCCCAAGAGAGGGTGAAGTCCTATTAAAGGTAGTTGCATCAGGCGTTTGCCATACGGATGCGTTCACCTTGTCTGGTGATGACCCTGAAGGTGTTTTTCCAGCCATTTTAGGACACGAAGGCGGCTGCGAAGTGGTCGAATGCGGCCCCGGTGTTAAAGATTTGAAACCTGGCGACCATGTCATTCCGTTGTATATTCCCGAATGCGGAGAATGCGAATACTGCAACTCTACGAAAAGCAATTTATGCCAATCCATTGCCGGAACGGTTTGGACAGGCTATATGCCGGATGGAACACGCCGTTTTTCCAAAAATGGTAAGCCAATTTACCATTACATGGGCTGTTCCACTTTTGCTGAATACACGGTGGTTCCGGAAATCGCATTGGCTAAAATCAATAAAGAAGCGCCGTTGGATAAGGTCTGTTTACTCGGTTGCGGCGTCACCACGGGAATTGGCGCGGTACTCAATACCGCTAAAGTGGAAGCCGGTTCGACGGTGGCCGTATTCGGTTTAGGCGGAATCGGGCTGTCTTGTATTCAAGGCGCGGTTATGGCGAAGGCTTCACGGATTATTGCGGTGGACCTGAACCCAAGCAAATGGGAAATGGCCAAAGCACTCGGCGCGACGGATTTTGTGAACCCAAGAAGCGTGGATGGCAAAGTCAGCGAGTACATCGCCGAGATTACGAACGGCGGCGTCGATTACTCCTTTGAATGTATCGGTAATGTCGAGGTGATGCGCGATGCACTGGAATGCACTCGCATGGGCTGGGGGGTTTCCACCGTTATTGGTGTGGCAGGCGCCGGTCAGGAAGTTTCGACTCGTCCGTTTAACTTGGTCGTCGGTCGTACCTGGAAAGGAAGCGCGTTTGGTGGCGTGAAAGGCCGCAGTGAATTACCCGGTTATGTGGAACGTTATATGGACGGTGAAATCGAGCTGGATGCTTTCGTGACCCACACAATGGGCTTGGAAGACATTAATAAAGCATTTGATTTAATGCACAGCGGCGAAAGTATTCGCTCAGTCATTATTTTTTAAAAACGCGGATTATGATCTTTTTTAAAATAATGAGATAGATAATGGAATGAATGAAACATGAAACAAATAGAAAGCATTAAAGAATTTGGCGGTTTTCTCAACCGCTACACGCATTTCTCGGATAGCTGCCAATGCGAGATGACCTTTTCGGTTTATTTGCCGCCACAAGCGGAAACGCAAGCCGTTCCGGCTTTGTACTGGTTATCCGGTTTAACCTGCACAGACGACAATGTGCGTGTTAAAGCAGGTGCACAACGCTATGCCGCCGAAAACGGCATTGCCTTGGTGATGCCGGACACCAGCCCTCGCGGTGATGATGTGGCGGATGAACCCGATCGCTATGACTTAGGAAAAGGCGCCGGTTTTTACGTGAATGCCACGCAAGAACCTTGGGCGAAGCATTATCAAATGTATGATTACGTCACCACCGAGCTGCCCGATTTGATTGAGCAGAATTTTCCGGTGATGGCTGGCGTCAAGTCCATTAGTGGTCATTCCATGGGTGGGCACGGTGCCTTAATTTGTGCATTAAAAAACCCAGGGGCTTTTCGATCGGTCTCGGCCTTTTCGCCCATTTGTCACCCAACACAATGCGGCTGGGGACAAGGTTGTTTTACAGCCTACTTAGGTAAAGAAAATCAACGTGATTGGGCGTCTTATGATGCGGTTAAATTGATTGAAAACGGCGCATCTTGTGAACACATTTTGGTTGATCAGGGTACGGCGGATGAATTTTTAACCGAAGGTCAGTTACAGCCCGAAGCGTTGCAAAAAGCCTGTGACGATAACGGCATTAACCTGCAACTCAGAATGCAGGATGGCTACGACCACAGTTATCACTTTATCGCCACCTTCATTGGTGAGCATATCGCCTACCACGCTAAGGCCCTTTCGCAAAAATAACGCCTCCCCCTCGGCCAGCATTTTCGCCGGCACGCCACTGGAATATCCCCAACCGGAAAGCGACGAACGTCGCCAACCGGTGTCACTCTAGGCTTCCCCGAAACAAGCTCCATTCATTGGTCGTCTCATAACCCTGAATCCAGTAATCCGGTCATTCCCGATTGGCTTTCTGACCTTGGGCGGTTATCCTGTTTCAATCAGCCCATGATTCATCAGAACCATTCATCAGGTTTTTAAGGATATTCTATGCACGACATGATTGGGGAGAGGCGCACTTCAATCCTCACCCCTGGCGAAAATTGCTGGCAAAAAGTGAATGCGAACCGTGCCGCGGTGGCCATTGATGGCGAAGCCTATTTTCGCGCGATACGTGAAGCCATTCTTTCGGCGCGTGACTCGGTGTTCATTCTGGGTTGGGATTTACACAGCCGATTAAAGCTGGTGCGAGACGACTCTGACCATGAACACCCGATTGAACTGGGCGAATTATTGGATTTCATCGCACGAGAACACCATGTCGATGTTTTTGTGCTGACTTGGGACTTTGCATCCATCTATACATTGGAACGCGAAAGCCGCCCTTTGTACGTGTTTAACAAGAAAACCCACTCGCGTGTTCATTTTCATTTAGACAGTCAGCACCCGGTTGGCGCTTCTCAACACCAAAAGGTCGTGGTGGTTGACGATTGCGTAGGATTTTCCGGCGGCTTTGACCTGAGCAAATGGCGCTGGGATACCCCCGAGCATGCCATTGACGATGCCAGACGAAAAGACCCAGACGGCAAGCCTTATCCCCCTTTCCATGATGTTCAAATGGTGGTGGATGGCGATGCGGCCAAAGCTTTAGGGCAGCTGGCACGTGAACGCTGGCAGCGTGCGACCGGAACCCAAACGGCCCCGGCCGTCCCGACTCAACCGAATTCGCCAAACGCGCCAGACGGTGACTTAGAGCATGATCCTTGGCCCGCTTCCATAACGCCATTGATGCGTAATGTGCCGGTCGGCATAGCACGAACACTGGCGCAATATCGTGGACACCCCGCGGTCCAGGAAGTGAAACAACTTTATCTGGACAGTATATCCGCCGCAGAGCACTTTATTTATATCGAAAACCAATACCTGACATCGAATGCGATTCAACAAGCGCTCGTTGCGAGTTTACAGCTTGAAAACGGGCCCGAAATCATCATCGTGATGCCGGAAAAAACCGGCGGATGGCTTGAGCAGCATACCATGGATGTATTGCGTGCCCGTCTGGTCAAAAAACTGCAGGAAGCCGATCACGCAAACCGTTTGCGGCTGTATTATCCGCAACTCGCAAGCGATACGGATGTCTCTTTAATGGTTCATGCCAAGTGTATGATTATTGATGATTACATGCTTCGGGTGGCATCCTCCAACCTCAGCAACCGTTCGATGGGGCTGGACAGTGAGTGCGATCTTTTCATTGAAGCGGAAATCGAATCAGAGGCTTATTACGCGATTCAGAAAATCCGGCGTACCTTGATGAGTGAACACCTGGGTATCGACACTACGACACTGCAAAACAGTGAAGCGGAACATCCCTCTCTGATCCGCGTGATTGAATTGCACCAAGGTGGCGAACGTACCTTACAGACGCTGCATACAAACGTCACACCGGAAGTCGATCAACTGGTGCCCGAATCCGCCCTAATCGACCCTGAACAGCCGTATCACCCCGATCATCTTGTGAACCATTTCGTGCCGAATAAAGACAAACCCCATACGGCTCGGCACTTTCTAAAAGTCGCTTTGCTATTGACGCTGTTATTGGTTTTGGTCGCCGTATGGCGCTGGACGCCGTTAAGCGACTGGCTGAATATCGACCAGATGATGCGTTATATCACCTTACTGGAATCGCAATCACTTGCACCCTGGCTTGTGATTCCAATATTTGCTGTCGCCGCCACGCTCGCCGTGCCCCTAACGCTGTTGGTAGTGGCCGTGATATTGGTCTTCGGGTCCTCGCTGGGATTTGCCTATGCCTTGTCGGGTGCCCTGCTCAGCGCGGTGTTGTCCTATTGGGTGGGTCAATGGGCCGGGCACGCCCTTCTGAAACATTACGCGGGAAACCGTTTGCATCGCATCAGCCAGAAGTTATCCAAACGCGGGGTTTTAACGATTATTACGATGCGCATCATCCCCATCGCGCCTTTTGCGGTGATCAATGTGGTTGCCGGTGCCTCACACATTCGATTACGGGATTTTGTATTAGGATCTTTCATTGGTTTTTTGCCCGGTATGGCGGCCATTGCGCTGTTCACCGACAAGGTGTTACGCTCAATAAAAGAGCCTAGTGGCGGCAACCTCATTTGGCTGGCCTTTTGGGTGGTGGCGATTGTTTTGATGATGTTTGGACTGCGTAAATGGCTGCGCTATAAATCCCGGAAACGCGAGCAAGGACAATAACGAAAACCATGAACATCAAATTAGTCAGCTGGAACCTACACCGTTGTATCGGTCACGATGGCGTGCAATCCGTCGAGCGGTGCGCGGCGGTGCTTCAGGAAATCAACGCAGATGTGATTGTCTTGCAGGAAGTGGAATCCTGCCCCGGCCATGAATTTGACGCGCTGAACCATTTAGCACAAGCGACCCAATGCACCGCTCTGGCGGGCAACACCATGAAGTTAGGCGACAGTGATTACGGCAATGCCGTCCTGACACGGCTTCCCTATCAAGAGGTTCGGTCTCATGATCTCAGTGTGACCGGCCGCGAACCTCGAAAGGCAATGGATGTTTCATTCTTGCTGGGCGGTATTCGGTTACAACTGGTCGCGACCCACCTTGGCTTACGGCCGTCAGAACGCCGCGAACAAGTGGAACGTCTATTAACGATTTTTAACGATAATGCTCATGACGTTGTCATACTGGCTGGTGACCTGAATGAATGGTGGTTATGGGGACGACCGTTAAGAGCCTTACATAGTCGCTTCCCAAACACGCCTTTTCGACGAACCTGGCCAACGAAATTACCGATGTTGTCATTGGATCGTATATGGGCCGCCCCTCGGCCCGTATTGAAAAGTTTAAACACCCACCGCAGCCCGCTGGCCAGACAAGCTTCCGATCACTTACCCCTTGTGGCCGAGCTTGACCTTAACGCCGCTTCATAAGCCCGTTCGGCCCACTCTTTGGCCTCTTCCGAGTCATCGAAAATAACCTCCGGCGCCGCATAATAAGATAATTGCACCCGGCCCCCATCCCGTGAATATTCGAACGGCAGTAACCCTTGCTCGATAAACGTTTGCGCCGATTCATCGTCCGTTTTCAAAAACAATTCGTTACCGGACACCAATCCAAACATCACCCCCTGATGATACAAGCCGTAACCGCCGAACATTCGTTTGGCCTCAATGGCACCGAACAACACAAACACATCATTCAATGTCGATAGGAAATCATTGGAAGTTTTCATGGCGGTCGTTTCGGCTCAGTGCGTTATTTATGACGAAAGCCAGCGATACTGAGTCGGATTATCCGGACATTCCTGCAAACCGCACTCCAACAAAACCGTCGCCACATCCGCAAACAGCATCACACTCAATGCCACAAAGGCCAGTCTACTGAATCGTTGAAAGGCTTTAGACGTGTCCGCACCTTGATTCAGTGCATATTGGCCAGCATAGCTCATCACGATGGCGATATAAATCACCGCCACCACGGCGATGACAAACACCCAAGTGTACATATGCAACCCCAGCACGGCCGAACCATAGCCTTCCGAATCATTAATGTGCAAACTGACCTGACGTAACGCAATGAGCCCGGTCAAAACCGCTGCCAGCAACGATAATCCATAGTGACCGGGATGTGCGCCATATCGCAGGTTCAGCATAAAACCGAATGCGATGGCCAATAGCCCCATGCGTTGCAACAAACATAAAGGGCACGGTAATTCGTCCAGGAACAACTGATAATAAAACGCCGCGGCAATCATCAAGCAAATGCCGAGGATTTCAACGATGCTTTTCCATTTAAAAAGGTTGGGGAGCGTGAAAAATGGCATAAAAGAAAACGGCCTTTAAAGGTGCAAACCGAGATGATCGGTCGCATGATGACGAAAAACCACCAGCGCCACCACCAGAAAAATGATAAACAGCACGATGCCCGCTTTGCGGTGATACCAAGCGGTGACCGTGGCGATAAACAACAGGCTGAATGCAATTAGAATTCCCGGCACCGAATCACCTCGTAAAATGGATAAACGTTGATTATAGACTGAATTCCCTAAATCGCCCAGGCCTGGTGTTTATTCAGAATTGAATGCGAATCAAATTATGCTTTTAAGACCTTTTTCCAAGCCTCGGACAAGACCTCATTGACGCCTTCTTCAATGGTTTCGCCATGCGCAATAATCGCCCTTTCCGCCTGCCAGTCCAGAATTTTATTCAATGCCGTCTGAACGATTTTTTTATTTCCCCAGCCGATTTGATATTCCGGAGCAGGTTTAGGCTTGTTCCACATGCCGAAAACAAACTTCCACCAGAATCGCAAAACCCAATTGGTATGATGCCGGTAGTCGTCACCAATATTTTCCAGTAAATCAACAAGAATCAAGGTCTTGGAAGGTTTATGGAAAAAAACGACTTCCCACATATATTTGGTGCCGCTCACTACCACTTGGTCGATTTCATTCGCCCATCTCGGGTCCGGTTTATTACCGAGTATCCAGTCAAAGGGAATATCCGGTCGCTTCCTTTCCAAGCCAGGGCATAAAAAGGTTTCCGCTTGCGGATACTTCGCTTGAAAATCGGTCACGAATAGATGGTGATAACTGCCCGGTGCAACAATATATTTTACCGAGCCAATGTCATCAATCTGCTGCTGGATGGCATCGGTTATTTTGCAGGGATCATGAATAAGCAGGTCGCCATTTTCCAAACGGATAAGGGTCATTCGCCCGAACAGATCCATCCCTTCAAACCGAATGGGGTATTCAAGCAACCAGACTTGGTTTTTTACATATTCCGTTAAGGCTTCCATTGATGCGTTTTAAATTCCTCATTTATATTTAATTAGGCACAATACGTACATATTAATATGAAAAATGAATTTAAAGCAAAAATAACCAGGCCTGGGCACTTTAAAGAAAAGGACGGGTTAATCGTTTAATCTTTGTCTTTGGAACCGCCGTCTTTCAAGGCTTTTTCAGCCGCTTTACGTTCTTCGATCCAGGCGCGCTGGTCGAAATCGACATTCATGCAATCGTAGCAATGCTCTTTGAAAATACCCAGCTTGGCCAATATCCAGTGCATTTTACAGCCCAGACAGAACCCAAACACGGCCTCCATCCACATCAGCAAGAAACAAATGCCCACCAACAGCGGGATGAAATCCGGCATCCAGTTCTGGTCGGTCGGCAGAATCTGCGAACCGAACAAGTCGTTAACGAAACGCGCCGCGGTATCCGGGTTAAAGAACAGCAAACACAAGGTAATCAGCGTGGCACCAATCAGCCAGGCGAAACGTTTGGGTTTCAGCGGTTCCCATTTCGGACGGATATTACGGGTTAAAAAGGTGGCGATGTGAATGGTCGGCGATAAATAGGCCGTGCGGGTAAACATGCCGACAATCATTTCAAACATGCCATACAACAACACAATGGTGGGAATGGTGTAGTCAAACGGCGTGCGGAAAGCTTGCACGTTAAAAATGGTGCGCCAATCCTGCGTTACGTCGAACGTCTCTTCCACCAGGGTATTCGGCAACACCGTCCAAGTCGGTGCCAAAACCGTGGTAAACAAGACAATAACCATGTAAATAGGCAAAATCAACATCAAGCCGGCGCGCATCTGCACGGCGTATTTATTGATGAAAACGATGTCTTCCGATTTGTCGCGGAACCACAAATTTTTAAAGTGGTATCTCAAGTAATCCAACATTTTTTATCCTTTTTAATCATCTCTCTCGTCGAGATAAGAACGTAAGCATAAAAACCTAGAGCCTAATTATCAATCAGGATAAACCCTAAATTTTCTTACTCATGCATAATAAAACATTATCAAATGCTTATATATTCACTTTTATATTCGCGTATATATTCTTATATAACCTGATATCTGGCCATTTTCACCAGGCCTGGTGAGTTTGACCATCATCCTTAAATCACTTCCAAAGCGACGTTCAAAAACCATTTCGGTTTCATACGGCCAAAATCGGTCCGCACATGCTGTTTCAACGCCGCTTTGGAATCCAATACATACGCCTGACCGTCCGCCTGACGGATAAACACCACCCAATGCCAAAACGGCTGGCCCTTTTCCAAATGCCATTTAATCGCCAATAAGGCGCAATCCGGCAAATCGTGCCAAGTCGTAAACGGCGTCGGTTCCGATTGAACGCCGATGCCGAGTTCGCCCAGCAAGCGCACCACCCAATCGGTGCTCGACCACAAACGTTTGTCCGCAGCGGAAAGGCCCATTTGTGCGGCCACACGTTTGGCTTCGGCATAGGAAATGCGCGCCAGCGCCGCCGACGCGGCAATGCCGCAACCGGTAGCCTCCTCCTGTACCACTGGCGACCATTTCATTGGCAAGTCCGATTTGGATTTCATGACTTAATCATCCACCTGACACAATTTTTCCAACCGCTGTTCACCATGCTTTCCGTAAGGCAAATAACTCAGAAACCCTCGGTCGCCAATGCGGTGCCAACGAAAACTGTTATGGTCGTCCAACGCCATGTACTTAACGCTATTGCCCGAGGCCCGATAGGGTTGCATCAACCGCATCACGCCGTCATAGTCAATAAACGCCAAATGGCCCTGCGGCTGGATGTTCATGTAAATCACCGTCACCTTTTTGCCGGAACTGCATTTGTAATGCACCCGGTCGCTTTCCCAACGAAACTCGCGGTTACGTCCTTCAAAGTGGGTTTCCCCTTTCTTTTCCTCGAACCCAGCCGCCTGTGCCGTCGGCAAAACCGCCAGGCCTGGCGAAAACAATAGTACCGCCAGACAGAAGCTTTTCACTCGTTTGAACACCATCCTTTTCTCCCTTGTGTTGCGCTTGCACAGCGTCAAGATGCCTCAAGCAGGAATCAAACCATTATGGCCGATGGCTTTCTACCGCATCAAGCGCATCCGGAAGAATTTTTTGTGTCACATCGGTTATAATGGGCGCAAATTTTTCAAGCATTATGAAATTAAAAAGGAAGCCAACGGATGCAACTTTCAGAACTTACCGCTATTTCACCTGTCGATGGTCGCTATGGTGCGCGTTTGTCCAACCTTAAAGAGATTTTCAGTGAATACGGTCTCATCAAAAATCGTGTGAAGGTGGAAGTCTCCTGGTTGCGTATGTTGGCCAACCACCCGGGCATTCCGGAAGTTCCGGCCTTGAGCCAGGAAGCGGAAAGCCACTTGATGAAGTTGGTGGACGAATTCACTTTGGACATGGCACAACGCGTCAAGGACATCGAAAAAACCACCAACCACGACGTGAAAGCGGTGGAATACCTGATTAAAGAACACTTCGGCGACAATACCGAACTGAACGCCATCGGCGAGTTTGTACACTTTGCTTGTACGTCCGAAGACATCAACAACCTGGCGTATGCCTTGATGTTGAAAGACGCGCGTTCCGGCGTCATCGTGCCGGAAATGCAAACCCTCGTGGACAAAGTCGCTGAAATGGCGACCGAAATGGCCGACATCCCAATGATGTCCCGCACCCACGGTCAGCCGGCTTCCCCGACCACGGCCGGTAAAGAGTTTGCCAACGTCGCTTACCGTTTGCAACGTCAAATCAAGCAGCTGATGAATGTGCAAATCATGGGGAAAATCAACGGCGCCACCGGCAACTACAACGCCCACTTGGCCGCTTACCCATCCATCAACTGGTATGAACTGACCGAGCAATTCGTACAAAGCTTGGGCTTGGCCTGGAACCCTTACACAATTCAGATCGAACCGCACGACTACATTGCGGAATACTTCCACGCCATGCAGCGTTTCAACACGATTTTGATCGACTTCGACCGCGACATTTGGAGCTACATTTCCATCAACTTCTTCAAACAGAAAACCGTCGCCGGCGAAATCGGTTCTTCAACCATGCCGCACAAGGTTAACCCAATCGACTTCGAAAACTCCGAAGGTAACTTGGGCATCGCCAACGCCATCTTCGATCACTTGGGTCAAAAGCTGCCGATTTCGCGCTGGCAGCGTGATTTGACCGACTCCACGGTTCTACGTAACCTGGGCGTAGGTGTCGCGCACACTATGATTTCTCTACAAGCCACGATGAAAGGTTTGAACAAACTGGAAGTCAACGCACAAGCCATGGCGGACGATTTGGACGGCAACTGGGAAGTGCTGGCGGAAGCGATTCAAACGGTGATGCGTCGTTATGGCATCGAAAAGCCATATGAGAAGCTGAAAGAACTGACGCGCGGCCGTCGCGTTAACAAGGAAATCATGCAGGATTTCGTCGATACCCTGGAATTGCCGGAAGAAGCCAAACAAATGCTGAAAGAAATGACACCGGCGTCTTACATCGGTAACGCGGCACAGCAAGCACAAAACATCGAATTGGCGTTGACCATGTTGAAAGGCCGCTAAACGGCGATCCTTCAACCCAAACGTTCTTTCTTTAAAAACCGGCTTTCAAGCCGGTTTTTTTATGTCCAATTCTTCTCGGATTTTGACCAGGCCTGGCCGTATTCAATAGTGTGTAAGGCTTAAGGTGGCTTCCTCACCAAGAATCATCGTCAGCCCAAGCTTTAACCGTTATAATTGCCCTAATTTTCCAACCGAATACTGAGCCAATTACAATGATTGATTTCAATGCGCTAAGCAAAACCGACTTCCTAAGCCACTACTGGCAGAAAAAACCGCTGCTGATTCGCAATGCCCTACCGGGGTTCACGCCACCGATTTCCGCCGAAGAATTGGCCGGATTGTCGTTGGAAGACGAAGTGGAAAGCCGCATCGTCATCCAGCACAGTGACACCAATTACGAACTCAAGAAAGGCCCCTTTCCGGAAAGCGTTTACCAGGAACTGCCGGAAGAGAATTGGACATTACTGGTGCAAGGCATGGATCGTTTAATACCGGAAATCAATCAGTTACTAAATGAATTTAATTTCATTCCTCGCTGGCGAATCGATGACATCATGGTCAGTTATGCGACGGTTGGCGGCAACGTCGGTCCCCATTACGACCACTATGATGTCTTTTTATTGCAGGCGCAAGGCGAGCGCCGCTGGCAATTGTCGTCACAAAATTGCACGCCGGAAAATTACATCGAAGGGGTGGATTTACGATTGATGAAAAAATTTGACGTGGAAGACGACACCGTTTGCCAACCGGGCGATATCTTGTATCTCCCTCCGAAATGGGGTCACCACGGCGTCGGCTTGACCGACGATTGCATGACGTTTTCCATCGGTTACCGCAGCTACCAAGGTCAAGAACTGTGGGACAGCCTTGGTGACCATTTATCGGAAATGTCCGCCTTTCAGACAATCTACCAAGACCCGACCTGGTCGGACAACCTCAATCCTGGTGAAGTCACCGACAATGCGGTGGAACAGGCTCAGGCCCTGCTGACATCCGCCCTGCAAGATAAAGACTTACTGCAAACCTGGTTCGGCCGCTTTGCCACGCAACTGGATCAGGAAGCCTCACGCCAACTGCCGGAACCGTTGAGCGAAGAAGAAACCCCGGAATTCGAGGATTTCTGTACCGCTCTGACCGAATGCGACGGCATGGAAAAAGACCCGGTATGCCGCTTCGCTTACGCTCAAGTGGCCAACGAGACCTTGCTTTACATCAACGGCGCTATTTGGGACAAACAAGGTGCCGAAGCCAGTTTTATCGCCGCTTTATGCAATCAAAGCGAACTGACGCCAAACGATTTGCAAACCGCCGCCAATCAAGCCTTGCTATTTGATTTGTGGCAGCTGCAGTATCTGGTGTTTATCGAATAATATTCAAATAACCTAAAAACGACCAGGCCTGGTCGTTTTCTATATTCCGACGGTTTGTATTCAACACCGTAAAAACCTTACGAAAACACGCTGTTCTTTTTATTCACCGCCGCGTAGAATATTTTTTCTTTTTTCGTCCTCTTATTTGGAACCCGATTATGACCCGCAGTCTGATGATGCAAACCGCTCTTTTGACCTTTTTATCCGTCACCGCGTTTGCCGCCAATGCGGTCATTTGCCGCTGGGCCTTGGATCACAACTTGATTGATCCGGTCAGTTTCACCAGTTTGCGTTTGGGGTCGGCGGCACTGTCTTTGTTTGTGGTAATGACATTGATGCATTGGTCAAACCGCCGCCGCCAAACCACGACGGCTCAACCGGCTGCAAAAACCAATCACGGTTCCTGGTACGCGGCCGTGGTTCTGTTCCTATATGCTCTGACCTTTTCGTATGGTTATGTGGCCATTAGCACCGCCACCGGCGCGCTGGTCCTCGCCGCTGTGGTGCAATTCACCATGATTGGTTACGCCTTACTCAAAGGCGACAAGCTGCACCTGGCCGAGTGGATTGGTGCGGCCGCCGCGTTGATCGGTTTACTGTATCTGGTTTACCCGCAGCTCACCACGCCATCTTGGTGGGGCTTGGTCATGGTGGTGATTTCCGCTTTCACTTGGGCCTTGTATACGCTGAACGGTCAAAAGTCCTTGAAACCCCTGTCGGACACAGCATTTAACTTTTACCGCACCCTGCCGATGATTGCCGTCGCCAGTGTGTTCAGTCTGCTGCTTATTGGCGATCAGGTGTTTATGACCTCAAAAGGATTCTGGCTTGCGGTGATTTCCGGCGGTGTCACCACCGGATTAGGCTATATTCTGTGGTATACGGCCCTGCCGAAACTTTCGGCCAGTCTGGCCTCCGCCACCCAATTGCTGGTGCCGCTCATCGCCGCTTTTGGCGCGACCTGGTTGATTGACGAACCGATTACCTTGCGGTTTATGATTGCGGCGGCGTTAATGCTGGGGGGCTTAGGCTTGGTGATGCATGGCCGAAACCAGCACCGAAAAACGGCATTGAAGAACGCGTCCGTTTAAAAACGGACACACCCAAAACCATTCAATCTGACAAATAATATTCCACCGTGGAAACGACACGGACCTTTTTGATTTGCGGGTTATTGCGATCACGTGGCCGAATGCTGAACTGCCCTTGAGAGGCACGTTTGATTTTGCCCAGTTTGCTGTCGGAATCCGCGGCGAATTTTTCCGCCACCTGACGGGCTTTCTTAGTGGCTTCTTCAATCATTTCCGGCTTCACATCATTCAAGCGCGTGAAAATATATTCCGTCTGACCACCATACCCCCCGCCGGTGAGCACAATGCCCTTCTTCCCCAGCGCCGATAATTCGCCCATCACTTGACGCACGCCATCCACGTTTTTGGAATACACCGTCACCGTTTGACGGGCAATAAAGCGAAATTCCGGCTTCGGGCCGTTGCCATAACTCTGGGCAGACTTATCGGTGATATTGGGCGTGGAAAAACTGATTTCACTGTCTTGAATGCCATTTTTAACCAGGAAACGCTTGATGGT
Organism: Thiomicrospira sp. XS5; assembly: GCF_001507555.1. NCBI lineage: Bacteria > Pseudomonadati > Pseudomonadota > Gammaproteobacteria > Thiotrichales > Piscirickettsiaceae > Thiomicrospira > Thiomicrospira sp. XS5. The sequence goes on along the minus strand of NZ_LQBO01000001.1, from coordinate 1,617,512 downwards.
TTGCGAGTTATCGTCAATGGCGGTATAGAGTGCCTGAACCTCATTTTCCGCCACACTGAACGAAATCGGCCAGATGATAATATCCGCCTTGTATTCGCGTTCGGCCAAGCCTTTCACAGTCACAATGCGATCATACTGCTTCACATCCAGCGCCGCTTTACCCAAAATAAGCCCTAAAGAAGACAGCCCAAGAAAAATGAAAAAACCCAGTGCCCAAACACCGGCTCGTTGACTGACCTGCATAACGGCTCCTTTAGGCTTATTGGCCTGATTAATCCATGTTAAAGCGTAATGATGTCAAACCCATTGTCTTTGACGGTATCGCTCATACCGCTGTGCGTCAACACCGCCGACGAAGCGACACCCGGTTTCAAGTAACGTTCCGCGACCGTACGAATATCGTCAAGCGTGGTGGATAAAACCCCTTCACGATATTGTTTGCGCATCGCATGGGTGCGACCGTACAACTGCTGGTAAAACGCTTTGCGCGCTTCACCGGCCGGTGAGCCCGGTTTGTCCATGGCGCTGATGACGTTCAGAATCGCTTCATCCACCTTCGCTTGCGTGGCGTCTTCGCTGAGGACCCAATCCAGCGCCCGGTCGAAATCCGCATAGGTTTCCATCAGACGCGGGTCACGGTAAGAAAAGAACACAAAGGTGCCGGCTTCGGCGTTATAAGTGGCCCCACCGCCATAAGCACCGCCTTTTTCGCGAATCTCGGAGTGCAGGAAACCGTTGCGCAGGCAAGCGCCCAAAATCGACAGTTTCGGCGCGTCTTCATGCCCCGCCATAACCGCCGGGTAAGACTGCGCGCAGAAGTTGACCTGTGTACTGGTTACCCAGGCCTGGCGAATTTTGTCATGCGAAGCCGCCAGTTGTAATCCCTGACCGGACACACGGTTCGACAAAAGACCATGCCATTCCGATAGGCTCCCGACGGCCGAATCTAAGCCGGTTTCGTCGGAAATCACCAGGGCTTGTTTCGACGCCTGCAACAGCTTTTGCTGGATGCCGCCAAACAATTGACTGATGCGTTCCAATTCACCGTCGGATGCCAGTGAATTGTAAATCGATTTAATCGCCTGAATACCGGCAAAACCGGAACGGTTAAAATTCCAGTTCGCCACCGGCGAGGCATTTTGGTTGGCCGCCGACATCGCTAAGCCATGCCCGTTACCGGTAATGCCGTGATCCATTGACGAACGAATTTGCCCGATCAGATCGCGAATACGGTCAAACTCGTCGAAACGCACCTGCTCCAACGTTTCTAACATCAAATCGGCCAGGCCTGGTTGGTTTTTATTCAAGGCCTTGCCGGATAAAATGAAATGACAGTGGAAGGCGTCGCGGTCATATAAATTTGCACGCACCGCCGACTTGGCACTCAAACCACCGGTCACCGCCGCCTGCAAGGATTGCGTTTCCAGATAGTCACGTCCGGCGGATCCCAACTCCGTCATACAAGCATTGAACAAAGGTAAAACCGCTTGTTCTTCCGCCGAGAAATCCGGTAAGTCCAGAATCATCTGCAAGTAACTCAAACCGTTGGTCCCGGCCTGGTAAGCCGTTAAATGACTTTCAGAATCGGATTTAACCGGTTGAATATCTTTAATTTCTGCCGGAACATCTTCTTTAGTCACCTCCGGCAAAATCGACGCATCATCGAATTGCTCCTGACGTGCTTTCAAGGCCAGAGAGCGCTCAACAATCGCGTGTTTGTCCGCGTCGCTCAAGCCTTCCTGAATGCGTTTCAGCTTGGCTTTTTCAGCGGCGTCCTGCTCATCGGAAAGCTGGTCGTCCGGTGACAAGGTCAGGCGCACACGGTGCGGGTTATCCAGAATCCACTCTTGAATCAGGTTCGGAATGAAATTCGGATCAGTCACCTCTTCACGCAGGGTTTGCAACGCCGCATCCGTATCCAATAATGCAATCGGATCGCCTTCGTGCATGGCGCCTGCCAGAGATTGCAGAATCAACTGTAAGCCGTATGGATAAGAATCGCCGCCGATTTCGCGTTGTGATAATTCCAGTTGATGCAACATCGCCTCAACCTGATCCGTATCGATACCGTCACGCACAATGCGTTTCAACGTGTCCAAAATCAGCGTTTCGATTTCCTCGGCATGTTCGGCTTCGGAACCTTGCACCCCAGCCACAAAGACCATTTCCTTATTGGAATCTTCCAAACCGCATAGCGGCGACGGCGCGGTGGCCAAGTGCGATGCTTCCAAGGCCTGACGCAAAGGGGATGCACTGTTGTCGAGCAGCACGGCGGACAGCAAGTGCCCTTTCAGAACATCCATCGGGTTCTGGTTTTCACCCAATAACCAGCCGAGCACAATGTGGGTTTTCTTCGACAAATCGTCTTCATTCAAAGCATAACGGTTTTCAAACTGCATCGGCTGAGTGTAGCGTTTCTCCTTGCCGACCATAATGCGTTCCACTTGGTCGTTAAAGCGGTGCAAAGCCAAGGTTTCAAACTGGGTTTGATGCTCGGCGGCTGGAATGTCGCCATAGGTCAAAAACACCGAATTGGACGGATGGTAATGATAACGATGGAATTCCACCAATTGCTCATAAGTCAATTCCGGAATGTCTTTCGGGTCGCCACCGCTGTTGTAGTGATACGTTGACGTCGGATAGATTTCCGCGGAAAAGGTTTGCCAAAGCGTGGAAACCGGCGAACTCATCGCGCCTTTCATTTCATTGAACACCACGCCTTTATAGGTCAACTCGGAGGTTGGATCGTCCATCTCCGAAAACTCTAAACGGTGCCCTTCCTGAGCGAAATCCAACGGATCGATATTGGGAAAGAATACCGCGTCCATATAGACTTCCAACAGGTTCTGAAAGTCTTTTCGGTTCTCGGTCGCAAACGGGTAAGCGGTCCAATCACTGGAAGTGAAAGCATTCATAAAGGTGTTCAGAGAGCGGCGAATCATCATGAAAAACGGGTCGCGCACCGGATACTTTTCACTGCCGCACAAAACCGTGTGTTCCAAAATATGGGCCACGCCAGTGGAATCCATCGGCACGGTCCGTAAAGCGACCATAAAGACGTTTTGCGGATCGTCCGCGGCCAAGTGGTAATGCTCGGCGCCGGTCACTTTGTGCTTAAAGTGTTGAACGGTGATGTTCAACGACTCGATGAAATGTTCAGTGATGAATTCAAATGCAGGATGATTCTTTGACATAGTCGCTTCTTAATCGCTTTTTTAGTTCTATCGTTTCTTTCAATAAAAAAGGCCGACAAATGCGGCCTTTTTCAATACAACATAACGGCCATACCCGTTACGGACAGTTACACTTCCTTGATGGACAGTTTAACGCGTCCTTGCTTGTCGATGTCAATCAAACGTACCTGAATTTCTTGGCCTTCTTTCAGGTATTCATTGACGTCCTCAACACGCTCATTGGCAATTTGTGACACATGCACCAAACCTTCACGGCCCGGCATATAGGAGACAAAGGCCCCGAAATCAACAATTTTCACGACTTTTGCATCGTACACCTTACCGATTTCCGGTTCAGCCGTGATTTCCGCAATGCGCGCTTTGGCCGCTTCCGCGGATGCATCGTCTACGGCGGCGATTTTCACGTTACCGTCGTCGTCGATTTCGATGGTGACACCGGTTTCTTCGGTGATGGAACGAATGGTTGCGCCACCTTTACCGATGATCTCACGTACTTTCTCCGGCTTCACTTTGATGTTAAAGAAGCGCGGTGCCGTGCTGGCCACACTGACGTTCGAAGCGGTGATGGCTTGATCCATTTCTTTCAAAATGTGCAAACGCCCGTCTTTGGCCTGACCTAAAGCGATTTCCATGATTTCACGGGTGATACCGGTGATCTTGATGTCCATCTGCAAAGCGGTCACGCCCTGTTCGGTACCGGCCACTTTAAAGTCCATGTCGCCCAGGTGATCTTCATCGCCCAGAATGTCGGACAAGACCGCGAAACCGGATTCTTCTTTCACCAAGCCCATCGCGATACCGGCAATCGGCGCCGCGATTGGCACACCGGCGTGCATTAATGACATGGAAGTCCCGCACACCGTGGCCATGGAAGAGGAACCGTTGGATTCGGTGATTTCCGACACCACACGAATGGTGTATGGGAATTCTTCAGACGTCGGCAACAAAGCCGAAACACCACGACGCGCCAACATGCCGTGACCGATTTCACGACGCCCCGGCGAACCGACACGACCACATTCCCCTACGGAGTACGGTGGAAAGTTGTAGTGCAACATGAAACGGTCGGAATAAGAACCGGTCAGCTCATCGACAATCTTAGCGTCTTTTTCGGTACCCAACGTCGTCACAACCAACGCTTGGGTTTCGCCACGCGTGAACAAGGCGGAGCCATGCACCTTCGGCAAAACGCCGACCTGACAATCGATTTGACGAATGGTTTTCGTATCACGTCCGTCGATACGGGGTTCACCGGCAATAATGCGACCACGGACGATTTCTTTCTGCAGTTTACCGACCATTTTTTCGATGTCACCGCCGTCGTAACCGTCCGGCTGTTCTTCGGTCGCTTCCAAAGCTTCCAAGGCTTTCGCTTTGGCCGCATCAATGGCCGCGTAACGATCCATTTTATCGGCAATGCTGTAAGCCGCTTCGATATCACCGCGAATCAAATCAAACACTTTGTCTTTCAATTCGGTGTTTTCCGCGGCCGGTTCCCAATCCCATTGTGGTTTAGCAACATCGGCTTTCATTTCTTTGATGGCGTCAATGGCGACTTGCATCTGGTCGTGACCGAACATCACGGCGCCCAGCATAACGTCTTCGGACAACTCAGCCGCTTCGGATTCCACCATCAATACGGCTTCGGAGGTTCCGGCCACACTCAATTCCAAATCGGAGTCCAATAATTCGTCGCTGGATGGGTTTAATAAGTAGTCGCCGTCTTTATAACCGACCACCGCCGCACCGATTGGACCATCAAATGGAATACCGGAAATGGCCAAGGCCGCAGATGTCCCCAGCATGGCCGGGACTTCGGTTCCCACTTCCGGATCCAACGAAACCACGGTCGCGATGATTTGCACTTCGTTCATAAACCCTTTCGGGAACAATGGACGAATCGGACGGTCAATCAAGCGTGAGGTCAGGGTTTCTTTTTCAGAAGGTCGTCCTTCACGCTTCAGAAAGCCACCCGGAATTTTACCGGCGGCATAGGTTTTTTCTTGGTATTGAACGGTTAGCGGGAAGAAATCCTGCCCCGGTTTCGCGCTTTTCGCGCCAACGGCTGTGACCAATACTTGAGTATCGCCCATGGCGACCATGACCGCACCGTCTGCCTGACGGGCAATTTCACCGGTTTCCAATCGAACTTCATGCTTTCCATACTGGAAAGACTTAACGTACTTTGCCATACATTTTTCCTTATCGGGCGACGACCAAATCGAGTCTTTTATACAGCCAGTGAAACCTGAATCACCAGGAACTTTAGAGCGTAAAGCTACTGAGGATTCAGGCTTGTAACGGTTTCCGGCCCTTGGTTTGTCGGGGGTCGTCGGAATCACTTACAAATTAAAACAGTCGGGACATTTTACAATAAATCCCCCGACAAACAACCGACCGAATGCATTTAACCCGAAAGTTTTTGCAAGCGGGTTTCGGTGGGTTTCAGGCAAAAAAAAACCCCGCAATGCGGGGTTTTTTTGACAAGCGAAGTTGATTACTTACGCAGTCCAAGCTTTTTGATCAAATCAAAATATCTTGGTGCATTTTTCTTATGCAAGTAATCCAGCAACTTACGACGACGGCTGACCAAACGCAACAAACCGGTACGAGAGTGGTTGTCGTGGATGTGCGATTTAAAGTGGTCCGTCAAATAGTTGATGCGGTGCGTCAACAAGGCAACCTGTACTTCTGGAGAACCGGTATCACCTTCTTTGGTTGCGTATTCGGCAACGATTTTTGCTTTATCTTCAGCTGTTAGCATGTTTTATCCTTTGATAAATCGGTTTATAAAATTCTCCATTCCGCAACCGATGGCAGAATGAAAACGTGAATTATACATAAACAAGCCGACTTGTCCATGCTTAGTTCACGAAAAGGCTTAAAAGAGAGCTTTGCACGAGATAGTTACACGAGTAAAAATGGCTAAAATCCGTCTGATTTTTGTTGAAAAACTGGCTAATAGCTGGCTATTAGCTGCGTTTCCCGCCTCAATCAGCCAAATTTTCTCTCATTTTTTCTTCGCGTTCTCCTCGTGCAAAGCTCTCTAAAATCAGTGTCTTCCGAAACCAACCATATAGTGTTCGAAATGTGACAGGTCGTTACTCAAGGCACGGATCAGATGATCCAGACTGACCACCGCATTTTCAACCAGGTTCACCGCAATGTACGGGTGCTCCACTTTCAGACGATCGTACATCGGACGCTTGATTTCCAGCAGACAGACATTTTTAGACATGGCGAACATTTTCAACATACGCGGCTTGCGGTCAAAAAACGACATCTCACCAATCAAGTTCCCCGGCCCTTGAAAACCGACTTCCGCTTCGTCCTGCCCGTCATTAACCGAAAAGCCGACCTTACCTTTTACAATGAAAAACATCGAATCACCGACATCGCCCATGTCAAAAATCACGTCACCTTTTTTCAGGTTTTTTTCCTGCAAAAACTGCGACATCACCTCGACATCGGCACGCGTCAAGGATTCGCAAATGGCGTTATTCTGAAAGTAATCAAACAAATCGGATGGGGTCATTTCTTGCATAATGAGTCTCTTAAATTTTCTTTTGTGCGATAAAAGACGAAACCGGACGCCCGTCTTTCAATGTGTCTATTTTATCAACAATTATCGTGAAGTCGGAAAAGGTTTTTGCCAACTCGCCGCGTTTTAAAATAAAGTTTGGGTTTTTCGGCGAACCAAACGCTTCCACGCCTTCGATAAAGGTTTGCATCACCACAAAACCGCCGGGGCGAATGGCTTGGCGTAACCTTGGAAACAAGTCGCGATTCAGGTAGCGCATCATGACGACAACCTCCACCGTTTCATTTGGAAGGCAGTCCGCTTCATTCACTGAACACCCTTTCCAATGCACGCTCACGCCCTGCCGATCGGAAAATCGCCGGGCACGCGACAACACGGCGTCCTGCTGATCAATGGCCGTCACCTCAAAGCCTTGCTGCGCCATATAGACCGCATCGCGCCCACCACCGCAGCCGATGTCCCAAAGGCGTTGCGTCGAAGTTGAATGAGACGTTGAAGCCAATAGCCCGGATGATTCGACCAACCAAACCAGTAACGAATTCGGCTGCCAAAGGCGCTTGGAACCCATCCCGGAAACGCCCAGGCCTGGTGATTTTTGCAGTTCCGTCAGATAATCGGTTTCGTCCCACGCTTGAACAACTCGATAGCCTTTCTCGTTGAGAAAAGCGCACGCCTCCTCCAAACAAGCCACATCTCCCACCAGTTGCAACTCCGCCGGACGCGGCGGCAGCTCCGACAAGCGTTCTTTCAAGTCCGGCCAGGGTAAATGCGTCGCGCCACGGAAATGAGCGGATGCATAGCTGTCGGCCGGCCGCAAATCGACCAGGGGAAACGCTTCGTCAAACGACGCCGACATATGAATCAGTCCGCCAAATTAAACAGACGTTTCGGTTTGAGCAGATTCTTCTCCGTTTGCCATTCGCCCACCCCGATGAAACGCTGTTGCGGATCATAAAAGCGGACCAAATCGGTCGTCGGCTTTGACACGGCGAGTTTTCCGCCGTGCTGAATCAGCTGGGTATCGCTTTCGTTCAAATGAATGGCTTCCAGGTGTTGCAGCGGTAAATCCAGCGGTTGCAGATGCCCAGCCAAATCCTGCTCAATGTCGTCCACTGTCGCCATATCGTCACCGCGTAAACTGCCGGTTTGAGTCCGGTGCAAAGCGGTTAAATGGCCCAGGGTCCCCAGGGCTTTGGCGATTTCTTCACCCAGCGTACGCACATAAGTGCCTTTGGAACAGAAAACCTCGAAGGTGATTTCGGTGGGATGGAAATCAATGAGCGTCAATTCGTGAATGGTGATCGGCCGCGCCACCCGTTCCACTTCCACACCTTTACGGGCGTATTCATACAACGGAATGCCTTGATGCTTCAACGCGGAATACATCGGCGGCACCTGCATGATCTCACCCTCAAATTCGTTTAAAACGGCTTGAATGCTTTCCGTGGACAGGGGCGGTACGTCGACGGTTTGCAACGGATTACCGTCCTTGTCTCCTGAATCGGTTTCCACGCCCAGGCTGAGCGTTGCAATATAGCGTTTATCGGAATCCAACAACAAGCCGGAAATTTTAGTGGCCTCACCAAAGCACAGCGGCAGTAAGCCGGTCGCGAAAGGGTCCAAGGCACCGGTATGCCCCGCTTTTTTTGCATTGTACAAGCGGCGCACTTGTTGCAGAATGCCATTGGACGTCACGCCTTCCGGCTTATTCAGCAAAACGATGCCGTCAACGGCTTGCCATTGTTTCTTTGCCATAAACCCCGTCAACGCCTACTTTTTGTTTTGGTGTAACGCTTTGAAAATCAATTCTTCAATGTGGCTGGCATTTTCTGCCACCGTGTCATAGAAGAACCGGATTTCCGGCGTGATACGCAACTTCATACGTTTACCGATTTCGGAACGAAAGAACCCCTTGGCTTTTTCCAATGCTTTGATGGCATCCTGAGCCGCCGGATCGTCTTCATTCGCACCGATAATCGTGAAATACACCGTTGCAATGCTTAAGTCCTTGGAAATTTTACACTCGGTGATATTCACCTTTTCCAAACGCGGATCTTTGGTATCGCGGTGCAGAATTTCGCTGAGGGTTTTGCGAATTTCCAACGCCACTCGTGTTGGTCTGCTGACTTCGTCGTTCATAATCTATTCTCTTAATAATGAGGGAGTGTTGGCAAATTCATTTTACCTTCTGCCAAACAACAATGCCCCTCTCGGGGCATTGAAAAAATCGTCAAATTGTTTTGACCCGGTTCCTAAAAACAACCAGGCCTGGTCGTAATTGACCAAATCACAATTAACTCAGGGTACGCTTGACCGCAACGCGCTCGTAGACCTCAATCTGGTCGCCGACTTTCACGTCGTTGTAGTCTTTCACGCCGATACCGCATTCCATGCCTTGACGCACTTCCTGAACATCGTCTTTAAAGCGACGCAAGGATTCCAACGCACCTTGATAAATCACCACGTTATCGCGCAAGACACGAATTGGGTTGTTACGTTTAACGATGCCTTCGGTGACCATACAACCGGCGATCAAGCCGATTTTCGGTGCCTTAAAGACATCACGCACATCGGCCACACCAATGATTTCTTCCTTGAATTCCGGTTCCAGCTTCCCTTCGATGGCGCGTTTCACTTCGTCAACGATTTCATAGATAACACTGTAATATTTCAGGAAAATACCTTCGTTGTCAATCAAACGCTTGGCTTTTGCATCCGCACGCACGTTGAAACCGAAGATCAACGCATCGGAAGCCAACGCCAAGTTGGCATCGGTTTCGGTAATCCCACCCACACCGGAGGAGATAACCGACACTTTAACTTCGTCGTTCGACAATTTAACCAAGGCATCCACAATCGCTTCAATGGAACCTTGCACGTCGGCTTTCAAGATAATGTTGACGTTTTGAACTTCGCCCTCTTCCATCTTATTGAACATATTGTCCAACTTGGCTTTTTGCTGACGGGCAATTTTCATTTCCTTGTGCTTGCTCTGGCGGAACATCGCCACTTCACGGGCTTTACGTTCACTTTCAACCGTGATCATATCGTCACCCGCGACCGGCACACCGGACATCCCCAAAATTTCGACCGGAATCGACGGACCGGCACTTTTGACCTGCTCGCCGTTTTCGTTCATCAGGGCACGCACACGGCCGTATTCCATGCCGCACAAGGCGATGTCGCCTTTTGACAAGGTACCGGCTTGAACCAATACCGTTGCCACTGGCCCACGCCCTTTATCCAGACGTGATTCGACCACAACGCCTTTCGCAGGGCCTTCCAACGGCGCTTCCAGTTCCAAAATTTCGGATTGCAATAAAATCGCATCCAGCAAGTCGTCGACACCTTCACCGCTTTTCGCGGAGACACGGATGAACTGAACGTCACCGCCCCACTCTTCCGGTACCACTTCTTCGTTGACCAGTTCCTGCATCACACGATCCGGGTTGGCGCCTTCCTTATCCATTTTGTTGATGGCAATCACCATCCCCAAGTTGGCGGCTTTGGCGTGTTGAATGGCTTCTTTGGTCTGCGGCATCACACCGTCATCGGCGGCGACCACAATAACCACCACGTCCGTGACCTTCGCACCACGCGCACGCATTGCCGTAAAGGCTTCGTGCCCCGGGGTATCGATAAAGGTCACCCCGCCGTGACCGGTTTCAACATGATAGGCACCGATGTGCTGGGTAATCCCACCGGACTCGCCGGTTGCGACTTTCGCTTGACGGATGTAATCCAACAAAGAGGTCTTACCATGGTCAACGTGACCCATAATGGTGACCACCGGCGAACGTGTAACGGTTTCGCCCGTGTATTCCTGGTTGACCACATCGTCTTCAATTTGGTTCTCATTCACCAATACCGGCTTGTGACCCATTTCTTCCACGACCAATTGAGCCGTTTCCTGATCCAACACCTGGTTGATGGTGACCATGCTGCCGAAGCCCATCATGGTTTTGATGACTTCCGTCGCTTTAACCGCCATTTTGTCGGCCAAGTCGGCGACTTTAATGGTTTCACCTAATGGCACTTCGCGAACCTGTTTTTCAACCGGTTTTTGGAAACCATGTTCGTTATTCGCCGATTGGTTCGATTTCTTATGCCCACCTTTGTGACGGCGGCGACCGAAAGACTGATCACCCGACATCGCCAAAGTTTTCTTGGACAATTTTTCTTTTGGTTTCGGCTTACCTTTATGCTTCGGCTCGTCTTTTTCACTCACTTTCGCTTTAGTGGCCTTACCTTTTTTGTCGTGTTTACCTTTCTTGTCTTTGGTGTCCGCAACCGGTTCCGGTGCAACGGCTTCAATAATTTCTTCCGTTGACAAGGCTTCTTCCTGAGCCGGTACTTCCGGCTTCGCCTCTTCCACGGCGTTTTCTGCGGTTTCCGCCGTCACCACTTCTTCCGGCACCGGCGTTTCCACCGTTTCCTCGATGACTTCCGGTTCCTGTTCTTCGACCGTTTCCGGCTTCTTCACATAAGTACGTTTTTTACGCACTTCCACGTTCACGGTACGCTTACCGGAACCGGAAGATAAATTCAATTTTTGAACCTGCTTACGCTTCAATGTGACCTTTTTCGGCGTATCAACTTTATCACCGTGCAGGCCTTTCAAATAATTCAGAAGGGTCATTTTTTCGTCGTCAGACAAAAAATCCGCTGCTTTCTTACCGGACACCCCAGCGTTTTCGAGCTGAGACAATAGCTTATCAACCGATAATTTCAGTGTTTCAGCAAACTGTTTTATGGATACTTGAGACATACAATCGTGTCCTCCTAATTATTCGAACCATGGCGCGCGTGCTTTCATAATCAGCTCGCTCGCGGCCTGCTCGTCCATTTCGACCATTTCTAACAACTCGTCCGTTCCGAGTTCCGCCAGATCTTCTTGAGTGACGATACCTTGAGCGGCAAATGATTTTGCCAGATCATCCGTCATCCCTTCCAAATCCAGCAGGTCTTGTGCAGGTTCAGCCATAGCTGTTTTTTCTTCATTCGCAATTGCTTGAGTCAAAAGCGCGTCCTTGGCTCTATCTTTCAATACGGAAACGATATCGTCGTCAAAACCGTCGATTTCCAACATTTCCGCAGTCGGCACATAAGCCACTTCTTCAAGCGTCGTAAAGCCTTCGGCGACCAGCACTTCAGCTAAGTCCTCGTCCACGTCCAGGCTGTTCACAAACAAGGCCACTTGACCTTGCGATTCCGTTTCATGCTTCGATGCCATGTCACTTTCGGACATAACGTTCAATTCCCACCCGGTCAGCTCTGTCGCCAAACGAATGTTTTGACCGTTTTTACCGATGGCTTGCGACAACTGTTCATCGTCCACCGCCAAGTCCATGGTGTGTTTATCTTCGTCCACCATAATGGACGTGACTTCCGCCGGTGCCATGGCATTGATCACGTACTGGGCGTCGTTAGAGTCCCAAAGGACAATATCAATACGCTCACCGCTCAGTTCGTTGGTCACCGCTTGTACACGACCGCCGCGCATGCCCACACAGGCCCCAATCGGGTCCAGACGTGGGTCATTGGCACGTACCGCTACTTTGGCACGCAAACCAACGTCGCGCGCCGCGCTCATGATATCAATCAAGTCATCACCGATTTCCGGCACTTCGATCTTGAACAATTCAATCAGCATTTCTTTACAGGCACGAGACATGAAAATCTGTGGCCCTCGCGGGCGGAACGAAACGTCTTGTACATAAGCACGAACACGATCGCCCATTTTGAACACTTCACGGTTAATCAACTCGGAGCGCGGGATAATGGCATCGACATTATCGCCCAAGTCCAAAATCACATCACCACGGTCGATACGTTTTACCTGACCGGTCATGATTTCCCCGACGCGCTTGGCGTATTCTTCCACCACTTTTTTGCGCTCGGCTTCACGTACTTTTTGGATAATAACTTGTTTGGCGGTTTGTGCACCGATGCGGCCAAATTCGATGGATTCGATTGGCTCTTCAATGTACTGTCCCGGTTCAATGTGCGGATCAATGTCCACAGCGTCCATGTGACGTAGGTACCAGCCCACATGGTCTTCAATTTCAACGTCGTCTTCAATCACTTCCCAACGACGGAACGTTTCGTAATCCCCTGTGTCACGGTCAATAGAAACGCGGGCATCGATTTCGTCATTGTGGCTTTTGCGAGTTGCGGTCGCCAACGCAGCCTCAATGGCTTCGAAAATAATATCCTTATCCACGCCTTTTTCGTTGGACATGATTTCAACAACGGCTAAAACTTCCTTACTCATTTCTATTTCCTCAAAAGTAGGGGCTAAATTTTTAAAAGATTCAACGTATATTTCAAAAAATTAAAACTGCGGCACCACATTGGCTTTGTCGATTTGAGCAAACGGGATGTCATACACCTCACCATCCACTTCAACGACGACACCGTCTTCGGTGACTTGCGTCATCGTGCCTTTAAAACGCTTGCGGCCCATCACCGCCGTTGCCGTCCGTAATTGAACTTCCTGTCCTTCGTAAGCACGATACTGCTCTGGACGAAATAACGGGCGATCCATTCCCGGCGAAGACACTTCCAACATATACGCATTGGAAATCGGATCTTCCACATCCATAATGGCACTCACCTGACGGCTCACATCACCACAATCATCGACGGTCACCCCTTCTGGATCTTTGTCGATATAGATGCGCAAGGTCGAGTGTTTCCCCGCCGGTTGATATTCGCAACCCCACAATTGAAAGCCCATGCTCTCAATGGTTGGTTTCAGCAAATTTTCAATCTTCTCTTCCAGAATCACGCAGGCTTTTCCTTAATTCAAAAAATAAAAAACCCCGTAAAGACGGGGTTTTTAAAATTTAAGCAGAAAGACGCTCATCAACCCGTCTCTCCCTTAATATATGATTTAAAAAACTGAGCGAAATTATATGAAAGATATGCGAGTTTGTCAAACAAAGCATTCAATTAGACGACATTTATTCAAGCGCCGTCTAAATTCTTCAGTTTGATGTAAATCAACGCCGTCATCAAGGCATCACTGAATGCATCGTGCTGCCCGAAATTCGGTAGCGCCAGCTCTTGTAAGATGGCGTCAAACGACAAATCAATGACTTTTTTCGGAATCGGGTCTTCTTTGTAATCGTAATACAGCGCCGATACCTCGATCTGTGGGTTCGGCAAAGTGATGCCCAGCCAAGGTTTCAGTACTTGGTTCACCATCGCCACATCGAACTCCAAATAATACCCCACCAATGGCCGAGAACCGATAAAGAGCAAAAAACGTTCAATGGCTTCCCGCTCACTCAAGCCGTGCAAAGTGTCTTCGTTGCGAATCCAGTGCACCTTAATGCTTTGTTCGGAAATGGCCGCGTCCTGGGTCAACGTCAGGTTCAGCGCTTCGCTGGTTAAAACTTCCTGCCCGCGAATCTTCACCGCGCTCAAAGAGACGATTTTATCTTTTTTGGGATTTAACCCTGTGGTTTCGCAATCAAAACACACGACCTCGTCGTCCGGCGGCAACGCATCGAACAAAAACGCGAAACGTTCGTCTTTTAGCTGGCGGCGATTCCATTTTCGGCGCAACGACGACCACATATCACATTACCGCATGCAGCTTATAATGCTGTTCGATCAATTTTTTGAATTGATTAACGACATTGAAGGCGTCTTTCAGCAAATCCTGCTGTAACTGCGTTAACCCGGACACTCGAATTAAGTTGTCGGGCGTTTGCTCCAATTGCATTTGCTCCACCATGGATTCCAAACGTAAGGTGTTCAAAAAATTCAATGTTTCCCCCAATTCAATGCCAAAATGCTCGGTCAACACGCCTTGATCCATCAAGGCTTTAATGCGCCAATGGGTATTGGTTTTCAAAACTCCATGTTCTAGCGCCAGGCAACGCACGCCATGCACAATCGGGAAAATACCGCCTTTTTTCAAATCGATTTTCGGTTCCTTGGAATGCTTATCCGTCACCAATTTACCGAAAAAGCCGATGGGCGTCTCAAACTGCAACACGGATTTGGCAAAATGCGGCAGGAAATGTCGATTGGAGTCGACCCAACTCATCATGGTCTGTTTGGCCTCCAACAACAAGCTTTCATCCCCCAGCACGGCTTCGGCATCAAAGAAAATCGATAGATTCATAAACGCATCGCCGGACGGTTCCATCATCCAGTCGCGCAATTGTTGTTTAAAGTCGGACAATGAGCGCGTCCAAACCGGATTCGACACCATGATGTGCCCCGGACACGGGGGAAACCCAAGCTCAACCAAGCGGGCGCTGAACAATTGCATAAATTCTGCCAGGCCTGGTGGCTTATCAATATGATCCGGTAGAATAAACGCATTATCCTGGTCGGTGCGAATCACCTGCTCGGCGCGTCCTTCACTGCCCATGACCAACAAACAGCCTTTTTGCAGCCCTTCCGGCGGCGACAAAAACTCAAAAACCCGCTCCAACATCTTACGGTGCAATTCATTGACCAGCTTGGCGATGTAATGCGTCTTGACGCCACGGTTATTTAAGTTCACCACCAGTTGATCGATTCGGTCCGCGACGTTTTTCAGTTCTTCAAACGACTCAGCCTGCTGAATACTCAAAACCACCAGGCCTGATTGGTTGGCAAACATACCCATCAAGTCTTTCTGATGCAAAATACCCAGCATGGCGTCATCCGAGCGCACCACCAAACGGTTAATGCGAAATTTGGTCATCTTCAATAACGCATTAAACAGGTAATCGAACTGATGCACGGTCATCACCGGACGCGTCGCCAAGGAGCCAACGGCATCCGTCACCCCATAACCGCCCAAAGCCAAGCCATTGAGTAAGTCAATCGAAGTAACAATCCCTTTATCATCATCGCCCTGAAACGTCACCACACAGGCGTCGGTTTTCAGTTGCTGCATCCGTTGTACGCAGGATTGAATGCTTTCCGTTTCATGCACTTCAATCAAGGCTTGGCGCGGCGCATCTTCGACCACGCCCATCAAAGCCTCACTGGAAGATTCCGCCTGTATCTGGGCGTGCATCCGGTTCAGTTTGGCGGTAATATCGTCAATGAAAAACCCTTCGATTTCCGGCTGATTCACCACCGCTAAAAAAACGGCCTGCGGCAAACGATAGGCAATGGCTTCCTCAATCACGTCGTAACGCCGGTAAGCCGCCCGTTGCAGTAAAAAACTCTCGCCAAAGAAGGTGTGACTACCGTACACCGCAATCTGACGTTGATTCTCATCGAACTCGGCCACATGGCCCTTAATCACAAAATACAAAAATGCACTTTCGTTTGCGGCTTCGTCGGAGGACAACTCCAAACGCTCACCCAAAGGAAAATACACCACATCTAACGCTTCCGCCAGAGACCGTAACGCCGATTCATTCAGCGCCGAAAATGGCTCGACTTGTTTCAGGAAACTCAATTGTTGTTGAACGGACATACACACTTCCTCTTGCTATCCCTGCATTGTGCCATACTCCGGAAAAGGCATACAAAAAAGGGGCTGAATACAGCCCCTTTTTATTCTATTGAATCACCAATAATTTACCTTAGTGATTCGAGGCACCTTCAGCACCGATCCCAGTTTGAGATCGAACGTATTGCGCTTCAAAGCCATCCAAGTCTTCTTTCGCACGGACCGACTTATCGGTAATGGAGAAGAACCAGATGGAAACAAAGGCAATGATGACCGTGAACAGAGCCGGGAACTTATATGGCACGATGGCATCGCCCATACCCAGAATCTGTGTCCACACAACCGGACCAAGAACAACCATGACCACAGCGGAGATCAGACCCAACCAGCCACCGATTACGGCACCACGGGTTGTCATCTTGCTCCAGAACATGGACATGATCAACACAGGGAAGTTTGCAGACGCGGCAATCGTAAAGGCCAATGCCACCACGAAGGCGATGTTTTGGTCCTTAAAGCCGATACCGAAAATAATCGCCAAGGCACCGATGACAAACGTAGAAATACGCGCCACTTTGGTTTCTTGCTCTTCAGTCGCATCCTTATTGATGACGTTCGCGTAGATGTCATGCGAAATCGCAGATGCACCCGCCAAAGTCAACCCGGATACCACAGCCAAAATCGTCGCGAAAGCCACCGCTGAGATGAACCCTAGGAAGAAGTCACCACCAATCACGTGCGACAAGTGAATCGCCGCCATGTTGTTACCACCGATCAGCTTGGAACCATCCATGTATTCAGACGCTACCACCATCGCAATCGCACCGAAACCGATGATGAACGCGAGAATGTAGAAGTAGCCGATAAAGCCAGTCGCATAGAATACCGACTTACGCGCTTCTTTCGCATCCGGAACCGTGAAGAAACGCATCAGGATGTGCGGCAGACCCGCCGTACCAAACATCAGGGCAATCCCCAAGGAAATCGCATTAACAGGGTCGGAAACAAAACCACCGGAGAACAGGATGTCCATATTGCCATCGCGTTGTTCAACCGCGGTTTTAAACAAGGTTTCAAAGCTGAAGCCCATGTTGTACATCACCGCTACAGCGATAAAAGTCGCACCGGACAACAATAGCACCGCCTTGATGATTTGTACCCAAGTCGTCGCCAACATCCCACCAAAGGAGACGTAAGCAATGATTAAGACACCGACCATCACAACCGCATAGTTGAAGTCCAAACCGAACAACAACTCGATCAGCTTACCGGCACCAACCATTTGCGCGATCAAATACAGGATAACAACCGCAATCCCGCCAAAAGCCGCCAACACACGAATTGGTGTTTGTTGGAAACGGTAAGCCGCGACGTCGGCAAACGTGAATTTACCCAAGTTTCTCAAGCGCTCAGACATCAAGAACAGGATAATCGGCCAGCCCACCAAGAAACCGATGGCAAAGATCAGACCGTCATACCCTTTCAAGTACACCATCCCGGTAATCCCCAAGAACGAAGCCGCGGACATATAGTCACCCGCAATGGCCAGACCGTTCTGAAGCCCGGTAATGCCGCCACCGGCCGCATAAAAGTCTTTAGCAGACTTGGTACGCTGGGCCGCCCAGTAAGTGATGTAGATGGTGGCGCCGACAAAGACGACAAACATTGAAATAGCCGACCAGTTGGTCTCTTTCTCAACCGGAGCCGTGACATCAATCCCAGCCGCATAAGCCGATACCGGCATGACAACCAAAACCAATAAGGCCAATAACTTATGAATTCCTACCTTCATTATTCAACCTCTTTTTTGATTTTTGCTGTTAATTCATCAAAATCCGAATTCGCTTTTCTGACGTAATAGCCCGTCAACAAAAACGCAAAGATAATGATGGCGACCCCAACCGGAAAACCGATCGAAATGTATTGACCGCTGATAATGGCCGTGAAAAAGGCCGGATCAAATGCCAACAGCAGGATATACCCGTAATACACAACCAGCATGGCAATGGAAAGCTTCCACGCCAGCCCCGTACGCTCTTTAACGAGCTGTTGATACTCCGGAAGATTTTTAATCTTCTCAATTTTAGACTGTTCCAAAGTCTTCCTCCTTGATTATGAAACTCGGGCCGTTTCGTTGTATCTATTTAAACGAACCCTTGTTCGACAATGAGGCCTTTTAGCCTCGTTCATATGAAAATAGCCAGGCCTGGTCATTTTGTAACCAGTCTGGCTATTTCAACATTTGGTTCAGGTCATGACCCCTGTTTTATTTATGAGGCTGCATGAACTGATCCAAAATACTTGGATCCTCAAGCGTCGACGTATCGGAGGTGATTTCCTCACCCTTGGCAATACTGCGCAATAAACGACGCATAATCTTACCGGAACGGGTTTTCGGCAAGTTCGAGCCGAAACGAATGTCGTCCGGTTTGGCAATTGGACCGATTTCTTTCGCCACGTGATTACGCAACTCCTGAACCAGTGCCAATCGCTCATCACCCGGTGGCACTTCCATATTCATCACCACAAAGGCAAAGATGGACTCGCCCTTCACATCGTGCGGTTTCCCAACCACCGCGGCTTCCGCCACGTGTTCATGCGACACCAAGGCCGACTCGACTTCCATGGTTCCTAAACGGTGACCGGATACGTTTAGCACGTCATCGATACGCCCCATGATCCAGAAGTTACCATCATGATCCAAGTGAGCACTGTCGCCCACCACATAATATTTATTTTTGAACATCGCGAAGTAGGTGTCCACGAAACGCTCATCGTCGTTCCAAATGGTGCGCACCATCGACGGCCACGGCTTACGGACCACCAAGTAGCCCCCTTCACCGTGCGTCAATTCAACGCCTTCTTCATCCACGATGTGCGCATCGATGCCCGGTAGCGGCTTGGTGCAAGACCCTGGTTTCAGATCGGTCACGCCCGGCACCGGCGCAATCATGTGTGCGCCGGTTTCGGTTTGCCACCAGGTATCCACAATCGGGCATTCGCCACGACCGATGATATCGTGATACCAAATCCAGGCTTCCGGGTTGATCGGTTCGCCCACCGTTCCCAACAGGCGCAATTTGGACAAATCATATTGCTTCGGCAAGTCATCGCCGAATTTCATCAAGGCACGGATCGCGGTTGGCGCCGTATAGAACACCGTCACACCATGATCCTGACACACTTGCCAGAAACGACCGGCATCCGGGTACGTCGGAACACCTTCAAACATCACGATGGTCATCCCCATCGCCAAAGGCCCATACGCCACGTAAGTATGACCGGTGATCCAGCCCACATCGGCGGTACACCAGAAGACATCACTGTCTTTCAGGTCAAAAACCCATTCATTGGTCACATAGGCGTTCAGCAAGTAACCGCCCGTGCTGTGTTGAATCCCTTTCGGCTTGCCGGTGGAACCGGACGTATAAAGTAAGAACAATGGGTGTTCGGCATTGACCATCACCGCATCGTGATAATTGCTCATGCCCGCAATGGCGTCATGCCAAGAGATGTCGCGCCCGTCTTTCATCGGCACATCATCATCCGTACGGTGGTAGACAACCACTTTACGAACCGAATCCCCACCTTTTTCCAAAGCCGCATCCACAGCGCCTTTCAGTGGAACGGATTTCCCGCCACGACGTCCGGCATTCGCCGTGATCACCATACGAGCGCCGGCATCTTCAATCCGATCACGCAAGGCTTCCGCTGAGAAACCGCCAAATACGATGGAGTGGATGGCACCGATACGCGCGCACGCCTGCATGGCGAAAACCGCTTGCGGAATCATCGGCATGTAAATAATGACACGGTCGCCTTTTTCGATACCTTGAGCGGTTAAGGCATTGGCCAAACGGCAGACTTCGTCGTGCAATTCTTTGTAAGTGTACTGTTCGACCGAACCGTCATCCGCTTCAAAGATAATGGCCAGCTTGTCTTCTTTTTCTTCCAAGTGACGATCGATACAGTTATAAGAAGCGTTCAATTCACCGTCGGAGAACCATTTGTAGAAAGGTGCATTCGAATCGTCTAACCCAACCGTGAAATCCTTGGACCAGTCCAGTTTTTCCCTCGCCAGATCACACCAGTAGCCTTCGTAGTCTTCATCCGCTTTGGCTTTCAACGCATGGTACTTTTCTTCGGTGATGTTTGCTTGACTCTTAAAGTCGGCGGTTGGTTTAAATACCCGATCTTCGTGTAAGATCGACTCGATATTGTTAGACATTAATGTCTCCTATTTGACAATTTCTCTACGTAACTTTTTAAGTTCACTGGGAACGGTTCGTCGAATTCCGTACATTCTAAAGGTTATGGGCAACCAATAGGAATAAAAATACTTTATAACCAAATTTTATGACCTTAAATCTGGCCTTTCATCGACGCTCAAATCCCGCTCCGCTGAACTCCCCCAATTGATTCAGACAACCACTTCCGGCTGCCAACCGTGACTCCTGAGCACTTCCAGTAACTCGTCGTCCGGAAAAAATTCAATCCCTTCCTGGGTAATCATCTGCACCCTGGCCTGGTCGTTTCGATAATCCACGACCAGCGGCAATCCGGCTTCCACCCGATAAGGCGTTAACACCGATGACAAATTCTGTAAACGGTCCGGCTGCAGCGTCGCATCGGCAAACACCTTAATGGCGCGCGCTTTTTCAACTCGGGACTCCGCTAAGGTTACCACCTGCTCCGCATCCAGCTTAATCCCGCCATTAAAGGTGTCTTCGGCCACTTCACCGTAAATCAACACCACCGTATCCGGTTGCAGAATATCCCGGCTGGATTCAAACACCGCCGGGCGCAATACCACTTCCATACGGGCCGTTTGATCGTCGATGGCGATAAAGCCCATTCGACTGCCATTTTTGGTCACTTTACTGCGCGCTTCGACAATCAGTCCGGCCGCCCATTTCTTGGCCCATTTTTCCGGGCGCAAAGCGGACAACTTCTGCTCAACCAGCTTATCCAATTCTTCCCGATAAATTTCAATCGGATGCCCGGTCATGTACAAGCCCAAGACATCTTTTTCGCCTTTCAGGCGTAATTTTTCCGGCATCTCCGGCACATCAACCAGTTCGGAAGCGTTTTCGGCCTCGAACGACATGGCATCACCGAATAAATCGCCCTGCCCGGCTTCTTCATTCTTATGCGTTTGCTCGGCTTTTTGCAACGCCAAACCGACACTGTCCAGCATCGCTTGGCGGTTATCGTGCAGGCAATCCATCGCCCCCGCCGAAATCAGCGCCTCGATCACCCGTTTATTGACCTTTTTGGTCACCCGCAAGCAGAAGTCGAACAGATCCTGGTAAGGGCCGTTTTCTTTTCGCTCGGCAACAATACCTTCCAAGGCCGATTCCCCGACGCCTTTAATCGCGCCCAGGCCGTAACGAACCACCTTTTCTTCCGTTTTGACCGACTTGAAGTGGATTTCGCACTCATTGATATTCGGCTGGCGGACATCAATGCCCATGGCATAACATTCGTTAACCATGTGCACCACTTTTTCGGTGTTGTCCATGTCGGATGAAATCTGCGCCGCCATGAACTCGGCCGGGTAATGTGTTTTTAACCAGGCCGACTGGTAAGACACCAACGCATAGGCGGCGGAGTGGGATTTGTTAAACCCGTACCCGGCGAACTTTTCCACCAGGTCGAAAATCTTCATCGCCAAATCGCCGTCGATACCGCTTTTTTCTGCGCCCTCTTTAAACACCGAGCGCTGTTTGGCCATTTCTTCGGGTTTCTTTTTCCCCATCGCACGACGCAACATGTCGGCGCCGCCCAGCGTATAACCGGCCAACACCTGCGCAATCTGCATAACCTGCTCCTGATACAGAATGACCCCGTAGGTTGGTTCCAGAATCGGTTGCAGCGATTCGTGCTGATACTGTGCATCCGGATAAGAGACTTTTTCCTTACCGTGCTTACGGGCGATGAAGTTATCCACCATCCCCGACTCCAGCGGACCGGGACGGAACAAGGCCACCAGGGCGATAATGTCTTCGAAACAGTCGGGGCGCAGACGGACAATCAAATTCTGCATCCCGGCCGATTCCAACTGGAAGACCCCGGTGGTCTTACCGGTTTTGATCAAGTCAAAGGTTTGAGTGTCGCCCAGCGGAATGCGCGCGATGTCGACAAAGCCTTCCTCGCCAGGTTGCTTGCCATCGTTAATAAAGTGCAAGGCCCAATCGATAATGGTCAGCGTCCGCAAGCCCAAAAAGTCGAATTTGACCAGGCCTGCGGTTTCCACATCGTTTTTATCCAGTTGCGTGACCACACTGCTGCCGTCCGGTTCACACAAGACCGGGCAGAAATGATCCAACGGTTTCGGGCCTATGACCACCCCACCGGCGTGTTTACCGGTATTTCGCACCGTGCCTTCGAGCTTCAGGGCGAGGTCAATGAGCATACGAACGTCTTCTTCATTATCGTAACGTTCCTGAAGCATCTCTTCTTGCTCCAAAGCATCCTTGAGCTTGATACCCAAGTCATTCGGCACCAACTTGGCGATGCCGTCGACCATCCCGTAACCGTGTCCCAATACCCGGCCCACGTCACGCACCACGGCTTTCGCCGCCATGGTACCGAAGGTGACGATTTGCGACACGTGATCCTGTCCGTATTGGCGCGACACGTAATCGATGACTTCATCACGTCGTTCCATACAGAAGTCGACGTCGAAATCGGGCATGGAGACCCTTTCCGGGTTCAAGAACCGTTCGAACAGCAGGTCGTATTCCAGCGGATCCAAATCGGTGATCTTCAGCGCGTAAGCGACCAAGGAACCGGCGCCGGACCCCCGTCCCGGCCCCACCGGGACGTCGTGATTTTTACCCCATTGAATGAAGTCGGCAACGATGAAGAAGTACCCTGGGAACCCCATTTGGATAATGATATCGAGCTCGAACTTCAAACGATCATCATAAGCTTTCCGTTTTTCGGCAAATTCTTCGGCGGACAAATGCCCAAACAGGAATTTCAAACGCGCTTCCAAGCCGTTCTGCGACTCTTGGACGAAATACTCGTCCATCGTCATGCCTGCCGGCACCGGGAAGTCCGGCAGGAAGTAAGTGCCTAATGTCAGGGTGACATTACAGCGTTTGGCAATTTCCACGGTGTTTTCGATGGCTTCCGGCAAATCGGCGAACAGCTCGACCATCTCATCGGAAGACCGGAAGTATTGCTCTTCGGAATAACGTTTCGGCCGGTTCGGGTCGTCGAGAATGTAACCGTCGTGAATACAGACCCGCACCTCATGGGCATCGAAATCGTCTTCGGATTCAAAGCGTACATCGTTGGTGGCCACCACCGGCAAGTCATAACGCTGTGCCACTTCCACGGCGCCGACCAGATACGCTTCTTCGTTATCCCGCCCGGTACGGGTTAACTCCAAATAAAAACGGTCCGGAAAGGTTTCCTGCCACCAGGCGGTGCGTTTCGCCGCCAAGTTTGGTTTTTGGGCGAGAATCGCCTGACCGATATCGCCCTCCTTGCCGCCGGAAAGGATAATCAGACCTTCGTTATAGGCTTCCAGCCACTCTTGCTTGATCAAGGGTTGCATGTCGGTGGCGACGATTTTCTGGTTCTTCAGATACGCCATCGAGATCAAATGAGAGAGGTTGAGATACCCTTGGTCGTTTTGGCACAAGGCCACCACTTTAAAGACATTACCGTCGTCGGCTTCAATCAACAGGTCGGAACCGATAATCGGCTTGATGCCGGCATTGATGGCCGACGAATAGAATTTGACCAGTGCGAACATGTTCATCTGGTCGGTCAAGGCAATGGCCGGCTGCTGATGCTTTTCCGCATTCGAAATCGCCGACTTCACCCGCAAAGTGGCATCGACAACCGAGTACTCCGAATGAACATGTAAATGAACGAACTGGGTCATATATAAATAAGAGAACCGTTATTTTTTTCTAATATAAAGCCAAGCGTTTTTTCGCCAGGCCTGGGCGATTTCGAGGTATTCAATGGGATTTTCGCGCCTTCGACTTCCCATTGCGAATGCATCGCCGATTTTTTGATCTATTTCATTGGTTATAATAGCCGCATATTCTATGATAAATCGCATGTTGAATTCAGATATTTTCTAATGACCAAGTCAATTCACCAACCTTTTTGGCTCGACACCGAACCGGTGGTCTTTCCCCCCACGCATTACGCGCTCGCGCAGCCAGACGGGTTATTGGCCATCGGCGGGGATTTAACGCCGGAATGGTTGTTGACGGCCTACAGCAAAGGCATCTTCCCCTGGTTTAATGAAGACGACCCCATTTTATGGTGGACCCCCAACCCGCGCTCGGTCCTATTTATTGATTCACTTAAGGTACGGCGCAGCCTGGTGAAAACCATCCGCAAGCAACACTTTACCGTGACATTGGATCAAGCCTTCGATCAGGTCATGCGCCAATGCGCGGAAACGCCCAGGCCTGGCCAGGACGGCACCTGGATTTCCGACGAGATGCTGCACGCTTACAACCGCCTACACCAATCCGGTCATGCCCACTCGGTCGAAGTCTGGCATGAAGACCAACTGGTGGGCGGACTGTACGGCGTCGCCATCGGCAAGGTTTTTTTCGGCGAATCCATGTTCGCCAAAATGAACGATGCATCCAAAGTGGCGTTGGTCGCCTTGTGCCAGCAACTCAAAGCCTGGGGCTTTCGCATCATCGACACCCAAATGGAAACCGATCACCTCAAATCGCTCGGCGCCCGCCTAATTTCACGCGAACATTTCGAAACCTTACTTCAGGAAGATACGGCCAAGCCGTTTGCACCCCACAAGTGGCAACTAGACCAGGCCTGGAACCGTGCTTTCCTTCCTGAGAACCGCGCCGAGACGCCTTAACACGTCTCGGCGATTCAAAAAATGACAAAATCTTGAATAAAAACAATCCCTCTGCTATAATCGCCGCTTATTTTTTACAGGGGCACTAAAAGCTAATATTTCTATGTCAAAACAAGATGTCATCGAATTTGATGGTGAAGTGATCGAAACTTTGCCGAATACCATGTTTAAAGTTCGTTTGGAAAACGGCCACGAAATCCTGGCACACATTTCCGGGCGCATGCGTAAGAACTACATCCGTATCCTAGCGGGTGATAAAGTTAAGGTTGAATTGACGCCTTACGACCTGACCAAAGGTCGCATCACTTACCGCGGTAAATAATCGCCGCAACTTTGACAGCCCATTGTAAAAACTAAAAAAACCGCTGAAAAGCGGTTTTTTTATACCTGAAATGAATGGTTTAATGCCGATTCACCTTACTCAACCAACTCATCGGCTTTCAACTGAATGGTGTCCTTTTCAACATCGATGGTGACTCGACCACCATCCTGCAAGGCACCAAAGAGCAACATTTCCGCCAACGGCTGTTTGATTTTCTCCTGTACCAAACGCCCCATTGGTCTCGCTCCCATAAACGGATCGTAACCTTCTTTGGCCAGCCAAGCTCGCGCGGCGGATGTGAGTTCGATAGAGACTTTTTTGTCCTGCAAACTGTTTTCCAGCGCATAAATGAACTTGTTGACCACCGAGCCCATCACTTCGGAAGACAAACGGTTGAACTGCACCACCGCATCCAAACGGTTTCGGAATTCCGGTGTAAACACCTTCTTCAACTCGCTCTGGAAGTCCAGCGTATGATCCTGTTCGGTAAACCCGATGCTGGCACGCGAAGCCGCTTCCGCGCCGACGTTTGAGGTCATAATCAAAATCACGTTACGGAAGTCGGCTTTACGGCCGTTGTTGTCGGTCAAGGTGCCGTTATCCATCACCTGTAACAGCAGGTTGAAGACATCCGGGTGCGCCTTTTCGATTTCATCCAACAACACCACGGAATGCGGGTGCTTATTGACGGCTTCGGTCAATAAACCGCCTTGGTCAAACCCGACATACCCAGGCGGCGCCCCGATCAAGCGTGACACCGAATGGGCTTCCATGTACTCGGACATATCGTAACGTAACAACTCGATGCCCAAGTGTTTCGCCAACTGTTGCGTCAGTTCGGTTTTCCCCACCCCGGTCGGCCCGGCAAACAGGAAGGATGCGGTTGGGCGGTTCGGTTCATTCAAGCCGGAACGCGCCAATTTAATGGACGCCACCACTTTGTGAATGGCTTCATCCTGCCCAAAGACCACCCGCTGCAAACTGCTTTCCAGCGAAGACAATTTGTCTTTTTCTTTCTGGGTGATTTGCGACACTGGAATGCGCGCGATGTTGGCGACGATTTGCTGAATTTCCGCCACGGAAATTTGTTTGCGGCGTTTGCTTTTCGGCATCAGCGCCTGTTTCGCGCCAGCTTCATCGATCACATCAATCGCCTTATCCGGTAAATGACGGTCGGTAATGTAACGCGCCGACAAATCCACCGCCGTTCGCAGCGCCGGTAAGGTATATTTCACGTTGTGATGCGACTCAAACTGCGACTTTAACCCCTTAAGAATATCAAACGTTTCTTGATTAGTGGGTTCGCGAACATCGATTTTCTGGAAACGGCGCGCCAGAGCCCGATCTTTTTCAAAAATACCGCGATACTCTTCATAGGTGGTCGCACCAATACAGCGCAACTTGCCGGACGACAACGCCGGTTTCATGAGGTTGGACGCATCCATTGCGCCGCCTTGCACCGCACCGGCCCCAATAATGGTATGAATTTCGTCGATAAACAGCATGGCATGCGGTTTTTCTTCCAGCGCTTTCAACAGGCCTTTAAAGCGTTTTTCAAAGTCGCCACGATAACGCGTTCCAGCCAACAAGGCGCCCATATCCAGGCTAAACACCTCGGCATCCAGCAACTGTTCCGGCACCTCGCCCTGAACGATTTTATACGCCAAGCCTTCGGCTACGGCGGTTTTACCAACCCCCGGTTCACCGACTAACAAAGGATTGTTTTTGCGACGACGACTTAAGACTTCCAATGTTCGCGTCAACTCCCATTGACGACCGATAATCGGATCAATACGCCCCTGCTCAACTTCCACATTCAAATTTAAACTGAAGTTGGCCACCGGATCATTTTCCGGTTCTGCCGCTTGCGCTTCGTCCACACCCTCTTCGCTCGGTGAGCTGGACAAAAAGTCTTCCTGCTGCTGAGCGGTCACGCCATGCGAAATGTAACTGAGAATATCGACGCGGTGCACGCCACAGCTTTCCAGAATATACACCGCCTGAGAATCCTGCTCGGAATATAAAGACGCTAAAACGTGTAAACCGGTGACTTCGGCATAACCATTGGATTGCACCAGGTAGATGGCGCGTTCGATGACGCGCTGGAACGCCATGGTCGGCAGCAGTTCTTCGACTTTATGCCCGGTGCCTTCCGCATCCAAGTATTTTTCCAATTCGGTTTCAATCATATTCGGCTTGACACCGCAGGCTTCAACCGCTTCACGGACAGAAGGTAAGCCCATCAACTCCAGCAACAAGTGCTCAAGCGTTACATATTCGTGTTCGTATTCGTTCGCCAAGCTGAACGCATTGCTAAGCGTTAACTGCAATTCCTTGCTTAACATTTAAACCACCTCCATTTCGCACTGCAGAGGATGTTGATGCTCTCGCGCATATTGATTCACTTGCATCACCTTCATTTCAGCCACTTCTCGACTGTATACACCACAGACACCCTTTCCTTGTGTGTGCACCGCCAACATGACCGCATTGGCTTTGGCTTCATCCAAACCAAAAAAACGCATCAATACGTCTACCACAAAGTCCATCGGTGTATAGTCGTCATTCAACAAAACCACCTGATAACGTTTCGGCGGTTTCACGGCCAAGCGCTCTTCTTCCAGCACCACACCGTCGTCTTGAAAAGGTTGACTAGCCATTCGAGTTCCTTAGATTTAATTTAACAGAGCCGGCGTTACGCGGCAATCAATTTTGCATAGAGATGACCGGGGACATTGGCTTCATCCCCCGGTAACCCCATGTTTTCAATCAGGATGTATTCATGGGGAGAATAATTGACCGGAACAGTCACTTTCATACTGCCGGCAGGCGATTCGAGGTCCAGCTTCGTTCCAGGCACCAACAAAGTGCTCGGCACCTGAATCGTACCGTAAATATCACACCCTTTAAGTTCCCATTTCAACGAATCCAGCTTGAGTTGAAATTTCACCAGATAATCCCCCGGTTCGCCACCGAACAGGCCTTGATACCCCTTCCCCCTCAAGCGGAAAGTTTTATCCATAAAAGCATCCCGGGTAAATTTCATCTTCACCTTCAAACCGGGAATGTAAAAATACCCGATTTTGAGCAAGCGTATCGCGTAACGCAGCGTCAATGGATAGGTAATCACCCGATCCTTGCCACGAATCGGCCGTTGTTTTCGCCATTGATAAGGCCCGCTGGATTCTGTATGTTGACGCTGTCGAGAATGCCCCTGCGAACGCGTTTGTTGCGACGAGTACCCTTTTCGGGTCTGACGACAAAAATCGCGCCAGTAAGCGTCTTTGAACTTAGTCAGCACTTCGTAGGCTTCGGAAATTTCCTGAAATTTTTCCGTGGCGTTATGAATTTTAGAGACGTCGGGGTGATAGCGTCGAGCCATCTTTCGATAGGCTTGCTTAATGGTTTTATCGCAGGCTTGATGGTGAACACCGAGCAATGCAAAATAGTCTTTGGAGCTGTCGTAACGATTATTCAACATCTAAATATTCGTCACACTCTGAAGCGTTAGAATTAACAACGAAAATCACCCAAAATGAAGGTTTTTATTACACTTTATTCTAACGGTTTTCCGGTGCAAAAAAAAGCCTGAACCCTGTTGTTCAAAACCTTGAATAACCGATTGAAAAATAAGCATTAGCACGAAAAAATCGTCTAGATTGAATTTATATTTTCAATATTTTTTTCACTTTTTATCGGGACGTCGTCACATCACGATTTTTTGTCGGCTTCTCGCCTCTTTCAAGACATTCCCTTTCCAAAACAACGCTTTTATGCATAATAAGCCCCGAATTACAAAAGGAAATGAAATGAGCATTGAACAAACCCTGCAAGAAAGAAGCGGTTCCAAGTGCGAATTGTGCGGAGCCACCGAAAACCTAAGCGTTTACGAAGTGCCGCCGTCCGACGGTTCAGCCGATCAGGCCATTTTGGTATGCGACACCTGCAAAAGCCAAATCGAAGCACCGGACACCATGGACCCGAACCATTGGCGCTGCTTAAATGACAGTATGTGGTCACCGGTTCCGGCGGTTCAAGTCATGGCTTATCGCTTGCTGAACGCTCTACGCGCTGAAGGCTGGCCGCAAGACTTGCTGGACATGATGTATCTGGAAGAGGAAACCAAGGCTTGGGCTGATGCCGGTTTGCCGGACGAAGATGAAGACGCGATCATTCATAAAGACAGCAACGGCAACACCCTGCAGGAAGGCGATGACGTTACCTTGATTAAGGATTTGGACGTCAAAGGCGCCGGATTCACCGCCAAACGCGGTACCTTGGTGAAAAACATCCACCTGACCGACAACCCATTGCACGTCGAAGGGAAGGTTAACGGCACTCAAATCGTTTTGGTCGCCGCGTATCTGAAGAAAGCGTAATTTCGTTTCGGAACGAACGCCCTTTAAGATTCAAACCAAAAACGCCCAGGCCTGGGCGTTTTTCATTTACGGTTAATCAATTTTTCAACCGCTTCAACCGGCCAAGCCTTTAAGACGAAAACGACTCCGTCCGATCCAGCAAATTATTCATACACACTTTATTGCGCCCGGCTTGTTTAGCCGCATATAAAGAATGGTCCGCGGCACGGAAAAGTGTTTCATAATCCAAAACCACCTCATCGTGCGGTGTCTGATTCAAGTTTTTCAACAACGCCACCAACTCCATCGCGACCCGCTGATCGTGGCTGGCCACCCCGATACTGACCGTAACATCAATGCCGCCCGGATTGAGTTCAGACACTTGATTCCGCAACGATTCGGCGCGATCAAACGCCTCATCATGGTTGCAACCGGACATCAGCACCACCAATTCGTCCCCGCCATAGCGCACCACAATATCCGTGGAACGGCACATGCTTTTCACCAGCGTCGAAACTTGTTTTAACACCAAGTCTCCGGCCGCGTGCCCCATGGAATCATTAATGGTCTTGAAATAATCAATATCGAGAATCATCAAGGAGACGCCTTGATTATTGCTAATGGCCTCTTGCACGACCTTTTCACCGAATTCTTCAATAAAATGACGATTGTTTAAGCCAGTGGCCACATCCAGGTTGGCTTTTAAATACAAGGCTTTTTGAGCGGCTTTCGATTCATCCAGGCGTTTTTTATTCAGAATCAGATTAATGGCCCGTGCGAGAAAATCGGTTTCGTGGAACGGCTTGGCGATAAAATCCCCTGCGCCGTGCTTCAAGACATAGACTTGGCGTAACAAATCGTTCCAGCCGGACACGGCCAAAATCGGAATATTGCGAATGTCTTCATGCCCTTGACGAATCAGGTTAATTAACCCTATACCGCTGATGGAACCTTCCAACACCAAGTCGGTCACCACCAAATCGAAATAGCGCTTTTTCTTATCCAAAATTTCCGCCGCCGCTTCCCCACTTTTAACATGCGTCACTTCCCAACCGGCACCGGCCATAATATGACTGGTATAGTCCGCCGTGCTTTGCGTATCTTCAATGTACAGCACCCGAGCGGAGATATTGGTGGTCGCGTACAGCATTAAGCTGCGTAGAGCGCGCTTTAACGTTTGCATATCCGATTTTAAAAAGATTTCGGTGAACCCGGCGTCATAAGCCGATCGTTTGAAATCCTGAGAGGCATTGGAGGTCAACAGAAATTTCGGAATGTTACTCAACGCTTCTTTCAACTTTAACTTTCGTAAAAACTTAAAGCTGTCCATATCGCCCAATTCATGTGCAATGCTGATGGCGTTCGGGGTGTCTTTTTTCAGGTAAGCGAGTGCGTCTGCGCCACTTTTCGCTTCAATAACGGTAACATCCTCGGAGGAGAGAATATCCTTGACCAGTTCTCGATAACTCAACGAGGGATCAATAATGAGAATTTTCATGTGTTATAGTCAATCCCGTTGTGCCTAGCGGTTAAATCCATCATTCAAACCCTTATCTTGGCGGAGCGACATACCACTTGCCCCTCTCACCGGTTGAAGAATAGTCGGCAATATTAACGAAACTTCGTTAAAAATGAAACAGTTAAAATTTTTAACCACCCCATTCGCTTTCTAACGGGCTTTCGCTAACATCCTTGTCAATTTCAGTCGATTATTATATCGTTTTCCTCAGCCATTTCCCACGCAGAAACGGCTCAGTCCGATTCCTTTCACGCTAAAGGAATCGCAAATTCCCTGCATCATCAAAACGTTATTGTGTAAAATTCCACTTTTCAAAAAATGATAACGGAAAGACAAGATGGGTAGAGCTTACCAAAACCGCAAAGAATCCATGGCGAAAACGTCTGACGCCAAAGCCAAAGTGTACAGCAAATTCAGCCGTGAAATTTACGTCTGCGCGAAAAGCGGCGGTGCTGACACCGACAGCAACCTAGCCTTACAAGGCTTGATTGAACGCGCCAAAAAAGCTCAAGTCCCCGCACACGTTATCGACAAAGCCTTGGATAAAGCACAAGGTGGCGGTGGCGAAGACTTCGCCGTCGCCCGTTACGAAGGCTACGGCCCGGGCAGCAGTATGGTCATTGTCGAATGCTTGACCGACAACCCGAACCGCACCTTCGGCGATGTGCGCAGTTGCTTCACCAAAACCAAAAGCAAAATCGGCACTCAGGGCAGTGTCAGCCATATGTTCGACCACGCCGCCATTCTCGTTTTTGCCGGACAAGATGAAGAAGCCGTTTTAGAAGCCTTGTTAATGGCCGATGTGGACGTATCGGACATTGAAAACGAAGACGGTAAAATCAGCGTATTCGTCCCCCACACCGAGTACGCTAAGGCCAAAACCGCTTTGATTGAAGCCTTTGGTCAAATCGACTTCGAAGTGGATGAAATCCAGTTCCTACCGCAAATGACCAAACCATTGGACAATGACGAAGATCGCGAAATGTTCGAAAAATTGCTGGAAATGCTGGAAGACTTGGACGACGTCCAGAACGTTTACTTCGACATCGAACTTTAAAACACCACGCCAAACCGCACTCAAAATACTGAAAAATCACCCGACCGGGTGATTTTTTCAAAGACCATGCCATCCCTTCATGCTCCTGTCATAAAAAAGCCGTCAATCTATAATATAATCTTCCTTTAACCGGCAAAAAATGGCGAATGCCCTGCCTGGAAGACCTGATTATGTTTTAAACCGAAGGATGCAAACGTGCCGGGAACGCATTACGATAACGACCACTCTTTCATCGAAGAACTGCCTTTTCATTTGAAAAAGGTGGCACACCGAATCATTCGGGACGATTCGCTGGAAACGATGATCTTGAGCATCGACAGCCAGGCGTCAACGCATTTCAAGGATCAAGGCGATGTGCCCGTTAACGACATTCTCAAAACCATTCATGCCAGCCTGGTTGCCAAAGTCACCTTTTTCGACAAACAGCTTTATGTGCTCGATAACGAAATGGCTTTTCTATACGAGCAATTGTACCGTTCGTTGCGTTTTCTGTTGGCCAAAGAGCTGAGTGCGGAAGCACCGGATGCCGAACTCCTCGATTACCTTGAACAGCATTACCCGAAAACATATCACTGGATTCAAAAGACAGACAGTGAAGACCGTTACTCTTTAGCCATCCGGTCCAGACGGGAAAACACCCGACGTTTCTACCGCTACACCGCCAACATGAGCTATCACTTTGTCCGCATTGGTTCGCATGAAAACGCGGCAGAACTGCAAGGCGACATCTACACATCCGGGGTCCAGCACTTCACCAAAATCGTGAACCAAAAGCTGGATACTCTCATGGACCATTACCAAAAAAATATTCGCGACGCTTTGGTCGACACGCACCCGGAAGCCTATGACCTCTTTTCCGTCGTGGCCGAAAAAAACGAATATTTACGGGAAGTCCTGAACGGCATCTCCGTCGGCCGCCTTTCGGTGGAAGAAGCCAAACGCTTCCTGAAAGCCAACCTGGAATCCACTTTGGATTTCGCCTCACTTAAAGGCAATATCCGAACCGAATCCATCCTGCGGGATTTCGAAGAAAAGGTCGATCAAATCGGCCAAAGCACCCTGACACTGTTGGAAAATTCCACGCCCCACAAACTCTACGAAGGGCCGGTACTCGAAAAGGTTAAAATTGACCACGACATCCGCGACTATATCGAAAAGAAAAAACGGAATAGCTCCAGCTTACTGATGTCTTTCATCAATCTTTATCACTACGCCGCGCTGCTGGAAAAAATCTACAACAACATCTCCAGCAGCAACTACATCATCGTCTTTCCAGAATACTGGAGTGAGGATTACCACGACATTTCCTCTGGCGGCTTCTCTTTCTTCACGCCATTCCTGGTCGATGTCAATGACCATCTAGAGCTCTTTTTCCGCTTCGACCTCTCCCCGTCTGATAAAACCAACGATTACGAAATCGTGCACCAAAAAGCTAAGGTCGTGCGAATCGATGAACAAACCGACATCGGCGCTTACCAGATTTCCTGCCAATTCCTGCATCCGGACAAAAACACCATGGACTTGATTCGAAAAGCGACCCAATCCAAAGAGCTGAAAGACGCTTTCTCCAACGCTGAACTGATTGATACAGTCGACGAATACAACCAATAACCTTTTTTTTCAAACGGTCCTCATATAAAAAAACCGCCTGGCCTGGCGGTTTTTAAAGGTTGAACTCAAAGATCAACCGCCTTTAAAAGCGGTTGATCACGTTCACTTATACAGCATCAATCAGCGTATTCAAGGTTGCGCTTGGGCGCATGGCTTGGCTGGCCAGCTCGGCATTTGGTTTGTAATAACCGCCGATGTCCATGGCCTGACCTTGCGCACCGTTCAGTTCGTCCATGATTTGTGCTTCGTTTTTCGCCATGGCGTCGGCCAAATCGGCAAAGCGCGCTTTCAATTCGGCATCCGCTTCTTGCGCCGCCAATTCCTGCGCCCAGTACATCGCCAAATAGAAATGGCTGCCACGATTATCGATTTCACCCACTTTACGCGATGGCGACTTGTTGTTTTCCAGGAAGCGCCCGGTGGCCTTGTCCAAGGCATCCGCCAGGACCTGCGCTTTCGGGTTGCTGAAATGGCTGGACAAATGTTCCAACGACACGGCCAACGCTAGGAATTCACCCAGTGAATCCCAACGCAAATGGTTTTCGCTCATAAACTGCTGAACGTGTTTCGGTGCAGAACCACCGGCACCGGTTTCAAACAAACCACCGCCATTCATCAACGGCACGATGGACAGCATTTTAGCGGACGTGCCCAACTCCAAAATCGGGAACAAATCGGTCAAATAATCACGC
Organism: Thiomicrospira sp. XS5; assembly: GCF_001507555.1. Lineage (NCBI taxonomy): Bacteria > Pseudomonadati > Pseudomonadota > Gammaproteobacteria > Thiotrichales > Piscirickettsiaceae > Thiomicrospira > Thiomicrospira sp. XS5. Next base: position 1,582,949 of record NZ_LQBO01000001.1, on the reverse strand, counting down.
AATACATTCCCGGTCACGGAAATGACGTTCTGCCCTTCTTTGACATGACGCAGGGTAAAGCGTGTGGCTTCTTCCGGCGACATAATATGAATTTCCAATCCGGCCGTATCATGCTCCAATAGGTAATGATTGACCTTTTCAATCAACTGATGATCGTGCGCACGATTCGCGTCCAGCCAGAACACCGCTGGCCAACCCGTCGCGCGGGCACGGCTTACCGCTAACTTAACCCAGTCGCGAATCGGCGCGTCCTTGACCTGACACATACGGAAAATATCACCGGCTTCCACGTTTTGTTCCAACAAAACCTGTCCCTCTTTATCCAGCACCTTGACGGTTCCGGCATCGGTCATTTGGAACGTTTTGTCATGCGAACCGTATTCTTCGGCTTTCTGCGCCATCAAGCCAACGTTCGGAACCGTGCCCATGGTTGTCGGATCAAACGCGCCGTGATGCTTACAGAAATTAATGGTTTCTTGATAAACGCCGGCATAACAACGATCCGGAATCACCGCCAAGGTATCTTGCTGTTGACCGTCCTTGTTCCACATTTGCCCGGAAGAACGAATCATCGCCGGCATGGACGCATCAACAATCACATCGGACGGCACGTGTAAGTTGGTAATACCTTTGTCGGAATCCACCATAGCGATATCGGCTTTGGCGGTCACGGTATCGGCAATCGCTTGCTCGATTTCCGCACGTTTGTCGTCGCTCAAATTTTGAATTTTGCTGTAAACGTCACCCAAACCGTTGTTCGGGTTCACGCCGACTTGCTCAAATTCCGCGGCGTATTTTTCAAATACGTCAGCGAAGAAGACCGATACCGCCTGCCCGAAAATAATCGGGTCGGACACTTTCATCATGGTGGCTTTCAAGTGCAAAGAGAACAAAATCCCCTGCTCTTTGGCTTCTTGCTCAGCTTTCGCCAAGAATTCACGCAAGGCTTTCTGGCTCATGACCGCTGCGTCGATGATTTCGCCCGCCAGCAAAGGCGCATAGGCTTTTAGCTCTTTGGTTTCACCAGACTGTGACACAAATTCGATTTTAAACTCGGTGGCATCGGACAAGGTCGTGGACTTTTCAGACCCATAGAAGTCGCCTTCGGACATGTGAGCCACTTTCGACTTGGAATCCGCCGACCAGGCACCCATGGAATGCGGGTGTTTTTTCGCGAAATTCTTCACGGAAGTTGGCGCACGACGGTCGGAGTTCCCTTCACGCAAAACCGGGTTAACCGCACTGCCCAGTACCTTGGCGTAAGTGGCTTTGGTTTTTTCTTCTTCGGCATTCTGCGGATTGGCAGGATAATCTGGAATATCGTATCCTAAAGATTGCAATTCTTTAATGGCGGCATTCAATTGCGGAATGGAGGCACTGATATTCGGCAGCTTAATAATATTCGCATCCGGCGTTGTCGCCAGCTCGCCCAACTCCTGCAACGCATCTCCGATACGCTGCGCTTCGGTCAGCTTTTCCGGAAAGTTTGCCAAAATACGCCCAGCCAGCGAAATATCGCGCGTTTCAACCGCCACGCCTGCGGCTTTGGTAAAGGCTTCGATAATCGGCAATAACGAATAAGTGGCCAGGGCTGGCGCTTCGTCGGTTAGGGTGTAAATAATCTTAGAAGTCGTCTTAGCGGATTCTGTCATTGGAAATTCCTAAATTAAGCGCGCCTCAAGGTCAGGCGATGAAAGGTTAAAGAATGTTAGAATAACGCCTATTTTACATCACCGACCGAAAAAATATAAGTCAACGATGAAACGATGAGTTCGAACCCATGAGTCACCTGCTGCTTTTTAATAAACCATTCAATGTGCTGTGTCAGTTTACCGATGAACCCCAGTACAAAGGGCAACGCGAAACCCTGGCGGATTATATCCAGCGCCCGGGGTTTTACGCGGCCGGACGCTTGGACCGTGATTCCGAAGGTTTACTGCTGTTGACGGACGACGGCAAACTGCAACATCAAATCGCCGACCCGAAACATAAACAACCGAAAACCTACCTCGTGCAAGTGGAAGGCGACTTATCCAAACAGGCGGTTAAACAGCTGCAGCAAGGCGTTGAACTCAAAGACGGCCTCACCCGACCGGCCAAGGCCCGAAAAATTCAAGAACCCAAATGGTTGTGGCCACGTAACCCGCCGATTCGCGAACGCAAAAACATTCCAACCTCCTGGCTGGAGCTGACGATTACCGAAGGCAAAAACCGCCAGGTGCGCCGCATGACGGCCGCTGTCGGCTTCCCGACCTTGCGCTTGATCCGCACGCGAATCGGCGATTACCAAATAAAGAACTTACAACCCGGCGAATCCATTCTGCTGGAAAAATCGTGATAAAATAAGCCCATGCAAAACACCACTCAAACCCCAACCGGGGACAACTCTCATATCAAAGTCATCGTCGGTCTTTCCGGCGGTGTGGACTCGTCCGTGACGGCGTTATTATTGAAACAACAAGGCTATGACGTCGAAGGCCTGTTCATGAAGAACTGGGAAGGCGATGACACCGAAGACTACTGCCCAGCCGCCGAAGACCTGAAGGACGTCCTGGCCATTTGCGAAAAGCTCGACATTCCGCTACACGTGGAGAATTTTTCCGGTGATTATTGGGATCGGGTTTTCGAGCATTTCCTGGCGGAATACAAATCCGGGCGCACCCCGAACCCCGACATTCTGTGCAATAAGGAAGTCAAGTTCAAAGCCTTCCTACAGCATGCCATGACCTTGGGCGCGGATTTTATCGCCACCGGCCATTACGCCCGCATTCACCGTGACGACAACGGACAATGCCACCTGATGAAAGGCTTGGATGCCAACAAGGATCAAAGTTATTTTCTGTACACCTTGCAACAGCATCAATTAGCGAAATCCCTGTTCCCCATTGGCGAACTGGAAAAACCTTACGTACGCCAACTGGCGGAAGACGCGGGGTTAATCACACACGACAAAAAAGACAGCACCGGCATCTGTTTTATCGGCGAGCGCAAGTTCAAAGACTTCCTGCAGCAGTTTTTACCGGCACAACCGGGCGACATCGTTAATACCGAAGGCAAAGTCATCGGCCGTCATGACGGTTTGATGTACCACACCTTAGGGCAGCGTAAAGGCCTGGGCATCGGCGGCGGGCATGGCGACTCGGGCCTTCCCTGGTTTTCGGCCGACAAGAACCTGGACAAAAATCAACTGATTGCGGTGCAAGGAGCCGATCACCCGCTGCTGAATCACGCCTACTTAACCGCCGATACCTGTGACTGGACCGCCGGCCAATGCCCTAAGTTGAATCACCCGCTCAAAGCCAAGGTGCGTTATCGTCAACCGGAAACCGACTGTCAAATTTTGAGCGAAAGCAACGATAAAATTGTTGTGAAATTCGACAATGAGCAAACGGCGATTACACCCGGCCAGTCCGTGGTATTCTATGAGGGTGACGAATGTCTGGGTGGCGCGGTGATTACCGGACGCTATCATCACTTAAATGACATTGAAGCCGAGATTGAAGCGAAATAGAATCGACATTATGACGCAAACCTATACCGAACAAGACAAAGCCATCGCCCTTATTGGCATCTACCAAGTGGCGCAACAAGTGTATCAACTGGCCACCACCGGGAAAACCGACGACCTTGCCTATCAGACCAGTATCAATTCGCTGTTTTGCGAAAATCCGAGCGATACGCTGGACGTGTTCGGCGGTCAGGTTGAAAACATCCAGCTGGGCGTGAATACCCTTTTAGCTCAGATGAGCTCCAATGAATCGGTCTCGTCTCGCAATATCGAGGTGACAAAATACGTACTCAGCCTGATGATTTTAGAAAAAAATGTCTCGAAAACCGATGGGACTTTTGATAAGGTTTCTAGAGTAATTGAATCCGCCCGTGCGCAAAGAACCCATTTTGGCGATTTCCATGAAAACGTCATCGCCACACTGGCAAGGGCCTACTCGGAGAACATCAGTCCGATTAATCCGAGAATCATGGTCAATGGACAGCACGGGCATTTACAGAACCCCAAAACGGCCAATAAAATCCGCGCGCTTCTGCTGGCGGGGGTTCGAGCCGCCGTTTTATGGCGCCAAGTCGGCGGCAGCCGTTGGGGCTTGCTATGGAGCCGCAAAAAATACTTACGTGCAGCACAAGCGCTTTACAGAGTACCGACTGACAACTCCGAACCGTCAGAATAAGAAACAGGTGGTCACGGCTTTTTCATAACAATCGCCAACGTCAATCCACCGAAAGCACTTCGAACATAAGTCAAACGAAAGGTGATGTGCAGCGACTGCCATGACCGCTTTCAGAAACCGTCCTAGATTGGAGGACCGCATGAACGACGTTACCATCGAATCCAACCCGTCACAGGAGAAGCTTGACCTGATGGGGGTCATGCAATGGCCGATATGGGAGAAAGAAATTTCCAACTTCCCCTGGCACTATGACGAACGGGAAATTTGCTATGTACTGGAAGGCGAAGTCACCGTTACAACCGAAAACGGCACGCAATACCATATAAAATCCGGCGACCTGGTCACCTTCCGCCGCGGCTTAAACTGCTACTGGGCAGTGGAAAAACCCGTAAGAAAACATTATCAATTCGGCTAATCACAACCCTTGATTAACAGCCATAAAAAAAGCGCCTGACGGCGCTTTTTTTATACTGACAACATTTCCGTTAAAACGCCCAGGCCTGGGCGTTTTGAGAAAAGCCGTCTAACGAGACCTTTACAAACCGGCTGGCTTGATGGTTTTATAATTCGGCATTTTTTCAATTTTCGCCGCATCAATCATCGTTTGAATCCGAGCATCCACTTCCGATGTCGCCGATAAATTGATTAACGCCTCTTTCAACTGAGCTTTAACCGCTTTGTCTTCCGGCACAACACCTTCTTCAACACGCAAAACCTCAATGACCACCGAATCACCCGTCGGCAATTGATACGTCGTATAGCTCGGCGCTTCACCACTTGGTTTCGGAGCTTTAAAGATCGCTTGTGTCAGCTGTGGCAAGACCCGACGATTTTCACGTTCCAGCCAGCCGACCGGCGTAAACTCGACCCCCTCTTTAACCAACTCCTGCATCTTGGCATCACCTTTTTGCAATTTAGCCAGTAATTCACCCGCTAAATCCGCCGACGCATTCACCGCCGCTTCACGTTTCAGAATGCGCACAATGTCCGCTTTGACTTCGTCCAGAGACTGCTGCTTGGCGGGCATGCTTTCGTCCACACGCACCACCACCGATTCGGTCGGCGTCAGCTCAATCGCGGCACTGTTCAAACCGGATTTTTTCACATCTTCAGAGAAGGCCGCGGCCATCACTTTGGTATTAGATGTCACGTCATCTCCGCCACCGCTTCTTGGAATCGGGCCGGTTGTTTGCACTTCCAAGCCCACCACTTCGGCGGCCGGAACCAATGAATCCGCTTGTTCATAGGCTACGGTATTCAACTGCTCCAACTGCTCGAAGTATTGTTTTTCCGCTTGCTGATTGCGGTACATGTCTTCGACTTCGTCTTTCACATCCGCATACGGAAGTTCTTTTTTCGGTTCCACTTTCGTCAGCTTAATCAAGTGATAACCGAAATCGGTTTGCACCGGTTCACTGACCTCACCCACTTTCATGGTAAAGACGGCTTCATCAAACTCCGGCACCATCATTCCCTGCTGGAACAAGCCCAAATCACCGCCCATGGCCGCCGACCCCGGATCATCGGAATACTCTTTCGCCAATTCGGCAAAGTCAGCGCCATCCGTCAATTTGGCTTGAATGTCTTGAATTTCTTTCAAAGCCGCTGCCTCGTCGGTTTCTTCGTCAATTTTCACCAAAATATGGCTAGCCTGACGTTTTTCCGGCTCGGTAAACTGATCTTTGTTGTTATCATAAAATTGTTTCAAGATTTTATCGTTGACGGTCACTTGCTCCGCCAAAGCTTCTTGCGACAACAACACATAACTTAACTTAACCATTTCCGGCGTAACAAAGCTGTCTTTGTGCTGATCATAATATGCTTGAATCGCGTCTTCCGGCACCTCAGCGGTTTCGATAAACGGGCGTTGGTCCACACGCAGATAATTAACATCGCGCTTTTGGAACTGTAACGCGGCCAACTGCTTGATTTGGTCGTCGGTCACAATGGCGGAAGCGGCCGTCAACTGACGGTTTTGGTTTTCAATCAAATATTGACGTTGTTCGTATTCGAAACGCGCCACATTCAAACCGTTACGCATCAAAATGTCTTTGTACAACGCATCGTCAAATTGACCGTCTTTTTGAAAGACCGGCGCCGATTGAATGGTCATCGCCAATTGTTGATCGGAAATCACCATATCGTGTGAATCCGCCCACTGTCGAACCACTTCCGATTCAATCAAAGCATCCATTACTTGGTCACGCAATTCCTCATCCTGAACAACTTGGTCGTAGAGCTCACCAAATTGCTCCTTAAGGCGAGATTGCTGACGGGTATAAAGCGTCAAGAATTCCGTTGCCGTAATGTCTTCACCATTCACCTCAGCGACGACAACGGTCTTGTCACCCTGGGCATACTGATCGATGCCGAACAGGGCGAACGTAATGATGATTAACCCCACAATCGTCCAGGCAATCCAGCCTTGTGCATGCTCTCTAATGCTTTGTAACATCTTGTTCCGGTACCTTAAAAAGTCAAAAAAATTATTGTAACAATCTCTGTTAGGGCTTTCAGATAATTTTTAGGAAAAACCCCTTATTTTTGTGCTAAAGTGACGGGGTTTGAAAAGAAAGTGAAACCCATGAATAAAGTCCTGTATATCGACGATGCTTCTTCCATGCGAAAGCTGGTCAATATGGTTCTCGGCCAAACGTTTGACTTGACCATGGCTGAAGACGGTCAACAAGGACTCGACGCGTTGAAAGAAACACAATTCGACGTCATTATCTCCGACATCAATATGCCGGTCATGTCCGGGCTGGAATTTCTGGAAGCGGCCCGAAAGCTGGAAAACTACCGTTTCACACCGATCTTAATGATGACCACCGAAGCCAGCCAGGAAATGAAAGAACAAGGCCGTGCTTTGGGCGCCACCGGCTGGATTGTCAAACCCTTCAACCCGGAAACCTTACCCGGCATTATCCGAAAAGTCATTTAAAACCGAATACCTGAACGCACCAGGCCTGGTCGATTTAAGTTTTATCCAAGTCTTATTTCAGCTTTCTCAACGTTGTCTCAAAACGTTGACATCAGCAATAAAAAAACCGCTCGAAAGCGGTTTTTTTGATCGTCTCGTAATACGTCAGCCTTACGACTCGGCAAACGGGTCCTGCAACACCAGAGTTTCACTACGATCCGGCCCGGTGGACAGAATCGAAACCGGCACGCCCATTTCTTTTTCCAGGAAACGAATATAAGCTTGCGCTTCTTGCGGCAAGGCGTCCCAACTGGCAATCCCGACCGTTGAGGTCTTCCAGCCTTTTAAGGTTTCATAATGCGGTTTTACCTGCTCGTATTCATCGGCACTGGAGGGTGGCAAGAAAATTTCGTCGCCGTCCTTGGTGTATTTTGTACACACCTTAATTTCATCCAACTCGTCCAATACATCCAGCTTGGTCAAACACACGCCGGTCAAGCCGTTGATTTGAGCGGAACGACGCAAGGCCACCGCATCAAACCAGCCGCAACGACGTTGGCGCCCAGTGGTGGCACCGAACTCGCGACCGCGTGTTCCGAGCTCTTTCCCTGTGGCATCCCCTTCGTCTGACACACAATCATATAGCAATTCCGTCGGGAAAGGCCCCCCGCCGACACGCGTCGCGTAAGCCTTGGTAATCCCCAGCACGTAATCCAACTGACACGGGCCGATACCGCTACCGGAAGCCGCACCACCCGCGGTGGTGTTGGAAGACGTCACATAAGGATAGGTGCCCTGATCAATGTCCAGCAAGGTGCCTTGCGCGCCTTCAAACATCAAGTTTTTACCGGCACGGTTGTATTGGTCGATCAGGTTTGGAATATCCGCCAGCATCGGCACAATAAGATCCGCATACGCCTGACATTTATCCCACAGTACATCGAATGAAACCGGTTCTGCTTGATAGTAGTTTTCCAGCATGTAGTTGTGGTATTCCAAAATGGTTTCCAACTTCTGCTTGAACTGTTCCATATTGCGCAAATCACCGGCACGTAGGCCACGGCGTGCGACTTTATCTTCATAAGCCGGCCCAATGCCACGCCCGGTGGTGCCGATCGCTTTATTGCCCCGCGCCAGTTCTCTTGCCTGATCCAACGCAACGTGATAATCCAAAATCAATGGGCAGGCATCGCTGATTTTCAAACGGTTTTTAACACGCAAACCGGTGGCTTCCAGTTGCGCCACTTCTTTTTCCAATGCCTCAGGTGCCAAAACAACACCGTTACCAATAAAGCATTCCACCTCTTCTCTCAAAATACCGGATGGAATCAAATGTAATACGGTTTTCTGGCCATCAATGACCAGTGTGTGACCGGCATTGTGACCGCCTTGAAAGCGTACAACAGCCGCGACACGGTCTGTCAACAAGTCAACAATTTTGCCTTTTCCTTCATCGCCCCACTGCGTTCCTACGACGACAATATTTTTTTTAGCCATTTTTTTCTCTTTATAACGAATGAATTACGATTCGCCTGCTTCGACAGGCTTACTTAACGGAAATCGTCCAGGTTCCAGAAACCGACTCTAGATAAGAAGCACCATCCGGCAACTCTGAAAAATCATAAAAACGTTTAACGACGGTTTGCTGGGCTTTCAAACGCTCAATCTCAGCCAACAAATCGGCATCATAGGCGTTTGGCGCATAAACCACCTCTTTTTTCATTGAGGTCGGTTGATCCAGTAAATCCAGCATACCGCGCAAATCCAGGCTGAAGCCGGTCGCCGGTTTATCGACACCGAATTCGGAACCGATACCGTCATAACGGCCACCACGTGCTAATTGATACATCTTCCGATCCGCGGCATAACAACTGAAGATCATACCGGTGTGGTACTGATAACCGCGAATATCGGCTAAATCGACATGAATGGTTAAATCTTCAAACGCGGCAAAGTGCGACAAGACCGCTTTGAAGTGCGCCAAGTGCTCCGCCATATCACTCGAAACATTGGCCAGCACATCCATTTTCGCCATCACATCGTCCGCATTCCCGCATAGCGTCAACAGCGCTTTAAAAGCTTCCGTTAAAGCCGGTGACAAAGACAAAGTGGCGACGAAATCATCGTATTCCGGGATCGACTTACGCAACAGAATGTCCACCATCGTCTCTTGCTGAGCGTCGCTCAAGCCGACTTGATTCATCAAGGTATCCACGACCGAAACGTGCCCAAGACTTAACGTCAGGTCATTTAAGCCAATACCGTTTAACGACGACACCATCAATTCAATGACTTCGATATCACTTTCCACACCGGAATGGCCAAACAATTCCGCGCCGACCTCAATCGGACTACGGGAACCTTTTGCGCGATTATTACGGGTTTTCAGCACTTCACCAACGTAACACAAGCGTTGAATGCCTTTTTGCTTAATGCGGTTGCTGGCAATACGGGCGACTTGCGGCGTCATATCGGCACGAACCCCCATCATCTTACCGCTTTCCTGGTCGGTAAAACGGCAGGTATCCACCGCCAGATGTCGTCCCTTACCGGTCAACAGCGAATCCGTGAACTCTGCAATCGGCGGCAGCACCAAGTCGTATCCAGACAGTTCGAAACCATCCAATAATTGACGGCGGTAGCACTCGAGCTTTTTCGCCTCATCCGGCAATAAGTCTTCAAGCCCATCCGGCGTAAACCAAATATTTTGTTGCATTACAGTCTTCTTACGTAAAAATAAATAATAAAATCATTCCGATGGAAAGGCTGATTAAGCCCATCCATCTCAGCTTCTTGTCATCCAGCTGAATCAGCTCCGCCATGGTGCTTCGCCACACTCGTGGAAAAACAAACGGCAGCAGCCCTTCAATAATGAATACCAGTGCAATCGCACTGAGCAATGCTTCCAACATGAAACCGCTCCTCGCTTCCCGCGCACCGTCGAGAAGGCATAAAAAAGGTGGACTGAACCACCTTTATGTCTTATCCAATTGTTATGCGCTCAACCATTCGATTATTTCTGCTGGTTGAAGAATTTGAAGAAATCGGATTTCGGGTCCACCACCATCATGTCCGTCTTACTGTTGAAGGACTGCTGGTAAGCATTCAAGCTCTGGTAGAAAGCATAGAAATCCGGATCCTTGGAATACGCTTTCGCATAAATATCCGCCGCGGTGGCATCCCCTTCCCCGCGAATGGTTTCCGCGTCACGATAAGCGTCGGCCAGAATAATGGTTCTCTGACGGTCGGCATCGGCACGAATACGCTCGGCGGCTTCGGAACCTTGTGAGCGCAAATCTTTCGCCACACGATTACGTTCGGCTTCCATACGTTGGTACACCGAATCACTGACGTCTTGCGGTAAATCGACGCGTTTGATTTTAACATCGACGATATCGATACCGAAATTGCTGACCGACTCACCGGTGTTCGCCTGGATTTCTTTCACAATCACGCGACGGTCCTGAGAAATCACTTCCTGAACGGTACGGCTCCCGAATTCGGCACGCAAACCATCTTTAATAATTTGCGCCAAACGCAAGTTTGCCAAACGGATGTCACCGTTCATAGCGGTGTAAAACTTCTTGGCATCACTGATGCGCCACTCAACAAACGAATCCACCAACAAGTTTTTCTTCTCACTGGTTAGGTAGCGCTCCGGTTCGGCATCCAACGTCTGCAAACGGGCATCGAACAAACGCACGTTGTTGACGAAAGGCGTTTTGAAATGCAAGCCCGGTTTCAAGTTGTCTTCCACAATTTCACCGAAACGGAAAACCAAGGCCGTTTGACCTTGTTGAACGGTGAACAGGGCATTACTGCCAATAAACAGGACAGCCGCGATAAAAATAGTAATAACGGATTTCATCTTAGCGAAGCTCCCTTGTTCTCAAGTAATCACGAATGTTGTTTTGCGATGTGTTTCGACCGGAAGATGAACCGTTCTTGCTGGAACCGGAAGCGGCAGCACCCGACTGCGAAGAAACATCACTCGGTACTCGGAACGGTACATTACCGCCCTGGCCCGACATCATCTTATCCAATGGCAAGTACAGCAAATTGGTGCCACTGTCCGCCCCGACAAAGACTTTCGAGGTCGTGCTCAACACATTCGTCATGGCATCCAAGTACAAACGCTCACGCGTCACGCGCGGTGCTTTTTTGTATTCGGACATAATGCTTTCAAAACGGCTGGCCTGACCGGTTGATCGTGCGATCACTTCATCATGATAAGCGCGTGCTTCTTCAATTTGACGCGCCGCTTTACCACGCGCTTTCGGCAAGATATCGTTTGAATAAGCTTCCGCTTCGTTGATCAAACGTTCTCTGTCCTCTCGCGCTTTCACCACGTCGGCAAATGCGGACTGAACTTGCTCAGGTGGCTGAGCATCCTGCAAGTTCAAAGAGGTAATCATCAAACCAGTATTGTATTCATCCAAATGTTTTTGTGCCAAAGCACGCACTTTGGAAACCACCTCATCACGCCCTTCGGTCAATACGAAGTCCATGGTGTTTCGGCCGACAATTTCTCTCAGCGCACTTTCGGTCAAATCACGCATGGTGATGTCCGGTGCCGCAACGTCAAATAGATACTTTTTCGCGTCGCTGACTTTATATTGCACGGCGATACGCACATCGACAATGTTCTCATCTTTAGTCAGCATCAAAGCTTCCGACGGCACCGTACCATTACGATTACGGCTGTCGGAACGATAGCCGATTTCCGCCGTACGGATACGGTCCACGTTCACCAAGGTAACGCTTTCAATCGGCCAAGGTAAATGCCAGTGCAAACCCGCCGTGGTTTCATGAGTATAGGCCCCAAAACGCTTGACCACCCCTCTTTCAGGCGAGTCGACCGTATAGATTCCGCTCAACAACCACAGCGCAATCAATACGATGACAATCAAACCGGTGCCTTTCGCGCCACCGAACTTATCGCCCGTGCCGCCAAAAAATTCCTGGGCTTTTTTTAAGGCTTCCTTCAAGTCTGGATCTTGATTGGATCCATTGGGTTTTCTTGAATTATTAGGACGGTTGTTGTTCCCCGAGTTGCCCCATGGGTCCTGTCCAGGTTTTCCCGGCTCATTCCACGCCATTATTTTCTCCAGAAAATTGAAAATCAGTGCGTCATTTTAAATTTTATCGAACGAAATGTCATCAATTAATCCCCTTGGCTTCGGGATTAATTTATTTAATTGGACACGGTTTTTGAATCCATGCATTGAAAAGTGGATAAAGCCGTCAGTTTTCCGACGACAACACTTGATATTCGAGGATTTCATCCCACTTTTGAATCTGTTCGGATTCCATCTCGGTCAGGGACATCTTGAAGACGCTATTACCGGCTTCATCAAACCCCTCTTCCAAAATGGTGCCCAACGTATACAGTTCGGAACGACGCTTGCCCGCTTTAACATCCAGCACCAGCCGAACCGTCAGAAACCGCCCGCGGAAATAAGCCGCCACGGCATCGATCATTAACTCGATGCCCGATTGCTCACGCGCCGAAATCCAAACCCGCTCCGGCAAGTTTTCATCATTTAAATCCACATGCGGTGCCACCACCGGATCCAAACGGTCAATTTTATTGAAGACCAATAGCTGCGGCACCTCTTCAGCACCGACTTCTTGAATCACTTCTTCCACATCCGCGATTTTTTCAGCACGAAGCGGGTCGGCCGCATCGACTAAATGAATCAATAAATCCGCTTCGCTGGTTTCTTCCAGCGTGGAACGAAAGGCGGCCACCAGATCGTGCGGAATGTGGCGAATAAACCCGACGGTGTCCGCAAAAATGACTGGGCCGGCGCCCGGCAAATGCACCTTACGCAAGGTGGAATCCAAGGTCGCAAACAAACGGTCTTCGGCATACACACCCGCTTGCGTCATTTGATTGAACAAGGTGGATTTTCCGGCATTGGTGTAACCGATAATGGTGACGGTCGGCAAATCCGATTTTTGGCGCGAACGACGCCCAAGGCTCCGTTGTTGACGCACTTTTTCAATGCGTGCTTCGAGCTGTTTGATTTTGCCTTGCACCAAACGGCGGTCCGTTTCCAACTGGGTTTCCCCCGGACCACGTGCGCCAATACCGCCTTGACGATCCAAGTGACTCCAACCTTTGACCAACCGGGTGGACATACGCTTCAACTGCGCCAACTCGACTTGCAACTTCCCTTCATGCGATCGGGCGCGTTGGGCAAAAATATCCAGAATCAGACCGACGCGATCCAATACCTGACAATCAAGAAATTGGCTTAAATTGCGCTCCTGCGCCGGGCTCAACGCATGATTAACAATCACCACATCCGCTTCGTGCATTTCCACCGCATGCTTAATTTCCTCGGCTTTGCCTTTGCCGATAAAAAATTTCGGGTCCGGTGACTGCCTTTTCGTCGTGATCAGTTCCTTGACTTCCGCACCAGCGGAATCGACGAGCTCATAAAACTCTTCCAGCACTTCACGATCGGCTTCATGATAAAAATCCACATGTACCAGTATCGCTTTTTCCAGTACCTTCTGTTCGAGTTTTCCAAATAATTCCATGCGTTAACAGACTGCTTTCAAGCAAGCTTGAGATAGGTTTTGATGATGATTATAAAACGTTAATGATCGGTGTGTACCCGCAAAAAGCTTGAACATCCGAGCGGTTTCAAGCTTTTCACGATAATGTAGAACGGGCTTCGAGAGGAAGCCTCGTGCAGACTTATTCAGCAGATTTGGCTTCGGAAGCATCCGATGCGTCAAATTCGTAAGCCTTAGGGTCACGCGCTGGCACGATGGTCGAAATCGCGTGTTTATAAACCATTTGCGTCACATTGCTGCGCAACAGCACAACAAACTGATCGAAAGAATCGACACGGCCTTGTAACTTAACACCGTTTACAAGATAAATCGCTACATTGATTTTTTCTTTTCTCAATGCATTCAAGTACGGATCTTGTATGGGTAAAGCCTTAGCCACTTTTTTTGTCTCCATGATTATTTCCTATTTTTGTATGAAGCTATGTTCTTATAGTGTCAACGAACCATTCGCCAGATTCGCCTTTCAGCGGCTCAGAATGATAACGCCCTTGTGTATTCGCTATCGCCACTGAAAGATTTCAGATAATAACATAAACACTTTCTTATTTAAGCATTTTTATCACATCTAGCCAAGTACTCTAAAACCTCCTCCACACTTTTGTCAAGATTTGTGTGGTAAGGGTCAATGACGTGCAAATCCGCTTCTTTTCGCAGCCAGGTAATCTGCCGTTTGGCGAGCTGCCGAGTGGCGACAATGCTCTTTTCCACAAAGGTTTCATAATTGTAGGTTTGTTCAAAAAACAACCAGGCCTGGCGATAACCGACACTGCGAATGGCCGGCAGATCGCCATGCAGATTCGGCTGCGAAAACACCTGTTCGGCTTCTTTCAAAAACCCCTCATTCAACATAGCGTGAAAACGCTGTTCGATTTGTTGATGTAACTGGGCACGGTCTTCTGGTAACAACGCTACTTTGACCAATTTAAAAGCCGTCAACCCTTGACCCTGTGCATCTCTCTGCAACTCGGTCAATGGCCGCCCGGTCATTTCATAAACCTCCAATGCACGCACCAATCGTTGCGGATCATTCGGGTGAATGCGCTCAGCCGCTTCCGGGTCGACGGCTTTCAAGCGGTCGTGCACGGCTTGTGCGTCTTCCAGCCAGGCCTGGTGAATTTCAGCACGTAAAGCGTCATCGGCCGAAGGCAGTTGCGCCATGCCTTTTTGCAACGCATTAAAATACATCATGGTGCCACCCACCAACATCGGCAACCGCCCCCGTTCAAAAATTTCCGTCACCAAGCGATGCACATCTTCCACAAAGTCGGCGGCGGAATAACTTTCGCTGGGGTCGAGAATATCGATCAGGTGGTGCGGCACTTTGGCCAACTCCTCGGCGGACGGTTTAGCCGTGCCGATGTCCATACCACGGTAAATCAGTGCGGAATCCACGCTGATGATTTCCACCGGCAAACGCTCGGCCAAGGCCATCGACAAGCGGCTTTTACCCGACGCCGTCGGCCCCATAATCGCTAAGCAGCACTTTTGTTCAATCAAATGTTCGACATTCAAATCCGGCATCGTCGACATCACCTCACTCACCCTATTGCCCCCTCATAAACAAAGCATCGAGTTGTTCCATCGACAACTGCACCCAGGTCGGGCGGCCGTGATTGCACTGCGCGGAACTCTCCGTGGCTTCCATATCGCGCAACAAGGCGTTCATTTCATCCACCGTCAACTGACGGTTGGCGCGTACCGAACCGTGACACGCCATGGTGCTGAGAATCTGGTTGATTTTTTCTTCCACCAAACGGGTTTCACCCGCTACCGCCAAGTCGGCAATCATATCGTTGACCAAATGGGCCACATCGGATTTCGCCAATAATGTCGGCACGCGCGTCAGCTTCAGTTGCTCCGGGCCAAACGACTCGGCTTCGAAACCGAGTTTGTCCAATTCATCACGATATTCGTCCCAAATGGCGATTTGCGACGCTTCCAAACTCACCACAATTGGCACCAGCAAGGGTTGTGACACCAAGCGGTCTTGTGTCCATTGCTGCTTCATGCGCTCGTACACAATACGCTCGTGTGCGGCGTGCATGTCCACCAACACCAGGCCTTGTTCGTTTTCCGCCAGAATGAACACGCCATGAATTTGCGCCTTGGCATACCCCAACGGGTGCTGCTGGGTCGCCGATCGAGCCGCGTCGATTTGCGCATTCGACTCAGCTTGCGCCGCTTGAAATTGACGAATCAATTGCTCGCCCGGCTCCATGGCATAGGCCGGTACCGGCTCATTCACCCCGTAACCATTCTCGTTTGACGTCTCACGAGTTTGAAATTGCATGGCCGCCTGATAAGCCGACTCATTTGGCGTTGTCGTCTCAAACCGACCCGATGTTCCGGTATGGCCTGCTGGCGCGGCCGCCTCAGCATGACCACCCGACACGCCAACCGGGCGCGTCACCGCTTCGCGCACCGAACGGCGCAGAAAGTCATACACCCAACGGCCATTGGCAAAACGTACTTCATACTTGGCCGGGTGCACATTCACATCCACCAGTTCATGCGGAATATCCAAAAACAACACGTACGCCGGATGGCGGCCATGATACAACACATCGGCATAGGCTTGTTTGACGGCATAAGACAACAAACGATCCCGCACGATGCGACCGTTGACGAACACATATTGCATGTCGGTTTGGCTGCGGTTAAAAGTCGCCTGCGCCGCCCAGCCGGACAACTGAATGTCCTGCGCTTCGAACTCCAGCGCCAGGCTCTGTTCCACAAAAGGCCCGCCCATCAGTTGCTTTAAGCGCTGCACCAAAGCCGCATCGTCCGGCGCGGCCTGAACGTGACGCATGACTTTCTGGTTATGCGTCAATTTAATGGTGACGTCCGGCCGGCTCAACATGACCCGCTTGACCAATTGATCAATGTGCATAAACTCAGTGCGCGCCGCACGCAGAAATTTTTTACGAGCCGGGGTGTTAAAAAACAAGTCCTGCACATCCACTTGCGTGCCCTGCGGGTGCGCTACCGGCATCGGCTCCGACCAATGGCCTTCGCCTTCACCGCGCAGTTGCCAGGCGGCTTCTTCCTCCTTGAAACGGCTGGTCAGGGTCAAACGCGAGACGGAGCCGATACTCGCCAAAGCCTCGCCGCGAAATCCCAGCGTCGCGACCGCCGTGAGGTCATTGGCCGTTTGAATTTTACTGGTGGCGTGTCGACTCACCGCCAACTGCAATTGCGATTGCCGAATGCCCGTCCCATTGTCGGACACCACGATACGTTTTTCGCCACCCTCTTCAATCTGAATGTCAATTTGGGTCGCGCCGGAATCGAGCGCGTTTTCCAGCAACTCCTTGACAACGGAAGCGGGTCTTTCCACCACTTCCCCGGCGGCGATTTGGTCAGCGAGATGTGAGGGCAATAAAGCAATGTCTTGCGGATTGTGTTGCGGCATGAAAATTCTTAGTCGGTTTGTTTATGAAAGCGTTGTAATCGATATCCAATATCTAAATCCGGTTCATGGATTCGGACGATTTTATGCTCGTCATTATAGCGATTTATGCGGGGATTATCAGCGGGGTTTTAAAAGCGAAAGCAGCCGGATGGCAAAGCCCAAAAACGACCAGGCCTGGTAAAAAAATGCCAAGCCCCCTGAGAAGGGCCTGGCGAACGTGATATTACGTGATATTCAAAAAATGAATGTGGGTTGGATTAATACGGTGTTTACAAGGAAGCAATCACATCCTCGGAAACCGGGATACGCAGTTTTTTGCCAACGTATAGGCGGTCCGCTTTTCGGATGTTGTTGATTTTTTTCAGCTTGTAAGTGGAAATATTGTAGTTCTCGGCGATTTCAGACAAGGTATCCCCTTTCTGCACACGGTAGTGAACGTAAAGCTGCTCGCCCCAGCGTGGTTTGGTGGCATTGCGTTTCACAAACTTGTCCAATCCGCTGACGATGGAACGCGCCATTTGTGTTTGGAAACGGTCGGAATTCAATTTTCGCGCTTCACCCGGGTTCGAGATGAACGCCGTTTCAATCAACAGCGATGGCATATCGATGGATTTCAAGACCGCGAAGTTAGCGGACTGAACCGATTTTTTATGCAAATGGACATTTTTTCCCATTTCGCCCAGAATCACTTGCCCCAGTTTACGGCTGGCACGAATGTTCGCGGAACGCGTCAAGTCGGACAGAACAAAGGCCACATCGGCGTCACGCCCTTTCAACTTCACATCCTGCAAAGAAGCGTTTTCGGATTTCGCCAAAATACGCGCCATCACACTACTGGCGCCCGTCGTGGACAAAATGTACACCGAACCGCCACGCGCTTTCGGATTTGGGAAGGCATCGGCGTGCAGTGACAAGAAAATGTCAGCGTCTTTTTGGTGAGCGATGCGAACACGTTTATGCAATGGAATGAACACGTCCTTTTCACGCGTCAAAACCGCACGCATGCCCGGTTTCGCATCAATGTATTTTTTCAGTTTTTTCGCCAAGCGCAACACCACGTCTTTTTCGCGAAGGTTGTTATGACCGATGGCACCGGTGTCTTTACCGCCGTGTCCAGCGTCGATGGCAACCACCAATTCTTTATTTTGCGGCGCAAAAATGTCACTGTCTTTATTCAACAAGCTTTGCGTTTGCGCATTTCGAGTCACATCTTTTTTGGCCGTCGAGACTTTGGCGACTTTGACAGCGGCTTTTTTCACTGTTTTCGGGGTTTCTTTTTGAGCGACTTTTTTCACCGCTTTTGCAGGCGCTTTTTTGACAGCGACTTTTGCCACTTGAGTCGGTTTGGCTTTGACCGCCGGTTTTTTCACTTTGGCAACGGTTTTAGTCGGCTTCGGCTGCGCTTTGGCTTTTTTCGCCAACACCGCGGATTGTTTGACGTTGGTCACATCAATCACCACGCGCTCGGCACCGCGCTTATTTTTTGCCAGTGTGAAATAACGGTAATCAAAGTCGTCACGCAAATCCAATACCACACGAGTGCGCTTGGACTGGTTTTTGACGCGCGCCCCTTTGATGCGTGCGTCGAGGAATTTCATTTTCGAGAAGGTCAGTTGGTTATCCGCTTTGTAGAAATCGACCACGATACGGGCCGGGTTCTTCAACTCGGTGATTTCAAAACGGTGGTTTTTCTTGATTTCAAAGACCACACGGGTTTTATCGGTACCTTGACCCAAACGCATTTTGGTCAAGGACGCCGCCCAAGCGGTGGATGACATAACAATAACCATAACGACAACAAGCGCAGTAATGGTGTTTCTCAGGATGTTGGAGCTATTTTTTCTGATCATGGCACTACCCACTATATTTTGTATTTTAAATATCACGTGACTAGTCATAATCAATTACCGTGCCAATTTTTTCGTCAGTTTTCTGACAAACGCTTCAAAAGCCGGTTTCATAGGGGTTATGGAGACTTTTCGCCCGGTGCCTTCCGGCGATAATTCAATGCGTAAATCCGCTTCCGGCAAAATTCCGGCGCCTTTGGACGGCCACTCCACCAAGGCGATAAACGGCGGCGTCATCAGGTCGCGAATCGCTAAAAATTCAAGCTCTTCCGGGTCGCATAAGCGATACAGGTCGAAATGCAGGATCGGGCCGTGTTCGGTCGGGTAGGTTTCCACCAGCGTATAGGTCGGGCTTTTCACTTTTTGGTTCGGCAGAAAACATTGGATAAAGGCTCGGGAAAAAAACGATTTTCCGGCCCCCAAATCGCCTTGCAGATAAACCACCAGGCCTGGCTGAAATGCGGATTCGTCACGACACAGCTGCGCACAGGCTTCGGCAAAGGCCTGAGTGGCGGCTTCATCCGCTAAATGCCACTCGCATTTCTCGGAAGTTCCGTCGTTTTTGCTAGAATGTGTCTCTGAATGAACCATTGGTAACCCCAATTCCTGACGGTGACCGACCTTGACGAACAGCAAGGACGTTTAATTAAAACAATCAATGCGAGACGATTCTTCAAGATGCCGGAAGCGCCATTATACCAACTTGCCGAAAAGATTAAACACTGGGGCCAGGCGCTCGGCTTTGCCGACGTCGGCATCACCGATACGGATTTGTCTGCGTACGAAGCCGATTATTTCAATTGGTTGGGCGAGCATTACCACGGCGACATGGAATATATGGCGCGCCACGGCACCAAACGCACCCGCCCCGCCGAACTCGAACCCGGCACGGTCAGCGTCATCAGTGTCCGATTAAATTATTTCGACCCGGACGCCCATTCCCCGGTCGAGCAATTGCATGCCAACGGCCAGGCGTACGTTTCCCGCTATGCGCTGCACAAGGATTACCACAAGCTGATGCGCAAACGCTTGCAACAGCTCGCCGCAAAAATTGAAGCCGAACTGGTGAAAAAAGCCGAATCGTTTCACTACCGGGCTTTTGTCGATTCGGCCCCGGTGTTGGAACGCCCGCTGGCGGAGAAAGCAGGCCTGGGCTTTATCGGTAAAAACAGTCTGATTATTCATCCCCGCGCCGGTTCCTGGTTTTTCCTGGGCGAGCTTTACACCAATCTGCCGTTACCGAACGACCCGCCATTCGACAAACAAGGCTGCGGGCCTTGCACGGCCTGCATCGACGAATGCCCGACTCAGGCCATCGTCGATAACGCCGTGGTGGATGCGCGCCGCTGCATTTCCTATTTAACCATCGAATACAAAGGTGTCATTGCACCCGAATTGCGTGAAAAAATGGGCAATCGTATTTACGGCTGCGACGATTGTCAGCTGGTCTGCCCCTGGAATAAATTTACCGAAGCCACCGAAGAAACCGCCTTTAAACCCAAACACGCGCTCGACGCCGCCAGTTTATTGGAGCTGCTCGATTGGAACGAAACCCAGTTTTTAACCCAATTTGAAGGCTCACCGATACGCCGAATCGGCTTTGAACAATGGCAACGCAATCTGTGCATCGCACTGGGAAATGCGTTGGAAGACACCGACCTCAGCCAGCGCATTGTGCAAGCACTGGAAACCCTTTCCAGCGATTCCGAACTGGTCTTGGAGCACCGCGACTGGGCCTTAAAACGCCAAACAGACGCCCTGACCGCTTCCGACAAAACCGCCAGGCCTTTATACCCTTTAGGGTGTGGCCGTTTTCCAAAACCATTGAAACCCGCCGTGGCGAAGAAGTACTATCTTCCAAAATAAGCTTTCAGGTTTCTTCTGATTCCTTTTTCCTTAAAAATCCAATAAGATAGATTCAAACCATTGACCGAAGGTGTTCAACCATCCATGAAGCGTCTTGATTCCAATCTATGGGGGCTTTTTTATCTAATCCTCTCCGCCAGTGTGGTGGTATTTATTTCTTTGTCGGTCGCCAAATACAACAACATGAAAGACGAGTTAACGCGAGAGCTCGCCGCCGACACCAGCCTGCTCAACCACATCATACAAAGCACGCTGGTCGAAAACGAATTGCTCCTCGACTTGCTCGGCACACAGCTCATCGAAAACCACACCTATCAAAACCTGGCCAAAACCCAACAACTATTCGACAAGATGCTGGCGGCCAAACCCGTACTGGCCGGTTTCGGTTTGGCGACACCGCAGGGCGACATGGTGGCGTTCAGCTCCAACCTGGACATTGACAAAACCACTAACTATCTGGAAAGCGACATCACCCGTGACTCCTTCCAAAAAGCGTTGGTTAGCCAAAAAATGATTCTCGGACGCACTTACGATTACCCCGCACTCGATACCTGGCTCTTACCGATGCGAAAGGCCTTACGTGATGAAGCCGGAAAGGTCGTTGCCGTCATCATCACCGCCTTGAAAGTGGACGAAGCCAACTTCCTCAGTAACTTCCGCCTGGAAGAATTCCGCCATGCCGACATCATCAGCGACTTGAACTATTACCGCCTGTTCGTGACCGGTATCCCCAAAAGCGATTATGAAAAGTTCTATATGCACCCGCTGTCGGATGAGTTGCTGACACGCTTGAAACGCAATTACCGTGAACGCTACGGCCTGACTCTGGAAGAAATGAAGCACTATTCAACTCCCTTTGCATTCGACTTGGACTCGAAAGTCTTCAACAACAACCTATTAGGCAGCGTGGTCTATAACCAACGCTACGAGCTATGGGTCACGATGTTCCAGCCCCTCAAAACCCTCACCCCCGAATTCAGCCGGGTGATGATGACTTACAGCACCTTCTTCCTGATTGCGCTCATCATTACCTACGCCCTATTCCGAACCATCGCCAACTATGAAGAACGCACCCGCACCCGACTGCTGCATCAGGCCACGCACGACCCGCTCACCAATTTACCCAACCGCTATTATCTGGACACCGAACTCAAACACCAATTGGAAAGCCACCCCAACTACGAATACAGTTTGATGTTTCTCGATTTGGATAATTTCAAAAACATCAACGACAACTTCGGCCATGAAACCGGTGATGCGGTCTTGACCGAAGTCTCGAAACGTTTCAAATCCCTATTGCACAAAAAAGATTCGGTGATTCGTTTCGGTGGCGACGAGTTCGTCATCATCGTGCATTCGACATCGAAGGAGGTGTCCGTACTGGCACACAGCCTCATCAAGTCGCTTTCGCTACCGTTTCATATCGACGACATGCGCTTCAACCTGGGCGTCAGCATCGGAATCGCGCAATATCCGCAGGACGGCGACACGCTCAAAACCATCCTCAGTCGTGCGGACATGGCGATGTACCATGCTAAAAGACATAAAAATGCCGTGGAGTTCTTTTCCGAAACCATGCGCCAAAACACCTTGCATAAAGTTCACTTAGAACACAAGCTCCGCCAGGCCATCAAATACAACGAAATCTACGTGGTCTATCAACCCCAGTTGGACAGAAACCAGAAACTGCACGGCGTGGAAGCGCTGGTCCGTTGGCAGAATCCGACGTTCGGCGACATTTCACCGGCCGAATTCATTCCGATTGCCGAGGAAATCGGCTATATGCCGGAACTCGGTCATTACATTCTCGACACGGCTTTGCGTCACATGGCGGAATTTCAAAAAAACCACAACATACGTTTCCGCCTCTCTCTCAATGTCTCAGCCCGCCAATTCATGAGCCATGGTTTTTATCATGACCTAACGGACGCCATCGAAAAAAACGGTTATCCGGCCGACCTGCTCACCATTGAAGTGACCGAGTCCTTGTTCATTGAGGATTTTGAATACGTTCATGATTTGCTGATTCGATTACAGCGGCGCGGCATCTGGTTATCGCTGGACGACTTCGGAACCGGCTTCTCATCCTTGAGTCTGCTCCGAAAACTGCCTTTTGACGAACTGAAAATCGACAAGAGTTTCATTGATAACGTGCAGAACAAACAAGCCGACCACGGCTTAGTGGAAAGCATTATCGAAATCGGTCAGAAGTTGAATATGCGCACCCTGGCCGAAGGCGTGGAAACCCCCGATCAGCTACAACAGTTATGCGATTATGGGTGTGAACTCTTCCAAGGGTATCACTTTTCAAAACCCTTGAAATATAAACAGCTTGAAGATTTTATCTCAAGCCATTCCTAAGGTATAAACCGACTCTTTCTATACCTAAATGCGGTCAAAGATCGACCCTTGCGAGGCAGTGAAAAACTTCTCATACATACGGGAGGCATAGGTATTGGTCATCCCGGCGATGTAATCGGAAATCACTCTTTGACGATCCCGTTCCGACTCGGCGCGGTCGTATTTCATAAAGGTGTTTCGCGGCAACAAAGCCTGCGGATTGGCGCGTAAGGATTTGAATAAGTCCAAGGTAATCAGCTGCCCTTTATACTCCATGCCTTTTACTTCCGGCAAGGTAATGACGTGGATATAGACGAAGGTTTTCAACAATTCCAACACCGTCATTTCCGCTTCACCCAACTTAGCCTGATAACGCAACAGCGGATGTTCGAACACTTCGTTTTCATCGATATGGACACTTTCCACCATAATCCCGACCATTTTACTGATGGCGTGCTTACGGTCTTTGGAACGCGGACTGAACAAGCGTTTTGTCATCACGTCATCCCACAATGGGTAGCGTTTGAAGTCCGGGTGTTCCATGACTTCGGCCTCCCAGAGCTCACGGTTCACCATGCCCATCGCCACGGCATCTTCCAAGTCGTGAATACCATAGGCAATGTCATCGGCCAACTCCATAATGGTGGTATCCAGCGCCTTATATTGAGTTTTGTGAAAGCCTTCCTCATTCGCTTTCAATTGCGTGAACAGCTCTTTATCGGAGTCGGAAAACAAATCCAGCACCCACTCAAATTGAGTTTTCTCTTCCATAAACACACTGGCTTTCGGCGGGTACCAACGGCTCATATCCAGCGTTCTGAAGTCAAACGCATCCGGTTCCTGCATTTGGCTTTGATAGGCTTTATTTAATGCAATTACCTCGTCGTAAACCGCCGGATACTTCAGAACGCCGAGCGTGGCGCGACGCGACAGGTCGATCCCATTTTTGGATGTATATTCGCCCAGGCGCGCTAGAATGCGTAAGGTTTGGGCGTTGCCCTCAAACCCGCCGTGCATGCGCATCATATAATTCAAAGCCACTTCCCCGCCATGACCGTAAGGCGGGTGCCCCAAATCATGCGCCAAACAAATGGCTTCAATCAAATAAAACGATGGCAGCCAATCCAAATAATCCTTGCCGTCGCCAACCGTAATCAGCTGTTCCACCAGGCCTGACCCAATTTGCGCCACTTCCATCGAATGGGTTAAACGTGTGCGATAGAAATCGGACTCGTTCAAACCGAAGATTTGGGTTTTGGCTTGCAGGCGCCGGAACGAGGCCGAGTGAATGACCCGTGCCCGATCGCGTTGATACACAATACGCGCTTCACGGGAAGCCTGATTTTCCAGAAAATCCGTATAACGTTGTGTCCAATCTTTTTCTTCTTGAAGCGCGCGGTGCATGCCGACTCCTATAAACTTTATAAATTCGATTAATGAAACGAAAGTGCCTTGGGAACCTCTGATTGAATCGGTTTGGCTTCTGGCAACGCCAAGTTTTTCAGATCAAGGCGTGAAGTTGCAGTCATGTCTAGACCTGGCAAAACTTCACAACGCAGAACTGGAAAGCTTGGCTAAGCCCCTAAAGGCGGGGCTTAAAGCCTACTTCTTCGTTGTTGTGACGCTTGACCTTAGAAGGACTAAGGCCGGCGAGCCACGCCTAGAATAAGCAGGCTTTAAGTCCCGCAGAAGCTCAAACGGATTCAATCAGAGGTTCCCTTACAGATGGCGCTATCATACTGAAAACCGAGGCAGACCTCTAATAAAACATCCGAAATCAAGCGATTAAGGTCGATAACACGCTTTTCAGGCCTATGATTTCGGCCCCCTTTCGACATTCATACTGTTAGTTTAACTATAAGTAAAATCACTTGTGAACCTTGAGGGATTTGATACACTTAAGCTTTCAAATTCATTCCCTTACAAAGGAATTTTTCATCATGCAAACCCTGGTTTCACGTTTTATTCTGGTATCATTGTTCACCACAAGCTTGGTCATGCTCAACGGCTGCGAAAATGCCGAGTTGCGTGAGTGTAAAGAAAAAGCCAGCCAGCTTTGGGACAGCACCAAAGACAACCCGAAAGACAATAAAGCTTATTGGGATGCCATCGAACGCTGTAAAGAAAAATACGGTTAACCACCAACGCATCAACCTAACCCAAACAAATGAAATCCTTTAGAACCCTGCTCGTCTACACGGCGAGCATTTTTGCTATTTCGCTCGCCTATTACTTTTATGCTCGCAACAGCTTGCCGCCGCAACGGGAACATGAAACCTTTCTCACAGAAATCGGTGAAGGATTCGGTGAAATCGCGCTTTGGCTGCTATTGTTCATCTATGCCCGCACCTTGCTGAAGCTACTGTTCGAAAAAGGTTCGGTCGCCGACCGTATGGTGCCGAACATGCTTTACCAACCAACGCAGTCTCTGATTCAGAAACTGCTGGTGCCCTTGAATCGCACCCATGTCTATGTCGGTGTCGCCACCTTGGCGGTGACCTTCTTGCACATATTGCTGGTCGGTTTCCATTTTGAAATCCTGCTGTTTCAGGTCGTGATGCTACTGCTGGTTTGGCAAGGCCTGTTTGGCTTCTTCCTGCGCTGGAAATTTTCGCCCCGTCAATTGCGCCAGTTTTCCTATCTGGTACACGCCCAATTCCTCACCGGCATTATGATTGGTATTTTTTCTTACGTCGGCCATCAAATGTTGGATTAGCCAAATTCCACCCAATCCCTCTTTACAACTGGGGTTATAAGGCGTATTTTAGTTTTTTAGCTTTCACGCCTTACACGCCAAAAGAGGATCACGTGCTCAACACCGCCACACACGACTATCGCGTTTCCAAGGTCTTTGCCATTGCCATCGGCATGTCAGCCATTGCCGGTTTTATCAACAGCATCATGCTGATTGAATTCGGCCTTCCCGTCAGCCAAATGACCGGAATTGCCTCTCACCTCAGCGACAGCGGTTTTCATTTTGATTGGAAACCGTTCATGATCAGCTTGTCCATTTTATTAAGCTTTATTGTGGGCGCTTTTTTATCCGGCTTCATTATCGGCCACAGTCAATACAAAGAAGATAAAAGCTACGGCGTCGCCCTCTTTCTAAATGCGGTTATTCTCACGGTGGCGGGCGTCATGGCTTACTCGGTCAACCTTTTGGCCTTAATGTTCAGCGCGCTGGCTTGTGGCTTACAAAACGCCATGGTCGCCAGCTATAAAGGCTTGCAAATCCGGACCACGCACGTCACCGGCATCACCACCGACATCGGGGTTTCCATTGCTCATCGTTTCCGCACCCGCACGCCCTTGACCTGGAAAAACTGGCTATTATTCGCCATCTTGCTCGGCTTTATCCTCGGCGGACTCATCGGTATTTTCAGCTTTCAATGGTTCGGTTACCTTTCATTATTGCTGCCGGCGGCTTTAAACGCCCTATTGGCTTGGATCTACTTTCATTCCCTTATCCGAAAACGCAGCCCCTCTTGAATCACGAAAACCACCAGGCCTGGCCAATTCTGCAATACCGAGCACATAATGGCGGCTCTGAGGTTTATGATTTTTTCATCACCGAATTCAAAGGTTTTTGATACACTGACTTAACATTTTCATTTTAAAGCGCTTTTCAACGCATGTATTATTCCGAAAAATTCAACAGCATCACCCACTTGGTCGGCGCGGTTTTCGCACTGATGGGGCTTGGCGCCCTGATCGCGGTGGGCATTTTGCAAAACAATGCTCTGTTGTTTATCGGCTACCTGACGTTCGGCCTCACGCTGGTCATGCTGTACAGCTTCTCAACGCTGTATCACAGCCTCAAACACCCTCTGCCGAAACGTATTTTTCAAAAGCTGGATCACATTTCCATTTACTTACTGATTGCCGGCACCTACACCCCTTTCACGCTGGTCACCTTAATCGAATCGAAAGGCCTGTTGATCCTGATCCTTGTCTGGTCACTGGCCATTATTGGCATCCTACTCGAACTTTTCATGAAACGGCGCATTGAATGGTTACAACTCGCCATTTACCTGATTATGGGCTGGATGGTGATGCTGGATTTCGGCGCCTTAAAAGCCGTTTTATCCACCGCTGGGCTGTATTGGTTAACCATTGGAGGCATTGCCTACACGGCCGGCATTATTTTCTACATTCTCGATGACAAAAATCTATTGCGCCATGCACATGGCATTTGGCACCTGTTCGTGCTGGCCGGTTCCACCTGTCATTTTATCGCTGTCATCGGCTACGTTCGCTAACTCAATCTCGACAAGACCTGACGGTATTTTCGGATTCTCCATCCGCCATTCATGCTAAAATAACCGCTTTCTTTGTCTCATTAACATTCATTAAAGAAGGGTTTGATTTCGCACCATGAAAACATCATCGCTTTTACTCGCCACCACCCGTGAAACGCCAGCCGATGCGGTTGTCATCAGCCACCAGCTTATGCTTCGTGCCGGCTTGATCCGACCATTGGCCGGCGGCTTGTACAACTGGTTGCCATTGGGTGTCCGTGTGCTGCGCAAAGTGGAAGCGATTGTGCGTGAAGAAATGAACCGCTCCGGCGCCCAGGAATGTTTGATGCCCGTGGTGCAGCCGATGGAGCTGTGGGAAGAATCCGGCCGCGCCGAAGATTACGGCCCGGAATTGCTGCGTTTCAAAGACCGTCATCAACGGGACTTTGCACTGGGGCCAACCCACGAAGAAATCATCACCGATCTGGTACGCAAGGAAATTCGCAGTTACAAGCAACTGCCCGCGAACTTCTATCAAATTCAAACCAAGTTCCGTGACGAAATTCGTCCACGCTTTGGCGTCATGCGTTCACGTGAATTCATTATGAAAGACGCCTACTCTTTCCACATGGATCGCGACAGCCTGCAAACCACTTACGACGAAATGTACGATGCTTACAACCGAATCTTTTCGCGCATCGGGCTGGACTTCCGTCCGGTTCAGGCCGACACCGGTTCCATCGGCGGCGACGGCTCGCACGAATTCCACGTACTGGCCGATTCCGGTGAAGACGACATCGCCTTCTCCACCGAGTCCGACTTCGCCGCCAACGTCGAACTGGCGGAAGCCTTGGAACCACGCGGTGAACGCCCGGCGCCAAACGAAGACCTGACCAAGGTCGCCACCCCCGGCAAACACAGCATCGAAGAGGTCTGCGACTTCCTGCAGGTCAAGAAAAAGAAAGTATTGAAAACCTTGGTCGTTAAAGGCGCCACCGATGAGAACCCGGTCGTTGCATTGGTGGTGCGTGGCGATCACGAACTCAACGAAATCAAGGCTGAAAAATTGGACTTAGTCGCCGAACCGTTTGAAATGGCCAGCGACGCTGAGATTCTGGACGCGGTTGGTTGTAACGCCGGTTCCATTGGGCCGATTGGTTTGAACATTCCGGTCATTGTTGATCGCACCGCCGATCACGCCGTGGACTTTATCTGCGGCGCCAACGAAGATGGCTTCCATTACACTGGAGCCAACTGGGATCGTAACGCCAACCCAACGCTGGTCGCCGACATCCGTAATGTCGTCAAAGGCGACCCAAGCCCATGCGGAAAAGGCAAAATCGAAATCCGCCGCGGCATTGAAGTCGGCCACATCTTCCAACTGGGCAACAAATATTCCGAAGCCCTCAACGCCACCGTGCTGAATGAAAACAGCCGTGCGCAAGTATTGGAAATGGGCTGTTACGGTATCGGCGTCACTCGCGTGGTCGCAGCCGCCATTGAGCAGAATCACGACGACAAAGGCATTATCTGGCCGGAAGCCATTGCACCTTTCCAAGTGTGTATTGTGCCAATGCAAATGCACAAGTCGCCACGCGTCGCGGAAGCCGCCAATAAGCTCTATAACGAATTAACGGCTAAAGGCATCGAAGTGCTGTTTGACGACCGCAGCGAACGCCCGGGGGTGATGTTCAATGACATGGAACTGATCGGCATTCCGCATCGCATCGTCATCGGCGAACGCAGTTTGGATAATGGCATGATCGAATACAAACACCGCACCGATGAAAAAGCCCAGGACGTGGCTGAGGCTGAGTTTATGGACTTCTTACTGGCCAAGCTCAACGCTTAAACCCAGTTCGGCTTGACGTCCATTCATAAAAACCACCAGGCCTGGTGGTTTTTTGTTTTCACGATAAAAAATGCATTCTTTGGCTTCAAAAGTCGTAAGATTAAGCTCTTAATTACACAGGCGTAACCAAAGTGTCCATCGAACATTATTCCATCTTTTTCATCACCACCTTTTTGCTGATTTTGGTACCCGGTCCATCCGCGATGACCGTTGCTTCACAAGGGGCATCACTGCAATCCAAAAAAGCATTTTTAGGTGTCTTAGGCATTGCCACAGCTGATTTGCTTTTCTTCGCACTGTCTGCGACGGGTATTTCCGCTTTAATTGTTGCGTCCAGCTTAATGTTTACCATCATCAAATGGCTAGGGGTGGCGTTTTTGGTTTACCTGGGGCTGACAGTCCTGTTCAGTAAAGGATCGGCCATTCAGTTTAGCCCAAAAAAAACCGATCACCACGCGCTTAAGCTCTTCAGCCAAGGTCTGGTCATTCAACTTGCCAACCCCAAAGCGTTAATGTATTTCACCGCCCTATTACCTCAGTTCATTAACCCAAACGAACCGTTATTCATGCAGCTACTGCTGATTGGGCTAACTTTTTTCTTTGCCGACACCTTCGTTTACAGCCTTTACAGTTTTATGGGCGCCCATATGGCAAGACGAAAACTGAAATCCTGGGTAATTCAACTGGTCAATAAAGCGGCCGGACTGACATTGATTTACACCGGCATCAAAATGGCAATGCTGGAAAACCGTACTTCTTGATTACATAACCCTTCTCACGCGACAGCAGGGGGGTCGAATTTAGCCTGTTTTGATCATAACGGCTTAGACCATTAATCCAAAGCCGATCTGCCCCCCTTTCAAGCTCTCTCCGTTTTGCCCATTCATCTAAATCCCGCCAGGCCTGGCGATTTCTCGTAAAAACTTCCTAAAAGAGGCTTTATTGTTACATTTAAGTAACATATAATATTACAATTATATGACAAGCCGCGTAATTGTCATGCTTTGTAATGGTTTTAACCACCAGATACGGACAAAGCAAACCAATTACAAAACATTGTGCCCCCCCATAAAAATAAATAACAATGCACAAATTCACGTTTTCACACTGGTGGGCTTTACTGTTCATCCTTTTCTTCCCATTTTTAGTGATGAACCTCTATTCCGACTTTATTCGGGAGTCGGAGCTGAACTCACGACTGGGCTGGCTGGTGATGCTGGGCGGATTTGCTTATCTGACACGTCATCATATTTATCTCTACCGTTTTTTACTCTTGGTATTGGTTTTTATCACCCTTTCGGGCGCGATGGATTTACTCTATGCTGTCACCTTCGGCGGAGTTTTCACGTCCGCGTCATTTGAAGCCATTTCACAATCCGACCCAAGAGAAATCTATGAATTTCTAGTCGTATACGCCAGTTACGAAAACGTGATGCTGTTGTTACTCTACCTGACGATCTCATTCCTGCTGCTAAAACGCATGCTGGTGAAAACGTCATTAAGGCGCAAAGAAAAGTTTTTGGTCGGGTTAGCTTTTGTTATGTTCGTCGTTGCGATACTGGAAGTACAAAAACGCAACCGGGTATTTGATACCATTCCCGGTTTCAACGGCGTCGCCATTGATTACCTCAACAGCCGAGAAAGCTTCGAACGGCGTATTCAAGCCCGCGTGAACTTGGACGCTCAAGCCGATTTTTCAGCTTCTTCGAAGCCCATTCCACAGACTTACGTGATTGTCATCGGCGAAGCCATGAACCGTAACCACATGTCGCTATACGGCTATCCTCGCCCAACCACACCCATGTTAGACGCCGTTCGTTCCGACTTGATGGCCTTTGAAAACGTCGTCACGCCTTATGCACAAACGGCCGCTTCCTTAAGGCATGTCTTAACCGAAGCCAACACTGAAAACCAAAAGCCCATTAACCAATCGGTCAGCTTAATGGGCGTTTTCAATAAGGCAGGCTTTGAAACCTGGTGGCTTTCGAACCAGCAACCGATGCGTATGCCATTCGCGGCCTTAGCCAAAACAGCCGACCATAGCCATTTCATCAGCCATGATTTCCATGGTGTCGAAGTGGAACGCTATGACGGCTATCTACTGCCTTACATTCAAGAAGCCATTGAGGCACCAGCGGAAAAGAAAGTGATTTTTGTCCATCTAATGGGCAGTCACTTGGACTATAACAATCGCTATCCGCCAGAAAAAGGCGTTTTCAATCACCGAAAGAATATCCGACCTTACCAAGCCGATATCAGCGATGGCCAACTG
The DNA here is from genome assembly GCF_001507555.1 of Thiomicrospira sp. XS5. Classification (NCBI taxonomy): domain Bacteria; kingdom Pseudomonadati; phylum Pseudomonadota; class Gammaproteobacteria; order Thiotrichales; family Piscirickettsiaceae; genus Thiomicrospira; species Thiomicrospira sp. XS5. The sequence goes on along the minus strand of NZ_LQBO01000001.1, from coordinate 1,551,430 downwards.
GACTACATTAACAGTTACGACAACTCCATTCATTACACGGATGAAATCGTCGGCACCACCATCGCCGACTTAAAAACGCTCCCCAACGCCGCCGCCCTGTTGCTTTTCTCAGATCACGGCGAAGAAGTGTTTGATACCAAAGATTTCAAAGGCCATGGCCCGGATGGGGTAACGGCTTCCATGCTGGAGGTGCCGTTTATCGTATGGCGTAACAGTGCCTACCGTGAAGCCTTTCCAGAAACGGACCAAGTCATGGCAAACCATATTCACCAGCCAGGGCTATTGGATGATGTTTTCCATTTTGCGCAATGTTTGACGCAAGTCGAATCCTCACTGTATGATGCCCAAAACGCTTTGTGTTCGGCGGACTTTCAACCGCGCAAACGCATGGCTTATGGACAAGATTACGATACCGAACTGAAAAGGAAAGCCCCTTGAAATCGCCTTACACCGGATGGTCGCGCATTTTCTACGCTGCCGGCTACTCTTACAAAGGATTGAAATCGACTTGGAAACACGAAGCGGCTTTCCGCCAGGAAGCCGTTCTATGTTTATTACTGACGCCGATTGCCATCTGGCTGGGCGACAGCCTGATGGAAATCATGGCCTTGATCGGCGTTCTGGTATTTGTCTTGATTGTGGAAATGCTGAACTCTGCGGTGGAGTCCACCATCGATCGAATTGGAGAGGATTACCACAAACTGTCCGGCCGCGCCAAAGACCAAGGCTCCGCCGCGGTATTCCTGTCGTTTTTTCTCGCCGTACTGGTCTGGGGCGGTTTCATCATTGACAAGCTACTTGCCTAAGCAACAAAACTTCTAACTCGCTTCGTTAATTTCGCCCTGACGGTCTTCAGCCTGACGCGCCTCGATATAATCCGCGCCCCATTCGTACAGTAGCTCCAACACCGGCTTGAGGCGTTCACCTTGCTCGGTAAGTCGATAGTCTACTTTCGGCGGCACCACCGGATACACCGTTCGGATGACAATGCCTTCCTCTTCCAGTTGCCGTAACTTCTGCGTCAGCATTTTCTGTGTGATTGGCGGTATCAAACGACGTAACTCGCTATTACGCTTGGGACCTTGCATCAAATACCACAAAATCAACCCCTTCCATTTGCCATCCAAAATATCAATCGCGACCTGGAAGGCACATTGGTAAGTCTGATTATTGACGACAAAGCCACAGTTTTTTTCCGACATGGTATTTCCTACATTATTAATGGTTACTTTTTAGTAAGTATATTACAAAAAAGTACATACTTACCAATATCGCATATAAATGATAGCATACTCTCACTTTGTAAATTTGACCTGACATTCATTGAAAAGGACCTCCTCATGGAAAAAACCTTCATGCAAGCCATGCAAGACCGTTATGCCGTTAAAGCCTTCAAACCGGAAACGGACATCGAGCCGGACACATTCGAGAAAATTTTGGACGTGGGTCGCCTGTCTCCCAGCTCTTTTGGTTTGGAACCGACCCGTTTTCTGGTGGTCCGAGACCCGGCCATCCGCGCCGAACTGAAAGCGGCTTGTGGCGGCCAACCGCAAATCGACACCTGCAGCGAACTGGTTGTATTCGTCACGGTTAAAGAGTTCGACGGCATTACCGATTACGCCAAAAAACAGTTTGGCCGCTGGGGTTTGGACGACAACGCCATGCAAGGCGTCTTGAACTTTTACGACAGTTACATCAGCCAGTTCAATGAACAAACCCGACCTTACTGGTCCGGCAAACAAGCCTACATTGCTTTGGGGAACATGATGACCGCCGCCCAGGTTTTCGGCATCGGTTCTTGCCCGATTGAAGGCTTCGATAAAGACCAGGCCATGAAAGCCTTGAAGCTGGATGCGGAGCAATACGACCTGCACGTCATTATGGCACTTGGCGAACCGGCCGACCAAGCCAGACCGAAGCACCGCCTACCTCTGACCGATTTGGTAACCTACCTCTAAACAAAACGGGGGGATCCCCCCTTTAACCAGGCCTAGCCATTTATCGTTAATGGCCAAATAATAAAAACCAATTGTTTTGTAAATAAAAATTGACTTACTCCGCCGATTAGCGTCTAATTGGTTCCACATTCGGAAAGAAATTCTGAAATTCTTTGTTTATCTGCTCGACTTCGTTGTTTTATTCGTAATTCTCCGTTCTCCGTAGTTCATTAAGTAACAGTTTATTTTTCTGATGATTACGCCGAAAGGCATGCTTTTTTTATAGATTTTTACAGGATTAAAATTATGTCTGAAACAACGACAGGTACCGTTAAGTGGTTTAACGAATCAAAAGGCTTTGGCTTTATCGAACAAGAATCCGGCCCGGATGTTTTTGCACACTTCAGTGCCATCACCGGTTCTGGTTTCAAAACGCTAGCCGAAGGTCAAAAGGTTGAGTTCACCGTTACCCAAGGCGCGAAAGGGCCTCAAGCGGAAAACATCACGGCACTGTAAGCGATCAGCTTAAGTGTTTTGAGACAAAAAAGCAGGACAGTGTCCTGCTTTTTTTATGCCTGGAAAAAACAGGCCCGACACTATTCCTCCAGATAAGACATCAAGTGAATGTAAAGTTTTTCCAACACTTTGATATTGTATTCAGTGATTTCATGGTCGCAGTCCGGGTGCTCCAAAGCAGCCTTGTTCGCATACCAGAAACGCTTACAGGTTTGAATGGTCATGCGTAACTCATACGGCGTTGGGTTACCCGGTTCCGCCCAGTTACCAGGCATCATATCGATTTCCTTGGGCTGAAAACGACATAAGGTACCTTTCGGATTTTCACGACCGGTGGCGGATGTCGATGTCCTCACATAATGCGGAGCCGCCGAAGGAACAGGCACGCTTCTCGCATCGTGAGGGTTTCTGACTCTTGGCATAGCAAGTCTCCCTAAACGATTAACGATTTCACATACCTCGCTGACAGTATATAACCTACTAAAGCAGTAGGAAATAAAAATTTTTCATCCCGTCATAGGTCACTACCCACTTTAAAAGAAAGGTTATAACGGTTTTTCACTGCAAAAACACCTTGTTAACCATATCGTTCAGCGGCTTTTTCCGGTAGAATCAATCGCAAAATAATGAACGTCAAACACCTGAAAAGAGAGTAATTATGGATATTTGGCAGAAAATTTTTCTGTATTTAGGGGCCGGCCTTGGAGCCGTTATGCTGATTGTCGCGATGATCGCACTCGGCACCGCCGAAAACGGCCAGCTTTCAGTGGAAGGCTTACAACATTTATCGGGACAAATGACTTCTCTTTACGAAGTGGTGCGTTGGTTTGTCTACCTTTGGTTGATTTCCGGCATCGTCTTGCTGGTGCGTTTTCTAATGCGCATTTTCGGCCGCCGCTAATATTTCGCGGATTCAAAAATCGCCAGGCCTGGCATTACAGGCTATAATCCCCTTCTTTGACTTCAACTCGAGCGTTACAGGCCAAACATGCAAATTCAATGGTACCCAGGGCACATGCACAAAGCGCAAAAAGAAGTGCGCGAAATCCTCCCGCAAGTGGATTTAATCATCGAAGTGCTTGACGCCCGCATTCCGTTCAGCAGCGAAAACCCGATGATTGCCAAACTGCGCGGCGAAAAGCCCACGCTTAAGATTTTTAATAAATCCGACCTGGCCGACGCCGATAAAACCGCGGAATGGCAAGCTTATTTCGAACAGCACAAAAACATCAAGACCTTGGCGTTGAACGCTCAGCAATCAGACCGTAAAACTCAAGTACTTGGGATCATTAACAAAATGTTTCCGCGTAACGAAGACTCCGTCAAAGTCATACATGCCCTGATTCTCGGCATTCCCAATGTCGGAAAATCCACCTTAATCAACACCCTAGCCAGCCGCCCGATTGCCAAAACCGGCAATGAGCCGGCCGTGACCAAGATGTTGCAACGCATCAAGCTGGAAGACGGCATCACCCTGTTCGATTCGCCCGGGATGCTGTGGCCGAATATCGAAAACGAGCACTCCGGTTATCGTCTGGCGATTACCGGCGGCATCAAAGAAACCGCCTTCGAATTGCCCGACATCGCCAGTTACGCCGCCGAATACTTGTTAGAACACTATCCGGAGCGCTTAAAAGAACGCTATCAGCTTGACGAACTCCCGCTGCACGATCCTTTCCCGGACGTGGCTTTTTTGGAAACCATCGGCCGTGATCGCGGCTGTCTGGTCAGCGGCGGCCAAGTGGATTTGGATAAAATTTCCCGTATTCTGATTACCGAAATCCGTGACGGCCAACTGGGTGCTCTGACCTTTGAAACACCGGAGATGATGGAACAGGAATTGCAACAGGTCGACATTAAACGTGAACAAAAAGCGGCCAAAAAACAAGCCCGCCTCGATGCCCGCAAACAAAAGAAAAACAAACGCAACCGCTGACACCCTCAGCGTCTGAACACGAGGACGAAAAAGTCATGCTCAGCTATCGCCATTCCTTTCATGCCGGTAATTTCGCCGATGTGCTCAAACACAGCGTGACGATTCAAATCCTCAAGTATCTGAGCCGCAAACCCAAACCGATTTATTATCTGGATACCCATTCCGGCGCAGGCGCCTTCACCTTATCCGATAGGGAAGCACAAAAAAACCGGGAGTACGAAAACGGCATCGGGCAACTTTGGCCCCTACTCAATGAATTGGACAATTGCCCAGGCCTGATCAAAGATTATCTGGAGACGGTGCAGCAGTTCAATCCTCAAGCCGAACTGCAAACGTATCCAGGTTCGCCCTGGTTCGCGCAGCACCTGCTCCGCCCGCAGGACCGATTGGATTTTTTCGATTTACACCCAAATGAAAGCCAAATTTTGCGGCAAAATTTCGCGGGCGACAAGCGTATCCACGTTTATCCAAAAGATGGGTTTCAGGCCTGTATCAGCCAATTACCGCCCAAGGAAAAACGCGGTTACGTCTTGATGGATCCGCCTTACGAAGTCAAAACGGATTATGCGAAAGCCGTGGAAACCTTGATTAAAGCGCACAAAAAGTTTGCCAACGCCACCTATGCACTGTGGTACCCGGTGGTGGAACGTCATCGCATTCAAGCGATGGAAAAAGCATTTATCGCCAGTGGCATCCGTAATATTCAATTATTTGAGTTAGGCATCGCCAGAGACGGCGACAAAGGCATGACGGCCAGCGGCATGATGGTGATTTATCCGCCGTGGAAGTTAATGGAAACTCTGCAAGCCGGCTTACCGTTTTTAAGCGAACGGCTTGGCGGCCGGCACGGCCATTATCGGGCCGAACAGTTGGTTCCGGAATAAACGATCAGAACTGGTACGCCAGCTTCATCCCACTGCCCCAGCTGGGGTCGAGTTGATATTGATTCTGGCGATTACCGTGGCGGTTGTAAAAGCTGAAACGGTAGTCGGCGGAATATTGCCCAAACACATCCAAACGCCAGTTTTTCGACGCTTGATAAGACAACATGACATCGGCTTTCCAAGTTTGAAGTTCAACATAGCCTTTTTCTTCAATCGGGCTGTCATCGGCCAACTTGGCCATAAACTGCCGATACGACGCGCCGGTACTAATATTCCAATTTTCCGCAAAACCATAAGCCACATAGGCACGCGGGAAGCCGAGCACCGCCGATAAACCGTCCCAGCTTCGGGCACGATACGCCACCCCGATTGCAGGATACAAGCGACTTCGAACCGGGTGATAGTTGTAAATCAAACCACCCAAAAGCGACACATCATTCTTCAGTTGATAGGAAACCAGCGCTCTCAGGTTCACACTATAAGAGTCATCGGTTTGTTCTTCATATTTGGACGACACCCCAAGACTGCTTAGGAATAGCGTTTTCGAGTTGATGCGGTGGTTGAACTTTCCGCCAATGCGCGCTCCACGAAGTCCCTTTACCGGCTTGTCTTTACCATTCCCGAATGGCAATTGGTCAATGTCATGCCAATCCAAACTCCAGTAGGTGTACCCCAAATAAGCGAACTGGTTTTCCAGCAAAGCATCGTAATAACGGTCCGACACTTCACCACCTTCCCCCTCAATACCGGACGGATTCAAATACCCGGTTTCAAGGGTAATTTTTGGCGCCCAAGGGTTTTTATCCGCGGCCGCAATGCCCGGCAGCCCAACCGTTGCAAACGCTAACATCAATGCTGGCTTTTTAAAAAATGTCATTCATCATCTCGTTGATTTAAGTATTGATAAGCGACTTTCAAAGCCTCATCGGCATCCAGCCCTTGGTGCATAAAGTCGTAAGCGATTTGTTGTTCCTGACTGAGAAAGCGGTTTTCGAAATCGGAAATCAAGGTTTTCCAAGCCAGTTTGTCATTCGATTCTTCCGGTGTATGTGCCAGCAGCTTCGCCAAGGTCGCAAAAGCCAGCGTGCTTTCATTCATTCTCTGCAAGTAGCTTTTAAAATCGTCAAATTCGTCTTTTAAATCCTGCAGTTTCATGTCCGCTGCCAATCCGCTGTTGAAAATGGTATCCACGGCTTGAATAAACCGTGCCACCTCTTTCTGGTTACGTTCAGATTGCGTGACCGCCAGGTTCAAAGCCATGCTGGCTTCTTGAAAATCGGACTGGTCGGTCGACAAAGCGGAACCGTCTTCCATAAAATTGAATTCGGATAATTTCGAGGTTTCCATCGACACCAATGCCGTTTGAGCATCGGTCATCACCAGGCGGTGATGCGCCAGAAGTTGCCCGCTGGTGACTTGAGCAATGTGGCAGCCGCAAAGGTATTTACCGTTGTCGTCCGGCCGCAGGTGAATGACTTCCACCCCTTCCAGACAGTAAATTTCATCGGTTTGTTCGTTTTTAACCCGCAAGCTGATAAGTTGTTGCGGTAAAAACAAATCGGGGTCTTCAATGTAGAACCCTAATCCGGTCAAGTTAACGTCCGCCCCCTCAAACGCAACGGCAAACGTTTCGTCTTCGTGATTCGTTACTTGAAACGGCCGGTCAAAACGTGCCGACTGCCGCTGTTCCAGATCCATTTGAATCATAAAACCTACAACCCTTTCAGTTGCGAACCCGACTCGCAATCTCTTTTTGATACCCTAGCGCTTCACAATCGGCTTGTGGGATCCACCCCAAACAGCTGCGTACTTTCAGAGATTGATAATTCCGCACAATCGGCATAATCGTCAAAATCCCCCAGGCCTGCTGATACCAGCGCCAACCAATCGCCGATGGCTGTTGCACCCACCAACGGTTATTCACACCGAAATGACGGGTTTTGAAAATCAAATGAAAGGCCAGGCGCCAATATTTCAATGCAAAGTGTAATTTTGTCTTATTCATAAGAGCATTCTATCACAAGCGATTTCAGGAAAGGTATCGGCCGTTTGCACGGCCTGTTTAGGTTGGACGTTGATTAACGCCGTTTATTTTTTTGCGTCGTACTTCTGAATGAATTCTTCCAGCATTTTTTGGTCAACCATGCCGGTTCTCGCCGCCACAACATCCCCGCTTGGCGACACCATATAGGTGGTCGGCAAACCTCTCAAAGGGCCAAACGGTGTGGTTTTTCCGTCAATGCGTCCTTTTTGACGGACAATCGGAAATTTAATGTCTTCCTGCTCCAAAAAAGTTTTCACTTTGGCCGGGCTGGAGTCTTCATAGTTTACGCCCAAGACGACGGCGTTTTTATCTTTATGCGCATCGTAGAAAAAGCCCAGTTCCGGCATTTCCACACGACACGGCGGGCACCAAGTCGCCCAATAATTGACCACCACCCATTTACCACGGAAGTCGGACAGTTTCACCGTTTTACCGTCCAGCGTTTCGAATTCAATATCAGTCGACGCCTGAGCCGTTGACGACAACAGCGCCATCCACACCATCGAAATTAAAAGAGAAAATTTAATCGGATTCATCCAGTTTTTCGCGTGAATCATCTTGCTTCCTTATGGTTTCATTTTTAATCGCAAGCAGCCTATCACAGGCGGGCATGCAGACTATGAATGCTTCGTTAATATCTGTTTGACGAACGGCAAGGTCATGCGGCGCTTTTCCACAAACGTCGCCTGTTCGAGAATTTTCAGCACCGACAGCAACTCCTGCAAGTCGGTGGAAAACTGTTTGATGAGATAATTACCCACGTCTAATGGCAGTTCAAAACCGAGCTTCAAGGCATGGCGCTGCATCGCCACCACCAAATCGCGCTTATTATGCAACGGCTGCAACCGAATCGGCAACACCGACATTAAAGCCTGCGTTAGCTCCGAGGTCACAATCGGCCAATCGCCAATATTTTGCTCACCCGACAACACCACTTTATGGCCTAGCACCTTTGAGCGCATCAATAAATTTGCCAGAGCGTGCTCCCAAGACTCCTGCCCGATCACTTTTTCCACATCGTCGAGGCACACCAACGGCGTGCGTTCCAAACCATGGAGCACATCCGGAATCAATGGCAAGGAGGTATCACCCAACGGCAAATACACACTGGCGGATTTCTTTTCCGTCATAAAGCGACAAGCCGCTTGCAGCAAATGGGTTTTTCCCACCCCGCTTTCGCCTTGAAAATAAAAAGCTTCGCCCTCCTGGCTTTTCATCAGCGTTTGCTGAAAACGGTTCAACGCCAATACGGTCGCTTCATCTTCGGTCACAAAGGTATCGAAACAAACTTCTTCGCGCAGCCCGATTTTAAGAGGTAATTGTACAAACACTGTCGTTTATCTTCCTATCGGCCCGTCGACCTCATTCCCATTCCGCATTCACTTGCCCGATGACGGCATCATCACGCACCGAAACCAAGCCAGGCATAGCCGCCAACTGATTTACCAAACGAATGTATTCGCCTTGATACACCAGCTCGAACACCACTTGATGCTTCTCCACCGATGTCAAGCGCACCTGATGGACGGTTGGCTTCATGGCTTTCAGCCGTTTTTCCAACTCCGTCAACTGATCGACCGAACGGATATTATTAACGGTCAAAGTCAAAGACCCTAAAAACTCAGCCTGTTCACGATACGGTGCCGAATACAAGCGCAAGAGTTCGGAAAAAGTGTCTTCAAAATACCCTTGCTTCGGTTCGGTTCGTATCTCGTCCTGCAACAAGCTGATGCCATTTCGGTTGAACAGTTGCCATTTATAACGTTCTGAACCATTAATGGACGAGATCACCTGGAAACTCAATAAATAACGCGCGTCACTCGACTGTAAAATATCCGCTACACGTTGGTTGGAACCGTCCGCATCCGGGTACACCCAATCACTTGATCGCTCAGGTGTTTCAATCGGCAACCCCAATTGAGACGCCGTATTGCGGTAATTCAGCTTCGGCAAATAATCCAGTCTCTGCCCCGTTAACTTGACTAGAGTGCCGGCGATCAATTGCGATCCCATGACCAGCGTTGTCGGGCGATTCGCCATCGGCCAGATCACCAGGCCCTGCTGTTGGAAATAGCGGTAAAAACGCTGTTGATCAAATTCAAACACCAACCAACTGCCGACCTTGACGCCTTCCTGCTCATAAGGTTCGTAACGATAGCTCTTCAGCCAAGCCTTCGGCGATTGAACAAACGTCTCGGCTTCGGGTTGCGATAAAAAGCCCGGGTTGCCCGTCAAACGAATCAATTCGATTCGAATCGCCTTCAATAAACTCTCGTCCAACGTCTGTTGTGCGCTTTTGTCCGTCGCGTCATCCAACTGCAGCATTCGGACTTCAAACAAATCCGATTGTTCCCCGGCATAACCGGAAGCGGCGAAGGTCATTAAAATAAAAAATACCGCCGAGACAAAACTTCTCATATTTACCTCATGATTTTTGGTTACAATATGTTATCCGATTTTGCGGTAAAACTCTGGTAAATTCGTCACAAGATTTCAGGTGTCGAATGCTTGCGAAGGTGCAAGTCACTCGCCGGGTTCACCGAAATTTACACAAACTTTATTCAACAGCAGTTTTAATCAAACCTATGACAACACAAAAGCCATCCATTAGCTATAAAGACGCCGGTGTCGACATTGATGCAGGTAATGCCCTAGTTGAAGCCATTAAACCGATTGCCAAAGCCACTTCCAGACCGGAAGTCTCCACCTCCCTCGGTGGATTCGGGGCTTTGTTCGAGCTACCGATGGACAAATACAAAAATCCATTGCTGGTCTCTGGCACCGACGGGGTCGGCACCAAGCTGCGTTTGGCCATCGAAAGCGGCAAACACGACCAAGTCGGTATTGACCTGGTGGCCATGTGTGTCAACGATTTGATTGTGCAAGGCGCCGAGCCATTGTTCTTCTTGGACTACTACGCTACCGGTAAACTGGACATTTACACCGCTCGTGACGTGGTCGCCGGCATCGGCGAAGGCTGTCAGCAATCCGGTTGCGCCCTTATCGGCGGAGAAACCGCGGAAATGCCCGGCATGTATCCCGACGGCGATTACGACTTAGCCGGTTTCTGTGTCGGCATCGTTGAAAAAGCCGACCTAATCGATGGCACCAAAGTGAAAGCCGGCGACGTACTGCTTGGCCTAGCCTCTTCCGGCCCACACTCCAACGGATATTCACTGATTCGAAAAATCATCGACGTCAATGCCGCTGATTTATCCCAGGACTGCGGCGGGCAACCGTTAATCGATGCTTTGATGGCCCCGACGCGCATCTACGTCAAACCGATTCTGGAGCTGATGAAACACATCGATATCCACGCTATTTCTCATATCACTGGAGGCGGTTTGCTGGAAAATCTGCCACGCGTCATGCCGGAAAACACCCAGGCCAAAATCGATACGCAAAGCTGGGAACGTCCGGCCGTATTCGACTGGATCCAGGAAAAAGGCAACGTCGATTTCCATGAAATGCATCGCACCTTGAACTGCGGCATCGGCCTGGTCGTCGTGGTCAGCGCCGACGACAAACAAAAAGCCATCGACACCTTGACCGCGCAAGGCGAAACCGTTTCCGTTATCGGCACCATCGAAGCCAGCGACTCGGAAACGCCGGTCGTCGAACTGGCGTAGTTCGGTCTCACTCGAAAATCGCATCGGCCGGTTTTCGAGTGGTGATTCAACCTCTCTCCTTAACCGACACCTTTTATGACTTCAAAAATGCGCATTGCGGTTCTGATTTCCGGCACCGGTTCCAACCTACAAGCTTTGATAGATCAGGCCCCGAATTCGGATTATGAAATCGCTCTTGTTTTGTCCAATCGGCCACAAGCCGGCGGCTTACACAAAGCCCAAGCCGCCGGAATCCCAACCGTCGTCATCGACCACACCGAGTACGACTCCCGGGAAAGCTTTGATCAGGCCATGATTAAAGCGCTTGACGCACAGCAAATCGACGGCATTATTTTAGCCGGGTTTATGCGCATCCTCACTCCTGATTTTACCTTGCATTACTTAGGACGAATGCTCAACATTCACCCCTCCCTTTTGCCAAAATACCCAGGCCTGAACACGCACCAACGCGCACTGGACGCACAAGATACCGAGCACGGCCTCAGTATCCACTTTGTTACCCCGGAGCTGGATGGCGGCCCGGTCATTTTGCAGGCCAAAGTCCCCGTGGAAGCCGGTGACACCGCCAAGAGCCTGCAAAAAAAAGTACAAATCCAAGAGCACATCGCTTATCCTTTAGTCACCAACTGGTTAGCACAAGGACGCATCCAGTTAAAAAACAACCAGGCCTGCTACCAAGACCAAACTTTGCAGGCACCGTTGCAACTGAACGAGCTTAGTTTATGACTCAATTACCCGCGTTTGCACTCCGGACATTACTGGCCATTGGATGCTTACTCCCCATTTCCGTACAAGCCGCACAAATCCCAAGCTTTAAAGCCACGTTTGATATTTGGGTACTGGGTTTTAAAATCGGCCAAGCGCATCAGGAAATGAACTGCCAAAACAGCGACTGCCACCTGTCCAGCGAAGCCATTCCGCCGGGCTGGGCCAAAGCATTCATCAACGAGTCCGCCATCGAAAGAATTCACCTCAAACAAACGGAGCAAGCCTTCAAATGGCTGGAATATAAAAAATTCCTGACCCGCGAATACGACGACCGTACCGAACACAAAACCTATACCTTGGTTCGCCGCGAAGATCTTGATAAGGTTGAATACGTTGAGGACAAAAAATTCTGGCCCAACCAAAAACGCATTTACGATGTCATCTCCATGGCGTACGGTATCCAGTACCAAGTGATAAACCAACGTCCGATTGACGACATTTATCTTCAAGACGATAAAATTCAACAGAAAATCACATTCAGCGCCGTCAACGAATCGGATGAAATCGACCTCCCGTTTGAAGAGGCGGTACAAACAAAACGTTTTGCCTTCCATAATGGTAAAATTGAGGCAGAACTTTGGCTCTTGCCCAAACTTAATTACTTCCCAGCCCGCATCGTGATTCTCAACAAAGACGAAGACCGAAAAATCGAGCTGGAATTGAACCATAAGCCGACATTCAAATGAAACTTAGCGACAGAGACATCATTCAACACCTGAAAATTGGCAAAATCGGCATCGACCCAATGCCCGATCAAAACAAGATCAAAGGCATCAGCGTCGATTTACGACTGGCCAACAAATTTCGTGTTTTCAACGATCACACCGCGCCCTTTATCGACTTGAGCGGTGAATCAAGTGAAATGCAACAACTCATGGATAAAATCATGGGCGACGAAGTCGTGATTGAAGATGGTCAGGCATTCTTTCTGCATCCGGGCGAGCTGGCGCTGGCTTCAACGTTTGAATCCGTCTCCATTCCAGACGACCTGGTCGGCTGGTTGGACGGCCGCTCCAGTTTAGCTCGGTTAGGTCTCATGGTACACGTCACCGCACACCGTATCGACCCAGGCTGGCAAGGCCAAATCGTGCTGGAAATTTTCAACAGCGGCAAACTGCCATTGGCATTGCGTCCCGGCATGGATATTTGTGCCATCAACTTTGAAACCCTGTCCAGCGCGGCCATCAAACCCTACAATAAACGTGCGGATGCCAAATACCGCAATCAACAAGGCCCAACCGCCAGCCGCATCACGCAAGACCAAGCCACCCAACAAGACGAGCGCCAACTGGATTTGCTCTCCTAACCTTGAATCCCAAGGTTTTGTCACCACTCAATAAGGTTCAAACCAAAACGCATTTGCCCGAAATCGGCCAGGCCTGGCCGGTTTTCGCTAAGATGACGGAAGGAACACAGTATGAACATTCTCAATAAATTATTCGGCCACAATATTTCCGATGAACAGCGTGATGCGATTGAAAAAGCCATCGACGCCCTGACTCTCGATGAGATCAAGCCGGGTGCGTTAAACGCCAAAAGCCTCCAAGCCGTTCAGCTAAAGAAAACACATTTAACGCTCGAACTGGCCCTGCCATTTCCGGCCAAAAGCCTGTGGCCCGCCATCGAACAACAACTTCAACATGCCTTATTGCAGTTAGACGGTATTGAAACGGTCGACATCACCTTTTCAACCGACATCAAAGCCCATGCGGTTCAAGGTCGCACCGAACCACTTAAAAACGTCAAAAACATCATTGCCGTCGCCTCCGGAAAAGGTGGCGTCGGTAAATCCACCACCAGTGTAAACCTGGCCCTGGCCCTGCAACAGGAAGGCGCTCAGGTAGCCTTGCTGGATGCCGACATTTACGGCCCAAGCATTCCAACCATGCTGGGCGTTCATGACAAGCCCGAAACCAAAGACGGCAAAAGCATGGAACCCTTATCGGCTTACGGCTTGCAACTGATGTCTATTGGTTTTCTCATTAACCCGGACGACCCAATGATTTGGCGCGGCCCGATTGTCACGTCCACGCTGACCCAGCTGCTCAATGAAACCAATTGGCAGAGCGTCGATTACCTGATCATTGACTTACCCCCCGGCACGGGCGATGTGCAACTGACGCTTTCCCAACAGATCCCGGTCACGGGTTCGGTCATCGTCACCACACCGCAGGAAGTCGCCTTAATTGATGCCCGTAAAGGTCTGAGAATGTTCGAAAAGGTCAATATCCCAGTGCTGGGCGTGGTGGAAAATATGAGCACCCACGTGTGCAGCCAATGCGGCCATGAAGAAGCCATTTTCGGTGAAAACGGCGGCCAGAAGCTGGCAGAGCAATTCAAGGTACCGTTCCTTGGTGCCCTGCCGTTGGACAGCCAGATCCGCGCGCAATCCGACCAAGGCACGCCGACCGTCACCGCCATGCCAACCAGCGCCGCCGCCCAAAAATACCGTGGCATTGCGCACCAGGTCAGTGCGCAAATCGCCACCAAGCGCCGCGATTACGCTTCAGCCTTCCCGAATATTGTGGTGGAAAACAGCTGAGTTACCCGCTCGAAGCCGGCACGCCTTGTTTCAAAAACACCAAAATAAAGCTGGTGCCGGATTCGGGTGACGACGTCACCTCAATTTTGCCATGGTTGGCATCCATAAAGTTCGCCACCGAATGCAGGCCATGCCCAGTGCCTTTCGGCTTGGTGGTGAACCCAAAATGAAACACCCTATCGATATTTTCATCCGTAATGCCGTCACCGGAATCGTGTACGATCAAGCGCACTTCGGAAACATCTTGAAACGTCTGTAATGTAATCAACCGATCTGGTTTGGCAGACACTTCAATCGCCTCCACCGCATTCTTTATCAGGTTCTGCAAGACTTGAAACAATTGATTGCGCGACACCTTCAAGAAAATCGACGTATTGGTGTCCAACACTTGGATACGAATCCCTTTACCTTCCAACAGCGCTTGATTTGATTTGACTAATTCCTGAATCAGGTTATATAGGTTTACCGACTCGGTGTACTGACCGGTGGAGAGCCCTTGTTGTTGTCGATTGACCGACACAATCATTTGATCCAAGTCGTGCTCCAGCACGGAACTCGCATGCTGAAAATAACGATCTTTTAAATAAGCGACATTTTCCTGCAAAGCGGTTAGAAAGCCCAAAACATCCTCCGCAAGCCCATCCGAACGTTGCGCCATCCAGTCGGCAAAATCACGTTGCATTTCGGTTAACTGTCGAACGCCTTTATCCAGCTCTCCCTGAGTCGCATTCATGCTGTTCAAGGTATTGCCCAAATCATGAATCAGTTCGCTTTTGGCGCGCAACAACCCTTCCTGGTAGGTGCCGAATTGCAATTTTCGATCATATTGTTTGCGCTCGGTAATGTCTTTTGCGACATAGAAAAAAACTTCCTCTCCGCCTCTTTCGCTCTTTTTCACTTGCGCGAAAGCCCACTTTTGCTGACCGGATACATCAAAGTAACGCGTCTCTCCAACAAAATCCTCACAAAATAAGTTGTCACTTTCATCATTCGACCACAGCACGATTTCATGAATGGAGCGCCCCAGCACTTTAGCGAACTCCCACCCCGTCTCTTGTGAAAAGTGCTGATTGATGGACACCACCTTGCCATTCTCATCGAACTCCACCATGCTGAACAGGCTGTTAAAGAGCTGGTTTTGCTCCTGATATCGTCGCAACGTTTCTTGACCATCGTTTTTGGCTTCCATCACTAACGATCGCTGCCGCGCCAACAACAGTACCTGATCAACCATTTGGTTCAAAAAAGTGACGGGAACGGATTTCAGCACCCAAACGACCTGATTATCCGTCGCATCCTGATAGAAGCGAAACTGCTCCTCATCCAAACTGGGAAAATCAATCACAAAATACGTCTGGCGACTCAGTTCATGCAATCGTTTCAGTAGCGAAAAATGGTTGTCGTCCGCCAACAAGGTGCCGTCCAAAAAGGCTAATACCGGCGGTGCTTCTTCAAACTGGCCTTTCACCAGTTTCGCAATCACATCGGCTAAGGTTTGGCAAAAAACAGCATCACTGTGGAAACGGTTCTCAAAATACGCTTGATACTCCGGGTCTGAACTCAGCACAAGCGCCTGATACGGCCCGTTCATTCAGCCACCACATGAAACGGGAACTGTAACCGAATACGGGCACCCAACCCTTGACCGGGACTTTGAAAGCTCAGGTCCCCTGCCACCTCATCAATGAAAAATTGCACCAGACTCAACCCGACCCCGGCGTGCCCAGCCTTGGTGGAAAACCCGGGTTCAAACACCTTTTTCATATCACTTGGCAAAACTCCGACACCATTGTCCTCCAACGTCACTTCCGCCCTTCCCTGTTGTTCGGACAATATCAAACGCATCTCTCCCTGGTAACCGGATTGAACCAATGCCTGAGAGAACACCGCTTCCAAGGCATTACGCACCATCATGGTTAAAACCAAAACCAACTGATTGTACGGCAAATGGAACGTCAAATCTTTTGATGCCTGATAGTCGATATGAAACTGAATATTATCGGGCAACTGATTCAGCTCCGGCACCAAACTTAACGCATGATTGACCAGATCACCGAGCGAAAAAACCGACACCTTATCGGAAGCCAGCGCCAAACGCTGCAATGAACGCACCATTTGTGAAAGTTGTTGTGCTTCGACAAAAATGGTGTGCGTCACCTCTTCGTAAGTCTGCCTCTGCTGAGGTGCCACATCAAATTGCGTATTCAAGTAAGACACCAGTCCGGATTGCGCATTGACCTTATCCGCCAACACCGCGAGCAACCCATTGGAAGCCTCAAACATCGACGCTTCAAACAAATTCAGTTTGACCTTTTCTTCAAGCGTGTTTTTAAGCTTCTCCAAGGATCGGTCTTTCCGCCAGGATCGCACAAAATTACGCGCAATTTGCTCCACTTCTTCCGGTTGGAACGGTTTTCGAACGAACAATACATTGTCTTCAATTTCATCGGCAATGCGCTTTAAATCCACGTCCGAATAAGCCGTGACAATGACAATGTAAATGCGCTCATCCAATGCTCTGAGGCGTTTCGCCGTTTCCAAACCGTTCAAGCCGGGCGGCATACGCATATCAATAAACGCCAGTTTAATCGGGTCGTCTTTCTCCAAAGCCGCCGCGGCCAGCGCAATCGCTTCCTCACCTTGCGAGGCGGTTACAACCGAAAACACCGGCGCTTTGACCTCATCCGACGCTGCAGAAGGTTGTTCAATAAACCGCTTCAATGACATCCCTGCGGTTGCGTCCGGCGCAAAGATACTCAGATAAGCTTGAATTTGCCGTTGATCATCATCGACCACTAGAATCTTATCTTCCGTCATCGATCCGCTCCCAGTCATAAACGGCTTCTACTCGCGCACCGCCTTCTTCAAAACGAAAATCCGAACACAAAAAACGCACAATGGTGATGCCACGGCCTGAAAACACTTCGCTGGAGGTTTGGGTCGCCACTTTGTCCACCCGGCCTGCGCCATCGTGGGCCACCACGATACGTAAGCGCCCCACTGTTTCCGACAGAGGTTCGTGCTCAACATCAATCATCAAACGACCATCGGTTAAATTTTCCAGTGCTTTTTGCTTTTCTTCGGCAAAGGCCAAAAAACCATTCAACTGCTGCTTGATACAGGAATCCAACTGCAAAATACCGTGTTCCAGTGCATTGTTGTACAGTTCGGATAGGATAATGAAAATATCTTCTTTATAAGGGGTGATGGGCTGCATGCCGATAATGGCGTCCACGATGGCTTCAATTGGGTGAGGGTTGCATTTAAGGTTTTCAGCGGAAAACGCATACTTCAACGACCAGCGAGACGGCGGCGGAATACGTTCCAACACCGCAGATTCAATCATCTGGTTGGGCTGCATTAAAATATCCGCCATACTCAGCTTAATGATACTGACATCGTCATTAAACACACAGCCATGGCAAAAATCTTGTGCCGAACGCACCAACTGATTAATATTCCGATGACTCGCTTTCAGAGAGTCCACCAACCGAGACACGCCGAACATCTGCTTGGTATGATCCATCGCTTCGACAATGCCGTCGGTATAGCAAACAAAGTGCTCGGCCCCCTCTACTTCGACCTTAGTAAACTCCACATCCAGTTCATAACTGTCCAACACCCCCAGCGGCACAGACGTGGATTCAAACAATCTCTCTTTTCCACTGGCCTCATCCAACATCACCACCGGCTGCATACCGGCATTAAACAAGCTGACCGAACGCCGTTTTGGAAAGACTTTCAGCGCCACACAACTGAAAAAGATATGCGCCGGCAAAATGGTTTTTAATTTATCGTTGATGACCAGAATGATCTCTTTCAGCGTGCGCCCTTTCTTCACCATGGAATAAAAGACTTCAGCCACCGGGATCGCACCGATGGCGGCGGGCAAACCGTGCCCGGTAAAATCGCCCAGCAACGTAATCACATTCCCGGCCGGCGTAATCGTCGACAGGAAGACATCGCCGTTAAAAATCGACGCCGGTGACACATGCGCTTCCAGGCCTGGCACTTCTTGGCGTGGACCATGAACGAACTTTTCAAAAATGCGTTCGGCGGATTTATGCTCCAAAGCCAACCCCATATGCAGTGAAGACACCAGCTCTTTGGATTGCTTTAAATCATCATAAAAGTTGACATTACGTAACAAGGAAGCGATTTTCGCTAACAGTAATTCTTCGGGGTAAGGTTTCTGCAGGAAGTCATCGGCACCGACGGATAGGATTCGTTGGATACTGTCGGGTTTGAAGGCGTTCGTCACCACAAACACCGGCGCAAAGGTTTCCTTGGCCAACAGCTTGATGCGTTGAACCAAATCGGCACCGGACAAAACCGGTAATTTAATTTCCGTGATGACCAGGTTGGGTCGATGGTGCTCGTAGGATTCCAGCGCTTCAAGGCCATTGCCCGCCTCAAAGACCTGATACCCTTGTTTTTCAAGGGTCAGTCGAAGATAAAGTCGATTGGATTTAGATGGGTCTACAATCAGGATGGAAGCCATGCAACCGCGGCTCCGCAAACATTAGGACGAAATGGTGAAAAGCTGATCGAATTTCGCCACTTTCAAGATCTTCATGACTTCTTCATTCACATTGACGAACTCGATTTTCGAGGATTGTCCGCCCAGTTTTTCACGCAACAGCAACAGCATCCCCAATGCGGAACTGTCCATATAACTGGCCTTGGAAAGGTCAATGACAAACTTGGATGCACTGTTCAAGTTATCGTTCAATGTCTTATTGAACGCATCGTAACAACCGATATCAAAATTGCCTTCGACCATAATGGTCACGACGCCGGCCGACACTTGACTCGTTAAACTCATTGACCTACCCCCTCAGGAATTCTTTCATGCTACCGAACGGCAGCCAAGTATTGCTATTTCTGTGTTCATACCGTCATCTTAAACAGGCGATGCAACGGCGCAATACCTGCAAATTTTTAACGGGAATGTACAGGATTGTAACATTGATCATCCGTATAAGTTGACGCTTATTTCATAAAATTTATGAATGCCAACAAATTAATTCTAATAAACATTTCGTCCCTGTCACGAATTTTTTTGAAAAAAATGTTACCCTGCCGTTTTTCATGAAAAATATTCACTGTAAATTGCGGTTTTTCGAGCGGATAGCCCACCCAAAAACATCAAAAACGCTTATAATTGACCGATTAATTTTTGAGAACCCAGAGTGAGAAAATGAGTCATCGAAGAAAAATATTAATCACCAGTGCTTTGCCTTACGCCAACGGTCCGATCCACTTGGGCCACCTTGTCGAATACATCCAAACCGACATCTGGGCGCGCTTTCAAAAAATGCGCGGCAACGAGTGTTATTATGTTTGCGCCGATGACGCCCACGGCACCCCGATCATGTTGCGCGCCCAAGCCGAAGGCATTACACCCGAGGAACTGATTGGCCGTGTTTCGGAAGAGCACCAAGCCGACTTCGCCGGGTTCAACATCCAGTTCGACCATTACCACAGCACCAATTCGCCGGAAAACAAACATTTCGCCAGCTACATCTACAACCAGCTGAACGACAAAGGGCACATTTCCCGCAAGACCATCAAACAGTTCTACGACCCGGAAAAAGAAATGTTCCTGCCGGACCGTTTCATCAAAGGCACCTGTCCGAAATGTAAGACTGAAGACCAATACGGCGACAACTGTGAAGCCTGTGGCGCGACCTATTCCCCAACGGAACTCATCGATCCGAAATCCGTCGTTTCCGGTGCCACCCCGGTGGAAAAAGAAACCGAACACCTCTTTTTCGAACTGTCTCACTTCGAAAAAATGCTCAAAGACTGGACGCACCACGGTCACCTGCAAACCCAAATCGCCAACAAATTGGACGAATGGTTTGAATCCGGCCTACGTGCCTGGGACATTTCCCGTGATGCGCCCTACTTTGGCTTTGAAATTCCCGGCGAAAAAGACAAATACTTCTATGTCTGGCTGGATGCGCCAGTGGGCTACATGGCCAGCTTCAAAGCCTTGTGCGATGCCAAAGGCATTGATTTCGATGCTTTCTGGCAAGCCGACTCCGACGCCGAGCTGTACCACTTCATCGGTAAAGACATCATTTACTTCCACGCCCTTTTCTGGCCGGCTATGCTGTCCGGTGCCGGTTTCCGGACGCCGAATGCCATTTATTCGCACGGTTTCCTCACCGTGGACGGACAAAAAATGTCCAAATCCCGCGGCACCTTCATTATGGCCAACACCTATTTGAAGCATTTGAATCCGGAATACCTGCGTTACTACTTTGCCGCCAAACTGAACAGCCGCATCGACGACATTGACCTGAGCCTGGAAGACTTCGCCCAGCGCGTCAATTCCGACCTGGTGGGTAAAGTGGTGAATATTGCCAGCCGTTGTGCCGGTTTCGTGATCAAAAAATTCGATGGCCAACTCAGCCAGGCCTGGTCGGATTCCGCTAATGCGCTCTACACCTCTTTTACCGATCAATCCGACGCGATTGCCGAGTTGTACGAAAAGCGTGAATACGCCCAAGCCATGCGTGAAATCATGGCGCTGGCTGACAAAGCCAATGAGTACATCGACGAAACCGCACCTTGGGTCTTGGCCAAACAAGAAGGTAAAGAAGCCGAGTTGCACGAATCCGTCAGCCTTGGCATCAACCTGTTCCGCGTACTGATGACGTACTTGGCACCGGTTATTCCGGCCACCGCCGAACAAGCCGCCAGCTTCCTGAAATTGGACGGCTACCAGTGGGACGCCATCCAAACACCGTTGATGGGCCATGAAATCACCAAGTTCAAAGCCTTGATGACTCGTGTCGACATGGACGCCATCGAGAAAATGATCGATGCGTCCAAGGAAGACTTGAAAGCGCAGCCGACTCAAGCGAAAGCCACATCGAAAAAAGCGGACACCCCAGCCGATACACAAAACGGTTCCGATTCTCTGGACCCGTTGGCGGATGAAATCACATTTGACGACTTTGCTAAAATTGATTTACGCATCGCCAAAATTGTCAATGCCGAACAAGTACCGGAAGCCGACAAACTCATCAAATTGACATTGGATATCGGCTTGGGCGAACGCCAGGTGTTCGCCGGCATCAAGTCCGCTTACCAGCCGGAAGACCTGGTCGGCAAAATGACGGTGATGGTCGCCAATTTGAAACCGCGCAAAATGCGTTTCGGTTTGTCGGAAGGCATGGTGCTGGCGGCCGGCCCGGGCGGCAAGGACTTATTCCTGCTGAACCCGGACGACGGTGCCACACCGGGTATGCGCGTCAAATAAACACACGGTCGAAATCGATCGAAAAACGGTCCGCTTAGCTTATGACAGAATACATTCTCATTCTTATCAGCACGGTTCTGGTCAACAATTTCGTTCTGGTCAAATTCTTGGGGTTGTGCCCATTCATGGGCGTGTCCAAGAAAACCGATGCCGCTTTGGGAATGGGTTTGGCCACCACCTTTGTCATGACGCTGTCGTCCGTTTTAAGCTACCTCATCAACACTTATTTATTGGTGCCGTTCGGGCTGGAGTTTCTTCAAACCATCGGCTTCATTCTCGCCATCGCCGCCGTGGTCGGTTTCACGGAAATGGCCATCCACAAAACCAGTCCGGTGCTTTACCAGGTGCTGGGCATTTACATCCCGCTCATCACCACCAACTGTGCCGTACTGGGTGTGGCGCTATTGAACGTCGGCGAACGCCACAACTTTTTGGAGTCGGCCTTTTACGGTTTCGGCGCCGCCGTCGGGTTTACCCTGGTAATGGTTCTGTTTTCGTCGATTCGTGAGCGCATCGCTTTCGCCGACGTGCCCAAACCGTTTCAGGGCGCGCCGATTGCCTTAATCACCGCCGGCTTGATGTCGATGGCCTTTATGGGATTCGGTGGTTTGGTCAAATGATAAGCGCGTTGCTGATTTTTCTAGGTCTGGCCATTCTGTTCGGCCTGCTGCTGGGATATGCCGCCATTCGCTTCAAGGTGGAAGGCAACCCGGTCGCCGAACAAATCGACCGCGTCTTACCGCAAACCCAGTGTGGGCAGTGCGGTTTCCCAGGCTGCAAACCTTATGCCGAAGCCTTGGCCAATGGCGAATCGGAGGTCAATCTTTGCGTGCCCGGCGGGCATGAAGTGATGATTCAAATATCTGAAATCACCCACCGCGAACCCAAAGAAATGGAAGCCGAGCCGGAAGAAATCGACACCAAAATCATCGCTAAAATCGACGAAGACCTCTGCATCGGCTGCGTGCATTGCATCAAAGCCTGTCCGGTGGACGCCATTGTCGGCGCCACCAAAATGATGCACACCGTCATCGAAAGCGAATGCACCGGTTGCGAAAAATGCGTGCCGGTCTGCCCCGTCGATTGCATCGACATGATTCCGGAAGAACCGACCCCACAAACCTGGGCTTGGCCCGAACCGGCGCGTTCCGAAGAACCTCTGATTCAAACCCTCGGTCAGAAGGCATAAACCGATGACGGCCGAAACCTTGAACTTCACGACGCTCAAAAACGCCAGTCTGCGGCTGTTGGCCAAACTGTATCCGATGGCCAAACGTGGGCTCTATCGTTTTCACGGCGGTGTCTTCCCGCGTTACAACAAATCCATGTCGTTGCGTCATCCACTCAAGCCGGTTTACATTCCAGAAACCTTGGTCTTGCCGTTGCAACAACACGTCGGGGTCGTGACAGAAGCCCAGGTTCAAGTCGGCGACCGCATCCTCAAGAATCAATTATTGGCCGACACCGAAAAAGGCTTGGCCGCACCGATTCACGCGCCGACGTCCGGCACCATTACCGCCATTGAAGACCGCGTACTTCCCCACGCTTCCGGTCTCAACGGACAGTGTTTGGTCATCGAAACCGACGGCCAGGATGAATCTATCGACAATGCGCTGCAAGTGGACGGCTCCCGTCCGCAAACACCCGACGAACTCAAAGCGTTAGTTCATCGTGCCGGCATTGTCGGCATGGGCGGCGCCGGTTTCCCGACATTCGCTAAAATCCCATCGCAGCGCGGCCAGATTCAATACCTGCTCATCAACGGCGCCGAGTGCGAACCGTTCATCACCTGCGATGACGTTTTGATGCAGACCCAGCCCGAAAATATCATTCAAGGCGCTTTGATGGTCGCCGAAGCACTGGGCGTCGAACGGATTATCTGCGGCATCGAAGACAACAAAGCGCAAGCGATTCAGGCCATGCAAAAAGCGGCCAACGGCACCGATGTCCAAATCGAGACCGTTGCCACCGTTTACCCGATGGGCAGTCAGGTACAGCTGACCCAGGAACTCACCGGTGTGGAATTACCCGCCAATACCCACGCAGTGGACGCCGGTATCCTGATGATGAACGTTGCCACCTTCGCCGCCATTCACGATGCCGTAACCCACGGCAATCCGCTGATCAGTCGCTTGGTCACCGTTTCCGGCGAAGGGCTACAAGACCCTTTCAATATCGAAGCCCTGCTCGGTTCCTCGTTTGAAGAACTGGCTCAGCTCGCGCAGCCCAAACACCCGCTCGATTATCCCCTGATTCAAGGCGGACCGATGATGGGCATTGCCATGAAATCCAATCACGTGCCGGTCATCAAAACCACAAACTGCATTCTCGCCAATCCGCCGCAACCGATGGAAGAAGCCTTGCCCTGCATCCGTTGTGGCGAATGCATGGATGCCTGCCCGGTCAACCTGTTGCCACAACAAATGTACTGGTACAGCCGGAGCCATGAGTTCGATAAAGTCGAAAAACTCAAAGTGTTCGATTGCATTGAATGCGGTTGCTGCAGCTTCGTCTGCCCCAGCCAGATTCCGCTGGTGCAGTATTACCGATTCGCAAAATCCGAAATCAAAAAAATCAAACAGGAAGAACAAGCGGCTGAACTGGCCAAGCAACGCCACGAGTTCAAGCTTGCGCGTTTGGAGCGCGAAAAACAAGAACGTGATGCCCGCTTGAAAGCTAAAAAAGAAGCCGTGAAGAAAAAAGCCGCCGCGGAACAGGCCGAGGCCAACACGTCCAGCGCATCCGTGGCCAAAAAACCGGCTTCCGCCGCGGCGGCGGCACAAGCGGCCGCGCGTGCTCGTCAAAAATCGGCTGAAAAAGACAGCGGGGCCGCGCCGAAACTGTCCGCGCGTGAAAAAGCCATTGCCGCCGCGAAAAAACGTACGGAAGCCGCTGAAAAGCAAGCCGAATCCCAAACGGCGGAATCGAAGAAGAAATCGGACTCCAAACCCGATCCAAAAGCCGCGGCCATGGCGGCAGCCAAAAAACGGGCCGCGGCCAAAGCGGCAGCTCAAAACTCAAGCAACAGCACATCTGACAGTGCGTCCAAACCGGAAGCACAAACGGAAAGTCAACCGTCTGCCGCCGACAAGCGCAAAGCCGCGATGGAAGCGGCTCAAAAACGGGCTCAGGCCAAAAAAGCCAATGAGCCAAAACCGAAAACGGCTGACGCCCCCAAGGACACCCCGAAAAGCGCCGACGATCAAGCGTCCGTTCAGGACAAACGCCAGGCGGCGATGGCGGCCGCGAAAAAACGCGCTCAAGCCAAACAGCCGACGCAAACGGTCGAACCTCAAGAAACGGAACAAGCGAAAACTCCGGTCGCTGAAACACCGAAAAACGAAACCCCGGAGGCGCCGGACGCGAAACGAAAAGCGGCCATGGCCGCCGCCAAAGCCAAGGCGGCAGCACGCGCGGCCCAAAAACGTCAAGCCGACAACGCAAATAACACAAGCGGCTCGGCCACTCACCAAACCGATAAGGACAGACACTGAAGATGACTCCGACAACGTCACCATTCGCCCATAACGCCAGCAGCGTACGCAAGCTGATGATGCAGGTGCAAATCGCTGCCATTCCGGCCCTGTTGGCGCACATCTACTTTTTCGGTTACGGCATCACCATACAATGGGGCTTGGCGGTACTGACACTCATCATCACCGAATACGCCCTGCTGAAATTACGCGGCCGCCCGGTAATGCCATACCTGACCGATTTAAGCGGCGTCATCACCGTCACCGGCCTGGTCTTCTGTATTCCGCCGGAATCGCCTTGGTGGGTCATTGTTTCCGGCGTGATTTTCGCGCTGGTCTTCGGCAAACACCTTTACGGCGGACTCGGCTATAACCCGTTCAACCCCGCCATGCTGGGCTATGCTTTTGTATTGATTTCTTTCCCGGCGGAACTGACGCAATGGACCTTGCCGTCGGACGTTTCCGGCCACCATATCGGCTTTATGGAATCCTTCCAGATGATTTTCACCGGCCACACACCGAACGACCTAGGGCTGGACCAAATCACCGGCGCCACGCCGTTGGACCAAGTTAAAACTGCGCTGACACAAGGCACGCCGGTGTTCGCCTCGCTCGACAGCGCCAATTTCAATGACAATCAGATTCCGTATGGCTGGGCGTCCATCAATATCGCCTTCCTGATGGGCGGTTTGTGGATGCTGTATTCTCGCGCGATTCGCTGGCAATATCCGGTCGGTTTTTTGGGGGCCTTGGCCGGCATCGCCTTTGTGTTCCACAGTCTGGACCCAAGCCAATATGCACCGGTGAGCTTTCACCTGTTGTCCGGCGGCGTGATGCTCGCGGCCTTTTTCATCATCACCGACCCGGTCACTTCCAGCACCACGCCGATGGGCCGCTTTATCTACGCCATCGGCATCGGTTTGCTGGTGTACATAATCCGTAACTGGGGCGCTTATCCGGACGGCATCGCTTTCGCGATCTTGATTATGAACATGTTTGTACCGCTCATCGACCAATACACGCAACCGCGCGTGGTCGGCTACAAGAAATAACGCAACCTTAACGGAATAGGAAAACGCACGTGTCGGACACTGAAAACCAAACCGAAAACACGGAAACCCAACAATCCACCAGGCCTGGTCAAATGCTTTGGAAGCAGATGCTGCGTTCCGCATTGATGTTGAGTCTGTTCACCCTGATTGGCGTCAGCTTGTTGCTGGTGGCGAAACTCCTGACCGACGAACCGATTCAGGAAGCGGAACGCGCCAACCTGCTGGCCACCGTCAATCAATTGCTGCCGACCGATGAATACGACAATGATCCCTTGCAGGATACCCTCCAAGTGCGCTCTGCGAAATACCTTGGCACGGACGCACCGGTCACCGTTTACCGCGCCCGCCAGAACGGCGAACCGGTGGCGGCCATTCTCACCACCGTCGCGCCGGACGGTTACAGCGGCGACATTAAAATCATGCTCGCCGTTTATCGTGACGGCCGCATCGCCGGGGTTCGCGTTTTGAAACACAAAGAAACGCCAGGCCTGGGCGATAAGATTGAATTACGAAAATCCAGCTGGATATTATCCTTCGACGGTCTTAAACTGAGAGAAGACAATGTCCCGATGTGGGCGGTGCGCAAAGACGGCGGTCATTTTGACCAGTTCACCGGCGCCACCATCACGCCGCGCGCCGTCATTAAAGCCGTCCGCAAGGCGCTGGCGTTTGTCCAACAAAAAGGAGATGCTTTGTATGAGTGATGCGGCTGTTTCATCCCCAAACACCTTGTCCGACAAACTGGCCGATTACAAACACATCGCCCAAAACGGTCTTTGGAACAACAATCAGGCCTTGGTCGCCCTGCTCGGCCTTTGCCCGTTGCTGGCCGTCACCAACAACACCGTCAACGGCATCGGACTCGGCTTGGCGACCATGGCGGTTCTGGTCGTGTCCAACGTGCTGGTCTCCTTGATTCGCGACCATGTGTCCGACGAAATCCGTATTCCGGTGTTCATTGCCATCATCGCCTCGGCGGTGACCGTCATCGACCTGTTGATGGAAGCCTATTTGAACACCTTACACGGCATTCTGGGCATCTTCATTCCCCTGATTGTCACCAACTGCGCCATTCTCGGCCGCGCCGAAGCCTATGCCTCGAAAAACCCCATCGACAAATCGCTGGTGGATGCTTTTTTCATGGGCTTGGGCTTTGCACTGGTGCTGGTGGTGCTGGGCGCTTTACGGGAAATCATCGGCAACGGCACCCTGTTCGACCAAATGGATTTGATGTTCGGTGAATCCGCCCAAGCCATGACGCTGCATTTCTCCGACAACTATCACCCGGTTTTGTTGGCGATTCTGCCGCCCGGCGCCTTTATCGGGCTGGGCTTGCTGGTGGCGCTGAAAAATGCGATTGAACAACGCCGCGCCCAGAAAGCCCAAAACGCTTTGGGCGTGCAAGTCGCCGTCAATCCACTGAAAGCTGACTGAAGCCGACTAAAACCGATTACGAAAGCAACCAATCCACCGAACTTTTTTAACCGACATTTGAACAATCCATGAACAAACAAAAGCGCCTTGAAATTTTTCAACGTCTGGCCGAAGCCATTCCCGAGCCGGAAACCGAACTCAACTATTCCAACCCTTTCGAACTGCTGATTGCAGTGATTTTATCGGCGCAGGCCACCGACAAAGGCGTCAATATCGCCACCGCCAAACTCTTCCCGGTCGCCAACACACCGGAAGCGATTTACGCCCTCGGCGAAGACGGCTTGAAGGAATACATCAAAACCATCGGCCTGTTCAACACCAAAGGCGCCAACATCATCAAAACCTGCAAAATGTTGATGGACCTTCACAACTCGCAGGTGCCGGACAACCGCAAAGACTTGGAAGCCCTGCCGGGCGTGGGCCGCAAAACCGCCAATGTCGTGCTCAACACCGCGTTTGGACAACCGACCATGGCGGTGGACACCCATATTTTCCGCGTCTCCAACCGCACCAATATCGCACCCGGCAAAACCGTGCTGGAAGTGGAAAAGAAACTGCTCAAAAACGTGCCAAAAGAATACATTATCCCGGCGCACCACTTATTGATTCTGCACGGCCGTTACACCTGCACCGCGCGTAAACCGCGTTGCGGCGCCTGCTGTATTTACGACTTGTGTGAGTTTAAGGAAAAAACCGCTTAATCCGCTGTTGCATAAAACCGAATTCGACCAGGCCTGGTCAGTTTGGGTTTTTCGTTTGCCATCGCTTCACGGCTCGGCGTAAAATGGGATTAAGCCGATTAGAACGAGGAGCACATCATGGAAACCTCTGCGCACGACCTGAATGCCCTATTCGCACAATTGGGATTGGATAATTCGGATGACGCCATTGAAGCGTTTTTGAAAAAACAGCCGCGCCTGTCTCAAGTCACGCTGTTGCATGAAGCCAGTCTCTGGACACCGGCACAAGCGGCGTTTTTGAAAGAAGCGGTGGAAGACGATGCCGATTGGGTGGATGCGGTGAATCACCTCGACACCTTAATGCGGAAATAACGGTTTTCGATAATCGCTTTATCGAATTCGCTCGATAACGCTCTATAAAATCGGGAACCAGGGTGAGGTTTCCACCTGTTCGTACAGGCGGCGGAAGTCTTTTTTCAATTCGCTTTCCAGCCCTTTGCGGCGCGCTTCCTGACAGCCCCCCAGTTTGTAGATTTCGGCATACAACGACTTTTTCATCGCCGATTCCGTATCACGCGGGTCATCCGTCAGAAAACGCTTGATGAAGTTATTGACGGTCAGATTATACTTTTCAATAAACAGGCGGTTGACCTTGGCTTCGTTTTGCGACGCACTCACGCCCCGGCAACGTTGATTGAAAAAGTCGTACTTCAACGCGGTTTCCACCAAGGCAATGTGCAGCGCCTCGCCTTTCAGTTCCGGTTTAGAATCAGCGGATGCGGTACTCAAAGCAACAGCGCCCAACACCCACATCATCAATGCCCAGACGGGAATAAACGTCACGTTTTTCAGACCACTTTCCAAACCGTAATACCTTCCATATTTCGTTTTACTCGATAACCAAACTTTACCATAGAAGCCACCGAGGGTGCGAGTATCTGAATGAGCGAAAATCACCAGGCCTGGCGATTTGAAGACCTCAACCGGTAAAAGCCTCCGGCGAGTCGAGATAGGCTTTTTCAGCGTCGGAGCTGGTGCGCCCGAGAATCGCATTACGGTGCGGAAAACGGCCGAACTGGCGAATCAATTCCCGATGGTGACGCGCGAACTTGAGGTTATCCGTTAACCCCGCCGATTCGAACAAACGGACCGATTCGTCTTGATCCGCCAAATGCTCGCTGTGCATTAACGGCATATACAAAAATGCCCGCTTGGCGGGCGTCAGTTGTTGATCCAGGCCTTTGGCGACGGCGTGTTTCGTCACCGCCACCGCTTGTTGCTCGGTCGTGAAACTTTTCGGGTCGCCCCGAAACATATTCAACGGGAACTGATCCAACACAATGCACAACGCCAGACAGCCTTCCGGTGAGTCTTGCCAACCGGTCAGCTCCCCATCGGCCGCCCTTTCCCACAAGCTTTCAAAACGATCTCGAATGGTTTGGTCAATCGCCGGAGTGGACTGAAACCAATGCTCGGCCATACTCGGCGAATACCAAAATTCAATAATGTCTGTCGGTGTCATAAGAAGACCGCTGCAATCGGATTAGACTTTTTTCAAAACACCGATTACAAACAACAGCACGATGGCACCAATGGTCGCCGTAATGATGGAGCCAATCAAGCCGCCCGCAGAAATCCCGACCAAGCCGAACAAAAAGCCGCCGACAAAGGCCCCGATAATGCCAATGACCATATTCCCCAGCAAACCGAAACCGCCGCCTTTCATTACCAAACCGGCCAGCCAACCGGCAACGGCACCAATCAACAAAAACACAATCAATGCTCCAAGTTCCATACCCACCTCATTTTTATTTTTGTTTCAAATAGAATAAATCCAGCGGTTTCATTTAAGCAAAAATCCGCAGCGATGACTAGCTTTTCTTCTCGCGAACCAAACCACAAAAATCACCAGGCCTGGCCACAACCCACAGATTCTAGCATCCCGCCCTCAGGCATAAAAAAAGCCCGCAATTGCGGGCTTTTATAACGAATGGCCGACGTTCGTCAGTCTTAGCTAACGATGTCGAGCAACTCCACTTCAAACACCAGTGTTTCATAAGGCCCAATGGCGCCGCCGGAACCTTGTGTACCATACGCCAACTCATATGGCACGGTCAAACGCCACTTGGAACCGACCGGCATCATTTGCAAGGCTTCGGTCCAACCGGCAATCACGCGGTTAACCGGGAACTCAGCCGGTTGACCACGCTCTACAGAACTGTCGAACACACTGCCGTCAATCAAGGTGCCGTGATAATGGGTTGAAACCACCGACTCCGCACTCGGCTTCTCGCCATGGCCTTCCACCAGAATCTCATACTGCAAACCGGATTCGGTCACGGTGACACCGTCTTTTTTGGCATTTTCGGCCAAAAAGGCTTCGCCTTCCGCCGCGGCCGCTTCAGCACGCTCAGCGGCTTTGGCTTGCATCAGGTCATTGATTTCCTGAAAGGCTTCACGAAATTGCGCATCCGCAATCGGGCTGGCTTTGCCTTGCAACGCATCTTTTAACCCTTGTGCCATGGCTTCCGCATTCAACCCTTCAAACGGGTCGGCGGCCAATTGGTCGCCAAACTGACGGCCCAAGCCGTAACTGACAATATCCGGTGTGGTGGTATAAGACATAATTCAATACTCAAGTTACTTATCAATAAAGGCAGGCATCATAGCATAAATCGCCCAAAAGCAGGGAATCGGTTACACTGAACGCGGGTGAAAAACTCTCTTTCCAAACAGAAGGAACCGCAATGGATTCGTTGGATTATCAAGCGCTACTGGCGCCCGCCTTGGCGGAAGCGCAAGCCGGTTTTGAGGAAGGCGGCGTGCCGGTCGGCGCGGCATTATTCGACCAACAAGGTCGATTGCTCGGCAAAGGCCGAAACCGACGGGTACAGGATGACGACCCGAGCGTTCACGGTGAAACCGCCGCCTTTCGCAATGCCGGACGCCAGCGCTGTTATCGCGACACCATTTTGGTCACCACACTGGCGCCCTGCTGGTATTGCTCCGGTTTGATTCGCCAGTTCGGCATCGGCACCGTCGTCATCGGCGAAAACGCAAACTTTGAAGGCCACTTGGATTGGTTAAAAGAAGCCGGCGTCAAGGTCATTCTGCTCGACGACGAGCATTGCAAACAGCTCATGGCGCGTTTCATCGAACAATCGCCGGACATCTGGAACGAAGACATCGGCCAATGCGACCACTGACCCGTTATAACGTTTTTCACCAGGCCTGGCCGTTTTAGCCATGACTGAAACCAAAAAAGCCACACATGAACTTCATCATGCGTGGCTTTTTCGATTGGAACGACCAGAGCACAAAGCACCCCGTCATTTTCACCGGATGGCTTTGCGCTTATTTATAAACCGCTTCGCCTTTAGTCGCTTTCAACATCCAGTCGTCTTTTTCCAGCACTTCCATCTGCTCGTCGGCAATGGCGGTGGTAACGCGGTCGTCTTCCGCTTCGGCGGCTTCGGCCAGTGCTTTAAACGCTTTAATCCAATGCGCCAACATCGACTCCACATACGCCAGAACCGCTTTCTCGTCAAAACGCGTTTCCGTCAATGCCGGAAGCGTGCTCGCTGCTTTTAATTCATCCAAATTCAACAATGGCAAAGCGCCCTTCTGCAGCAAACGCTCAGCCGCGTCGTCATACAGTTCCGACATGCGCTCATAGTAGCCTTCCGTCATCTCGTGCATGGCTTTGAATCGCGTTCCCTGAACCAACCAGTGAATTTGGTGCAGTTGAAGGTAATAAGCGTGCGCATCCGCTTGGATGGTTTTTAGCTGGTTAATAACAGACATATCCTTTTCTCCGTTATATTGCATAATATTGCGTTATATTGATTAATCGTCTATTTCATCTTGACAGAAAGCGCCCCAAACGACAAGCGATTCGGGCATTGTCTGCACAAAGAATTTTAATCGTTACAATAGCCTAAATTAAATAAGGCTCACACCGCTCGCAGTCCATGTGAAAAACCAATGTTATTTAGACCTTTGTCAGCGTTTCCATAAACGCTTCCGGCGTGTCCACATCGGTGACAATCACTTCGATGCCGTCGCTCGCCAAACGCCGAACCAGGCCTTCACCACACCCTTTGGTGACCAGTTTATCAATGCCCTGCAACGGGTGTTCCGGCAAAGCCGACAAAGGCCCGGCTAACTGGCTGAACACTTGATCTTTCGCCAGTTTTACTCGCAGAGATGAAGTAACGTCTCCCTCTTTCACCTCCATCACCACAAAACCCGGACATTTACCCGCATGCCCCGCCAACGTTTTTCCATTTGGGCTCGAAAAAGCGATTTTCATATTTCTATCTCCCATATTGAAAACACTTCAACCTGTGTCGAAAGCGCTTCCATTATCATTCGATGACCGGCCGCTTCCTGTTAAACCGCTTGAAACGGCCGAACCGTTTCCGAGTCCCTTCGGCTTATGCCAGCGTCCTAGCCGGCGTTTTCACTCCGATGCACTGCACCACATGCCCCAGCCCGGTGTGGTTGGTGCCTTCCACAACATGGCGCTCCATCTCCGACAAATGCCTAAAATCCATTTGCGGTAACTCCTGTTCCAAAACGCTTTGCGACACCATCATTTCCGCCACCGGCGGCCCACCGGTTTTATAAGATAACTGTAATGGCGTATAGCCTTCTACCAAAAACACGCCGTTGGGTTTCAAAGCCGTCTGCACGCGATGATACACATCCGCCCGTAATGCCGACGGCAAATGGCAGAAAATCGACACGATACCGTCCCAAGCTTCTTCGCCCAAATCAAACTGCGCCAGGTCGGCACAGACGGTTTCGATTTCCACTTGGTTTTCTTCGGCCAGACGCTCGGCCTTCTGCAAGCCAACGTGTGATAAATCCACCGCCGTGACGTCATAGCCTAACTTAGCTAGAAAAACCGCATTACGCCCTTCGCCTTCGGCCAGACACAACACCTTGCCTTTCGGCAGATGGTTAACGTGTTCGCGTAAAAAATCATTCGGTTCGGTGCCGTAAACGTAATGTTCCGTATCGTAAGTGTCGTTCCACATAGTGTCTGTCTATTCTTGCTACTCTTGTTTTGGTTCGCCTTTAAAGTGCGACAGGATAGCATACTCGATTCAGGTAAAAACCCCATTTTCAGGAAGCTTAAAGCCTATCACAGGAGATTTTCAATAAACCTCAACACTTGCGGTTTGTTCTGGTAACAAACAGCGGAAAAACCGATATTGGCCGCCACCTGAACATTCCGTTCATTGTCGTCAATGAAAACCGATGTCTCTGCCGTGGTATGGGTCATGGATAAGGCTTTTTCGAAAAAGCCCCGTTCGGGTTTGGCCAAAGCGATGTCCGACGAGTTGACGACTGCATTAAAGACCGACATCAGATTGGATTGTTTGAGATCCTCCGCCAGTTTGGTCGTGGCATTCGTCGCCAAAACCAGCTTGGCTTGCGGGGCCAGTGCTTGAATATCCGCCAGCAAATCGAAATCGATAATATAGTCCGCTTTTTGCCAGGCCTGCATCAAGCCTTCCGCGACCGTTTTTGAAAACGCGTCTGTTAAACACTGCTTGACCGACGCTTCCCAAGCTTCATGACACACCGCCCCGGTAATGGCCGGATGCAAACGATCTCGATCAAACGCGGCTTGAAACAAAGTGCCCGTCGGCACCTTCAAGCCTGCCTCGCAGGCATGAATGTCGTCTCCCGCCCAGTGACGCACCACGCCGTCGAAGTCAATGAAAATCGTGCCGTTGAAACTGTCGGTCATCTATACCGCCCAAACAGCTTTATTTGGCCTGATTAACGCGATACTGCCAATACAGTAATCCATACGCGATGACCGGCAAGAAAATATCCGTCCACAACACCACGCCCGCGTTGCCGGGTGCGAAGTTATGGTGTTGGATGATTTGATAGACATGACCCGCCGCGGCGCCCCAGGTGAAAAACGCCGGGCCGGTAATCGCCGCCGCTCGAAACGCCCACCCTTGACGGAACGCCAGCACGCCCACAATGCCGAAGCCCAGGCTGGCAAAGCCCACTTCGTACTGGAACGGGCTGTTCGGCCAGCCGATGAAATGCGCCGCCATCTCCGCGAAAAACACATGGATCACAAAGTTGTATAGATAGGCGATGCCCACCGCAAACAGCATGAAATACGCAAACACCCGCTCCATTACCACCGCTTGGGTCAACGGTTGGGTTCGCGCATACAGCGCCAACGACACTCCCGCACTCAATAGCCCTAAAATCAAGGCCGTTAACGGGAAATTACGCAACGCCAATTCAATCAGTTCACCCATGCATTTCACCTGTCATAATCAAAAATACTTAACTCGATTATATAAGATTTAGGCACCATGACGATATTTATCCCTTCACGCTTCGTGCCACTCACTCATCAAGAATGAATCGAAAACAGCCCAACCGATCAGGCTTGGAAATCAGCGCAAAGTACGTCATTACAAATTTGGTTTCAGAAATGGGAAAAAGCGATATGGAAAATAAAGGAATGCCCCGGCTAGACGCCGGGGAACATAAGAAAGGACCTTATAGTGTAGCGTTCGTTAACGCAACCGACACAGAGCTCAAGAAAGCAATCGGTAAAAGGGAAGAAATAAAGGCCACTTCAAACAAACCATGAAAAGAAGACCCTTTCTTGGCGATGGATTTTAATTCACTACGGCTTTTCATAATCAATGTCTCCTGACAAAATAACAGAACAATAAATATATTTAATACTAGATAATATTTACTTATGATTATAATGAAGCGACATGCCCTGTCAATTAAAAATAAATTAATTTTATATGTATATATAAATATTTAATAGTTTATTCATCTTTCCGTAAGGGTTTGAATAAAAAGATTTTTCATCCGTTCGGTTTGATACACTGAAACCATTCTTGGAGTGATTAACATGAAATCCCAACCCGAATGCTTTTCTTGTCTGTACAGCCAGGCACTGAAAACCAGTCGCCTTCTGAACCTGGATAACAACCAATGCAAAGCCGTTTTGGATCGTGCCGCACAGATTTTGCAGTGTCATACTTTGGATTCCACTGCGCCTCAAATCGCCAAAGACATCTATCAAGCCATCAGTGATATTACCGACATCGAAGACCCGGTCGCCGAAGCCAAGCAACAGGCCATCATCCAAGCCCAAAAAATCGACACCACTCAAAGCACCACCCTAGCGGATGCTTTAAAGCTCAGCGTCATCGGCAATGTCATCGATTTTGGCGCGCCCAACCAATTCAACCTTCAAACCACGGTGGATTCCCACTTCCACCAGCCGTTTGCCAAAAACGACCTCCACAAGCTGGAAACCGATCTCGCTTCTGCGCAATCACTCGTGCTCATCGGTGAGAATGTCGGCGAACACATTTTGGATTTACATCTACTGAAAATCATCAAACAACAGCATCCCCATATCCACCTGACCTTTTTCGTGCGTGGACAGCCGGTCATTAACGACGTAACACTCAAAGAAGCCGCCATTTTTGAAGGCACGGCGGAAGTCATCGATACCGGCGTGGCCACCCCCGGTTTTGATTTAAGCGAAGCCAACGAAACCGCCATGAAACGCTTTCAAGAAGCGGATATCGTGCTGGCCAAAGGCATGGGCAATTTCGAAAGCCTGTACCAGCAAACACCCCGGGATACCTATTATTTGTTTATCGTCAAATGCCAGGTGATTGCAAAGGCCACCGGGCAAGCGGTAAAGGATATGATTTTATGGAAGGAAGAAACGGCGGACAAGGTTTAAAAGCTCCAACGGCCAAACCGCCCAGGCCTGGCCGGTTTTTATATTGCCAGACCAAGCATCGCGCAGTTGGAAGCCTTGAGAAGGTAAAAGGTTTAACGCTTTACAGCAGCGTAAACAATTCGTCTTCGGAAAAACGCGATTTCGGCAACTGCGCATTGAAATCGTCTTCGGCATGGAAGCCCAGCGCCACCACCGCCACGGCGGTCAAACCTTGGTTCGGTAAATCGAATTCCTGATTCAACACCTCCAAATCCACGCCTTCAATCGGCACCCCATCAATGCCCAACATGCCCGCGCCCAGCAACAGATTGCCGATATTCAAATACACCTGTTTTTGCGTCCAGCAAGCGACGTCATCCCATTCCTTGCGATGCAAATCGGCGTAGAAGCCGCGCACTTTCAGCGCCATCTCTTTGGCTTCCGGTTTCGGGAAACGGCCGTCGGCGTCTTCCTGATCCGTCACCTTCTGCAAATACGCATCGGAAATATCGGTTTTGGCGCAAAACAGCACCACATGCGATGCATCCATAATTTTCGGATGATTCGCCGCATAAGCGCCTTCCGCGCCCTTGGCCAAACGCGCCTTGCCGTCCGCCGAACTCGCCAGCACAAAATGCCAAGGCTGCGAATTCACCGACGACGGGCTCAAGCGCAATAACGCCTTCACCTGTTCAAACTGCTCGTCGGTCAAACGTTTCGTCGGGTCGAATTTCTTGGTCGCGTAACGGGTGTTTAGGATGTCATTTAAATTCATATCGTCTCTCATCATCGTACAAACCCGCCAAACATCTCGGCGGGCTTTGAACAGGTTTTAAAGTTGTGTTGAATATTTTAATATGGATGGTTTGGTAAACTGCGGTTTATTATTCTAGGGCGACGACACTCTCAGAGCAAGGAGACACCATGAGCATTACCCCCGACGAACTTGAACGCATTATCGGCCACATGAATGACGATCACGGCGATGCTTTGGTACGCTACGCCCACGCCTTTGCCAACCGCAAGGACGTCACCGCCGCCAAAATGATCGACCTGACGGAAACCGAAATCGTACTGGCATTGGAAAACGACGAACGCCTCGCGATTCCGCTCACCAGCCCGGTGCAAACCGCCAAAGACGCCCATGTCGTGTTGGTGGAAATGGCCAAACAAGCACACAGCCTATTGGCCGCCAAAACCGATTAAATGCTTGTGCTTGCTCGCGTCATTGTCGAAATGTAAAAACCACCAGGCCTGGTGATTTCTCAATCATCTTTTCATGAAATTAAATATCCCTCTTCTAGCACCGGTTTGGCGCTTTCCTTCCAAAACAATCAGGTCAATTTCGGTGATGGCTAATATCATTTAGATTGAGGTATGACACGATTTCATTAGAATAAAAAATTGATGATTCTTTTAGCCTTTTTATTGTCTTATTGAGAGCTTTGCACGGGTGGGACGCGAGGAAAAAATTAGATAAAATTTTTCTGAATTAGGCGGAAAACGAAGCTAATAGCTGGCTATTAACGAGTTTTTCAACGACATTCAGGGAAATTTTAGCCATTTTTAGCCGTGTATCCACCCCGTGCAAAGCTCTCTTATTCACACCAACTCAAAGGAGGTGACTATGAGCACCACGATCGGCTATGCCATCCTCGCGGACCTAGGAAATCTAAAGGTCTTTTCCATCCAGCAAACGGAACAAAAAACCAACTCCCTGCAGGCCTATCAGGCTATTGACAATATCGAAGGCCACGCCAAACTGTCGGAAATTTATAGCGACAAAGCCGGCGATTATTCCAACGCCGTTTCGGGCGGCCACAGCACCTTCGAAACCAAAAGCGGGATGGAACGAGAAGCTCGCCTAATCGAAAGCCTGGCGGAATTCATCAACCACTTCGCCAAACAGCATCCCGGCAAACTCTATGTCTCCATTTCCAAACCGATTCACGCCCAGATTAAAGACAACCTCAAGGACTCCACCCTGAACAAAATCAAAATATTTCTGGCCAAAGACCTGAACCGACAAAACGTCGACAGCATCAAGGGCGCGTTTGAACTCTAACACCAGCGTTTGGATTAAAACGCAGACATAAAAAACCACCAGGCCTGGTGGTTTTTGAATATTCGGAAAATCGCGTTTAAGCAAATGCGTTTAACGCAACCACGCCAATTTAAAGCTTTCCCCTTTATACACATCTTGAGTCAAGGCGCACAAACCGGCATTATCCATCACCTTATTCACGTGCGTAATCCACGCCGGGCGAATATTAAAACTTCTCGGTTGGCCGCCAATGCTTTTCACAAAATCTTTCGCCACCTGACAGTTCAATAACGCCGTTTTGCCGTCACGTTTCACCAGCTTGTCCATGTTCTCCGCCGCTTTAAAAAACACCGGCACTTTGGATTTTTCACTGATCCAACTGCTGGAAAAATCCCGCATCACATCGGCATACGCCAGTTTTAACGCTTGCGGATGGTTTCGGAAATACAGCAGATTATTCGCCGTTCCCGCATAAGGTTTCGGGCGATAATCCTTCTTCAGGCTCGGCGGTCTTTTTTGCCAAACCACCTCATCTTTCGGCATGCGTTTCGCCTTATCGACATCAATCATAATCTGATTGGTGGCTCGATTTCTCGGCAAGGTCAGCGGCGGCAATTCCGCCTCGCCCTTCCGCGCGCCCAAGCTCAGAATATTGCCGGTGATCTGTGCCACATAGCCTTGCCCATAACCGGATTCCCACCCCGCAATCGCCAATATCGCCGCGGGCGGAACATTGTCTTTCAAACCGATTTTAACCGCCTCTTCCGCCGTTAAATCGTAAAACGTTTGCACGTGTGCGTATTTGCGCAAGGAATAATGTGGGCTATTCGATTGTTTGGCCTGCGCCTGTTCACCCGCTTGCGCATCGAACGAAACACTTTCGATGAAAAAAGCAGCAACAACAGACAAACTTAACGCGAATATTTTCATAACGATCTCTCAACGTAATGCATTCCATTCAAGACGGATTCAACCCATTTGGTTTCGGGTAAAAACGTCTCCCCATTTCCATCATTATGGTTTTAACCTAAAGCACCAAGATAATCGGACGACTCCAAATACCCCGCAAAGTCGACGATGCCCGCCTCATAATTCTGGTGCCAATTTTCCGGAACCGGCATCTCTTCGTAAAGCCGCTTTCTATCCGCTTCAAGCATGAGCCTGGGGCGCTGCATAAAATCCGCCGCACACATCACCGGCCGCCCCACCTTGTCGGATAATCGCGCCAACCATTCCTGGCCTTCTTCATTGCGCATCATGTGATGGTCTAGAATCACCACCTCAATGTTTTGCGCCAGCCGCAATGCATTTTGCCAGGCACAAGCCCTTTCATACTCGCTCAAACGTTCAAGGTAAAGCGGCGGCCCAGCGGCTAAAACAATATCCGGTTGCCAACGGAGAATTTGATCCACCGCCGCGTCATTCAAAAGCTGAATATCCGAAGCATGCACAAACACCCGGCTTCCCAAATCAACACGCGTCATCATCACCGTGCCCATGGCGCTGTTCGCATCACCATGCGGAAATGCCTGAGAAAACGTCATAGCGCCATGACGTTCCCCTTCAGCCATCTGCAAACGCTCTCCCAGCAACTGACGCAAATCAAGATAACGCTGATGCATTTTAGAAGACAAATCACGATCAGACTGACACCAGCCCTGCAGGTGTTTAAAACGGGGTGGTAACGCACCCAACGAAAGCTGATAGGGATTCGCATGGGCCAGAGGAATGTGGTCGCCATGAAAATGGCTGAAAACCACCTCATCCGCTTCACTCAGCGCCGCTAAAATTCTGTCACGGACGTTACAGCCAACCGCCACCTGCAAAGGGTGTGGCAGCAACCCGTGCCGAACATAGCCCAGTGCAACCCCCGGATCAATCACAATCCGCCGATCCGGTAAGGTAATCTGGCAACAAAGCCCCCTAACACCCAAAGATTCCGCGCCAATAATCTCAACGGTCATAAAGCATCACTCCCAGCACGACGCAAGGCAAGAGCTTTTATTTAAGCAAATACCCCGTATAAACGCCATCTTTCTTTGCAAACCCCAAAAACACAAAACGACCAGGCCTGGTCGTTTTTAATATCGGCTCACGGCGTGCTAAATCGACCGAGCCTGCCCCACTGATTTCGAATGAAAGGCTTATTTTCTTAACGGATCAAGCAGGTGCTTTAAGCCATTGTGATCCAGCTCATGCATTAGAGCCAACAACTGCCCTAAGTTACCAGCTGGAAAGCCCTCACGCGCAAACCAATTAAGATAATTGCCTGGCAAATCCGCAATAAGCCGCCCCTTGTATTTTCCGTAAGGCATAGTGACTTCAACGAGTTTTTTTAAGTTCTCTGGATTCATAAGTTAAAGTATAGAGCAAAGTACAAAGATAAGCATTTGAAGCTTGGGGAACAGATGCCTCATTCAGTCGCGTTTAAAGGGAGCGCCCTTTTTTCCCATCCTTGGGCTTGAATGGTGATCGGGTTTTAATCAGGCTTTAATCAGGTTTTAATACTTTCCTGAACACAGTTTTGCTCAAATGGCAAAAACGATTCAATCAAATGGTTTTAGAATAGCCTAATTGAATTATCCGAATGATCGTCACCTGCTTTCAATCAACACATTAAGGAACAAACCATGTCCACAGATACCGCTGCGTTATTTCAGCCCGTTCAACTGGGCCACTTGACCTTAGCCAACCGTTTTATCATGGCACCTTTAACACGATGCCGTGCCATTGATCATTTACCGAACGACTTAATGGCGGAATATTACTCTCAAAGAGCCAGCGCCGGGTTGATTATCAGCGAATGCACCATGATCACCCCGCAGACGTCCGCGTTTGGCAATGACCCTGGCATTTATTCGCAAGAACAAATCGCTGGTTGGAAAAAAACCACCGACGCCGTGCATCAAGCCGGTGGCAAAATCTTTCTACAAATCTGGCATGCCGGTCGTGCCGCCCACCCATTGCTCAACAATGGCAAAGAAGCCGTCAGCGCCAGCGCTCTGGCCATTGACGATGAAACCCACACACCGGCAGGCAAAAAACCTTACACAGTCGCGCACGAACTGACCAAGGCGGAAATTGCCGAGATTGTGAATGACTTCCGTCAAGGCGCGGTCAATGCCATTGAAGCCGGGTTTGACGGCGTGGAAGTTCACGGCGCCAATGGCTATCTAATTGACCAAT
Organism: Thiomicrospira sp. XS5; assembly: GCF_001507555.1. Classification (NCBI taxonomy): domain Bacteria; kingdom Pseudomonadati; phylum Pseudomonadota; class Gammaproteobacteria; order Thiotrichales; family Piscirickettsiaceae; genus Thiomicrospira; species Thiomicrospira sp. XS5. The sequence continues at coordinate 1,510,291 of NZ_LQBO01000001.1, read as the reverse complement.
TCCTGCGAGACAGCGCCAATCAAAGAACCGATGAATACGGCGGTTCACTGGAAAATCGCGCCAGATTTTTGACCGAAATCTTGCAAGCCGTGACCGATGAAATCGGCAGCGACAAAGTCGGGTTACGTTTATCCCCGCTCAACAGCTTTAACAGCATGAAAGACAGCGACCCGGTCACATGGATGGCTTTCCTGGCCAAACACCTCAACTCATTCAACTTGGCTTATCTGCATGTCATGCGCGCGGATTTCTTCGGCCAACAACAAGCGGATATTCTTCCGGTCGCGCGGGAACATTTTCAAGGCCACTTAATGGTCAATATGGGGTACACCGCCCAAGAAGCCGCAGACGTGATTGAACAAGGACTGGCAGACTCGGTGGCCTTCGGCACCGGCTTCCTCGCCAACCCGGATTTACCGGCACGCATCCAGGCAGGTGCCGAGTTGAATACACCAGACCAAGATACCTTCTACACCAGTGATGAAAAAGGCTACACCGATTACCCGTTTATGAATGGCTAATCCCCCATCACGGAATCAAAAAACCCGCTTTATGCGGGTTTTGTTTTAAAAGTAACCAGGCTTGGCCGATTTGATTCAAAAGCCTAGCGAATCTCAATATGAGAAGCTAGGCTTTCCGCCAACTGCATCAGTTCTTCTGCATTGTCGAGCCCTTCAAGAAACCGCTTAGGGATGCCATTCAACCCAACTTGAGCGCCCGTAAGGGCACCGGTCAGAATGGCGCGTGCTTGATTTTGACCACCGCCGTTTACGGCATGTAACACCGCTGATTCAAAATCATTATGAAATAAAGCGGACAGATAATACGCCGCAGGCAGTTGATGGTAAATGGCGCATGGCATGCCGTAAACGATGGAGACTTTCCAGGGCGGGTCGATTCGAATGCCCGAATCAAAGGCCGCTTCCGCCATATATGCCGGTGACAGCAACGCATCCGGAGAAGCAAAACGGCCTGCGCGTGGCGGATCCGGGTCGCCTTTTTTCGGCGGTTGCAAATCATCATTCGTCACGGCGTGAAAAGGCAACGCACCGCTTTTCACCAGCTTCATCAATTTTGCCGAGACATCCGCATCTAAGCGATTACCCTGAACCAACAGCCCCAATACCGCGCCAAACGCAACGGTCATGGAAACGACCGTATCATCACTCTGCGTCAGAATCGTGTTATCAGAGATGGCGGCGGCCAGCTTGTCTGGCTGAAAGGCATAACGAACCGCAATGGCGAGGGTACGCTCAATCGCTTCTGTGGTATCCGCATGCCCTCCGACTTGCCCCCAAGGCCGCTTTTGCTGCACCCGCTTGCGCCAAGCGTCGCGGATGGATTGGCTGGTATAGTTTCCAGGTCCGCTAATAGGCGTACCGTCAATGAGAGGAAAAAGTTCCTCATCCATTCGACGACAAAAATCTTGTTCATCGTAGCCTTTGTTTTCAACCAAAGAACTCAACAGGAGTTCCAGAATAAACCCGGCTTGGGAGGATTGACCGGCTTTCAAACCGTCATGATATCGACCCGGCTTTGGGTCCGTGTAATCGTCTATCCAATCCCCATAGTCTCGACGCAGATCCGACAAGTCATAATACCAATGCGGCCCCAGTGCCAACGCATCGCCGATAAAAGCACCCATAATCGCACCCGCCGCACGATCTTGAATTTCTAAAGGATTCATCATCACGCCTCCTCTATTGCTGTTTTTAGTCTAACACTATTTTGCGGAAGAATATTCAATCCAAGATTCTGCATACAAAAAAGCCTCGCAATGCGAGGCCTACCTGGCTTGATAATTTTAATTATTTTCTTAAAGGATCAAGTAGCTGCTTTAAACCATTGTGATCTAATTCATGCATTAAAGCTAACAACTGCCCTAAATTACCAGATGGAAAGCCTTCACGCGCAAACCAATTCAGATAATTGCCTGGCAAATCCGCAATAAGCCGACCCTTGTATTTTCCGTAAGGCATGGTAACTGTAACCAGTTTTTTTAAGTTCTCTGGATTCATAAGTTAAAGCATATAGATAAACATTTATTAAGCATTTAGACTTTGGGCATACTGATGCATCTTTCAGTGAGTTTGGGATTAACGTTCCCTTTTCATTGGCGCTTCAGTTAGCAAAGTTAGACGGTTTGATTTAGACATAACACCAAAATAAAGCACCAGCGCAAACCAGTCGGCTTGACTTACTGGTTAAATGATCTCTCAACAACTTCTCCGCTTACCTCATCCAACTCCCAGATCTCAACGTCACAAGGTATTAAGTGACGGTAGGTCCGAATGTAGTATTCAGCCAAAGTTTCCCGCCGCTTTTCACTTAGGTCCCTAAGAACAAACAGAACCTTTCGAAAACCTTGGGGAGCGACGAGAAAATAGTACATTGCTTCATTCCATGCCGTGAGTTTGGCGCTTGGAACATTGTCGTTTGGAGCAGTCCATTTATGTGATTTGCACTCAACAAGCACTTTTTGTTCGCCACAACCCAAGTCAAAAGCATGCAGTTTTGGAACGCCGTTCAAGCCAACAAGTACCTTAAAGTTCTTTTTTAAAGTCAATCCGCGCCCGGCAAAGACCTCGAGCGCAACATTCTCAAAGTCTCTACCCACATGAGCATTTGAGACTGATCCAATTCTCTGGTGCGGCTTTCTCATAGATTCCTTTTTCATTTAACGCTTACGGCAAAGGCGAGGCACGAGTCCTGTGCCCTCATTATTATCTGTTGTACCATCTATCTCCTCCACCATTGAAAGTTTTCTAAGTAATCTTTCAATGGTTTTAGCCTTTATTTATTACCTCTTGTCAAGCTAAGAATGGCCGACATTGACATTGTGCCAGCTGACTGTTGCTAATAAACAATAAAAAGTGGAAAAGCCCTTAAAATCGAGCCGAACCCGCCCGTCCCCCTGCACCAGGGATGCCAAAAGCTACACTGATTACCCTTTTATGAATGGCTAATAACCATCACAGAATCAAAAAGCCCGCTTATGCGGGTTTTGTTTTTAAAAGTACTAGGCAGGCCTGGTCGGTTTTATTATCTGTTCACGGAGTGCTAAATCAACCGAGTCTGATCATTGGTTGCCGCCCATACCCCATAACCCGACCGCCAATCCGAAATCGCCAAAATCGTCGCTGTCGGATATTGTTTTTCGAACCGATTTTAACCGCTTATTCTACCGTTAAATCGTAAAAAATTTGCACGTGTGAATATTTTCATAGTGAATAATGAGGAGTGTTCGATTTCTTGACGAGCGCCTGCTCGTTGGCTCACACATTAACAGAGAGGACTTCAATCAAAAGCGTGCTGAATAACACATAACCTGAGAACTAAGACGGTCATAGAAAAATATCTCTATTTTATATTAAACACTCTTAAAAAGAGGAATTTGCCTGCCTAAATCGACTCCATATAGTTGTTCCAACATTTCATCAATTTTGTCTTTGTTTTTCTCTTTAATAATGAATGAAATTTGTTCATCTGAAAAATCATATATACCAAAGGATTTTATATAATTTTTACTGATTGAATAGTACCCTGAACCATAAGGTTTGCTTGTATTGACTATATAAAACCAAAACAACCTAGATTGCATAATCTTCTGGGCAAGTGTTAACTTTGTTTTATCTTTATCTATTAATGCCATACCATTATGAAACAATAATGAGTCGTCATTACTCAAAATAAAATTAGGTGTTGTTGGCGTAATATGAGGGAACAATAATTTATATTCATATTTTTCTAGAGCCTGATTTCTCCCATAAGCAAACCACTCAGCGTACTTCCCTTTTCCTTTATCTCTCTGCGAAAGAATTGTTTTATGTGATAGTAAATAGTTATAAGTAGATGGAAAAGAGTCTTTAAACTCTAATTCAGGTATTATTTCAGGCTTATCATCAATATAACGATAAGGAAATATTACTTTTTTCTTAATCGAATCTAGATTCTTTACCTTAATTAACCTGTTTGGGTTGACAATATCTTTACAAACCTCCTTTTCTATTTGGGCACCGCACTTCAAATAAAAATAGTCATCATCTTGATCAACGTAATCAATAATATAAATATTGTTCTTTAAAGTGGCAATCCCTGAACTGGTCTTAAAAACTTCAGAAAATGGCCTTCCTACTCTCTCAATTTTACTAACCAAATCAACATTTTGAAAATTCCAGCCATTGTAGTCATCAAGCTCTTCATAAGTTATATATTGAAGATTTACAGAGTTTAAAACTTCCAGCGAACCGATTTTTTTATAACCGACTACATCACTTTTGCTATTTTCTATAAAACAAATACAAGTATATGTTGACCGTGAGTCAAATACTTGCACTCCTCCGAAATCTAAAATTCTAAAATCAAAACGTTCATTATGAAAGTAACTCCTTAAAGCTCTACCATTTAAGCTTTTGAAAAAGGAATTCATCGTAATGAACCCCAGACTTCCTGACGGCTTTAATAGGGACATTCCTATTTCAAAAAAAGGGATATAGAGATCTGGATGACCTGTTGAGGATACTTGCCAATTGTCCAAAAGAGATTTCGAATACTGATCTATATTTCTTGAACATACATATGGAGGGTTACCAATAATATAGTCAAACCCATTAAAATTGTTTACGACCGAATTCCAATCAAATTCTAAAGAATTACCCTCATATAAATTGAATACAAATTCTTTTTCATCTTCGCCTTCTATTATTGCAAGAAGCGATAAAAGTATTTTACTTCTTGCGATGGAATAGTTCTGTAAATCAACACCAAAAATATGATTAGAGAATATTTCTTTATATTTAATATTTCTCAATTGTCGAATTTTCTGCGCCGCAGTTATTAAAAATCCCCCACACCCACACGCAGGGTCACAAAACATGGCATCTAATAAATCATCTTTTTCAGTAACGGAGTCTACAATAAAATCCCTAACAACCTTGGGAGTGTAAACTGCACCAGTTATTATCTTTTCAACTGGCGAAATGACATATTCAAAAGCTGTAATCAACTCTTCAAAAGATTTAATATGAAATTTACTTTTAAATAATTGTAACTCCTCAAAATCAGGGTCCTTAGCCTTGATAATTAAATTATTAATTAGTCGATTGTTAATAATACTTATTTGGTTTTCTTCAACGAATGAAGAAACAATTAATCTATTAATATCATTAGTACCGCAAGAATAGGATTTTAAAAACTGGAAAATATCTTTTTTCATTAATTTTTTAAGCTTACGACGCTAACGGAAATAATCTGGCTAAATGTAGCTCTTGATGCTCTTCAGGTTTTTTCGATAGACCTGAAAAATAAGAATACCACATTCTTTGTTTGGCCCTTTCCATAATGTCTTTGTAGTCATCATCTTTATATAAATCCTGTAAGAAACTATATCTCAACGAGGTTTTATCGAAATAATTATTAAGCACAAAATGTATTGCCAAAAAAATATCCATCGGTGGGTGAGGTATTCTTGGCGTTGCCATTAACATCATATCTCCGGATGAAAGGTCAGCTAGTTCACGACCACCATACTGAAAATGGTATAGCGGATGAGTGTAACTCTGCTCTCCATCACAAGGGTCGTCTTTATCAAGGTGCCAACTGTTTTTAAATTGCCTATCTTTTCCATCAATCTTACAATAACCTGTTACAACAATATCAAATCTACATGACTCAATAGGGTCTATATTTTCTATATCAGAATCAGTAACAGAAAAAAGAGAACTTATTAAGTTAATTTTAAAAGAGTCAACTGAGGGAATAGTTTTTGCGACCTTTTCATGGTTCATAAACTCCAACTCAATCTCATTAACCTTGCAAGAATCAGTTAAAGGAAGAGATTCAGCATCATTAATCAATCGCCTGTAATCAAAAAAACATGCTGTATCGTATTTTTCAATAACAGAAACCAAGTCTCTCAAGTCTCGTGCTATAGTTTTATTACTCCAGACATCCATAATTTTTTATTATCTCGTTGCATCTAAATATCTTTGTCTATCAATTAACTTCAATTCTTTTAAATCAACCTCTGACGCACCAATCAAAGAAAAATATTCCTTATCTTCCCAAGGCTCCTTATTCAGATTTTTTTCAAACCCATCAATCGGGTCTAGAGGAGTATAGTTTTTAGCACAAATAGTCCAAAATGAATCACTTTTTGAGTATTGAGTTTTTTCCGCTTCAACTACGCCAGTTATATTAAAACTCTGCTTTAAAATAGACACTCTTTCACTTGAACGTAATCGTTTCAAAGAAGGATGTTCTGGTGAAAAACTTTTCCACCAAAACTCAATACCACTACTCCACCACCTTTCGTAGACATCAGAAAATAAACCTGTGTATTTATATCTAACTAATGCTTCTTCCACCTCACACCATCCAGGAGATTCAGAAGATATACCCAAACGGGCAGCAAGAATATCTTTGCCAATTAACAACCCTGAAGGTTTAACGATATGGTTTAAGATAAAGTCACTGGCAATATAAGTACTTTGTTTACACTTCTCAGAATCTAAAAATTCTTTAACTCTGATATTTAATTTATCCTCAATATCTTTTGGAGTGTTTAATAATGAGAGCAATGATTTTGATTCTCTAACTGTATTACTTATCTGTCTATACACGTTTACCAAGGAACTCAAACGAATTTTGTATTTTTGCGGATTCTTTAAAAACTCCTCTTTCGAAATCGAAAAATCAAACAAATCCTGACTAGTATAGTCTTTATAGTATTTCGTGATATTTTGTTCACTCGAAATTAAGATGATAGGTAAATCCCTATGATTTTCTGAGTTTTTTGTTCTAATAGTTTGAGCAATAGTTGGAGCTTCATAAATGGCCGTTTTAGACGATAAGGTAAAATCTAAAAGTAGCAAATCTATATGATTAGTAGTTACCTTCCTTATAGAAGCTTCAAAGTCTCCTGGGTCATGTGTTATAACCTGAATATCCGTTTCCTCTAAATTAGCTTTTATAGTTGCTGGATCGTTATCTTCTATATATAAAATGTTAAAGGCCATAATTTTCTAAATCCTTTTCAGAAGCTTTTTGAATATCAATTCTTATACAAGTTGAAAACTCACCTTTTGGCGACACAACAGCTATGGCCCCTCTATAACTCTTAACGATGTCTTTGACAATCTTCAAACCCAAACCACTGCCTAATACTTCATTGTTTGTGTCTAAATCATCAAAATTGATAGGAGAGGTCGTTGTATAAAACTCATCAAAAACCTTCTCTTCATTCTCTTTTGCAATACCATCACCATTATCAGAAAACTCTAAATATATTGAACCATCCTCTTCTCCACACTCAATCAATATTTCGCCATTAACATTAGCTCTTTTAATGGCTTTTTTAGAATTTGTATAAAAATTGAACAATATTGATGACCATTCAGAAGGATGCATAGGTTTCGTTATTAGTCTAAGTTTATTATATTTGGGCTCCAAAACTTCAATTCCAGATTTTTCAGCGTCATATTTAATCGCATTTATAAACTTATCAATAACAACCTTCATATTCAAAGGTTGCACTTCTCTAACCACATTTTGTGAAACTACATCATTAAAATAAGATGTGTATGTTTGAAAGGTATTGAAATTATTCTCTAAAATTGACATTCGTTTAAATAACGTTGAATCACATTCAAGTGCGCCAAGTACAAATCGGATATCACTTTGAATATTGTCCATATAATATTTTATTTCATGGATAAACTGAGAAACGGTTAAACCAACGCTACTTAAAACACGCAACATAGAACGCTCTTGCAGTAATTTTTTATATTCTATTTGTTGAATTTCATAAACTTCTTTAATTTCTTTTTGGACTTTTTTAACTTTTCTTTTCCTACGTTTACGTGCTTCTACACCACCCGCCTCACGCTCTAACTCCTTATCTAGTTCTTCTAAGGATAATGCAATATTTTTTACTCTTACCTCTATAGATTCCCACTGTCCTGAATCGTCTCTAACCTGACCAGAAGTAATTTTGGATTTTCTAACATTTGCAACTTTTACCACTCCTGTAATAAGAGTACGATAAATAAAATTTTGCATCTGTCTAAATGCTTCATTGGAAATCAAACCTTCACGGCTTGATGTCTCATTGTATTGATTATCTTTATCAATCATTTCAACAAAACCAAAAAAGTTATTATTACCATGTGGTGCAAGAATGGATCTTTTACCAACTGATTCATCAAGCTTTAACCAATCATCACCAGGTTCAGCATATGGTAATACTCTAAATCCATTTCGATATAACCTAATCCCACCTTCTTTACGGGCCAAAGAACGAATTACTGTTTCTTGTGATTTTGGTATATACCCTAGACCATATAGAAAATAGTATGCACGGAACCTTATATTCTTTAATTCTGAAAATGGAATCGAACTGTCATCAGGGTCATTACCAATTTCTCCAACTTCATTTAAATCAATTTTGTCACTATCAATGGTATAAATACCAATCCCAGATTTGTCTATATATCCTTCTATGACTGCGACAGCATTATCGAAAATCATCTTGGAATCGTCAGCAACAACCGTTTCTGAAGTTCCTTCAACCTTGCTAAATACTGCTTTAAAGCCTGGATCAACCTTATCTTCAGGATTATCCGAAACCTTCGAAAGAGGAAAGGGTTGAAGGATATTAGATGTGTAACGGTAAACTCTTTTAATTGCCGCAGTAGTCCATTTGTCACGTAACCCTGAAATAACCAATGTTGTACCATGTGATTTTGACTTTTCACATTCAGTAAGTTTATTTGAGATAGACAATAAACTCATATCTTGCTTATATTCATTCCAGTTAATCTCGACCTTTAAAGCTGTATCCACTTCTTTGACCTGCGAATTAATAACAAGCCTCTCTCCTAATCTTTGAACTGCAAAACGCCCTATGCCCTTTTGGCCAGCTCTTTTTCTCGAATATCGTCTAGAAATAGGTTCATGGATTTTACTTGTAGAAGATATTCTCATAAAACCGTTAATTAACTCTTCTCTCGTCATTCCATCCCCATCATCTTCGATAATAAGAACACCTCCGACCTTGTCAGAATCTACAAACGTTAATGTGACTTTAGTTGCATCAGCATCATATGCATTTTTTACAAGTTCAGAAACCGCTGTTTCCTGTCGTGCAACTAACTCCTGACCCAAACGATCTATAACACCAGCATCAATTGAAAACCGAACAGAATTTTTATCTAATTCAGCAATTTGGTGCGAAAGCGAAATTAACTTATCATGGTTAAATTCATCGGATTCTAATAAGGCAACCAGCTGTTCCTTGAGTTTATTCTGTTCAACCATTTAATACTCATCAATATAAAAAGTGGTAAATAACGAATCTTATAAAAAAACCCGCATATAGCGGGTTTCATTTAATCAAAAATAAGCATTAATTACTATTTTTTCTTTTTCGGTGGCATCAGGTCTGTAATCGTGCCTTCCGCCATTTCCGCAGCGAAACAGAGTGTTTCGCTGAGCGTTGGGTGCGGATGGATGGTAAGACCAATGTCTTGCATGTCGGCGCCCATTTCAATGGCGAGCATGGCTTCGGCGACCAGTTCACCAGCGTTCGGACCGACGATTCCACACCCTAACAGGCGATGCGTTTCGGCACAGAACAAGGCTTTGGTCATGCCTTCGTCACGGCCGAGGCTCAAGCTACGACCAGACGCGGCCCAAGGGAAAGCGCCTTTTTCGTATTCGATGCCTTCGGCTTTCAACTCGTCTTCGGTTTTACCGGCCCAAGCGACTTCCGGATCAGTATAGGCGACGGACGGAATGCCCATTGGCGTAAAGGCGCTTGGCATACCGTTAATGACTTCCGCCGCCACTTTGCCTTCATGCACCGCTTTGTGCGCCAACATCGGTTGCCCGACGATGTCGCCGATGGCGTAGATGTGGTCCACATTGGTTTTTTGGCGTTCGTCCACTTCGATAAAGCCCCAGTCGTTAACAGCGACACCGGCTTTTTCGGCGTCAATCAACTTACCGTTCGGCGCACGACCGACGGCGACCAGAATGCGGTCAAACGTATCGGTTTCCGGGCAGCCTTTGCCTTCGAAAGAAACCACCAGGCCTGCGTCCGTGGCTTCCACATTGGTAACCTTGGAACCGAGGTAGATGTTTTCGTATTTCTTTTTGATTTGCTTCAACAGCGGACGGACGATGTCTTTATCTGCGCCGGGAATGATGTTGTCGGCCAATTCCACAATAGTGACATTCGCCCCCAAAGAATCGTACACCTGCGCCATTTCCAGCCCGATGATGCCGCCGCCGATGACCAGCATGCGATTCGGCACTTCTTCCAGTTCTAGCGCATCGGTGGAATCCATCACGCGCGGGTCGTCATGCGGAATAAACGGCAGTTTCACCACGCGGGAACCGGCGGCGATAATGGCGTTTTCAAACGCGATGGTTTGCGTGCCGCCCTCGGCCAGTTCGACCGTGACGGTGTTGGCGGAGCTGAATTTGCCGTAACCTTGCACCACGTCCACATTACGCGCTTTGGCCAGGCCTGACAAACCGCCGGTCAACTTACCGATCACGGAGTTTTTGTAATCGCGCATTTTGTTGAGGTCGATTTCCGGCTCGGCGAAGGTGATGCCGTGCGCGCCCATTTCGCGGGTTTCGTTCAACACCACGGACATGTGCAACAAGGCTTTGGATGGGATACAACCCACGTTCAAACACACACCGCCGATGGAGGAATAACGCTCGATCATCACCACTTTTTTGCCCAAGTCGGCGGCGCGGAACGCGGCGGTATAACCACCCGGGCCGGAGCCCAGCACCAAGACTTCGCACTGAATATCGGCATCCGGCAAATCGCTGGCGGCGACGGCCGCTGGCGCTTCCGGCGCTTTTTCTTCAGGGGTTTCATCGGGTGTGACGCTTTCTTCGACATTGGAAGAAACGGTTTCTTCGTCGGCGATTTCGATTTTCCCGACGACGGAACCTTCCTTGACCTTATCCCCGACGCTGATATTGACTTCGGTCACCTTACCGGCGAACGGCGCCGGGATTTCCATGGTCGCTTTGTCGGATTCCAAGGTCAGCAAGGAATCGTCCTGAATGACTTCGTCCCCGGCGGCGACCAATACTTCAATGACGTCTACTTCAGCGAAATCACCGATATCGGGAATGAGAATATCCACTACTTTACTCATACATTTCTCCCAATTACAGAATCAGCTGGCGTAGATCGGTCAGGTATTGACCAACGGTGGTGGTGAAGCGCACGCCTTCCGCCCCGTCGATAACGCGGTGGTCGTAAGACACGCTGAATGGCATCACCAAACGCGGTTCAAATTCTGCGCCGTTCCAGACCGGTTGCATCTTGGCTTTGGACAAGCCCATGATGGCGACTTCCGGTGCATTGACGATTGGCGTGAATTGCGTGCCGCCGATGCCGCCCAAGCTGGAGATGGTGAAACAGCCGCCGGACATATCCGCCGGGGTCAGTTTGCCGTCACGCGCTTTGGCGGACAGTTCCATCAGGTCTTTGGACAAATCGAAGATGCCTTTTTGATCGACATCGCGCACGACTGGAACGACCAAGCCGTTCGGCGTATCGACCGCGACACCGATGTTGTAGTAATGCTTCTTGATAATGGATTGACCGTCCGGCGACAAGGAGGCGTTGAAGTTCGGGAACTCCTGCAAGGCTTTGACCACGGCTTTCATGACGAACACCAGCGGCGTCAATTTGACTCCGGCTTTTTCGGCCTGGGCTTTCATGCTCTTACGGAAAGCATCCATCTCGGTGATGTCGCTTTCGTCAAACTGCGTGACGTGCGGCACATTCAACCAAGAGGTTTGCAGGAACTTACCGGAGATTTTCTTGATGCGACCCAGTTCGACGGTTTCGGTTTCACCGAATTGGCTGAAATCGATTTCCGGAACGGCTGGAATGCCCGCGCCGCCTTGTGGCTGGCCGGAAGCCGCGGCCGAACCTTGCATGACCGATTTGATCATGGCTTCGACGTCGTTTTGCTGGATGCGTCCTTTTGGCCCGGTGCCGGTGACGGCATTCAGGTCCACGCCCAATTTACGCGCGAAAGCACGCACCGATGGCGACGCGTGATAAGCCGCGCCCATGGACTGAGCATTGACCGGCTTCGGCACAGGCGGCACATTAGGCGCTGGTGCTTTGGTTTCTTGTGGCGCTGGCTTTTCCGCCGGTGCGGCGGCTTTTGGAGCCTCTTTAGGCGCTTCTTGAACAGGTTCTTCTTTTTTCGTTTCGGCTTTCGGTGCTTCTTCCGCCGCCGCTTTGTCGGCTTCGATGTCTAGAATGTAATCGCCTTCCGCGACACTGTCACCCACTTTGACCGTGACTTTGGTCACTTTACCACTGACTGGAGATGGGATTTCCATGGTGGCTTTGTCCGATTCCAACGTTACCAGAGAATCGTCCACCGCGACCACATCCCCTTCGGCAACCAATACTTCGATGACTTCGACGGAATCAAAATCACCTATATCCGGGATATTAATTTGCTGTGTAGCCATTTTTTTATTCCTTTTTGGATTCGGCTCGCCGTGGGCGAACCGAATGTGAATTCTTCAGGCCGTTTTCACGACCCATGTCTTATCGACACGTGTAATCAAGCATGAACCGGGTATGGTTTTTCACTATCAATCCCGTATTTCTCAATTGCTTTCTGAACAACGTCCGGCTTGATGCTGCCCGCATCGGCCAACGCTTTCAAAGATTCCACGACAACATAGTAGCGGTCCACTTCGAAGAACTTACGCAGTTGTTCACGTGTATCGGAACGTCCAAAGCCGTCGGTCCCGAGTACATAGAATTCACCTGGAACATATTCGCGGATACGGTTCGGGTAATCGCGAATATAGTCGGTGGCCGCAATAAATGGCCCTTCCGAACCAGATAAAGTGGCTTCACAGTAAGACAGTTTTTGTGTCTCGGTTGGGTGCAACGCATTCCAGCGTGCGGTTTCAATCCCGTCGCGACGCAACAGGTTGAAACTTGGGGCCGCCCAGATATCCGCGGCGACATCCCATTCGGATTCCAGCATTTCCGCCGCCGCAATGACTTCGCGGAAGATGGTGCCGGAGCCCATAAGTTGTACTTTGTTTTTGTGCTTCGCATCGGATTTCTTGAAGGAGTACAGCCCTTTCAGAATGCCTTCTTCCGATCCTTCCGGCATGGCCGGATGCGAGTAGTTTTCGTTCATGCACGTGATGTAGTAATAAACGTCTTCCTTATCATGGAACATACGACGAATACCGTCACGGATGATGACCGCCATTTCGTAAGCGAAGGTCGGGTCGTAGGAAATACAGTTCGGAACCTGGTCGAATTGAATCAGGTTATGGCCGTCCTGGTGTTGCAAACCTTCGCCTTCCAGCGTGGTACGACCGGCGGTTCCGCCCATCAGGAAACCACGAGCGCGGGAATCCCCGGCCGCCCACGCCAAGTCACCAATACGCTGATAACCGAACATGGAGTAGTAAATATAGAAAGGCACCATGCTCACGCCGTAGTTGGCGTAAGCGGTGGCCGCCGCGATCCAGTTGGACATGGCGCCGGCTTCGTTAATCCCTTCTTGGAACACTTGCCCGTTGGCGGCTTCCTTGTACCACATCAATTGGTCGGAATCCATTGGCTCGTAAAGCTGTCCGGCCGGATCGTAGATACCAACTTGACGGAACAGACCTTCCATCCCGAAAGTACGTGCTTCATCCGGAATAATCGGCACACAACGTGGCCCGATTTTCTTGTCACGCAACAGGATGGAGATGATACGAACGAACGCCATGGTCGTGGACATTTCACGATCTTCGGTGCCTTCGGTCAGCATTTTGAACGCCGACAATTCTGGAACCGGTAAAGGCTCGGCGTTGTCTTGACGCGCTGGCAATTCACCGCCTAAGGCTTCACGGCGTTCTTTCATGTATTTGATGATGTCGGAGTTTTCGTCCGGACGGTGGAACGGAATGTCTTTTTCCAGTTCTTCGTCGGAAACCGGCACCGAGAAACGGTCACGGAAGTATTTCAGCCCTTCCTGATCCAGTTTTTTCTGTTGGTGAGCGGTGTTGGCCGCTTCACCGTATTTGCCCATCCCGTAACCTTTGATGGTTTTCGCCAGGATGACCGTTGGTTGTCCTTGTGTTTCGGTCGCGCGCTTGTAAGCGTTGTAAATCTTACGTGGCGAGTGGCCACCGCGCGTCAGACGGAAAATTTCGTCGTCGGTCATGTCTTTGACCAGTTCGGCGGTTTCCGGATATTTACCGAAGAAGTGTTCGCGCACGAAAGCACCGTCTTTGGCTTTGTAAGCCTGGTACTCACCGTCCACGACTTCACCCATACGCTCGATCAGTTTACCGGTGGTGTCTTTCGCCAACAGACGATCCCAGCCGGAGCCCCAAATGACTTTAATAACATTCCAACCGGCACCACGGAAAACCCCTTCCAGTTCTTGAATGATTTTGTCATTGCCTCGAACCGGTCCGTCCAGACGCTGAAGGTTACAGTTGATGACGAAAATAAGGTTGTCCAGGTTTTCACGTTTGGCCAGCTGCAAAGCACCACGGGATTCCGGTTCGTCCATTTCACCGTCGCCCAGGAACGCCCAGACTTTACGGCCTTGGGTTTCGGACAAGCCGCGTGCTTGCATGTATTTCATGAAACGTGCTTGGTAAATGGCCATCAAAGGCCCCAAGCCCATGGAAACGGTTGGGAACTGCCAGTAATCTTGCATCAACCAAGGGTGAGGGTAAGACGATAAGCCGTTGCCGTCGACTTCCTGACGGAAGTTATGCAGTTGATCCACCTCCAGACGCCCTTCCATAAACGAACGTGCGTACATCCCCGGTGCGGTGTGCCCTTGGAAGAACACCATATCGGCACCTTGTTCGTGTTTTGGCCCTTTGAAGAAGTGGTTCATCCCGACTTCATACAAAGTACAGCTGGATGCATAAGACGCGATATGCCCCCCGACACTGGTGGTTTTGTTCGCACGCGTCACCATTGCCATGGCATTCCAGCGCAACAAGGCGCGGAGTTTGCGTTCCAGGCCAACATCACCCGGATAGTTGCTTTGCTCTTCCGGTGCAATGGTGTTGATGTAAGGGGTGTTTGCGGAATAAGGAATGTCGATTCCGTGGACACGGGCTTTCTCGATCAAGGAGCCAATAATGTGTTGCGCCTTGTCGGAGCCTTCGAAAGAGACGACCGCCTCTAATGCATCGATCCACTCTTGTGTTTCTTGTGGATCTTGATCAACGAACTTATCGTTCATAAAAAATTAACCTCTTTGGTTGGTTCAAACCTGCTTCAGGGGCTGGGTTTTCCTGAAGCCATTCAGTAGAACGTAGTTCTTACGTCTACCGCCAACAAATCCATTTTGGTTTCCAGCTACTTAGTATTTCCAAAACGTCTGAACTTTTCAGGTTTGGGGACGTACGTCTCCCTGTGGCGTAGCTATTACACTACACTAGTTCAAATTAAATGCGCTGGCATCATAACATTTTTTACCTAGTTTTCCTAACGAAGGATGCGCTTTAAGCGCCCTTTCGACGCTTATCGATTCCTGAAATGTCGTTAATATTTTGATTTAAAATGCGAAAATATAGAAAAGCGGTTCCCATTACGGGAACAAAAAGGCAGGTCAGTCGACCAAAGTCGACGCGAAGTTAAGCGTGTTCTTTGATCCAGAATGTATTGAGGTGTTCTTCCAGCTCCGTTAGCGCCTGCTGGTAAACCGATTGTTTGAACTCCACTACGTTTTGCACCGGCAACCAGTAGTCTACCCAACTCCAACCTTCGAACTCCGGCGTTTCATGGGTGTTCAAATCAATCTTGTCCTCTTCGCTCAACATGCCCAGCAAAAACCAAATCTGTTTTTGGCCGATGCACACCGGCTGGCTGTAATGACGGATCAAATGCTTTGGCAAGTCGTATGACAACCAATCCTGTGTACGCCCAAGCACTCGGACATCGGACGGTTCCAAGCCAACCTCTTCTCTCAATTCACGGAAAACAGCTTGCTGCGGCGTTTCATTTTCACGAACCCCGCCTTGCGGAAACTGCCAGGCTTCCTGGTGTAAGCGTTTTCCCCAAAACAGCTTTCCTTCTTTATTTACGATAATGATACCCACATTTAAGCGGTATCCCTCTTCATCAATCACGGTTGACCCTTTGGTATTCTTTTTATTTTTCAATATTCAATACCGTTAATTATTGCAAGAAAATGCCTTTTGTTTCAATCTCTTTTCACAAAGCTTTGTTCGTAAAATGTCGAAAAGCGATCCAAACACCCTTCCCAACGACACAAATTCCGTTGTTTTCTTTCAGACCGGCACTCTGCCCACCATCGGAATAAACTTCGGAATAACGGTTGAAATAGGCTAAAATAGCGCTTCGTTTTTAACCGGAATAAACTGAACAAAATTATGGCTTTAGCAATCTTTGACTTGGATCACACGCTCATCAATGGCGACAGCGACTACCTTTGGGGGAAATTTCTCGTCGAAAAAGGCGTCGTGGATAAAACCTATTATCAAACCCAAAACGACCAATTCTACGAAGATTATAAAAACGGTACGCTCGACATTATGGCTTATCAGCGTTTTTCGCTCGATCCTCTGTCGAAACACGACATGGCGACCCTAAATGCCTGGCATAACGAGTTCATGGAAAGCTTTATCCGTCCGATTTACCAGCTTAAAGCGCAATCTTTGGTGGACGAACACCGCGCCAAAGGCGATACACTGCTGATCATTACCGCCACCAACAGTTTCGTCACTCGTCCGATCGCCGAACTTTACGGCATTGAAAACCTGATCGGCACCGACCCGGAAATGAAAGACAACCGCTACACAGGTGAAGTGGCGGGCACACCGTCTTTCCAAGGGGGCAAAGTCACCCGTTTGAATGAATGGCTGATTTGCAACCACCATGACTTATCCGGCAGTTACTTTTACTCCGATTCACAGAACGACATTCCCCTGCTGGACATCGTGGAAAACCCGGTGGCCGTGGATTGCGACGCGACATTGGCCACTTATGCGCAAGAGCGCAACTGGCCCATTATCAGTTTAAAAGACAAATAACCACCAGGCCTGGTCGGAAAAGCGCCACAACGAAACCCGTTCAGCGGTATAATAAAATCCTGTCAAGACAGAAAAAATAACAATAAAACAACTAGTTGTACGCATATTTTCGAATGAAATCTAATCTCGACATTTCCCACCAAGGCCGGAAAGATAAAAACACCCTCCGACGCATCCAACAAGGTCTCATCGTCGGCATGGGCGCACTTGCCATTTTGATTGCAAGCCTCTCCTGGCATTACTATCAAGAAGACAAACAGGTCTTCATCCACTCCACCGAATCCATCTCCCCGTCTAAGCTGGACGTCATTCTGGAAGAATTGGTCTACCTCGTCAGCGACGTGATTCAAGACACACTGTTCATTGCCAAAATGCACGAAGCCTACCTGGAAAACTCACCGGGAATGGCCATGTCACAGACCAAACAACTGCTGGAAAACATTTCCGCCATCAAACCGATTTACGACCAGCTACGCGTCCTTGGCCCGAACGGCATGGAACAAATCCGTATCAACCATGTGGAAAACAAACCTTACATCGTTCCCCAGAACGAGCTGCAGGACAAGCGCCACCGTTATTATTATCAAGAAGCGCTGGAAGTGCCGAAAGGCCACGTTTACATTAGTCCGATTGACCTGAATGTCGAACACGGTGAAATTGAACGCCCTTATAAGCCGATGATGCGCTTTGCCACGCCGGTGTATGACCAAAACAACCAATTAACTTCGGTCGTCATTGTGAACTACCTGGCCCAAGAACTGATCAATGTGCTCAGCAAGTACAGTGATGGCAATGTCCAGCTCATGCTGTTAAACCACGCCGGTTACTGGATTAAGGCTCCGCATCCAGACTTGGAATGGGGCTTTATGTTTCCGGAACACCAAGACACCCGTTTCAGCAACACCTTTCCGGACGTCTGGGAGAGGATAACCAACCAAAAAAGCGGCCGCCTAGATCACCCGGAAGGCATCTTCAACTTCGAAACCATTGATTTCGAACGCATTAAACACACCAACGACAAGCTCAATCACGCGCTCTCTTTAAGCGCTTTTACCCCGGATTTCAACAGCTGGAAACTGGTAACGTACTTACCCCAAACCACGTTGGATGAAGCGATTGGCTCCATGCAAAGCCGTTATATTTTGATTGCCGCAACCTTAATGCTTTTAAGTGCCGTCAGCCTATACCTGTTGTACCAAAACACCCTGAACCGTTACAAACAGCGTCAAGCCCTTTTGGCTCAGGCTTATTTCGACCAGCTGACAGGCGCCTATAACCGCACCTCACTGGGCAGCATCACCCGAGAAACCTTCAGGCAAAAGCAAGGCGCAGCGTTTATCTTTATTGACTTGGATGGCTTCAAGCCCATCAATGACGAATACGGTCATCAGACCGGAGATGAAGTCTTGAAAATCGCCGTCAAACGGATGCAGCATCTCTTGCGCAGCAATGATGTGCTATTCCGTCTGGGCGGAGACGAGTTCGCGATTTTGCTCGGCGGCCAGTTAACTCATGCCGACATCGAGTACATCATCACCCGCATTGAAGAAGCGATTGAAAAACCGATGCAAATTAAACAAAACCGGATTAAAGTACGCGCCAGTGTGGGTTATAGCTGTTATGGCGAAGACGGCCATGACGCGGACAGTTTGTTGAATGCCGCCGACGAAAAAATGTACGCCGTCAAACACGCCCGAAAGCATTCCAAACAAACCGCTTAAACCCGAAACCGAAACGACGTTTCAGACATAAAAAAACCGCCAGGCCTGGCGGTTTTTTTATATGGATGTCACAACGCCGAAAAGACTTAACGCATGCCCGGCGGCAACATTCCGCCCATGCCCGGTGGCATTTTGCCCGCCATACCGCGCATCATGTTTTTCATGCCGCCTTTGGAGACTTTTTTCATCATTTTCTGCATTTGCGTAAACTGCTTCATCAGCTTATTGATGTCCTGCACCGACGTTCCCGAACCGGCCGCAATACGTTTTTTACGCGAGCCTTTAATGATAGCCGGGTGCGCACGTTCTTGCGGCGTCATCGAATAGATAATCGCTTCCAGACGCTTGAAGTCTTTTTCCATCGCTTGATTATTCACCTGCTCTTTTATCTGCCCCATGCCCGGCAGTTTCCCCATCAGGCCGCCAACGCCGCCCATCTGATTAATCTGCTGCAATTGTTCCAGAAAATCTTCCAAATCGAATTGACCGGATTTCTGAATTTTTTTGGCAAATTTAGCCGCTTTTTTCTGATCGATTTTGGTTTCGGCTTCTTCGATCAAGCTGAGTACGTCGCCCATGCCCAGAATGCGTCCGGCCATACGGTCTGGATGAAACGGCTCCAACGCTTCGGTTTTTTCACCGGCCCCGATAAACTTAATCGGCTTACCGGTGATTTCACGAATCGACAAGGCCGCACCACCGCGAGCATCCCCGTCGGTTTTGGTCAGAATCACACCGGTCAACGGCAACGCTTCGTCAAAGGCTTTCGCGGTATTCGCCGCATCCTGCCCCGTCATGGCGTCCACCACAAACAAGGTTTCCACCGGCTTCACCGCCGTATGCAAACGCTGGATTTCCTGCATCATGTCGTCGTCAATGTGCAAACGACCGGCGGTATCGAGAATCAACACATCCACAAACTGCTTACGCGCTTCGGCACGAGCATTATTGGCAATATCAACCGGATCCTGATCGGCAGAAGACGGGTAAAACACCACATCAATTTGTTCAGCCAGCGTTTCCAACTGCTTGATGGCTGCGGGACGATAAACGTCCGCCGACACCACCATGACTTTTTTCTTTTCACGCTCTTTTAACCAACGCGCCAACTTGCCGACCGAGGTGGTTTTACCCGCCCCTTGCAAACCGGCCATCATAATAACGGCCGGCGGTTCGACATTGAAATTCAGGGACTCGGCTTCCTGCCCCATCACCTCGGTTAACTGCTCGCGTACAATTTTGATGAACGCTTGGCCCGGATTCAGGCTGGTGGACACTTCCTGACCGATGGCTCTTTCCTGAACCTTGTCGATAAAGGTTTTCACCACCGGCAAGGCCACATCGGCTTCCAACAGCGCGCGACGTACGTCTCGCAATGCGTCTTTGATATTGGATTCCGTTAAACGTCCTTGACCGGTAATCGCTTTAAACGATTTGGACAGACGATCCGATAGATTATCAAACATAGTTTTTCCCTATACGAATTCGTGGCAACTGAATTCCATTTCACCCGCCTGAAAAGGTTGAAAGCGGCGGGCTTTAAGGAATTATGCTGAATTTCGTTTCATTTAATTCTGATTTTCGATATTATACGGCTTTAGTCACCAAATATCTAAGATAGCACGGGATTTTCATTGGATTTTTTCAGCCGAAGCGGCGACCCGGCTATCACTCAAAACCGGAAGGATCAGAATGACCATCAGCGTTTTCATCGCACTTTTTTCCAGTTTGCTCTATCTGTATGCCACCCACATCCTGTGGCAACGCTTTAAAAGTGACGAGAGCGAAGCGGCAAATTTCAACCGCCATAAATTATTGCTGATTGCCGCCCTCGCCGCCGCTGTCCATTTAATTTCATTTTCCGGTCACTTGTTCAGTGACGGCATGATTATGTTCCGCTTCGGTACCGGGCTGTCGCTCATTTCATGGATTGCCGTGGTCATTTTGCTGATTACCAACATCAATAAAGCCACTGAAAACCTCGGTATCTTTATCTTTCCGTTAGCGGCGTTAACCACCTTATTGCCCTTTATCAATTCCAGCTTCCAACCCTTGCCTTTGGCGCTGGGCAGCCACATCCTGATTTCCATTACCGCTTACAGCATTATGGGGTTGGCGGCGGCGCAAGCCACCCTGTACGCCATCCAGGAAAGACGCTTCCAAAAACGCCAATTAAGCATTGTTTTCAAGAACCTGCCGCCGCTGCAAATCATGGAAAAAACTCTGATTCAGCTGGTCATTATCGGGTTCATCTTCTTGAGCTTTGCACTTCTGAGCGGCGTCTTCTTTATGGAAGACATCTTCGCACAACACCTGGTGCATAAAACCTTCTTCGCCATCCTGGCTTGGCTGACCTACGGCCTGTTGATTTTCGGCCACTTTCAGTTTGGTTGGCGCGGTCAAAAAGCCGCTTATTACACCATCTGGGCGTATTTCCTGCTGATTCTGAGTTACATCGGCACCGAAATCGTTCTGAACTTCATGATGCACGCCAAAGGCTGAGGCGCTTTTCAGCCTGGATAAACCCGGCTTTCAAGCCGCAAAAACATCACGCATCCCTGTCGCAAAAATGTCATGGCGAATCCCTTTCAGAATCGCTATAATTTCCTTTCGATTAACTACCCAAAAGAATCATCTTGAACAGTATTCCCATTTCGGTCCTCTTCGGGATCCTAATCTTACTCATCATCCTGTCCGCGCTTTTTTCAAGTTCCGAAACCGGAATGATGGCGCTGAACAAATACCGCCTGAAACACAAAGTCAAAGAAGGCCACAAAGGCGCCATCAAGGTTCAGCGTTTGCTGGAATCGCCGGATCGCTTGCTGGGCGTTATTTTGCTCGGCAACAACTTCGTGAACATTTTCGCGTCGTCCGTCGCCACCATCATCGCCATGCGATTGATCGGCGAAGCCGGTATTGCTTTGGCCGCCGGACTATTGACGCTGGTCATTCTGGTCTTTTCCGAAGTGGCCCCGAAAACCTTGGCCGCACTTTACCCTGAAAAAATCGCCTATCCCGCGGCCTATTTTCTAGAGCCGTTATTGAAAGTGCTGTCGCCGCTGGTCTGGATGGTGAATTTTTTCGCCAACAACTTCCTGCGTCTGTTCGGCGTAAAAGTGTCCGATCGAGAAGACGACGATCATGCGTTGAGCCGTGAAGAACTGCAAACCCTGATCAACGAAGCCACCGGGCGCTTGCCGAAACAATACCGCACCATGCTCAACGGCATCATGCAATTGGAAAGCATCACCGTGGAAGACGTAATGATTCCGAAACAGGATATTTACGCCATTGACGTCAGCCAACCAATGGAAGAAATCGTTAAAACCATCCTCAAATCGCCGTTCACACGCATTCCGGTGTACCGCGAAAACATGGACGAGGATTTACTGGGCGTCATCAACCTGCGTAAAGCGCTGCCGTTATTGACCAAACCTGACCTGTCACTGAAGGACATCATCAAGGCGACGCGTCCGGGCTATTTCATTCCGGAAACTACGACCTTGAACATCCAGTTGTCCAGCTTCAACAAGCACAAGCGCCACATGGCGCTGATTGTGGACGAATACGGCAACCTGCAAGGCCTGCTGACGCTGGAAGATTTGCTGGAAGAAATCGTCGGGAAATTCAGCACCGACACCCGCGAAAAAGCCTTCACTAAAGTGGCGATGCACCAGGACGGTTCCATCACCTTCGATGCGTCGGAATTCATTCGCGACCTGAATAAAACTTACCAGTTCGACTTGCCGACCGATGGCCCGAAAACGCTGAACGGTCTGATTCAGGAAGAATTGGAGACTTTGCCGGAAGTCGGCACCTGCTTGAAGGTCGACAACTACATTCTGGAAGTGACCGAAACCTCCAAACACGCCATCGAAAAAGTCAAACTGACGCAGGTCGACCCGACACTGCGCTTCAAATAACCAAGGAAAGTTATGTCTTTTATTTTCGAAAACGACCAGGCCTGGCAAACACTGAAAAACGGCATCAAGCAGCTTGCACAGCAGGAAGTACTGCCGCGTTTCCGTCATGTGGATGCGTCCACCAAAGCCGACGGCTCGGTATTGACCGAAGCCGATACCGAAATGCAAAAAGCCACCGAAGCCTTCCTGAACGAACACTGGCCGCAATTCACCTTTTTGGGCGAGGAATCTTCGGCTCAAGAGCAAAAAGACGCCCTCGCCTCCGATAACGGTTGCTGGATTCTCGACCCGGTCGATGGCACCAGCAACTTCGCCAGCGACATTCCGGTTTACAGCGTCTCGCTGGCCTTGATCATCCAGGGCGATGTCAAACTGGGCATGGTGTACGACCCGGACCGTGACGAGCTGTTTGCGGCACGCAAAGGCCAAGGCGCGGAATTGAACGACCGCGCGCTTATCGCGCAAACCGCCAAAACGGAATTGAAGAAGTGCATCGGACTCGTCGATTTCAAACGATTGCAGGCGCCGTTGTCAACCGAGCTGGTATTGAAACCGCCTTATGCGTCGCAGCGCAGTATCGGTTCCGTGGCATTAGACTGGTGTTGGGTCGCCGCAGGACGCGGTCAACTTTATTGCCACGGCGCCCAAAACATCTGGGATTACGCCGCCGGCTGGCTGATTTTGAATGAAGCCGGCGGCAAAAGCGCTACCTTGACGGGCGAAACCGTTTTGGTGTCGGAAGTGGTCAAGCGTTCCGCTGTGGCCGCGACCACACCGGCGCTATTCGACGACTGGTTTCAAATCTTGCAGGATTATCAACACGCCAACTAAATACTGAAAACGCCCAGGCCTGGGCGTTTTTACTCAAACCCCGGCAATCGCTGATTGGCCGTACCCCAAACATTCAATAACCGCTTCAACTGCGATACATCAATCGGCTTAGTCAGATAATCGTTCATACCAGCATCCAAAACTTTTTCACGATCTCCGCTGAGCGCATTGGCGGTCAAGGCGATGATCGGCACACTCGCCCGGCTGGACGGTAATTCCCGAATATGCTGAGTGGCTGTCAGCCCGTCCATTTCCGGCATCTGCATATCCATCAGTACCACATCAAAGGGTGACTCGGCCGTTTCCACGGACTGAACCGCTTCCAGCCCGTTACCGACCACCAACACCTGATGCCCAAGTTTCGACAAAATGGCTTTCACCAATAACTGATTCGGCAAATTGTCTTCCGCCACCAGAATATTCAACGGTGCCGTTTCCATTTCCGGTGACACCTCCACCGGTTTTTCCGGCGCTTTGGCCGGTACCAGCGGCAATTCGAACCAGAAGGTGCTGCCTTGGCCATATTCACTGTCAATGCCGATGTCACCGCCCATCATGTCCACCAGCTTTTTACAGATGGACAAGCCCAACCCTGTCCCACCGAATTGGCGTGTGGTGGACGCATCGGCTTGCGTGAACGCAGAAAACAATTTATCGATTTGCTCAGGGCGAATGCCAATGCCGGAATCCGTCACCTCAAAGCGCACGCGTTTGCTCTCAGTCGGCCGAACCCGAATCGATATTTCCCCTTCCGAGGTGAATTTCAACGCATTACCGACCAGATTCAAAAGGATCTGCCGTACGCGTGCCGCATCACCGAGGTAAAACGCCGACAAGCCATCCGAATAGTGTTCCGAAAGCTTGAGGCCCTTTTTATCCGCCAACAGACGATTCATATCCAGAATGCTGCCGACCAACGTCGACAAGTCGAACGCCGCCGATTCCAGCTCCACCTTATTGGCTTCCAGCTTGTTGAAATCAAGAATATCGTTAATCAACTGCAACAGATGCTCACCGGAGTGGCGAATCATATCAACGTAATGCTTTTGTTCGTCCTCCAGCACCATGTCCTGCAACAGTTGCGCCGTCCCGATCACCGAGTTCAACGGTGTGCGGATTTCATGGCTCATCACCGATAAAAACTCGGACTTGGTTTGTACCGCTTCTTCCGCGGCGATTTTCGCATCACGCTGTAAATCTTCCGCCAATTTACGCTCGGTGATGTCGAGCGAGAAACCGAGTAGCCAGTTTTTGACCGAATCGTCTTCGTAAATGGTAATCGGACCTTTCCCCTGCATTAACCAACGGCATTCACCGTTCGGCAATTGCACCGGTTCTTCGGTGACCATCAAGCGTCCGGATTCGACCACCTGCTGATCTTGCAAGGCCGATTGTCTGGCCTGCTCAATCGGGAAAATTTCATAATCGGTTTTACCGATGGCCATGGCACGATCGATGCCGGTATCTTTTTCGGTTTGCTCGCTGAAAAAGCGGAAACAGCCTTTGTCATCTTTTACGTAAATGCTAATCGGCAAGCTGTCGATGATTTGTTCAACCAGTTGTTCACGTTGCTTCACCATGTCTTCGACAAATTTTCGTTCGGAAATATTGACCAGATTGCCGACAAAACGCACTGCTTCATCATCTTCGGTATCTTTGATTGCCTTACCACAACTTTGCAACCAGATGTAAATGCCCATCGCTGTTTTGAAACGAAACTCCACTTCAAACGGCCAAGCGGTTTCCAGATGCATTTCCAGCGCTTCGTCCACCGCCTCGATATCATCCGGGTGGATGCGTTTAAAGAAATCGGATTTGGTACGCCCCAAATCGGATACGGTGACGCCGCAGATTTCATGGACATTACGACTGTATTTGACCGTTTCGTCGGTCAAGTTAAAATCAAACACACCATTATGGGAAGCTTCCAGAACAGTTTCATAGAAATCGAAAATACCGTCGTCTTCGGAATGGTGTTCGGAAAAATCGGGAAAAAACTGTACCAACAAACGGCCTTGGTACGGTGTCACAATGAAACGTAACGACTGGATATTACCGGGAATTTTATGCAGAAAACTGCTGGGAATGCGTTTTTTGTCGGCTTCCAACAGCGATAAGCGCAAGGAGATGTCCTGCGAGATGTCGTAATCGCCCCAAATGGCCTTGGCGGCGTCATTTTGCGACTCAATCCACCATTCCGCTTCGCCGCGAGACTGCACCACGGCCGAAGCGAGTTCAACGTCTCCAAGGTGAATGGCGTCCAGCCCGGTGGATTGATGTGTCATAGCCTGATATCACCTGCCGTGATTGGGAAGATATAGGGCTATTCTACATGAAATCCCCTGCAATAGAACGGGGTAAAACTCCGTAGACGTGGCCTAAATTTGCGCCAACGCCTGCTGAAGCGTCGAGACGCCGATGACTTCCATACCGGGCACGCCGCCTTTCGGAATATTGGCATTCGGCACAATGGCTTTTTTAAAACCGTGCTTGGCGGCTTCGAGAATGCGTTCCTGCCCGCTGGAAACCGGCCGAATTTCGCCGGACAGACCCACCTCACCAAACACGATTAAATCCTGAGGCAATACTTTGTTTTTTAAGCTGGAGACAATCGCACACAATACGGCCAGGTCAGCGCTGGTCTCACTGACCTTCACGCCGCCCACCACATTGACGTAAACATCCTGATCCCCAGCCTGCACCCCGGCATGACGGTGTAACACGGCCAGCAACATCGAGAGACGGTTGTACTCCAAGCCGACCGTTACCCGTTTCGGCGCGCCGTAGGGAGATTCGTCCACCAAGGCTTGAATTTCCACCAACAACGGCCGAGAACCTTCCCAAAGCACCATCACTGCCGAACCGGGCGACGGTTCTTCCGCGCGAGACAAGAAAATCGCCGACGGATTTTTGATTTGCTTCATGCCCTTATCGGTCATGGCGAACACGCCCAATTCATTGACGGCGCCAAAACGGTTTTTGATAGCACGTAACGTTCGAAAGCGGCTATCGGACTGCCCTTCCAAAAACAGCACCGTATCGACGATGTGCTCCAAGACCCGCGGGCCGGCGACTTCACCGGATTTGGTCACGTGACCGACCAAGAAGACCATAATCTGATTCTGTTTGGCGAAACGCGTCAGGTACGCGGCCGATTCGCGCACTTGTGACACGCCACCCGCCGCACTGCTGACATCGCCCAACTGCATGGTCTGAATCGAATCGACCACCATCACTCTAGGCTGTTCGGTTTGCGCCGCCATGGTGATGGCTTCCACATCGGTTTCCGTCAGCAAACGCAGTTTGTCTTCCGGCAGATTCATGCGTTTGGCACGCATAGCCACCTGCTGCAAGGATTCTTCACCGGTGACATAAAGCACTTTTTGACTCTGGCTCAATTGACAGCACACCTGTAGGAGTAAGGACGACTTGCCGACGCCCGGGTCACCACCAATCAACACCACCGATCCCGGTACAATACCGCCACCCAGCACTCGGTCCAGCTCGGACAGGCTGGAATCGATGCGCGGGACTTCCGACAGTTCGACTTCATTGACCGACATCACGGTTTGCTCGGATGCACCGGCATAACCGACGGTTTGCGCCCGCCCCGAGGCTTTGGTTTTGGAGGCGGAGACCTTAAACTCTTTCAAAGAGTTCCATTCACCGCAGGCCGTACATTGTCCTTGCCATTGCGCGTAATCGGCACCACACTCGGTGCAGACATACGCCAGTTTCACTTTTTTAGCCATTTCAGACATCACCTAAACAAAAAAGCCCGCAAAGCGGGCTTTCGAAAACAGCGATCAATGCTTGATGTCTCGCCAGTATTCTTTTTTCAATAAATAGGTCAACAGAATCAGGACCAATAGGAAGAGAATGACCTTCCAACCCAAATCGTGACGCTGCAGTTTAGCCGGTTCCCCCGCGTACTCCAAGAAGTTGGTGATATCGCGCGTGGCCTGCTTGAACTCTTCGGCCGACATGTGACGCTGCATGCCTTCCAAGACATGCGGCATGACCGTGCCGTGCAACAGGCGGTTATCCCATTCCCCAGTCTTTTCATCCAGCTCATAACCTCGCATGAAGCTGTAGATGTAATCGGAGCCTTTCAAACGCGCCATCAGCGACAAGTCCGGGACTTTGGTACCAAGTACTTCTTCATCAACGCCCGGCAACATACGCGTAGTGACGTTGTCCACCGCTCGGTTCTGACCGTAAGTCATCGCTTCGACCACTTCTTCATCGGTCCAACCGAAATCGCGGGCGATACGGTTATAACGCAGGTATTTCACCGAGTGGCACGCCATGCAATAGTTTGAGAACAAAACCGCACCGCGTTTCAGCGAGTCCTTGTCTTCCAGGCTGTTATCGGCCTTTTCCAAATCCAATGCCGGACCGCCAGCGGCCAAACCGGCCAGCGGGAAAAGCATGCATAAAATGAAAATTGAACTGATTTTTCTCATGTTAACTGACCCTCTCCGGAATTGGCTTGGTTTTCTCACTCACCGATGTGAATGGCAAGATAATGAAGAACAGGAAATAGGTCGCGGTGAAAACGCGCGCCAATTTCGTCAGTTCCGGTGTCGCCGGCTGCGTTCCGAGCCAGCCAAGTACTAAGAAGCTCACAACAAACATGGTCAGCAATACTTTAAAAGACGCCCCGCGATAACGGATGGACTTCACTTTACAACGGTCCAGCCACGGCATGGCGAAGAGCACTGCAATCGCCGCGCCCATGGCGATAACGCCCAGCAGTTTATCCGGCACCGCTCGCAAAACCGCATAGTATGGCGTGAAATACCAGACAGGGGCAATGTGCTCCGGTGTCTTCAACGGGTTCGCCGGTTCAAAGTTCGGTGGTTCGATGAAGTAGCCGCCACCTTCCGGGAAATAAAACACCACGATTGCGAACAGCAACATGAAGACGGACGCTCCGAACAAATCCTTAACCGTATAGTAAGGATGGAACGGAATGCCGTCGATCGGCAAACCTTTTTCGTTTTTATACTTTTTGATTTCCACGCCGTCCGGGTTGTTGGATCCGACTTTATGCAGCGCCACGATGTGCATAAACACCAGAATCACCAACACTAACGGCAAGGCAATGACGTGCAATGCGAAGAAGCGGTTCAAAGTGGCATCGGAAATGACGAAGTCACCCCGCACCCATACCGCTAAATCCGGTCCCACAACGGGTATGGCTCCAAATAGGGAAATGATGACCTGTGCGCCCCAGTAAGACATTTGTCCCCAAGGCAATAAGTAACCCATAAAGGCTTCCGCCATCAACACCAGGAAGATAAGCATCCCCAGTATCCACACCAGCTCACGCGGGTTCTTGTAGGAGCCGTAGAGCAGCCCCCGCATCATATGGAAGTAAATCACAATGAAGAACGCCGACGCTCCGGTGGAGTGCATGTAGCGAATCAGCCAGCCCCACTCGACATCGCGCATAATGTATTCAACGGAATTGAACGCTTCCGCCGCACTCGGCTTAAAGCTCATCGTCAGCCAGATACCGGTGACGAATTGGTTGACCAGCACCAACAGCGCCAGTGAACCGAAGAAATACCAGAAGTTGAAATTCTTAGGCGCGTAATACTCGGCCACATGCTCGTTCCATGTGCTGACAAGCGGATAACGCGCATCCAACCAGGCCAATAGAGAGTTTTGAGGTTTCTTATGTTCTGTCTGCATCAAACCACTCCTTCTTCAGGGTTTTCACCCACTCTAATGACCGAATCGGAAACATAACGATAAGGTGGAATTTCCAGGTTAGTCGGTGCCGGAACACCTTGGAAAACACGACCGGCCAAATCAAAGCTGGAACCGTGACACGGACAGAAGAAACCGCCTTTCCAGCCTTTCGCCATATCCGGTGAATCGACCGCCGGGCGATACATCGGCGCACACCCCAAGTGGGTACAGACACCGACGACGACCAAGTACTCCTCATTCAAGGCTCGGACTTCGTTTTTACAATATTCCGGTTGCACCGAGTTATCAGAATTCGGATCACGCAACTCATTGTCCAATGTCGGCAGAATGCTCAACATTTCCGTCGTCCGTCTGACGACCCAAACCGGTTTACCACGCCAGGAAACCGTCAACATTTGCCCAGGTGACAACAAACTCAAATCTGCATCCACAGGAGCCCCGGCGGCCTTGGCTTTTTCGCTCGGCTGCCAGGAGCTCACGAAAGGAACCGCTACAAAGGTAGCGCCTGCCGCCCCTAAAACACCCGTCGCGGCCGTTAATACTTTACGACGCGTCAGGTTTTTGTTCTCAGTCTGCTCTTTTGACGACATAGAGACTTCCTCTTTTGTCCATTTTCTTAATCGTTATACGTTGATCGTATTTTTAAATTTTCTCGCGGCAAAGCCCGTGGCAAGCCCGAATAAACCTTAAAAATAATCAAAGCGGCTGGCTATTTTACCAAAGCAAAATTAATCCTTACATCAATATCTATTTATGACCATTAAAAATATTTTTATAAATAAAACTAATCATAGGCATAAAAAAAATTGTTCATAAACCGACCATTCAAGTCGGTTTTTAGTCAAACCGGGTTAGGAATATCCACAAAAATCACTTCCAAATCAAATTCTTGCGCTAACTTTTCACCCAGCGCTTTCACCCCGACACGCTCGGTAGCATGATGCCCGGCCGCTAAGTAATGCACCCCACTTTCAAGCGCTTGATGTGTGGTTTGTTCCGATACTTCGCCACTGATAAACACATCCGCATGCCAGTCAATGGCTTGCTGGATATAGCCTTGCGCCCCGCCGCTGCACCAAGCCACCGTTTCAACCGTTTCCGGACCGCCCGGTAAATGTAACGGCGTGCGATCCAGAGTGGTTTCCACCGTCTGGATAAACTCGCTGATCGGCTTCGGAGAGGCCAAACGCCCCAGTCGAACCAAGCTTTTTGCATCCGGCGTGATGTCCTCCAGTTCCCACAGTTGGCCGAGCATAGCATTATTCCCGACAACCGGGTGCGCATCCAATGGCAGGTGATAGCCCAATAGATTGATGTCATTCATCAGCAAACTGCGGATACGCTTTTGTTTCATGCCCGTTAGGGTCACCGGTTCATTTTTCCAGAAATAGCCGTGATGCACCAAAATCGCATCCGCCTTTTGCTCAATCGCGGCGTCAATCAGCGCCTGACAAGCGGTCACACCGGTGACGATTTTAGCGATGTCGGTTTTACCGGACACTTGCAATCCGTTCGGCGCATAATCTTTAAAATCTGCGACTTGCAGATAGGTATCCAAATATTCGGTCAGTTCGTGAATGTGCATTGCTTCTCCCCTGCAACCCAGCGGTTGCGTATATTGCGGACAAAAAAAATGACCAGGCCTGGTCATTTTTTATGAATCGAACACGAATCAGTCTTTCACACGATAACGTGCCGAAGCGGCGTGCGCTTGCAACCCTTCGCCATCGGCTAGGACGCCGGCCACTTGACCCAACACATTGGCACCTTCCGCGGAACACATAATCAAGCTGGAACGCTTCTGGAAGTCGTAAACGCCCAATGGCGACGAGAAACGCGCGGTACGCGACGTCGGCAGCACATGGTTCGGCCCGGCACAGTAATCGCCTAACGCCTCGGCCGTGTAACGGCCCATGAAAATCGCACCGGCGTGGCGAATTTTCGGCAACAAAGCCTGCGGGTCTTCAATCGACAACTCCAAATGCTCCGGTGCGATGTAATTGATCATCTCCACGGCTTGATCTTCGTCGTCCACCACAATGATGGCACCACGGTCGGTAATGGCTTTGGTAATGATTTCTTCACGCGGTAAGGTTTTCACTAGACGGTTCATGCTGTCATAGACCTTCTCGGCAAATTCCGCATCCTGCGTCACCAAAATTGATTGTGCGTCTTCATCATGCTCCGCTTGTGAGAACAAGTCCATCGCAATCCAATCCGGGTTGGTTTGACCGTCGCAGTACACCAAAATTTCCGATGGCCCGGCAATCATGTCAATGCCGACGGTACCGAACACTTCACGCTTGGCCGTCGCCACGAAAATATTCCCCGGCCCGACAATTTTATCCACTTGCGGAACGGTTTCGGTGCCATACGCCAAGGCCGCCACCGCTTGGGCGCCGCCCAATTTGAATACGCGATCCACGCCGCAGATTTCCGCAGCCGCCAGCACCATGTCATTGACGTCTCCATCCGGCGTCGGCACCACCATAATCAGCTCCGGCACACCGGCCACTTTCGCCGGGATGGCATTCATGATTACAGAAGACGGGTACGCGGCCTTGCCGCCCGGCACATAGAGGCCAACCTTATCCAATGCCGTGACTTGCTGCCCCAGCAAGGTGCCGTCGTCTTCGGTATAAGACCAGGATTTACCCACTTGTTTCTCATGGTAGTCACGCACGCGTTTGGCAGACAATTCCAAACCGTCACGCTGATCGGCAGGAATGCGCTCCAGTGCCGCTTTCAACTCCGCTTTCGGAATTTCCAAATCCGCGCCGGCCGATAAGGCCAAACGGTCAAACTTTTCCGTGTATTCCAGCAGCGCCGCATCACCCTTTTCACGGACATTGCGCAAAACGTCCTTAACAATCTGATTCACCGAATCATTGGAAACCGTTTCCCAAGCCAACAAAGCTTCCAATTCGGCTTTAAACCCTTCATCGTTTGCAAATAGTTTTCGAACTTTCAACATTTTCATTTCCATCTTTTCAGGAAGCCGTTCATCCATCGGCTTCAAACCGTCAGGCGATTATTCAATCGCCGATTTAAATTTCTCAACAATATCGTTAATTTGATTGAATTTGGTTTTATAAGCATGCTCGTTCACAATCAAGCGCGAGCTGATATCGGCAATGTGCTCTTCCGGCACCAGGCCATTTGCTTTCAGTGTATTACCGGTATCGACCAAATCGACAATCTTATCCGCCAAGTCGATTAACGGCGCAATTTCCATGGAACCGTACAATTTAATCAAGTCCACCTGCTGGCCTTTTTCCGCGTAATAGGCTTTGGCCGATTGAATGTACTTGGTGGCGATCTTCAAACGATGCCCATGCGGTTTAGCTTCTTTCGGCCCCGCCACCATCAACTTGCACTTGGCAATCTGCAGGTCCAGCAATTCATTCAAATTGTCGGTCGGCGCTTCCATCAACACATCCTTACCGGCCACACCGATATCCGCCGCGCCATGAGCGACATAAGTCGGCGCATCGGTGGCACGGACAATCAGCAAGCGCACATTGTCGTGGTTGGTCGGAATAATCAGTTTACGGCTTTTGCTGGGATCTTCGGACGGCAAAATGTTCGCCGCTTCCAGCAAAGGCAAGGTATCTTTGTAAATTCGCCCTTTCGAGAGCGCTATCGTTAATTGATCAGCCATTATTTCGTCTGTTGCCGTGGCAACGTCCTCTTCATTCGTTTATCAGTTCGCTCGGTAAATATGGGCACCGAGCTTATGGAATTTTTCTTCAATCAGTTCATAGCCCCGATCGATATGATAGATGCGGCTCACCACCGTTTCGCCGTGCGCAATCAAACCGGCGAGAATCAAACTGGCCGAGGCTCTCAAATCCGTCGCCATAACAGGCGCGCCCACTAAATGTTCGACACCCTGGGTGTAAGCGGTATTGCCTTCCACATGAATATCCGCCCCCATGCGTACCAATTCCGATACATGCATAAAACGGTTTTCAAAGATGGTTTCTTCCACCTTCGCTTTGCCTTTAGCGATGCTGTTCATCACCACGAACTGCGCTTGCATATCGGTCGGGAACAACGGATACGGATCCGTAACGACGTTCACCGGCTTCAACTCGCGGCCACGCATATCCAGTGTAATGGTGTCTTCCGTCCATGAAACATCGGCGCCGGCTTCGGTGAATTTCTCGAGCACCGCGGTCAAATGCTCCGGCACCACATGCGTCACGGTGACACAACTTTTGGTCAAGGCCGCTGCCGCCAGATAGGTTCCGGCCTCAATCCGGTCGGGAATGACTTTATAAGAAACGCCCTGCAAGCGCTCCACGCCGTCAACCACCAGCGTATCGGTATCGATGCCACTGATTTTCGCCCCCATGGCGTTCAAGAAGTTCGCCAAGTCGGACACTTCCGGTTCACGGGCCGCATTGCGCAAAATGGTTTGACCTTCCGCCAATACCGCTGCCATCAACAGGTTTTCCGTCCCCGTTACCGTCACCGGTTCCATCGAGATGTCGGCGCCTTTCAAACGGTCGGCTTTGGCAATAATGTAGCCTTGCTCCACTTTAATGTCGGCACCCATTTTCTGCATGCCTTCAATGTGAATATTAACCGGACGCGAACCGATCGCACACCCACCCGGCAAGGACACTTTTGCTTCACCAAAACGAGCCAGCAACGGTCCCATAGCCAGAATCGAGGCCCGCATAGTCTTCACCAATTCATAAGGTGCTTCTTTGGTGGTGATATTGGACGCATCGATTTCAATGTTCAAATGCTCGTCGAACATCACTTCGACCCCCATCGTCGCCAACAACTGAATGGTAGTCGTCACGTCTTTCAGGTGCGGCACATTCGACAAGGTCACCGGCGTTTCCGACAACAGGCAACCCATCAAAATGGGTAAGGCGGCGTTTTTCGCGCCGGAAATCTGTACTCTTCCAGAGAGTTGGCAAGGACCTTCTATGACTAATTTATCCATTCCTCACTCACTCTGGCAATTTGGTCTTAATCGACAGCGCGTGCAATTCACCCGTAGCGAATTCATCCTTGAAAATGTCGTTTACCATGCGATGACGCTGCAAAGGCGATTGACCTTCAAACGCGGCACTGGACACTTCAACCGCAAAGTTACAATCTTCGCCACTCATAGTGACCTGCGCATCATCGAGTACCGCTTGGATTTTTTCACGGATTTTTTCTGGAGACATAACAAATTCTTCTTTCTACAACAGCTTGAATTCACGGCCCTTTTACACTCGGACTCAACCGAGCGACAGACCTCTCAAAATTAATTGCGTATTTTAACGCCTTTGTACAATAAAATCAGATTAATCGTCGTAATCAGCACAAAGAACAACACCGTAATCGCCAAACTCAAGTAAACCGATACGTCGGATTGCTCAAAGAAACCGTAACGAAATCCATCCACCATATAAAAGAACGGATTGATGTGCGAAAACGCCTGCCAGAAATCCGGCAAGGCATGAATCGAATAAAACACCCCACTCAAGAAGGTCAAAGGGATGATAATGAAGTTTTGAAACGCCGCCAAGTGGTCGTACTTGTCCGACAAAATCCCGGCTGTCATACCGACCCCGCCCATAATAGCGGCACTCAATACCGCAAACAGCAAAATCCAGCCCGGCGACTGCCAGGCGATGTCAAACCCGACAATGCCCACCACCAACACACCGATGCCCACGGCCAAACCACGCACAATCGAAGCCCCGACAAACGCCAGATAAAACTCGAACGGCGAAATCGGACTGAGCATCACAAACGTCAAGTTGCCGTGCATTTTCGACTGAATCAAGCTTGATGAGGTGTTGGAAAACGCATTCTGCAGAATCGTCATCATCACCAGACCGGGAATCAGGAATTGACTGTAACTCAACCCGGAAAACACCTCGATTTGAGTGACAATCACCTGACCGAAAATCAGCAGATACA
This sequence comes from Thiomicrospira sp. XS5, assembly GCF_001507555.1. Taxonomy (NCBI): domain Bacteria; kingdom Pseudomonadati; phylum Pseudomonadota; class Gammaproteobacteria; order Thiotrichales; family Piscirickettsiaceae; genus Thiomicrospira; species Thiomicrospira sp. XS5. The sequence continues at coordinate 1,475,073 of NZ_LQBO01000001.1, read as the reverse complement.
ACAACGACGACACCACCGGCGCGAAAATGGTTTGCACCGCCACCGAATAAAAACGCCGGACTTCCTTTACAAAAAGCGCCCAACAACCTGTCCAATTCATTTCCACTTATTTCTCTCCCGTCAAATCCAAAAAGACCTCTTCCAGCGTCGCGTCGCGGCTGGTCAAATCTTTCACTGCCAAATGACTTTCCGACAAGGCACTCAACATCTGATTCAAAGGCTTTTCTTTTTCCAGTTTGAACATCAATCCATTCGCGTCTTGTTCAATAAAGCGTTCTTTCAAGAACGCCGACAATTGCTGCTCGTCAACTTTTTGAGGCGACTCCAACACCACGCGCAGATAGCGGTAGTTATGGCGCGACAATAATTTACCCGTCGTCTCCAACGCTTTCAGCTCACCGCCTTTAACAATCGCCACTTCCTCACACAAAGCTTCCGCTTCTTCCAAGTAGTGTGTGGTCAAAATAATGGTGTGACCTTTTTGATGCAATTCCTTGGTAAAGTCCCACAACGTTCGGCGCAAATCGACATCTACACCCGCGGTCGGTTCATCCAACACCAACACCTGTGGTTGGTGTACCAACGCCATTGCAATCAACACGCGACGTTTCATACCACCCGACAATTCATTGGTGATGGCATTCGCCTTGTCCGACAAAGCCAGACGATCCAGCAATTCGTCAACCCAAAGACGTTGCTCACGGCTTTTCAACCCGAAATAGCCGCTTTGAATGTCCAGCAATTCGCGAATCGTGAAAAACGGATCGGAAATCAGCTCTTGCGGTACCACGCCCAGAAAACGGCGGGCTTGGCGGTATTCTTTCTCCACATCATAACCATTCACCAGAATTCGACCGGCGGAAGGCTTGACCAAGCCGGCCATACTGTTAATCAACGTCGATTTTCCGGCACCATTCGGGCCCAACAAACCGAAAAAACAACCAGGCCTGACATCAAACGAAACGCCTTTCAACGCTTGCAGTGAGCCATAATCCTTTTGAACGGCTTGAAATGAAACAGCGGCAGCTGACATAAAAATCCTTTTACATTAAATACTTAATAATTGATTGAATTACACGAAAGAAACTTTCTTGAACAGCGAGTTCAGGCCAATTCAAGCAGGTCTTGTAATCCATACAGGTCGACCAGCACCCGAAGCTCATCCGGCAGGCCCACCACTTTAAGCGGTTTGGACAACCGCGATTGCAAATGCAGCAATAAGGCAAGACAAGTGGAGTCCGCCCCTTTCAAAGAATGACAATCCACCTCCGTGACCGGCGCGGATAGATTTTTCAACCCTTGGCCATAAACACGGGTCACCACTCCGGCATCAATCTGGCCCGACAAGCGAAGTACCTCGCCCTCCAGAACAGCCGCCGTGTCCTCGGATAAATTGACCACTAACAAGCCTCAGCCCTCGTCCAAGACATCTTGATTCGCATTGTTTTTCGCGTTCAAACCGGCGATGACTTCGTCAATACCTTTTTTCTGAAACTCGGATGCGAAAGACTTACGGTAATTCAACAACATACTGATCCCTTCGATGGACACATCGTACAGGAACCATTTTTGATCATTCTTATTCAAATAAGCCCGATAAACTACTGTAGAAACATTACCGTCCGCCTGAGTCACTTCGGTCGATACCGAAGCGCGTCCAGGGCGAGTTTCCACCATTTTGGATACCACGATTTTCGTCACACGTAACTTCAAGATGCTCTTGGCATAGGAACGCAACAAGGTATTGGTAAAGGCTTCGGTAAAGGCTTTCTGCTGGCTGGCAGAAGCCTGCTTCCAGTATTGCCCCATGACATAACGTGCCATTTTGGGTGTGTCCACATACGGCAACACATACTCGTTAGCAAAGACTTTGACCTTCTGCGGATCTGCCTCCAGATCGGCACGTTGTTTATCGACCTCGGACACCACCGTTTCCGACAGTTCCTTCACCATTACTTCCGGATCTTTTTGGTTAATATCCACGGCATAAGCCGTCGATTCCAATGCCAACGTCAGCAACATCACCGACATCATTAACTGTTTTAACAAACGCATCACTTCGCCTCCGAATCACTGTCCGCGAATTTGGTCAGGAATTGACCGATTAATTCTTCCAACACCAAAGCCGGTTGCACCAAATCAATTTGGTCACCGTCTCTCAAATACTCTTCATCCGCTCCAGGCTCCAAGCCAATGTATTGGTCGCCCAACAAACCGGATGTCAAAATCGAGGCCGAGGTGTCCAACGGCAATTGGTTGTAATCCTTATAAATATCCATCACCACACGTGCCTGATAGGTATTGCGGTCCACCGAAATGTTTCCAACACGCCCGACGACCACGCCACTGATTTTCACCGGAGACCGGACCTTCAAACCACCGATATTGCTGAACAACGCATTGACCTGATAGGTCGGACGATCCTGAAAGCCTTCGAAATTACTGACTTTCAAAGCGATTACCGCCAATGAGACCAACGCAAATAATACGAATGCGCCCACCCAAATTTCGATCATTTTCCATCGTGACATAATCATGTACCTTAAACTCTCATGTTTGTTAAGCCGCTCAATTGAACATCATGGCGGTCAAGATAAAATCCAGTCCCAGCACGCCCAGCGAGGAATGCACCACCGTGCGCGTGGTGGCTCGGCTCACGCCTTCCGAGGTCGGCAAGGCATCATACCCTTGGAACAAGGCCACCACCGCTACCAAAACCGCAAAAGCAATCGATTTAATAATGCCGTTAACAACGTCCTCACGCCAATCGACCTGCTGATTCATTTGCGTCCAAAACGCACCTTCGTCCACGCCAAGCCAACCGACCCCGACCATATAACCGCCCAAAATCCCCATGGCGATGAACATCAAAGACAACATCGGCAAAACCAATAACGCCGCAGTAAAGCGTGGTGCGAATACATATTTCAATGGATCCACCGCCATCATTTCCAAGGCCGACAATTGCTCGGTGGAGCGCATCAAGCCAATTTCCGCCGTCAAGGCGGAACCGGCCCGCCCGGCGAATAGCAAGGCCGCGACTACCGGCCCCAGTTCACGCAATAATGACAAGGCCGTCATGGTACCGACCGCCTCTTCCGAATTGAAATCGACCAGGACGTTGTAGCCTTGCAGACTCAGCACCATCCCCACGAACAAACCGGCGGTCAGAATAATCGGCAATGAAAGCACACCGGAGAAATACATTTGTTTGACCAGTAAATCCAAGCGGACAAATGCGGATGGAATCGCCGGCAACAGCGATAACAAAAAGAAAAAGCCACGCCCGAACGCGCCGAAGATGCGAATGAAGCTCTGCCCCGTGGCCGCGAGAAAATCAAAGACCGCGTTCATATCAAATCCTGCAAAAAGGGTTTGGCCGGATAATCAAACGGCACCGGGCCGTCCGGCAAGCCTTGCAAAAACTGCTGCACGTACTCCGATCCCGACGCTAGCAAAGCTTCCGGAGTACCTTCCGCCACAACGCGTCCTTCGGAAATCACGCATGCGAAATCCGCAATCGACAAGACCTCATTCACATCGTGCGACACCGCCACACTGGTCACACCCAAACTGTCGTTCAATTTGTGAATCAGTTCAATCAAAACCCCCATCGTAATCGGATCTTGACCAACAAAAGGCTCATCGTAAAAAATCATATCCGGATCCAGTGCAATGGCGCGAGCCAGAGCCACACGACGCGACATACCGCCGGACAATTCCGCGGCCATAAGATCTTGAGCACCGCGTAAACCGACCGCCTGCAACTTCATCAACACCAAGGGCCGGATGATTTCTTCCGGCAATTTAGTGTGTTCGCGAATCGGAAACGCCACGTTGTCGAACACATTCAAGTCGGTCAACAAAGCACCGCTTTGGAACAGCATGCCCATGGTACGACGCAATTCATACAATTTGCTGCGCCGTAATTTATGCACATTTTGACCGTTCACCAAAATCGTTCCCTTTTCGGGTTTGAGCTGACCGGCAATCAACTTCAACAAGGTGGTTTTACCGGTGCCACTGGGCCCCATAATCGCCGTCACCTTTCCGACGGGGATGCTCAACGAAAAATTTTCAAAAATCTTTCGTTCCCCTCGGGAAAACGTAACGTTCTGAATTTCAATCAGGGTTTCCGTGGCCATAGACCGACTCTGTACTCGCAAATAAAAATGAGAAAGCAGATATTAACAAACTTTCGTTTAAACCCAAAGACAATAACGTGCTTTTCAAGCACAGAGGTTATTTAATAACCCAAATTAATAACCCAAAAGTTCGCCCACCACTTTCAGGTTTTTCAACGACGCCATTGCTTGTTCCGACTCTCCAACCAAAAACAGAGCCCCTTCCCGGTCTTCCGGCAAAGACTGCATAAAACACTTCAACATCTCCGCCTGCTGTTTACCGTCGTCACTCAAGGATGACACATATCCCAAAGGCTCGCCCCATAACGTCACGCCACCGTACGGCCAAGACCAACCCAAGGACCGCTCAGGCAAGGCCTCGCCCTCCGTAACATACGTCACGCAATACGCTTCATTCAACGAGGCGGGTACCGAAGCAGTTCCATGGCACAAAAGTCCATAAGCCTGGGTGCCTAAACGCGTGTTTAACAACATTAAACGGGCCTGAGCTTCATCGTTCAACACCTCGACGACATCAAACACAAAATAAAACGTTTCGTCTTCCAGCGCCTCGACGATTTCATCTATGTCGTCATTCGTCCAACTTTGCCATTCTGTTTCCGGCACTAGCACCGCTTTAAAAAACTGGCTATAATAATCCAATCGCCAATCTTCAGGCATATCCTCCGGATAAAAGCTTTCCAGCCAACCGGCTTGATTCCAACCGAAAGCTCCGACCATCAGGTTCTCCACTGCACGCTCCATAAACTTTATTTATTTTGATTATAAAAAAACATATAATGTCGACTTTACATTGTTTGACAAAAACGAAAATAAAAAAAGACACCCCATGATAAGCAGCCTTATTTTACCATCAATTGTCCTTCTAATTGGACTGGTCCTCCTCGTTTGGAGCTCGGATATTTTTATTGATGGCGCTGCTAGTACGGCGGTACACATGAACATATCGCCGTTGATTATCGGTGTTGTCGTACTGGGGTTTGGTACCTCCGCGCCCGAAATTCTCGTCGCCATTCTTGCTTCCGTAGACAACAGCCCCAGCTTAGCAATCGGTAATGTGGTCGGCTCCAATATCGCCAATATCGGTTTGGTTTTAGGGGTTACCGCGATGGTGTCGCCGATTGTCATCAAATCGTCTCTATTAAAACGCGAATTCCCGATGTTGCTGGCCATTTCCCTCATTGGCATTCTGCTCATGCTGGATAAAGACCTAGACATCACTGACGGTTTCATCCTCTTAACCCTATTGCTGATTGTCATGACCTGGATGATTCGCGCCAATAAAAATGTCTCCCCTTCGGATCCATTAGCTCAAGAAACCATCGAAGAACTGGAAGACATGCCCAAACTCAGCAGCGGTAAATCCTGGTTTTATCTCTTAGCAGGCCTGGTCGTTTTGATGATTAGCGCCAAAATGATGGTCTGGGGCGCCGTGGAAGTGGCGATGTTCTTCAAGGTTCCGGAAATGGTTATCGGCCTAACCATCGTAGCCATCGGCACCAGCCTACCCGAGTTGGCGGCGGCCATTACCGCGGCACGCAAAGGTGAAGCCGATTTGATGATCGGTAACATTCTTGGCTCGAACCTCTTCAACCTGCTGGCCGTCATGTCGATGCCGGCCTTACTCGCGCCGTCCGTCATCGAGAACACCACGCTCTTGCTGGATTACCCGATCATGCTCGCCCTTACCCTCGCCATGCTACTGGTGGCGCTGCCGCGAAAAGGAAAAGCCGTTATCACGAAAGTCGAAGGGTTTATACTGTTAGCAAGTTTTATCGCCTATATGGTGTTCCTGTACGTTCGAACGATTAACGGTTAAGTTTCAAGGAAGATTAAGGAAAATTATGATGTCGTTTGCCCCTGAGTTGATGCAAAAAGCCGAAGCCATCAAGTTACTGATTTTGGATGTGGACGGTGTTCTGTCCGATAATAAACTCATTTACGGTGATGACGGTCTGGAATACAAGGCCTTCTTCACCCGGGATGGCCACGGCATGGTCATGCTACAAAAAAGCGGTATCGACATCGGCATCATCACTGGCCGCAAATCCCCATTGACCACCAAACGCATGCAGGACCTCAAGGTAAAACACCTTTACCAAGGCGTGCCGGATAAACTGCCAACCTTCTTAAAACTGGTTGACGAGCTTGGTCTGGATTTTTCCGAAATCGCTTATGTGGGTGACGACATTCTCGACCTGCCCATTCTCACTCGTGTCGGCTTGTCCGTCTGTCCAGCGGATGCCGACAAAGAAGTCACCCCTCGCGTCGATTACGTCTCGCCATTTAACGGTGGACAAGGCTGTGTCCGCGATGTCTGCGAATTGATTTTAAAATCCCAAGACCTGTGGCAAGCGCACATGGACTTTTATTTACGCGAAAAACTCTGATAGAATTCAAGACACCTCAAGCGATGGTCAAGGCCCTCGCCCGAATGACTGATTACGGTGAACTGAATCCGACATGCTGAAAAAACTCCCCTCTGTCCTGATTTTTCTCGCCGCCATCGCCACACTGGTTATCGCCTTTAAACAAACCTCACAAACGGATCATACATTAGGGCCAGAAGTCGATCCGATACAACTGAATCACAGTTGGCAAACCTTTGACACCACCAGCTGGCAAGTCTCCAAACTGAAGCCTTCCGACTCGCAAACCCGCGTTTACGCCGAAGAAGTGTTTTATCAAAACCAGAACAAGACCAGCACCTTCAAAGCCCCCTACATCATCAAGGATGATGCCGAGCAACAATACGTGCTACAAAGCCGTTTCGGCGCCACCCGCAACGACGATAACATCACCCTGAAACAAACCGTTGTGATCCATTCATTTGCCAAAACCGACCAGGGGGAAAATAGAATTCTGAAAACCGAACAAATTACATATAATACCCTCACCGGCCTATTAACCAGCCCGGTGTACACAAAAATTATTCAGCCAAACGCGACCATCAGCGGCATCGGATTCGAAGCCAACACCGAGACAGGAGATTATCGTTTTCTATCTCACGTTAAAACCCATTACCAACCGGAGCCGTCGCCAAAAAACGGTCCCGAAAAATCGGATTGAACCGGATAACACGAAATTATGCAAAAAACGCCGACATTGTTTTCCTATCTCTTGACCGCCCTACTCTCGCTCACAGCAACCAGCGCTATTGGAGCGGACACGCCGGCGGCGAATGACGACGCCTCCAAACCGGTGGAAGTGACTGCAGACAAGCTGGTCTCTCAAGAGCAAAAAGGCGAAAGCGTTTATACGGGCCATGTCATTATCACCCAAGGCACCACGGTCATCAAAGGCGATAAAGTCACGCTGCATCACCCGGAACGCAAACTGGCCAAAGCCATTGTCGTTGGCCAACCGGCTACCTTTAAACGCTTCATGCCGGAAGAACAGAAGTGGGTGAATGGCCACGCCGATAAAATCACCTATGACACCGAAAAGAAAACCGTCCTCTTAGAAGGCGACGCCTATGTCAACCAAGAAGACAAAAACAGCATCTCCGGGCCGAAAATCTATTATGATTTAACCCAAAAAACCTTATCGGCTTACGGCAACCGCGAAGAAAAACAACGCGTCAAAGTCATTTTCCAACCGGAAGAAGACGCCCAGAAGGATGCCCCCTAATGGCCCATTTCTACGCACGCAATCTAGCGAAAAGTTATAAACGCCGCAAAGTCGTTTCTTCGGTGGACCTGGATGTTGAAAGCGGCCAAGTGGTTGGGCTTCTCGGCCCAAACGGTGCCGGCAAAACCACCACCTTTTACATGATGACAGGCCTGGTGAAAAACGATGCGGGAGACATCTACCTCGGCGATCGTGAAATCAGTCAACTGTCCATTGACGAACGGGCCAAGCTCGGCATTGGTTACCTGCCGCAAGAAGCATCCGTTTTCCGAAAACTCACTGTTGAACAAAACATTCTCGCCATTTTGGAAATGCGCTCGGAACTGGGCCACGATGAAAAACAACAGAAATACGAATCCCTCATTGACGATCTACAAATCGGCCACATCACCACCCAACCCGGCCAAGCCTTGTCCGGCGGGGAACGCCGCCGGGTAGAGATCGCCCGTGCTTTGGCTATGGAACCGAATTTCATCCTACTGGACGAACCTTTTGCCGGTGTCGACCCGATTTCCGTCAAAGACATTCAAGCCATCATTTTGCACCTCAAAATGAAAGGCATTGGCGTCCTGATTACCGACCATAATGTCCGCGAAACCCTCGGTGTCTGTGACAAAGCATACATCCTGCACGCCGGCACCATTCTCGCACAAGGCGCACCGCACGACATCCTCTCCAACCCAGAGGTGAAACGCGTTTACCTGGGCGAAAACTTCAAATAACCTCTCGATTATCAGGGGAACTTTTCATTAAAAGGCCCTAACCGATTCTTGACTCTATGCTATACTGAACTCGAAAAAAACGGGTTTGTGACACACAATAGAACCTCAACCAAACATCGCAGAAAAAACAACGACTAAGGAGCGATATCATGCAAATCAACATTACTGGTCACCACATCGAAATCACCGATTCTCTTCGTGATTACGTTTCTGAAAAAATGCAAAAATTGACTCGTCATTTTGACCATGTTACCAATTCGCATGTTATTTTAACGGTAGAAAAGCAACAGCAAAAAGCCGAAGCAACGGTTCATGCCTCTGGTAAAGATCTCTTTGCAGAACACACTTGTGATGATATGTATGCATCCATTGATGCATTGGTCGATAAGCTGGATCGTCAAATCATCAAACACAAAGAAAAAATTGGCAGTCACCATCAAAAATCTGGTGGCGTCAAAAACATGTCTGCTGAAGAAGCCTAAGCGACATACTTTTTTCGCTTCAAAGGGCCGCTCAGGCCCTTTTTTATTGCTTGTTTCGCGCCGATTGTCATCCCCTTGTCATCTAAAATTCCGGAATCCTCGTTAAAATAGTGACAATCCGAAAATTAACCTTTCAATAAGACTGAATCCAGCTAAAATAGGCCTATCCCACTGCTTCGAGAAGATTTTATGTCGCAAATACATCACAGCATAGACAAACTTCAACTCACCGAGCACCTTCACCAAGCCGTCAGCGAACAAAACAGTCAATACATTCAAGAATTGTTGCAGGGCCTGGTTCCGGAAGAAATTGCCGAAATTCTCGAAGCCACGCCGCCTAAGGAGCGTTACAGCCTATGGGAGCAATTACCGTCCGACATTCAAGGGGAAGTTCTTGGTCACACGAACGACGAAGTCCGCGCCAACTTATTAGGGTTACTCAGCGAACATGAAATCGTCGAACTGACCGAAGAACTGGAAACGGACGATATTGCCGACATCATCCAAACCCTGCCCGAAACCGACAAAGCCAGCTTACTCGAAAAGCTCCCCGAACAAGAGCGTGTGGCCGTTCAAACCGCCCTGTCCTACCCGGAGAACACCGCCGGTGGCCTGATGAGCACCGACTTCATCGCCGTGCGTTCCGACGTAACACTGGAAGTCGTCATTCGCCTGTTACGTAAAATCGGTTCCTTACCCAAAGACATGGTCGATTTGATCGTCCGTGACCGCGACGGAAAATACCAAGGCACGCTGAAACTGAACGACCTGCTCACGCACGATGCCGAAACCCTGGTCAGCGAATTGGTTGATTCGAACCGCTTCGCCATCAAGGCTCTGACCCCCGACAAAGAAGTGGCCAACATCTTCGAGAAAAACGATTTGATCTCCATCGCGGTGGTGGATGAACGCAACCATATACTTGGCCGGATCACCATTGATGACGTGGTCGACATTATCCGGGAAGAAGCCGAACGCACTCAAATGGCCAGTGCCGGTTTGGACGATGAAGAAGATTTATTCGCGCCCCCGCTTCGCTCGGCGAAACGGCGCTCTTTTTGGCTGGGCATTAATTTGGTCGCGGCCAGCTTGGCGGCCACGGTGATCAGCCTGTTTGAGGCCAGTATTTCGGAGATTGTGGCGTTGGCGGTTCTAATGCCGATGGTCGCCAGTATGGGCGGTGTGGCCGGCACTCAAACCGCCACCATTGTGATACGCGCTTTGGCCACCGGAAAACTCGGGGTGAAAAACAGTCAAAAATTGATCGCGAAAGAAACACTGGTGGGGCTGTTAAATGGTCTGCTCTGGTGTGTACTCACCGGGATTGGCGCTTGGCTATGGTTTCAGAACGGCTTTTTGGGGGCCATTTTCGGAGCGGCGATGCTGATTAACTTGACGGCCGCCGCCTTGGCCGGCGCGGTGATTCCATTGATTTTGAATAAACTGAAAATCGACCCGGCATTGGCAACAGGTTTGATGTTAACCACGGTCACAGATTCATTAGGGTTCTTTGTCTTTCTCGGGCTGGCGACGATTGTCCTCGCCGCTTAAAGCATATCCACCATCATCGAAGAATCGACGGAATACAAATACGAAGACACCAATATCATCAACAAGACGACAAACGTAATCGTCTTAAAATACGATTTCTTCGGATTTCGGAAAATATACTCTCTTCTTTTAAGCTTCATCATGCTCTCAACATCCTTCTCTGACCGGTTCCATCCAATAAGTAAGTTTGTCTTTTCGGGCCGAAAGTATGAGCTTATCGTTGCTATTCTAAACTTTCTTCGCAACCCGGCGGTCTTGTCCTCAACGACGAGATCCGTGGCTTTCCGTCCCTGCCTCACAACAGGTTTGGCCATCTTTTATTGGGTTAATTCAGACGTAAACTGACACAATTTCGTAAAATTAACTACATAAACCATACCATATTCTTATTAAGAGTCAAATTTTTTTCTAATGAATCAATTGCTTACGAATTGGATTTCGAATAAACATAACCAGGCCTGGTCATTTTATTGAAAAGTCAGTCTTTTATCGTGAGGGGAAAGAAAGGTTAAAACAGATGAAAATGCGCAATGCCTTTCAAGACAGGCATTGCGGCAGATTGGATACAATCAATGTTCACGCGTCGCAACGAACTGCAAATTCGGCCAACGCTCTTCCATTAACGTCAAGTTCACACGAGTCGGCGCAATGTAGACCAACTGGTCAGCCGCATCGTACGCGACGTTCTCTTTGACTTTATCGAGAAACTTATCGATTTCCGCTTTATCACCCAGCACCCAGCGGGCCGTGCTGACATTCACCGCCTCAAACAGACAGGCGACATTGTATTCATCTTTTAAGCGCTGAGCCACCACCTCAAACTGCAGCACCCCGACCGCCCCAAGAATCAGGTCGTTATTGGCAATTGGGCGGAACAACTGAGTCGCCCCTTCTTCGGAAAGCTGCGTTAATCCTTTTTGCAAGGCTTTCATTTTCATCGGGTCTTTTAACTGGGCGCGACGGAACAGCTCCGGCGCAAAGTTTGGAATCCCGGTGAACTTCAACGCTTCGCCCTGAGTGAAGGTATCGCCGATTTTAATGGTGCCGTGGTTGTGCAAGCCGATGATATCGCCCGGATAAGCCACTTCGGCCTGATCTCGCTTATTGGCCAGAAAGGTAATCGCCTTGGCAATTTTGACATCCTTGCCGATACGGACATGCTTTAACGTCATGCCTTTTTCATAGCGCCCGGACACAATGCGCATAAACGCCACGCGGTCACGGTGTTTCGGGTCCATATTGGCTTGGATTTTAAAAACGAACCCGGTCAATTGTGGTTCGTCGGATTCGACATAACGCTCGTCGGTGGCGCGCCCAACCGGTGCCGGCGCGTAATCGGCAAACCCGTCCAACAACTCTTGAAGCCCGAAGTTATTCACTGCGGAACCAAAGAAAACCGGGGTCAACTCCCCTTTCAGGAAACGCTGCAAATCGAACTCATGACTGGCACCTCGCACCAACTCGATTTCCTCGCGCAATTCTTCCGCTTGACCACCGAGCTTGGCATCCAGTTCCGGATTGTCCAGCCCCACAATCAATTCGCCTTCAGAGGCATTCAAACCGTCGGCGGACTCGAACAAACGCACCGAATCGTTATGCAGATGGTAAATTCCTTTAAAACGTTTGCCCATCCCGATCGGCCAGGTCATCGGCGCGCACTCAATTTTCAGTACGTCTTCGACCTCATCAAGTAACTCAATCGGTTCCTTACCTTCGCGGTCCAATTTGTTGATGAAAGTCAAAATCGGCGTATCCCGTAAACGACACACCTCCATCAATTTGATGGTGCGGTCTTCGACCCCTTTCGCGACGTCGATCACCATCAAGGCGGAATCCACAGCGGTCAGGGTACGATAGGTATCTTCCGAGAAGTCTTCGTGCCCCGGCGTATCCAATAGGTTGATCATGACATCGCGGTACGGGAACTGCATCACCGAGGACGCAACGGAAATCCCTCTTTCCTGCTCCATCTTCATCCAGTCGGAGGTTGCGGCACGGTCGGTTTTCCGGCTTTTAACGGCACCGGCCATCTGAATGGCGCCCCCGTAAAGCAACAGTTTTTCCGTGACCGTGGTTTTACCCGCATCCGGGTGGGAGATGATCGCAAAAGTGCGTCGTTTGTTGGTTTCAAGCTGCAGGGACATAGTTTCTTCTTGCCAATTGGTTATTCTTGAGTCTTTGGAATCTCAAACGCGGTCAATGCAAACCCATTCGGTGGCCAAATCGGCCAGGCCTGGTAATTTTTTGCATTTCAGCGGGTCGAATTTGCGACGGATTATACCCGATTAGCGTCTTGATTCCTAAAGGTATTCAATATTCAAATGCGTGTTCGACGTGATGAAAAGCATTTTCGACAGGCAAAAAAAGAGGGCTTAAAAAAGCCCTCAAAATAATTTCCCCCAGTGTGGTATTCCCACGTCAGAAATGGGAAAGGGGAAATTCAGTTGCACTCTGAACAAGGTAAAAATTTGATACACATTCCAAGTAAACGATCCATCGAAGGGAAATCCCAATATTCCAATTCGCAACGAAAAATGGCTAAACCAAAAAACGAATTGAACCCGGTCGATTCACTTAATAGAATGAAGCGTCAGAAATGACGACGGAAAACAAAAGAAATAAAAACAGGAAGACTTAAACGCTTATCTAAAAGCAATGACCTTTACGGTCTGAATAAGGCAACCCGGCCATCTCCGAGAGATCCGTGGCTTTCTGTCTTCGCCTCGCGACGAATTTAGCTTTATCAAATTAAGATGGTGAAATATTAAGACATCGAAAATAAAAACACAACGTTTTTTTAAAAAAAATTTACTCTTTTAGGGCACCTCGATTAACCCCCAATGAATTCTGGCAACGCCAAGTTTGTCAGATCAAGGCGTGAACGTGAAGGAATGTCTAGACCTTGCAAACGTTCACAACGCAGAACTGGCGAACTTGGCTAAGCCCCTTCGGGCGGGGCTTAAAGACCTCTTCTTCGTTGTTACGACTCTTGGCCATAGAATGACTAAGGCCGGCGAGTCGCGCCTAGAATAAGTAGCCTTTAAGTCCCGCAGAATTTTATTCGGGGTTAATCGAGATGCCCTTATTTTCGCAACAATACTTAAACGTTTTTCAGACCGAAAATCACGCCAGCATTTCGAACTTATAACCCACGCCATACACCGAGTGAATCAACTCCTTATCGGTCAACTCTTCGGCCAGTTTATGGCGCAGCTTCTTGATGTGACTGTCAACGGTTCGATCCGACACCACGCGATTATCCGGATAGATACTGCCGATCAATTGGGTACGGGAATAAATACGACCGGGCGACTCGCTCAACAGCTTCAAAATCGCAAACTCCACCAATGACAACCCCACGGTCTTACCTTGATAACGCACTTGGTAACGCTCTTCGTCCATTTGCCAGACGTCGTCATTCAAGTGCTCATTATGGTTCGTACTGCGCCGAAGCAGGGCCTTAACCCGCGCCAGCAGTTCCCGAGGGCTGAAAGGTTTACACACATAATCGTCTGCACCGAGTTCCAAGCCGAGAATCCGATCGATTTCTTCCACTTTAGCGGTCAACATAATAATCGGCACCTGGCTGAAGGCGCGCACTTCTTTACAGATTTGCAAGCCGTCCTTACCCGGCAACATCACATCCAACAACACCAAATCCACCGAATGCTGCTTGACCCAGTCGACGACCTCCAAACCGTTATCAATCACATGCACCTTGAAGCCGCTGTCTTCAAGGTATTCCTGCACGATATTGGCGATTTTGATTTCATCTTCCACCACGAGAACCGTTTGTGCTGTCATGTTGTTTCCTTCTTTAAAGCGGTAAACGTACCGTTACCTTGATGCCGCCCAGCTCGGATTGAGTGGCTGATACTTCGCCCTGATGCGCTTGAACAATTTGCTGAACAATCGCCAAACCAAGTCCCGCCCCACCGTGTCGACGGCTGCGTGACCCTTCGGTTCGGAACAGGCGTTCAAACAGATGCGTCAAATCGTCCGGTTCAACCGTCGGAGCCGAATCGGTGATCTCCAACTGTACATGTTTGGCGTCGCAAATCAGCGCCACATCGATTTGCCCCGGCTGTTGATCTTTATCGGCTTGTACTGCATCGGTATACGCAATGCTGTTCAACAACAAATTGGTAATCATCTGCTGCAAGCGGGACTCATCCCCGTTGATTTCACACTTATCCGCCGGCAAGGTCAAGGACAGTTTCAAGCCCTTCTCCTGAATGGCACCTTCCACGGTTTCCAGCGAACGCGACAGGATTTCCTTGAAGGACACCCGGTTCATTTTGTAGTGCAAACCACCGACATCATTCAAAGTCACCTGATAAAGGTCATCCACCAAGCGGTTCAACAACATCACCTCTTCATAGATTTGCTGGATATTGCGCTCCGTCGCCGGACGAATACCGTCTTTAATGGCTTCCAAACTGCCTTGCAATACCGTCAACGGCGTCCGCAATTCATGGGAAATATCCGCAATCCACTGATTACGACTTTGCTTGCTTTGCTCCAAGGTCGCCGCCAAATGGTTGAAGTCCTGCTGGAGTTGCCCCAACTCGTCGGAACGGTTCTGTTTCAACCGCGTCGAGAAATGCCCTTGCGACAGACGACGCATCCCGCGTGTGATTTTCCGAATCGGTATCAGGAAATGGCTGGCGAACGGCAACAGGAATAACAAAGCCAAAAGGGTGACCAGAATGGCGCCCCAGGTAAAAATAAAGGACTGGTTTTGCGCAAACTCAATATCCGACTTGTCGGTCAATTCTTTACGATGATTGTATCCCAGGTGCCCCGCTTCCTCGCGGTCCACCCGGATACACTCCACCATCCCGTTTTCCGTCGGCGGCGGCCCGACAATCAACTTGCCGTCCTTACTCATCAAGCTGACGCGGCTTTCGAATTCATCGGGATGAATTTTCAGCAAGGTCGGGTATTCACGCTCCAACAGAATGTCCATCGGAATATAAGTGTGCGTCAAATCCACCCGGTGCGAGGCCGTCAGCAAGCGTTGCCAGACGCCCAAATCAATGTCTTTGGTGTCGAAGATGCCCTTTTCGTCCATATAGACTTCGATGTTGTTTTTCAAACGTTCCAAACGCAACTGGTCACGTTTATCGACGTATTTGACCATGGTGTCATGCAACAAATACTGGTTGCTCCACACCATGGCGCCGAGCATCAGAAACCCGAAGCTCAGCAACACCAGAATCAATTTAAATCTTAAGGAAATCTTCATCAGCAACACGCTCGACCGCGCTTATTTTTGCGGCGCTTTACGCCCCAACATACGCGTCAAGGTAGCATCCTTGTACACAAAGTGATGTTTCAGGGCGCCGGCAATGTGCAACAAAATCGCTGCTGGCAAAATGAATTGCCCGGCGATGGCGTGCACCGCTTTGGCGATTCCGCCGATGGTTTCGTTTTCCGGTACGATTTGCGGCATGGTGAACCAGCCAAAGACCTCTACCTCATGCCCGCCGGCGTTGGACATGACCCAACCGGACAACGGCATCAAAATCAAACCAAGGTACAGAAAACCACGGACAATGTGTGCCAACACTTCTTCGGAGCGTTTCGAGGCAATTACCGCTGGGTTTGGCGAGACCTTCAACCAAATCAGACGGATCACCACCAGTCCAAGCAGAATCACCCCGAGGGCTTTATGAATGTCATACAGTTCAAATTTCCCCGGTGATTTCGGCAGTCCGGCCATGTAAATCCCCAAAGCAATCAAGCCAATAAATAACAGTCCACTGATCCAATGGTTGGCTCGAGTCACTAAACCATAGGCGTCCGCCGAATTTTTCATGCTCATCTATTCTCTCTCCGAATGATTTTAAGAATTGGGTTATCGTTGTATTTTACGCGATTATTTCGAATCATCAGTATAGGTTTCGATTGTTACATAAATGTGCAAAGAGTATGAAGCCGCGCCCACACCGCCGTTCAGGCCTGGCGACTTTCCGTACAGCCTTCTAAAAAACTCAAAAACCGTTCCGAACAAAAGTCGTTTTCGGTACACTATGCCTCATTGAAATCAAACTTTTTTCGACCATGTTTTATACCACTGAACGCGACAAAATGCGCCAGTTTTACGCCGATACCTGGCGTAAAGCCACGCAAAACGACCCCTTGGACGCCATGGAAACCCGTGTGGCCCGGGTGATTGAAATGCACCCGGAATACCATGCCATGCTCAACAACGAAAAACACCTGGGCAGCGATTATCTGCCGGAAATGGGCGAAACCAACCCATTTCTTCACATGGGCATGCATTTGGCGTTGCAGGAACAGGTGGCCTTGGATCGCCCGGCCGGTATTCAAGCCGTTTACCAGCAACTCGGTGAACAACTGGGCAATGTTCACGACACCGAACACGCCATGATGGACTGCTTGGGCGAAGCGCTTTGGCAGGCCCAACAAAACCAGGGCATGCCGGATGAAGACGCTTATTTAAGCTGTTTGCAAAATTTACTGAAATCCTAATTGGGAGTGCTTATGTCAAACGATGCCAAACCACAGGAAACCGCACCGGCCAAAAGCCGTTTCGAACCGTCGCGCCAACCGCCTTTGAGACGCGCCTTGCGCAATGCGATACTCATTGCCCTCGTCGTCGGCATCGTCACCCACCTTCAAGACTCCACACCGCAGGAAAGCCTGATGTCGGCGCTGTTCACGCTCGTCATCGTTCTGCCCGCCTTGTGGTTGTCTTATCGTTTGACGCAAAAAATGCTGGCCCCGTCCGACGAGCAGAAACCGAGCGATTCCTAACAGAAGTTCCTAAAACGGCCAGACCTGGCCATTTTTAAGACAACGCACAAGGATGTTCCCATGACCGACACAAACACGATGCCAGACACGGCGAGCTTTAGCATCATTCAATCCAAAGGTTCTTTGGATTGGTCTTACCCGCCGATGATTCTTGCCAGCAGCGCGGTGGCCATGGGCAAAGACGTGGAAATCTTCTTCACCTTCTACGGCATCAACTGCCTGTTGAAAGACACCGCCCGCCTCAAAGTGTCTCCGGTCGGCAACCCCGGCATGCCATTGAAAAGCCCCATCGGGCCCAACTGGCTGCAAACCGTTGACTGGCGCTTTCTACCGGACATCATCTGGTCGCTGCCCGGCATGACAAGCGCCGCCACCTGGATGTTTCACCGCACCCTGCAGAAACACGGCCAATTGCCTTTCGATGAAATGCGCACCCTCTGCCAGGAACTTGGCGTTAAATTCACCGTCTGCCAGATGAGCATGGAACTGCTCGGCTATCAGCCGGAAGACTTAATCGACGGTTTGGAATTTGCCGGCGCCGCCACCTATTTTGCACAAACCCCGCAAGAACAAAGCCTGTTCATCTAATATTGAATTTCATTCATACTGGCTTGAATTAAATTTAATTGATAAACCGCATCAAACCTTTTAATATTTGCCCTTCAGGTGCGCGCCCATTCGCATGGATGGTGACGCGTTAAACGGGAAACTGGTGCGAAGCTCACGTTTAAGTGATCTTCCAATCCAGTGCTGCCCCCGCAACGGTGATAGAGAAAACCAGACCCCATGCCATTGAAGCATTGCTTTGAGAAGGCGTCTGCGAATTGCTCTTCAGCCCGGATACCGGCCTGACAGTAAACGACAAAGATGTCACCAAACCGATTGCGGTGGGCAATACGGCAGGTACTTCAAGGCTTCGTTCGCAATGCTCCTTTAGCAACGACCCTTTATCTGTTTTTACGGCAATCCGTCTGATGCGGCCGCCGTAAACCGTTTTGCCTTCGTTATTAGAAATCTCCTTAAAGAGATTTCAAACCCGAATGTTTCATGAATTTGTGCTGAGATTGCGCAGGACATTGGCTTCACAAGAAAATTTCTGACGAAGTGTCGTATCAATGATTACGACCGACTGAAGAAATATTGCTTGTGGAATCAAGGAACCAGCAAGGTCAGTGTAAATTTGTGGAATATTCGGGTTCTGATCCAAACGAAGGAACTTTCCATGACCCCTAAAGTAACATGCAAACTCAGTCCAATTTCGATTGGCCTGGCTTCCGTGCTATGCGCCGGCCAACTACAGGCGGCCAACACTCAATCGCTCGATAAAATCATCGTATCCGCCAACAACACTGACCAAAGCGCTCATTCGGTCACCGCCGATTACGATGTCATTACCCGACAGGAAATCGAAGAAAAACAATATAAAACCCTGGCCCAAGCGCTGAAAACCGTGCCGGGCGTTACCGTCAAAAGCAATGGCGGCTATGGCACAGCCACCTCCATCTTCATGCGTGGTCAAAGTAATAACGCCACCTTGATTATGGTGGACGGCATTGAAATGACCAACCCGATGGGCACCGGCGGCGCGATTATTTCCTCCTTGCTGTTGGGCGATGTGGAACGCATTGAAATCATCAAAGGTCCGCAATCCGGTGTGTGGGGTGCCAATGCCTCGGCCGGCGTCATCAACATCGTCACCCGAAAAGCGCAAAACGTAGCGCAATTCAGTCTGGAAGGCGGCACTTACAACACCCAACGTTTGAATACGGTCTTGGGGGCTTCCAGCGATAAAGCCGACTTCCTCTTCACGTTGTCAGATCTTTCCACCGATGGTTTCTCGGCGGTTCGTCCGTATCACCATTCCAACGACGGTTTGGAAGACGATGCCTTCCAGCAAACCGACGTCTCGATGAAAATCGGCCTCAAACCGATGACCGGTCATCGCTTGGAAGCCTTTTTGAAAAACACCAGCTCTTCCAGTCAATACGACAGCAGCATCAACCCCGATGCGGCCGGCACCTTTTATGAAAGCGACTACAGCAACACCATCAAAAAATTGAGCTATCAATACGAGCAAAATGACCTCAACGCGTCCGTCTACTGGCTGGAAAACGAAATCGATCAATATAATGACGGTCAGCTCACCGAATACGGTGCCAAAGGCCATTACGAATACGCCACCAATCAACGACTGGCCGCCAGCCTGACCTCCAAGGAATTCGAAGGCACCAACAGTTCCTCGGGCGACACCAGTCGCTATTACAATACCGGCGTGGCGCTGAACAACACCAACCAATTCAACGGCAACCGTCTGATCATTACCGAAGCCCTGCGTTATGACGAATTCAGCAAATTCGACAACAAAGTCACTGGAAAGGTCGGCATTAAAAACTACTTTACACCGGACATCTATGCCAGCGCCAACGTTGGAACGGCCTATAACGCCCCCACACTCTATCAAGTGACCTACGGCGCCACTCACGACCTGCAACCGGAAGAAACCGAAGCCTACGACATCACCTTGGGCGCTTACGGATTGGAAGTGACCTATTACCAAACCGAAACCAAAAATCTCATCAACTACGGCGGCACCTGGCCAAACGATTACTACGAAAACCTGTCCGGTAAATCGAAATTCAGCGGCGTGGAAGCGTCCTACCAAACTGATATTACCGCCATTCACACCGATTTAAAGCTCGGTTACACCTACCAGAGCGCCAAAAACGACGACGACCAATGGCTCAGTCACCGTCCGGAACAACAAGCGTCATTGCAAATCGACAACTACAGTTTGGCCGGTTTACATCTGGGGTGGGAAACACGTTACATCGGTAGCATGTACGACAAAGTGGATAAACAAGGCGCTCAAATCGGCGAATACTTCGTCACCGACCTCACCGCCGATTACGCTCTGAACAACCACTTCACCCTGTACGGAAAAGTCTTGAACCTGTTCGACGACGACTACACCAGCGCCGTGGCCAGTTACGAAAGTGACGGCACCACGCCCGCCTATGTCTATGGCAATGGCGGCACACAAGTGTCGTTCGGTTTGCGAGGCACTTTCTAGCCGATGTCTGCGCGCTGTTTGATGGTTCAAGGTTGCACCTCCGATGCCGGCAAAAGCACGCTGGTTGCCGGATTGTGCCGCCTCTATGCCCGGCGCGGCCATCAAATCGCTCCGTTCAAACCGCAGAATATGGCCCTGAACAGCGCCGTCACCGAAGACGGCGGCGAAATCGGCCGTGCCCAGGCATTGCAAGCCCAAGCGGCCGGTGCCCCCTTATCGGTACACATGAACCCGATATTGCTGAAACCCAACAGCGATACCGGTGCTCAAGTCATCCTGCAAGGGCAAGCCATCGGCCAGCTCAACGCGCAAGACTATCATCGCTACAAACCCCGGGCCGCCAACGCGGTTTGGGATTCCTTTCAAAAGTTGTCCGACCAATACGAGACCCTGTTTGTCGAAGGGGCCGGCAGCCCGGCCGAAGTCAACCTTCGGCAAGGCGATATTGCCAATATGGGCTTTGCGGAACAGGTCGATTGCCCCGTCATTCTCATCGCCGACATCGACAAAGGCGGCGTGTTCGCCCACATCGTCGGAACGCTGGCGTGTCTGACACCTTCTGAAAGGAAACGTATCCAAGGTTTTGTCATCAACCGCTTCCGCGGTGACATCGCCCTGTTACAGGACGGGCTCGACTGGCTCGAAAAACGCACCCGAAAACCGGTGCTCGGCGTCCTGCCCTATCTGCACGACTTAAAACTCGATGCCGAAGACGCCATTGCTGTGGCCGATGTCACCGATACAAAAACCACCAGGCCTGGTGAGATTCAAGATTCGACCAACCACAGGTTCAACGTCATCTGCCCGCTGTTGCCGCACATCGCCAATCATACCGACATGGACCCACTGCAATGGCACCCGGACATCGACTTTCAATGGATCAAGCACAATGAAACCATTCCCCCTGCCGACCTGATGATTCTGCCCGGCAGCAAAAACGTGGCGTTTGACCTGGCCTGGCTCAAACAACAAGGCTGGGAAAACGCTCTGAAACGCCACCTGCGCTATGGCGGTAAAGTCATCGGCCTCTGCGGCGGATTGCAAATGCTGGGCTATAAAATTCACGACCCGGGCCAACTGGAATCCACCCAAACGGAAATGAATGGTTTCGGCTGCTTCCAGTACGAAACCATCTTGAAACCGCGCAAACAGTTGAAACGCCACTCGGGGCATTTGAACTTCGGACCCAAAGCCCCGATTTCCGGTTATGAAATCCATCAGGGCGAGACCGATTTCAGCGGTTACGCACCGGCCCTCAACTGGGAATATGGCCTAAGAGACGGCGCCCTTTCCAAAGACAACCAAATCCTCGCCACCTATTGCCACGGCTTATTCGACCATCCCGAAGGCCAAAAAAGCCTGTTAGAATGGGCAGGGTTACGCGACGCCGCAACGTTTCATCTGGACCAGCACCGGGAAACCCAACTGAACCGCCTGGCCGACACGCTGGAACAGCATTTGGACATTGAAAAAATCGACAGTATCTTAGGACAGAAAGCATGACCCACTCAGCCACAACCGACAAGCGGAACCAATACCACAAAACTCGCATGGAGCGTAAAAAATCCCAAATCGATGCTTCCATTGCCCGTGCTCAGGACGAAAAAGGCGTGTTGCTCGTCATCACCGGTAACGGCAAAGGCAAATCCACCTCCGCCTTCGGTATGGTGGCCCGCGCGCTCGGCCACGGCTTGAACGTCGGCGTGTGCCAATTCATCAAAAGCCGGACCGACACCGGAGAAGAAGCTTTTTTCAGCACCCACCCCAACTGCGAATGGCACGTATTGGGCGACGGGTTCACTTGGGACACCCAAAACCGTGAACAGGACATCCAAACCTCCCGAAAAGGCTGGGAAGTCGCGATGGGCATGCTCACAAACCCACGTTACGACTTGGTGGTGCTGGACGAACTCACCTACCTGCTCAGTTACGACTACCTCGATCAAGACACCGTACTGGATGCGCTTCTGGCCCGCCCGGAGAACCAACATCTGGTGGTCACGGGGCGGTCCGCACTGGCGGAACTGCGCGACATCGCCGACACCGTTTCCGAGATTCGCGATGAAAAACACGCCTATACCGCTGGCATTAAAGCGCAAAAAGGCGTTGACTACTGATGCTTTCGCGGCACATGAGCTGGATTCCACTGCTGTTCGGCTTTCTGATTTATGGTCAGGCCGGGGCCGTTTCGGCGGCTGACGGTGCACAACGCATTATCTCGTTGGCACCGCATTTGACAGAGCAGGTTTATAGCGCCGGTGCCGGTGACAAGCTGGTCGGTGTCATCGACTATTCCGACTACCCCGACGCCGCCAAAACACGGCCGTCGGTCGGAAACTTCGCCCATTTGAACATCGAAAAAATCGTCGCCCTCAAGCCGGACCTGATTTTGGCCTGGCAGTCCGGCAATCGCATGAAAGATTTAGACAAGCTGAAACAACTGGGCCTGAACGTCTGGACAACCGACACCCATCGCCTGGCCGATATTCCCCACCAAATCCGCGCCATTGGTCAACGCGCCGGAACCGAATCACGGGCAAACCTCGCCGCGCAGGCGTTGGAACAGACCCTGGCCACACTGAAATCACGCTATCAAAATGCGCCGGAAATTCGCGTCTTCTACCAGATTTGGGCCAAACCCTACATCACGATCAATCGTGATCAGTTTATCAGTCAGGGAATGGCGCTTTGTCATGGCCGCAATGTGTTTGGAGACCTGGCCAGTCTGTCGGGCGAAGTGAGTTTGGAAAGTATTTTGAAAGCCGACCCGCAGGTGATTCTGCTGGGCGGTTACCCGGAAAAACAAACGCTCTGGCAGCAGGCCTGGCAAAAAGTCCCAGGCCTGACCGCCGTTGAGAAACATCAAGTTTACCCGATGGTCAGCGATTGGTTACAACGCCCGACGGCGCGTTTTATCAATGCCTTACCGGAGGTGTGCCAAACATTGGACAAGGCCCGAGTTGCCTATGGGCTGAAGGGTTCCAACTAAGAATCGACGTTAGGAATCGGCTGACATTTGACCGACAAAGAAATACACCATATAAGCGGCGTACATAACGACCATGACAATACTGAGCAGCGTGATGGGACGCATGCCTTCGTCCTTGATCTCAATGCCCTGCGCCGCCAGTTTTCGACGCCGAAAATGGCGTTTAATCATCCAGTAGACAAAGTAAATCACGCCCAACAAGGTGAGGATATTCAGCAACTTGCCCATGCCTTAAGCTCCGAAAACCGCTGACGCCATTTTGGCACGCACGCGTACCAGGTCCGCTTCGGTATCCACGCCGACACCGGCATCACACTCCGCATCCAATACCAGAATACGCTCACCGTGCCACAGCACCCGAAGCTGCTCCAGTTTTTCCACCTGTTCCAAGTCGCATTCCGGCCATTCCACATACCGCTTCACAAATCCGGCACGGTACGCATACAGACCGATGTGGCGCTTATAGGCCCAATTGGCGGGCAAGGTCTTGGACTCGGCCCCGAAGGTGTCACGCGACCACGGCATGGGCGCGCGCGTGAAATTCAACGCAAAATTCTGGCAATCGCGAATCACCTTCACCGCATGCGGATCAAACACGGTTTCCACGTCTTCAATCGGCTCACAGAGCGTTGCCATCAAAGTATGCGGATGGCTTTCCAGCCCGGCCGCTACTTGATGAATCAACGCCGGTGGCAACATCGGCTCGTCGCCCTGAACATTGACGATAATCTCATTTTCCGACAACCCCCACTGCGTCACCACTTCGGCAATACGTTCGGTACCGGATTGGTGCTGATCGGACGTCAAGCACACTTCCGCACCAAAGGCTTCACACGCCGCTTTGACGTCTTCGCACTCGGTGGCGATCACCACGCGTTCGGCACCGGATTTCTTGGCCTGCATCCAGGTCCAGGCAATCATTGGACGACCGTTGATTTCCATCAAAGGTTTTCCGGGCAAACGGGAGGATTCAAAACGGGCGGGAATAATGACAGTAAACGACATAGGTTGCGGCGAGTCTCTCAATAAAAAAGCGGTTGGCTTTGGATTAACGTTTCAGTTTGATGTAGTGTTCTTTTTCTTCCGGCGTCAATTCGCGGGCTTCTTCTTCCAGCATAATCGGAATGCCGTCACGAACCGGGTACGCCAGATTGGCAGCGGTCGAAATCAACTCCTGCTTGTCCTTATCGAACTGCAAATGGGTTTTGGTCACCGGGCAAACCAGTATGTCGAGTAATTTCGGATCCATAAAATCTCTTAGCCTCTTTTAAGCATGAACGGTCGGCTTGAATGGCGGCAGGTTTCAAATCGTGAAATCATAATGCCCCAGCCGTTGAAACAGGCGATGCGTAAAGTCATCCGGGCATTTGGGGCGCAATTCGAGATACCACCAGTTCGCCTGTGCGAATGCCCGACATTTTACCGCATCTTTCTCAGTCATAAGCAAGGGTTTTGAACTTTCGAAGGATGCAAAATCGTCCGGCTGAAAAGCGTGGTGGTCATCAAAGCCCTGCGTGTCCGCCTGAATACCCAAGTTCGCCAGTGTATTGAAAAAACGCTCCGGCGACCCGATACCGGCCACAGCATTCACCCGGTCACCTTTAAACGCCTGCAACGGCAAGGTCATTTCCGGCTTCGCCACCAAGCGAAATTGATGCGGCACCAATTCCATCACCGTACTGGTATCGGCCTGAAGTTCGGCCGCATCGCCGCCGTTCCAGACCACATAATCCACCAAGCCCAATCGTTTTTTCGGCTCCCGTAACGGCCCCGCGGGCAAACACAAACCATTGCCGAGCAGACGTTGCGCGTCCATCAACACGATTTCAATGTCACGCGCCATGGCAAAATGCTGCAAGCCGTCGTCACTGATGATGACATCCAACTCGTGTTTCGATTCCAACAAGGCAATGGCTTCAGGACGGTTTGGCGACACCGCAATCGGGCATTGCAACGAATGCGCCAGCAAGACCGGCTCGTCGCCCACCATCGCCGGATCGGAATGCTCGGTGACCCACTGCGGCCAATGGCGCGATTGCCCGCCATACCCCCGGCTAACGATGCCGTAACGAATACCGTGGGCTTTCAGCTCACGTCCCAGCCATTGGATAAACGGCGTTTTACCGGTGCCCCCGACCACGATATTGCCGACCACGATCACCTGTGCCCGGCTGCGGCGAATCGGCGGTTTCCGCACGAAACGCGACAAACGGTAAGCGGCCACGCCACACGTCAACTGGCTTAACGGCCACAACAGTGCCGTTTTCCAAGATCGTGTCGGAGGTTTCATCCAGAAATCCGGCCAGCTCATTCTTACCCTTTCTCTCTTCTATCCGTTGACTATTGGGCACCTCGATTAACCCCCAATGAATTCTGGCAACGCCAAGTTTGTCAGATCAAGGCGTGAACGTGAAGGAATGTCTAGACCTTGCAAACGTTCACAACGCAGAACTGGCGAACTTGGCTAAGCCCCTTCGGGCGGGGCTTAAAGGCCACTTCTTCGTTGTTACGACTCTTGGCCATAGAATGACTAAGACCGGCGAGTCGCGCCTAGAATAAGTGACCTTTAAGTCCCGCAGAATTTTATTCGAGGTTAATCGAGGTGCCCTATTGTTTTCATTGATCGATTATCCAAACCGTTTTACGATTACTGCCCGGCTTTATCACGCGTTTCGGCAAATGCCTCGCATTCGTTGGCATACCAACGCGGACGTGCTTGCCGTGCGCTGTTCACAAAGCGCAAAGACGACGGGTGAATCCGTTCGGAATCGAGGGTTATTTTATACTGAATCGCGCCGCGACAGGCAGTATTTCGCCAGGGAATCCCCTGCGCCTCTAATCGCTTCAACACCGTTTCGGTTGGAAAATGAAACCGATTGGCAAAACCACTGGAAAACACCACTTCCTGCGGTGACACCGCGTTTAACCAGGCCTGGGACGTCGACGTACGGCTGCCGTGATGCCCGGCCACCAGCAAATCCGCCTGCAACTCATCCTCATAGGCCGCCACCAGCGGTTTTTCCATACGCTTGGTCAAATCCCCCGGCACCAAGACGGTTCCCGCACCATTGCTGACCCGGAGCACGCAGGACGCATCGTTATCGTTTGTCGGCTGCGGCAAAGAATCGGCCGGCGCCAGAATGTCAAACCGCACACCGGAAAATGACCAGGCCTGGCCGTTTCGGCAAGGTTGAAACACCGCCTGTTCCAGTGTTTCATTCAACACCTTCGCTTGGCCGGACACCGCTTCTTTTACGGCCACATCTTGCAATAACGATGCCACGCCGCCGGCATGGTCCGAATCGGAATGGCTGACAATCAACAGCTCCACCGTCGAACGGTTTTGCGATTTCAAATAGGGTAACAGCGCCAGTTTCGCGCCGTCCATTTTGTCACTCCAACGCGCGCCGGTATCATACACCACAGTGGCGGTTTCCGTTTCAAACACCAGCGCCTGCCCTTGCCCGACGTCCAACACCGTCACTCGAAATTCGCCCGGTGCCAACACCGGTTTGAACGGATGCCACAAAAAAACCACCGTCAGTCCCACCAAAAGCACACCACCCAACCATTTGTGCCGCTGTTCGTCGGAAATTCGCACGCCGACCGTCCAGAACAATACCGCGTATAACAACACGATTTGCCAGACCTGAAGCTGACCGACCACCCAAAATCCCAACCGATTGGAGATGAATTTCAGCCCCCACCATAATCCGCTCCAAAACTGGTCGTTCAACCACATCAGCCCATGCGCTGCGGTATCGGATACAAAGCTGACCAACACGGTCAAAAACAACAATGGCAGCCCCAATAAACTCACAAACGGCACCGCCAGCAAATTGGCTAGAAAGCTGCCCAAAGCGATCTGGTGATAATACCCGCCCAATGCCGGCGCCAACCCGACGGTCAGCCCCAGTTGAATCCACAGCAGCTTTTGCCAGCCTGGCGCCCGTTGCACCGTCGGCCAACGCAACACGGCAAAAATAATCGCCACTGCGGTGAAGGATAACCAGAACCCCTGACTCAACACCGACGGCGGATGCCACAGCACAATCAAAAACGCCGCGAGTGCCAACGCCGACCAAGGCTGGAATTTTCGGCGAATCAACACGAACAACAGCACTGTCACCACCATCATCCAGGCGCGCTGCGTCGGAATCGAAAAACCGGCCATCGCCATATAGAGTGTGGCCGTCAAAATACCACCCCAACTGGCAAAAACGATTTTCGGCGTGTGCCACCACCACGCCCAATTCGTCCAACGAATTCCCCAACGCCAGATCCAACCGAACAAGGAAAATCCCAAACCGGCGATAATGGCGATATGCAAACCGGAAATCGCCATCAAATGGATCGTGCCGGTGCGTTGCATTATGCGCCAATCTTCAGCCCCGATATCGCTTTTATCGCCGTCTATCAGCGCCTGAAACACCCCTTGAAACGGGGACTCGGCGAACAGCCGCTGCAGATGATCCGCCAGCTCATTGCGCAACCCGAAAACACCGGCCTCGGACAGTCGGACCGGCGCGACGCCTTTATCCAGCACATAACCATAGCCTTGCACGCCTTTTTGGAATAGATAGGTTTCGTAATCGAAAGCCCCCGGATTCAGGCTGGCATGGCGTGGTTTTAACTTAATTTGAAAACGCCAGACCTCACCGCTTTTCGGCACGGCTTCGGCGTCATACCAACTCAACTGAACCGTCGGTTGCCAAAACGACCAGACCTGGTCAAATTTAGAGCTTTCCTCCGTCAGGCGTTGCAGTTCAAACAGAAACTTCACACGGGAAACTTGCCCCTTTTCGGTCAGCGCATTCACCTGCGGCAAGTCAACCACTTTTCCAACGACGGTAACCGGCTTAAAATAAATCGCACTTGGTAACCTATCTGTCAAAAAAGAATGTAAAAATACCCAGATATAGCCAAAAAGAAGGCCTATAATAATAGGGCTGATAACCGCTATAAGGACGTGATTGACCGGTTGTTTCAACCGTGCGAATCGAAAGAGCGCCCAACCAAACACCAATCCCGCACATAGCCAGACAAGCGACCAGCCACTCGGAAAGGTCCCAAGCTGATAAAAGGCATAGACACAGCAGATAAAACCCAGTACGAAGTAACGAAACATATGCCGAAGAAGATATTTAAAAAATACGCGCCGAATCCTGACAAAATCAAAAGCATGAAGGGACTCGGGTTTCTGGCGAAATGGCTCGGAAACCCAAATCTATGGCACATTCACCGCCACAACACCGCCAAGGCCTTTGCCAATGGACTTTTCTGGATGGCGATCCCCATTCCATCGCAAATGGTGACCTCCGCGGTGACCGCCATCCTAATTCGCGCCAACTTGCCCTTGAGCGTCGCGCTGGTCTGGATCAGTAACCCGCTCACCATGCCACCCATTTTCTATTTCAATTACCTGGTCGGTACCTGGATACTCGGCACCGAAGCCGAAGCTTCACTCCATTTTGAAATGAGCTGGGATTGGATTGTCACCACGCTGGACGAACTCTGGCTACCACTTTACCTCGGCAGCATCACCGTTGGCGCCACCCTCGCCCTCACCAGCTACTTTGGATTACATCTATTTTGGAAAATTCATGTGCGCCGTTCCTGGGAACGCCGCATGCAGCAACGCCGCGCCAAAGAACAGGCCGAAAACTGAGTCGTCCCTCCTCACTCAGCCCGAATTCAATGATGGTGATCGGAGTCCTTTTCATTCATTTTTTCCAATGACTTGACCACTCGGGCATTGATACTGCCTTCCGGGAAGGTGCCGTCTTCACGTTCCTCACCGACTGGCATGTCGGCCAACAAACCTAAAGCGTCATCAATATGGCTCATGGCATACACATGGAAATCACCGTTTTCGACCGCTTGGCGGACTTCCCCATTCAGCATCAAATGTTTGGTGTTGGCTTCTGGGATAATCACCCCTTGCTGGCGCGTCAGGCCGCGGGCCTTACAAACTTTGAAAAAGCCTTCGACCTTCTCATTCACCCCGCCAATCGGTTGAATTTCGCCAAACTGGTTAACCGAGCCGGTCACCGCAATGTCCTGACGCAACGGCACCTGTGACAAAGACGAAATCAAGGCCAGCAATTCCGCCGAGGAAGCACTGTCGCCTTCCACGCCGTCATAGGTCTGCTCCATGACAATGGAGGCGCTGAAACCAAGCGGTTTTAACTTCATATAACGGCCACGCACATAACCGGACAGGATCAACATCCCTTTGGAGTGAATTGGCCCGGCCATTTCGATTTCGCGCTCAATATCCACCACGCCTTCATCGCCAGCGGAAGCCTGAGCGGTGATGCGCACCGGCTGCCCAAAGGACTGACGCCCCACGGTCAACACGGTCAAACCGTTGACCATGCCGATATGATGACCGGACACCTTAATCAACACCTGTTCTTCGATAATCGCGCGATGATAATAATCTTCCATCAACCCCGTATGAAAATCCCGTTGCAGGATAGTGTCTTCGATCGTTTCTCGAGTCACCTCGCCCTTATCATGGGCACGGGCAAACGCATTGGCTTCGGCCAGAACATCCCGCAGAATGGCTTTATTGGTATAGAGCCGCCCTTGCGATTCCACCAGGCGTGAGGCGTATTCAATCAAACGCTCCAGCGCCGACGGACGCACCGGCAAATCCTCCCAATCTTCAACCTCCGACGCCAGTTGTTTCGCCAGCACCAACTCATGGTCAGGCGTACGCTCCAATTCCACTTCAAACTCCACCTGCACTTTGAACAGGCGATTAAATTGGGCGTCGATTTCCTGCAGTGCATAGAAATGCTGCGCCTGACCAATCAACACCAAGGTCACATCCAGAGGGTAATCCGGTAAGTGGTACGGCACCACACTGCTGGAAGACGGAATTTCAAACGTCAATCGCTTGCTCATCAAAGCGGCTTTCAAGTGCGACCAGATTTCCGGGTCTTTCAGCACCGACTGTACGCTCAACATCAAAAAACCGCCATTGGCCTTTTGCAATAACCCAGCCTGATGGTTCATCGCCAGCGTTAAAGTATCAATGGCATTGGCACTGGCAGAATTAATGGTGTAACCGAACAATTTCGGCATGGTGGCGTTTTGTTCATAAATGACCGGCGCGTGTTTCAAACCGGTGTGGTCGATCAATAAATTCACTTCAAACACCGACATGCCCGACTGTTCCGCCAGCAACTCCTCCATCGAGGTCTGCGCCGCACTGGTCACCTGCTCCGCGGATTGATCCCAGAACAAATGCAGTTTCGACACTATCGCGTCTTTCAAATCATCCAGGTAGTCTTTTATTTTGCGATTTTCCCCAAATTCCATCTTCAAGGAATCAATCAAGGGTTCCAAATGTTCATTGGCGACCTGTGTGTTCAACTTCTTACCGGCGTCCATGAATTCGTGCTGCAAAAATGGAAAATGGGTCAACCCTTTATTCAAGGCCTCTTCGACCTGATCCAAACCGTCCATGAAATAACGTTGCAGCGGTTCGTCGAGTTTTTTCAAGTCCGCCATCCGCAAGCGTTCGCCTTCCACCACCGCGAACAGAACGAAATTATTTTCATTCTGTTGCACTTCGATGTTCAAGGATTCCGCCAAATCCAAAGCCGGCTCCAACGCACTTTCCTGCTTCTGCGCCAGATCATTTTCCAACTGCTGGTTTTTCAACTGATAAGCATGGCCGTCAAACACCACCGGCAACTGGGTTTTCAGCTGAGTAATCAGCTCTTCCACCGCCTGCTTAAAACCGTGACCGTGCCCGGCTTGAAAATACAGGTATTGGGTTTTATTGGCTTCGCTGAAATCCGATACCAAGACCACATCCTGTGGAATGTCTTTGCGCTTGGCTGCTTCGCGCAACATCGATTTGGTCATGCCGATGCGTCCGACGCCCGGCTCGCCCATAATAAAGATATGGTTCTGATTGCGCTTCAAATGCAACCCGAAGTTCAGCGACTGATAAGCACGCGGGTGAAAACGCTGCATGAATTCCTTGGTATCGGATTCGCTGACGTGAAATTCTTCGGAATTGATTTGAGTAAAACGGTACAGCTCAGGTGCAGATAATTTACGCATAGATGTGAGTTATATTATGGGTTCCACCGCATGAAACGGCTTTCCGTGGGTTGATTAAACAAGCGGGTGTTTCACACGAAACGCCCGCTTGAAAGGCCGAGGTTCTTTCTATAAAGGCCATTATAGAAGATACGCCCGAGTTTTTCGAAAAAGCCGCCGTCTTTCTGCAACGCCACGCGTTTCAAGACGGCTTTATGGCTTCGTTAAAACTCTTCTCGTGGTGGGTTGGCGTGGATTTTATGAATCGACAAATCCGCACCTTGATATTGGTCTTCATCGCTCATGCGCAACGCCATCAACTTATTGACCAGCCAGTACACAATGAAGCCGCCAATCAGCGCCACGCCCACACCGGCCAACGCGCCGAGAATTTGCGACATCATGGCCACGCCGCCCAGACCGCCCAAGGCGGTGCTGCCGAAAATACCCACCGCAATCGCACCCCAGACACCGCACAAACCGTGCAACGGCCAAACACCCAACACATCGTCCACTTTCAGGTTTTTTTGTGTCCAGGTAAAGGCCTTTACAAACAAAGCCCCGGCCACCAAACCGATGACCAACGCGCCCAACGGGCTGACCACGTCAGAACCGGCGCAGATGGCAACCAAACCGGCCAAAGGCCCGTTATGAATAAAGCCCGGGTCTTTATCGCCCATAACCGTCGCCGCCAAAATACCGCCGACCATCGCCATCAGAGAGTTCATCGCCACCAAGCCCTGAATGCCTTCGACGGCTTGCGCCGACATCACATTAAAGCCGAACCAGCCGACCGACAGAATCCAGGCGCCCAACGCCAAAAACGGAATACTGGACGGCGGATAAACGTGTTGCATTTTGCCTTGGGCGTTGTATCGGTTATGACGGGCACCGAGAATCAAAATCGCCGCCAAGGCAATCCAGCCGCCCACCGCATGAACGACAATGGAACCGGCAAAATCATGGAAAGGCGCGCCATAGGACGATTCCAACCAGGCCTGGAAGCCGAAGTTACCGTTCCACGCCATGCCTTCAAACAACGGATAAATGAACGCCACCGTCAAAAAGGTCGCCAACAGGACCGGATAGAAACGGGCGCGCTCGGCAATCCCGCCGGAGACAATGGCCGGAATCGCCGCCGCAAAGGTCATGAGAAAGAAGAATTTCACCAGCTCGTAACCGGATTTGTCGGTCATCGCCTGGGTCAATTGACCATCCAGGTTAAAGCCCAGAAACACGCCGTAAGCGACTCCGTAGCCGATGAAAAAATACGCCACGGTCGATACGCCCAAATCGGTCATGATTTTCACCAGCGCGTTTACCTGATTTTTATGTTGAACCGTTCCCACTTCCAAAAAGGCAAACCCGGCGTGCATGAACAGCACCAGAATCGCCCCCAGCAAAATGAACAGCACATCCAAACTTGTGGTCAATTGTTCCATTTCTTTCGTCCCTGTTGATATGTTTTTCTTATATGTATTTTCTTATATGTAAAAATCGTTATAAATTTTGGGCGTATTTTACCAAAACTTCTGTGACAGGAAAAAGAAACCCTTTATGGCCTCATCACCTCTGGCTTTATGACCGCTATTCTTCGGCCCTTTCGCAAACCACAGTGCGGTATCATAGTCACATGCCTCACACCTTAATGCCCAACAACCGTACAAACGACAGTCCCATGATGGCTTTAGAACATCCGCTTTTTGCCGACCACGGCATCGACGTGTGGATGAAACGCGACGATCTCAACCACCCAGCCATCCAAGGCAACAAGTGGCATAAACTGAAACTTAACCTGGAAGCCGCCAAAGCAGCCGGAAAATCGACTTTATTGACCTTTGGCGGTGCCTATTCCAATCACATCGCCGCCACGGCGGCGGCCGGTCAGGCCTTCGGGTTCCAAACCATCGGTTACATCCGCGGCGATGAATTAGCCGACCGACCGGAGCGTTGGAACCAAACCCTCCACACTGCACAACAAAACGGCATGCAACTGCACTTTTTGTCCCGCGCGGATTACCGGCTAAAAACCCAATCGGATTTTCTGGACACACTATCAACCAAGCACCCGGCGGCTTATATTTTGCCCGAAGGCGGCACCAACCAAGCCGCCGTACAGGGTTTTCAAACCCTCAGCCAGACGATTGAATCCCAATGTCCGAATTGGAGCCACCTTTTCACCGCCGTCGGCACCGGTGGCACCCTGGCAGGCCTGGTGAAATTTGCCACACCGAAGCCTCAACGCCTTGTTTTAGGCATCGCCAGTTTAAAACAAGCCGACTACCTGATTCCAAGCATCGAAGCCTTCAGCGGAGTCTCTCATAATGCCGCCGGTTCGCCTAACTGGCACTTACTGACCGACTATTGCGGCCCGGGATACGGTCAAACCGCCCCCGACATCGAGGTGGCGCGACACTGGTTTGAAAGCCAGTTTCACATTCCATTGGATTCGGTGTACACCAACAAACTGGTGTACGGTTTTCTGCAAGAACTGCAATCCGGCCGACTCCCAAGTGGCTCGAAAGTGGTGCTATACCACTCCGGCGGCCTGCAAGGAAACCCGAAAACGTAAAAAGCCCGGCAAGGCCGGGCTTTCTTATTATTATTCGCCGACATCGTCATCGGCGTTTCCTTCTAGCGTCAATCAATCGTTGAAGACTGGAACCTTAATTGGTTTGCATGGATTCCTTCGCTTCGTCAACTTTATCCTCGGCGGCATCCGCCGCGTCACCGGCTGCGTCCTTTAAACTGGACACAGCATCACCGGCCGACTCTTTTGCATCTTGCAAGCTTTCTTTCATGTCTTCTTGAGGGTCGTCACTGCACCCCACCAAAGTCATTGAACCGAACGCCATGGCCAAGATCATTGCAAAAGAAGTCAGTTTAGATTGATTCAAACGCATAAATTCTCCTTTTGGTTTTATGCCAAAGTTTCAAATAGGTAAATCCGTCCGAAAAGACATCGAAACGCCTTTTGCAAAACGACTTTACTGGGCGCGAGTATACCAAAAAACCGGCTGGGGGAATATTGAAGAAAGGCTGACAGTGTCTGCCATAAAAGCGCCGTGTGTTCAGGTAAAGAGGCCTGAACACAGGCTGAAAAGAGTTGACTGGAATCGTCTTAAAACATTTTAAAACGTCGTAATGTATTCCGATACAGTGACAATCTCGTCATCCGAAAGCTGTTGTGCATTCGGAATCATCATGGCGCTCATGGCACCTTTTTGTTTACCGGCTTTATAATCCATCAGACTGGCGACCAAAGCTTCTTTCGACTGTCCGGCCAATTGTGGACCGACACCGCCTTCACCGGAACCGCCATGGCATCCAGCGCAAGTCGCATACAATTCTGGCCCCGCCGGCCCTTTTTGAGCCACATCTTCCACCGTGGTTTCAATCACGGTGGTCGCTTCATCGGCCGGTACCGAAGCCTGTTCAGCTTCCTGCTTGGCAGCCGCCGCTTCTTCGGATAACGGTTCCTTATCCGGCTGCGCATCCATCAATTGCTTGTCTTTGACGTCCATGGTCGATGGCTGATTGGCCGCAGGCGGTTTGATATCCGAGCCGGTTTCACTGCCGATCACCGGTTGATCGGTGGAGGTGGCTTCTTCGAGTTGTTTGGCATCGTCACTGCAAGCGGTCAAGCCCAAGGCAAGCAAACAAGCCAGAGACACGGCGCCTAGAGAGGAAGAGTTAAACATAAGTCGATTCCTTAATCACTACGAAACAGAAATGACGAGTCAACATCGTTGCACTATACTCGCCGCCGAAAATCATTCAAAACCGCTCTCTCGAGAGAAAAAAGCGTTCTGTGTTTATCTTAATGAAAATCCACCAGGCCTGGGGTTTTTTTATGGTCATCTTCAAGATGGATTCAGGCTTTCTCCAGCGATCGATTCATGCGTTTGCTAAGCCATGACTTGATTTCGGCCATTTGCCTTGGCTTCATACAACTTTTGGTCGGCGGCATTAAACAAATCAAAAAAATCGTCTTCCTGGGACGGAATACGACAGGCCACGCCTGCGCTGACCGTCACATACGGCTGCACTTTCGATTTTTCATGCGGTAATCGCTTCGCGGCCACCTGCTCTAGAACCGCCTGCGCCAGATCAATCGCATTTTTCAATTCGGTATTGGTCAACACCACCACAAACTCCTCTCCGCCGACACGGGAAACGATATCGGTGCGACGATGTACGCAAAGCTTTAAAACATCCGCCACTTCCACCAGACAATCGTCGCCGGCCAAGTGGCCATAAGTATCGTTATAGGCCTTAAAATAATCAATATCGAACAGAATCACCGATACCGGCGTCTGATCATCATAAGCTTGGCTGTAGGCTTTTTGCGAGAAGGCGTCGTATTTACGGCGATTGAAGAGTCCCGTTAACGAATCGGTTTCCATCAGGGTGCGCATTCGCTGCTCCATCCCCTGATTCAAGCTAATGAGAAAATAGGTCAACATGCCGATCATCAGGTAAATAATCACCTGATTGATGGTGTAATTTACCTGAAGCAACTCCACCGGCATCGGCGTTATCGGCGGGAAGTGATTGTGGAAATAGTTCACTCCCAGGTAAATACAGAACACGATGATATTCAGAATCATCGAAAAACGGTTCAGCCCCAAAAACAGAAAAATCGCAATTGGGGCGACTAGGAAGAACAACGAATCCCCGCCCGCCTGCTGAAACAAAACCCCCATTAAAGTGATGGTCAACAAACTGGAAAACACAATCAGCATCTTGGCGCTCCAATAGCGATGCTGAGCATTCAAGTAAAACACCCCAAACGCCATCACAAATTGGAAAAACGGCACCACCCCTTGCCATAACGGCGCATGCAACTCCTGTCGCCATAACAAGACATACAGGTAAAACAACGGCCCGACAATGGCCGGCACCATAATCGCCGTCGCGGTCACATTAACAAAGCGGAGCATGCGCAATTCTTGATACCCCATATCGTCCTGGGCACCAATGTCGAAAACACGCATTAATGGGGAAAGAAGGGACATGATGGAAACAGTAAACCTAATCGATTGAACGCCATAGCTCTTCACGCTTTTCAAAGCGCAAACCGTAACGTGACACCTTTGTCACCCTTTCTATTTTACTCCACTCTCATGCATTTTAGGCACGGAAAAAGACGGAAGTCTTAAAAATTTGATTTGAATGAAACCGCCCCGCCGGATCGTGCCTTACTCAGCTAACAGACTCGAGAGGCTTTCAACTCTCTTGCCGGCAGGCGATCAAGCAGGCAAAAAACATGACCTTTTTTATATTTTTTTCAACTGCTTAAGCAGACGTTGCACCGATACCGGCTTGACGGTTTTCATCGGTTGGGCAAACAAGGATAAGCGCAACTCTTCCAGCAGCCAACGCATTTCCACCAGGCCTGGGTGATTCCGGTAGGCTGCATCCTGCGCCAGACGTTCATAGGCTTCCAACACCGGTTGCATTTCGCGGATGGCCTTTTGGTCTTTGGTCGGGTCGATGTCGATTTTTTCCAAGCGTTTTTCCAGCCCTTGCAAATACCGCGGCATTTGACGGAACCAGGTTTCCGGCGTGGTTCGCACGAAATCTTTATCAATCAAGGCATCCAGTTGGGCACGGATGTCCGCCACGGACGCCAGCCAGCGCGGGTTCACCTTGCCTTTGACCTGCTTGGCAATTTTCTGATGCCCGGTGAGAATATCGTTAACCTGCTTGGCAATCCCTTGCGCGGTTTCAATCCATTTCGAGCGCACCGTTTCCAGCGTCTGCTCGTAAGCCGCCTGGGTGCGGATGGTTTCCGGTTCCGGCACCAATTGACGCAAGGCCCGGTCGATGACTTGTTGCGTCAAGGCTTCGCACGTACCGTAAGGCGCATAGCATAAACAGGCTTTTTGCATCGGCAACTTCTTCTGCAAATACTTGACCTTATCCGGCAGATTCAACGCCAACAAGGCCCGCACCGCTTCGCCATGTTCGGCCAATGCGGTTTCCTCATCCCCGACCAAATCCAGTTCGATGATGTCGCCTTCCGCCTCCGGTCGGCAGCGCAAAGCGGGATACGCGACCATTTCCACCCCTTTGGTACGAATGGTTTGAGAAGGCGCCAAATCGCCGAAGTTCCATTCCTCCACCCTTTGGCTGTCGGTCGCGGTTTTGGCCTGATGTTTCTGAATGCGGTCGTCCACCAAATGTTGATACTCGGTTTTCAGGGCTTCCAGATCGGCCTTCTCGGCAATGGTTTTGCCCTTATCGTCCTGCAAGACGAAATAGGGTTGCAAGTGTTCCGGCAAGGCCTCCGGCAGACCGGCGTTTTCAAAATCCGCGCTCGACACCTTCTGCTGACCACGACGATTCAGCGCCCACACCAACTGGGTAACGTAATCCGCCGTATGCCCGTCCAGCTTTTTCGTCGGTAACATTTCCTGCAACACCACTTCTGCGGTCTGCGGCGCCGGAATAAACTGTTTTCGAAGTTGTTTCGGCAAGGCCTTGATGTAGAAAGCGGTTTTTTCTTTCAACAAACCCGGCGTCAGCCAATCGAAATCGGACTTTTGCACCAGGTTCAATGCCGATAACGGCACTTTCACCACCAGGCCATCTTGCTGTTTGCCCGGTTCAAAATGGTAATCGACATCGAGTTCCAGTTGATTCTTGATCTGAACCTGGTCGGGGTATTCCACCGCCAACCCGGCGTCCACCGACTGTTTGAGCAGAAAATCACGCGTCAGTTTCAAAGCGTCAATCGTTTCCGGGGCCTGCTGTTCGGTTTTCTTGACCCATTTTTCGAACGCCGGTTGGCTGTAAATGTGTTCGGGAATCCGCGCCTGATAGAACTCATACAGCACATCCTCTTCCACCAGAAAATCGGGGCGCCGCAGTTTGGATTCAATGTCGTGAATCTCATCAATCAAACGGCGGTTATGCGCCAGAAACGCCACCCGACTGTGCATTTCCCCTTCCACCAGCGCGTGTCGCAGGAAAATCTTATGAGCTTCTTTGGGATTAATCGGCCCGTAATTGCAGCGTCGCCGATTCACAATCGACAACCCGTATAACGTCACCGATTCAAACGCCCCGACTTGCCCGGCCTTTTTCTGCCAGTGCGGATCGGTGTAACTGCGTTTGACCAAGTGCGGCGCCAGCGCTTCCACCCAGTTGATATCAATGACGGCATTGTTACGGGCATAGAGCTTCGAGGTTTCCACCAGCTCGCCGGACAGCATCCATTTCGGTTTACGCTTGAACAACACCGAACTCGGGTGGATAAACAATTTGGTGCTACGCGCGCCCAAATAGGTATTTTCGTCGTCGCGCATGGCGATATTGCCCAACAACCCGGCCATCAAAGAACGGTGCACCGCCATCGAATGCATGTCCGACAAACGTTCGGTGACCGTCTTGCCCTGCTTCACTTCTTCATACAGGTGCAGATCACCGACTTTCACGCCAATGCGCTTCAAGCTCATTTCCAACTGGAAAAACAAGTCGTGCCATTCTTTCATTCGCAGATAGGACAGGAAATTGGTTTTGCAAAGTTTCCGCAGTTTGTTTTGGCTCAAATGACGGCGTTTGTCTTCGTAAAAACGCCACAGATTGAGAAAGAACAGAAAGTCGGAACGCGGGTCGTCAAACGGCTTATGCGCCTGGTTGGCTGCCTGACGATTGGCTTCGTTCATATCGCGCGGGTCTTGAATGCTGATGGCCGAGGCAATCACCAGCACTTCGGCCAAGACACCGTTCTTCTGCCCTTCCAGCACCATCTTCGCCATCCGCGGGTCCAGCGGCAGTTTGGCCAGCTGACGACCACTGTCGGTCAAGCGGCGGTTTTCGTCCAACGCGCCGATTTCGTGCAATTGACGATAACCGTCATTCACCGCTTTATCTTCCGGCGGTTCGATAAACGGAAAATGTTTCACCGCCCCAAGTTTCATTTGCGTCATCTGCAAAATCACCGTCGCGAGTGAAGTGCGGTGAATTTCCGGCGGTGTAAACGCCGGACGACTGTTGAAATCGTCTTCGTCGTACAAACGGATGCACACCCCAGAGCTGACACGGCCGCAACGCCCCGCCCGTTGATTGGCCGAGGCCTGGGAGATTTTCTCAATCGGCAAACGCAGCACCTTGGAGCGCACCGAATAACGGCTGATTCTGACCAGGCCTGGGTCAATCACGAACTTGATGCCCGGCACCGTCAAAGACGTTTCCGCCACATTGGTCGATAAAATCACCCGCCGTTTTTGCGACAGCTGGAACACCTTGTTTTGCTCCGCCATGCTCAAACGCGCGTACAAGGGCACGATTTCGGTGTTTTTCAAATGCTGTTTGCGCAAGTATTCCGCGGTTTCCTTAATATCGCGTTCACCGACCTGAAACACCAGCACATCGCCGAACGGGTCGATTTCCGCCAGTTCGTCCAACGCATAACCGATGGCGGTGGGAATGTCCTGTTCGAACTCGTTACCGTCGTCGTCTTCGATTTTCACCAAAGGGTTGTAGCGGACTTCCACCGGATAGGTTCGCCCGCTGACCTCGATAATCGGCGCACCCTCAAAAAATTGCGCAAAGCGTTCGGTGTCGATGGTGGCGGACGTGATGATGAGTTTCAAATCCGGGCGCTTCGGCAGCAGTTTTTTCAAAATGCCGAGCAAGAAATCGATGTTGATGGAGCGCTCATGCGCTTCGTCGATGATGATGGTGTCGTACTGATTCAAAAATGGGTCCTTCTGGACTTCCGCCAGTAGAATCCCGTCGGTCATCACCTTCAACAAACTTTGTTGATGGACCTGGTCGTGAAACCGCACCTGGTACCCGACCAGCTCACCCAGTTTGGAGCCGAGTTCTTCGGCAATCCGCTCCGCCACGCTGCGCGCCGCCAAACGTCTTGGCTGAGTACAGCCGATTCGGCCGAAAATACCACGCCCCGCTTCGAGACAGATTTTCGGAATCTGGGTGGTTTTCCCCGACCCGGTTTCCCCGGCAATCACCACCACCTGGTGGTTTTGAATGAGATTCCGAATCTCCTCACGGCGTTCCGCCACCGGCAAGGTGTCATAGGTGATTTGCGGCACCGCTTGCCGGTTGGCGGCCACCGCCTGCACCGACGCCGTCAAACGGGCCTGAAATTTTTGCCAGGCCGAATCATCCTGCAACGCCTCGACAGCCGCGTCCGAATCGAGTTTGAAGCGATCCAATTGCCGCTTCAAGGCAAACCGGTCTTTCGACAAGGTTTGCTCAAGCGCCTTGATAATCGACGGTTTATCGTTGAATTGGATGGAATCGGCCATTGGGGATTTGAATCGTATGAAAAATTAAGAAAGGAATTTTACGCTAGTTGGGCCCTTTCGGCAAAAGACGCGTCATGAAAAAAGGCGTTTCTCTCAACACAAGTAAAACCGAAATCTCTCTGAAACGCCCCTGAGAAAACATTTTCGAGCTTCGACCTGAATACGCCCATCAAATGATTTCGGGCATTCAAACCCGATGATTGAACCAGCCGACTTTAAAGGCCTACCCTTCCCTAAAACGCCCAGGCCAGGGCGTTTCAAGCCTTCAATGGTTCAACTTAAACCGTTTCGTTCTAGTCAATTTCAAAAAACTTCTGCTCCGGCACCTTCAAGGCTTTGGCCAGAAAACTCACTTCAAAATCCGTGACACGTCGAACTCTTGCTTCTATTTTTGCGAGCGTACTTCGGCTAATGTTCCAACCAATCAAATTGCACTTGGCAACCAATTGCTCCTGGGTAAAACCGAAATCTTCCCGAACGGTTTTGACTCTTGGCCCAATCTTATTCATATGTATTGCTCCACACTGGACCTTGATTTTTGCAAAACATGGCGACATAATTGCTCCCATAATAGAGCAAAGCAACTTTAATTCCGGCGAAAGGGAATTTCACCCCGCCGTTGGAGTCAATGATGCAAAAACCATGCTCAAAGCGGGCTAAGACAAAAATAATAAGTAAACGATTATCGTTTTTTCCTGGCTTTTAAAATACGAATCATCAGCAGTCTGAAAATAAGTGGTAGAACCGTGGTAGTTTTTTTAAATAAATAATCCAGCGTTTTATAACGCAACCCAAGGCGACTAAATGGAATTAAACGACATGCCCCTGGCCATTTCTCTCAGCATCTTCACCTTGCTCATCTTAGGGTTTGTGTTATACCGCCACAAACAACTGCATTTTCTGGCGCTCGCCTTCGAACACCTGCCCAAACCCATTATCATCACCGACCAACGTGCGCGAATCCTCACCGTCAACCGTGCGTTTTGCGACATCACTGGTTACCCACCGAAAGATGTCATCGGCCAAACCCCGGCGGTCTTCAACTCCGGCCGACAGGACGAAAGCTTCTATCGGCAACTGTGGTACGAACTGCAGCGAAACGGCCACTGGCAAGGCGAGGTCTGGAACAGACGAAAAAATGGCGAAGAATACGCCGAGCGCCTCAGTATCGCCTCTTTTCGCCACCCTTTCCGCAAACAACGTTATTACGTCGGCACCTTGACGGATATCTCACAAAACAAAGCAGACGAAGCCACGATTAAACGCCTCGCTTACTACGACACCCTGACGCTGCTCCCCAACCGAAAACTACTGGAAAACACCCTTCAAAAAGCTTTAAAAAACCCAAATGAAGCCAATGCCAGCGGCGCCGTCCTGTTCATCGACTTGGACGATTTCAAAAGCTTAAACGACACCTGCGGTCATGGCATGGGCGACTTATTGCTGGTGGAGGTGGCGCGCCGCATTCATGCTTGCCTGGATTTTGAGGACGCCACCGTCGGCCGCTGGGGCAGCGATGAATTCGTCGTCATCCTGGAAAACCTGTCGTCAAAACTGGCCTTGAACGATGCCATCCAACAAGCCGAATGGATTCAAAGCAAACTCAGCGAACCTTTCACCTTGAATGGCTTGGAATACTTCAGTGCCTGTTGTATCGGCATCGCACTGTTCGACCATCGCCATTCGGCTCAGGAGCTGCTCAAAAAAGCCGACAGCGCCCTTCACCACGCCAAACGGTCCGGCCGTAACGGCATTTACACCTTTGACCCGTCCATTCAAAAAGCGTTGGTGCAAAAGCTGGAGTTGGAAAAAGACCTCCGTCATGCCTTGAAAGAAAATCAGTTCGAGCTTTATCTGCAACCGCAAGTCAATTCCGGCGGTTGCTTGATCGGTGCCGAAGCCTTGATTCGCTGGAACCATCCACAAAAAGGTATGATTTCCCCAGGCGATTTCATTCCACTGGCCGAAAAAAGCGGTTTGATTGTCGACATCGGCGACTGGGTACAGGCAGAAGCCTGTCGATTATTGACCGGCTGGAAAACACACCCCGCCCTTGCCAAAGCCACTGTGTCGATTAATGTGAGTGAACAACAACTCCGCCACCGCGACTTTGTGGCCAAAACACTCAACAGTTTGAATGAATGTGGCATCGAACCCGCTCAACTGAAGCTGGAAATCACCGAAAGCGCGGTCATGCTGAACCTGGACGAATGCGCCGATAAACTCTGCCAGTTGAAGCAGCACGGCCTGGAATTTTCCATGGACGATTTCGGAACCGGCTACTCCTCGCTTTCCAATATCCGCGCCTTGCCGTTGGACCAGTTGAAAATCGACCAGTCATTCGTTCGCAATTTGCTGGAAGATAAAAGCAATCAAACCCTCACACAAACCATCATCACCATGAGCGAAGCACTGGACTTGGAAATCATTGCCGAAGGGGTTGAAACCGAAGACCAGAAAACCGCTCTGGAAGAAATGGGCTGCCATCTTTTCCAAGGCTATTATTTCGGCAAACCCCTCGCCTACTCGGATTTTATGACCTATGTCGAAACCGCTGGCGCCTGTTTTAAAAACCGCTAAATATCATTGGATTCGACGATATTTCGTCAGAAATTTTTGACTGTCCGGCCCAGTTTGATTATGTTTGTCTTATTGAGAACACAACGCCAAACTTCCTTCCCTGCCACCAGGATTCGGCCAAATGAACAGAATCGAACTCAAAAACACCGACGACTACCATAGCCAACAGGCCGCAGACACCCTTTCCTATTTCGAGGTCTCGCCGGAACAAGGCCTGAGCCAACATGAAGCTCAGGCCCGCTTGGAAACCTTCGGGCCCAATGAAATCATCGAAAAAGAAGAACCGCTTTGGCATCGTATTTTTCGACGTTTCTGGGGCCCGATTCCCTGGATGATTGAAATCGCCGCTCTCTTGTCGGCCATCGTCCAAAAATGGGAAGACTTCATCGTCATCCTCATCATGTTGCTGATTAACGTGGTGTTGGATTTCTTTCAAGAACACCGCGCCCTGAGCGCCTTAAAAGCCCTCAAACAACAGGTTTCATTGGAAGTGCGCGCTTTGCGGGACGGGCAATATCGCGCGTTACCCGCCAAGGAACTCGTTCCCGGCGACATCATCCGCATACGCATCGGCGATGTAATTCCAGCCGACGTGCAACTGCTCAGCGGCGACTTCCTCTCCATCGACGAATCGTCCTTGACCGGCGAATCCTTACCGGTCACCAAACGTCAGGGCGAGGTCGCTTACAGCAACACCGTGGTCAAGCAAGGTGAGATGGTGGCCGTGGTGGTCAACACCGGACGGCATACGCGGTTCAATGCCGTGGTGTCGCTGGTGGCGAAAGCGTCTTTGGAAGAACGCAGCCATTTCCAGAAAATGGTCATCAAAATCGGAAACTTCCTGATTTTAATGACCTTGGTGCTGGTTGCGATTATTCTGGTGGTCGGCCTGTTCCGTCACGAAGACATGCTGGAAATCGCCCGTTTCACGTTGGTGCTGACCGTAGCCGCCGTACCGGTGGCCTTGCCCGCTGTATTGTCGGTTACCATGGCCGTCGGCGCGGTGAACCTGGCGCGCAAACAAGCCATCGTTTCGCGCCTGACCGCCATTGAGGAACTGGCCGGCGTGGATATTTTCTGTTCCGACAAAACCGGCACCCTGACCAAAAACGAAATGCAGGTCGCCGCGCCACTGGTGTTTGACGGCTATGATGAAGAACAATTATTTACTTACGCCGTTCTCGCCTCCCGCCAGGAAAACCGCGATCCAATCGAACTGCCGTTATTCCATTATCTGGATGAACGCTTTCCCGAATCCGATTGGCAGCAATGGACCCAACACGATTTCACACCCTTCGACCCAGTGAACAAATATACGTCGGCACAGGTCGAATATGGCCCTCAGCAGTTGACCGTGTTCAAAGGCGCCGCC
Source organism: Thiomicrospira sp. XS5 (assembly GCF_001507555.1). NCBI lineage: Bacteria > Pseudomonadati > Pseudomonadota > Gammaproteobacteria > Thiotrichales > Piscirickettsiaceae > Thiomicrospira > Thiomicrospira sp. XS5. The sequence continues at coordinate 1,430,407 of NZ_LQBO01000001.1, read as the reverse complement.
CAGGTGTTGTTGGAAATGGCGGACATTGACGGTAACGAGCTCATTGCCATCCATCACAGCATCGACACCTTTGCCGACAAAGGGTATCGGACGCTGGCCGTCGCGGTTCAAACCGAAAACGACCGCGTCCGTCTGGTTGGTCTGATTCCACTCATCGACCCCGAACGGGAAGATTCCGCCGACGTCATCCTCAATATGACCCACAACGGCGTGCGCGTCAAAATGATTACCGGTGACAACGTCGCCATCGCCCGCGAAATCGGCCATCGTCTCGGTTTACGGCAACGGAGCATTCGCTCCGCCGAGCTCTCCGGCAAAGGCAGCAATGAACTCATCGGCTTCGCTAAGGCACTCAGCAACGCCCTCTATCAACGGTTGCACCCGGAAGTCAGTCATCAGGCCGCGGAAGCTTTTGCCGAGGACGTCATGGCGTCTTTGGAACAGAATTTCGATATGGAAATGCTGACCCGCGAATTCATCCACACCCACGAATCGGTATTGATTGAAACCCTGGAAGTGGTGGACATCTTTGCGGAAGTGCGTCCGGAAGACAAATACACCATTATCGACACCTTGCAAAAAGCCGACCACATCGTCGGCATGACCGGCGACGGCGTCAATGATGCACCGGCCTTGAAAAAAGCCGACTGTGGTTTCGCCGTCTCCAACGCCACCGATGCCGCCCGAGCCGCAGCGGACATCATTCTCACCTCGCCGGGGTTATCGGTCATCAATCATGCCATTGAACAAGCCCGCATCACCTTCGAGCGCATGAAAAGCTATGCCACCTTCCGCGTGGCGGAAACCATCCGCATCATTCTGTTCATGGCCTTGAGCATCGTGGTATTCAATTTCTACCCGATTACTCCGTTGATGATTATCCTGTTGGCGCTCTTAAACGACATTCCGATTCTCGCCATCGCTTACGACCACACCAAGGTGCAAAACAAACCGGTGCGCTGGGAAATGCACTCGCTGTTAACCGTTTCCACGGTATTGGGCATCAGCGGCGTAATTTCATCTTTCGTGCTATTCTTCGTTCTGCTGGAAATGGGCATCAGCGAAGACATGATACAAACCCTGCTGTTTTTGAAACTGATTGTGGCCGGGCACAGTACCCTTTACATCACCCGCACCGAAGACTGGTTTTGGAAACGCCCATGGCCGTCACCGTTGTTATTGGTCGCCACCTTCGGGACGGAAATCCTCGCCACCTTCATTGCGGTCTACGGCCTGTTCGTCACGCCGATTGGCTGGGAATACGCGCTCTACATCTGGGTGTATGCGCTGGTGTGGTTTGTCCTGAACGACATCATCAAAATGCGAACTCGCAAACTGCTCAACAACAAACCGGCCTTGGCTTGAAAACGCCCAGGCCTGGGCGTTTTTGATATTGCCTGAATTAAGTGTTGGACAGGCTATTTACCGTGTTTAAACAGCGAATCCACCATTTCCATCGGCAGCGGGAACACGATGGTATTGGAACGATCATTGGCGATTTCCGTCAAGGTCTGCAAATAACGTAATTGCAATGCCTGCGGCTGTTTGGAAAGAATTTGCGCCGCTTCGAACAGTTTTTCCGACGCCTGCATTTCCCCTTGCGCATGGATGACTTTCGCGCGTCGCGTCCGCTCGGCTTCGGCCTGTTTGGCGATGGCGCGAATCATACTTTCATCCAAATCAACGTGCTTGATTTCCACATTGCTGACTTTCACACCCCAGGCATCGGTTTGCTGATCCAGCACCGTCTGAATATCGGCGTTCAACCGATCCCGCTCCGACAACATTTCATCCAATTCATGCTGCCCCAGCACCGACCGCAAAGTGGTCTGCGCTAATTGGCTGATGGCATCGTTGAAATGCTCGACCTGAATAATGGCTTTATCCGGTTCAATGACCCGAAAATACACCACCGCGTTCACATGCACCGACACGTTATCACGCGAAATCACGTCCTGACTCGGCACGTCCATCACCACCGTCCGTAAATCAACCTTTTCCATTTGCTGGATGATTGGAATCACTAAAATGAACCCCGGTCCTTTCACTTTCCAGAAACGCCCGAGCATAAAAATCACCCCGCGTTCATATTCGCGCAGGATACGGATGGCACTGACGAAAAAAACCAGCACCACTGCCAGTACGATGTATAAAGCATAAGCCGTCATGATGTCGCCTCCTCTGTTGTGGCTGAATCCGTTTCAATCGGCGTGACCTGCAATGTCAGGTGTTTCATGCCCGTCACGCGAACCGTTTGATCCTGTTTCAAAGGGACCTCGGACACCGCTTGCCAATGTTCGCCGTGAACGATGACTTGCCCCTTGCCGTCGAAATCCGTCAAGACCACCGCTTCGCTACCGACCAATTCCTGCAAGCCGCTGACCACCGGCTGACGATAGGATTTAAACGCCAGATGCACCACCGCCGCCACGACCAACACACTGAGCACGGCAAAAGTCACGATGACCGACAAATCGATGCCGAACCCCGGCGCATCGGTGTCCATCAAGATAATCGAACCGATGACAAACGCCACCACCCCGCCGATGCCGAGAATGCCGAAACTGGGTTCAAAGGCTTCCGCCACCATCAAACCGATGCCGAGCAGAATCAGCGCCATGCCGGCATAACTGATGGGCAGCAGTTGAAAGGCATACAAGGCCAAGACGATGGCAATGGCGCCGATGGTTCCCGGCACAATGCCACCCGGGTTGAGAAATTCGAAAATAATGCCGTACACCCCGACCAGCAAGAGAATATAGGCCACATTCGGATTGGTGAGCACACTCAACAACTCACTGCGCCAATCCGGCGGCATCTCCACTACTTCCGCACCGGCGGTGCGTAGCACCAACCGGCGCTGATTCAATTGCACTTCACGCCCGTCAAGTTGCTGTAACAAGTCCCAGGTGTTGTCGGCCATCAAGTCGATAACATTCAACGCCAAAGCTTCCTGTGCGGGCAAGCTGGCGGCCTCCCGAACGGCTTTTTCCGCCCAGTCGACATTGCGCCCGTGTAGTTCCGCCAACCCGCGAATATAGGCCACCGCATCATTGACGGCTTTACGTTTGGCAGCGTCTTGAGGTTGACTGGATTTTGAAGATTCTTCCGATGGGTCTTGAGATGGTTTCGGCAATGAAATGCCGCCGATTTGCACCGGCGTGGCGGCGCCGAGATTGGTGCCGGGGGCCATGGCTGCCACCGGGCTGGCGAAAAGAATATAGGTGCCCGCACTGGCCGCACGCGCGCCGGACGGTGCGACAAACGTCGCCACCGGCACGCTGGACGCGGCAATGTGCTTAATGATGTCGCGCATCGACGAACTCAAACCGCCGGGCGTATCCAGTCGCAACACCACCAATTCGGCGCGCCGGGCCTCCGCCTTCGCCAACGAACGTTCAATGTAGTCCGCCGTGGCCGGACCGATGGCGTCGTTCACCGTCAGTTGAATCACTTCTGGTGATTGGGACTTTGCCGACGTCTCCGCCAGCGCAGGACTCTGAACCAACAGAACCAGCGCCATCATCAGTAAAAACCACCGATAGAACTTTGCCAACCGCTGCATCGCGCCTCCTTTGCCCCATGACCGAAAGCGGTCGAGTGCATCACAAGTGCCGAGACTTTTACTTTACGCTTCTTATGTAAAAATTTCTAATGAAACCGTAAACCTCAATACTTTTATTTTAAAAACAACACGTTCGACCAGGCCTGGTCATTTTTAGGTTTTGTTGAATTCAGCTTTTGAGGACGTTTTGACCCGGCAAAGAAAGTGTTTTAGCATAGAAGCTCGACCCTATGTTTTGTTTTGAATTCCGTTTTGAATTCGATCAGGTCGAAAAGGAGGCCCCATGCAGGACGCAACCCACAGCCACCACCATTCTTCCGAGCACGACGCTCACGCCGGTCACTCTCCGGACATGTTCCGCGAAAAATTCTGGTGGAGCTTCTGGTTGACGGTTCCCGTCGTCATCTGGTCCCCGCACATCCAGTCCTTATTAGGTTTCCAAGCCCCCGATTTTCCGGGTTCGACCTGGATTCCCGCCATATTATCCACCTTGATTTTTGCTTACGGCGGTCGGGTATTTTTGCAGTCGGCCTGGCACGAACTGCAGGCCAAATTACCGGGCATGATGACCTTGATTTCCCTGGCGATACTGGTCGCCTTCCTGTTTTCCTGGGTGGTACAACTGAACTGGCTGGACGCCCAACCTTTGTGGTGGGAACTGGCCTCATTGATTGTCATCATGCTGCTGGGCCACTGGATTGAAATGCGCTCCATCCATCAGGCCCAAGGCGCTCTGCAAGCCCTGGCGAAACTCTTACCGGACACTGCAACCAAACTGACCGACAAGGGCGAGCAGGACGTGCCCGTCGCCGAGCTGACGGAAAATGACCGTGTCCGCGTCCGGCCAGGCGAACGCTTGCCGGTGGATGGCACCATCGAAAACGGCGAAAGCGACGTCAACGAATCGATGATTACCGGCGAATCGCAGCCGGTCAAAAAAAGCCCTGGCGATACGGTTATCGCCGGCACGGTGAATGGCTCCGGTTCCTTGGAAATCAGCGTGACCCACACCGGCGACAACACCCAACTCAGCGGCATCATGCGCTTTGTGTCCGAAGCGCAAAAATCCAAATCCCGCGCCCAGCATCTTGCCGACCGTGCCGCTCAATGGCTGACCGCCGTTGCGATTGCCAGCGGGGTCATCACCCTGATCGCCTGGCAATGGGCCGGTGCATCACTGGACTTTTCCATTATCCGCGTGGTGACGGTTCTGGTCATCGCCTGTCCGCATGCCCTGGGCTTGGCAGTGCCGCTGGTCGTGGCCATTTCCACCACCATGGGCGCACAACATGGCCTGCTGATACGGGACCGACGCGGCCTGGAAGAAGCCCGTCGACTCGACACGGTGGTCTTCGATAAAACCGGAACGCTCACGCTGGGGGAATTTCGCGTGGTCGATTGCACCACACGGGATACGGAATCGGATGAATCCCTTTTAAAAATCGCCGCCGCGATTGAATCGGAATCCGAGCACCCCATTGCCCAAGGCATCGTGAACACCGCCAAAGAACGTGAATTGTCCTGGCCGAAGGTCGAACACTTCCAAGCCATTTCCGGGCAAGGCGTGAGCGCACAACTGGACGGAAAATCGTATCAAATGGGCGGCAATGCATTATTGAAAAGTGAAAAGATCGAATTGCCGAAGCCGTTGAAAGACGCCGCCGACCAGGCTTCAAAAAACGCGCAAACCGCCATCTTTCTGATTCGTGACCGCCAAGCCATCGCGACCTTTGTCGCGGCCGATGCGATTCGGCCCGAAAGCCAGGAAGCCATTGAATCTCTACACCAACAGGGTTTGAACGTCGCCATTCTCACCGGTGACGCTCAGGCAGTGGCCGACAGCGTGGCCCAACAGCTTGGCATTGATACGGTGATGGCCGAAGTTCGGCCGGAGGATAAAGCCAAACAAGTTGAAGCGCTCCAAGCCAAAGGGCAACGGGTGGCGATGGTGGGCGACGGTGTGAACGATGCACCGGCGCTCGCCACCGCCGATGTCGGCATCGCCATTGGCGCAGGCACCGATGTCGCCGTGGAAGCCGGCCACATTGTTCTGGTGCGTTCCGATCCGCGAGATATTCCCAAAATCACCCGTCTGTCACAACGAACGTATCGCAAGATGGTACAAAATCTTTGGTGGGCGGCCGGTTACAATATCGTCGCCATTCCATTGGCTGCCGGCGTTTTAATGAAGTGGGATCTGCTGTTATCACCGGCCGCCGGTGCCATTCTGATGTCAATGAGCACCGTCATTGTCGCCATCAACGCTCAATTGATGAAACGTCAACCGCTCTGAATGCAACCGAACGAATTGGACGATTGATTACGACTGCATCATTTTCATGAGTTCGGCCAAATGGTAGATTTGCCCGGCGCCACCCCAGTTGCCGTCGGCCACTTCATGAAACAGCACCCAGACACGCGCGGCGTTGAGTACATTATGATCGGTGCCTTCCAACCGTAACACGCACTCGGTCAATTCATGGGTCAAACGGGCTTTGCGGTCATCGTTCAAGGTGTTTTCAAACACCGTCACATCGAAACGGTAATGCGGTTTGTGCATCGGTTTGCCGCCGACAAATCCAGTCGTTTTCGGGTGTTTATTGAGATAGGTCCAGGTCAGCATCCGTGCTTTGGGGTTTTGTGCCATGCCTTCCAGCTTGAGCAAAGCCTCGGTCGCCTCTTCGGCCAATTGCGCTTCCTGCTCGGCACGGAATGTCTCTTCGGGAAAAGTGATTTGAATCAGCGGCATATTCGACCTCTTACAGAATTAAACGGGGTGGGCACTTTTAGGGTTGCATTAAGTTTGCACAATAACCGAGTCACACGCAACGATAATGACGTTGAACCCGTTTCCCTCGCTCAGACGCTTTGCAGACCGGCCGGTTTCGGGTATGCTGTTGGTTCCATAAACGGCCATTATTCATTTTCACGCACTTGGAGAAACGCCATGCCACTTCGTTCCATGACACGCGCTGCCGGTTTTGTCGGCGCCTTGCTTTTGAGTTTTTCGGTCAATGCCGCTTATGTCGGTCCTTCCAGTGAAAATCAACCTCGAAGCGTCAAACAGATCCTGGCGAATCCTCAGGATGACCAATTCGTGGTCCTGAAAGGCTATCTGACACGGCAGGTTTCCAGCGACAAATATATTTTCAAGGACGACACCGGCGAGATTCGTGTCGAAATCGATCACGACCTCTTCACCGCCGACCCGATTAACGCCGACACGCTGGTGGAAATCCGCGGTGAAGTCGAAAAAGACTTCCTGCAAACCCCGGAAATCGATGTCGACCATTTGTCGATTGTCAAACCGTGAGCGCTGATATGAAACGCCCTTCCGTTTTGATTACCGGTGGCAATAAAGGCATCGGGCTGGAAACCAGTCGTTATTTTCTGGGTAAGCAACATCGTGTGATTGTACTGGCACGTGATTTCGACGATTTTCCACTTTCCGGTTCGGACCACGTCACCACGCTGGCTTACGACTTGCAGAACCTGGAAAGTTTGCCTGAATTAATCGACCATCTCGGTCAGATTGATGTATTGGTCAACAATGCCGGGGTCATGCACTCCCTGCCTTATCACGACTACCCGCAAGCGAAAATCGATCAATTAATGCGCTTGAACCTGGAAGCGCCGGTCCGCCTGATGGAAATCATTGGCGCGCGCATGGCCGAACGTGGCCACGGCCGCATTGTCAATAACGCTTCCATTGCCGGGCAAATCGGCCATCCGGACGTCTGGTACGGCATCAGTAAAGCGGGCCTGATCAACGCCACCAAAAGCTTCTCGAAAATTTTCGGGCCGCAAGGCGTGCTGATTAATGCCGTCGCGCCCAGCCCGGCGGAAACCGATATGCTGGATGTCATTCCCGAAGCGCGCCGGGCGGCCTTCAAACAAAACACCATTTCCGGCCGTTTCGCCACCGCCAAAGAGGTCGCCGACACCATTGGCTGGCTCGGCACCGACTCGCCGGAGTACATCAACGGCGTCTGCATCGACATCAACAACGGCGCCTTCCCCCGCTAGAACGGTTTCCCCAAATAGCAAAAACGCCCAGGCCTGGGCGTTTTTTCAATTCAAGCGAGGCATGGATTCCATGCCCCTTTGACCAAATCGTCAGGCTTTTTTCAGATCATCGTCATGCACTTCCGGAATACCCGCGGCACGGTCCGGATCCATTCCGAACAGCTTGGTTTTAACCCCTTCACGCAGGCTTTGGAAGAACACATACAACACCGGGATGAAGAAGACGGCAATGGCCGCGGCGAACAACATGCCGCCGATGACCGTGACCCCAACGAAATAACGGCTCACCGCACCGGCACCGGTGGCGAACAGCAACGGCAGAACCCCCAACAGGAAGGCCAAGGCCGTCATCATCAACGGACGGAAACGCAGGTGAGCCGCATCAATCGCAGCGTTGACAACGGTTTCCCCTTCTTCACGCCGCATTTTGGCGAATTCCACCATCAAGATGGCGTTCTTACTCGCCAAACCGATCATCAGAACGATACTGATCTGGGTATAGAGGTTATTGTCCATGCCCGGCAGTAAATACAACGGCAGCAAGGAGCCGAAGACCGCAATCGCCACCGAAGTGATGACCGACATGGGTACCGACCAACTTTCATACTGGGCCACCAGGAACAGATAGGCAAACAGAATCGCCAATGCGAAAATGAACACCACCAAGTCGCCGGCTTCCAGTTCCTGCAATGTCATCCCCGTCCAGGCAATTTCATAGGTCTTCGGCATTTCTTGCTTGCCCAGTTTTTCAAAGGCGTCAATCGCCTGACCGGAACTGAAATCATCCCCGGTTTGGGCGGAGAAAGACGCCGTACGATACATGTTGTAACGCGGAATCGACAAAGGCCCCATAATAGGCTTGGATTCGACCACGGAACTCAACGGCACCATATTGCCGTTTTTGTTGCGCACTTTAATCAAATCCAAATCGGACATCGCCATCCGCTCATCCGCTTCGGACTGGATAATGACGCGATAGGTTTTGCCATAAAGGTTGAAATCATTGATGTACAAGGAACCCAGATTCGATTGCAAAGTATTGAAAATATCGGAAATTTCCACCCCGAGCACCCGTGCTTTTTCACGGTCGATATCGAGATAATATTGCGGTACATCCGCCGAAAAGGTCGAAAACGCCTGCTGAATGCCATCAACCTGATTGGCCTTGAACATCAAACCACGGGTGACGGAAGCCAACTCACTGGAAGGCCCACTGGCCAAATCCAGAATTTGCCCTTGCAAACCGTCAGCCACCCCAAGACCACTGATCGCCGGAGGTGAGAAGGCGAACGAATCGGCTTCCGGGAAGGTACTCAAGCGAATATTGGCTTCACGTAAAATTTTCTTGGCCGGGTTGTCCGGGCGCTTACTCCAATCTTCCAATGACAAGACCACAAAGGCCGCATTGGACGCCGAACCGGACATGATACTGTAACCATTGATGACAATGACGTCCCGCACCCCTTTGATTTGCTCCAAGTTGTCAGACACCTTACGGGTAAAGTCGGTGGTCCGTTGCAAGGACGCACCGTCCGGCAACTGGATATTCGCCATCAAGGCCCCACGGTCTTCGGTCGGCAAGAAACCGGACGGCACATTTTGGAACATATAACCGGCCCCGAACACAAACAGCAAAAACGCCAGCATGCTCATTTTATAACGAGAAATCATGCGCTTTGCCACGGCCACATAACCGTCACGCGCCTTATCCACGCCTTTCGCAAACAAACCCAGGAACCCTTTCGGTTCGGCGTCTTCCGGACGCAGCAACAAACGACACAGTGCCGGCGATAAGGTCAAGGCGTTAATCGAGGAAATCACCACGGCCATCGCAATCGTCAATGCAAACTGTCGATAGAACTCCCCGGTGATCCCCGGCATAAAGGATACCGGCAAGAAGACCGACAACAACACCAAGGTCGTCGCCACCACTGGACCGGTCACCTGACGCATGGCTTCACGGGTGGCGCGACGGACATCGGTTTCGCCTTCCGCCAGAATCCGTTTGACGTTTTCGACGACAATGATGCCGTCGTCCACCACCACCCCGATGGCGAGAATCAACGCGAATAAGGTAATCATATTGATGGAGAAGCCGAACACATAAAGCAACGCCATGACCCCGATCAAGGACACTGGCACCGCAATCGACGGAATCAAGGTCGCGCGCCAATCGCCCAGGAACAGGAAAGTGATGATGACCACCAGTGTAAAGGTGATAAAGAGTGTTTTGACGACTTCTTCGACGGAGGCCCTGACGGAGGCTGTCGTATCGTAAAGCACTTCATACATAAGCCCTTCCGGGAAGCGTTTGGACAAACGATCCAATTCGCTGTACACCTCATCGGCCACCGCCATGGAGTTGGCGCCCGGCAACTGGTAAATCGCAATGGACGCCGTCGGCTTATTGTTCAGATAGGTCGAACCGTCATATTCCTGAGTCCCCAGTTCCACGCGTGCGACGTCTTTCATGTACACCACGGAACCGTTGTCATTAGCGCGGACAATGATGTTTTCAAATTCGGAGACTTCCGCCAAACGCCCCTTGGCTTGCAAGGTATATTGGAATGCGGGCTTTTTCTCGCCATAAGGCGGCGCACCGATCTGCCCGACCGACGCTTGAATATTCTGCGATTCAATGGCATTGGAAATGTCTTGCGGCGTGATGCCCAAGGCTTGCATTTTTAGCGAGTCCAGCCAAATCCGCATCCCGTAATCCAGGGTAATGAACTGAGACACATTCCCCACCCCCGGCAAGCGGGCCAGCGAATCTTCCATGTTTATGGAAGAATAGTTACTCAACCAAATACCGTCTTTGTCCCCTTCTTTGGTGGACAGGTTGATAATCATCAACATACTGCTGGATTGTTTTTTCACCGAAACACCCTGACGTGTCACGTCGGCCGGTAATTGCGGCTGGGCCAAAGCGACCCGGTTCTGGACGTTTACGGCGGCAATGTCCGGATCGGTACCGACATCGAAGGAAACATTCAGGGAATAATAACCACTGTTACTGCTGTTGGAAGACATGTAGAGCATGTTTTCCACACCGTTGACCTGGGTTTCAATCGGAATGGCGACGGACTCTTCCACCACCTCGGCACTGGCCCCTGGATAAGTGGTGCTAACGCTCACCACCGGCGGCGTAATATCAGGAAACTCGGCCACCGGCATCAACTTCATGGTAATGAAACCGACTAAGGTGATGACAATGGAAATGACGAGCGCGAACTTAGGACGGTCGATAAAGAAAGCTGAAAACATTTATTTCGTTGCTCCCTTCGCCTCGACAACATTCACTTTCATATCCGGGCGAACCTTTTGCAGGCCTTGCACCACAACCCGCTCGCCTTTTTTCAAACCAGATTTGATGGCCCAATCGCCGTCGATTTGACGACCGACCTCAACACGCCGCTCTTCAACCGTATTTTTGTCGTCGACCACCAATAAAAAATAACCTTTTTTATCTTTTTGAACCGACTCCTGCGGCACCACAGGCAGAATATTTTGCTTGTTCAAACCAATGGAAACCGTCACGTATTGCCCCGGGCGTAAAGTATGTTTCGGATTCGGGAAAGTGGCACGCACCTTGACCGTATTGGAGGTCATATCCACTTCGGGTCCCATATAGGTAAACTCGCCTTTGTGGGCATAGGCCGTTCCATCCGACAACACCAGCGTCGGCACGGCTTTGAGGTTTTCATCACCGTTTTGCATTTGCAAATTGCGGGTTTGAAGCAGCTTCTTTTCGCCGATTTCCACCGATACGTAAATCGGATCAACGCTGGTAATGGTGGCCAATGGATCACTGGTGGTTTTAACCAAATTGCCTTTGGTGTAGTTGGCAATGCCGATAATCCCGTCAATCGGGCTGACCACATCGGTATAACTCAAATTCAACTTGGCCTGTTCCAGCGCCGCTTGCGACAATTTCACCTGCGCTTTGGCGGTATCGCGTGCCGCTTCGGCCGCATCCACGTCCGACTGTGAAATCAAATCCTTTCTCAACATGTCTTTTTTACGTTCCAAATCGGCCGCGTTGTTTTTCAACGTTGCTTTCGCGCTCATCAAATCGGCTTCACGTTCTTTCAAAGCAATTTGGTAAGTGTCTTTTTCGATATTGAAAAGCACGTCTCCCTCCTTCACCATCGAGCCTTCCACGAAATTACGCTTTAACAAAAAACCTTCCACACGGGCACGCAAATCCACGGTTTGAATCGCTTCGACTCGGCCGGACTGTTTGATTTCAGGGGAAACATTTTTGGTGTCGACCGTTTGCACCACCACACTGGGCAAAGGACGTTTCGGTTTGGCGTTGGTGTCGGCCGCCTGGGCCGTGGAGAGAAAACTTGCAGAGATGCAACAAATCGCCAGAAACAATGTTTTTTTAGACATAGAGAATTTCCGTTTGAACTTCAGGGAGTTACACCGGCATGCCACGCTTAATAGTCAGTCGCTATTTGAATGTCTGATACATGCCGGTAACGCACGTTTTAATATGCGTTAGTTTAACGGAAATTTGCAGAGGATTGCTAAAACATTACGTTTCAATACGAAGAAACTTATTTCTTCATCATTGTTGCCGCCTTGGCACGTAATGATTCCAATTTTTTGATTTGTTTTTCCAAGCTTTCAATCAAAGCTTTGCCCTTTGGACCAGAAGCTTCAATCTTTGATTTCAGGTTTTGTTGCAAGGCTTCGGCTTTCGCGCGGATATCCGGGTCTTGGAATGCTTGCTGCTGACGCATTTGAAAGTCTTGTTGACGTTTTTGGAAATCTTGAATTTCGGCTTGCGTCGGTTTTTCCTGGCCATTATTGTATTTCGCGACCATCGCCTTCAATTCTTTCAGCTCTTTATCCGCGTCATAACCGCCGGAAGACATTTTTTTCGAAATCGCTTGTTGCAATGCTTCTTTTTGTTTGACCAACTCCGGGCTGGATTGATAAACCTGATCTTGAATCGCTCGCAATTGCTGCTGAGTTTTCTGCAATTGCTGTTGGGTTTGCTGGACTTCCATCATCAATTGCTTTTGTTCTTCAGTCAGTTGCGGCATGGCTCCGCCACCACTATGCGGCATCGGCGGCTGAGCCATCGCCTGGCCGCCAAGCGAGATGGAAGCCGCCAGGGCCATGACCGAAGCAAATCTGGAAAGGGAGAAAGTCAATCGCATAGTGTGTCCTTAGTCGAGTATTTTCAGAAGTACAGATGAGCACCCTAGCATAGCATAAGGCAAAAAGAAACCGGCGCGAGTCGGATTCAGGATTTTGTCAGATTAAGTGCCGCGCAAAAACCGTCATTCCCAAAATAGCCAGGCCTGGTTTATTTGGATGATTCCGGTAGTTTCATTTCAATATCGATGGAATTCAAATCTGTGCGCTTTTCACCGGTTTGCACCCCAACACCGACATTGACCTTCACATCCTCATCCTGAACGCCGAGTTTAACGTTATATTTATCTTCGTTGTCCTTATCCTCGCCTTCATAGCTGTAATTAAACACCCGTTTTTCGATGGGGTTATCCGGCAATAAATCGTTGATGGACGGTGCTTTCTCCGGCTCTTTCAACGGAATATCGGCGGCTTTCATTTGCGGCCCCTCATGCGAGGGCACGGTATTTTTTGCCGGCAATCTTAAGTTCAACCGCGCATCCGTTTCCTCTTGCGTCGGCGCGTCACCCATGCTGTCCGGCGCTTTCACCGGCGCGACGGCTTCAACCGTGTCTGGCTTGTCAGGCACGACAGGCACGCCCGTTTCACGGAATGTCTCACGCAATGCCCAAATAACGGCCACCACACCGACCACCACCATTATCAAGCCCAACCATTTCAAAAAACGCGCCATAACATTCACTCAGATTCTTATCCAGTGGAATTCGATTCCACTCTCTTTGAAAGGTAAGATAAGGCCATTCACACGCCTTTTCAAGAGACGATTGCATTTACCACTCTGCCAAAAACCGCTAATATAAAACGGTGCCGGTTCAAAACCCGCGGAGGAACCAGATGGAATCGATGAATTCTCCTAATGATCACGACGTCATTGACATCAAACAAACCCTAAAAGCCCGCCAGCTTTTGGACTGCTTCGACCTCAATCTAGCCCGATTAAACGACACGGGGTTACGAGAGGACGAAGAAGAAGTCGATACGTTGGAAATGCTGTCCGGGTGTTTGGAAGAAGCCATTGAAAACGGCGTCGACCCAGTCGAGTTGCAACAGCGCGCCAATCAACTGGCGCAATACGCTTTACGTCAGGGCTACGACCAACACGCGGTGGAAAACCTGCTGACCATGCGCCCGAATCCGAACGGCAAGCGCCTGCAAAACGATTGACCGGTCTATAAGGATTTTGCCAGTTGCCCGGCCTGTTTAATCCAGCGTGAGCGTTGTGCCGCATCACTGCCAATCACCGCGCCAAAACGGCGGTGATGGCGCACTTTGACCCCGCAAAACCCCATCACGGCCCGTTTCATCTGTAAGCGGTCTCCGGCCAAAAAATACCACTGAGCGATTTTCGGCGTATCGCACGTATTAAGAATATCTGCGGTTTTGCCTTTCAACAACGGCAACAAACGTCCTTTCTCGGTATAACGAAACGCCACGCCGCTGGAAAACGTCCGGTCCAGAAAACCTTTTACCTTGGCCGGCATCCCGCCCCACCAGATCGGGTACACCAATACGAAATGATCGCTGCTTTGTAACAGCGCCTGCGCCTGACGAATATCAGGCTCAAGGCCTTCTGGATTTTCCAGGCCATTAGGAGTGCTGTCGAAATCCAATTCAAACAGGTTCAGCCAATTCACATCATACCCTTGCATTTCCGCGGCATCCGCATAAGCTTCGGCCAAGGCACAGCATAAGCTATCCTCTTTCGGGTGACCATAAAGCATGAGAATCTTCTTTGACATCCGTTACTCCAAAACTGGCTGAGATCTAATCCAATCTAATGTAAACACTGTTAACAATTGACATTATAAACACAACAACTAAAATGTAAACATCGTTAACTTTAGTTTTTTCAACCTTGCTCAAAGGAGCCTCTGTGGCGCATTACCACCATGGCAACCTCAAACAAGCCCTGTTAAAAGCAGGACTCCATTTTATTAAAGAGGGCAAGCCGCTGACCATTCGAGGCCTGGCCAAAACCGTAGACGTCACCCCCGCGGCCGTATATCGGCACTTCACCAATAAAGAAGCCCTTCTGGCCCAATTGGCAGAGGAAGGCTTCAAAAAAATGCACCAGGCTTTTTCCGACATCAAGGCACCAACCGCCAAAGAACGTCTTTTTCGTATCGGTGAAGCCTATATCCATTTTGCGTTAAACCACCCGGAACACTTTCACATCATGTTCAGTCGTTTCGACTGGCATTCGGAAACCTTTGATGAACTCACCGAGCTCGGCAACGCCACCTTTGAATCATTAGCCTCAACCTGCCGGGAACTGATGCCCGATGAAACCCAGGCCGAATGGTTGATTGCCGCTACCTGGTCGCAAGTACACGGCTACGCCATGCTCTCATTACGCAAATGCACCGACAGCTGCGAACAACCCGAACTTTTTCCAAACGATGCCGCCGTTATCCGACACTTGATTGAAACCACCTGGGGGCCTCATTTCCCAGACTCAGACCGCTAAACCCACAACCTCACCCTGTTCAAAAAAGAAACCCACCGTGGTAAAAATGCGACACATCGTAATTTTTAGCCATCGCCTTGCATTTCGATTGACCCGAAATTTCAAAACGTTTTATGATTCATAAGTATTTTATGCAGATCCTGCTGAACTGATTCTCCCCCTTAAGTACGACACCTTCTGCTGAAATACAGATCATTTCATTATTCAGTAAGGAGTCAATCACATGAAACAGTTACTTATCGCATCCACACTGGCCAGCGTTTTGGCCTTATCCGGTTTGCCAGCCATTTCCGTCGCCGCACAAGACGGCCCACAACAAATGTACGGCAGTCAACTCATGACGCCGCAGGAAAGAGCGGAACACCGTGAAAAAATGCGTAATGCCAAAACGGAAGAAGAACGTAACCAAATCCGTACTGAAAACCACGCCCGAATGCAGGAACGTGCCAAAGAACAAGGCGTTACCTTGCCAGACTCCCCACCGGTCGGTGGCGCTGGCATGGGCTACCGCCAAGGTATGAGCGACGGAAACAACCGATAATCCCACATCCTTCGCACTGAATACGGCGTCTCAAACGCCGTATTCCCCCTCTCGTATTTTCTTAGCCTTTCCTGCGCAATTTCGTACAATCTATCTAAAACAATGCTTCTCATGCTTCCACTATGACAGTGCTTCAAACACCTTCATAACGCAAGGAAATCGCTTATGTCCGATTCATCGCAAGACGCCGGTTTTTTACATGCCTTTTTACTGGACGGTCACGGCGGCGGCCGCCGCTTAACCTGGCCGGAAGTGCAAAGCTGGCAACCATCGGATGGCTGTTTATGGTTGCACATGGACTATTCCGCGCCCCTCACCCGGTATTGGTTGCGCCATCACAGCCAGTTAGACCACTTGATTACCGACGCGCTCCTGAGTGAAGAAAGCCGCCCCCGCACCGTTGGCGTCGGCGCCGGCCTGTTAATGGCTTTACGAGGCGTCAACAAGAACCCGGGCGCCGACCCGGAAGACATGGTTTCCATCCGTATCTGGGCGGACGACAACCTTGTCATCACCACACTCAAACGCAACCTGGTCTCGGTCAACACTCTCGCCACCCGTCTGGAAAAAGGCAAAGGCCCGCACGATAGCGCCGATTTGCTCATCAGCCTGACCGACCAACTCATTCTGATGATGAGCGACACCGTTGACGACTTTGAAGACCAGATTGCCGAACTGGAAACCCAGACACTGACGTCCGAAAACCCGACACTGAAATCCGAACTGGCCGCTTTGCGACGCCAAACCATCGCCATCAAACGCTATCTCGCCCCGAAACGAGAAGCCATGAACCGCTTGCTGGTGGAAAAAGTCAGTTGGTTGACGCCGGATCACCGCATGCAACTGCGCGAAGTGAACGACCGTTTGATTCGCCATATTGAAGACATCGATGCCGTCCGCGAACGCACAGCCGTTGCGCACGAAGAAGTGCTCAGCCGCATTTCCGAACAATTGAACGAACGTATGTACGTACTGTCGATTATCGCCGCCATTTTTCTACCCTTGGGCTTTTTCACCGGTTTGCTCGGCGTCAACCTCAACGGCATTCCCGGCAGCGAAAGCCCCTATGCGTTTATCGTGTTCACCGCCGCGCTGATCCTGGTGGTCGCGGTGCAATTCTGGCTTTTCAAACGCCGCAAGTGGCTGTAAGCGCAAACAACCAAAACACCCAGGCCTGGGCGTTTCCAGGTTTCCAGTCATCAATAGAAACGGTTATTTTGGTGCAAATGCGCTGTTTACGGGCGAAAACAAACCCGATATTTCAATATAAATCATAGTGTTATTATTGCTATCATCCTTATTTTTAAGTCTTTTTCAGCATTAAGAACACTTTTTGCTTTTTTCCTTTAAAGAATATTTTTATATTAAAAGGAAAAATCATGTCATCTTTCCTCATCGCCGCCCTGATGATTAACCTGCTGTTCGGTGCAGGCCTTACCGCGCTGTTCCATACTCAGTCGGATATGCCATTGACTTGGAGCATCATTCCCGTCATGCTGCTGGCTTCGGGACTGTCTTTACTGTATTTCCAAGGCCGAATAAAAGCCCAACAAAAACAGGTGTTCCAACAATGGACCGATGACAATGACAACCTGGCCAAACACCATCCGGAATGGCACAGCCACTTGGAAACCTTTCGGCAACAACACAGCCCAGTCGCCGCGTTTGACGACTTCATAGAAAAACTCGCCTCCGGTTCGTCCAATCTCGATGACGGCAAATGGGCACGCCTTCCCGAAGACGTCAAACAAAAAGTACAACACTACCTGGACCAGAACACCCGCGCCACCGACGTGATGTCCGAGGTCATTGAATCCATTCAAACCGCCGACTTCGGAGGCCAACTGACCCTCAAACGCGCCCGCCAGGATTTGGATGACGCCAAAGGCCTCGTGCACCAAATCGCCCAGGAATTGCTGGCCTTGAAACGGCAATCCGCTTCCCGCGACACCGCCATCAACCTATTGAAAAACCACCTAAAAAACCATCCCAATTACGTCACCGTCTGGTGCGCCTGGGAGCCGAATGCCTTTGACGGGCAAGACGCCAATCACCGTAACCGCGACTGGCACGATGCCGCCGGACGATTCATGCCGGTGTGTGCGTTTTCCGACAATAACGACGTGATTGTCGAAGCGCTGATGGACTACGACGTCCCAGGCCTGGGCGATTTTTATCTTTTACCGAAACAACATCGCACCGACCAGACCATCGCACCTTATGTCTACGAAATCGATGGCAAAGAACTCTTGCTTACCACTTTCGCGGTGCCCATTATCGACAACAACCAATTCATCGGTGTGGTCGGCGTGGACATTTCCCTGTTGGATCACCTCGACGAACTGTCCGACGGTCTGACGCCGCAAGGCACGCGAACCGTCCAAAAAAGCGTGCACGCCATGCTGACGTTAAAAGGCGCGCTGGCCGAGGTCACCCGGGTGATGTTTTACATGGCCAACGGCCAATTCTCGCACCGCATCGAACGCGACCTTCCGGGCGATTTAAACGATTTGAAGGACGTAGTAAACCAGTCGGTTTCCGCCTTGCATGTGGCCTTGTCGGAAATAAATCGCACCATGAATGCCTTTTCTAACGGCGATTTAACCAAACAAATCAGCGGCGATTACCAAGGCGACCTGGAAACACTCAAACAGGACATCAACCAAGCCATGACCAATCTGCATCACATTGTGACCCAGACCGCCGGCACCAGTCACGCCGTGGTCGACAGCATCCAAACCATGGAGCAGGACAACCAAACCTTAAACGCCCGCACCCAGCAGCAAGCGGCTTCCATTGAAGAAACCGCCGCCAGCATGGAACAATTGATGCACACCATCCGCAACACCGCCGACGAAGCTAAAACCGCCACCGACTTGGGCGAAAAAGCCAAAACGCACGTCACCCACGGTTCGCAAATCGTGCAACAGACGTTGGAAGCCATGAATCAAATCAGCGGCGCCAGTCAGAAAATCGCCGACATTGTGCAATTAATCGAAAGCATTTCGTTTCAAACCAACCTCTTGGCATTGAACGCCTCGGTGGAATCGGCCCGCGCCGGTGAACACGGTCGCGGCTTCGCCGTCGTGGCCGGCGAAGTGCGCGGGCTGGCACAAAGAGCCGCCAATGCGTCCAGTGAAATCAAAGAACTGGTGGAGCAAAATCTATCAATGGTCAAACAAGGCCAGGACCTCACTGACGAATCCTCCGGTTCCTTCCAGGAAATCAACGAAACCATTATGGAGTTGGTGACCATCGTCGCGCAAATCAGCCTGGCCGCTTCTCAGGAAATGAGCAGCGTCGAACAAGTCAACCAAGCCGTGTCGCAACTGGACCAGTTCACTCAGGAAAACGCCGCCCTCTCCGACCAATCCGCACAGTTAAGCCAAGCCATGTCGCAACGCGCCAATGAACTGCAACACACCATTTCGGCCATTAAGTTGTAACAATTTTCAGACATAAAAAAACGCCCAGGCCTGGGCGTTTATGAGTAGCCGTTTAAGTATTCCTGAGAGGCTTCGCGCACGAAAAATTTTAAGTTTTGGGGCGTGGAACACGTCAGGTTGATTGACTTGTTAGGTTGCCGCAGGCGGCTTCATAAGCCAATCTATTATCACCACCCAATTAAGGGGCTTTTATTAGTTTGCTAAAGTTGTGTAGCGAATCGGAACCGAGAAAACTATAAAAACTCTCACTTTAACTGATTGTTATATTTCGTTTTTCACTAAACGTGAGTGGTAGACATCAAGTTCTTTACACACTTCTCTATGCTTGGTATCAGCTTGAGTAAATTTATCGCGGCAAGCTTTGACAAAGCCATCATCTTTGCCCCAATCTTTAGCGGCTCTCATTTGATTATCCATCTCAGCTAAGTATCCACTTTTTAAATCCAGGAGAGCTTTGAAGCGATTCAGCTCATTTGCCTTTTTAGCTTCCTTAACAGCCCAGCGAGCATACAAAGCTGATAAGCTTGCAACTAAAACAGCAATAATTGATATGATGGTTTCAGCTGACATAGTGTAAATTCTCCTAAAAATATAACGGGGATGGCGATAACCTGCGTGGCTTCGCGCACGAAAATTTTAACTTTTTGGACGTTAAAACACGTCAGGTTGATTGGCTTGTTATGTTTTATTTTTCACTAACTCTTTTATTAGGTGCAATGTTACTTTGTTGCTTAGAGTTCTTCTATTTGGATGCTCAATTCTTACTGCCAACATCGAGCTAAAATCAGGAACAATTACCTCAGCTAATAAATTCAGTGTTTCATTAGCTAGTTTTCCGCCTTCTAACTGTAGTTTTGGTATAAACTTCACCCCTTCGCCAAAGTGATGTCTGATATACGGGTCTCTACTACTTCCTGTTGTAAAGATTACAATATCAGGCTTTAATATTCTGAATTCTTCTTTCACAATATTGAAGTGTGTTCTCTCTAAACTTCTGATACTTTTATGAGGTTTACCTCTACCATTATTACCTATTTTGGAAATATTATTCCAAAGAAAGGACACACTCTTATCTTTAAAATGCTTCGTTAATTCATGTTCAAAGTAGCTGAAATTTTTGAAATTCCAAAAAGCTCTTTTTCCTCGCTCCTTTCCATTTTTTGTTTTTTTATGAAAATAGTCATAATAACCATTCATTAACGAATCTACATTATGAGAAGAAGACTTTAGTTGACCATGCCAGCCATCTGTTTCTTGACCAACAATCATGATTTTAATATCTGAATTAATATAATCTTCATCAACTTTAATGAGTAATGGATTTGCAGCGTCCACTTTTAAACTCAAAGCCCCATTTAATAAATTGTTCCATTTTGATTCATATAGTTGTTTTAGCTCTGAATTCATGAAGTTTGCTCAATGGTGATATAAAACATAATGTTTAAGCTAACCCGCCGCGCGGTCGGGTTGAGTGCATTGTTATGAATACAATAGATATTCAATGATGGATAAGGTAAAGAAAAGAATGGCTCATGCATTTCTCCTTTGCGCGATGACTACCCAGAGCCAGATAAAACTTGTAATTGCAAATGTTGCACCTGCTGCTGCAGATACGGTACTGATAAGCATAGATATTGCGAGTATTGCAGGTATATACATGAACACCATGCTAAACACATGCAAAGGCTTTGAGTTTTGTTGTTGACCAAAGATTGTATTGCGCTCAATGTTGACTGATGCAATTGATGTTGGAATGCTAATAGACAATAAGGTAAGGATTATCCACATGTACTCACTATTAGGTGGTTTAGCTATTATTGCCAGCACAATAACAAAAAGGAAACCGGCAAACGCACGGCAGTTATTCCGATGCTCTTTTCTGACAGATAATTCGTATTCTGTTGGTGTATTATTCATAACATTTAGTATAAGGAAAATTTGCCAAGTTACTGGATATTGAAAGGCGTTACCAAGTCTTTTGCCAGGCTATTGTTTAAACCAGTCAAATTGACCGTTTATATTGGTATTGAGCTATTGTTCCTATCAAGACCATAGTTTCGTTATTTATGTAATTATACTAACCGAACTTGTCTTAATAATTAAACAAAAAATATAGCAACCCACCCTGTATGACGAATACGTCTGGCAGCCTGTTAGATAGCCATCAATCCTGCTATTTTTCTTTTCCTAAAGATTTAACCAGGCCTGGGCGTTTTTGACACTTTCGAACAGCTTACTTTATTAGCTGTCCGAGAGTTGTGCTTTTAAGGTTCCAACTTTCTTACTTCAATATGAGTTAGCCATTTCACCTGACGTGCGCCGGTGCGTGCATCGCCGGTGGGCATCAGTGCGAACTGGCCTTCTTTTTCGTCCAACAACTTTCCGTCTCGAGCGTAATACACCATCACGCCATCGCCGTCCTGACGGTTGAAGATTTCGCCCCAGGAATAGGTCACCCAATAAGGGTCGGTGGCCTTGGCGATAATGGCGAGTTTACGGAAGTCTTTCGGATGGCTCACATTCAACCCGGCTTCCAGCAAAATCGTTTTCAACGGCACGCCGGTCAGGCTTTCCATTTGCCCTTTATTGGCTCCGCTTTGACAGACGATGGCGATATCGTTCACCTGTTTGGATTGCTTCATGGCCTGCAAATCCTTCAAGCTGAGCGTCAACGTTTTTTTCACCGCACCGCTCACGGTCAGCACCGTGCTCATCTCGCCTTTTTCATCAGCGGCCGATACAGTGTTCACCGCCATCATGCCCATCAATAACACGGCGACACCCGCCATTTTCATACTTTTTTGAAACAACATCGTTTTCATTTCTCCTCGTTCATTGTGTGGCCTAAAGCCACTTGCTCCTGCGCAAACCAACCTTGCGACATCGGCACAGTTTATCAAAATATACTTTAATACATATCGAATTTTGCAACACCGCCGAAAAGCTTTTCATCCGGGTGATAAGACGGTATGCTAACCGACATCGCAACGAATGCCGTCCGACTATGCAAATTGAATTACAACAGTTTTGGGTGCTCTTCTATTTTGTCTACATCTTTCTGGTGCTGTCGGCCGTGGTGCACATGCTTTACCAACGGCGTTCCCCGCAAAACCTCACCGTCTGGCTGCTGACGTTATTGCTGTTGCCCTATCTTGGCGTGTTCCTTTACCTGATTTTCGGTTCCCGAAAAGTCCTTTACAAGCGCAATAAACCGAACATCATCATCCCGGCCAACACCGATAATGACACCATTCTGCCCGGCGATAACCGCCTGGCCCGTCAAATCGACCGTTTGTTGATTGCCGACCAAATCGCCAGCACCACCCGCCATAACCGGGTCGAGTTTTTCGACGATTCCTGCCGGACCTTCGAACGCTTTATGCACGCTTTGCAAAACGCGCAACAATGCATTCACATCGAAACTTACATTCTCGAACTGGACGCCACCGGCCAGCGCATTCTCGACGCCCTGGTCGAAAAGGCCCGGCAAGGCGTGGAAGTACGCTTGCTGATGGATTCCATCGGTTCCTTTGCGCTCTACCGCAACCCCAAAGCGCTTCAAGCCCTGACCGATGCCGGCGGCCACTATGCGTTCTTTCAGCCGGTGTTCAAAAACCTGTTCAACAGCCAAGTGAACTTACGCAACCACCGTAAAATCTATCTGTTCGATCACCACATCGGGTTTACCGGCGGCATGAATCTGTCCAACGACTATCTCGGCACCGAAGCCGACAAACCGGCCAATGACCGCTGGAAGGATTTGCTGTTCCGCATGGAAGGCCCGGTGCTGGCGCACTATCACATCGTTTTCAATGAAGACTGGTTCTACACCACCGAAGAAAAACTGCCGCTGCCGAATCAATGGCCGAAACACGAGGCGCAAGGCGAACTGGTGCAAGCCATCCCCTCCGGGCCGGACATCCACAAAGATGCGTTGTTCGAATCCTTGCTGCAAGGGCTGTATGCCGCGGAAGACGACATTCTCATCGTCTCGCCCTATTTCATCCCGGACAGCTCGGTGATGAATGCCTTGATGATTGCGATTAAACGCGGTGTGCGGGTGACGCTGGTGACGCCGGAGAAATCCGACCATTTGATTTTCGACCTCGGCCGCAGCTCATATATGCGCGAACTCTGCGAGGCCGGTGGGACGCTGCATTTCTACAAAGGAAAGATGCTGCACGCCAAGCTGGTGCTGGTGGACCGAAAAGCGCTGATGTTCGGCACCGCCAATTTGGATTATCGATCATTGTTTATCAACCACGAACTGGCCAACTGGGTTTACGGCGAAGACTTGATTGAGCAAACCTGGCAATGGGTTGCGGAATTAATCGAGAACAGCCAGCCTTACCGACTGTCCGCCAACCGCGGACGGCGCTTGTTTGAAAACTTCACCCGCATTTTCGCACCGATTCTCTAATGTGGAATCCTAGACAAAGCCTGTCAGCGCAATAAATCCGCGGTCTTCCGTGAGGCACGGGCGATGTCATCGGCACTGAGAATGCCGATGATACTTTCCACGCTGTCGGGTTCGGCATTATCGCTGACCAAAGCATAATCCACTTCCGCCAGATTCATACGGTGCATGGCTTCCACCAGCCCTTCATTCGGTGACACGACGACATAAGGTTGCGGAGACGCGTCCGTCGGCAAAGTGACTTGTGGTGGAATCACCCCTTGAATACGATTGTCTTGAAACAGTAATCCGATTTGCGGCGAGGCTTGAGCCGTGTCGCCGTCGGACACCACCCGAAATTGTGGCGTCATCACGTCCCGAACCTGCCGCGCCACATCAATGGCAGCTTGTAACCCTTCCGGCACCGGCTGGCCACGTCGAATCAACTTCAAGGTATAAATACTTTCCGCCGACAAACGTTTACGCACGGCATAGGCCGTAACGGCACTGAGGATAATCGGCAAAATGGCATTGTAATCTCGCGTCATTTCAAACGTCATGACCGTTGCGGTAATCACCGCGCCGGTCGCACTGCCGACCATCGCCACCATGCCCGCCAGCGCAAACGCCGCCGGTTCAATCGACAGTTCCGGGAACAGCATTTGCGCAAACTGGCCAATGGCCGCGCCCAGCGTGCCGCCGAGAAAGAACGCCGGTGAAAACACCCCACCCGATGCGCCCGACCCCAGCGTTAAAAACGTCGCCAGCATCTTGGCGGCAAACAGCAATAACAAAAACCAAGGGTTTCCGAGCGTGCCGTTCAGAAGATCGGTAATGGTCGCATACCCCACGCCTTGCACATAGTAATGACCGCTGAAATGCTGGAACAGATAGAAAATCACCCCGACGAAAAACATCCCGGTGACATGACGGGTGTAATAATTGCCCGGCATACTGTCGAAGCGGTCTTCCGCCCAATAGATGCCTCGCACGAAAAACGCCGACACCACGCCCATCAGCAAACCGAACGGAATGAAAATCATCAACTCGCCAAACGGCACCTGCTCGAATGTCGGCATTTGCAGCGCCGGAATATCAAACGCCGGAGTCATGCCCAGCAGGAATCGCCCGGTGTGCGTCGCCACCACCACCGCCAACGCGACGGGCAATAAGGTCGTGGCACTGATCGACACCAGCAATAATTCCACGGCAAAGACAATGCCGCCCAAAGGCGCGTTAAAGGTGGCGGCAATCCCGGCGGCCGCACCCGCCGCCACCAAGGTGACGCGTTGATGCACCGGCAAGGTCACCCATTGCGCGACGGCCGAGGCAAACGCCGCCCCGATTTGAATAATCGGCCCCTCGCGCCCGACGGAACCACCGCTTCCGATGGAAATGGACGACGCAAGCGATTTGACAATCGCCACCACCGGTCGGATTTTGCCGCCTTCATAATGAATGCTGTAAATCACCTCGGGCACGCCGTGACCTTTGGCTTCCGGCGCGAAATTTTTCACCAACCAGGCCACCACCAATGCACCCAACATCGGTGCAAGAATAATCCAAGCCCCCCACGGGCTGGCCGCAGTATGCACATTCGCGTCGTAATACGGTAAGAATTCACCCAGGAACAGAAAGTTGTGAATCAAGCCGATCAACATGCGAAAGCCCCAGGACGCAATACCCCCCATAATGCCGATCAAAATCGCCAATAAGCTCAGGGTGAGAAGACTTTGAGAATGTTCGTCTGGTTTCATGCCGAAAAATTTTGTGGGTTCGTTATGAGCGACAACGCCCGATTCAAAGGAGCACTAAAGAGCAACGTAAACGCGGCTTATGGTGAGTACGAGGTTTCACTTAGCCTTGTTCGCAGTATACCAAACCCCATAAATTCTGTGTTTTAAATTCCAGCCACCGATAAACGCCCCAAAACCGGAAACACAGAACGTCAAAAAAACGTAAGGAAACCGTTATATTGCTCGGCTTCAATTCACCTATCATGAAACCCATCATGAACTCTATCCTTTATCTCTAAAAGACGATACCGATGACACATTCAACCAACAAGCCGCAACGCACACCGCAAGATTACATTGACGAGTCGCCGATTTGGGCGGACGGCACCCAAGTCCGCATGTCGCCTATGACACAAATGCAATGGCGCATTTGGATGCTCGCCACCGCCGGCAAGTTTTTCGAAGGCATGGTGGTGTTCATGACCGGCGTCGCCTTACCGTTAATTGTTCAAGAATTCGATTTGGGTGCCTTAGAAAAAGGCGTTATCGGCGCTGCGATTCTGTTTGGCATTCTGGTCGGTGCGACGACTTTGGGCGGTTTGTCGGATAAATATGGGCGTAAAAAACTGTTTATTATCGAACTGATGTTGTTCGTGTTCTTTCTAGCGGCCCTCACCATCAGCCCCAGCTTTATTTTCCTAGCCATTGCGCTGTTCGGGGCCGGGCTGGCACTGGGCTGCGATTACCCCACCGCGCATTTGGTGATTTCCGAAAGCATTCCCAGCCGAACGCGCGGCCGCTTGGTGTTGGGTGCCTTCGGGTTTCAGGCCGTCGGCGCGCTGGTCGGCACCATCATCGGTTTTCTGGTGCTTTACCTCAACCCGGAAGTCGAAGCCTGGCGTTGGATGTATGCCGCGGCCATCATTCCTGCGCTGCTGGTCATCGTCGGGCGTTTCTTTATCAATGAATCGCCCCACTGGCTGTTGGAACAAGGTCATATGGCGCAAGCCGAACATGAACTCGGGCGTCTGTTGCAACGCACACCGCAATACCCGCATAGCATCACCTTAAGCCGCCACCCGTCTGCGGAACCGAAAGAAGAAGGCGTCAAAAGCAAATCGCCTTTTTCCAAACTGTTTAAGAAAAAACACCGCCGCGCCACCATTTTCGCGTCGGTGCCGTGGTTCTTGCAGGATTTGGGGACCTATGGCATCGGCATTTTCACCCCGATTATCCTCACCGCCACCTTCGGTCACAACACCGTCGGAGATGACCGCAATATCGCCGATTTGGTGGAAAACACCCTGCAAAGCGCCAAACATGCGGCCTTTTTGGATGTGCTCTTGATTATCGGCATGCTGTTTGCCATTTTCCTGACCGATGTCGTCGGGCGCATCAAGTTGCAGATTATCGGCTTCATCGGCTGCGCCATCGGCCTGATTCTGGTCGCCTTCTCACAAAGCTTATCGGGCGATTCGAAACTGCTACTGATATTCGTCGGTTTCATGCTGTTCAATTTCATGACCAACCTCGGCCCGAATGCACAGACCTATTTGATTGCCGGTGAAGTCTTTCCGACCCGCATTCGTGGAATGGGTGCCGGTTTTGCGGCCTCCTTTGCCAAAATCGGCGCGGTCAGCACGGCGTTTTTATTCCCGATTCTACTGGCCGACATCGGCACCGCGACCCTGCTTTACATTCTGGCGGGAACGTCTTTGCTCGGCGCTTGGGTTACCTGGCATTACCGCATTGAAACCCGAGGCGTGAATCTCGACCGAATGGGTTAAAACCTGACAATATCCGAGAAACGCCCAGGCCTGGCGAAATCATGCAATGGCGATAAAAGTTTTCACCAGGCCTGGTCACTATTCTATAATCGGACACAAGATTCTTCGATTTCCCGGCAGGCTTCCAACGCATGTACAAACCCAAGCTGACCCCCATTTCACATGACTTGTCGTCGACACAGCTCGGCCAAGCCTTGCCGAACCCCTTCCGGCTCCTAACCTGGAACCTGCACAAAACCGACTTCGCGCATTACATCCACCGCCCCATCGAACAATTGTTGAGCATGGAACCGCCACACTTGTTGTCATTTCAGGAAGCGGCCACCCGCCCGATGCAAAACCGTTTTTTCAACTTACCGTTTGTAATGGCGCCCAATATTGAAACCCGCCAGAAACATTTCGGCGTGCTGACCGCCACCGAATTCGGTATGACGGCACAGCATCAGTGTCTGACTCGTAGCCGAGAACTGGGCTGGACCACACATAAAACCGCTTTGGTGACCGAGCACTGTTTGCAAAACGGCGAAACGCTGACCCACATCAACATTCACGCCATCAACTTTGTGCCGAACCGACTGTTCCAGCAGGAATTGAATTTATTGTGGCATTTGATTGCCGAAAAATCGGGACCGATGATTGTCAGCGGCGATTTCAACACTTGGAATAAAACCCGGGTCGCCATGCTGGAAAAAGCCGCGCAGCAGCTCGGCCTGTCGGAAGTGGCCTACCCAGATACCCGCCCCATCCGCACTCTCAATCGGCAGATATTGGATTATGTTTTCTATCGTGGCCTCACCGTCCAATCCGCCCGCGCCTTTCATGTCGAAGAGATTTCCGACCACAACCCGCTGGAAGTGGTCTTCACCCTATAAACAAGACACGCTGCAGCCGTTTAGTGCTCCGGTGTACAGATATGACGATTGCGAACCGCTTGAATCGTTTTCCAAGCGAACACCAAAATCATCAAGCTCAGCAGCGCCAGCAAAACGATTCCCACCCATTGAAACACCACTTGATTCGTCAGATCAAACAGCTTGAAGGATGCAATACTGATGGCCGCCAGCGGAAACGTATAAGCCCAGCAGGATAACGCAAACTTCACTTGCAGAAACTTACCGGCCGACACCACCATCAACAACGTCATGAAAGCCGCAAAGAAATACAATATCCGCGCAAAAGCATCCAATACGCCGCCGTTCAAGGCTTCGTAAGACAGAAAACCAACCGCCGGTGGCGCAATAAAAATAAACAAGGTCGGAATCAGCTTATCGACAATCGGAGGGTGAAAGATGATGCGATTGAACAAAATCGCCATAATCACCGGCCAAAACACAATACCGATTGAAAAGAAGAACCAACTGATTTCAACCGGCGCGTGATGCACCCCGACAATCGGCACCAGAATATTCCCGACAATCGGAATGAACCAAGCCGGATTGGAATGTTCGATTTTGAAAAAATCATGATGAATCCAGTGGTACAGCACCCACAAGGTCAATATCAGATGCGCCACGACGCCCACGGACCATAACCAAAACGAAAGCTGCGTTTCACCAATGGCATAGAAAGCAATACTCAACAAAATCAGACTGATGCTGATAGCAGGGACAAAATTCATTTTGACGGGATGGCGTACTTCCGCCTGCACCGCATCCGGAAAGCGTACCACTTTCAATAAATAGGAAACCAACAAGCCAATAAACAACAGGGTGGCGACCGCCAATACCGCCTGTCCGGCCATTAAGGTCGCCGAGGTTTTCACGGCCAAAAGCGCAATCGACAAACCGGTCACGCCCATCACCATCCCGAAGAAACTGGCCGGAAAATACGGTAATCTGAACTCATTATTAATCATGTTTATACCCCTATTAACCAAAGCTATTTACTTTATAATACCCCTGAATCTTTCGATTAATCATGAATAAAAAATGACTCTCGAATGCTTCGCCATAAACGCATAAAAACGCCCCCTGACTGGCAAAATACTATTAAAACCATTAATTATTTCTATATGCATATCAGGTCGCCACATGCCATAATGGCTCGCAATTCGATAAGGACGTCCGGGCGAACGACGCTTGTTTTAACGGAGTATTGAGAACTTAAAATCTAATTTTATAAAAGGTTATAAGTTGTTTTTATCATTAAACTTTTTTTAGCCCCAACTGCATATTAGCGTTTGTTTATCCGGTTAAAAAAAGCGATAATCAGACCCGCGAATCGTTAAGTTCGACACGCGAACGAAAACGAAGACAAAGGAGACTTACATGAACATTCGACAACTTTTTGATTACGACACTTGGACTTACACTTACTTGGTTTGGGATGAAGAAACCAAAGAAGCCGCCGTAATCGATTCAGTACTCGAAAAAGTTGATCGTGACGAACAGCACATCAAAGAATTGGGATTGAACGTTAAATACCTATTGGAAACACACATCCACGCCGACCACATCACTGGCGCAGGGCCGTTAAGAAAACGCATCGGCGGCCAACTGGTGGTGCACAAGAACTCCGGCTCCGAATGTGCGGATATTCTGGCGGTGGACGGTGACGTCTTCAAACTGGGCAACCAGGAAATTCATGTACTTCACACCCCTGGCCACACCAATAACGACATCACCTATAAAATCGACGGTGCCGTTTTCACCGGTGATACGTTGCTGGTTCGCGACTGCGGCCGTACCGACTTCCAATTGGGTGACAATGAATCCATGTACCACTCACTCACGGAAATCCTGTTCAAGCTACCAGAAGACACCATGGTCTTCCCGGCGCATGACTACAAAGGCTTCAGCCAATCCACCATCGGTGAGGAAAAATCCTTCAATGTCCGTGCCGGCAGTAACAAGTCTTTTGAAGACTTCTCAACCATTATGGACAACTTAAATCTGCCAAACCCGAAACGCATCGACATCGCGGTACCAGGCAACTTGAAGTGCGGTAATCTGGACGACTGATTCGTTTCGGATAACACGCACCCATAAAAAAAGCCCCGTTATCGGGGCTTTTTTATATCCGGTTTATCGGCCGTTAAGCGCCGCTTGAATCAAGCGACTTCAACCACCTCAACACGGTATTCCAGCGTTTGGTTCGCCAATGGGTGATTTCCATCCAAATACACTTTGTCTTCATCCACTTCCACAATGCGGAATTGAATCATATTGCCTTCCGGGTCTTCGGTTTCCACCACTTCACCAACCGCAATTTCCACTTGGTCATCGAAATTTTCAGGTGACGCATACACAATCAAATCTTCACGCGTGACGCCATACCCTTTTTCCGGCGGAATGGAAACCTTGGCTTCAAACCCCGGTTCTTCGCCTTCCAAAAACTCTTCCAGCCCTTCGACAATTTCACCGTCACCATGAACGTAATGAACCGGCTCACCGCCGAAAGTACTGTCGAGCAAGTCACCCTTTTCATTTTTCAACTCGTAATGAAACGTGACTTCACTCCCTTTTTTAATTCTCATACTCAGACTCTCAAAATTGCATTAAAATAGAAACCATTTAGCGTATTCTAACCGAAGAACTCTCAGAGATTAAGAGAAACAATTTAACCATGCGTCAAATACTACTGGATACGGAAACCACGGGCTTCGACCCGAAAACCGGCGACCGAATCATCGAAATCGGGGCCGTGGAACTGGTCAAACGAA
Organism: Thiomicrospira sp. XS5; assembly: GCF_001507555.1. NCBI lineage: Bacteria > Pseudomonadati > Pseudomonadota > Gammaproteobacteria > Thiotrichales > Piscirickettsiaceae > Thiomicrospira > Thiomicrospira sp. XS5. The sequence continues at coordinate 1,399,613 of NZ_LQBO01000001.1, read as the reverse complement.
AACTCACCCACAATAACTATCATCAATACATTCAACCGGAACGCGATGTCCCACAAGACGCCATTGAAGTGCACGGTATCACCAACGAATTCTTGACGGATAAACCGGTATTCGCACAAGTGGTCGACGACTTTATGAATTTCGTGGCCGGAGCTGAACTCATCATTCACAACGCGCCCTTCGACGTGGGCTTTATCAACCACGAATTGTCGATGTTGCCGGATAACAAATGGGGCACCATCGAAGCGCATTGTCAAATCACCGACTCCTTGAAAATGGCTCGAAAAGCCTACCCGGGACAGCGTAATTCATTGGATGCACTCTGCAAACGCTTCGACATCGACAACTCCAACCGAACCTTGCACGGCGCCTTACTCGACTCCGAAATCCTGGCCGACGTTTACCTGGCCATGACCGGCGGACAGACCGATTTAATGCTGATGAATGAAGACGCCAACGCCAATCAGGACCAAGCAGCCAATTTGAGCCAGCAGCGCGCACCACTCAAAATACTGCGCGCGTCCGACACCGAGCTTGAAGCCCATGCCGGCAAGCTGGCGGCCATCAGCGAAGCGTGTGAGCGCACCATTCGATGGTAACCAACAGCCCTCACCCGTCTGCCTAAAATGGCCAGAACGGCCAGGCCTGGCCGTTTTCCCACCGGCGCATCCAATACAAAAAAAGACACACCAAAAGACATAGTAGAGGTAACCATGCAACTGAGACAGCAACTTTTTCGTGACGATTCCGCCAAAAGCATTTTCTTGGAACCCACCGCGCAGTGGCACCAAGTCGCCGGCAACGACGCCTCACACCAACATGGCGTCAATCACTTGTTTTTTTACGATGAAGAAGCCAAAGAATTTTTCGATGCGTTTCAGGACAACGACCTGACCGAACAACTGGATGCATTGGGCGATATGCTGTTCGTCGCCTGGGGCATCACCCATCACCTTGACTTGCCGGAACCGATGGCGGCCTCGCAAATGTCCATTCTCTATGTTCTGGACAAACTGCAACCGCAAGACCCGCTGGCGATCAGCCAAGCGGTGTTTGAAGAAGTGGTGCGCTCGAACTTTTCCAAGTTCTGTCCGACGGAAGAAAAGGCCCGGCAAACCGTTCAGCATTACGCCGACACATTGGATGTCGACGTTACCTATGATCAAGTGGGCGACTTTTTCGTGATTCGTTGTGCGTCTGATCAGACGGGGCGTGACGGCAAAGCTTACCGCAAAGATAAGATTTTAAAATCGGTGGATTTCTTCGAACCGGATTTCAGCCACATTCAACTGTAATCCAGCCTGCGGTGGCCGCCCTAGTTCGCGGCCATCAATTCGTCCATGGCCAAATTCGCCAATTCATCGACGCGCTCATTTTCATCGTGACCGGCATGGCCTTTGACCCAGGCCCAGGAGACGTCATGCGGTTTGAGCGCTTCATCCAAGGCTTGCCACAAATCTTGATTCTTAACCGGCTTTTTGGCCGCCGTTCGCCAGTTATTACGTTTCCAATTTGCCATCCATTGGGTCACGCCATTTTTAACGTACTGCGAATCGGTGGTCAAAGTCACTTTGCAAGGTCGTTTCAGCGCTTTCAGCGCTTCTATCGCGGCGGTCAACTCCATACGATTGTTGGTGGTGTCCGGCTCCGCCCCTTTCAGTTCTTTTTCAAATTCGCCAAAGCGTAATAATGCGCCCCATCCGCCCGGGCCGGGGTTGCCGCGGCAGCCGCCGTCGGTAAAAATTTCAACTTCCTGCATTCTGTTTTAAGAGTCCTTATCCATTCGATGATGCCGGTTAACGCGGTTCGAAACCACGGCCCGCCCTCCCTTGGCCGCGATCAACCAATTGGAAAGCCGCCAATTCAAGCCAACCGGCGTCGGTGACGCAATGCGTTTCTTCGCGAGAATGCAATACACATTCCCTAAATCCAACCCCATGCGCCCCAATGTTTTCTCTAACGCCTCCACCCAGCGCCAAGTGCCTTGTTCCGAGTCGTGCCGCGTCAGGCAGCTGATGGAACTGTAAGTCACCTGTTCGATATCGTAGCCCAACACACTTAACCAATCCACCACCCGGTGAGCGCGAATCAGGTTGGCCCCTTTGAAGTGACGCCGATGTTCGCCGAAGCGATTGCGCATGGTTCGACACCCCAAGGGGTTAAAGCCGGTAATCAGCACATGGCCTTCCGCCACCAACGCCGAATCCACCTGTCGCAATAAATGATAAGGATCGGTTACGGATTCCAACGAATGCGGCAAGACAAACACATCCACCGCATCGTTTCGAATCGGTAAATAGTCCATATCCGCCTGAATGTGCAAGCCGTCACCTTTCGTTAAAGGTTTGTCGTCCAACAAGACTTTACAATTGACCCGGCTGTTGTCCAGCAAACTGTCCGGTGATACCCGCCCCAATTGCACCAAATAGAGGCCAAAAACATGGGCTAATGCATGATCGATTAAAGGTTTTTCCTGCCGGAATAACGACTGCCCTTTGGACGTCTGATAAAACCGATGTAAAAAGGATTGAAATGAAGGATTCGTCATCATTTTAACCGGCGGATTTGTTAGAATATCGCCATTATAACAATTAACGAGTGAGACATGAAAATCGTTGGCTTACCGACTCTTTCGGACAATTACACTTGGATCATTCTCTCCGACAATCCACAAGACAAGACCGCCTGGATCGTTGACCCGGGCGAAAGCCGAAAAGTCATTGACTATTTTCATCAAAACCAACTCGAACTGGTCGGTATTTTGCTAACCCATCATCATTATGATCATACCGCCGGAATTACAGCCGTGAGAGCAGAACTTGGAGACGTTCCCATTGTCAGCAATGCACATGGGCCCTATAAACCCGTGACCTACCCGGTCACGGACGGCGACGAGATTATTGTGCATGGTGAAACCTTCAAAGTCATGTCCACGCCTGGGCACACTCACGAACACATCAGCTTTTACCACCCCAAAGCTCTATTGTGCGGGGATGCGATGTTTACCGCTGGCTGTGGCAAAACTTGGACGCAAGCCCCAGGCGTCATGGCCCAATCGCTATTGAAAATTCGCGAACTGCCGGATACCTGTGCTGTTTACTGCGGCCATGAGTACACTTACGCTAATCTCAACTTCGCCATGTTGGCCGAACCGGATAACCTTGATATGGCCGCACGACAAGCCGAGGTAAAGCGCAAAACGCAACGTGGCGAACCCTGTGTGCCAGCCTCACTGGGCATCGAAAAGAAAACCAACCCGTTTCTGCGCTTCGACCAGTCACCGCTGAAAGAAACCCTGGCCAACCGTGCCGGAAAAGCAGAACTGACGAACGAACAGGCTTATGCAAGCTTAAGAGCCTGGAAAGACGAACTTGATAAAACTGGAACCCTTGAGGCCGGCCTGAATGACTAAGACGCTTCGCAACCTGTTCACCCCTTTAATAAAATCAACCCTCTTCAGCAGTTTATTGGTGCTGAGCGCTTGTAGCCACCTTCCTTACCAAGACATCGACACAACGGCTCAACAAACACCCCAACAAAGCCAAACCAAGCTGCCCGTTACCGACCCGATTCTGACCGAAAATCGTGAAACCGATGCGTTCGAAAGCTCGATTCAAGAGTCCACCGAACGCTTTACCGCGCTAAAATCCAATCAGAACCTGTCCAATCAGTTAGATCGCGCCTTAGTGTTTTCACAGGAAGCACCGGTTTACGACGACTTGTGGCAAGAAATCAGCGAACATTTATTCCTGGCCCCCGCCAACAGCGAAAACTACCAGGACTACATGAGCTATTACATCAATAAAAAGCGTTACCTGAAGCGCGTATCGGTTCGTGCCAAACCCTATTTGTATTTCATTCTGCAAGAAGTCAAAAAGCGCCAAATGCCGTATGAAATCGCCTTGCTGCCGGTAGTGGAAAGCGGCTATTACCCTTATGCACGCTCCTACATGAGTGCGGCCGGCCTCTGGCAGTTCATGCCGGCGACCGGGCACATGTACGGACTGAACCAAAACTGGTGGTACGACGGACGCCAGGATGTCTATCGCAGCACCCTTGCCGCATTGGACTACCTGCAAGCCCTGTATGCCCAGAACGACTATGACTGGCTGTTGGCGCTGGCGTCCTACAACAGCGGCTACGGCAATGTTTTAAAAGCGCAACGCCGCTTTCTGAAAAAGCACCCGAACGGCGATCCGAATTTCTGGAACATCCGCCCTTATCTACCGAAAGAAACCCAGCACTATGTGCCACAACTGCTGGCGATTTCCAATCTTGTCAGCCACAAGAAAACCTATGAGCTTGAACTTGAACCGGTGCCCAATGAGCCTTATTTCAAGAAGGTGCAGATTTCCGATCAAATCAGCCTGCCGAAAGTCGCACAGGCGACCCAAACCCCGCAAGACATGCTGAAAGTGCTCAACCCCGGTTACTTGCGTTTGGCCACCCCACCGAAAGGCAAACACCCTTTGCTCTTACCGATTGATGTGGCCGACGCTTTCGAAGCGGAATATTCCGCCAGGCCTGACGACTACGAAGTTACCTGGGTGCGCCATAAAATTCGCTCGGGGGAAAGCCTCAGCGTCATCGCTTACCGCTACCGCACCTCCAGCCGCGAAATTCAAAAACTGAACCATATGAAAGGCAGCTTCCTGCGGGCCGGCAAAACCCTGTTGATTCCATTACCGCAAAACCACCAAATGGCTTTACGCTCCACGGATAAGCCGAAAAAATACACCGGCAACAAACACACCCATACCGTTCGCTCCGGCGAAAGCCTCTGGACCATTGCCAAGTATTACAACACCTCACCGCGTAAACTGTGCGAATGGAACGGCATCAGCATTCGTAAGCCGATATACAAAGGCCAACAACTGGTGATTCGCTCCAACCGGTACGGTCGAAAAGTCTCTTATACCCTGAAAGAAGGGGAAAGCCTATGGGTCGTGGCGCAAAAATACCGCGTCACCACCCAAGAACTGTGCAACTGGAACGGCATCAAGAAAACGGCCGTTTTACAACCGGGAACCAAACTCAAGGTCTGGGTTAAGAGTTAAACGTTATGCAAGGAACTAAGCAACGACGCTTTCACCACATCCTCATACAACTGATCTTCGTTGCCTTCGGCTTACAACAGGCGGTCGCGGCGCCCAATTCCGCGCAACTGACTCAAAACCAACGCACCTTTCTCGATGCGTATGAAGCCATCAAAGCCAATGACCGGCCACTGATTGCGAAATACCAGGCTGAATTAAAAAACTACCCTCTCTACCCTTATGTGGTCTATCTGGACTATAAATACCATATTAAGGACACACCGCCGGCGTTAATCCAACAATTTCTCGACAGCCATCCAAACAGCCCTTTACCCTTTTTCTTAAAACGGAAGTGGCTGCACTACCTTGGTAAAACCCACCAGTGGTCACAGTATTTAAAACAATACGAACCCGGCGAATACAGCTCCACCACCCTGAAGTGCTATGACTTACGCGCGCAAATGCAGGTACAACATACCGAAAAAACCGATCAAGAAATGCAAGCGTTATGGCAAAGCCATCTCAGTTTACCCAGCACCTGCAAACCGGTCGAAAAATATTTACGCAAGCACAAAAAAATTACCGGCTCCATGGTCTGGACTAAAGCCCAGCTGGCGATGAAAAAAGGAAAACTCAAATCGGCCAAGAGAATTGGGCGCGACCTATCTGCGCATGATCGCAAAGCATTGAGTTACTGGGTTAAGACTTTCCGACACCCGAAAAATATCACACAAGACATGCCCTCCTATCTCTCACCGGTGATTCGCAAAGCGATTTTCAAACAAGGCATTCAGCGTCTGTCGTATTCCGAACCGGAACTGGCCCTGAAAACCCTCGAGCAACGTGCCGAGCAGTACGGCCTGAGCCGCCAGGAAGAAAACCACCTACAAAGCCGCGTCAGTCTGCGTTTCGCTTACCAATACCACCCGAAAGCCAGTGAATACCTGGCCCAAATCGACCGCGCCGGTAAAGACGAGCGCACGCTGGAATGGGAGTTACAAGTCACCATCCGGGAATCCAACTGGGTCAATTACCTGGACCTTTACGCCCTGTTACCGCCAGAGGAACAGGCAAAATCACGCTGGCTGTACTGGAAAGCCCGCGCTTTGGCGGAACTGAACCAGCAAGCGGATGCCCGCCCGATTTTCCAAACTCTGGCCAAACAACGCAGCTTTTACGGTTTCCTGTCAGCCGACCGTCTGAACCAGCCTTACCGTTTCAACCCAACGCCCAGCCAGAAAAAAGACTTTGCCAAGATGGTCAAAAAATACCCGCAACTGGCCGTTATTCAAGAACTGATCGACATTCAATGGAAACTCAGCTTGAAACGCGAATGGTATCACCTGCTTAAACACATTGATGAAGATGATTTCGAAGCCATCGCCAACTTTATGGCGGATTGGGATCAGCATAACTTAGCCATTCAAACCGTCTCCCGCGTCAAAAAATGGGACGACTTATCGTTACGCTTCCCAACGCCTTATCGTGAGCCGGTGATGCAAGCCGCCAACAAGAACACCATTGACCCCGCCTGGGTCTACGGCGTCATGCGCCGCGAAAGTGCCTTTTCGCCGACCATCAGTTCGCCGGTCGGCGCTGTTGGCTTAATGCAGCTTATGCCGAAAACCGCTCGTTACATCGGTCGAAAAATCGGGCTGAAAAAACGTCAATACACCCGCCTAACCATTCCGGAATCCAATATTGAACTGGGCAGCGCTTACTTAAGTTATTTGAGTGAAAAATATAATGGTAGCCGCGTTTTAGCCACGGCCGCTTACAATGCCGGGCCTGCACGGGTGGATCGCTGGATTCCTCAGGACAAGGTGCTTTCCGCCGATCAATGGATCGAGACCATTCCGTTTTCCGAAACCCGCGCTTATGTCAAAGCCGTGTTGGAATACACCACCATATTCAAATCGATGCTCAACAAGAAATATGACCGTCTGGAAAATTTCATGCATCCGATCGGACACCACAAAACCCTGTCGCAAACCGATGGCCGCAACGCGCCAAACTCTTGATTCTAAATAACAAATGAGAAATTCGAGATAAAAAAAAGCCTCAGGGACAAACTGAGGCTTTAAATACATTATTTCTTTTTAATAACAAGAAATAATCAGAGGAGGATACTCATGAAGAAACATGAATAGATGCATCTTATTAGAAAAAACTTATATTGTCAAACCCTAATATGAAAAAAGTTTAAAAATAACAGCGACTTATTTCCATATTTTTAAAATGGTTATCAATAAACGCTAAGCGTTTGATTCCGTTAAACTCTTCGCCAGCTGGTGCCCTGCGGGCTGTCCAGCAACTCGATGCCGTGTTCCAATAGCTGATCACGAATCTCATCGGACCGCGCGAAATTTTTTGCTTGTCGCGCCTCGGCACGTTCTTGAATTAATTGTTCGATGACCTCATCCGTCAATTCGGAATCGGACGGCTGCGATTTAAAAAACGCTTCCGGTGTCATTTCCAATAAGCCCAAACGATTCGCCAATTGTTTCAACAAAACGGCCAGGCCTGGCGATTTTTGTTTATTCACTTCTTTCGCCAATTCAAACAGCACGGCTAAGGCTTGCGGCGTATTGAAATCATCATTCATGGCGTCGACAAACTCGTCAGTGAAACTCGTGGACGCTTCCGCTTCGCCGGCCAATTCCACCGCTTCCAATGCCGAGTACAAACGCCCGACGCTGGCTTTGGCCACATTGAGATTCTCTTCGGAATAATTCACCGGGCTGCGATAATGGCTTGCCAACAGAAAGTAACGAATCACTTCCGGGTGGTATTGTTTCAAGACTTCGCGAATGGTGAAAAAGTTGCCCAGTGACTTCGACATTTTTTCATCATCGATGCGCACGAAACCGCAATGCATCCAGGTATTCACATAATGCTCACCGGTCGCACATTCCGACTGGGCGATTTCGTTTTCATGGTGCGGAAAGCTTAAGTCCAGTCCGCCACCGTGAATGTCGAAATGGTTCCCCAGACATTTGGTGGACATGGCCGAGCACTCGATATGCCAACCGGGACGGCCGTCACCCCACGGTGATTGCCAAGCCGGTTCGTTTTCTTTCGAGGCTTTCCACAACACGAAATCCAATGGGTCTTTTTTAAAGGAATTCACTTCAATTCGTGCACCGGAATCCAGTTCTTCAATGTGTTTACCGGACAAACGACCATAATCATCGTCGGCTTTCACATGGAAATACACATCGCCATTCTCCGCCGGATAAGCGTAGCCTTTATCGACCAGGCTGGTAATCATCTGCTCGATGTCCTGCATGTGTTCGGTGGCTTTCGGTTCCATATCCGGACGCAGCACATTCAACGCCTTTTCGTCGTCGTGCATGGCGTCGATGAAACGCGCCGTCAGCTCTTGAATCGGCTCTTTGTTTTCCAACGCACGTTGGATAATTTTGTCGTCGATGTCGGTGATGTTGCGAACATAAGTGACGTCATAACCTAAAGCGCGTAAGTGGCGCACCACTGTATCGAACACCACCATCACCCGTGCATGGCCAACGTGACAGTAGTCGTACACAGTGACCCCGCAGACATACAAGCCCACTTGATTTTCATGGATGGGTTTAAAGACTTCTTTTTGTCGGGTTTCGGTATTGTAAATGTATAATGCCACTATTTTTGACTCCATGTATCTCTTAGGCCAACGGTTTTATTGAACACCAGCGCGTCTTCCGCTTGGTTGTCGCGGCAGAAATACCCTTCACGCTCAAATTGATAGGCTTGCTCCGGCTGGGCGTCTTTCATGCCCGGTTCGACGAAGCCGGTTTTCACCGCCAAGGACTCGGGATTGATAACGGCTTCGAAATCGGCTTCTTTCGCCGGATTGGCCACCGAGAACAAACGATCATACAAACGGAACTCGGCCGGTAACGCTTTCGACGCTTCAACAAAGTGGATTACGCCTTTCACTTTACGCCCGTCTGCTGGGTTTTGCCCCAGTGTTTCCGGGTCGTAAGAGCAATAAACCGTCGTAATATTGCCATCCGCATCCGTGTCGGCACGCACCCCTTTTACGACGTAAGCATTTCGCAAGCGCACTTCCTTATCCAGAGCCAAACGTTTCCATTTTTTGTTTGGTGCTTCTTCAATGAAATCGGCCCGGTCAATGTACAACTCACGACTAAAGAAGATTTCACGAGTTCCCATCTCTTCATTTTGCGGATGGATAGGCGCTTGCAGAGTTTCCACCTGGTCGTCCGGATAGTTTTCAATGACCAGTTTGATCGGGTCAATGACGCCCATGGTACGCGGCGCCACCACATTCAAATCGTCACGAATCGCCGCTTCCAGAATGCCCATTTCCGTCATACTGTCCACTTTGGAAATGCCGATACGCTCTGCGAAGTCACGAATGGCCGCCGGCGTGACGCCACGACGTCGCAACCCGGACAAGGTCGGCATACGCGGGTCATCCCAGCCCGACACCAGCCCGTCTTCCACCAACTGCATCAATTTACGCTTGGACATCACGGTGTATTCCAAGTTCAAACGCGAGAACTCGTACTGGAACGGGCGGTCTGGCTTATTGAAATCGTCCAGATGCTCCAGCAACCAATCGTAAATTCGGCGGTTATCCTGGAACTCCAAGGTGCACAAGGAATGCGTCACGCCTTCAATGCCATCGGAAATACAATGCGCGAAATCGTACATCGGGTAGATACACCATTGATCGCCGGTTTGGTGGTGGTGTGCGAAACGGATGCGGTACAGCGTCGGGTCACGCATACACATAAACGACGAGGCCATATCGATTTTGGCACGCAACACGCACTCCCCTTCCTGGAAACCACCGTTTTTCATCTTGGCGAACAGTTCCAGGTTTTCCGCCACCGACGTATCACGATACGGGCTGTCTTTCCCCGGTTCGGTCAAAGTACCTCGGTATTCACGGGTTTGCTCGGCATTCAAAAAACACACATACGCCAAGCCTTTTTCAATCAGCTCCACCGCATAATCATGGAATTTTTGAAAATAATTAGACGAATAGCGCGGTTCACCGGCCCATTTGAAGCCCAACCAGGTCACGTCTTCTTTAATGGCGTCCACATATTCAACGTCTTCTTTGGCCGGATTGGTGTCGTCAAAACGCAGGTGACAGCCACCCTGATAATCTTCCGCCAACCCAAAATTCAAACAGATTGATTTCGCATGACCGATATGCAGGTAACCATTCGGTTCCGGCGGGAAACGCGTAATAACCGTTTCGTATTTATGATTCGCTAAATCGTCGTCGATGATGTTGCGAATGAAGTTGGTGGGTTTATCAACAGCGGCGTTCGTGTTTTGACTCATGTTCAAAAAAACCTATCGAAAATATCAGAAAATTGCGTGCAATTGCTGTCGCGATCGCGAAACCAACTGAATCGGACTCGCTGCGCCAACGCATACGTTTAGAATAACGAAATATTATAGCATTAAAAAAGTGCCGGATTCCCGCAACTGCAAACGAATTTCCCAATTTGGCTGATGGCCAATCCCGGAATTGGGCAGCTAAAATTCGTACGCCTTTTTCATAGGTGAATTACGCCTATTTCAACACTTGCGGAACCGATTTGCACCATCAAAAAGAGCCATCGTGTTAGAATGCTAACCCACAAATGAATCTAACATGCAATGACACCCGGTCCGATCTCAAACGGACGTTAAGCCGTGACAATCTTGGAGAACATCATGACAAAACGCGCTTTTATCTTCACCCTCTTTTTCAGTCTGTTCAGCGTTCAATCCTGTGCCGCCGACACGGACAAAAGCACGAAAAACCCGGTGGTTTTGATCCAAACCAGCATGGGCGACATTGAAGCGGAACTGTATCCCGAGAAAGCGCCGGAAACCGTCAAAAACTTTTTGCGTTATGTCCACGAAGGCTTCTACAACGGTACCATTTTCCACCGTGTTATCCCTAACTTCATGATTCAAGGCGGCGGCTTCACGCCGGACATGCAGAAAAAGCCGACCCATGCACCGATTCAAAACGAAGCGGACAACGGCTTACGCAACCGCATCGGCACCTTAGCGATGGCGCGCACCAACGACCCGCATTCCGCAACATCGCAATTCTTCATCAATGTCGCGCAAAACACCTTCCTGGACTTCCGTGAGAAAACCCCACGCGCTTACGGTTATGCAGTGTTCGGGCGCGTCATCAAAGGCATGCGTGTCGTCAATCAGATCCGCCAGGTGCAAACCGGCTTTAAAAACGGCATGGGTGACGTTCCCTTGCAAACGGTGGAAATCATTAAGGTCACGCAAATCCAATAAGCTTGCATGACTTGCCAAATCGATAAAACCACCAGGCCTGGCGGTTTTATCGATTGCATGCTTGAATGGGCACATTACGTCCCCATTAAACAATCCAAACAACACACAAACACCCGAATTCAAAAAATATCATCAAAGGAAATCGCATGACACAAGTCACTTTTCAAACCAATATGGGTAACATCACCGTCGAAGTCGACCACGAAAACGCACCGGTCGGTGCCGAGAATTTTGTGCATTACGCCATGGAAGGCTTTTACAACGGCACCATTTTCCACCGCATTATTCCTGGCTTCATGGTTCAGGGCGGCGGCATGTTACCGGGTATGGAAGAAAAACCGTCCGGTGAACCAATTGAGAACGAAGCCGACAACGGTTTGAAAAACGTCCGCGGTTCATTGTCTTATGCCCGCACCATGGACCCGCATTCCGCCACCACGCAATTTTTCATGAACCTGGTGGACAACGACTTCCTGGACCATAAATCGAAAGACATGCACGGCTGGGGGTATGCGGTATTCGGAAACATCGTGGAAGGTTTGGACGTCATCGATGAAATGGCCAAAGTCGAAACCACCACTCGTCGTGGCCACCAGGACGTCCCGGTTGAAGACATCATCATCGAAAAAACCCTCGTCAAAGAAACCGACTGATTAGATTGAGTGATGGCTGATATGCCGCATACCTTAATTACGGCCGACGTGCACCTGCAGCCGGATGACACTCATCCGATCAACCAGGCTTTCTACCGCTTCCTGGATCAGGATGCGCCGAAAGCCGATGCGCTTTACATTATCGGCGATTTGTTCGAAATGTGGGTCGGCGACGACCACGGCCTTGAGCATTACGCTACAGTGATTCGTAAGTTCAAACACCTCACCGAACACGGCCTGCCGATTTATCTTATGTACGGGAATCGGGATTTTCTGATGCGGCGTGCTTTTTTCGACGCCACCGGCATTCAGTTTTTGAAAGAACCGGCGTTGGTGAACCTCTACGGTTTACCGATCTTAATGTTGCATGGGGATTCGCTCTGCACCGACGACAAAGCGTTTCAGCGGATGCGTCTTCTGTTGCGCAATCGCCTGGTGACTTGGTTGTTTCTGAAACTGCCGGAGCACAAACGTGTCGCCATTGGCGAAAACATGCGTGCCAACTCTCAAAAATACAGTCTCAATAAAGCGGAAAACATTATGGATGTGAACGAAGCGGCGGTCAGAAAGCTGTTGCAACGTCACCCACAATGCCGTCACCTGGTGCACGGACACACCCACCGCCCCTACTTACACCAAATCGAACAGGGTGGCCAACTCAAACACCGCTGGGTGTTGGGCGACTGGCGCCCGGAAACCGAAGTCCTCAAAGTCTGGTCCAACCAAACCCTCGAACTGGTCGCGCGCTAAGGCCTAGCGTCGCATTCTAAACTAATCTAATTTCAGCAGTTTGAAGTGTACTTCGCCGTCTTCGGCCAAAGTAAAACGCACTTTGTCGTTCATGACGCCCTGCTCCATCTGGTCGGCACAACTCCAGTTGATTTCCCACGGATAATGGTAATCCAAACGGTACAAGTTATCTTTCTGATAGATGACGGCATCCAACGCCATGCCGCCCATGTAATTGGCGAAATGACTGATGTGCGATAAGTCCTGAACCAGGTCGTGCTCCAGTTCCGGCAAACGCTCCGACAAACGGGCGAGAATGGTTTCATTGTGTTCCTCGCCGGGCGTCAGCCCGGCCAATTCCGTGATGATAATCTTCACAAATCCACCTTAAAAATGCTTGGAGACCAACACCTGGTCTTCGCCTTCGGAACGTGCAATGACCACAGCCCCAACCGAATCACTGAACACATTCACCACAGTGCGCATCATATCCAATAACCGATCCACCACCAGCAACAACCCAATGGCTTCCGCCGGTAAACCGACCGCCACCAAAATAATGCTGATGGCCACCAAACTCGCGGACGGAATCCCTGCCACGCCAATGGATGTCGTCAAGGCAATCACCACAATCAACAATTGCGTGCTCCAATCCAGTGGCACACCAAACAACTGCGCAATGAACACCGCTGCCACACATTCATACAGCGCGGTGCCATCCATATTCACCGTGGCGCCCAGCGGCAACACAAAACTCGACACGCGGTTGGACACCCCGGCACGGGTTTCCACCGCATTCATGGTAATCGGCAAAGTCGATGAAGACGAACTGGTGGAAAAGGCCGTCAAAATCGCCGGCGCCATGGCCTGATAATGCAACCACGGATTTTTCACGCCGCCTACAACACGCAACAGAATCGGCATCACCACCAGAAAGTGCACGCCCAAGGCCAAGGACACCGTCAAAAAGAACAACGCCAAATGGCCAAATTGGTCAAAGCCGGTTTTCGCCACCGAGGCCGCCACCAAGCCAAAAACCCCTAAAGGCGCGAACTTCATGACCCAAGCGGTGATCATCATCATGACTTCGAAAATCCCTTGCCAGAAGTTCGTCAAAGTGTCTTTGTGCGCCCCTTTCAGTGTGGTCATGAAATAACCGAACAGCAAACTGAAGAAAATCAAACCGAGCATTTGACCTTCCGCCGCGGCATCCACCACATTGACTGGAATCATTCGCAGGAAAACATCCACCACGTCCCCGGCCGACTTACCGGAAATCGCGCTCATGATCTGGTCATTGGTTTCCATCACCGGCACACCGTTTTCGGACACGCCGGGTTGCAATAAGTTGACCAGGGCCAAACCGATGAGAATCGCCAAGAAACTGGTCAGGACATAATAGCCCAGTGTTTTACCGCCCAAGCGCCCGAAACCGCCATGCTGGCCGACATTCGCCACCCCGGTAATAATGGCGGACACCACCAACGGCACCACAATCATTTTCAAGGCGTTCAAAAACAAGGTGCCGATAAAGGTGTAAATCGCCAACCAGTGCACCCCGAAAATCTGTGCTTCGGTGCCGGTCCACACCCCCATCACCACTGCCAAGGCCAGTGCGATTAATATCTGCCAATGCAAAGCAAGTCTCATCATCTTCCCTTTGATTTTTGTTGTTGTCCGATCAAACAGACACCCAGTTATAAAAAAAGCACCAGGCCTGGTGCTTTTTTATCTTGGATACATAATGTCCGCGCGATGAACGCGCAAGCCATTAAATGTCTGGACACTGTGTCCAGGCTTGAGATGGTCCCATGTTATAGACTTCATCGAAGCCCAGAGACAACAAAATTTGCATCGCCATATGTGAACGTTGACCGGAACGACAGAACACAATCACCGGCAAATCTTTGCTCAACATGCTGTCACCCACTCGGTCGATATCCTGAAGGGGAATATTAACCGCACCCGGCAATTTGTTCATCGCATATTCTTCTGGCGTTCTCACATCCACAAACTGCGCGTTTTTTTCTTTAATCAGTCGTTTTACATCTTCACATGCTGTAAACATTCTTCTTTAACCCGTTATTTTAGAGAGCGTTGCACGAGATGGATGCACGAGTAAAAAAGGCTAAAACCCGCCCGATTTACGTTGAAAAACTTGCCAATGGCTAGCCATTGGCTGCGGTTTCCGCCTTAATCGAACAGATTTTTTCTCTTTTTTTCTTCGCGCCCCACTCGTACAAAGCTCTCATTTAATGAAATCTAATTTTTCTCGAAATATACCTTAATGCCTTATAAAAAGCCAGTTTGCAGGGCCCAAATAATAATTATGGCGTAACAAGCTGCCATTATGTCATCGAGCATAATCCCAAAGCCGCCGGACACCTTTTGGTCGGCCCAACGAATCGGCCAAGGCTTAACGATATCGAAAATTCTGAAAAAAATGAACGCCATTGTCCAATAGAGCCAAGATTGCTCCGGCAGAGCCAACAGCACCAACCAGATGCCCGCAAACTCGTCCCAAACAATCCCGCCGTGGTCATGCACACCGATTTGGCGCGCCGATTCACCACAAATATAACTGCCGAACACCAAGGCCAACGCCAACACGCCCCAGGCCGCCGCTTCGCTCCATAATAAAATGGGCAAAAATAACAGCAATCCCAACAGCGTGCCGGCCGTTCCCGGCCCTTTCGGCACCAAACCGGAGCCGAAACCGAAGCCCAGCCACATCACCGGATGACGGTTCAAGTCCGTCCAGCGAACCGGTTTAGGCTGTTGCGTCTTCATGACAAGTCGGCCTGAACGTTACTTGCCGCGTTTCTTGGCAGCCGTTCTCAAACGCAAAGCGTTCAACTTGATGAAACCTTCCGCATCCTTGTGGTTATAAGCGCCGCCATCATCTTCGAAAGTGGCGATGTCTTCATCAAACAGACTGTTGTCGGACGTACGTCCCACCACAATCACATTTCCTTTATACAGTTTCAGGCGAACGTCACCGGAAACATTCTGTTGCGACTGATCGATCAATGCCTGCAACATTTCACGCTCCGGACTGAACCAGAAACCGTTGTAAATCATTTCCGCGTATTTCGGCATCAACTCGTCTTTCAAGTGCGCCGCATTACGGTCTAGAGTCAAGGATTCCATCGCACGGTGTGCTTTCAGCATGATGGTTCCGGCCGGTGTTTCGTAACATCCGCGCGCTTTCATGCCCACAAAACGGTTTTCCACCAAGTCGTCACGACCGATGCCGTTTTCACCGCCCACCTTATTCAGGTATTCCATGACCGTCGCCGGAGACATCGCGTCACCATTGATGGAAACGATGTCACCTTTTTCATAACCGATGGTCAAATAGGTTGGTTTGTCCGGCGCATTTTCCGGTGAAACCGACCACAACCACATATCTTCTTCCGGTTCGTTGGCCGGATCTTCGATAATGCCGCCTTCATAGGAAATGTGCAGCAGGTTGGCGTCCATCGAATACGGCGATTTCTTGCCTTGTTTTTTCTCGATGCTGATATTGTGCTCTTCGGCATAGGCCATCAGTTTTTCACGTGACAGCAAATCCCACTCACGCCAAGGCGCGATGACTTTAACGTCCGGCATCAACGCATAAGCGTTCAACTCGAAACGGACCTGGTCGTTCCCTTTCCCGGTCGCACCGTGAGAAATGGCGTCGGCACCGGTTTCCTGAGCGATTTCCACCAAGCGTTTTGAAATCAACGGACGCGCAATGGACGTCCCCAAACGGTACTCGCCTTCGTAAATCGCATTGGCACGCATCATCGGAAAAACGAAATCGCGAGCAAACTCTTCTCGCAGGTCTTCAATGTAAATTTCTTTGATGCCCATGGCCTGCGCTTTGGCGCGAGCCGGCTCCACTTCTTCGCCCTGCCCGATATCGGCGGTGAAGGTCACCACCTCGCACTGATATTCTTCTTGCAACCATTTGGCGATAATTGACGTATCCAGACCACCGGAGTAGGCCAAAACGACTTTTTTAATTTCCGACATGCGATTTCCTTGTTAAAAAGTAATTCTGTTAATCGCGCGAATTATACATTAAAATCAACTGTTTTTTAAAGGAACCTCCTGATTGAATCCGTTTGGATTCTGGCAACGCCAAGTTTTCGTCTTCAAGGCAGCATTTTGAAGTGCTATCTGGATACCACGAAAAAGGGTAACGCAGAAGTCGGAAACTTGGCTAAGCCCCTTCGGGCGGGCCGAAAGCCCATCTCTTCGTTGTTATGGCTCTTGACCTTAGAATGACTAAGGTCGGCGAGCCATGCCTAGAATAGGATGGGCTTGAAGTCCCGCAGAATCTCATACCGATTCCATCAGGAGGTTCCTTAATGCTCTTTGCATTTGTCAGCGAATTTATTTTCACAGGCAAACCCGCTCCGCTGCTGGCTTCCGTCAAAGGCTGGGCACCGCAAGCAGCCGTTCACCATTTTGAATACGAGACAGGTTTCCCCGAATGCGATTTACCGATTTTTTTAAGGTCGTCCCCCAATACGTTCTGCCCCAGAAACTGCTGTCGAAGGGCATGCACTGGTTTATGCACATCCGCCAGCCTTGGGTTAAGAGCACCACCATCAAATTGATGACCAAAGCCTATAAAATCGACGTCTCCGAAGCGGAAGACGAGGACTTCGAGAACTACCCGCATTTCAACGCCTTTTTCACCCGCGCCTTGAAACCCGAATTGCGCCCGATTGACGGAAACGACCAGGCCTGGTGTAGCCCGGTGGACGGCGTTGTCAGCCAGTCACAAGCCATCCGGGGCCATAATCTAATTCAAGCCAAATGCCATGACTACTCTTTGGAAGCTTTACTGGGCGGCGACATCGAATACGCCAAAACCTACACCAATGGCGACAGCTGTGTCATCTACCTGTCCCCACAGGATTACCACCGCATTCACATGCCGGCCAACGGCAAACTGCTGTCCATGACGTACGTGCCCGGTGACCTGTTTGCCGTCAACCCGGCAACGGTGCGCAATGTCGACGGCCTCTTCGCCCGTAACGAACGTTTGGTGATCCGCTTCGAAAACGAACAGGGCCCCTTCTGCCTGATCATGGTCGGCGCCATTTTCGTCGGCAGCATGGAAACCGTCTGGCAGGGCAAAATCACCCCGGATTATTTGCCGACCCTGCAACATTGGGACTACCAAAACGACGAACAACACTTTAGCAAAGGCCAGGAGATTGGTCGTTTCAATATGGGTTCCACGGTTATTCTGCTGGCCCCGGAAGGCAAAATGCCAGGCCTGGGACAAATAGCGGAAAATACCCCTATTCAAATGGGCCAAATGCTGGCACAATATGCAGAAGATAATTTTTCAGCGCAGGAAAATACGCCTTAGGCCTAACGGCCGTCCTGAGAAGACTCAAATCGTGAAAACGTTCAATGCGTTACATACATTAGGACAAGGCTCACGCTTTTGCTCTGCAATAATAAATAAAATGAAATCCCAATACGAGGAATGGTTTTTATGAAAATGGTTACTGCGATTATCAAACCTTTCAAACTGGACGATGTACGCGAAGCCTTACATGAGATCGGCGTACACGGCATGACCGTGATCGATGTCAAAGGTTACGGCCGCCAGAAAGGTCATACCGAAATGTATCGTGGCGCTGAATATGTCGTTGACTTCTTGCCGAAGTTGAAATTGGAAATCGCCGTGAGCGAAGACAAAGTGGATCAAGTCATTGAAGCCATCACTCAAACGGCACAAACCGGCAAAATCGGTGACGGCAAAATCTTCGTTACCGCTATCGAACAAACGATTCGTATCCGTACAGGTGAAACCGGGCCGGAAGCACTGTAAACGCTTCTCCCTCTCGCCTTTCAAAAAACGACCAGGCCTGGTCGTTTTTTTGTATCCGCACCTTCTAAACCCCTTCCACGCTCGACGACCAAATGGATACGCCCACTCGGTTTGTTTGGCAACGCGCGGCATTCTCACTGGATTCACCAAACGGAATGACCTCCCAGTCCCAAGCGAGCTCATACGCCGGTAACGGCACATCCCAGGCCGGATCCAACTGATCGGTTAAACGACCGCTGCGGTCATATTCCCGCATTTCCCGATCGGCAATCAAACACTTCACACCGCCAAACCGGTTCAAATACGTCAAATGGGCCTGAATCAGCGCCTTACCAAACGCATCGGCCTTGTTTTCCGATAAACCAAACCGATCCATCAGCCAACGGACCGGAATCAACGGTAATTGCGTGGCCAGATTTAACGACACCACGCAATCGACCTTTTCCGGTTCTATGCCCGGCAAACTCGGCGGCTCCGCAGCGCTATCACCCTGTTCGACCTTTTCCAAACAACCACTGACATCGGCGTCCAATAAGGTCACATTATCGTACTCGGCCGCCTGGCGACGGGCTGGCTTCAAAAACACCATGTCCACCAAGGTCACGGAATCGAATGTTTGGCTTAAAAAGGATAATGGGATGTCATTCAACGAACCGGCGCCGAGGACGACGATGTGCCGAAAGGAAGTGCATTCCGCCACCGCTTGACGGATGGCGGCCTGACATTGCTCGAAATGCGGTTGCCAGGTCGACTGACAGCGTTGATGACGCGCCGACATGGCAATGGCTTCATGCAAAAAACCCATTTTGCGCGCCAAGCGCGACGACGGCGAGGTGTAAAACTGGAAAAACTCTTTCAGCATCCGGGGTGTCCCCCAAATGAATAGTCGCCGTTCGGCTTACTCATCCAGGCCCAATGCCTGGGTTTTACGCGTCAAGGTGTTCCGCCCCCAGCCAAGCAACTGCGCGGCTTTCTGGCGGTGATTCATACTGTGCTTCATCGCCACTTCAATCAACGCTTTCTCGAAAATCTTCTCCGCTTCGGTGTGCAATTCGGTCTGACCGGCATTGAGGAAGTTTTTCGCCCAGAGACGCAACGGCGTTTCCCAGTCTTCCGAAACATCACCGGACCCGCCTTCCACGCCACTCATCGGCTCGGAGTCGTTTTGCAGTTCCAATGGCAAGTCTTCCATATACACGGTTTTATCCGGCGCCATAATGGTCAGCCAGGTACACAAACTGCGGATTTGGCGCACGTTCCCCGGCCAAGGCAGTTCCGCCAGATACTTCTCGACGGGCTTGCTTAAACGTTTTTCTTCCAGGCCATAGGTTTTGGCTTCCTCGGTCAAGTAATAACGCACAATCGGCAAAATATCTTCGCGGCGTTCGCGCAGGGCCGGCACCTTGATTCGAATCACGTTCAAACGATACAGCAAATCTTCACGGAACCGCCCTTGTTTGACCAGCTCCTGCATGTTTTGGTGGGTGGCGGCGACAATGCGCACATCGGTTTTGATCGGGGTTTTCCCGCCAACGCGATAAAAGGTGCCGTCATTCAGAACCCGCAATAAACGGGTCTGCAAATCCACCGGCATATCACCGATTTCATCTAGAAACAGCGTACCGCCATTGGCTTCTTCAAAGCGCCCCATGCGCTGCGTGTGGGCGCCGGTAAAAGCCCCTTTTTCATGCCCGAACAACTCCGATTCCAACAAATCACGTGGAATCGCCGCGGTGTTGATCGCCACAAACGGGCGATTGGAACGGCCGCTCAATTCATACAGCGCGCGTGCGACCAGCTCTTTCCCCGTCCCGGTTTCCCCGGTAATCAAGACCGTCACATCCAACTGTGACACACGCCCCAAAATTCGGAACACTTCCTGCATGGACGGAGCCGAACCGATAATATTCAGCGGCTGCTTCGCTTGCTTGGATTTGCGAACCCGCTTCCCGCCCGACATCTGGCGCTTCACCGCCCGGTCGATAATCATCAAGGCATCATCAATATCAAATGGTTTCGGCAGGTATTCGAAAGCGCGACTTTGGAAGGATTTCACTGCGGTATCCAAGTCGGCGTGCGCCGTCATGATAATGACCGGAATGTCTTTATCCTGTTCGTGAATGGCTTCCATGAATTCCAAGCCATCCATCCCCGGCATACGCACATCCGAAATCACCACGGTCGGGCGTTCATCATGCAAGTGTCGAAGGGCTTCAAATGCCGAATCGAATGCTCGAATGATATAAGGCCTGTCTTCAAGGGACTCCGTTAAAACCCATCGAATGGAGGCATCGTCATCCACGATCCAAACAACTGGGTCCGAATGATTTCCGTTTGTTTCTTGTTCCATGCCGTTTTCCTATCAACTCATGCTTGCTTGTTTATGATTCACTCAAGCCGCTTTGCTTAAATTCTGTTAAAAGTGTTAAGACCGTTCTTTGCGCAGTAACCGTTGAGTTTCATTTCGGTTATGGTCGAACGGTAAATAAATATTAAACACGGTATTGCCCGGCTCACTTTGCGCCACAATCAAACCGCCGTGCTTACGCACAATGTTCTGCGACACCGACAAACCGAGGCCGGAACCGCTTTTTTTGCTGCTCACCATCGGGTAGAAGATGGAATCAAACACATCCGGCGCAATCCCCTCCCCCTCGTCCATCACACTGATGACCGCCACCAGCGGGTAGGTTTTGGTGCCCAGCGTGAACTTGGATTCAACGCGGGTTTTCAACGTTATAATGCCGCCATGTTTTTCCATCGCTTGAATGGCATTTTTCACCAAGTTCAACAAAGCCTGCACCATCGCTTCAAAATCCATTGAAATTTCCGGGATACTCGGGTCATAATCCAACTTAATAAAAACGTTATCCGGCTTTTCGCCCCGTACCACATCAACAACGTAGCCAATCAACTCATGAATATTGTGCGGCTCTTTATCCGAATCGCCACGCGGGCCCAGCATACGATCCACCAGGTTTTGCAGTCGCTTCACCTCACGCAGAATCACTTCCAAAAACTGATCCGCTTTATCATTGTCCGGAAAACGTTTTTGCAACAATTGAGTCGAGCCGTAGATACCGGCCAGCGGATTTTTGATTTCATGCGCCAGGGTTCGTACCAACAAATTTCCGGCTTCATACTGGTGCCAACGTTCGTCTTCTTCAGCAATTCGGTGATGACGCTCGGTGTTATAAAGTTCGATTAGCCAGCCGTCTTCGCCATCCATTTCGTAATAAGAAATGGTGCAGGTCACGTGAATTTTTTGAGCGTCCGGCAAACGAATCGTGTATTCATGGATCGTCAAACGCCCCGTACCACAGGCATGGATATCATCCAGTAAGCGTGGCAAAATATACCGCCAGTTCATGCCAATGACCCGCTGGGCACTAAGCTGCAACAACTCGGCTCCGGCCAGATTAATAAAGCCAATGTTTTCGTTCTTATCGATCCAGACCACGGCCGTGGTCAAACCCGCCAGAATTTCAACCTGGTTAACGTTTTGCTTAATCGGCTGCGTCATGATTTATGGCTCCTCATCGCATTAAGCGACAAAAATAGATTCGGCCAGACGATAGTCCAGCGGGTGTTGTGCCCCAGCCACATCGATGGAGATGGGGCCGTTGAATGGTGCTTTTTGCTGGATGCGCACCTTTGCGCCTTTCACCAGCCCGATTGAAAACAAATAACGCAGCTCTTCCGGCGAACGGTTCTGGATACGAACCACTTCCAGGTTTGTTTCGACTTCGCAGTCCGCCAGACGCGTTGCAGTTTGCTCCACCATTTCACCGGATTCGTCTGGAATCGGCGAACCGTGCGGGTCTTCCGTCGGGCGGCCGAGTTCTTCCCACATGCGATTGGTTAGTTTATCGGAAATGGCGTGCTCCAGGACTTCCGCCTCTTCATCCACTTCATCCCATTGGTAGCCCAGACGCTCCACCAGAAATAATTCCAAAATGCGATGTTTGCGAATCATGCTTAACGCGACTTTACGCCCCGCTGCGGATAAACTCACCCCATAATAAGGCTCGTAACGAATCAGTTGCTTATCCGCCAGCTTTTTGAGCATATTGGAAACCGAAGCTTGTGAAATCGCCAAACGCTCCGCAATCGCCGAGGTGCTCACCCCTTTATCGGTCTCATTCGCCTCTTCAAGCTTGTAGATGATTTTCAGGTAATCTTCAAGTGCCTTGCTGGCCATTGTTTACGCCTTTGAAATGTCCGTTGCCATCATTTCCTGCACCACAGAGGCATCCGGAAATCCCAAAATATAAAACACGACGAACAACATCAGAAAAATAAAACGCGTCAGCCCTTTAAACGGCAAGGCCGGATGCGAAATGATACTGAATCCCAACGCACTCGCTACCGCGCCCCAAGCCGACAAGGTCATCCCGAGCAACGCCATCAAAACCCCAAAGGCCATCGCGTAATAGTGCCAGGTAAATTTTGCTTTTTGCGATTGCATTTCCATTCCTCAAGGTACCATTTACTTTGCACTATTTTAATGCATTCTGCCCCATATTTTAAAAACTTTACGATATGAATCCGAAAAGTTTTTCAGTTACAATCTACCCCATTCAAACCGTCTCTTTTCAGAGCAATGGAAAAGATTGAAAACGTTAGTAAAATAAAGGAAACCTAATGAAAAAAACCATTGTTGTCGTCGGCCTAGGCGAGCTGGGCAGTGTCTTCGCTCGTGGCTTTTTAAGGCTCGGATACCCCGTTCAAGGCGTCATGCGCAATCAAAATATGCACGAAATGGCTGAGGAGATCCCGGAACCGGAAGCCGTTTTAATCGCCGTTGGCGAAGCCGACATTCACCAAGCCATTCAAGACTGTCCGGCCAAGTGGGCCGACAAGGTGATTTTACTGCAAAACGAACTGCTCCCACGAGACTGGGCGGAATCGGCCCTCCAAAATCCGACCGTTATCTCTGTTTGGTTTGAGAAGAAAAAAGGCATGGACAGTAAAGTCGTGTTGCCATCACCGGTTTTCGGGCCTAACAGCAAACTGGTTTTCAATGCGCTCTCGCAAGTGGACTTACCCTGCGTTCAACTCGACAGCGAGCGCGAACTGCTGTACGAGCTGGTTCGCAAAAACCTTTATATCTTGACCACCAATATTGCCGGTTTGGAAGTCGGTGGTAATGTGGATCAACTAAAACATCAGCATGCCGATGTCATGAACGCTGTAGCACAAGACGTCTTGGACATTCAGGACGCTTTAACGGACTCGCAACAAGACCGGGAAAAGCTGATGAGCGGCTTGGACGAAGCCATCCACGGAGACTTGGAGCATAAGTGCATGGGCCGCTCGGCTCCAGCGCGATTGACCCGCGCACTGAGCTTTGCCGACCAATTCGACTTGGCGGTCCCAACCCTGCGTCAGATTGCCGCAGACCACCTATAACCCGCTCCTATTCATATCTTTCAAAAACCACCAGGCCTGGGCATCACACGCTTTCAGGCCAGGTTTCTGCAAATAGAAGCTTAGCAAGAACCCCTGTCCGGACAAAACAAATAGAAAAAGATAACGAGAAAATCGTCTAGGTTAAAAGACAATAAGATTTAAGAATATGGAAGTAAATGGTGGGTCGTGCGCGATTCGAACGCGCGACCAATTGGTTAAAAGCCAACTGCTCTACCAGCTGAGCTAACGACCCATAAATATATGAAAAGATTCCAAACTAGATAAGACCATTTTGAATAAATGGTGGGTCGTGCGCGATTCGAACGCGCGACCAATTGGTTAAAAGCCAACTGCTCTACCAGCTGAGCTAACGACCCTCTCTGGAATGGGGCGTATTATACAAGGTGAGAGATGTTTGGCAAGTTGTTTTTAGGCTTTTTTCGAACTTTTTTAGCCCCTACCGACGTAGATGGTCGGGTCCTCGACACCGGCGGCTTCAAAGCCTTGTTTTCGCAAACGACAAGAATCGCAAACCCCACAGGCGGCACCCGATTCATCCGCCTGATAACAAGACACCGTTTGACTGTAATCCACGCCCAAACGAATGCCCTCTTGGATGATCTGACTTTTAGTCAAATCAATCAAAGGAGTACGAATATGCATCTTATGGCCTTCCACGCCAGCCTTGGTGGCCAGGTTCGCCATGACTTCAAATGCTTGAATGAATTCAGGGCGGCAATCCGGGTATCCGGAATAGTCCACGGCATTAACACCGATAAAAATATCATCCGCATCCACCACTTCGGCCAACCCTAATGCATAGGACAGAAAAATGGTGTTTCGCGCCGGCACATAGGTCACCGGAATTTGGTTTTCCTCCACACCGGTCGTCGGCACGTCAATCGCATCATCAGTCAAAGCCGACCCGCCAATGGCACGCATGTTCATCGACATTAACCGATGCGTTTTGGCACCAAAGGTTTTTGACACCCGCTCTGCCGCCAACAACTCGGCGCGGTGCCGCTGCCCATAATCAAAACTCATGGTATGGCATTCATAGCCTTCCGCTTGTGCAATGGCCAAAACGGTGGCGGAATCCAATCCGCCGGAGAGCAATACAATGGCTTTCTTCACTATCTTTTCCTATTGTCCCGATTTGCTCTTCAAATCCTTCAGACGCTGCTCTGCTTTGCCGGAAGCTTTATCTTTTGGAAATGCTTTCAGAAGTTTCTGGTATAGCCCTTTGGCCTCTTTGGTCTGCCCCATTTCTCGGAGCATATCCGCCGACCGTAACATGGCATCCGGCGCTTTACTTGAATCCGGGTATTTTTCATACACCATTTTAAAGGCCTTCAAAGCGTTTTGATCGTGCCCGAGGATCACCTCGGATTCCCCTTCCCAGTAAGAAGCGTTGCTGGCCAAGGCACTCTGAGGGTGTTGTTTTTTAAATGACGAAAACGCTTTACTGGCGGATTTATAATCCGACTTTTTAATCAGTGCAAAGGCGGCTTCATAAGCCTTTTGCTCTTCCGCTGTCGGCGCATGAATCACATTGGTCGCCGCTTTAGCATCAGCCGACCTACCCTTGGAAGCGGCTTCGGCTTTCGTGCCTGCCGAAGCAACCGATTCCGAACTCACCACCGGAACCGCCGCAACGGGTTCAATGGGCTCAACCGGTTGCGATTCTAACTGACTGATGCGCTCATCGGTTTCTTGATATTGCTTTGCCATCTTATCGCGTGCTTGCGACAGCTGATATTTCAAACGATCCATTTCGCCGTAAAGCTCTTGAATTTGGCGCTGCTGCTCGGCCAAACGACGACTCAACTGAATCAACACCGGATTGTCGGCCCGACGTTCCAACCGATCAACCCGTTGCTCCAAAGACTGTGCCGCCGCTTGAACCGTTGTACTAAAACCAACCACAACCAAAAGTGCGGCCATTGCAGATGTCAGAGCTTTTACCATCGTGATTAATCCCGAAGTTTATTGCGCTTTAATTTCCACCCGGCGGTTTTTCGCCCAGGCATCTTCGTCATGACCTTCATTGGCCGGCATTTCTTCACCCATCGTGATCACATCAATTCGATCATCACTGACGCCATACAGCATAAACGCTTCGGCCACCGCTTTGGCTCGGCGTTCACCCAATGCCAGGTTGTACTCTGGCGAACCACGTTCGTCTGTGTGGCCCACCAATTGAATCTTCTCGTCGGGGTTATCGACTAAAATCGCAGCATAATGTTTAACCGTTTCCAGAGAAGTATCATCAACGATGAATTGATCATAACCGAAATAGATGACGGGTTCGAATGTTTGCCCCATATCGGTCACAGGCTGATTCGCGGCATTCAAATCCTGACTGGCCAATTCTTCGCTACTGACCGCCTCGCCCGTGGCACCACCGGCTCCGATCACTTCAACTTCATTGACTTCGCCCGTATCGGCTTTTTCCAACTCAAGACGTGCTCTTTCCTCATAATCCACGCCGGAATCGTCCGTCGCAGGTTCGATATTCATATCGGCGTTTTCGCCCGTTTTAGGCGTGCTACTACAAGCCGCCAACGATGCAATTAAGGCAATTCCCAACCCCAGTTTCAATTGATCGTACATACCCAACTCCTTAAATGTGATTTATTTGATGCCCGACTGTTCAGTTTGACTGAAAAGGTCCCCAGGACGGTGAACGGACTTCACCTTTTTGAACGCTCAATATTTGCGTCGTATTGTTATTCGGAGACACCACCGCCAGCTTGCCCTGCCCACCTTGATTCATGGCATATAAAATCATTTCACCATTCGGCGAAAAGCTTGGCGATTCGTCTAAATACGTTTTGGTCAGAATATTAAATTCATCATTATACAAATCCAGCAACCCGATATGAAAACCGCTATTGGCGTGGACCATCGCGACATAGCGACCATCCGGAGACACGGCAGGATTAGCATTGTAACGCCCTACAAACGAAATACGACGCATCTCACCGGTATCGAGAAACACCTGGAAAATTTGTGGCTGACCGCGACGATCCGAGTTAAAAAACAAAGAATGCCCATTCGGCGCCCAAACCGCTTCGGTTTCAATCGCCCAATTACGCGTCAAACGGCGCAGTTTCTTGGTTTTCATATTCATGATATACACATCGGCCGAGCCGTCTTTCGATAAGGTCAATGCCAGGTTTTTACCGTCTGGAGACCAGCTTGGCGCACTGTTAATCCCTTTATAACTGGCCACAATGTGGCGGGTTTTGCCATCTAAACTTTGAATGACAATTTCCGAACGACCGTTTTCAAACGTGACGTACGCCAGTTTCTTGCCGTCCGGCGACCAGCTTGGTGACATAATCGGCTTACGAGAACGTAAGATTGGCTGAGAATTATGACCATCCGAGTCGGCCACTTCCAAGCTGTATTGTTTTTTACCATCGACGTTTTTAACCGTGACATACGCAATACGAGTATTAAACGCACCACGAATTCCCGTCAGCTCTTCATAGATTAGGTCACTCATTTTATGCGCCACCTGGCGCAAAGCACTTTTCGGAATATTGACCCAGCGCTTACCAATCACCTGTTGCTTACGCAATAAATCAATAAAGCGCATTTCAATTTCGTAGTGGCCATTAGCCTCTTCCGTCACTCGCCCAATGAGCAGATTATCGGTCCCCAACTGCTTCCATTTGGAAAAATCCACATCTTCCAAGGTCTTCGGGCGACCAGGCAAACGGCTCTCTTCAACCGGTCGAAACTTGCCACTTCGTAACAGATCATTTCCCACGATGTCGCTCATATTCACCGGCGGCGTCACCGTCTTACCCTGCCAGTCAAACGGTAAAATCGCAATCGGCAACGCCGAGTCGGAACTCTGGTCAATTTGAATGGTCAAATCAGCTTGTGCTGCTCCAACCCACAACCATAGAAGGGCCATGAAATATTGGGACATTTTCTTCATATTCGACATCATTGTGATTCAGCTCTGCAACTTTTTTGTATTTAAGGATTAAAAATAAATTTAATATTTCGTTCAAACAATTCTTTGACCGGTGGCGCTGGAAGCGGCTCAGCACGGTACACCGCTTTGACCGCATCCTTTTTGAATTGTTCGTTCGCAAACTTATTACATTCTTCGACCTTTACGCCACTGATCATCCCTTTCGGCGTTTGAGTAATCGACAAGACACACTGAGCGTCATCTGAGACTTTGGCCGCGGTACGCCAATTATCTTTCACGCTGGCGGCAATCGACGAAATATAGGTGTCACGCAAACTTTTCAATTCTTTTTCTTTAGCGGTCTGGCGCCGTCTGGCTTCTTCGGCGGCTATCTGCTGCTGTAGTGCGCTTTCAGCTTCTTGCTGTTCTTTTTGCAAACGTGCTTGCAAAGCCGCTTCTTCCAGACGCTTTTTCTCAGCATTTTGCTGTTTGATCTGTTCTTGTAGAGCCAATTTCTTAGCCTCTTCCGCCTGACGTTTTTTCTCAGCCTCAGCAACGCGCTTTTTGGCCTCTTCACGTTTTTTCTCGGCTAGCTGCGCTTCTTTTTTGGCTTGCTCGGCCAAACGTTTGGCTTCCGCCGCGCGTTTCTGTTCCGCTTCAACCCGTTGCTTCTCAATTTGTGCTTGGCGCTTGGCTTCTTCAGCACGGCGTTTCTCAGCTAAAGCCTGTTTTTGAGCCAATTCGGCCTTACGTTTTTCTTCCACCTGCTGTTGTTTTAAGGCCGCCAAACGTCGTTTTTCCGCTTCGGAACGTTTCTTCAGTTCTTCCTGCTCTTTTCGTTTAGCGGCGTCTTGTTGTTTGATTTTTGCCAACTGTTCTTTGACCAGTGCGGAATCAACCGCAAAGGTTTTCATCGGCTCAATCTGCTTAACCTGGGTAATTTCAGCCTCTTCCGAATCGCTTTGTAAGCTGACTTTCAATATGGGTTCATCGTCAAAGGAACCGAAAACCAAACCGATGGCAATGACCACATGCAACAAGACGGCGGCCGATAAGGCCAAAGGGTGACGAATAATAAATGCAAACATACTACTTACTTCTCTTCCGGCTCAGTCATAAGAGAGACCTGCTGAACCCCATTGGCTTTCAACAGCACAAACAGATTAACCACTTTACCGTAAGGCGTCTGCCGATCCCCTTGAATATAAAAAGGCTGGTTCGGCTTAAGCTGAGCGCGCGCGACAACTTCCGCCACCAAGTTCGCCAGATCTTTCTGCCCCAACACAATGTCCGGGGCTTCGGACGTTTTATATAAGCCTTCAGCAGTGACCGTAATAACGAAGGGTTCAACCGGCTTGGCATCCGCTTGCTTTTGATTTTTCACGACCGGTGTCTGCGGCAAATCCACGGTGACGGCCTGTTGAACAATCGGGGCGGTAATCATAAAAATAATCAACAAAATCAAAGTGACGTCGATATACGGCACCACATTGATTTCCGACATCAGACGTTTTCGAGACTGCGAGCGAAAAGAATTGCGCATTGAATTCACCCCTGCTCAGCTTCCATTTTTTTCTCAAGAGCGTGCGCTTGACGCTGAATAATGGTCAGGAACCCTTCGGCAAAATTTTCATACAACCCCACCACACGATCGGCTTTGACCGACAAACGGTTATAGGCAATTACTGCGGGAATCGCTGCAAACAGCCCCATCGCAGTGGCTATCAAGGCTTCGGAAATCCCCGGCGCCACGGCGGCCAAGGTCGCGTTCTGAATATCGCCCAAGGATGAAAAAGCGTGCATGACGCCCCAGACCGTGCCGAACAGGCCAATGTAAGGTGCGGACGAACCGACCGTCGCCAACAAAGGGGTTTGATTCTCCAGGTTTTCCACTTGACGGGAAAAGGCCACGCGCATGGCCCGTTGAGTACCGTTCATCAAATCCGATGCATCCAGCACGCCTTGTTTTTTCAGGTTCACAAATTCCTTAAAACCGGCTTCAAAGATTGACGCGCTGCCCCGATTATTTTCGTCGTTGGCCACTTGGTTATATAACTGAGTTAACTCAGAAGTTTGCCAAAATTCTGCATCAAATGCTTTGGCTTCGGCGGCAGCCTTACGGATTTGATAGGATTTCGCGAAAGTAATGGCCCAAGCCATAATCGACATCAGCAACAGAATTAACATCACGCCTTGAACGACGGGACTGGCATCTAAAATCAACTCCATCAAGGAATGTTCATTCATCTTCAAATTTCTCCGGTAGTGCTAACCCTAGGTGTCGGTACGCGGTTTGCGTCACCACACGTCCCCGGGGAGTACGAACTAAAAAGCCCTGCTGCACAAGAAACGGTTCGATGACGTCTTCAATCGTCCCTCTTTCTTCGCCTAAGGCCGCAGCAATGCTGTCGATGCCCACAGGGCGGCTTTCAAATTTTTCAATCAACAGTTCCAGCAGGCGCCGGTCCATCTTATCCAGACCGAGCGGATCCACTTCCAACAAATTCAACGCGGCATCGGCAATCTCCGCGGTAATAATGCCGTTGCCTTTTACCTGAGCATAATCTCGCACCCGCCGCAATAAACGGTTGGCGATACGTGGCGTGCCGCGTGAACGGCGTGCAATTTCCAAGGCGCCGTCCAACTGGGTATCCATGCCGAGAATATTGGCGGAACGACTGACAATCTGAGCCAACTCATCTTCCGAATAAAACTCCAGGCGCTGGACGATACCGAAACGATCGCGCAACGGCGACGTCAACAGCCCGGCGCGCGTGGTCGCGCCCACCAAGGTAAAGGGTGGAATATCGATTTTCACGGTCTGGGCAGCCGGCCCTTCACCGATAATGATATCGATCTGGAAATCTTCCATCGCCGGATACAGAATCTCTTCCACAATCGGGCTGAGACGGTGAATTTCATCGACAAACAGAACGTCGTTCGGTTCCAAACGCGTCAAGATGGCGGCCAGATCGCCCGGTTTTTCAATGACCGGTCCGGATGTCTGGCGTAAGGTGACGCCCATTTCCTGGGCGATGATATTGGAAAGCGTGGTTTTACCCAGGCCTGGCGGGCCATATAACAAAACGTGATCTAAATGTTCGTTACGCATTTTCGCCGCATGAATCGACAATTGAAGCTGCTCACGAACCGCCTGCTGTCCAATGTAGTCCGTAATCATCTGTGGGCGAACAGATGGCTGAACATACATGTCTTCTTCTAACGCCTGTCCACCGACAATACGATCCGTTTCAATCATCTTAAACCCGTCACCTTAGCTCAGTGCCATTACTTAGTCGACACTGAATAACGCATTTAAAATTTTGTGGGACGTTTAAGCGAGTAGCCTCTAGGCGCGAATTGCAGATAAAGGTCATTCCTTTATCAAGATTCGCAACAACGAGGATGCACGCTTAAACGCCCACCTGAAAGGGCTTCACCAGACTTGCCTCAACATCGTTAGAATTTCTCATGTTATCGAGATAGCATTTCAAAATTCTGCCTTGTTGAGAAAAGTCTGGCTGTGCCAAAATTCAAATGTGTTATTCAGTGTCGACTACTTATCGAATAACGCAACTCATTATAATCTTTCTCTTATCTTTTTTGAGTTGAATTTCGTTATTGCCTCCACCGGTCAAGTGCTTCAGGGTATCGTTTTCATCCGATACATGCCGGATGATTATTGGATTGGTTATCGATATTCTAACGGTGCCTTCGTCAGACACCATTGAAAAAGTTTGAAGCCGAAGAATGTCGGCTTTCGATTCTCATAACTTGATGGTCATCAAGGCCTGTTTGATGGTTTCTTCCAAGCTCAAGCCCTTTTCCACCGCATTGACCATTTTTTCGGCCTGCGCCGGTTTATACCCTAATGAGACCAGCGCTTCGATGGCTGGCGCCATGCTGCCAACCGTTTCGAGTTTCGGACTCGCGGTGCCCGCAGAAGATGTCACCCCGTCCACGGCCCCCCAACCCTTCAAACGATCGCGCATTTCGATCACGAGACGTTCGGCGGTTTTTTTGCCCACGCCCGGAATTTTGGTCAAGGCCGGGGCGTCGCCCACATCCACCAGCCCGACAAAATCGTTGACCGACATGGCCGACAGAATGCCGATGGCCATTTTCGCGCCGATTCCGTTGACCTTAATCAGCTCTTTGAACAAATTGCGTTCTTGTTCGGTGGCGAAACCAAACAACAACATGGCGTCTTCCCGCACATGCATATGTGTCAGCAACGTCACGTCGGCACCAGCTTCGCCGATGGCGTAAAAAGTGGACATCGGCGCTTCAACTTCGTAACCGACGCCATTCACGTCAATCAAAATCTGCGGTGGGCGCTTGGCGTGTAATTTTCCCGATAAAAAACCAATCATAACAATCCTTAAAACTTGGAACCTTTGGAAATTTTTTCCGGGTCAATGCCCAGGGTTAAATAACGATCATGGCACAAAGCGGCGGCCAAGGCATCGGCGGCATCTTCCTGCGGGCTTTCGGTCAGTTTTAAAAGGTTTTGCACCATAAACTGCACCTGATCTTTAGAGGCATGGCCTTGCCCGACAATCGTGCTTTTAATTTGCGTCGGCGTGTACTCCATAATCGGCACTTCTTTCAGGGCGGCCGCACACAAAATGACACCACGCGCCTGGCCCAACTTAATCGCCGAATTGGGGTTTTTGTAAACAAACACCTTTTCAATCGCCATGACTTGCGGCTGATATTGATCGATGATTTGGCAGACGGATTCGAAGATGGTTTTCAACCGTTCGGCACCGGACAGTTTTTCCACCCGAATGACTCCGCTCAGCAAATAACTCGGATGGTAACGCCCCGACTCAATCAAACCGAAACCGGCTTTACGAGACCCGGGGTCAATGCCTAAAATGCGTTGTAACTCTGCCACATAACATCCTGAAAATTCAATTAAAACCACCAGGCCTGGCAGTTTTTACACCTTGACCTAATTCGCATCCATCAACTGCGCCATCACCTCATCGGACACGTCGATATTGGAATACACATTCTGAACATCGTCCAGATCTTCCAAAGCATCAATCAAATCCAAGGCTTTTTGCGCATCGTCCAATTCCAACGGAACTTTGACCTCCGCTTCCATCGACACCTCGGCCGATTCCGGCTCGAAGCCGGCGTCCACCAAAGCGGTTTTGACATCCATGTAATCTTCCGGCGCGGTAATGACATCCACACCATTCTCTTCGGTCACAATATCTTCCGCACCGGCGTCTAAGGCCACTTCCATTAATGCGTCCTCATCCACCGAGGTCGGAAAACTCAATGTGCCCTGTTTTTTGAACATGTACGCCACGGAACCGGAGGTTCCCATATTGCCGCCGCGTTTATTGAAGGCATTGCGCACCTCCATAACCGAACGGTTTTTATTGTCGGTCAAGCAGTCCACAATTAAGGCGACGCCATTCGGGCCATAGCCTTCATAGCGAATATCTTCATAATCGTCGCCTTCGCCACCACCCGCACCGCGAGCAATCGCTTTATCGACGGTGTCTTTTTTCATATTGGCGCGAAGCGCCTTATCGATGCAGGCCCGCAACGTCGGGTTGTCATCCGGATTCGGGCCGCCTTGTTTTGCAGCGACAACCAATTCTTTAATCAGTTTGGTGAAAATCTTGCCGCGCTTGGCATCCTGTGCGGCTTTACGGTGTTTGATATTTGCCCACTTACTGTGACCAGCCATTCTTTCTCCCGTGATTATTGGTCTGTTTTGATGTGTGTCGGTTCTGTCAAACGATGATGGTCTTGAAGAAACCCAAGTAACGACAGGGCGGCACCCGACATCAGTCGCCGGATGCTTTGCTTTGTACCAGCCCTTTGGCGCGTGAGAATTCCAGCATACGGTTCACCGACTGCAAGGCTTTTTGACGGATGGACTCTTCGATTAGGATCTCGCCGGTTTCGTTTTCCAAACAAGCGGCCAGATTATGCAACCCATTCATCGCCATCCAGGGGCAATGCGCGCAGCTGATGCAATGCCCGCTTTTACCACCGGTCGGCGCAACAATCAACTCTTTTTCCGGCGCCAATTGCTGCATTTTATAGAAGATACCGTAATCGGTCGCCACAATGAATTTGTGGTCCGGCAGGGTTTGCACCGCGTCAATCATCACACGAGTCGACCCGACCACATCGGCCAGATCGACCACTTCCGCCGGCGACTCCGGATGCACGATGACTTTTGCGTCCGGGTGTTTTTCTTTCAAGGACTGCAATTCATACATTTGGAATTCGTCGTGCACGATGCAGTGCCCTTGCCAGCGAATCATATCCACACCGGTTTCTTTTTGAACCCAATGCCCCAAATGCCGGTCCGGCGCCCAGATGATTTTCTCGCCTTGCTCTTTCAAATGGGTGACGATTTCCAAGGCATTGCCCGACGTCACCACCCAGTCCGCCAAGGCCTTAACCTCAACACTGGTATTGGCGTAGACCACGACTTTGTAATCGGGGTACTGCGCACAAAACTCGGCAAACTCTTTCGGCGGGCAGCTTTCGTCCAAGGAACAGGTCGCATTCAAATCCGGCATCAGAATGGTTTTTTCCGGGCTGAGCATTTTCGCCGTCTCGCCCATAAAACGCACCCCGCACACCACTAACATATCGGCTTCGGATTGCGCGCCGAAATTGGCCATTTCAAGGGAATCCGCGACCTTGCCGCCGGTTTCTTCCGCCAACGCCTGCAAGTCGTCATCCACATAATAGTGCGCGACCAGTTGAGCATTTTTCTCCTTGAGCAGGCGTTTGATTTTATCTTTCAACGCCTGCTTTTCGGCCGCATCCATCGCAGGCGGCACCGGTGCCGACTGCGCCAGTAAGTCGATGCGACTGAGCAATTCAACCGGAACACTGGTGGCTAGTGAAGACATATTTTCTCCTGACCAAACCGAATCAGTCGGCCTGTTTTTCCGTCAAGGATTTACGGAAACGCAATTCCAAATCCGCCATTTGTGCGTTATCGGCCAGGCCTGGCGCATCGGTCAACATACACGCGGCCGACTGAGTTTTCGGGAAGGCAATCACGTCGCGAATCGAATCGCGTTTCGCCATCAACATCACCAGTCGATCCAGACCGAAGGCCATCCCCGCATGCGGTGGACAACCGTATTTCAACGCATTCAACAGGAAGCCGAATTTCTCATCCGCTTCGTCGTCGGAAATGCCCAACATTTTCAACACCGCCGCTTGCATGTGGGTGTCGTGGATACGCACCGACCCACCGCCGACTTCAATACCGTTAATGACCAAGTCATAGGCACGAGACAGCATTTGATGCGGTGCATCGTGATTCAAGATTTCTTCCGTCGTGGCTTTCGGCTGCGTGAACGGGTGGTGAATCGCCGTCATTCGAGCGGTTTTTTCATCCATTTCAAACATTGGGAAGTCAACGACCCAAACCGGCGCCCATTCGCGCTCGATCATATCGAGGTCTTCACCGATTTTACAACGCAAGGCACCCAAGGCTTCGTTCACAATCTTCGCTTTATCGGCCCCGAAGAAAACGATATCACCATCTTCGGCCCCAACGCGCTCCATGATTTCCATGGCCTGATCCGGGAAGAATTTCACAATCGGCGATTGCAAACCGTCCAGCCCAGCGGACAAGTCATTGACTTTGATATAAGCCAACCCTTTCGCTCCGTAAATGCCAACGAACTTGGTGTAATCGTCGATTTCCTTACGTGACAGTTGACCACCTTGTGGCACACGCAGGGCCGCTACGCGCCCCATTGGGTCTTTCGCCGGCCCGGCAAAAACTTTGAATTCAATGTCCTGCAACAAGTCGGCCACGTCAACCAACTGTAACGGAATACGCAAATCCGGGCGATCGATGCCGTATTTTTCGATGGCTTCGGCATAGGTCATGCGCGGGAAGTCATAATCAAAATTCACATCCACACCGTCTCGGAAAATGGTTTTGGTCAAACCTTCCATCATGTCCATGACTTCTTCTTCGGTCATAAAGGAGGTTTCGATATCCAACTGAGTGAATTCCGGCTGACGATCGGCACGCAAGTCTTCGTCACGGAAACAACGGGTAATTTGGTAATAACGGTCAAAACCGGACATCATCAACAACTGCTTGAACAGCTGCGGAGACTGCGGCAAGGCAAAAAACTTATTCGGGTGGGTTCGGCTTGGTACCAGATAATCGCGTGCGCCTTCCGGTGTGGATTTGGTCAGAATCGGCGTTTCCATATCCATAAACCCATTGTCGTCCAGATAACGACGCATGGAACGCGTGACTCGGTAACGAGTGCGCAAGGCTTCCTGCATTTCATCACGACGCAAATCCAAATAACGGTATGCCAAGCGCACTTCTTCTGAAATGTGTTTATCGTCCAACTGGAAAGGGATCGGTTCGGCCGCACTCAACACTTCCAAGTCATCGGCAACGATTTCGATTTTCCCGGTCGTCATTTTCGGGTTGATGGTTTCCGGCGTTCGAGCGCACACTTTACCTTGCACTTTCAACACATACTCGGAACGGACACGCTCCGCGATATTGAACATGGCGTCATTACCCGGATTCACCACTACCTGAACAAGCCCTTCACGATCACGCAAATCAATAAAGATAACCCCTCCATGGTCACGGCGGCGATGTACCCAGCCCGACACGGTGACTTGCTGGCCTTCCAAAGTTTCAGTTACTTGTCCACAATAGTGTGTACGCATCATATCGTTTATTACCTTATCTTGCTAAAACGCCCCGTAACCGACGCATTCTATTTTTCAATGGTTAAAAAATTAAGTTCAATTCTGTTTTTCGGTCGATGGTGAATCATCGTGTTTGGCCTTATCCGGCTCGATGGGTTTGATCACCTCGATCACGGCTCCGGCATTATCGACTTTTTGCCAAGGCGGCACAACCACTCCGCCGGAAATGACCATTTTCAACGCATCATCCACACTCATATCCAGCTCGATGATTTCGTTGTTCGAGGCCATAATAAAAAAACCGGACGTCGGATTCGGCGTGGTCGGGACAAACAGGTTGACCACTTCCTGCATATTGGTCTTCATTTGCGCTTCACCTTGCGTCTTACTGGTCTGAAACGCTAACGTCCACAAACCCGCGCGCGGGTATTGCAATAAATACACCTTCTGAAAGGTTTGAGACCCCGAGCCGAACAAGGCTTCGGCAATCTGTTTCACCGCGGTGTAAATCGAACGCACCAACGGGATGCGGGACAAAAGCTTTTCCCACATGCCAAACAAATAGCGCCCGAAGAAATTCGCCACCAACATCCCGGTCACAAAAATCAGCACAAACGACAGAATAATGCCAAAGCCCGGGATATGGCGCCCTAATAATTCATCCGGCCGCAAATGCTCCGGCAGCAGCAGCAGACTCTGGTCAAACAGGTTGACCAAAAAGATCAAAGCGGCGATCGTGACCCCTAAAGGCAGCCACACCAACAAACCAGCAATTAAATAACGTTTGATAAATGACATCTGTCCCGCTTCGCGAATCGTTAAATCAAGCCCTTTATTATATAAAAATTCGAAGCCTTTTGGCAGGATTCATGCGATTCTCCTGAGATTTGAAAAACACCGTCCGAGCAATAAAAAATCTAGAGAAACACTTGCACTTTACCGAAGTTACCCTAAGATTAGGAAAACATCGACCAACAACGCTAAGAAACCATGGAAAACGCCCCGCACACAACGCAGACATTACTGATTACAGGCGCCTCCACCGGCATCGGACATCATGCCGCCAAACACTTCCACCAACAGGGGTATCGCGTCATTGCCACCTGTCGTAAACCGAGTGATGTCGAACAACTCAAAAACCTGGGCATCGAGTGCGTGCAGATGGATCTGGCCGATACCGAATCCATCCGTCAGGCGACGGACACCATTTTGTCGATGACACAACGGATTGACTTGCTGTTCAATAACGCCGCTTTCGGTCTGCCCGGCGCGGTGGAAGACTTAAGCCGTGACGCGCTTCGCCACCAGTTCGAAACCAACGTCTTCGGCACGCAAGATTTAACCAACCGCTTGCTGCCCACTTTTCGCGCGCAAGGGTTCGGAAAAATCGTCTATAACAGCTCCATTCTCGGGTTTGCCGCCATGCCGTATCGTGGCGCCTACAACGCCAGTAAATTCGCAATTGAAGGGCTCGCCGACACCCTACGCCTGGAACTCAAAGAGACCGGCATTCAAGTCGTGCTCATCGAGCCAGGCCCGATTATTTCCAACTTCCGCGCCAATGCCTATGCGCAATTCAAACGCTGGATCGCCAAAGAGCAAAGCGCACATCGCGATAACTACAATGCCATGATCGACCGTTTGGAAACCGAAGGCCCAACCGCGCCTTTCACACTCGGGCCGGAAGCCGTCACCGCGGCCGTGGAA
Organism: Thiomicrospira sp. XS5; assembly: GCF_001507555.1. Taxonomy (NCBI): domain Bacteria; kingdom Pseudomonadati; phylum Pseudomonadota; class Gammaproteobacteria; order Thiotrichales; family Piscirickettsiaceae; genus Thiomicrospira; species Thiomicrospira sp. XS5. The sequence goes on along the minus strand of NZ_LQBO01000001.1, from coordinate 1,361,327 downwards.
AAAACGCTGAAATCCACCAGGCCTGCCCTGCGCTACCGGATCACCTTTCCGACGGTATTGTTCGCTTACCTCAAACGTGTCCTTCCTGGACGTTGGCTCGACGCCCTTCTAATTCAGGCAGGTGGCAATGGCAAACGTTAAGCGTCTGTTGCCGCTGGCTTTTTGCTGGCTCTTTCTGCTTCCAACCGCCCACAGCTTGGCGGCCGAAACCGAAACAAAACGCCCGAAAATCGGCCTGGTACTCCCGGGCGGCGGTTCGCACGGCTTGGCACACATCGGTGTCATCAAACAGCTGGAGCGCTTGAACGTTCCCATCGATTACATTTCCGGCACCAGCATGGGGGCCTTGATTGGTGGGCTTTACGCCTCCGGTTTAAGTACAAACGAAATCGAAAACTTCGTCACCCACGTCAACTGGGACCAAACCTTTGTGGACGAAAATTCCCGACACTTTTTATCGTTTCGCCGCAAACAGGACCAGTTCCATTATTTCGTCAAGGGAGAGTTCGGTTTGAGCGACGGCTATTTCAAACTCCCCAGCGGTTTACTATTAGGCCAACAACAGGCCACGCTCCTAAAAGGCATGACCCTGCCAATCAGCAATATTCACGATTTCGACAAACTGCCGATCCCTTTTCGCGCCGTCGCCACGGATGCCCGCACCGGCGAGGAAGTCGTCTTAAAATCCGGCGACCTCGCTCAAGCCCTCCGCGCCAGCATGTCGGTCCCCGGGATTTTCGCGCCGGTCAAAATCGACGGCCGCTATCTGGTGGACGGCGGTGTCACCAACAACACGCCGGTGGATGTAGTCCGCAACATGGGCGCTGACATTGTCATCGTGTCCGACACCCACACCCAAGTACCGGAAGACGAAGCCATGGATTCGTATTTGAGCATCACTAGCCAAATCATTTCCAGCATGATCACCGCCAACAGCCTACGCCAACTCGCCACCCTCAAGCCCAACGACGTGCTGATTCGCCCCATTATTCCCAAAACACTCAGCCCCACCGATTTCGATCACCCTAAAGAGCTCATTCAAATCGGTTCGGAAGCCGCGCAAGCAAAAACCGAACAACTGAAAACCTTGAGCGATCCAAATTATCACGCCCCGGCCAATCAGCGTGCCTTGGGCGTCATTAACGACATCCAAATTCTCAATACAACCAACCTGTCCGACGATGTCATTCGCCATTACATTCACCAGCAAGTCGACCGCCCCATTGACCGGATTCAACTGGAAACCGACATCACCACCCTTTATGGGCTAGGCTTTTTCGAACTCATTACCTATGAAATTAAACAAGAAGATGATCGCAACACCCTCGTCATCAAAACCACACCGCCGTCCTGGGGACCGAACTTCTTCAAGCTGAAACTCAATCTCGCCTCGAACCTAGACGACAGTAATGTATTCAATATAGGGGTGCGGCATACTTATTCACCGGCGAATGGTTTGGGTGGCGAATGGCGAAATGAAATCAATATCGGCCAGACACAACAGCTGAAAACCGCCTTTTACCAACCGCTGGACACAGGACAAAAACTGTACATTCAACCGGCCTTCGAAGCCAAAAGCCGCACCTACGACATCAACGACCAAAGCAGCATCGCCTCTGTACAGTTAGAACAACAAACTCTGACACCGAGCCTGGAGATGGGCTACAACTTCAACTTAAACCTGAGAACCTATATCGGATACGACTGGGAAGCCGGCGAGCTGGTCTTGGGCAAAAACGCCAGTTCGCAGCAAAAAGAAACCTATGACGACAACATCGTCTATATCGGATTGAAATACGACAGCCTAGATCAAGTCGCTTTCCCAAGACAAGGTACCTTGCTGGATTTGTCGTATCACAATACTCTTTACAATATCGACAAAGCCGGCAAGGTACAGGAATACAAATCCTTCCTGTCCAGTTACTTTTCGTACGGTCGCCATACGGTCAACGTCCATTTTGAAGCGACCGACCTGCAAGCCGACCAGGCCGACGACATCCACAACTTCTACACCCTCGGCGGCTTCCAACGCTTGTCCGGCTATGCCGAGGACGATTTGATCGGCAACAAAGTCATTTTCGCCCGCTTGAAATACCTGTATCGCATGTCATCCAGCAGCAATCCGCTGAATTTTCCGTATTACCTCGGTGCGACGCTGGAAGCGGGGAATATTTACGATGAAGAGAATATCACCGGTGTCGACACCTCCGATGTCACTTGGGCCAACACCAAGCAAGCCGGCAGTGTCTTCATCGGGATGAACAGTTTTGTCGGGCCGATTTATTTCGCCTACGGCTATCATGACGAAGAGCACCAATCGCTGTATTTCTACTTCGGGCACTCCTTCAACTAAGCGCCTTAATCTGAAAACAGCATACGGTACGGACGCTCGATTTCCTGCATCACCTTTTGCACACTGAAACTGCGCACTTCCTCGATAAAGCGTTGCCCGGTGAAAAACACCTGTAAAGTCGGCAAGGTAAACACACCGTTCTGTGAACAAATGTCCGTCACTTCATGGCAATCCACATACACCATTTTGATGTTTGGGTAAGACGCCTCGACCAACTCGATCAGCTTTGGCTTGATGGCATGGCAGACATTGCAATCTCGCCCACCGAACAGTACCAACAAGGCTTCTTCCGCTTGCTTCAGCTCGTCCAACCGCTCCAACGATGTGATATTTTCCACCTTCCCTTCCTCCATTTCTAATTCCCACAGCATAACGCTATTAGCCTTTTCGGCCAGGCCTGGTCAAATTCAATACCGACTCATAACCAAGCGGCGCCGCGAACCCCACTGGAGTCGCCCCATTTCGCTGGCACCAACCGGGTATCCACTCGGTCACTGAACACCCATTGTGCCCAAAGCTCCGGTACACGATGATACAAACATTCGATATTGGACAAACCGCCACCCAGCACAATGACATCCGGGTCGACTACATTGATCACACTCGCCAGGCCTTTCGCCAACCAGTTCGCGTAAGATTCCATATGCTGCTGACATGCTGCATCCCCAGCTTCAGCCGCCTCAGAAATGGCTTGCGCGGTCATGGTTCGCCCATCCATTTTTTTAAAATGCGCGGCCATATCCGGCCCCGACAAAAACGTTTCCAGACAACCAGACTGACCACAATAGCACGAAAGCATCTCGTCCTTTTCTGAAGGCCACGGCAAAGGGTTATGCCCCCATTCTCCGGCAATGGCATTCACCCCGTTCAACACCTGCCCGTTTACCACCAGGCCCCCACCGCAACCGGTGCCCAAAATGACCGCGAACACGACCTCTTCGCCCGCACCGGCCCCGTCGGAGGCTTCCGACAAAGCCAAACAGTTGGCATCATTAGCCAGCACAACCGTCTGCGACAAGGTTTTCGATAAATCTCCGACTAAATCCTGCCCGATCAAACAGGTCGAATTGGCGTTTTTAATACGGCCGGTTTGCTTGGAAACGGCTCCGGGAATGCCAATGCCCAAACGCGGAAAGGCCCCAAACTCTGACTCCACCCGCCGGACCAAAGAGATGATGGCGTCCAATGTCGCCGCATAATCGCCCTGCGGCGTTGCCACCCGTTCGCGAAACGCAATCCGATGGTGCGCACCCAGCACCACTGCTTCAATTTTGGTGCCCCCCAGATCGATGCCCACTTTCATGGTGATCGCTTCCCTAAATACACACTGAAGTCATTGGAAAGGTACCCGTCTTCCAGCACCACTTGAGACGCAAAGGTCGCACAATAGTCCGCGATATCCTGTGGCTCAAAACTTTGCAACTGCCCCCGCGCAGACGTCCAATCATGTCGTGCGTCCAGCAGGTTAAACACCACGCCATATTTGGCCAAATCGTACATTTTCCGAATCATCGCTTTGGCATAAGCGCCCTCGCATTCAGCCGCGTCCACCACTTCGTTCATGGCACCGGAACAGACCACAAAATCGAATGCGCTGTCGGGCCAGTCAAAATCAAACAGTTCGCCCAGACGTAACATCACGTCAGGGTGCTTAAACCCCGCGGCTTTGACCATGTCCGGCGACACATCAATGCCGGTATACCGGAAATCATAACCTCGCTCCGTCAAATACGGGTGGAAATCCCCAAATCCCGCGCCCACGTCCAACAAGTGAAACGACCAGGCCTGGTCATTCTTCAAACCATAACGCCATAATAAATCCGTTAACACTTCAAAACGAATTTGCTGGGCGTCCGTATTATTCCAATACAAAGCGGTGGCTCCATAACCGCGCTCTTGGATGGAACGCCGATGACGAAGAATAATTCGCTGCCGGTGCGCGTCACTGAGTTTCATGTATCAAGCCGACTCCAAGGTTTTCAGCCAGGCAATTTCCTCGTCACTGAAACCGGCGGCCTGGCGGGCATCAAAATTGAATGGCCCGCGCAAATCGCCATGAAAGTAGTCATCAATGATCTGGGTAAAGGTTTCGAAGGGATTCAGGTCGCGCTGCTGACACAAATACCGAAACCAACGAGACCCCACTTCCACATGACCGATTTCGTCCCGAAGCAGTATTTTTAAGATTTCCACACCCCGTTTATCGCCGACGGCGCGTAACTTCTGAATCATCGGCGGTGTCACATCCAACCCACGCGCTTCCAAGGTTCTCGGCACCAACGCCATCCGAACCAAAGGATCGTGATCGGTTTCATAGGTCGTCACCCAAAGCCCGTTATGGGCCTTAAAGTCGCCATACTCATACCCCAGATGATGCAAATGCTCCCGAACCATCTGAAAATGATAAGACTCTTCTCCAGCCACACCCAACCAGTCACGATAATATTCTCGGGGCATATCCTGAAAACGGTAAATGGCATCCAACGCCAGATTCACGGCATTGAACTCAATGTGTAAAATGGAGTGCATTAAGGCGGCATGACCTTCTTTGGAACCCAGGCGGCGCTTGGGCAAATCTTTCGGCGGTACCAATTCAGGTTTTTCGGGGCGACCGGCATCCGGCACTTTGTGAATTTCCGAAGAGGGTTCAAAGTCGAAGGCATCTTCGGTCCACCACTGTTGCAACAACGCCAACTGCGTCACTTTTTTATCCAAATCGGATTCGACCAAACAACGGTAAGCCTGTTCAAATAAATTGTGTTTCACGCGTGATTCCTAACAACGAATAAAAAGCGTTCGGAAACAAAAAAGCCGACATAAAGCCGGCTTTTTCTTCCTAACCTATTGGCGCTTACTTACTGAAGTAGTAAGCCGCTTGAAGGTAAGGTGTGCCACGATACTGTTTAGCATCGATGGAATCGAACAACTTCGCCCATCTGGCACGATCTTCCGGAGTCATTACATAAGATGGGTTTAGACCCAAAGTCTTTTCACCGTAAGTCGCTTCAATTTTGCTCAACTCAGCAAAACACTCACCAACAGTTGTTTTCTGCTCGTAAGCACGTGCCGCAGTGGCCCCTTTTTCTCTTGCCAACTTAACGATCGTATCGCCGTCTGCAACGCATTGATCATATTTTGACTCTGCAGCTTGCACGTTTAAGGTAAACGCGGCAACTGCTGCAACAAATAGCGCCTGTAATGTTAATTTCATTCAAACCACTCCGTTATCTTACCGTTGTATTTATATTAGGATTTAATCATTTACGGGGAGTATTTTCAGCCTTTTTCGTGCAAATTGCAACCGAAAACCCTGACTTTCAGCTATAAAATAATTAAATGCTTATAAGCTTTTTTTATGGTCTAAACGCGTGTTTCAGGCTGATTTAACCGTTTGGCCTTTCCGTAAACCGATCCCCCAGACCACGAGCAAACCTAACATCAACATAAACAGCGCTTGGGAAATGCCATGCCACTGAGCAAACGTCATCCCGAACAATTCCGGCGACGTCGCCAACCCCATGGATTTCAACTCCGTCATCAACGGCGAGATTCCCCACAAATTGGCCGCTACCAATAAGGATGACACAACCAATAAGGCCTCTCGCTTGGCCCGAAAACGCTTCTGCACGATTAACATCAGCAGCAGCACGGACATGAATATCAAATCAAATCCATAAAGCCCCGTCAGAAAAACGCCCATTAATTCTCCGGCCATCTCGCTACTCAAACGACCAAACAAAACCGGCGCCACCACATAACCAATCGTGACATTGGCCGTCAATAAAACCATTAACAGTGCAAGATGCATCGCTCAATGACCGTTAAGCACTATTAAATATACTGAATTTCAACAATTTCGTAATCGATGTTACCGCTCGGTGCCTTCACGACGATTTCATCCCCTTCCTCTTTGGCGATCAAGGCGCGTGCAATCGGCGAGTTCACTGAAATTTTATTATGCGTTAAGTCCGCTTCTTCTTCACCGACGATCTGATAGGTGACTTCCTCGTCGGTTTCCACATTCAGAACCGTGACCGTCGCACCAAACACGACTTTTCCATTCGGGTTCAACTTGGTGACATCAATAATCTGAACGCGCCCCAGCATGTTTTCAATCTGCTTAATACGTGCTTCAATCAAGCCTTGTTGTTCACGGGCGGCATGATATTCCGCATTTTCTTTCAGGTCGCCATGCTCTCTGGCTTCAGCGATTTCATTGGAAATGGCCGGGCGGTCTTCTTTTTTTAATTTCTGTAATTCGGCTTGCAGGGCATCAGCCCCTTCTTTTGTCATCGGATGTCTTTGCATTCTCTTTTCCTCACATTCTTCCTAAAACAAAAAACGCCGAGCCCTTGCTCGGCGTTATTTCAGATGACGGACGCTACGGATTAAATCGCTTGCAGCTTGGTCACTTTTTGGTTGTCCAAGTAATCCATAGAGGCCACCATGGCCAAAGCGCCTGCCATCGTCGTTGTATAACAGGTTTTATGCATCAACGCTTCGCGGCGAATACTCGATGAATCTTTAATACTAACAGAACCATCGGAGGTATTCACAATCAAATCCACTTCTTCGTTAACGATGGAGTCCACAATATTCGGACGCCCTTCCGTTACCTTATTGACGATTTCGCATTCGATACCAGCTTCTTCCAGAGACTTGGCCGTACCGCGCGTTGCCAAAATGGTGAATCCTTTCGCAACAAGCTTATTCGCTAAATCCAACACCTTGACGCGATCGGCTTGACGCACACTCAAGAAGGCCTTACCGGACGTCGGTAAAATCGTACCGCCGGCCAGTTGCGCTTTTTGATAAGCTTCCGCAAAAGTGTCGCCCACGCCCATGACTTCACCGGTCGATTTCATTTCCGGCCCCAGAATTGGATCCACGCCCAGGAATTTAATGAACGGGAAGACCGCTTCTTTCACCGAGAAATGCGTTGGGCGCACTTCTTTAACGAATTTCTGATCCGCCAATTTCTGACCGACCATGCAGCGTGCCGCAATCTTCGCCAACGGATGCCCTATGGCTTTGGACACAAACGGCACCGTTCTCGACGCACGCGGGTTGACTTCCAACACATAAATCTCATCGCCCTTCACGGCAAACTGGGTATTCATCAAGCCCACCACGCTCAAGGCCTTGGCCATTTTTTCGACCTGGCTGCGGATTTCGTCTTGAATATGCATTGGAATACTGTACGGCGGCAAAGAACAGGCCGAGTCACCCGAGTGAATCCCGGCTTGTTCGATGTGCTCCATCACGCCACCGATGACGACCTGTTCACCGTCACTCACGGCATCGACATCCAGTTCAACCGCGTCGTCCAGGAAACGATCCAACAGAACCGGCGAGTCATTTGACACCTTCACCGCTTCCGTCATATAACGTGACAGATCGGAGTCGTTATAAACGATCTCCATGGCGCGCCCACCCAATACATAAGATGGACGCACCACCAACGGATATCCGATTTCATTGGCCAAGGCCAGCGCTTGTTCTTCACTGCGCGCGGTACGGTTCGGCGGTTGCTGCAAATCCAAGCCTTGCAACATTTGCTGGAAGCGTTCGCGATCTTCCGCCAAGTCAATGGATTCCGGTGAGGTCCCGATAATCGGGACGCCTGCTGCTTCCAAATCTTCCGCCAGCTTCAACGGTGTTTGACCACCGTATTGAACGATGACCCCTTTCGGGTTCTCAACTTCAACGATTTCCAAAACGTCTTCTAAGGTCAAGGGCTCGAAATACAAACGATCCGAGGTGTCGTAGTCGGTGGAAACGGTTTCCGGATTACAGTTCACCATAATGGTTTCGTAACCGTCTTCGCGCATCGCCATGGCCGCGTGCACACAGCAGTAATCGAATTCAATCCCTTGACCGATACGGTTTGGACCACCGCCCAATACCATGATTTTTTCACGCTCGCTCGGCGCCGCTTCACACTCTTCTTCGTAAGTGGAATACATGTAAGCCGTCGAAGTTTCAAACTCGGCCGCACACGTATCAACGCGCTTATAAACCGGACGGACATTCAAGGTATGACGGAACTTACGGATAAAGGCGGCATCCGTATCCAACAATTTGGCCAGGCGATTATCCGAGAAACCTTTACGCTTCAATTGACGCAACAGGTTTTCGTCCAACGCATCCAAGCCACGTTGTTTGATGTCATCTTCCATGTCGATCAGCTGCTTAATCTGAGACAGGAACCACGGATCAATGCGGGAAATTTCATAAACGGTTTCCATGGACCAACCGGCACGGAAGGCATCCGCAACGTACCACAAACGCTCAGGGCCCGGTGCACGCAACTCTTGACGCAGAACGTCTTTAACTTCTTTTTCGTCCATAGTGGCCAGCGGCATGATTTCATCCAAACCGTCTTTACCGGTTTCCAAACCGCGTAAGGCTTTTTGTAGCGACTCCTGGAAATTACGCCCCATCGCCATGACTTCACCGACCGACTTCATTTGTGTCGACAAACGCGCATCGGCTTGCGGGAATTTTTCAAACGTAAAGCGTGGAATTTTGGTGACCACATAATCGATGGATGGCTCGAAAGAAGCCGGTGTCGCGCCATCGGTGATGTCGTTGCTCAATTCGTCCAACGTATAGCCCACAGCCAACTTGGCGGCGACTTTCGCAATCGGGAAACCGGTGGCTTTCGATGCCAAGGCCGAAGAGCGCGACACACGCGGGTTCATCTCGATGATAATCATACGCCCGGTTTCAGGATTGATCGAGAACTGAACATTGGAGCCCCCGGTTTCAACCCCGATTTCACGCAAAACCGCCAAAGAGGCGTTCCGCATGATTTGATATTCTTTATCGGTCAAGGTTTGCGCCGGCGCCACCGTGATGGAATCCCCGGTATGCACCCCCATCGGGTCCAGGTTTTCGATGGAACAAATGATGATGGCATTGTCGTTTTTGTCACGCACCACTTCCATTTCGTATTCTTTCCAGCCCAGAATCGACTCTTCAATCAACAACTCATTGGTTGGCGACAAATCCAAACCGAACTTACAAATTTGTTCGAATTCCGCTTTGTTGTAGGCGATACCACCACCGGAGCCACCCAACGTAAAGGACGGACGAATGATGGTCGGAAAACCGACCTTTTCTTGAATCGCCCAAGCTTCTTCCATGTTATGCGCCACATCGGACACCGGCATATCCAAACCGATTTTCGTCATCGCCTGACGGAAGCGGTCGCGGTTTTCCGCTTTGTCGATGGCATCGGCATTGGCGCCAATCAACTCGACATTGAATTCTTCCAACACACCGTGCTTGTCCAAATCCAGCGCACAGTTCAAAGCGGTTTGACCACCCATGGTCGGCAAAATCGCATCCGGACGCTCTTGTGCAATGATGTTACGAACCGTTTTCCATTCAATCGGCTCGATATAGGTCGCATCGGCCATTTCCGGGTCGGTCATGATGGTCGCCGGGTTGGAGTTGACCAGAATGACACGGTAACCTTCTTCTTTCAGCGCCTTACAGGCTTGTACACCGGAGTAGTCGAACTCGCAGGCCTGGCCGATAATGATAGGACCCGCACCAATAATCAGAATACTTTCTAAATCACTTCTTTTTGGCATCTCTTTAACTTCCTATCACTTATGCTTGTTTGTATTTTTTAATATTTTCAATGAACTGGTCGAACAAAGGGGCGACATCGTGCGGTCCTGGACTGGCTTCCGGGTGCCCCTGGAAGCTGAACGCCGCTTTATCCTTGCGCTGGATTCCTTGCGAGGAGCCGTCGAATAGCGAACTGTGCGTGGCTTCCAAGCAATCCGGCAAGGTATCCGCATCCACAGCGAACCCGTGGTTCTGTGCGGTAATCATCACTTTCTTGGTTTTCAAATCCTGCACCGGATGGTTCCCGCCGTGGTGACCGAATTTCATCTTCACGGTTTTCGCACCGGATGCCAGTGCCAACAATTGATGCCCCAAACAGATGCCGAACACCGGAATATCGGTTTTCAAGACCTCTTGAATCGCTTCAATGGCGTAATCACATGGCTCCGGATCTCCCGGGCCATTCGACAGGAAAACGCCATCCGGGTTCATCGCCAGCACCTCTTTCGCCGACGTTTTCGCAGGGACCACCGTCAACTTACAGCCGCGGTCCGCCAACATACGCAGAATGTTGCGTTTGATACCGTAATCAAACGCCACCACGTGATACGGCGTGTCATCGAAACAGTCTTTATGCCCTTCGCCCAACACCCAAGTGCCTTCGGTCCAAACGTAGGTTTCCGCTGTGGTCACTTCTTTGGCCAAGTCCATGCCTTTCAAACCGGCAAACGCTTTCGCTTTCGCCACAGCCGCATCGGCGTCAATCTCATCACCGGCCACAATAATGCCGGACTGGGCGCCTTTATCACGCAGAATGCGCGTCAATTTACGCGTGTCGATATCGGCAATCGCCACCACATTTTGTTCTCTCAGGTAATCGGGCAGGGATTTTTCCGCACGGAAGTTGCTCATCAGCGGCGGGCAATCGCGAACAATCAAACCTTGAGCCATAATTGACGGAGACTCTTCGTCTTCTTCGTTCACGCCCACATTACCGATATGCGGATACGTTAGCGTCACAATTTGTTTGTAATACGATGGGTCTGTCAGAATTTCCTGATAACCGGTTAACGAAGTATTAAATACCACTTCACCGATTGTTTCCCCTTCTATACCAAGAGACGTTCCCCAGAACAGGGTGCCGTCTTCCAAAGCCAATAAAGCTGTTTGTGTCATTGATGTGTTCCGCCCAACAGAAATTCAAAAACTTTTGGGTTGGCCATACAAAAAAACGGAGCCAATTCCCAGAAGGAACTCACTCCGTTTTTTCTTAGAAATCAGTGGGTTTCACCGTCATTTCTCGTACCGACCCCAAATAGTCAAAGCCATTAAAATAAGATTACGCGGATTGTACTTGATTCGGGCCTATCTGTCTATATTTAAACCGCAGTAAAACGACGTTTTTCAATAAGTTTTTTCACCTTCCGCAAAAGCCCTTCGCACGAAAACCCTAGCCAAAAAGAAACGGAATCTTTTACAATGGCTTTCCGCTTAAACATCGCATGAACATTTACCTTGGTTTTATCGTTCATCCAACGTTATCAGGACATCTATCATTATGTTTCCAAAACACTATCATCGTTTCGTCGCCGCTTTCACCATGTCCGTGATTATGGTCTTCGTGATGACCGCGGTCATCACGGCGGTCAATACCGGCATCAGCGGTAACTTCATTGAGCGCTGGTGGGAAGCCATGCTCGTAGCCTGGCCGATTGCGTTTGCCGCCATTTTGGTCATCGGCAAACCGGTTCAACAGTTCACCACCAAAGTGTGTTCTAAATAATCCATCCGTCTAAACACCGGCTTCGGTCGGTGTGGCCGGGTTTGAAAACCGGACCTTCGCCACCCACCACAAACTCAACAAACTGATCGCCGACATGGCGAAAATAAACAGCACCACCCGGCTCAAACTGCCGTCATGCAAAGCCCCCATCACCAAGCCCATCACGCCCCCGAAAGCGAAGATACTGGTTCCGACCAGCGCATTGGCCGTACCGGAAACCTCAGGAAAGAAATCCATATAACGGGCTTGTACGTTTGGCGTGATCATCCCCAACAACCCCAAAACAAAAAATTGGATCAACAGCACCAGATACACATTCGGTTCAAACAGTACCACATAACTCACAAACAGCAGCGTCATCATCACCTGAGCGATTAAAGCCCCCAACACAATTTGCTCCGGTTCGTAATGTTTCAACAACCCGATATTCACCCGATTAAAAAACATCACGCCTAATACCACCAACCCAAAATAGAATGGAAACGACGCCGAACTGACCCCAAAGAAGTCCATATAAATAAACGGCGCCTCAGTGATGTACACAAACAAAATACTGCTCGCAAAGCCCTGCGCCAACAAAAAGCCGAGCGCCCGGGTATTCGACAGCACCTGTTTATAATTCATCAACAACTGACTGACGGGCTCACTCCGTGCTTGACGCCGCCTCTCCGGCCCCACGGTTTCCGGCAAGGCCCATTTCACCACCACAAACAGCACACCGGCATACAGCGCCAGAAACAAAAACACCTTATGCCAATCGCCCAGGTTCACAATTAAAGCCCCCACTCCCGGAGCCGCCATGGGCGCGATTAGCATCACCATCGCAATCATTGAAAACACTTTAGCGCTCTCTCGTCCGGAGTATAAATCTCGCACCATCGCGGCCGACACCACCGTTGCAAAACCGCCGCCAATGGCCTGTAAAACACGCATGGCATACAATTGCTCGATTTGTACCGAAAACATAATTAACAATGACGAGACGGCAAACACCAACAAACCGATAAAGGCTATCGGCTTCCGGCCAAAACGGTCCGACAGAGGGCCGCCGATCAGCTGCCCCAGCGCAAAACTGATGAGAAACAACGGCACCGTCAAACTGACTTGGTTAACCGTCGAATCCAAAAAAACAGCCATCTCCGGAATGGCCGGTAAATAGGTATCGACCGCAAAAGGGGTCAAAGCGACCAAAGCACCCAACCTTGGGGCCAACTGTCGAGCAGACAAAGCGTGCATAACGGTAATTCTTCCAACGAAAAAGCGTGCCTAAAAACGGCTTGAGGGGGTCAAAAACGGACGTTAACGCCCAGACAAATGTTACATACTTGTAAACATTTATATCATACCACAGCCACACCGAATGGCGCGACCAATCTCAGAAACCACCAGGCCTGGTGGTTTCTGTTATTCACTCTGTTTCGGGTTTAAGATTCGGACAAGGCTTGCACCCGCTCATCAAACGCCTGTTTCAAGCGTTTAAACACCGGCCCCGGGCAGGCCGTCATGCGTCGCCCGCCAATGTCCGCCACCGGCAGCATTTCCGCGCCAGACCCGCTGAGAAAAACTTCATCGGCCTGATAAACATCATATAAAGATAACGGTCTTTCGACACACTCTATCCCCACAGATGCCGCGAGTTCGAGAATAAAACGCCGCGTAATCCCGTTCAACGCACACTCCGAACTCGGAGGCGATGCCAGCTTTCCTTTTTCCACTAAAAACACATTGGCCGCACTCGCTTCGGCGACACGACCTTGCGTGTTCAGCAAAAGTGCGTCATCGGCACCGGCTTGATTGGCTTCAATTTTCGCCAGAATATTGTTCATATAATTCAAGGTTTTAATCTGACTGTCAAACACATCCAACGGCATACGTCGCGTGGCGGCGACAATCAGCTTCAAGCCGGATTGCGCCGAATCACGCATCACCTTCAACTCGTCGCACAGAATGAAAACCGTCGGTGTTTCACAGCGGCTCGGGTCCAGCCCTAACGCGCCGGAACCGCGCGTGACCACCAAACGCAAATACCCATCCGTTAAATCATTCTGTGCAATGACATCACGGCAGGCCTGGTGCAAATCATCCATTGAATACGGCAACTCCAGACAAATCGCCTTGGCGGATTGAAATAGTCGCTCCAGATGTTCGGTCAATAAAAACGGTACCCGATGGTAAAATCGAATCCCCTCGAAAACGCCGTCACCGTATAAAAGACCGTGGTCCGTCAAGGCCACGCCCGCTTGCGAGACCGGTTTGATTGCCTGATTTATCCAACACTGCCGTTCCATTACCACTCCTTAACATCCGTTATACTGCATTTTCTTCGGTTATTTAATTCGCCACCACCAAGGGCGCTCTGCCTCAACGTGAGCCCCCTCTGCCGCTTGTTTCACCGGTTGCCCGATTGTTTGCTTCATCCAGCCCCAACCCAGCGCCACCAAGAGCAGTACGACCACCCACAATAATTTTATGAATCCTTCACGCTTCATTGCCTGAAACCTCCATTTCCGTTTCATCATCACCAAATAAACAGTCTAAGACTTTCCAAAAAAAATATACAGATTCAAAAAATATTAAATAAACCAGTACAGATTAGCGTTAAAATCATCTGTACCGGTTTTAAAGACAACAACTGTATTGAAGTGAAGAATGAAATAAGGCCATCAGATGAGTGAAAAGACCAAGCCACGCTCGCCGAAAAGCGAATTTCTATACCAGGATCTTGCACAATCTCTAGCGGATAACATTCGCCAAGGCACCTATGCGCCCGGTGAAAAATTGCCGTCGGTGCGCCAAAGCGCCAAAAACTTTCACGTCAGTGTCTCGACGGTGGTGTCAGCTTATTACAAGCTGGAAAGCATGGGGTACATCGAATCTCGTCCCAAGTCCGGTTTTTATGTACGCAGTGCCGCCAAACTGTCGTTTGAAACCCCGACTCGCAGCCAACCGGAAGCCAAGCCCTCCGCCGTCACCGGTCAGGAAATGGTTTTGAATCTGGTCAAAGCCGCCAATGACCCGAACATCCTGCAATTCGGCGCCGCCGTACCGGACAGCGACTTTTTGCCCATCAAACTGGTATCGCAGGCCATGAAAAAAGTCTGCCACCATCAGGCCGACACCATCAGCCATTACGAATTCCCGCCCGGCAACCCCGAATTACGGCGGCAAATCGCGCGACGCATGTCCGGCTTCGGTTGCGACGTGTCCGCAGACGATATCGTTATCACCAACGGCTGTCAGGAATCCTTGCGTCTGGCGTTGCGCGCCTGCGCCGAACCGGGCGATATCATCGCCATCGAATCCCCTACCTTTTATGGCTTACTGCAAGTCATCAATTCATTGCGCATGAAAGCCATTGAAATCCCCACCGACCCGGATACCGGCATTTCGATCAGCGCACTGGAGATGGCCATCGAGCAATGGCCGATCAAAGCGTGTGTGACGGTGCCCACTTTCAGCAACCCGCTGGGGTTCAGCATGCCAGACGACCATAAACGCCGCTTGAACGCCTTACTGGCCGAGCGCGACATCCCGTTGATTGAAGACGACGTTTACGGCGAGCTGTCGCATCGCCACAGTCGCCCCAAACCGCTTAAGGCGTTCGACCCTTACGATAACGTCATCTACTGCTCGTCTTTTTCCAAAACCCTGTCGCCGGGCTTGCGGGTCGGCTGGGTCAGCTCGAAACGCTATTACAAACAACTGGAATACCTGAAATACGTTTCCAACCTGTCGACGTCCTCCGCCGCGCAACTCGCGACCTTGGACATCCTGCAATCCGGCCGTTACGACTTGTATTTGCGCCGGGCCGGGCAACAATACGCTTACGCGGTGGACCAACTCACCAGCGCCATCGTGCGGCTGTTCCCGCCCGGCACCAAGGTCACCCGCCCGGAAGGTGGTTTTGTCATCTGGGTGGAACTACCCTATGCAATCGACACCTTTGAATTGGCGAACCGCCTGATTCCGCATGGCATCAGCATCGCGCCGGGGCGTATTTTCTCCACCACCGACAAGTACAATCATTTTTTCCGGCTGTCCTGTGCGTTGAAATGGAACCGCGAAACCGAGCTGGCGATTTTGAAGATATTGCATGAAACCGAAAAACTGCATCAGGAAAGCCAAAACCCGAATGCTGTAGCGGAGTCGGTTTAAAAAGACGGTGACTCGAAATCCCCCAGGCCTGGCAAATTTTGTCCAAATGGGGTTAGATAGTTAGTTGAAATGAATGCACTAGCGAGGTGACTCTGGCAAGGGCTTTTCCAACGTGAAATTCGTCAGTGAAACCCTGCCGCGACGCACTTGATTGGTCTGCACACAGTGAAATCCGCGCCGTTCGAAAAACGGGCGAATCAGATGCGAGGCTTCCACATACAAACGTGCCATGCCCGCTTGGCGGGCATTCGTCTCCAAATGTGCATACAAGGCCGCCGCCACGCCCTGCCCCTGAAACGCCGGATGCGTATAGGCGCAATCGATATGCCCGTCGGCTTCCAGTTCCATAAAACCGACAACCCGCCCCTCACGCCACGCGACAAAAGGCTGTTTTTGGGCCAGACGTTCTTTCCAAAAAACTTTATCCGGCGGTGTGGGCGCCCAGGCTTCCTGCTGTTCTTTGGAATATACCGTTGGATCAATGGCATGCACCGCCGCATGATATAAGTCGGCAATGGCCCCGGCATCTTCCGGTTGATAATCTTGTATCCGCAGCATCAATCGTCCAACTTAACCGGTTTTCGAAGGGCTTTGGTTTCGCCTCTTTGACGTTTTTTATCCATGCGCTTTCGGCGGGCACTTTTGGTCGGGCGAGTGGCCAGCCGTTTTTTCGGTCGAACCCAAGCCGCTTCCAACAGTTGTTGCAACCGTTGCAAGGCTTCCCGGCGATTCCCCTCCTGAGTGCGCTGCGATTGCGCTTTAATGATAATCAGACCGTCTTTGGTAATGCGATTATCCGACAAGCTCATCAAACGCAGCTTGATGGATTCCGGCAAGGAAGACGCAAAAATATCAAACCGCAAATGCACGGCCGTGGCCACTTTATTCACATTTTGACCGCCAGCGCCTTGCGAGCGCACCGCTTGCCACGCCAGCTCGGACTCCTTCAGTTTCCACCCGTTTGACAGCGTAATCACGCCACTCTCCTTTTCTTTCCAATCGCCCATACAAAAAAATCCGCCAGGCCTGGCGGATTTTGTAATATTTCGAAAACAGAGTCAAACCGTTTGCATCACGAACCGGAGCCCGACAACACTTCCGTTTGGCTGCTTCGAGAACCACTCGTCTCGGCCAAGTAGCTTTCCATTTCGTTAATGGCCTCCACCACTTCTCGGCTCAAACGCTCCAATTCATCCAAGTTTGCTTCCGCACTGTTATGGTCACCGATTTCTTTCAATTGGATAATTTTCCCAATATGGGCGTGCATGGCCTGGTGTGACTTCTCGAGCTGTTGAAAGCTTGGGAAAGAGGCATACTGCTGACCCGCGCCGTAAATCCACTCACCCAGCTCACAGGCTTTCGGGTCCACCGCTTTTTGCGGATCCACCCCCACATCAAACCCGTGGATGTAAGCCCGTGCCTTGGCACGCCATTGACGATGCGCCATACGAATGCGCACAAAATTGGCATCCGCATCCAACGCCGTTTTATGCGATTTCGGTTGGATTTTGAATGTCTGGGCATTTTGCGTCATCGCATGGGTCAAGCTTTCCAATTGTTTGGCAGTCTGGCTGGTGCTCTCCGCCATAATCGCATTTTTCTGGACCTGAGAGTCGATGTCGCTGATGGCAATATTAACCTGCGAAATCCCCTGCGTCTGCTCGCGGCTCGACTTGGAAATATCATCAATAATCGATTGCACTTTCTGAATCGACAAGTGGATTTCATTCAGGGACTCGCCGGAATTATTCACATACGAGGACCCTTGCTCGACTTTTTCCAAGGTGTCTTCAATCAGCCCACGAATTTCCTTGGCCGCATCGGATGATTTGCCGGCCAAGTTACGCACTTCGCCCGCGACTACCGCGAAACCACGGCCATGTTCACCGGCGCGAGCCGCTTCCACCGCCGCGTTCAACGCCAGCAAATTCGTCTGGAAGGCGATGGAGTCAATCAAAGTAATGATGTCGCCGATGCGCTGACTGGCATGGCTAATCGCTTCCATCGACTGAATCGCATCCTGCATGACTTTGACACCTTGCGCGGCTTTAGCGGCCGCGTCATGAGTTTGAGACGCGGCATCCTGAGCATTGTCGGAACTGCTTTGCACCGCACTGGTCATTTCTTCCATCGACGCGGAGGTTTCTTCAATTGACGCTGCCTGACTTTGTGAACTGGAACTCAGTTCGGTACTGGCACGACGCACTTCCTGGCTGTCGGTATCAATCAAGCCGGACACTTCCTGAACGCCGGATAGAATATCGGAAATATTTTCCATGCTCACCGTCAAGGCTTCTTTGACCACTCCGAAGTAGCCTGGACATGGCTGATCAATGGATTGTTGGAAGTCGCCCACCGACATGGCAATCGCCACTTCCGTCGACATATCGATGGAACGCACGATGGAATCCAGCGTCATATTCAAGGCCTCGGCTACCGGACGCAATTCCTTATCGGCCTTTTCAAGGTCGACACGGTACCCCAAATCCCCGACCAGAATGCCGTCGTGAATCTTTTTAACTTCTTGCAACAGTTGCGCGGTAAGTGTTTTGTCTTCCCACTCCACCACAGTTCCGACGTGAACACCGGCCCGGTTATGCACCGAAACCAGTTTCAAACAGAACAGCATGTCGGCCATTTCAATTTCACGGTACTGAGTTTCCGGCTGATTCAAAATGAACCCTTCGCCATCCACATTAAACAGATCCATCGGTTGGTCAATCAACTCAGCCGCACTAAACCCCTTAATGACATTCACCAGCCTTGCTTCACGGCTGGCAAAAAAGTCTTTCAACTGTTGGTTGAGGTACACGATTTTACCGTCGGCATCCAACATCATCATATTCACCCAGGCCTGGTCCACCGCCATTTGAAGGCGGCGCGAGCGATCACTTTCGGTTTCCAGGTTCGAGCGATAAGCCCCCATCGCCAAGGCGCTGGATTGGATGGCCCCATAGAGTTTACCGGTGTAGTTCGGTTTCACTTTGACATTCAGTACCTGTTCACCGCCCGCGACTTTGCGCAGCAGCGACACGGCTTGTTGAATACTGGTTTGCAAATAAGACCCCATCAGCCAGGCAACCAACAACATCGACACAGACACCACACCAAGCATCGTCGGTGTGACGTCCAAGTACGTATGCGTCAGAATGAGTGGCAGCACGCCCAATAAGAGAGCCAATACCACCATTTCGCTACGCGGTCCCAACTTGGTCCAAAGATTCCATTTTTGCCAGTTGATGCCGGTATGAATCGTCCCCTGATCAATACGAGCCTGACCTTTGCTAAGCGATTGATAAGCCTTTTCAGCGGCTTGTTTTTCAGCATCGGAAATGGCTTCACGAACGGACAGATAACCGGTATTTTTCCCTTCCATATCGTAGACCGGCGTCACATTCGCGCGTACCCAATAGTGGCTGCCGTCCTTACGGCGGTTCTTAACGATCTGCGTCCAGGGCATGCCCGATTTCAAAGTCTGCCACATGTCTTTAAAAACGGCGGACGGTACATCCGGGTGACGCACCAGGTTATGCGGTTGGCCAATCAGCTCAGAACGTTTAAAGCCACTGATGATTTCAAAGCTGTCGTTGCATTCCACAATGGTGCCGTTCAGGTCGGTTCGGGAAACCAGGGTCAGTCCCTTAGGGATAGGATATTCTTCTTGAGTAACGGGTAGGTTCTCTCTCATAATTATTTCTTTTTTTGTAAGGTTTTTCAGAGTCTTCGCCATTCTAGCAAGATGGCAAGAACGAAAAGTGCAACAAAAATGATTCAGCACACTTTCGGCAACAGCCGAAAATTCTACCCTTTCCTCGGCCGGTTACAAAGCCTTTAACTGACTGATTGGCATAAAAAAAGCACGTTCATACGTGCTTTTTTTAACCGTGCTCCGTTAGCGGATCAAAAAACGGCCAGGCCTGGCCGTTTTTGAGAGAAAAATCCAACTTTATGACCATGTGAATTAGAGATACGCGAAACCCAATTCGCTTCAAAACTATTTGCATATTTCTAAAACGCAAAACGCCCGTCAACACGGGCGTTTTTTAAAGTTGAATCCAGGACGCAAAATTAACGCAAATTCAAAACATCCTGCATATCGAACAATCCGGTGGCCTTATCCTGCAACCACAAGCACGAACGCGCCGCGCCTTTGGCAAACGTCATACGGCTGGAAGCTTTGTGGGTGATTTCCACTCGCTCACCTTCCGTTGCAAACAACACCGTATGATCGCCGACAATGTCGCCGGCACGAACGGTCGCAAAGCCAATGGTATTCGGATCACGCGCGCCGGTAATGCCTTCACGCCCGTAAACCGCACATTCTTTCAAATCGCGTCCTAGGGTATCGGCGACCACTTCCCCCATTCGCAAAGCGGTGCCGGACGGCGCATCCACCTTATGACGGTGGTGGCCTTCAATCACTTCAATGTCATAGCCGTCATTCAAGACTTCCGCGGCTTGCTTAAGCAATTTCAGCGCTAAGTTCACCCCCACACTGAAGTTGGCGGCAAACACAATGGCAATGCGTTCCGCGGCTTCTCGCAGCGTTTTCAAACTGGCTTCATCAAACCCGGTGGTACCGATGACCATTTTCTTATCATGCGCTAAACAGACTTTAATGTTGTGCATCGTCGTGTCCGGCGTGGTGAAATCAATCAACACATCAAAATCCTCCACCGCCAATTCGATTTGGTCCACTACCTTGACATCCAAGGTTCCCACACCGGCCAACTCACCGGCATCGGCACCCACCAACGAAGAGCCCGGACGCTCAATAGCCGCCGTCAAAGTCAAGCCTTCGGCCTGAGTAACTGCATCGATCAAGTTTTTTCCCATACGCCCGGAAGCGCCGATTACCGCAACTCTCATTGTGTGATTCCTTTTTTAATTCCAAGGTCCGTCTTTGTCTTTCTTCTCATTTTCATCGTCGCCGGTAAAAAAAGCTTTGACCGAATCGAAGAAGCTATGGGTTTTCGGACTGTGTTGTTTATGATGCTTACCTTGCAAGCTTTCGTCAAACGTACGCAACAACTCTTTCTGTTCCTCGGTCAACTTCACCGGGGTTTCGATATGCACTTGCACCACCATGTCACCCACATGATGCGAACGTACGGACTTCACGCCTTTGCCAGACAGCTTGAAACGCTGACCGGATTGGGTGCCCGCCGGAATCTTCAAGTTGGCTTTACCGCTCAAGGTCGGCACATCCATGGCGCCGCCCAAAGCGGCGGTGGCAAACGACAACGGCATATCACAATATAAAGTGTTACCGTCACGCTGGAAAATTTTGTGTTCTTTAACGCGAATGCGAACATACAAGTCACCGTGCGGCGCACCCGGTTCACCGGCTTCGCCTTCGCCTTGCAAACGAATGCGATCCCCATTGTCGACACCGGCCGGAATCTTGACCGACAAGGTTTTGTGACTGTGTTTATAGCCTTCGCCACGACACGCCTTACACGGCGTTTTAACAATTTTACCCGTACCGTGACAGTTCGGACAGGTGCGCGACACCGCAAAGAAGCCTTGTTGAACGCGCACTTGGCCCGCGCCCTGACAGGTCGGACAGGTTTGCACGTCCGAACCGGGTTCGGCACCGGAACCGTCACAGGCTTCGCAAATTTCTTTTGTTGGAATACGAATATCCACCGTGGTACCGGCCACGGCATCTTCCAAAGACACTTCCAGTTCATACTGCAAATCGTGCCCAGGTTGCGGCCCTCGGTGACCACCGAAACCACCCCCAAAGATGTCGCCGAAAATGTCGCCGAAATCCGCGAAGCCACCGCCTCCGAATCCGCCTTGCCCCGCACTGCCGTCTACGCCGGCATGACCGAATTGGTCATAGGCTTGACGCTTTTGCGGATCGGATAGGATTTCATACGCTTCGGACGCTTCTTTGAACTTGTCCTCGGCGTCTTTGTTATCCGGGTTACGGTCCGGGTGATAGCGCATTGCGAGTTTACGGTAGGCTTTCTTAATTTCGCCGTCCGACGCCGTGGCCGACACTTCCAGAATTTCGTAGTAGTCTCTTTTGCTCATAATGATTCAGGTATCTTTTTAATCGATCAATTAATATTCAAAACCATACGATAAAACCGAAAATCACCAGGCCTGGTCACTTTCAGGAGTTTCAAACATTTATCCTATCTTTTTGAATGGTAATTGAACCGTGGAAACAATTGTGGAACGGGGCATAAAAAAAACGGGCCATTCCCTAGGGAACCTCTGATCGAACCCGTTTGAAATTCTGCGGGACTTAAAACTCACTTATTCTAGGCGTGGCGCGCCGACCTTAGTCATTCTAAGGTCAAGAGTCACAACAACGAAGAAGTGGGCTTTAAGCTCCGCCCAAAGGGGCTTAGCCAATTTCCCGACTTCGGCGTTATCCTTTTTTGTGTTATCTGGATAGCACGGCAAAAGGATGCCTTGAAGACGAAAAATTGGCGTTGCCAGAATCCAAACGAATTCAATCAGAGGTTCCCAAGAATGGCCCGCATTATACCGATTTTGGTATTCAATTAGGCCCCGTTATTGAACCTAACCGAATTATTTTTTGTCGTCGTTGACTTCTTCAAACTCGGCATCGACGATGTCATCATCGGCGTTGTTGGCGGAACCTTGCTCCTGCGCACCGGCGTCACCACCAGGTTGCTGAGCATAGGCTTTTTCGGCCAGCTTCTGGCTGGCAGCGGCCAAGGCTTGCGACTTCTCGTCAATCGCGTCTTTGTCGTCACCTTTCACGGCTTCTTCCAAATCGGCAATCGCTTTTTCAATCGCTTCTTTCTCAGCGGCATCCACGCCTTCGCCTTGTTCTTCCAACAGTTTTTTCGTACCGTGGATCATGGCATCGGCTTGGTTACGCGCTTCGACCAGCTCTTTCAACTTGGCATCTTCCGCGGCATGCGCTTCGGCATCCTTCACCATCGCTTCGATTTCGTCTTCAGACAAACCGGAAGACGCTTGAATGGTGATGTGTTGCTCTTTGTTGGTCGCCTTGTCTTTCGCGGAAACGTTCAGGATACCATTGGCATCGATGTCGAACGTCACTTCGATTTGCGGCGTACCACGCGGTGCCGGTGGGATTTCGTCCAGGTTGAACTGACCCAACGATTTGTTACCGGAGGACATTTCACGCTCACCTTGCAATACATGGATGGTAACCGCTGACTGGTTGTCTTCCGCCGTCGAGAAGGTTTGCGACTTACGCGTCGGAATCGTGGTGTTCTTCTCGATCAGTTTGGTCATCACGCCGCCCATGGTTTCAATCCCCAAGGAAAGCGGTGTTACGTCAAGCAACAGTACGTCGTTCACGTCACCGGACAGCACACCACCTTGAATGGCCGCCCCCATGGCTACCGCTTCGTCCGGGTTCACGTCTTTACGAGGCTCTTTTCCGAAGAACTCTTTAACCGCCGCTTGAACCATTGGAACACGCGTAGAACCACCGACCAAAATGACGTCGTCAATTTCAGAAGCGGACAAACCGGCATCTTTAAGCGCTGTTTTACATGGGTCAATGGAACGTTGAACCAAACCTTCGATCAAAGATTCGAACTTGGCACGTGTGATTTTCATGTTCAAGTGTTTCGGACCGGTGGCATCCGCCGTTACATACGGCAAGTTGATGTCAGTCTGTTCACGGGAAGACAGCTCGATTTTGGCTTTTTCCGCGGCTTCACGCACACGTTGCAGCGCCAATTTATCCAGCTTCAAGTCCACGTTCTGGTCTTTCTTGAACTCTTCGGCAATGTAATCAACGATGACGTTATCGAAGTCTTCACCACCCAAGAAGGTATCACCGTTGGTTGAAAGCACTTCAACTTGCTTTTCACCGTCCAGATCGGCCACTTCAATGATGGAGATATCGAAGGTCCCACCACCCAAGTCGTAAACCGCGATCTTGCTGTCCGCTTTGACTTTGTCCATACCATAAGCCAAGGCCGCCGCCGTCGGTTCGTTGATGATACGTTTTACTTCCAAACCGGCGATTTTACCCGCATCTTTGGTCGCTTGACGTTGAGAGTCGTTGAAGTAAGCCGGAACCGTAATAACCGCTTCGGTCACTTCATGGCCCAAATAATCTTCGGCCGTTTTCTTCATTTTCATCAGGGTACGCGCAGAGACTTCCTGTGGAGACAGTTTTTTGTCGCCCACTTCCACCCATGCATCACCGTTGTCAGCCGCGATGATTTTATAAGGCACCATGTCCTTATCTTTTTGCACAACGGCATCGTCGGCACGACGGCCGATCAAACGCTTGATGGCGAACAAAGTGTTTTCAGGGTTCGTCACCGCTTGACGTTTGGCGGAATCCCCAACCAAGACTTCACCATCGTTAGCGTAAGCCACGATTGACGGTGTGGTGCGAGCGCCTTCCGCGTTCGGAATAACTTTGGTTTCCTTGCCTTCCATTACCGCGACACAAGAGTTCGTGGTCCCGAGGTCAATCCCGATAATTTTTCCCATTCGTTTTTCTCCAAATTTCATGGCCTTGCGAGACAAAGCCTTTCAAATTAATACGTAAAGTTTTCTGTGTTAGCTTCTATATAGGGTGCGGCTAAAATTATTCAAGGGCGGCATCAAAAGTTTTTCGTATTTTTTCGCCCTTGACCGTTTACCGCTTATTGCGCCACCACAACACGCGCCGGACGGACCAGGCGCTCGTTCAGCACATAGCCTTTCTGGAAGACTTCAATCACCGATTGCGATTCGTGATCCGGCGACGGCACCATCGTCATGGCTTCGTGCAGTTGCGGGTCGAATTTTTCACCCGCCGGATCGACGCGTTCCACATTGAACTTTTGCATCACATCCAGGAACTGCTTGAAGGTCATGTCCAACCCTTCGCGAATACTGTCGGCGGACGCATCCTCTTTGGACGCCGCATCCAAGCCCATTTCCATGGAATCCAGCACTGGCAATAAATCACCGACGAATTTTTCCAACGCAAACTTATGCGCGTTTTCCACGTCCAGGCGCGTACGACGCTTCAAGTTTTCCATATCGGCCAGGGTGCGCAGCGCCAACTCTTTTTGCGCATCGGCTTCTTTTTTGGCTTCATCCAGCATGGCTTCCAGGTCATGCTCAACCGCGTCTTCAGCTTGATGGGTTTCTTCGGAAACACCGTCTTCCGCCGTTGGAATGTGTTCTTCGTTCAGTTCTGCCTTATTGTCAGACATAAAAATCTCCAGAAGTTGATAACTGTAAAATCACGGGGTTTATAAGGACGCTTTTCAAGGTTTCAAGCGCCTGCAATGAATTTTTTGCATTAATTTTGCGAAGGTGATTCCAAGCAGGTATCACCACACTCAATCCCGAAAACGGCCAGGCCTGGTCGTTTTAGAATGAGTTGATTTATTTATTGAGCAGGGAACTGAGAATACGGGCGGTCATATCGACGCGCGGCACAATTTTATCGTACGGCATCCGGCTCGGGCCCACCACGCCAAGCACGCCCATCACTTCGCCGTCACGCTCGTAAGGCGTGGTAATGACGCTGCAGTTCTGATAACTTTCATTACCGCATTCCTGGCCGATAAAGACCTGCAAGCCCTTCGCCTGCATGCTTTTATTGAACAGATTCAACATATCGGAGTGTTCTTCAAACGACTGAAACAAGGCGCGCAGTTTTTCGGCATCGGCCAGTTCATCGTAGTTCAGCAGGTTGGTTTTGCCGGAAATAAAATACGGCATGCCCTGCTTCATTTTGCTGTCAATGGCTTCGTCCGTCGCTTCGACAATCGACACCATAAGCTGATCCATGGTTTTGCGCAATTCATCCATGCGTTGCACCAGCAGTTGCTTCACTTCATACAAATGACGGCCGGCAAAATGTTCGTTAAGGTAATTGCTGGCTTGCTCCAAATGCGACGCGGATACCGGTTCGTCAAATTCAATCACGCGGTTTTGAACATCCAAATCGTTTAACACCAACACCACCAAAGCGCGTTTGTCGTTCAAACGCACAAAGTCGATGTGGCGCAACACTTCTTGTTCTTGATTCGGCAACATCACCAGACTCGCCATCCCCGTCAAACCGGACAATATCTGCGAGGCGGACCCCAACAATTCTTCCTGGGTTTGCGCTTGATTAAAGCCCTGTTCGATTTGCTTCATGGATGAGGCATTCAACGGCTGCACCGTCAGGATCGAATCCACAAACACACGAAAACCATGTTCAGTCGGCACACGCCCGGCAGAGGTGTGCGGCGAATGGATCAGCCCCATTTTTTCCAAGTCGGCCATCACATTACGAATGGTGGCGGAACTGACTGAAACATCCGGCAATTTCGCCAACACGGATGACCCGACAGGCCGCCCCTCATTTAGGTATAATGCCATTAAGTGTTTGAAAAGCAGTTGTGATCGTTCATTCAAGTTCATACAGCGCAGCGACACTCGTAATTCTTTAACGGACGTTAGGCAAAATAGTACTTGCTTAACGTAAAATGATGCTTAATATTCTAGTCCATAAAAACGAACTCAAAAGCATTATGGGTATAAAACGGAAATTTTCAAGTGGCGAAAGACGGCCAAGCCCTTTCGGCTCACATGAACAAGGGATGACGCATGTTCAGTAAAATCGGCATTTTTGCTAAATACAACGGCATTCAATCCTGGGAAGTGATTGATAAACTGATTCTGTACTTTCAGGAAAAAGACAAACGCGTCTTGCTGGACCAACGTTCCTGTTCGGATTTCCCCATCGACCGTTACGGCATCGAGCGGTTGGAACGTTCCGAACTGCTGGAAACCATCGATTTCGCGATTGTTGTCGGCGGCGACGGCACCTTTCTGGATGTGGCGCGCTCCATCGTCAATTACAATATTCCGATTCTCGGCATCAACCTCGGGCGCCTGGGCTTTTTGACCGATGTGTCGCCCGACACCATGCTCGATACCTTGGACGAAGTACTGGCCGACAATTACCAGTGCGAAGAACGCACCCTGTTAAAAGTCGTCATCAAAAAAGACGGTGAAACACTGTTTGAAGAGGTGGCTTTTAACGATGTCGTCCTGCACAAAAACGATTCGCCGCGCATGATCGAGTTCGAAACCTTCGTTGACAACCGCTTTCTGAACAGTCAGCGTTCCGACGGCCTGATCGTGTCCACGCCGACAGGTTCCACCGCCTACTCCCTATCTGCCGGCGGCCCGATTGTCGATGCCGGTTTGAACGTCATTTCACTGGTGTCCATCAACCCGCATACCATGAGTAACCGCCCGGTGGTGGTGTCCGGCGACAGTGAAATTCTGATTCGCCCGCACGCCAACTGCTGCGGCGTGGCGTCCATCATCTGCGACGGCCAACGCTCCTTCCAATTCATGGCGCACTACGAAACCATCGTGACGCGCCACCCCAACTTCATTAAAATGGTCCACCCGAAAAGCCACGACCATTACGAACTGTTAAGAGCCAAACTCAACTGGGGACAAAAGCTGTAAACGCGCCGTCTCAGGCACCGAGCAACTTAGGAGCGACATGTTACAAGAACTGACCATTCAAAACCTGGCCTTGATTGAAAAACTGCACCTGAATTTCGAATCCGGTTTCACCACCCTGACAGGGGAAACCGGTGCCGGGAAATCCATTTTGCTGGACGCCCTCGGCCTGGCATTGGGCGAACGTGCCGACAGCGCGCTGGTTCGCCACGGCACCCCGAAAGCCGACATTACCGCCGACTTCGACATCACCCATTTACCGGACGTCCAAAACTGGCTGGCCGAAAACGAACTGGACGAAGACAACACCTGCCTGTTGCGCCGCACCCTCACGGCGGAAGGCCGCTCCAAAGCGTATATCAATGGCCTACCCGCTTCCGTCAACCAATTGAAAAGCCTGAGTGCGCTGTTGATCGACATTCACGGTCAGCACGAACATCAAACCCTGATGCACGCCAACAAACAACTGGCGCTTCTGGACGCTTACGCCAAGCACGATGAACCTCTGGCCCAAACCGCAGAATCCTACCAGGCCTGGCAAAAATTGAATCAACGTTACGAAGAACTGCACGCCTCACAAGCGGACCGCCAGAGCAAACTGGAATTATTGGAATTTCAATTGTCGGAATTCGATCAGGTGCAACCGCAAGCCGACGAATTCGAAGCCTTGTCCGACGAACAAAACACCTTATCGCACGCCAGCGAAATCAAACAATCAGTGTACAACGCCTACGAGGCGATTGAAGGCGACGACGGCTTAACCCATAAACTGTCGCAAGCCATTTCCGAGTTGGAAAACGTCAGCGAATTTTCACCGCAACTGGCGGAAGCGCTGGCGCAACTCAACTCCATCCAAATCGACTGTCAGGCCGTGGCCGACGACATTCAAGCGCAAAACCATCATGTCGAACTCGACCCGGAACGCTTGCAAGCAGTCGATGAACGCCTGTCCGAACTGTTTGGGCTGGCAAAAAAATACCAACTCGACCCGGAGCAACTGGTTACCAAACATCAGGAAATTCGTGATGCGCTGGCCGAACTGACCGACTCCGGCGCCTCGTTGGACACCTTGAAACAGGAAATCGACCAGGCCTGGTCGGAATTCACCCAACAAGCGTCGAAACTGCATACATCACGCACCCAGGCCGCTAAACGTCTGAGCGAGAATGTCACCGCGTCCATGCACACATTGGGTATGGATAACGGCTTGTTCCAAATCGATGTCGACACCACCGACAAAGCCAGCAAACTCGGATTGGATCAGGTGCACTTCCAAGTCACCGCCAATAAAGGTCAGCCACTGCAACCCTTGGCCAAAGTCGCTTCCGGCGGGGAGCTTTCCCGCATCAGCTTGGCGATTCAAGTGGCCAGTGCCGAGGTCGCCAGTTTGCCGTCGATGATTTTCGATGAGGTCGATGTCGGCATCGGCGGCGGCATCGCCGAAGTGGTCGGCCAAAAAATGCAGCAACTGGGACGTCATCGTCAGGTTTTTTCCATCACCCACTTGGCGCAGGTGGCGGCATACGGCGACCAGCAACTCAATATCCGCAAACACACCGAAAACGACCAAACCAAAACCCAAGTCACCCAACTGGATGACGACGCGCGGATTGAAGAATTGGCGCGAATGCTCGGCGGCATGAAAATTACCGAGCAAACACTGAAACACGCGGAAGAAATGCTCAGCTTAGCTCAGCAAACCGCACAGCAAACCCGCGCCTGAACAAGTAGGCTCCCATAAAAAAACCGGGCCATGCCCGGTTTTTTTATGCTGTGAATTGAATCGACTTCACAAATCGATTTAACCTTACGGAATCAATACCGCTTCCTTCACACCGGTCGGTTCATCCGCAGGCGGTTCCAGCCAGACGGTGTCCTTCAAGGATTTGATGTGCGGCGTGCGGCCATAAATATAGCTTTGCTCATCCACAATCACCTTGTAGGCTTTATTCAAGGCCTTCGCCCGTTCCGGGGACGGTAACAGCAGATAACCGATGTCGCCATGCAATCGCTGCAAAGCATCTGGCTTCACCTCGCCCTTTTCATCGAAGAATTTGGCGATGACTTCCGGGTTATTGCGGAACTCGTTTCCGGAACCGTTTTCCATCAAATACTGGGTATATTCATAGGTGCCGTCCGACCATTTTGGTTCCGGAATGCCCGACAGGCCCTTCTGCGTCCAATGGTACCAACCGCCTTGAAAGGCATCGGCGTCCAGTTTACGCGGAAACGCAAAGCTGGCGTCGGTGGTCTGACTGATACCGGCATGGCAACCGATGCAGTTCAACGACTCTTCATAACTCTGTGGTCGCAAGTCTCCGTTCTGGTCCTCAATAAACCCTTGGTATGTCCAGCCGACACCGCTGAGCATGCCACCTTCCGGCGAACCTTGCACGTATCGCAACCGGTCCGGAAAATCATGCGCCTCTTTCACCTCTTCCATCGCGACGTTTCGCAATTGCGTATAGGTGTTCCAGTTGGTTTTAATGCCGTAACGCAGTTCTTTGAAACGCGGCGACATTCGAATATCACCGTTTTCATCGAAATCGATGTAGCGAACGCTGTGAATGAACTCGGTGCCTTCCGGATACAAGCCTCCGGCCAAGTGCACTTTTTTCTGCGCCAATTGGTGTTTGGCTTGGCCGACATAAGACATGTAACGCCCTTCCAAAGGCGCCCAGTCGAAGACCACTTCGGTAGCCTGCCCAATCTCACCGTCTTTGTTCAAATCCACCTGATATAGGGTTTCGTCGGTCGGTGGGATCGAAACATTACGACGTTTAATCAAGGCCTCAACAATCGCCAGGTTCAAGCGATACACATCTCGGTCCCAAGCGCCCTTTTCGTCTTTTCGGAAAGCCGGTGCCAAACGCATAATCACATCATCGGTACTGCCGTTGGTGGGCCAAAAAGTCCCAACAAACGGCGTGTAGCCAAATGAACGCCAGCCGGTATCCTCTCCATTCGGCGCTTGATCAAAGCCCTCGGAGTCGAAGTTGAAATAACAGTCCGGACGATAGCCGTTCCATTCCCCGTCACCGTTAAAATCCCAATTTTTGGGAACCTCTTTCAAGGTTTCCGCCAGAATGATGCGACCGTCTTCGTCGAAATAATTCGATTGACGAACGTATTCCATAATGCTTTCATCGGAAATCTTCGCCACCGCTTCGGTTCGATCCTTAAACAAGTTAATCCAAGGATTTTTTCGAGACGTATCACGAAACTCATAGGCGGTCTGAAAGCTGGTGTCGTCGATATAAGTGGGTGCTTTTGGCGTGGAATGGCACGTAAAACACGGGTTATGCACCTGGCCGTTTTGCCCTTCCGTGCGTGTGTAACACTGGGATGGAATATAGCTACTGGCGCGGTGATGCACTTTCGTATTCAACAACCAGTCGTCATCAAACATGGCGGTCACCTGCTGAACGGTTTGTGGGCCGTCCAGCGTGATGATTTCAACGTCTTGAGTTTTGGATCCGCTGGTTCCAGAGCAGGCCGTCAGACCAGCGACCGATACACCCAAAGAGGCCCAAAGCCCCACTTTAAAAAAATAAGAAACAATCATAATTTTGACTCTTTACACTGAAACACAAAAGCCCCGCCGGAAGGGCGAGGCTCGTTGAAATTGGCCGAGGATCGGCCAAGTGAGATAATCGGATTATTTGACGTCCGAGAAATCGAACGGCCCGATGTAACCGGCTTCCGACTTGGTTTCAACACCGGCTGGTCGCGTATAAGAACCGCTGACTTCACCGAATGGGTGCTGCGTCGTCACCGTCAGGTAACCGAAACCGTTGATGTCTTTATGCCAGAAAGGCGATGTGGTTTCAGAACCGTAAGGACCGGTGAAGATACGCTCCATGGAACCGTCTTTGATGTTATAGGCCCAGACCATGTCATTTGGGTGTTTGCTGGTATCTTCACCAATGACCAGAATATCGGAACCTTGCAAGAAGGTAACGTTATCCGGGCTGGCAATACCATCCACATCACAGGTGTTGCCTTCCAAAGCCGTACCGGAGTAATCCACGGAGGTACCACCGACCAGACCTTTCATGCTGTAAGCGACGTAGTCGGAACCAATGGTTGAATTGGTGGCGACATCCAACGCATAGACGGCACCGCAAGGGTTGTACTCAACGCGAATGTCGTTATTTCCGCCCAAATCATAAGTGGTATTGGCAACCCCTTTTTTGGCGTTGTTTTCCATACCGTAAGCGACTTCAGACATGGCGATATACAACTTATTGTCGCGCTCATTGAAGGTAATCCCTTCTTCTTTACGGAACTCGGTCGTCGCACCAAGGTACGCGGCTAGACGGCGAGTTTCCAAACGCGCAGCAATAGCTTCATCCGCGGCATCCACGTTGGTGTCGCCATTGATGTCCTGAAGTTGCAAACACTCGTTGCCAGCTTCAGTATTGACGTTCTTAAATCCGGCCGTGGCACAAGAACCGTCGCCTTGTGGGGCTTCCGTTGCGAAGATATCCGAGAACGCCGGTTTGGCCGAAACGATTGTTTTGATGTCCGCATCCGTGGCATGGCCCATATCAATCCACTTGATAACAGCCTGCCCCATGCTTGAACCGTCGCTCGACGTTTGTACCCATTGAGCCGCATACAAAGTACCGGCACTCAAGTCTTCTGCCGTATCGGCCACAAACATGAACAGCCCGACATTGGTGCCGTCATCCGACAAATAAACGGTTTTCTTATCCGGCATCACATAAGCCAACTCATGCGCAAAGCGCCCCATGCTGTAATGCTTGGTGTAATTCGGCGTACCGTCGGTACCGATGGTCACTTCCGGTGTCCAACCATAATAATAAGGGTTATTCATCGACGCATTCCCGCCCCAGAATTTATCCGTCACTTCAGAGTAATAGCTGTTTACAGTATAAGCATAAGATGCGGAAGGGTTAGCATCTGCTGGATATTCTTCCGAGCCCAAGTGTGAATTCCACGGCGTGGTCATGCCGGCACAGTGCACCCAGCCACCGAAGTCGTCTTTCTGACTGATGAATTGCAAGCTATCAGGTTTAACGGTCAATTGACCATCTGCTGATTGCTCCAGTTCATTCATATACATGGCTCCAGGCCCACATTCGAACTGTGAAACCATATAGACCTTGCCGTTTTTCTGCAAGAAAGAAAAGTGATCCAACCCGGAGCCTTTCCCGGTATCCGTCCCATTACAAAGATAAGCGGAACCGTCGATATCTTGAATCACGTTATCCTGGTAATCTTTGACCACCCCGTAAGTTTCACCATTGTTGACGTCACCCGTTTTAATCAAAGTTTGATAACTGACTGCTTGCTCTTCACCCGCTACATTAACACTGTCGGTTGCACGAATAGAATTTTGTTCATCCTCCGTCACCGCAGGGGCGATGGATGCAAACTTAACAGCGGAAGCATTGGCATCCGTTCCAGCTGTACCGTCAGTACCATCGGAACCGTCACCACCGCATCCGGTCAGGACAGCCGAGGAAGCGATTACCGTTGCAATCGCCATGGTCAAAGTCTTGAATTTCATGTTTATTGCTCCTAAGCATAAATTGTTATTGAACCACCAAGTAGGTGGCTCAAATTTTAGAGAGCAAATATGACTAGGCCATTTCTGAAACATGACATATTTCAGAAATAAATATGACAGATACCCCTATAAAATATATAGATATACAGAAAATTTAGACGCGTGTGATTTTGTAATCGTTCTTGGTGTGGTTTTTCATTTCGATCAAATTTTCATCGGCCACTTTCAATAATGCGCGGTAATCCGACGATGTCAAAGCGCCGCCCATACTGACGCTCAAATCGAAACTGCCCAAACGTTCATCCTGAACAATCGATTGTTGAATCCGCTTGGCCACCGCCTCCAACTCATCCTGGCGAATCGGATGCAACAGCACCACAAACTCGTCGCCGCCCCAACGCGCGACGGCGTCGGATGGCCGAACACTTTCCGACAAATGACTGGCGATTGTCTTCAGCACTTCGTCCCCGGCATGATGTCCAAAAGCATCGTTAATGTGTTTGAAATTATCCAAATCCACCATTAAGAGACCGATGGATGTGCCGGTCGGTTCATGGGCGTAAATCGCGCTCAACTCTTCATCAATCAAGCGCCGGTTGCCCACCCGAGTTAAAGGATCAAGGCAACTCTCGCGTTGTTTATCCTTCACTTGACGCGACAGCTCTTTTCGATGACGTTCCAGTGAGAGCTCATGCACTCCGGTAATCAACACCAGCCCCAACGCGGCAAAATAGAAACGGTTCGACAGAGCCGTATCCGTCCAACCGAACGCATCCAGCTGCCAAACCATCCCCAGAAGCAGGACCGCAAACAAAACGCCGAGTGTTGCCCCCATCACCTGGATGGTCGCCACCAGCAATGGAAAAACCCAGAAATACCCCGAATGACCATGCCCGCCATGCACCACGAGAAAACCGATAAACAAGGCATTGGTGACCAGCATCATACCCTTGCCAATCCAGGTCAATCCGTTTTGGAAGATATGAAATCCGAACAACAAAATCATGGTTGCAAAAGACGACAACCACAAGGTTAAAACCCATTCCTGAGCAGAGGCGGCCACGACCGCGAAAACCACGACGAGAATGAAATAAGTCGGAATAATGAAAGCAATCCGAGAATCGGCTTTTTGTAACAAGGGCTTCAATCGTGCTTTCATAGTAACCCTTCTGAATTATGACTTTCCTTCAAGGCTCGAACATACAAATGACGATAAATATGATCCAAAGACTCGGATCGTGATTGTTCAAATGCTTTCACCACTTGCAACAAGCGTCCGTGCTCACCCTCTTCTTTAAGAATACCGCTCACGATTTTACGGTCCAAAGACAAAGCTTCCAGTAGCTCCGCTAACGGCTTTTGTAAAATCACATCCAGCAACGAAAACATCCCCGCCAGATAATAAGAGTCCGGGTTTTCCAGTTTTTCATGTTCGGCACACAAACGCATAAAAATGGCTCGCGTTCGGACAATATTGAACACTTCCGGCACCACATCATCCAACAAATTCATCGAAATCATGCTGGCCCAGGACTGCACCCGTCTCAGACCGAAAAGCACCATGACTTGTTTGAGCGTTTCAAATTCCGGCATGCCCGCCGTTCGGTTTTGCGCCGCCAGCTTAATCAACTTATGCATCAACCCGACATCCTGAGACACCACTTCTTCCAGCGCTTCTAGGCTAATGTCTTCCTGTGCCAACTTACGCAATAACATCAATAGATGCACTTTGGACACCGACAGTTTCGCGCCGGTGACAATTTCCGGTTTGGCAAAATAATAGCCTTGAAAATAATCACAACCCGCATCGCGGCACACTTCATAAATCGCTTGGGTTTCGACGCGCTCCGCCAAAATCTTGGTATTGGCGACCTTTCGAATACGTTCGACCAGCAAAGGGATTTTTTCCGGCTTGACGCCTTCGATGTCGAGTTTAATGATGTCGGCTAAACGAATGAATAGAATGAACTCCTTTTTAAACACAAAGTCGTCCAATGCAATGGTGAAACCTTTTTGACGCAATTTCTTAATGCCCGCCAAAGTCGTTTCATTGACGGGAACCGTTTCGAGAACTTCACAAACGATTTTATGCGATGAAAAACATGGATCAATTCGAGGGTCGAAAAAGGCTTCTGGAAAATTAATGAAGGCCTTGGCGCCGCCCACCAATTCATCCAGCGTAAACCCCATCATCGAATTATGAATCACGGTTGCCGTCGCATCATCATCGGATTCAAAGTGAGCTTCGTTCGGATGATAACCGTCTCGAAATAACAGCTCATACCCGTATACTTGCTTGCGCCGATCAAAAATCGGTTGTCGGCCAATAAAAAGTTCTTCCATTTGTTTGTCCAACTTGGCCGCACTATTTTATCTCTGTGGCGACCCCAAAATAATATCAATCACTTATTGGACTATCATAATGAAAAATTGAAGTCTTTGCCTAGCCCGTTTGAACAAAACACCATTAATTTTTTTAACCTCATGATGACATTTACTAATCTTTCACACACCTCAATTCAAGGCCTTTTAAGAAACCACCCGTAACTCGTCCCATCGCGTTGTATATCGTCCCGACATTAAATTACGGCGCATTCGCCAGGCCTGGCGATTTTTCATCCCTTCGGAAGCCAATTGAATCGTGCCTTTCCCCATCGCCCGATTCAAGCCATCCACCACAGACATTAATCGGTCCGACTGTTCATTCGCGGAGTACTTCGGATCCGGCGCAAAACAATCCATTTGCACAGCGCCTTTTTCCGTCACCCCGGACAGCACCACACTCGCTTTTTGATACGCCACCTTCTCTCGCCAAATGCTTTGCAAGGCCCGTTTAGCCTGCTTCACTAATAAGACCGTATTATCGGACGGGTAAATCAATGGCACCGTTTGTGACGCCTGATAAGGCTCTCCTCTCGTTGCATAGGGACTGGAACGTATGCTGACGCTCACAAACTGACACACCTTGTTCTGCTGGCGTAATTTTTCGCCCGCTCGGGACACATACGCCGACACCGCTTGTGCCATTTGCTCCCAATCCGTGACCGAGCGGCCAAAAGAACGGGATGAAATGATTTGCCGTTCCGAGGACTCATGTGAAGTCAGCCCGAGACAGGACTCTCCTCTCAATTCACGAACAATACGCTCCACCGTCACCGAGTAACGACGGCGAATCCATTTCAAATCACAACTTTTCAAATCGTATGCCGTCAAAATGCCTTG
The DNA here is from genome assembly GCF_001507555.1 of Thiomicrospira sp. XS5. Lineage (NCBI taxonomy): Bacteria > Pseudomonadati > Pseudomonadota > Gammaproteobacteria > Thiotrichales > Piscirickettsiaceae > Thiomicrospira > Thiomicrospira sp. XS5. The sequence continues at coordinate 1,325,252 of NZ_LQBO01000001.1, read as the reverse complement.
GTCGATCAGCTTAGCCGACAAACGTTTCCCCACCCCCCAGACCTTACCGATCTCAACCTGTTTAAACAGTAAATCCACACTCAAAGACGTCAAGGCCGTCAAATCCAACACCCCTTGGTAAGCCTCGTGTTTTTTCGCCAAATGATTCGCCAGCTTGGCTTGGGTTCGGGAGTGGCCCATGCCAACCGCCACCGGCAAGCCAAGGCACTGTAACACCTTACGTTTGATTTCCTGCCCATAATCGGTCAAATTCCAATGCGCCACCTCCGACATATCCAAAAAGCTTTCATCAATCGAATAAATTTCTTGGTGACTGGAAAACTCACCAAGAATGGCGTGCATCCGGCTGCTCATATCCGCATATAATTCATAATTCGAACTGAACACCACCGCCTGAATCCGGTCCAGATAGGGTTTGACCTTAAAATACGGCTGATACATCAAGCTGTCCGGACGCGCCGCTCGATAGCCACCCGGCCCAAAATTCCAACGCTGCTGTTTCAACAGTTTGTCGACGGCCTTGGCGCGCGCATTCGCCGCCACGATACATCCATCATTGTTCGACAACACCACCACCGGACGATGCCGCAAAGCCGGTTCGAACGCCACCTGACAAGACGCATAAAAACTGTTGCCATCCACCAATGCAAATACGGCCATACCGCGCTTTTCTCCTGACATAAACCCCAGAGATTGCAAAAATCGCTTTTCCAAACTCTTTTTCTATCTTATAATTTCTGTAACAAAATTCAAAACAATAAGATGATAAAACGATGAAACACTCTGAGTCCAAAAAACAAAGCGGCGGCGCCCGCAAAGGGGCCGGCCGCAAAAAAGGATCCGGCAAATTCGGTGAAGAAACCAAAGTCATTCGTGTGCCGGAATCGAAAGTCGCACAAGTGAAAGACTGGCTGTCCAACCAGGTTGAACAGGAACTGGAACAGCGCCAACTGGACGTTGCACAAAAAATGGCGGGCGACAAATTAAAAATACAAAAACCGGAAATCGGCGAAGAGATCCCTCTCCCCCTACACAGCCACAAAGTCGTCGCGGGCTTCCCCAGCCCGGCCGATGACTATATCGAAACCCGCCTGGACCTTAACAGCAAGCTGATTCAAAACAAAAGCAGCACCTTTTTGCTCACCGTTCAAGGCGACTCCATGAAAAAAATCGGCATACAGGACGGCGATATATTGGTGGTGGATCGTAGCCTGGAACCCAAAGACGGTAAAGTCGTCATCGCCGCACTGGACGGCGAGCTGACCGTCAAACGACTTTCCATCAAATCCACCGGCACCTGGTTGGTGCCGGAAAACGACCATTACCCGCCTATTCCAGTCCGCGAAGAATCGGATATATTCATTTGGGGCGTCGTCACCGCCACCATCAAACAATTCTAGAAATCTCCAAAACGGCCAGGCCTGGTCGTTTTTATGACAGATATTGCATGCATTCGCTTGAGTCGTGCTCGGCTCAATGCTATATTGCAATCATCAATACAAATCTTGAGGGATTATTGAGTCGCCATGCATTGCTGTAAAAAGATTTTTTTGGTCTTCTTGTCCTTCATGTTCATCTCTTTAAACGGATGCAACGATTCATCGAACGCAACGCCGAAGTTGCAATATGCCGACACGCCCCCGATTCTGGAAAATGTCTATATTTTCGGCGTCCATCCGCTCCACAACCCCAAACGCCTGTTCGAAATCTATCAACCGATGGTTGATTACATCAATACGCACTTGAAAGGCGGTCAATTACGTTTGGAAGCCTCCCGAAATTACCGCGCCTATAACGAAAAACTGTTTCACGGCCATTTCGATTTCGCACTCCCAAACCCTTACCAAACCGTCGCATCCTTAAAGCATGGCTACACGGTGTTCGGAAAGATGGCAGACGATGAAAATTTCCGTGGCATCATTCTGGTCCGAAAAGACAGTTCGATTCGAAAGGTCAGCGACCTGAAAGGCAAATCGGTAAGTTATCCAGCCCCTACCGCGCTGGCCGCGACCATCATGCCTCAGTGGTATTTGCATGAACACGGCTTGAACATCAATCAGGACATCACCAATCATTATGTCGGTTCGCAGGAATCGTCCATCATGAACGTCTATCTCGGCAAAACCGACGCCGCCTCCACCTGGCCACCGCCATGGCAAGCCTTTATCAAAGAACGGCCGGAAGTAGCCGAAAAGGTCATGGTCAAATGGGAAACGCCGCACTTGGTCAACAACGGTTTGGTGGTGAAAGAAAATGTCCCCGAAAAAATCCTTCAACAGGTCGGTCACATCATCTTTCATTTGCAAGATACGCCGGAAGGCCAAACCATCCTGTCGTCCATGGAGCTGAGTCATTACGAACCGGCCACCAATACGACTTACCAACCGGTCGAAACCTTTTTGGCCGAATTTGAAAAAGACGTCCGCCCAATCAGGTTGCAACCATGAATACCCTTATCCAGAAGCTTTGGAACCAAAGCATCCGTAACCAACTAATCTTAGGCACCGCCGGCATACTTACCTTGCTGATCAGCGTCTTTTCCTATTTCTCCATCCACAACCACAGCGACTTCCTGCACGAAGAAGCCATGGCCGAAACCCAGGACCGCAGCCTCATGCTCGCGGTTAATAGCCAGGTTTGGGTCATGGCTAACGACTACGTCGGCCTGGAAGAAGTCATTTCCAATTTCGAAATCTACAAAGACCTTATCTACGCCGCCGTCATCAATATGGATGGAAAAGTCATTGCCCACACCGATAAAGAACGTATCGGACAATACGTCTCTGACAAAGCCCGTGTCAATTACCTCAAACACCTACTGGCTCAAAAGCACCAACTGTCGGATCGCGCCACCGTCATCAGCCAAAACGAACACCATATTGATTTAGCCCGGCCGATTCGTCATAACAATCATTACATCGGCTGGGTGGAGCTGCGCACCAACCAGACCCCGCGCCAAAACAGTATCTCGGCCACCATTCATAACAGTTTGCTCTTCACTTTCAGTGCCCTACTGATTGGCTTACTGGTTTCTTACCTAGCCGCTAAGAGCCTGACCGACCCGCTTTATCGTCTGATCGACACCATGAAACGCATCCGCAAAGGCGATAAAGAGGCTGTGGCCGACGAAAACGGTGTCGCTGAAGTCGGCCAACTGTCACACGAATTCAACCTGATGCTGGACACCTTGAAGCAAAACGAAGAAGAACTGCAACGCACGCAGAAAAACCTACGCCAGGATATCCGACAACGCGTCAAGGTCGAAAAAGAAATCCGAGACCTGAATGACAACCTGGAAACCATCGTCCAAGACCGCACCAAAGCGCTGGAAGAAGAAAAAGAAAAAGCCGAGGCCTCCAACCGTGCCAAAAGCGCTTTCCTCGCCAATATGAGCCACGAACTGCGTACCCCCTTGAACGCCATACTTGGTTTCTCGACCTTAATGACCCAAAGCTCCGACATTCCGGAAACCGAAAAAGATAACCTGAAAATCATCAACCATTCCGGCGAACACCTGTTGCAACTGGTCAATGATGTTCTCGATATGTCGAAAATCGAAGCCGGCCATGTCCGCCTGGACGCCGAAGATTTCGATCTGGGGGAACTCATTCGAAACATCACCGACATGATGCGCATCCGCGCCTCCGAAAAAGGCTTGCAACTGCTGGTCGATCAAACCTCGAAATTCCCTCGCATCATCCACGGCGATGCACCGAAACTGCGTCAAATCCTGATCAACCTGCTGAGCAACGCCATCAAATTCACCAACCAGGGCGGCATCACCCTCCGACTCGACACGCTGGAAGACGACGACTGCAATCTCGTGCTCAAGTTTGAAGTCGAAGACAGTGGCACCGGCATCGAACAAAAAGACATCGAACGCATCTTCATGCCGTTTGAACAGCTCGCCAATGCCACCTCGCAAAAAGGCACCGGGCTTGGTTTGGCCATCACCCGCCAGTTCGTCAATATGATGGGCGGCGACATCCACGTACAGTCCAGACCCAATGAAGGTTCCATCTTCTCGTTCAGCATTCAGGTCAAACACGCCACCACCGACCTGGACCTCATCACGAATGGCGGCTCGGACGGAAAGACCGTGATCAGCCTGGCCGACGGCGAACCCGAGTGGCGTATTCTGGTGGTGGAAGACCAACTGGAAAACCAATTGCTGATTCAAAAAATCCTCAAACAAATCGGCTTCCAGGTCAAAATTGCCGAAAACGGCGCCAAAGGGATTGAACTCTTTCAAACCTGGCAGCCCCACTTTATCTGGATGGATCGCCGCATGCCGGTCATGGACGGACTCACCGCCACTCGTAAAATCCGTCAACTGCCCGGCGGAGATCAAGTCAAAATCGTTGCCTTGACCGCATCGGTTTTCAAGGACCAGCGCGACGAAGTCATGGAAGCCGGCTCGGATGACTTTGTGCGTAAACCTTACCGCCCGGAAGAACTCTATGATTGCATGGCGCATCACCTCCCCTTGCATTACCGCTACGCCGAAGACGGTGAATTGGAAGACGAAGGTTCCAAGTTGTTGAACCTGTCGAAACAGGATATGACCCAACTGTCGGAAACGCTGCGGGACAGCCTCTATGGCGCGGCCGTTATCGGCGACGCTCAAAGCATTACCGAGATTATCCAGGCCTTACCGGAAGCCCAAATCGCTCTGGCGAGCGGTTTGCGCAAACTGGTTGATGCCTATCGTTTCGACTTGATTATGGAATTAACGAAAACCGAGACCAAAGCGGATACGTAATTTAACAATTCAAATTTTCATGAATAAAAATTACAATGAAAACACGCCACCTGACAATCTGCGACTTCCAACGCCGATTGCATCGTGCCATTACCGGAAGGAGTGCTTGTGAGTCGCACATCACCCAGACAGCATGAAATTCTTGTTGTTGACGACATCGCCGCCAACCTCAAGTTATTGAGCAACATTCTGGCCGACGAACACTACAATGTTCGTGTCGCCATCAATGGTGAAATGGCACTCGCCTCGATTCATGCTCAAAAACCGGATTTGGTCTTGTTGGACATCAAAATGCCTGATATGGATGGGTTCGAAGTCTGTAAACGCCTCAAAGCCGAACCGGAAACCGCCAGCATTCCCATTATCTTCATCAGCGCTCTCAATGAAACCGAAGGCAAAGTCGACGCCTTCCGCGCCGGTGGCGTCGACTACATCACCAAGCCTTTTGCCAACGAAGAAGTACTCGCCCGCGTTCATACGCATTTAGAACTGAATGACTACAAAAATCACCTTGAAGAAAAAGTCAGCCAAGCCGTTTTTGAAATCCAAGACCTTAACGACGAGCTTGAAGCGACTCAGAAAGAAGTCATCTACATGATGGGCGCCGCCATTGACGAACGCTCACACGAAACCGGTTTGCACGTAGTTCGAGTGGCTGAAAACGCTAAACGGCTCGCCACGCTACACGGCGTCGAAGCCGAAACCGTCGACCTAATCTACCGCGCCGCGCCCATGCACGACATCGGCAAAGTGGCCATTCCCGATGCCATCCTCAATAAACCCGGAAAATTAACCAACGAGGAAATGGAGACCATCAAAACACACAGCCAAATCGGCTACGACATCCTCAAATACTCCAAACGCTCCGTTCTACAAATGGCCGCCATCATTGCACAACAACATCACGAACGCTTTGACGGCCTCGGCTACCCGAATGGTTTAAAAGGCAAAGACATCCACATTGCTGGCCGCGTATGCGCCCTGGCCGACGTATTTGACGCCCTCAGCCACGAACGCGTCTACAAACCTGCTTGGGAACCCGAGCAAGTGCGCGACTATTTTCGCGAACAAAAAGGCAAAGCCTTCGACCCTGATTTAGCCGAGCTTTTCCTGCAAAACTTCGACGACTTCCTCGACATCAACCGCCGCTTTCAAGACGAATAACATCGTTGGTTCCGTCGGCCGTTAACGGCCAACGGTTGCAATTTTCAATCCGTTCTGCCGGATTCAGGTTCAAAGGAACCACATGATCCTGCTGTTGAGTCAGCCATCCCTTAATCGAACCTTCACCGCCATTCAAATAACCGGAAATCGATGCCCGAAAAGAGGATGGAATGGATAAATGGGCGAAATGTTGTCGATGCGCATCCGCGAGATAACCGATTTTGCCATCGTCCATCGCCACTAAACGCTGAAGTGCTTCATTGGGAACCGTAACGGAATCCACCGGCCAGGTGCACCAGCGGGAAATCGACGCATGCTGAAACGCACTCATCACGGACTCAATGCCCGCCAAAGGGCCATGAAACCCTGAACGAATATCCGGCACAACCGCTTTGCCGAGTGATTGATAGGCTTGCAGGTTTCGATTTGCGCTGATCACCAATTTGACCCGCTTCCCTTCGTTATATTGTCCCAATTGCTCCAACTGCGACATAACGATTTCAACAAAGGATTCGCCGTTTGAAAAACGGCACCACCCTTTATCCATTCCATGCATCCGTCGGCCTTCTCCGCCCGCCAAAATGATGACGCCCAACACGTCAAATCCTCCAAAACTGGACTTCATCGCCAGCCGCATATTCACGACCGGACTCGAATCGAACAAACCCGTCAGAGGCACTTAACCCAGCCAAGTCCCCACCCGACAAAGGTTTTAATGGTACCAGCTCTTCACCGACCACCCGCACAGGCAGCCAGCGCAAGGGTTGTTGCCGATTATCCAGACCTGTTTTTAATGGATAACTCATAACGTTTCCTGACCAATCTCGCCGCCCCGAACGTTTTTTGAGCACGGGCTTTGCCAACACCTGAAAACTCATGAATGCCGCCACGGGGTTCCCCGGTAACGCCAGAATCATACAATCGTTCATCATCGCCATCGAAAACGGCTTGGCCGGTTTCATTTTCAACTTCCAGCGTCGATGGTTCGGTAAAGAGCGGATGACCGATGCCACGAAATCTTTTTCGCCTACGGAAGCCCCGCCCACGGTCAAAATCACATCGGCCTGATCCTGCCAGTCATCAAACGTCTTTTTCACGGCCTCGGCCTCATCCGGCAAGGTAATCTGCGCCAATACATCGACATCCAACGCTTCACACAAAGACGTGATTAAAAACGCATTGGCGTCATACACTTGCCCGGTTTGCAAACTTTCACCAGGCCTGGCCAATTCATTACCGGAAGTCAGGACCACGACCCTGACCCTTTTAAACACATTCACCGTGGTCAAGCCAATCGAAGCCAGCAATCCGATATCCTGAGGGCGCAAACAATGCCCGGCTTTCAAGACACATTGCCCCTCGCTCACATCGGAACCAATGGCTTTAATATGGTTTCGTTTAGGAACATCGCCTTTCAGCAACAACCAAGTCACTCCAGAGTCTTCCTGAATTCGGGCTTGTTCTTGAGGAATCACATAGTCAATGCCGGCCGGAACCGCGGCACCGGTCATAATACGAACCGCTTGGCCGGGTTCAATCGTCACCGTCCCCGGTTTATCGCCTGCTGAAATCGTCGTCACGACTTTTTGCCTGCCGACGGTTTCACCCGCGGCAATGCCATAACCATCCATCGCACTTTGTCTGTACGACGGCAAATCCAGTGGTGACAGAACATCCTCCGCCAGAATCCGCCCAACTAAACGATTCAGTGGCAGCCACTCTTTCTCGGTAACTGGATGCGTTTTTTCAAGGATTTCGGCCAATACGGAATCGTAATCCTGTTGTAAATCCACATTTGCTTTTAACATGCCATCCTCCCGACCCAAGCGTCATGCGCTTTTGACATAGCCTGGTCCATATCGATTTTTTCAACCAACATTAAAGCCGCCGCCGCGGTGGTCATCACGGACTGCTCCCCATAAAGGTCAACGCTCTTTCCCTGCCAGAGCGCCAACAAATCCTGAGCGCGCCATTCCTTTGGACGCGTTTGACGTTCGATCACTCCCGGCATGACCACCTTTTCCAAGGAATCATGCGAACGTCGACTGACAAACAAATGCGTCATGGCATCCGGTCGAATCTCGGCCTCGCCACCTTCTCCTTTAAACACCAGGTTATCCGCCACACCGACCGCTTTCGCGGTGTCGTGATGCAACTGTTCGACCCCTTTATGAAAAATGCCCTGCAAAGACGCCGGTGCATTCAACGGATTCAGTAATTTCACCGCGGTGTTAAACACCGTGCGAACGCCCAGCTCCGACTTCAAATGCAGAATCTCCCGTAATGCCGGAGCATAGGCCTCTAACGGTAAATAGATTAATGTGCCTTGTTCAATGGCTTCCGCCGCGTCGGCAAGCGATTCGGCCGGATGAAAATTCAACTCCGCCAAAAAAGCCGACGCATATTGACGATTATCGAATTGCCCGCTGTCCCCATGCAACAATACCCGATAGCCCATTTGATTCAGCAGTTTCACACTCAACAGAAAATAAGGCGGGTAACGCCACTTCCCAGCATAAGCCGCCCAATCCAAATCCACCTGGCCAGATTGTGCGTTCAATCCCAGCGCGCTCCGCAACCCTTTCACGAACCCGATCAATTCCTGAGGCGACTCGCCATTGGCCCGCATCAGCAGAAGAAAGGCACCCAACTGCTTTTCCGTCACTTGCCCCGACAAAATCATTTTCAACGCAGATGCCGCTTCCGCCTGAGTCAACGAACGTCGACTTTTGGGACCTTTTCCCAAAATCCGCAGGTATTCGGAAAACGGATGATCACTCATGCCGGCACTCGCTCGTCATGCTTTTTTGCCATCAACTGTTCACGAACCCGAATCACTTCCCCCACCACCAACAAGGCTGGCGGCTTAATGGCGTTCGAAGACACCGTTTCCGACAATTGCCCCAAGGTCGTCACCGTGACTTTCTGGTCGATACGCGTGCCTTTTTCGATAATAGCCGCCGGCGTGGTCGGCGACATACCGTGAGCAATCAAACCCGCCTGAATTTTCGGTGCGTTTTTAATCCCCATGTAAAACACCATCGTATCGCCGGAATGCGCCAAACGGGCATAATCAATGTCACAAGCACCATCCTGCTGATGACCGGTAACCAGTGCGACCGACTGGGCATAATCCCGATGGGTTAACGGAAAGCCTGCATAGGCGGCACACCCAGCCGCTGCGGTAATGCCCGGCACCACCTGATATGGAATTTGATGTTCGGCCAATAACGCAACCTCTTCGGCACCACGTCCGAAAATGTAAGGATCCCCACCTTTCAAGCGCGCCACCCGCTTGCCTTCCAGAGCCAGGTTCACCAACATTTGGTTGATGTCCTGTTGCGCCACCTTATGGAATTTTTCTTTCTTGCCCACATAAATGCGCTCGGCTTCGCGGCGGCCCATTTCCAAAATTTCCGGCGCCACCAACCGGTCGTACAAAATGACATCCGCTTGTTGCAGTAAACGCAATCCTTTAAAGGTCATCAAATCAGGGTCCCCGGGACCGGCACCGATAATGTAAACCTCCCCCCTCGGCACGGTCTGGCCGGAGCGCATCACCTGCTCCAGTTTTTCATCGATTAAGGCTTCCGCCTCGCCGTCTTTGCCGTGTACGGCCTTATCGATAAAAAGCCCATCCAATAACGTTTCCCAAAAGACCTTACGCCCTTCCAGCTCCCGGATTGCCGCTTTGACTTTTTCGCGATACGCGCCCACCAATGCCGTCAAACGACTGAAACCTTGCGGAATCATGGTTTCCAAACGTGCTTTCATGACTCGGGCCAACACCGGCGAACGGCCCCCGGTGGAAATGGCAATGGTCATCGGAGACCGGTCGACAATCGCCGGCAGGATAAAATCGCAATATTCGGTTTGATCGGCCACATTAACCGGAATGGAATGTGCCTTGAAATATCGATATACCGCCAGATTGACCTCCTGTCGATCCGTTGCGGAAATCACCAATTTCGGAACCGGCACATCCCGCATCACCGCCTCGGAAAACCGCCCCATTTGCCAAATGATTTTCCCTTGAGCCAAATGAAATTGCATTTCTCCCGCCAGCTTCGGCGCAATCACCGTGACAATCGCACCTGCTTGAATGAATAAGTCTGCCTTGCGCGCCGCCACCGGCCCGCCTCCCACAATGAGGCAATGCTGGTTTCGGATGTTTGTAAAAATCGGTAAATAATCCATGGTTCACCCCTCCGTGCCGGACAATTCAGACGCCAGCTCCACCGCTAAAATTTCAGTCAATTCCGGCACACAACTGCCGCAATTCGTGCCCGCCTTCAATGCTTTCCCGATCGCTTCCACCGAATGCAGTTCCTGAGACCGAATCGCTTCCACAATGGTGTTCAAACCGACACCGAAGCAACTGCAAATCATTTTTCCGGGATCTTTCACACCGCTGGTTCGTCCAGCCAGCACACTACGGCGTTGCGCATCATCCAACGCCAACTCGGTAAACAAACTGCCCAACCAGTTCCGGCTCGGCATGTCGTGTCCCGGTTCAATGAACACCACCGATTGCATCCGATTATTTTCCAAAACGGCCGCGCGATAACGTTGCTGGGCATCATCGCCATACTCCAACCAATCGGAACCTTGCTCTTTCGGTGCCAATACTTGTTTTGCCCAGGCCTGGGTGTTTTCAATGGGCAGACGCCCGGAAATTTCATAACGAACGAACTGCTGTCCGGTCACTTTCACCCAGTGACAACCTTGCAAAGCCGCCATCTTCAAAGGCTCTCGAGTTAAAATAAAGCCATACCACTTCGCACCGAACGGCTTCAGCGAAACGCGCGCATGTTTCAGCTCCGGTTGCCCCGAAATCGGATCGACGTTGGCCGGAATCAAGGCGTCCACTCGCGCCTCACTGGCGTGTTGGCTGGTCCAGTGAATCGGCGCAAAAACGTCGCCTTTACGCTGCCCGTCCGAAATTTCCACCCGTCCGACATAACGACCCAAACCATTTTGTGCCAGCACCAGTTCCCCCGATGCCACGCCAACCGCTTGAGCATCGTCCGGATGCATCACCAAATAAGGTTCGTCCTTGTGCGCCATCAATTTCGGTGTCTTGGCCGTGCGTGTCATGGTGTGCCATTGATCTCGCACCCGCCCGGTATTGAAGACATAAGGCGTTTCCAAGCTTTCCCGGTTTTGAGGCGCTCTGGGTTCAATCGCGATCAACTGCGCTTTGCCCGACGGCGTGTAAAACCGGCCGTCGGTAAACATGCGCGGCGTCCCCTGCGGCGCCTTCGCATTCACCGGCCATTGCACTGGTTCAAACTGTTGGTATTCCGCTTCGGTGATATTTGAAAAAGCCGAAATATCAAAATCCCGAGCGCCGTCGTTTTCAAAACCGGATAAACGAGCATGTTCACGAAAAATATCCACTGCGGAACGGTAATTGAACGCGTCGCCCCAGCCCATTCGTTCCGCAACTTGGGACAAAATCCACCAATCCGGACGGGCATTTTCCGGCCCCGCCATAAAGCGGCGCTGAATCGAAATCGTGCGATCCGAATTGGTAACGGCACCGTCCGTTTCACCCCAGGTCGCCGCCGGCAATAACACCTTGGCCACCGCCGTCGTATCGGTGTGCTGCATGCAATCCTGCACCACGACGTAATCACAGGCTTGCAGGGCACGCTTCACCGCATCCGCATCCGGCATGGAAGCCACCGGATTGGTATTCATAATCCAAATGGCTTTGATTCGGCCGTCCGCGACGGCTTGAAACATGTCCACCGCTTTCAACCCGTTTTGTCGGGCCATGTTCGGCGCTTGCCAAAACCGTTCGACCCGTTCGATATCTTCGGGACGGTTAAAATCCATATGCGCCGCCAGCTGGTTAGCCAGTCCGCCCACCTCCCGACCGCCCATCGCATTCGGTTGCCCCGTGATGGAAAACGGACCGGCACCGACTTTCCCAATCCGTCCGGTCGCCAAATGACAGTTGATAATGGCATTGGATTTATCAACACCGGAAGTCGATTGATTGACGCCTTGCGAATAAAGTGTGACCATTTTTGGGGTGTGCGTCGCCCAATCCAACCAGGTCTGTAAAGCGTCAACCTCCACGTCACAATCCCGGGCCAACTGATGCAAATCGCCTTGCCCAAATTGTGCCGTTTCCAACGCGGCCTCAAAGCCTTCGGTGTGACGGGCGATATAGTCCTGGTCGATGGCTTCGTTGTTCGATAAGTACGCCAACAAGCCATTAAACAACGCCGCATCGCTGCCGGGACGGATAGGCAGATGCAAATCGGCCAAATCACAGGTGGCTGTCCGGCGCGGATCGATCACGACGATTTTCATGGTCGGCCGTGCTTTTTTAGCGGCGGCAATACGTTGATACACAATCGGATGCGCCCAAGCGGCATTCGAGCCCACCAGGGTAATCAAGTCGGCCTGTTCCAAATCTTCATAGCTGCACGGAACCGTATCCACTCCGAACGCACGTTTATAGCCCGCGACCGCCGACGCCATGCACAAGCGCGAATTGGTATCAATATTGGCGGTGCCGATAAAGCCTTTAATCAGCTTATTGGCGACATAATAATCTTCGGTTAAAAACTGGCCTGAGACATAAAAAGCCACCGCATCTGGGCCATGTTCTTCAATGATGCGTTTAAAGTTGTTCGCGACATCCGACAAAGCGGTTTCCCAATCCACGATACGACCGTCAATCTGCGGGTGTAACATTCGCCCGTCAAGCCCGGTGGTTTCACCGGCCGCGGCACCTTTAACGCACAACTTTCCGTAATTAGCCGGGTGACGACGGCTGCCGGACACTTTGACTTCCGGCACACCTTCAAGACCCGCCTCTCGGGTTTGAACCGTCATCCCGCAACCCACACCGCAGTAAGGGCAGGTGGTCTCGACAGCGGCACTAAAGGAAGATATCGGCTTCTTCATGGCACACGCACTTTGACCCAGTCGCCATCGATGCAAGCCTCGTAAACAGGAATGACGATTTCCGGATTATCGAGGCACTCGCCGCTTCGAAGGCTGTAATGCTGCTTTTGTAATGGCGACGCCACCATCAACTCACCGTTTAAATCGCCGGTCATGCCCCGCGACATCACATTTGCCCGCCCGACAGGGTCGAAGTTATCGATCGCGAACACCTCGCCCCCGACGTAAAACAAAGCGATTTGCGTATCCTGCATCAAAGCCGCGACGCCCGCATCCGGCACCAACTCTTCCATCTTACACACCGGTTGAAACTCGTTCATTCTCTCATTCCTTTCCAATTCTTAAATTGACCAGGCCTGGCCATATTTTCCCAATCAGGCAATATCGCGAATTTCCACGGCAATCCCGTCCAGCGTTTCCTGTTCGGTCGCCGGACGGATTTGCCCCCTTTCTTGCACAAAATATTGCGGCGCCTTGTCTTCGACATTGACAAAAGACCGGAAACGTTTCGTGAAAGCCGGGTCTTCAATCGCTCGTTGCCAGTCGCACTGGTAAGAATCTCTCAGGGCGGCCATTTGCGATTCCAACTCCACTCCAATACCCAGTGAATCGTCGATAATCACCTTTTGCAGGTAAGTCAGCCCCCCCTCCAGGTTTTCCATCCACGTCGCGGTTCGCTGTAAACGGTCGGCGGTTCGGATATAAAACATCAACAGACGATCAACATAACGAAACACCTCTTCCTGGGTCAGACGAGTGGCGAACAAATCCGCATGACGCGGTTTCATCCCGCCGTTGCCGCAAACATAAAGGTTCCAGCCTTCTTCAGTGGAAATTAACCCGATGTCTTTGGCCTGAGCTTCGGCACATTCACGCGTACAACCGGACACCCCCATCTTGATCTTGTGCGGCGAGCGCAAACCTTTGTAACGGTTTTCCATGTCAATCGCCATGGTGACGGAATCGTCCAAGCCATAACGACACCAAGTCGACCCGACGCAGGATTTCACGGTCCGTAACGCTTTGGCGTAGGCCTGACCGGATTCGAATCCGGCCTCAATCAGCGTTTTCCAAATGGCGGGCAAATCATTCATCTGAGCACCAAACAACACGATGCGCTGCCCGCCGTTGATTTTGGTATACAGCTTGTATTGTGTCGCCACCTGCCCTAAAACCATCAGTTTTTGCGGCGTGATTTCGCCGCCCGGCACACGGGGAATCACCGAATAGGTGCCGTCTTTCTGCATATTGCCCAAATAGTTGTCATTGGTGTCCTGTAACGGAATTTTGTCCGGTTCCAGCGCATAACTGTTCCACAGAGATGCGAAAATACTGCCGGCGGCCTGTTTACAGATTTCGCAGCCGTGCCCTCGACCGTGTTTGTGAATCAAATCCTGAAACGTTTTGATTTCACCGACCTGACACAGATGAAACAACTCCTGGCGGGTATGGCTGAAGTGTTCACAGATATCGGTATTCACTTCCACACCGCGTTTCGACAGCTCACTGTTCAAAACATTGGTCACCAACTGCACACAGCCACCACAACCGGTCCCCGCCTGCGTTGTCGCCTTCAAATCGGCCATGGTGCAACAGCCGCCATCCACCGCCTGAACCACATCGCCTTTTGAAACGTCGTAACAGGAACATAGTTGAGCGGTTTCCGGTAAGGCATCCGGCCCGAACAGATTGTCGGCGGCCCCATCACGATTGGGCAGAATCAAGCTGTCGGGATGCTCGGGCAAATCGATATCATTGAGCATCAATTGCAACAGGTTGCCATAATCTTCGGCATCCCCCACCAGCACCGCGCCCAACAGCTTCTGGCCGTCGGAAGACACCACGATTTTTTTATAAATCTCTTCAGGCCCGTTTTCATAAACATAAGACAACGCATTCTCGTCATTGCCGTGCGGGTCGCCGATGGAACCGACATCCACCCCCATCAACTTCAACTTCGTGCTCATGTCCGCACCGGAAAATTCACCGGGCTGCGCATTCAATTGATTGACGACGGCTTGTGCCATGGCGTATCCGGGCGCCACCAATCCGTAAATCATGCCTTCGTGTAAAGCGCATTCACCGACGGCATAAATGTCCGGGTCGGACGTCATACAGTAATCATTGATTTGAATCCCGCCACGCGGTCCCAGCTCCAAGTCGGCCAAACGTCCCAGCTCGTCCCGAGGCCGGATACCCGCCGAAAACAATACGATATCGGTCTCTAAGGATTCACCATCCGAAAACACCATCTTATTGAGGTGCTGCTCTCCAGCGACAATCTCCGTCGTAGCTTTGGAAACATGCACACTGACACCCAGGTGCTCGATTTTTCGTTTCAGTAGTGCCGCGCCTCCGTCATCCAACTGGACCGGCATCAGACGCGGGGCAAACTCCACAACATGCGTTTCCAAACCTAAATCTTTCAGCGCCTTGGCCGCTTCCAACCCAAGCAAACCGCCACCGACCACCACTCCGACACGACCGGATTCAGCCGCCGCTTGAATCGCGTCCAAATCTTCAATCGTGCGATAGACCAAACAACCTTCCCGGTCATTTCCTTTAATCGGCGGAACAAAAGGATAGGAGCCCGTTGCCAAAACCAATTTATCGTACGGCAAGGTTTCACCGGATTCGGACGTCACGGTTTTCGCGCGACGGTCGATGGCGACCACCTTATCCTTCAAGCGCAAGTCCACCCCGTTTTCCTCATAAAACCCCGGCGCGACCAAAGACAGGTCTTCGGCGGTTTTTCCGGAAAAATACGATGACAGATACACCCGGTCATAAGCCGCTCTCGGTTCTTCACCGAATACGGTGACTTCAAACTGGTGGAACTGCTCGCTGTCGACCAACTTCTCCACGAAGTTGTGCCCGACCATGCCATTTCCGATAATGATGATTTTCTGTTTCATATCCGTTCTCCTGTGACGGTCGGTTCCATCAGGCATACCCTGGACCGAATACCAATGTCTCGCGCATGGCGGTGATGTCTTCACGTTTTCGTAATAAATCAAACAGCCAGTTCGCGCCGGTGGTGTCTCCAAATAACAGCGCCCCCACAACCTGCCCGTTTTTCAGCACCACCTTTCGGTAAATGTTTCTGGCCAGATCCCGAAAAATAATGCTTTGGGTATCGTCCTCGGAATGAAAGCGGCCCGCGGAAAATAAATTCACGCCCGTGACTTTCAACATGGTGGACGTCAAGGACCCGGTATATTCAGCCACCTTACCTGCCAAGACGTCCGCCAGCACTTGCGCCTGTTCATACAGTGGTGCCACCAAGCCATAGGTTCGACCGCGGTGTTCCGTACATTCACCCAGCGCATAAATGTCACGGGTATCGGTTTCCAACCGGTCATTCACCCAGATTCCGTTGTCGACCCGAATGCCGGACATTTCCGCCAAAGCGACATTCGGGCGTATCCCGATGGCCATGACCACTAAATCCGTCGCCAGCACTTCGCCACTGTCCAGGCGCACCGATGTCACACACGAATCGCCCTCGATTTCAACGACATTCGCGCCTAACCGAAACGCCATTCCCGGTAAGCCGTCCAATCCGGACATCAAATGATTTTTCAAAAGCTGCCCCGCTTCCTGGTCCATCTGCACATTCATTAGCACCGGATTGCGGTGTACGACGGTGACGGTCATGCCTCTTTTCAACAAACCATAAGCGGCTTCAAGCCCCAGCAGCCCTCCACCGATGACAACAGCCTTGCCCCGGTTTTCAGAGACCGCCACCATGCTTTCGACATCCCGAATATCGCGAAACGTCACCACGCCCGGAAGGTCCTTGCCGGGAATATCCAAGGTAAAGGGTTTGGAACCCGTCGCGATGACGAGCTTGTCGTAAAAAACCGTTTCGCCGCAAAAAGTCGTAAGCACTTTCCCGACCGAATCAATCGACGAAATGGTTTTCCCCAGATGCAATCGAATGCCGCGCTCCTGGAACCACTCCGGCGAATGGGTCACAATCTCCGGCCACTGCTTCTCGCCCGATAAAACCGGGGACAACAGGATGCGATTATATCCGCCCACCGGTTCTTTATTAAACACTTCAATCTCGTATTGATCCGGAGCCGTCTCCAGAAGGTTCTCCAGAAAACGCGTCCCGGCCATACCGGAACCGATTAAAACCAACTTCGATTTCACAGCGTCCGCCCTCAGTGTTCCACCTTGCGTTGCTTTTCATACAAGAAACGCAGCACTTCGGAACGGTAGTGGTTATAAGTCGGATCATCCGCCAAGGCCAGACGATCTCTCGGCTGCGGTAAATCCACCTTCAAAATTTCACCGATGGTGGCCGCCGGGCCATTGGTCATCATCACAATACGGTCGGATAGCAATACGGCTTCATCGACGTCATGCGTAATCATGATCACGGTGTTATTCAGATCTTTTTGAATCTCCATCAAGGAGTCTTGCAAATGCGCCCGAGTCAAGGCATCCAAAGCCCCGAACGGCTCATCCATCAACATGATTTTGGGTTGCATGGCCAAAGCACGGGCAATACCGACGCGCTGCTTCATGCCCCCGGAAATTTCATCCGGCCGCTTATGCATGGCGTGGTCCATATGCACCAATTTCAAGTTGTGCTCAATCCATTCCTTTTTTTCAGCCGCGCTTTTGGTTCTTTTAAACACTTGGTCAACAGCCAACTCAACATTTTCATAAGCGGTCAACCAAGGCAATAAGGAATGGTTTTGAAACACCACCGCTCTTTCCGGTCCCGGTTCATTGACTTCGCGTCCGTCCAACAGGACGCCGCCTTCGGTGGCACCATACAGACCGGCGACAATGTTCAATACCGTGGATTTCCCGCAACCCGAATGGCCGATCAATGAAATAAACTCGCCTTTATCGATCTTCAAATCAACGTTCTCCAAAGCGCGGAAAGGCCCCTTCGGCGTCGGAAACTCAATCCCCACATGAGTGAGTTCTAAGTGGACTTCTGACATTTTTTTCTCCTCGCGCTTAACGTAATGTGACCGACTTGTCCCAGGACACGGCTTTTTGCAACATCAGCATGCCCCGGTCTAAAAAGAACCCGACAATACCGATTGTGATGACAGCCACCATAATGCGGCCTAAGGAATCGGAACTCCCATTCTGAAACTCATCCCAGACAAATTTGCCCAGGCCTGGGTTCTGTGCCAGCATCTCTGCCGCGATCAAAACCATCCAGGCAATCCCCAACGAGATACGCAAACCGGTAAACATCATCGGAATGGAACATGGCAGAACGATTTTGCGAACATGCGTCCACCAACTTAAGCGCAATACCTGACTGACATTCTTCAAATCCTGCGTCACCGTCGCCACACCCGCGGCGGTATTAATGATGGTCGGCCATAAGCAGCACAACAACACGGTGAACATGGAGTTCAAAAACGCTTTATCGAACGCCGGATCATCCGTGACATACAGGGCCGACACCACCATCGTCACCAACGGCAACCAAGCCAACGGCGAAACCGGTTTAAAAATTTGAATCAACGGGTTAACGGCGGCGTAAGCATTGGCGCTCAAGCCGATGATGATGCCAATCGGAATGGCAATAATCGACGCGAGAATGAACCCGCTCATCACCGTCACCAAACTACGGCCAATCTGGTCAAAGAATGTCGGCGGGCCGATATAGTCCCGAATCTTGACCTCGGCATCCGGGTTTTTCTCCAGTTTTCTGGCATTACGGGCTTCTTGCCGTTCATAGAACGCCTGTTCTTTGACACCCTCGGCTTTGGCTTCCGCCTGCAAGGCTTCAAACTGCTCGTACGTTTGAACCGGCCCAGGGAATTGCCCCAGCGAAGTATTGATATGCGAGGCGGCGCCCTGCCATAACAAAAGGAAAATGACCAGGCCTGACAATGGCAACCCAATGGTTTTCAAAATCAGGTTCACTTGGCTTTTGCGGTCTTCACCGGCCATCAATTTATAAAAAGGCGCTACCATCGCCCACTTTAAAGGATTCATATCACTCACCTTTGAATCTTAAAAAAGGCCCCTGGAACAAAACGGGGCCAAACGTCACTTTTAACTTAAAGCGTATCTTTACCTTTCAAGCCGATTTTCAGACTATCAATATAAGCATTGGGTTTACGTCCGTCATACGGAATGCCGTCCATAAAATCATCCTGCACACCGCGATAACCATCGGTTGCAAACACCTCTTTGAACTCGGACTTTTCCATCACGCCGTCTTCAATCAAAGCCTCAACCGCTTTTTTGTAGATGTCCGGACGATAGACCTTTTTCGCCATATCCTGATACCAGGAATCCGGCTTATAGTCGGAAATTTGTCCCCAACGACGCATTTGCGTCATGTACCAAACGGCATCGGAATAATATGGATAGGTCGCGTTATAACGGAAGAAAACGTTGAAATCCGGTTCCGAGCGTTTGTCACCTTTTTCATATTCGAAGGTGCCGGTCATGGAATTCGCGATGACTTTATAATCCGCACCGACATAATGCGATTGGGAAAGGATTTTCACCGCTTCAGGACGGTTTTTATTGTTCTCTTCATCCAACCATTTCGCAGCCCGAATCATCGCTTTCACGATTCGGATGGTCGTATTCGGATATTCCTTGTAAAAGTCTTCACGCAGCCCGAACACTTTTTCAGGGTTATTCTTTTGAATGGAATTATCGGAAATCACCGGCACACCGATGCCTTTGAAAACCGCTTGCTGGTTCCATGGTTCACCAACGCAGTACCCTTCAATCGTGCCGGCTTCCATCGTTGAGGGCATCTGCGGCGGAGGCGTAACCGACAATAGCACGTCGGCATCCAAGGTGCCGGCGGTGTCTCCTTTATGAGGCGCATAATAACCTGGCTTCAAACCGCCAGCGGCCAGCCAGTAACGCAGCTCGTAGTTATGGGTCGACACCGGGAAAACCATGCCCATTTTGAACGGCTTACCGGCATCCTTATACGCTTCCACCACCGGCTTCAAGGCCGCCGCACTGATAGGATGCTCTGGTTTACCGTCTTTCATGGCGACATGCGGTTTCATTTCTTCCCAGGTTTTATTGGAAACCGTAATCGCATTGCCGTTCAGGTCCATCGAAATCGGCGTAATGACATTGGCTTTGGTGCCATACCCAATGGTGGCGGCAATCGGCTGGCCGGCCAACATATGCGCGCCGTCCAGTTGCCCGTCAATCACACGGTCCAACAACACTTTCCAGTTGGCTTGCGCTTCCAACTGCACATACAGGCCCTCGTCTTCAAAATACCCCTTTTCATAGGCAATGGCCAAAGGCGCCATATCGGTTAATTTAATGAAACCGAATTTCAAGTCTTCCTTTTCCGGGTCGCCCAATGCGTAAACCGAGTTGGATGCAAACGCAAACGTTGCAGCCATCGCCAAAACGGTCTTCTTGATAAATGTACGTCGTCCTGTCTGTGTCATCATGTTTCTTCCTTTGCTGTTCGCGGCATTATGGATTCACATTACTTTTATTTAAGTTTCGGCGTTGAACTTTTTAAAAGCAAAAAAAAACGCCCACGGACTTGCCTCCCATTCGGGAAACAGTCCGTGAGCGTCTACACTCTTTTCTTCAATTTAGCTTTCTTTAAACGATATCCGTGCCAAAAAATTAATTTTATTTTATAAACATACAGTTAAATAAAAAACATTGGAATAAGGCGCCGCTTAAGACCACATCATCATGTTCCAAAACAGTTCAATTGCACTTAAATAAAGCAATCTTCTCCCATTTGAATGCCTTCCAATAACCAGGGAGCGCAATGCTCCCCTTCCGGCTTACGATTCGCGCTGGGCAAGGTCACACCATGGCCGCCCACCACATCTCGGTATAAGTCTGTCCAGTAAATGGATTCCGATACGGCCGCCACATCCAACGGTTCGGCCAATTGCCCGCACGCCTGCATTTGTTGCAATATCCAATCGGCATGCGACTGCCATGGAAAGTTGGCTAAATATTTAAACGGCGTCGTAAAGTTCGGCACCTGGCGACGAAGCTGATCATCCGGGTGATATATCTCCTGATTGATACAATTCCAAAGCGACGACTCCGGCGCCCCCACGTATTGCGGCTGCGCAAGCCAATGCACCAAAGTTTCCTTATTGTCAGGCTGATCAATCCATTCACTGGCTTGATACAACGCCCAAATCAACTTGCGATGCGTTTCCGAGTTGGCTTCCGCCCAGGTTTTCGTCACCCCCAACACTTTCTCGGGCGCGTTATTCCAAATCTCATACCCCGTAATCAGCGTCACCCCGGCTTTGCGCATCGCGGCATGGGTGCCCCAAGGTTCCCCCACGCAATAACCGTCAATCAAATCCTCTTCCATCGCTTTGACCACACTGGGTGGCGGCACCACGACGATTTGCACATCTTGCTCAGGGGAAATCCCGGCGCTGCTCAACCAGTGGCGCAACAAATAGTGATGCATCGAGAATGGAAACACCACCGCAAATCGCAGGCGTTCTTTTCCGGCTCCTTGTCGGGCATCAATCACTTTTTTCAAAACCTGAGCGCTCAATTCCGGCTTCGCCAGCACCTTGTCCTCATACGGCAGCATTTCACGATACAACGCATTCGACACACTGATTGCATTGCCATTCAAGCCAAATGAATAAGCCGTGACCAACGGTTTTTTCAAGCCGCCTACGCCCAAAGTGGACGCCATCAACATCGGAGCCAACATTTGAGCGGCCTCGATTTCGCCAAACGTCAATTTGTCACGGATATTCGACCAGGACACCTCGCGCTGCAAACGAACGTCCAACCCTTCCTTTTCGAAAAAACCCTGTTCCTGGGCCACGACCAGAGGTGCGCTGTCTGTCAATGGAATGAATCCGATATTAATTTGCGTCATACTGCCCCTCACAACTCCAGCACACTGATAATATTCTCCGCAACGTCAACCATCCGAATATTCCGATCCATTGACATCTTGCGCATCGCCTCATAAGCCTCATCTTCGGAAACCTTCTTCTGTAGCATCAATAAGCGCTTGGCTTTATCAATCACCTTCTTGCTTTCCAGTTCATCCTTGGTTTCGCGTAACTCGTTCTTCAAGGCTTGATACTCACGAAAACGCGCCACCGCCACACTCATAATGGAATTAACGCGTTCCTTGTCCACTCCTTTCGCGATATAGCCGCTCACACCGGAACGAATCGCTTCCTGAATAATGGTCTCATTATCCTCGTCCGCAAACATCACCACCGGCATCGGGTTATGCTCATTCAGCAACGACATACTGTCCAAAATATCCCGATCCGGCGAGTCCGTATCAATCACAATCATATCCGGCATGATTTTGGCCACCTTAGAAAGCAAACTCGGGCCAGGGGCCACCCTGGCCACCACTTGGTAACCATGGTCTTCCAATGCTTTGGACAACAACGCCGCACGCGCCGACTCGTTATCCACCAACATCACTCTGGTCGGTTCTCCCGAAACTGACATCTAAAACTTACCTTAAATTCACGTTGCCTAAAGTATATCGAATAGCGTCAGAATTCGCGCATCCGTTTTACAAGAAATAGAAAAGAAAGTGTAAAACGGCCAGGCCTGGCCGTTTTTGAAAGGATTACGAAATTAATCCGGGAAAGTCCTTGAAATATTCTCGTAACACTCTATAATACGCCACATCAATTGATGCGGGGTGGAGCAGCTTGGTAGCTCGTCGGGCTCATAACCCGAAGGTCGTTGGTTCAAATCCAGCCCCCGCTACCAAATTCAAAGCCTTGATTTCATTAGCTTTATAGCGAAGTGAGTCAGGGCTTTTTTATTACCCAAAATTCACCTTTGTGGGGAAAATTGTGGGTACGTCTGTCGGGGTTCCGCGATTGACGAATTTCTGTAAATGCTGGTGGTTAAAATGCGCGTACCGCTTAACCATTTTATAGTCCGACCAGCCCCCAAGTTCTTGAAGCACTTCCAAAGGCGTTCCTCTCTGAATATGCCACGTGGCCCAAGTATGGCGCAAATCATGCCAGCGAAAATCCGTTAATCCAACCGCTTTGCAAGTCTCTTTAAAAGACTTGGTATTAGCGCGTCGAACCGGGTTCCCTCTGAACGTAAACACACGTTCTGAGTGTTTACCGACCTGCTTTTTGATTACTTCGACCGCGACATCGGAAAGCGGCACCACAAAAGCTTGATCACTTTTCAGAATATCGTCCCCTTCTATGTAAACAATGCGTTGGGAAAGATCCACTTGATCCCATCGGAGCAAGGTCACATTGGACTCCCTCAGCCCTGTTTCCAAAGAAAAGACCACCATATCCGCTGTGTGTGGCTGTAATGCCATAATCAGCTTCTGCGCTTCGCTTTCCGTAATCCAGCGAACACGTCTTTTGGGTTCCTTCAAGAGTTTGATGTAAGGAGGATCGCATTTCACCTCCCATTCTTTGTGTGCTTTGTTGAGTACGGCTCTCAGTTTCTGAAGCAAACGATTAATCGTCGTATTGGTGACGCCTTCTTTCAACCGCTGTTGAATGATTTCGTCCACATGCATACGGCGAATTTCATCGACATACATGTGACCCAGAAAAGGATCAAGGTATTTGAAGATGCTCACTTCATTGGTTTGATCTTTGTTCTGTTTCTCACGCATGAAACGAACGACCGCTTCTTTCCATAACATTCTGGGCTTTTCACCTAAGTGATGAACCCGCCAAAGGTCATGTTTCAGCTTTACTTCGTATTCTTCTGCCGAGCGTCTGTCTTCAGTCCCAGTAGAGCGTCGTATTCTTCTTCCGTCTGGTGCAATGAATTCAGTCCACCAGATAGCGTTTCGTTTGTATATTGACATAATGAAGATTCCTCATTGTTGTCAACAACTTGCACAACACTCTCGCCAATAGAATATTGATTTCGGATAAATTGTGCAAGGTCTTGTTCGATAAATACCCACTTGCGTCCAAGCTTAGCGGACGGAATTTTTTTCGCCTGAGCCAGCCGTCTGACCGTCTCAGGGTTGCATTGCAAAAATACCGCCGCTTGTTGGAGAGTGAGCGTTTTTTGCTCACTCATGGGTTATTTCTCCTGAATCTTGTTGAACCGTTTGGCTTTTTCCTCAACCTTGGATTGTAAGTATTGGTTAAGATCAAAGCCTTTGTGTTGCTTGTGGAACTCTTCGGCTTGTTGCCAATATTCGCCAAAAGCTTCACCAATATCAGTGATGCCTTCTCGGGCCATGAATGACGTGATCGCCCCAAACCCAGCCACAAACAAATAGTGATTCGACGGGATACGCTCTTTCGAGACCCGTCTCAGGCGTTTGGGTTCGGTACAGGAACACGCACGGGAAATTTCCTGCCAAGCGGGATGAACCGGCCAGCGTGACGGGTTTGAATCTTGATCATTCGGTTGCACAAGCTGTAACCAGTGCTGAGAAGCATAGTGCCATAGGTTCTGACGATTCAATAAATAGTCACTCAAGAACAAAATATTGGCTTCTTGCAAAAAGGCACGTCTAAATTGAAACTCCACGCGCCAAACGTCCTGTTCACCGTTCCACCCCTCTTCTTTCCAAAGCGGAAGAAGGTACTCTTTTCCGGAAAGTTTTATTTCCAAAAGCTTGTTGTAAATTCGTCCCACAATATCGCCTTTGCCAATCGAATAACCGGAACATTTTTTATTGGTATAAAACGCGCTGATTTGCGTTGCTTTGGTTTTCCATTGTTCTTCATTAATCTGCTCGAAACTAAAGTGATCGGTTGTATATAAATCCAAACACATATCCAAGCGGCTGATTCGTGGTTCATCTTTATAGTCACCGATTAAATGGATAATTTTTTTAAGCTTCTTAATGATCACCTTCAACGGTTGAAAAGTTAATAACTCGCTTCTGATTTGCACATAAGCCAAAGGCAGCTTTTTCGATTTAGCCGACGAGACCTCAATACGAAACCAGTTATCTTCCAACACGTAGGCAAACTTCCCAGCCCCTTTCGCTTTAACCTCAAACTGATGATCTAAGATTTGATAAAAAGCCTGAGACGTGCGAATGGATGAATTACCCTGAGCTATGTTTTTTAAATCAAATAAACGGTCTTCAACTTTTTCGAACGTCGTTCCGTGGAAGGATAAATAAAGGCTGTCCAATGCACAGCGTAATGGACAAATGTGCCTGCTTTGTTCCTGCGTGTATTTGCAGGGTGCTGTGTTACAAGGTGAGGCACCCATTGAAGTGGCAACCGCCGCTCTCAGAGTTTTATCTCCCTCGCATGGCGTGGGAGATAAAATCTCTTCGTGCGGGGTGGTTTGGTTTTCAGATTGATTTGTTTTTTGTGACATAAAGAAACCTCCATTTCGTTAATAAATAATTAACGTTGCAACGTTGGAGACAACTTTATGGAAATGAGTTTATTTATTCACCGACACGTTTTTTGATTATTTATGTAGTTGCAAGCTTCTTTTAATTCGTCCTATTTCCTGTAGAAGACTTTCAGGTTCTTTGAATGTTGAATAAAAAGGAGTTAAAAGATCGATTTTTTGAGACCGTGAAAGCTCCGAATAGCAATCGGTTGAAAGTAAATACCAGACAGCAAAAACAAGTTCAGGGTAATTTCTTTTAGGAATCTTTAGAGCTGATCCAATGACTTTTCCATATTGAGATAAGAGTTCATAATTATTTGAAACAACCGCTTTTGCTATATGTAATTGAATTGGTGGATAGAAGATTGTTAGTCGGTCAATATCAACTATCTGTAAAAGTGTTTTATCGTTAGGATAAATTGAAAAAACTTTAAAAAGGTCGGCCATTGAGGTTTTGTATTTCAAAATACATTGATAATTTCGAAGCCCGCAATACAAGGCTTGTGAACATTCACGGTGCGGTCTACTTTGATCATTAGTTATTTCAAAAAGTGATTGTATATCTAATTGATAGAACTTAAACCACTCGGTATCTTCATATTGGGTTATTTGAGCTTTTACAGTCCGAGTATCAGGATGAATTAACCCGAGAATTGATGGTATAGATTCTTTTAGAACATTTTTTAACTTGTGAAATGTTTCTTCATTCATATGTTTTTGTGATGATTAAATTTATGAATTTTAGTGTTTTAATACATTAAGGAAGTACACATAACTTTGATGCCATTTATTTAAGTCCTATTTTTAATTGGTAGGCTTTGTGTGTATTATGACGTATACATTTTAGACATTTCATTTAATATGAAGTCAGATAACAAGAAATCGAGATTTTTATGATTGATCAGAGTTTTTCAGAAGAGAATTTTAGAAAAATTTATGATTTAGAAAAGCGTAAAGGAAATGATTTAGACTCATTTTTTTCAGTTTTTTCTAAAATAGAAAAATATACAAATGATGTCAAAAAATGGAATTCTATTTACAAGGAATTTAAAAAATTACGAAAAGAAAAAAAGATTTCAAAATCTAAATTTGAACAAAAGGTACTTGATTTAAATTCCCGAAAGAAAAAGTCATTAAATAAAAGAGAGCAAGAGTATGCGAACGTTTTTAACAAAATAAGTCAAGAAGTCTCTAAAAATTCATTTGGCATCAAGCTTAATTTAAAAACAAGCAAACAGCTAAAGGATTTATATGTTATCCCTTCCGACTCTCCTAATGACTTTTTCGCATTAAAACAAATGCAGATAAATTTAGAAAGAGCTTATAAAGTAAAGCAAAGCAATAGGAAGAACATAATTTCTTCTTTAAAAGAAGTGTTAGATAACAATGTATCGAAATGTGTAATAAGAACAGACATTAAGTCTTTTTATGAAACTATATCAAACAATAAATTAATGGATTATATAGATAATGATGCTCTTTTGACTTTTAAGAACAAATTGCTCTTTAAATCTCTGTTTGATGAATATGAAAACTTATCTGGAATGCCTAAAGGGTTACCTAGGGGCGTCGGTGTTAGTGCTTACTTGGCCGAGCTATATATGAAAAGGCTAGATACTGCAATTAAGTTAGATGATAGAGTTTTATTTTATGCCCGTTATGTCGATGATATAGTTGTTGTTACTTTAGGGAATAAAGACGTTGCTAATAAATTGTTTTCTAAACTAAAGCAACAAGTTAGTACTGACTTAGATCTTGAAATAAACTGGGAAAAAACAACACCTGATCCATTAAATTTTGATAAAAGTTCAATAGCTCAGTTTGAGTATCTAGGATATTGTTTCAGTTATAACGGAGGGCAGAGTTTAAGTATTAGTATGTCAGAAAAAAAAATAAACAAGGTTAAAAGGCGGATTGAAAAAAGTATAAGTGATTTTTTATTTACTGCCTATAAAAATAAAAAAACGGCTTCACGAATGCTTCTGAATAGAATTAGATATTTGACAAGCAATACTAAACTGTTTGGGTTAAAACAAAATACGTTAGTAGGTGTTTATTACTCCAATAATTTCATTAATGATTTGTCTTGCTTGGACGAATTAGACAAATTTTTGAAAGAACGAATTTTAGATATAGATAGAAAAACTAGTGAATTACCTATCGATTTTGCACCATTAATATCTGAGCTTAATAAGTATTCTTTTAAAAAAGGGTTTCAAGAAAAGATATTTAGACAATATAAAGCTCCTAATAAATCACTTCCTAGTTCTAGTTACCTTCATGAAATAGTAAAGGTGTGGAAGAATGCCTAAAGTAATAAAATCTAATCTTGGTTTTTCTAGAAACCGAGTGGTTCTCTCTGATGTTCTTCCTTATGAGGTTCCTCCTATCTTTTCAAATAGATTTTTTTACAGGTTTTTAAACGAATATAGTATTCGTTATGAGCTCGAAAAAGGAGATAGTTCAGCTAAAATAAAGTGGAAGAATGCTTTTTCAACTAATGATGAAAAACTTGTTTTTGAAACAGTCATAAGACTGTTATTTTATTCCCATGACATTAAAGATCGCCGCAATTATACAGAGGAAGCAGATCAAATTTTTTTCTTGGAAATTAAAAATAATAAGCTTCAAAAGATTCCATTTTCATTTGATATTGCTCATAAAGAACACCAGTTTAGAACTCTTAGTATTCCACACGTTTTTAGCCAAGTTCAAATGGTTAATTTTTATGAAAAATATAAAGATTTAATTATTTACTATTCAGATAAAAGTAGTTTTTCAATCAGAAGGCCTAAGTCTGTTGCTAAGAGTTACTTTTTTAAAGATAAAATCCATTCTAAGAATAAGTCTAACGACACTATAGTTACGATCGAGGAATATGAAAAAGAATACGAAACACTAAAGTCATATTTTACATATGAAAGATACAGTAACGTATATAAGTTCTTTGAAAGCTACATATATCATCGGGCAGAAAAGAAATATAACAAGCTTTTGAAGTTAGATATATCTAAATGTTTTGATAGTATTTATACGCATTCTATCTCTTGGGCTGTTTTAGATAAATATGAAGTAAAAAAAGACATAAGTAGTTCAAAGACATTTTTTGCAGGACAGTTTGATTCGTTGATGCAAAACTTGAATTTTAATGAAACTAATGGAGTCATTATAGGCCCTGAATTTTCAAGAATTTTTGCAGAGTTAATTCTTCAGAAAATAGATTTGAATTTGTCGAAAAAACTTTCGGAAAAGTCTTTAAAAAAAGGGATTGATTATCAAGTTTACAGATATGTTGATGATTACTTTATCTTTTTCAATGAAGATGAACATAAAAATATTATCGTTAAATTTCTTCAACTTGAATTGAAAGAATATAAACTGTCTTTTAATAATGAAAAAGTTGATTTATATGAAAAACCGATAATAACAGAAACAACAATCGCTAAAAATAAGATTTCTAATCTTATGAACTCAATTAAATTTCATGTTGAAGATGTAGAGCAACCCCCTGGTGATTTTATAAAAAAAGGTGAAATATTTCTTAACGCTTCAAAGCTAATAGTTGAATTCAAAACAATATTAAAGGAGTCCGGCGCAAACTATAAGGATGTACTCAATTACGCTTTAGCATCTCTTGAATCTAAAACCGAAAAGATTTTAGATATTTACCTAAATATAGATAATCCAAAAGAGAAAAATATTATTCAGGCGTTAATAGAGCTTGTTGAGTTTATGTTTTTTATATATTCTGCAGCTCAAAGGGTAAGTTATACAATTAAGGTTTCCAGAATTATTCAAAATATAATTTTATTTTCAAATAAAAACTTTAAAAATAAGGATTTAAAGCACCATCTATTTAAATCAATCTCAGATAATATCAACATTATATTTAAGAATAATAGATATGATGAACATATTCATGTCGAAACACTTTATTTATTAATAGCGCTATCTGAACTCGGAAGAACCTATAAATTAACTGAAAAAAATCTGGCCGACTATTTTGGCTTTGAAAAAGAATTAGGTACGAGTTTGGCATATAAAACAAACCCTAGATTAAAATATTTTTCAGTTGTTTGTTTAATGTTCTATATTAAAAATTTTAATGATTATTCAGTAATTAAGCGCTCAATAGAAAAAAGTATTCTTGATAAATACACTGGATTAGATCAGGATTATCTATGTATGAGTACAGAATTAACGCTTCTCTTATTTGACTCCTTATCATGCCCTTTCATTTCACAAAGCACTAAAGGAAAACTGTTAACAAAATATAATATTTCAGGCCCTAAATTCAAAGCAGATATTATCGAGTTTTGCATGAAAGAGAACTGGTTCATTAAGTGGACAGACTTTAACCTTAAAAAAGAACTGGAATCTAAGAAAAGTTTAGAGGTATACTAATATAAGGTCTATTGCTCAATGACATCTTTTCTCTTAGTTAATAAGAAAAGGATTACACACACTTTGGCCGTGCTGTTATAAGTTTATTATAGTGGCTCAAGCATTCTGATTGAGTGACGGAATGCTTAATTTTTCATACACTCCTAATAGACTCATTAAATAGTCGATCACAAAAATACTTATCGTTGATTATTAGAAGAATAACGCCGTTCATTAAATCTAAAATATCTAGTCTAACTTAAGTTTAAATCCAGTTTTCAAGATGAAGATTTTCAACCCTTTCAAACTCTTTAATGTTATTGCTCACTAAAATGTGGCCTAGTGATCTTGTATGTGCGGCGATCCATAGATCATTATTGCCAATAGGCGTTCCTTTTTTTGCTAAGTCGGCTCGTATATCAGCATAGTGTTTAGCCACATCGGTTCCCATTGGTAAAACGGGAATATAGTTAATCAATTCATCCAGAATATTCAGTGCTTTTTCTGAATTGTTACTTCTCATGGCACCATATTCCAACTCTCCAAACGTCACTAATGACATGGAAACTGAACCTAAAGGTAAGCTCTCAAATCTTTCAAAAACGCTAGGTGGTTGTTTTTTAATAATGTAAATACAGATATTGGTATCAAGGACATACATAATTAAAAAGACTCTCTTTCTTGAGGCAAGGTATCTTCACGTCCTTCAACCATAAAATCGTCTGGCATCTCACCAAGTAATTTAAAAGCGACTCCTAAATTTTTAGGTTTCGGTTTCAAAACAATTTCATCGCCACGTTTAAAGATTTCAACCTCCGTGACATCAAAACGAAATTCTTTCGGAATTCTAACGGCTTGACTGTTTCCGGATTGGAAAATTCTAGCTTCCATAATAAATCCCCCTTCCTTAATTAAATATATACCTTATTGTATATACTTTTTAAAATAAGGTCAATTTATTCAATCCGTATAAAGTAGATTAGATTTGTAGAAAAGATAAGAAGAGTGTTTACAAGTTATTGATATTGTTAATTTTTTTGACTCATAACCCGAAGGTCGTTGGTTCAAATCCAGCCCCCGCTACCACATTCGAAAGCCAGATTTTTCAAACACTTACGAGTGAATGAAGTCTGGCTTTTTTATTGCCTATCTATATCTAAATGTGTGAAGGTAAAGCCTTAATCAGTCTGTGTGTTTTTGGTTCTGTCGAAATGGAGGTAATCCAAATACGCGTTTATAGGCACGTGAGAAAGCGGCCTCAGATTGATAACCTAAATCTTCAGCCAGATTAGGTAAAGAAATGGATGACTGCATGATTTTCATTCTGGCAAGCTGCATTCTCCACTCTGTTAGATACTGCTTTACTGACATTTCCATGATCTCAGTAAACCGAGCAGAAAACCCTGATCTAGACATGCCTGCCTGCTCTGCAAGACGTTCTACATTCCAAGTGGCGCCGGGCTGGTTATGAATGGCCGCCAAGGCTTTACCAATTTTCGGGTCTTTCAACGCACCCAACCATCCTCCTTGAGCTTCGCTCGAATGTTCTAGCCAATAGCGTATCGCCTTAATGACGATAATATCCGCTAAGTTAGCCACAACCGTTTCCCCGCCGGTAGACGCATTCGCAACTTCTTGAGCCATAATGTTGATGAGCGTGTTAAGTTGTTCAGCTAGCTCATTATTTTCAGACTTTATATGGATAACAGGGGGCAATTGAGAAATCAGTTTTTGTCCGGCTATATGATCAAAGCTCAGGATGCCACATGTTATGTGAGTCTCTTCACCGCCACCGCCATAGCGCATAAACTCAAAACGTTCCGACAGTTTAGTCACGGGAATTTCAAAAAAGTTCTTACATTCAATCTCTTGTTCCGAGGCGATTGAATGTCCCTCTCCTTTTGGTATTAGAACCAGTTCGCCAGGCTGTAAAAAGACCGTTTCATCATTTTTGAAACCCAGCCAACAGCTGCCTTTGGTGACGATATGAAACATCATTTTTCCAGACATTGGAGGCATCTCTACTCCCCATGGCGCGGTGAGCTCGGAGTTGGCATACATCAAGCCATTGAGTCTTAAGGAATAAAGCGTTTGCCCTAAGGTGTCGGATAGCTTCGGGATTTCTCGCTGATTGATGTCATTCATATGCAAAGCCTCTTTATTGGACAAACTGCAAAATACTATGGATATAAGAGCATTAAACATAAGTTATTGCTTTTATAAACTATTTCTGCAGTTGAAACAAATTTCAAAAAATTAAATTAACCGATATGAGGCGAAATATGAAAACGGAAATTATTGCAGTCATTGGGGCACAGGGTAAAACCGGTGTGAGAGTTTTAAACAAGTTAGACAATGTTGGCTATTCAACTAGAGGGTTGTCTAGAAGTTCAGAAATTCCATTTGATTGGACAAGACGAGAAACCTGGGAGCAGGCATTGGAAGGTATTCACTCGGTGTATGTGACTTATTTTCCTGATCTAGCTATCCCTCAGGCAGAGGCAGACATTAGAGCCTTTGTGGAATTGGCAAAAGAGAAAGATATCAAGCATGTCGTTTTATTATCTGGGCGTGGTGAAGAGGGCGCACAACGAGCGGAGACCGCTGTTAAAGAGAGTGGACTAACTTGGAATATTGTTCGTGCCAGTTGGTTTATGCAAAATTTCAGCGAGAGTTTTATGCTTGATGGGATTCAATCGGGTGAGTTGGTTTTACCGGAAGCCAAGGCGCGTGAACCTTTTATTGATGTAGATGATATTGCGGATGTCGTTGTAGCGGCTCTGACAAGAATTGATTTAAACAACCAGCTACTGGAAGTGACTGGTCCTGAAATGCTGACATTTACAGATTGTATTGCAGCCATTTCAGAGGCAACTAAACAGAATATTGTTTATTCAGGCATTCCTGTGGGTGCTTACTTGGCTGGAGCAAAAGCGCAGGGGCTACCCGAGGATATGGCTTGGTTAATCAATGAGCTTTTCGTCAATGTGCTGGATGGCCGAAATGAGTGGACGACGGATACGGTTGAAAATGTATTAGGTCGGCCTGCCGTACGCTTTCATGAGTATGTTGCAAGAACAGCAAAGAGCAGTGTTTGGGCAATATCTAACCAAGTTCAGGTAAGTTAATGGACTAATCGTAGGAGAATTTGAGATGGGTAACTGGATTGCAAAAACTTATTTATTAATTTCTGGTTTGATCATTATTCTAGTTGGAGCATATATCTCTTTAACGCCTAATGATTATTTGACTAGTATGAATGTACCGTTGGGCTTAGAGTTAAATGGCGGCATTGATAAGAATCTTGGGCCATCAGTTAGTTTTCTAAGTGACTTGAGAGCTATGGGAGGGTTGATATTTAGCATAGGTCTCTATGTTTTTATAGCAACTTTTAGAAAGGACTCAATTAAATCCGCTGTATTCATTTCTGTAGCTTTCTATACAGTATTTATTGTATTTAGAACCTTGAGTTTTATGCTAGACGGTATACCGTCGTTAGAAATTATGGTGGCATTTTTAATTGAGCTGATGCTGGCTTTTTTTGGACTATTATTGATTTTTTTAAAAAGAGATCATTACGAAACTAAAAAGCTTGTTAAGCCTGTTCTAAAAAATTAATTGATTCAATGTTGGATAATGCAGTGATCTTTGAATTGCCGCTAATTTTTTAGACAATTTTATTGTTTCAAAGGGAGCTATTTCTTTAAGTTGTATAAAGTAGTGGCACCGTGCGTTCAGGTTGGCAAGATCGAAATTAAATTGTTGATTTTATTATAATAAACAGCTCACAACCCGAAGATCGTTGGTTCAAATCCAGCCCCCCGCTACCAAATTTCTGGAAGCCAGATATTCATTACTTTAACAAAAGTTCTGAAGTCTGGCTTTTTTATTGCCCGAAATTTGTCGTTAGAGACATAAGCTATTACAAATTAACCAAACACTTTGCTGGCAAAATCAACGGCTGGCAAGGTTTCAAAACCCGGCTTGGCAAAATAGTACCCTTGCATTAACTCCACGCCCGCTTCCTTGAAATACAGCGCCTCTTCTTCCTGCTCGATTCCCTCGGCCAATAACGTAAAATTCAAATCGGTGGCAATCGAAGCCAGTCCTTTAAAAATGGATTGTTTGACGGTATCACGATGAATGTCCGTGACGAGATTCATATCAATTTTCAGAATATTGGGAACAAACCGCGATAAGGTATTTAGGCCTGCATGTCCGGCACCGAAATCATCAAGGGCGGTGATAAAGCCAGTTTTTTGATAATAATCGAAAATCTCGGTCATGTGGTCCAAGTCATACACCTGTTCGGATTCGGTGATTTCAAACATGATCCGTTCAATCGGGAAATCGTTGGCTTCTGCGGCTTTC
The DNA here is from genome assembly GCF_001507555.1 of Thiomicrospira sp. XS5. Classification (NCBI taxonomy): domain Bacteria; kingdom Pseudomonadati; phylum Pseudomonadota; class Gammaproteobacteria; order Thiotrichales; family Piscirickettsiaceae; genus Thiomicrospira; species Thiomicrospira sp. XS5. The sequence goes on along the minus strand of NZ_LQBO01000001.1, from coordinate 1,291,339 downwards.
AGGGTGCTTTGAATGCAGTGTTCCGGTTCATAGACGGCATTGGGCAAGAAATTAATGCTGATCACTTGCTGAAGGTTCAACTTTGCTGCCAAGCCAATCGCTTTCACACGGCAGGCCTGGTCAAAAGCGTAACGGTTATCGGCCCCCACTTGATTCAAAATGGAAAAAGCCCCTTGCCCTTCTGTGCCTCGAACCAAAGCCTCATAACCAAAAATCGTGGCTTCGCGCACATTCACAATGGGTTGGAAAGCAAACGAAAACTCAAACCCTAAATCTTTATGGCATTGTGAACAGCCTTTTCCAACGGTTGCGACTGTAATGGATGGTTTCATAATGAACTCAAAAAACTAAATCATGAAGTTCAATATTAAGCGATTAGAGGGTAAAAGCAAAGAAGATAGCAATCAGGCCAGTCAGGCCTGATTCGAGAAGGGATCAAACAGGTGTTGGTTTAAACGGACGATTAAGCCGCTTGTTTCTTACCGCGCGCCTTGTCCAAAAACATTTTCAGATTGTAGCGGTAGATAAACCCTGGGAAAGAGAAGATGGCGAACATAAAGAACGTTACCACATAAAACTCCCATTCTTGGGGTTTGACATGCCCCATCGCTTTGTCTTCCAACAGATAAGCGAAAATGCCGGTCACCAGGAAATACAAAAACCATTCGGCAAAGTTAAACCAAATCGATTTGGCTTTTTGAACCGGGATAAAAACAAACACTCGATTGGACAGAATCCAAGGAATATTCGCCAAAACAATGGCCGTGACCAACAAAACCCAAACAGCGGTGTCGACTGTCATAACACAACACTCCTTCAAGCAAAAAAGCCCGTTTGGAAACGGGTTTGAATTAATCTTACAAACTATTGTAGCACAGTGTAATCAATGGCGACGGCATCAGGCCGAGCAACAACAAGGCTATGGAAACAAAGCTCACCGCCCAGTTCAGCTGATTGCTGATCGGCTCGACCTTAGTGTTATCGTCCGGTTCGTCAAAGTACATGACCTTAACCACTTTCAAGTAGTAGAAGGCGCTGATGACAGCGGTCACAACCGCTAGAATCGCCAACCAAGTGAAGCCGGCGGCCACCACTTCTTCAATCACTAGGACTTTCGCATAGAAGCCGACGAATGGTGGAATCCCCGCCATAGAGAACATGACGAATAACATCATCAAGGCCAACCAAGGGTTGCGCTTGTTCATGCCTTTGAAGTCCGCGATCAAGTCAAACTCGTTGCCGGTTCTCGCCAAAGCGGTAATCATACCGAACCCGGCGACGGCCGTGATGGCGTAGACAATGACATAGAACATCGCGGCGGAATAGCCGTCCGGATTGGCGGCGATAATGCCCAACAATAGGAAGCCGACGTGACCGATACCAGAATAGGCCAATAGACGTTTCAGGTTATCCTGTACCAAGGTGATGACGGCGCCGACAATCAACGACAAAATCGAAATCATGATAATCAACGATTGCCAATCTTCCACCAGGCCAGGCAAGCCTTCCACCAACAAACGGTACATGATGGCAAAGGCGGCCAGTTTCGGCGCCGTACCAATGTACAGCGTCACCGCCGTTGGCGCACCGTGATAAACGTCCGGCACCCACATGTGGAACGGTACCGCACCCAGCTTAAACGCCAAACCGATCACCACGAAGACCACACCAAATGACAGAACCACGTGATCCACATTGCCAGAGGCAATGACTTCAGCCATTTCATTGAACTGAATGGTGCCGGTCGCACCGTAAAGCATCGAGAAGCCATACAACAACATACCGGTAGCCAATGCGCCCAATACGAAGTATTTCATGGCGGATTCCAAGGCAAACTGGTTGTCTTTACGCATGGCGACCATGGCATAAATCGCCAAGGACATGATTTCCAAACCTAGGTACAAGGTGATCAGGTTATAAGCGGACACCATGACAAACATGCCCAGCACACCGAACAACCCTAAGGTGAAATATTCACCGCGATAGAATTTCTGCTGCAGAAGATATTCTTTCGAGAACAGGAAAATCCCCATCGAGATAATGACGATAAAGAGCTTCAGCACATCGCCGAAAGCGTCACGCACAAAACTCCCGTCGAACGTCAGCACTTGCTCAACGGAGAAGCTGGTCCAAACCAAATAACCGACGACCAACAAAATCAACTGAGTGGCATAATAGGTTGCGAATTCGCTACGCTTAGACCAGATAGTGTCTGCAACCAACAACAAAGACGTCAAGGTCAATAAGACAATCTCTGGAATTGCAGGGGTAAAACTGGGAATAACAAAGTTCATACGATTAACTCACCTATTGTTTCTTATAGTTTTGACGTGGTCGCTTGAATCAGCAGATTGGCCACCGAAGAATGCATCACATCAATCAATGGAGCCGGGTAGACACCCAACAGCACAACCGCCACGGCAAGTGTCGCCATAATTGCGAATTCGCGTTTGTTCAAATCTTGCAAGGTTCCGACGTTGTCGTTGGCCACCGCACCGAAGAAGACACGCTTCACCATCCACAAGGTATAAGCCGCGCCGATAATCAAGGTGGAAGCCGCTATCACGCCGTACCAGACATTCGCTTTGAATGAGGCCAGGATAACCATGAATTCACCCACAAACCCGGACGTGCCCGGCAAACCGGCGTTCGCCATCGCAAACAACACGGCAAAGAAGCCGAACCACGGCATGGTGTTCACCACCCCGCCGTAAGCGGAAATTTCACGGGTATGCATACGGTCATACAAGACACCGATCATCAAGAACATCGCGCCGGAAATGAAACCGTGGGAAATCATTTGAATCATGGCCCCTTCCATCCCGATCATCGACCCTTGGATGGAGCCGGTGTTTTGAACGATGTCATACACCAGGAACATACCGATGGTCACGAAGCCCATGTGGGAAATCGAGGAATAGGCCACCAGTTTCTTCATGTCGGACTGCACCATGGCAACCAAGCCGATGTAGAAAATCGCAATCAACGACAGAACAATGACCAGCCAATCCAATTCCATGGCCGCATCCGGCGTAATTGGCAAACTGAAACGCACGAAGCCGTAGCCACCCATTTTCAGCATGATGGCCGCCAGCACTACGGAACCGGCCGTTGGCGCCTGAACGTGCGCGTCCGGCAACCAGGTATGCACCGGGAACATCGGCACCTTGACCGCGAAGGCAATCAAGAACGCCAGGAAAATCAGAATCTGCGCCATGTGCGACAAGGACATGGTATGGAAATCCAAAATCGAGAAGCTGCCGGACTGGAAGTACATATACAGGAACGCCACCAGCATGAAGACCGAGCCGAAGAAGGTATACAAGAAGAACTTGATGGTCGCATAGACTCGGTTCGGCCCACCCCACTTACCGATGACAATGAACATCGGAATCAACAGCGCTTCCCAGAACACATAGAACAGAATCCCGTCTAAAGCAACGAAGACCCCAATCATCAAGCCTTGCATAACCATGAAGGCGCCCATGTATTGTTCGACACGCTCTTTAATCACGTCCCAAGCCGACGCAATCACCAGAATCTGGGTAAAGGTCGTCAACAAGACCAGCGGCATGGACAAGCCGTCCACACCCAGGCTGTAATAAATATTGAACTGTGGAATCCACTCGACTCGCTCGACGAACTGCATCGCCGAGGTGGTGGTATCAAAATTCGTCCACAGCGGAATCGAGCACAAAAAGGTAACGACAGAAATAAAAAGCGCAAACCATTTCGCAAAAGCATCTCGATTCGATCCCACGAATAAAATCAGTAAACCGCCCAGAATGGGTAACCAAATCAGGGTACTTAAAATAGGCAAATCGAAAATCATGTTATGTAATTCCCTTCTCTTTTATTTCTTATCATCATTACCAAAGTACCCAAACCAGCATCGCCAGCAGGCCGAAAATCATCACGAACGCATAGTGGTATAGATAACCGGTTTGGCTCAATCTCAACGCTCCAGCCGCATTCGCGATGGACGTGAAGGTATTGGTCACAATCCCGGTATCGATCACTTTGACATCGATGCCCTTCCAGAAGAAGTCACCCAGCTTGCGCGCACCGTTCACGAATACAATCTCGTTCAAACGGTCAAAGCCGTAAGCGTTATCCAATACATAGGCGCCACGCGGGCAGGCCTGGCGGATTTTGACAGGCCATTCCGGCTTCTTCAGATAGAACAACCAGGCTAGGAACACACCGGACAAGGCCAGAATCACCGGCGCCGTCGTCAAGGAGTGCAGAATCATATCAATCACGCCGTGGTATTGCTCAGCATAAATTTTGCCCAGCACGTCATGTTGTGGCAGAACCGTAATCGCATCACCGAAGTAAGCGCCGGAGAAAATACCACCTACCAGCGGAATCCCCATCACGGCCGCTGGAATCGCCAACATAATCAATGGAATCGTCACCACCTTAGGCGATTCGGTGATTTTGTGGGTCTTTACATACTCCGACTCTTCGCCATGGAAAACGACAAAGAACATACGGAAGCTGTAGAAGGCCGTGACAAAAACACTGATCAACAACAAGACCTGGGCATAGCCCGCACCGAAGATTTCGGTCTGGTCGGTTGCCATCAAGATACTGTCTTTCGAGAAGAACCCGGAGAAACCTGGGAAACCAATCAACGCCAAGGAACCGATCAACAACGCCCAATAAGTGATTGGCATGTGCTTACGCAAGCCGCCCATTTGACGAATATCCTGGATATGGTGCATCGCGATGATGACTGACCCGGCCGCCAAGAACAACAGGGCTTTAAAGAAGGCGTGCGTCAAAACATGGAACATGCCCGCCGCGTAAGCGGACGCACCCAATGCCGCGACCATGTAACCCAATTGGGACAAGGTCGAGTAAGCCACCACGCGCTTGATGTCGTTCTGAACAATCCCCAGAACCCCCATCATAAAGGCGGTGGTCGCCCCGATAATCAAAATCACGCTCAAGGCCACTTCGGACAACTCATAAGCCGGCGACAAACGTGCCACCATGAAGATACCGGCCGTTACCATGGTTGCGGCGTGAATCAAAGCGGAAATCGGTGTCGGACCTTCCATCGATTCCGGCAGCCAAACGTGCAATGGCATTTGCGCCGATTTACCCATGGCCCCCACGAACAACAGCAAACACAGAACGGTGATCATCGACCATTCCACGCCAGGGAAGAAACTCATTTGAACATGCTTGTTCGCTTCCAACCCAGCAAAGAACTCTTCGTAGTCCAAGGTATTGAAATACATGACCACAACCGCAATCCCAAGAATGAAACCGAAGTCACCGACACGGTTCACCAGGAAGGCTTTCAAATTGGCCTGAATCGCCGATTCGCGTTTCATGTAGAAACCGATCAACAGGTAAGACACCAAGCCCACGGCTTCCCAACCGAAGAACAACTGCAGGAAGTTGTTCGCCATCACCAAGGACAGCATCGAGAAGGTGAACAAAGAAATATAGCTGAAGAAACGCTGATAATACGGATTGTTATGATCGTAGTCTTCGTCATGATCCATATAACCGATGGTATAGATGTGAACCATCAAGGAAACGAACGTGACCACCAGCATCATCGTGGCGGACAAACGATCGATCATGTAACCGATTTCGAATTTAATGCCGTCCGACACCAACCAGGTGTAGAGCGAGACATTGTACGTTGCATGGCCTTCAAAGATGAACAGCCAGAAAATGTAAGCCGACAGGATGGTGGATACCGCCACACCGAAAATCGTCACCGTGTGGGCACCACGTCGCCCAATCTGGCGCCCGAACAAACCGGCCGCCACCGCACCAAACAATGGCGACAAAAGGATAATCGTTAATAGAAATTTTAATAGCATTGTTGTTATTACCCTTTCATTGAACCTAAATCATCAACATTGATACTTTTTCGATTACGGAAGACCAATACGATAATGGCCAAACCAATCGCCGCTTCAGCGGCCGCAACCGTTAGGATGAAAAAGACAAAAATTTGTCCGGTAACATCATTCAAGAAGTGCGAGAACGCCACCAAGTTGGTGTTGACGGCGAGCAACAATAACTCAATCGACATCAATAATACGATGACGTTTTTACGGTTCAGGAAAATCCCCGCCATGCTGATCATGAAAAGAATCGCACCGAAAATTAAGTAATCCGATAAAGCTATCATCAGTCTTCCTCCTTCGCAGGGATGTCTTTCTCGACCACCGCGTCCATTTTGACCATTTTGAAACGCTCAGAAGCCTGAACCTTAACCTGTTTGTCGATGTCTTGATACAACACCTCTTTCGGCGCACGGCGACGCAATGTCAGCGTGATGGCCGCGACAATCCCGACCAATAACAACACCGCCGCCAAAATAAACGCATAAGCGTGCTCTGTGTACAATGGCACCGCAATCGACAAGGTATTGCTGTCTTCCGCGCCGACTTGCGCCGGAGCCGCATACTGTTCCAAACCGAAACGCTCCGGCCCCAGCACCAAATACATTAGGGCAAAAATCGCCAGGCCTGCCAGAACACCTAAGGGTAAATAACGGGTAAACCCTTCTTTTAAACGTGCGATATTGATGTCCAACATCATCACCACGAACAAGAACAGCACCATCACTGCCCCGACGTAAACCAGAATCAATACCAGCCCCAAGAACTCGGCTTGAGCCGTCAACCAGACACCGGCGGTTGCAATAAACGCCAATACCAACCAAAGTGCGGCTTTAACCGGGTTTTTCACACTGATGACCATCAGACCGGAAAAAACAGAAATTGCCGCTAATAGATAAAAAATAAATTGCTCAAAAGTCATTGAATACAGTCTCTTTATTAACGGTACTTCGCATCCGCTGCTCGGTCGGCAGCAATTTGCTCTTCATGTTTATCACCAAAAGCCAAGAGTTTTTCCTTGGTCATGATGTGCGGTCCTCTTTCGTGGAATTCGTATTCGAATACACGCGTTTCCACAATCGCATCCACTGGACAGGCTTCTTCACAGAAACCGCAGTAGATGCACTTGAACATGTCGATGTCGTACTGAGTGGTACGACGGCTGCCGTCTTCACGCTCTTCCGACTCGATGGTGATGGCGTTGGCCGGACAAACGGCTTCGCACAATTTACAGGCGATACAACGTTCTTCACCATTTTCATAACGACGCAACGCGTGATGACCACGGAAACGCGGTGACAGCGGTGTTTTCTCTTCCGGATAACGGACGGTAATTTTCTTTTTGAACAGATATTTACCGGTGACCGCCAACCCTTTGAACAATTCGGTCAATCCAAAGGTTTTTACTTGATGTTTGATAAATGCAATCATGACGAACCTCTTTAATTGAACCACGGGCCAAATTTAAAATATTCCATCACGCCGACCACAAAGACCCAGACGATGGTGACCGGAATCAACACCTTCCAGCCCAAACGCATGATTTGGTCATAACGGTAACGCGGGAAAGTCGCACGGAACCAGAGGAATAAGAACAATAGGAAAGCGACTTTCGCAAACAGCCAGATAAAGCCAGGCACCCATGCAAAGGCCGCTTCCAATCCAGGAATACCTTCAAACGGTGACAACCAGCCACCCATGAACATAATAGCCGTCATGAATGAAATCAAGATCATCATGGCGTATTCCGCCAGGAAGAAGACCGCAAAGGCCATACCGGAATACTCAACGTGGAAACCGGCAACGATTTCAGACTCCCCTTCCGCCACATCGAATGGCGCTCGGTTGGTTTCCGCCACACCGGAAATGAAATAAACAAAGAACATCGGCAACAGAGGAATCCAGTACCAGTGCCAGAAACCGCCTTGCTGACCATTCACGATGGCCGTCAAGTTCATGCTGTCCGCGACCATCAAAACCGTGACCAGTGCGAAGCCCATCGCGATTTCATACGAAATTTTCTGTGCAGAGGCACGCATCGCACCCAGGAAAGCGTATTTGGAGTTGGAAGCCCAACCGGAAATGATCACCCCGTACACCCCAATCGACGCTACGGCCAGCACATACAGCACACCGGCATTGATATCGGCAACAACAACGCCGTTATCGTCGAAAGGAATCACCGCCCAAGCCGCCACGGCCGGCGCAATGGTCAAAATCGGTGCCACGACGAACAGATATAAGTTCGACTGGGACGGCATCACGATTTCTTTGAACATCAGCTTTAAGGCATCGGCAATCGGTTGCAACCAACCTTTCGGCCCAACGCGGTTCGGCCCCATACGCACCTGCATGTAACCGATGACTTTACGCTCCGCGAACGTCAACCAGGCCACCGCCAGCATCACCGGCAAGATGACCGCCACCGCTTGCAGCAATAAGGTAATTAAAATGGCCAACCAGTCAAATAAAAAGGAAGAAAGCCAAGCTTGTAACGCATCAAACATATTATTTATACCCTCTACCTTTAATTTGCCACAGCCTGAGCATCCGGCGTCGCTTGCAAGGACGGCGAACGTCTCACCAGCGAATCCACTTGATACATTGAAATCCATTGCGTACCGATCAGGTCAATGTTCTCCGGCATTTCAAATGCCATCTCGGAAACATCAACCGGACGCAATTCGTCCGACACTTCTGCAAACACTTGATTGCTGTGCGTGTAGTCAAACCCTTCCAGATCCAACAGGTTGCCCAACACACGGATGATTTTCCATGCCGCTTTCGCCTCGCCAGCCGGCTCAACCGCCATTTTGAAGGATTGCTTCAAACCACAGGCGTTCACAAAAGTTCCAGCGGTTTCCGCAAAGGAAGCGATTGGCAACATGACGTCGGCGTACTCACGCTGAGCGTCGCTGTCAAATAGGGTTAAATTAATCACACACTCGGCTTGCTGCATCGCTTTCAACGCTCGACTACCGTCTTGAATATCTTTTTCAGGTTCGACATTCAAGTTAATGAAACACTTCATGTTTTCAGACAGCATGCCATTGGTATTCAAACCGGATTTCGGTACAAAACCGGCCATGTGAGCGCCGACTTCATTGGCAGACATCGGCAATACATTCAAGGTCGCGCCGGTCGCATCGGCAATCAAACTGGCCAATTTCACCAACTTGGCGTAATGCGTATCCATCTGTGCAATTTGCCCAACCATAATGGCGGTTTTTTGACCGTCTTTCAGACGCTGAGCCGCTTGGCGATGCGCATCGGTCACTTCAATGGTTTTTGACCAGGCCTGGTCGTTTTCGCCATTCAGTTCCTGCGCTGCTTTTGCCAAAGCCGCCATCTCATTGACCATGTTTTCGGCCACGAGCACATCCGAAAGATCGAAATTAAAATCAAAAGCCACAGGGTTGAGAGAAACCACTTGCGCGCCATTCAAGGCGGCTTTGCGAAGTCGGTGATTCAACATCGGCAACTCTTTACGCAAATAACTGCCGACCAACAGCACCGAATCCAGAGCTTCCACGTCTTCGAAAGCATGATTCAATTTCGGCGCCATAACTCCACCGGAGGCATCCATATCGAAATCGACCTGACGCAAACGATGCTCCAGGTTTTCCACGCCCAAGCCGCGGAACAATTTTTGAGCAATGTGCAGTTCTTCCAAAGTCGCGCTCGGAGAAGCAAACACGCCCACTTTTGAAGCGTCTTCTTGCGCATAGTGTTTTAACTTGTCCGCCACAAACGCCAAAGCGGTTTCCCAATCAACGGCTTTCCACTGACCTTTTTCTTTGATCATCGGTGTTCTTAGGCGATCATCGGCATTCAAGGCTTCATAAGAGAAACGATCTCGGTCGGAAAGCCACACTTCATTAATGCTTTCGTTTTCGTCCGGAACCACACGTTTCACTTCATCATTTTTGGAGTGAAGGATAATGTTAGAACCGATGCTGTCATGCGGGGCAATCCCTTTATGAGATTTCAATTCCCACGGGCGTGCGGAATAACGGAAAGGTTTCGACGTCAAGGCTCCGACTGGGCACAAGTCAATCATGTTACCGGACATTTCGGAAGTCACGGAACGCTCAATATAGGTGCCGATTTCCATCCATTCGCTTCGACCCGTGGCGCCCAGTTCCATCATCCCGGCCACTTCCTGACCGAAACGCACACAACGGGTACAGTGAATGCAACGCGTCATGTCGGTGTGAATCAGAGAACCAATATTCTTATCCCCCAGAATACGCTTGGCTTCGGTGTACTTGGACACGTCATCGCCGTATTCCATCGCGACATCTTGTAGCTCACATTCTCCACCTTGGTCACAAATCGGGCAATCCAGCGGATGGTTGATCAACAGGAATTCCATAACGGACTTTTGCGCCGTCAGCGCTTTGGCCGATTTGGTTTGTACTTTCATCCCATCCGTAACAGGCGTGGCACAAGCCGGCAACGCTTTCGGCGCGCCTTCTACTTCAACCAAACACATCCGGCAGTTTGCCGCGATTGATAGTTTTTTGTGATAACAAAAACGCGGAATCGAAATTTGAGCGTCATCCGCGACATCAATCAGCATGTCGCCTTCATGAGCTTCAACCACTTGTCCGTTAATCTCAATCTTTACCATAATTTCAAACCTAAATTTATTGGGGTATGCATCGACATTAATTCATTATTGTCTGTCGAAAATACTGCAACCGTGCTCAATGTAATGACGGAATTCATGTTCAAAGTGTTGCAGGAAGCTGGTAACTGGAATCGTCGCAGCATCCCCCAAACCACAAATCACACGCCCCATAATTTTGCCCGAAACGTCTTTGAGCAATTCCAAGTCTTCCGGACGGCCTTTTCCTTGACGGATACGGTGTACCACTCGATACATCCAGCCTGTCCCTTCACGACACGGTGTACATTGGCCGCAAGACTCTTCGTAATAAAACCAGGTCAAACGCTCCAAGGCTTTAACCATATCGGTATGATCGTCCATTACCACCACAGACCCAGCCCCTAAAAAGGACCCGGCTTTGGCAATGGAGTCGTAATCCATATTCATTTCCAACGCTTTTTCAGCAGGAAGAACCGCCGTTGAAGAGCCACCCGGAATCAAAGCTTTAAACTGACGTCCTTTCCAGATGCCGCCCGCGGCGTCCAACAAATCTTTGAACGGTGTGCCCATGCGAATTTCAAAGTTACCCGGTTTTTCGACATGACCGGATACCGCGAAACATTTGGTACCGCCGGCATTTTGCACACCCAAGTCGGAGAACCATTCACCACCTTTCGCCAGAATCATTGGAATCGAAGCCAAAGTTTCCGTGTTATTGATGGTGGTCGGCTTGCCATATAGCCCGTAACTGGCCGGGAACGGCGGTTTGAAACGCGGCTGCCCTTTCTTACCTTCAATGGACTCGACCAAGGCCGTTTCTTCACCACAGATATAGGCCCCGGCCCCCAAATGGGTATACAGGTCAAAATCAAAACCAGACCCTAAAATATTTTTGCCCAGTAGCCCGGCTTCACGCGCTTGGTTGATGGCGTTATCAAAGCGTTTGTACGGTTCCCAAAACTCACCACGAATGTAGTTGTAACCCGCGCAAGCGCCAATCACGTAACCCGCAATCATCATCCCTTCCACTAACTGGTGCGGATTGTAACGCAAAATATCGCGGTCTTTGAAAGTACCCGGCTCGCCTTCATCCGAATTACACAAAATGTATTTCGGCCCAGGCGCCGCACGGTTCATGAAACTCCACTTCAAACCGGTTGGGAAACCGGCGCCTCCGCGGCCGCGGATATTGGAGGTTTTCACTTCATCGATAATTTCTTGCGGCGAAATTTCGCCTGCCAGCACTTTTTTCCAGATTTCATAACCGCCATTGGCAATATAGGTTTCAATATCCCAAGGCGTGTCTAGATGATTTAAGCGGTAGCAACATTCATTTAACGGAATCATTTTCACTACTCCAAGCCATCTAAAATTTCATCAACGGATGCTTCGGTCAGATTTTCATAATAGTCTTTACCGATCATCATCATGGGGGCCCCACCGCAGGCACCGAGGCATTCCACTTTCTTGATGGAGAACTTGCCATCTTCAGTGACTTCACCGACGCCGACGCCAAGCTTGTTTTCCAAATGTTCTAGGATTTCATCGCTGCCGCGCAGCATACAGGAAATATTGGTACACAAACAAACCTTATGTTTACCGACCGGTTCGTGTTCATACATGGAATAGAAGGTCGCCACCTCATAGACGGCAATCGGCGTCATATCGAGATAATCGGCAACCTGATCCATCAATTCGGTTGTCAAATGGCCACCATTCACCTCTTGTACGATACGCAAAGCTGGCATAACCGCCGATTGCTTTTGATCCGCCGGATAATGCGATACCCAGCGATCAATACGCGCTTTCACGTCGCCTTGAATGATGTTTTCATTCACTGAACTCATCGGTCAATCTCCCCAAATACGATATCTTGTGTCCCAATAATGGCTACGACATCCGCAATCATATGCCCTTTTGCCATTTCATCCAGCGCAGCCAGATGTGGGAAGCCAGGCGCTCTGACTTTCAAGCGGTAAGGCTTGTTAGCGCCATCCGAAACCATGTAAATACCAAATTCACCTTTTGGGTGTTCAACCGCGGCATAGGCCTCTCCTTCCGGAACGGAATAGCCTTCCGTAAAGAGTTTAAAGTGATGGATCAGCGCTTCCATGTTTGACTTAGCATCTTCACGGGATGGCGGCGTCACTTTATGATTCTCGGAAATGACCGGGCCTGGGTTCTCTTTCAGCCATTTCACACATTGTTTGATGATTTTGTTGGATTCGCGCATCTCCGCGACACGCACCAGATAACGGTCATAGCAATCACCGGTTTGGCCGACCGGCACATCGAAATCCAACTTATCGTAGACTTCGTACGGTTGTTTCTTACGCAAATCCCAGGCAATCCCCGACCCTCTCAACATCGGACCGGTAAAGCCCAACTGCATCGCGCGTTCCGGCGATACAATACCAATATCAACGGTTCTCTGCTTCCAGATACGGTTATCGGTCAACAAAGTTTCATATTCATCGACGTACCCTGGAAAGCGCTCGGTAAACGCTTCGATAAAGTCCAGTAACGAGCCTTCACGGGTTTCATTCAATTGATCCAGTTTCTTGCCGGAATGCCATTCGGATTCTTCGTACTTCGCCATGGTATCGGGTAAATCACGATACACGCCGCCAGGACGATAATAAGTGGCGTGCATACGCGCACCGGAAACGGCTTCATAACAATCCATCAAGTCTTCGCGTTCCCGGAAGGCATACAGAAAAACCGTCATGGCACCGATGTCCAGCGCGTGCGCGCCAAGCCACATCAAGTGATTCAGAATACGGGTAATTTCGTCGAACATCACACGAATGTATTGCGCGCGCTCTGGCACGTCCAAATCGAGCATTTTTTCAATCGCCATCACATAGGCATGCTCGTTCGACATCATGGAAACGTAGTCCAAACGATCCATATAGCCAATGGATTGATTGTATGGCTTATACTCGGCCAGCTTTTCCGTTCCACGGTGTAACAACCCGATATGAGGGTCGGAACGCACAATCGTTTCACCGTCCAATTCCAGAACCAAACGCAACACGCCGTGCGCAGATGGATGCTGAGGACCGAAGTTAAGGGTATAGTTACGAATTTCAGACATAATTAGCTCTACTTATCCATTAGGTTCGGCATCATTACGAATCACGCGCGGTACATTCACGCGGTTCTCAATCGTAACAGGCTCATAAACAACTCGTGCTTTCTCAGCGTCGTAGCGCATCTCAACATGCCCCGTCAACGGGAAGTCCTTACGCAGCGGATGCCCGACAAAACCGTAATCGGTCAAAATACGTCTCAGGTCTGGATGGCCACTGAACAGGATCCCGAACAAATCAAAGGCTTCGCGCTCATACCAATCGGCACAATTCCAAATCGACACAACAGAATCCACCACGGGCATCTTCGAATCCTCTGGAAACACTTTCACTCTTAAGCGCAGGTTATGCTCAACCGACAACAAGTGATAGACGACCGCAAACCGTCTTGGCATCTCGGTCTGCTCGTCGGACTCGTCTTCTGCAAAATCGAAAACGCCACGACTGAAACCGGCCTTGGTCGCTTTACGCGTTTCCCAAGTGGCATCGCCATAGGCCAAGTAATCCACGCCGCAGACGTCGATCAACAACTCGAAGCCCAAATCGTTTTTCAGCTTTTCAAACGCTTCCAATGCCTGAGAAGGCGCCAACTCAACCGTTAACTCATCCAGTGCGATATCTGAAGCCACCACGGCATCCGCCAGGGTCGTTTGAACGTTTGTTTGTAAATCCAATACCGATTGTTTCATAAAACTTTCCCGTTCTGTTTCAGACTAGCGCGCAATGGTGTTCGTGCGTTTGATTTTGTTTTGTAGCTGAATGATGCCGTACAGCAACGCTTCAGCCGTCGGCGGGCAACCTGGGACATAAATATCCACAGGTACAATTCGGTCGCAACCACGCACAACCGAATAAGAATAATGGTAATAACCGCCGCCATTCGCACAGGACCCCATTGAGATAACCCATCTCGGCTCGGCCATCTGGTCATATACTTTACGCAAGGCTGGCGCCATTTTATTGACCAGGGTTCCCGCGACGATCATAACGTCTGATTGACGTGGACTTGGGCGGAAAATAATACCGAAACGGTCCAAATCGTAACGTGCCGCGCCGGCATGCATCATCTCCACTGCGCAACAAGCCAAACCGAACGTCATAGGCCATAGAGACCCGGTACGTGCCCAGTTAATGAGTTTATCCGCAGAAGTGGTTACGACCCCTTCCTTTAAAACGCCTTCTATTCCCATTCCAGCGCTCCTTTTTTCCATTCATAAATAAAGCCAACGACCAGCAAGGACAAGAACGCCGCCATGGCCATCAAACCAAACGTCCCCACTTCTTCCAGCGCAATCGCCCACGGAAATAGGAAAGCGATTTCCAAGTCAAAAATAATGAACAGAATTGCGACCAGATAGAAACGGACATCGAACTTCATTCGAGAATCTTCAAATGCTTCGAAGCCACACTCATAAGGCGACAGTTTTTCAGGATCAGGCTTTCTCGGGCCCAGAATGTACCCCATTATAATAGGACCAACTCCGAACAGAATGCCCAACACGACAAAGACGAGAATGGGTAAATAATTTTCTAGCATAGGTTTTAAGCCCCTCTAGTTCAAAATGCACCGCTACACTTTGATTTCCGCTGATGAAGTTCAGCTTGTATCGTTATTAGCGCATCCTGCGCTAGTTAAATCATGGTGCCGATGGCCGGACTTGAACCGGCACGGCTTACGCCACTACCCCCTCAAGATAGCGTGTCTACCAATTCCACCACATCGGCAAATTCTTTTATCAGTTCGGAACGACCGGCTCTTCCGGTGACGTATCCGCTTTCTGTTCAACGACCGGCTTTTGCACAACGCTTTGATAGCCTTTGGCCTGTTGAGAACCCAAGTACGCCAAGGTTAAGCTGGTGATAAAAAACACCACGGCAACCACGGACGTCACTTTAAGCATAAAACTGTTTGAACCGCTACTGCCAAACACGGACTGGGAAGATCCACCACCAAAGTTGGCACCGGCATCCGCCCCTTTCCCCTGCTGTAGCAACACCAGCACAATCAAAACAAACGCAATCACCAAATGGATTGCTAAGATAATTTGAAACATATTACTGTTCTCCTGCCGCACGACAGATGGCGATAAAGTCGTCGGCGTTCAAAGAAGCACCGCCAATCAATCCACCATCAATATCCGGCTGACTAAATAACTCGGCCGCATTGCCAGGTTTGACACTGCCACCGTATTGAATAATAACTTTCTCTGCAACCGCCGGATCTTTAGACGCCAACTGCCCACGAATAAAAGCATGCACTTCTTGAGCCTGTGCGGACGAGGCCGTTTTCCCGGTTCCAATCGCCCAAACCGGCTCATAGGCGATGACGACATTCGCAAACGCTGCAATGCCAACTTCGTCAATCACGGCGTTTAACTGCGTTGAAATCACGCTTTCCAACTGCCCTGACTCACGTTCTTCAAGTGTTTCACCAACACATAAAATAGGCGTTAAATTCATTTTCAAAGCGGTTTTGACCTTGTCCGCAATTTCCGAATCGGTTTCACCATAAATGGCTCGACGCTCCGAATGCCCCAAAATCACATAATCACACCCCAAGTCTTTCAACATCGCGGCCGAGGTTTCCCCTGTGTAAGCGCCGCTAACGGGTTCCACTGCGATATTTTGACCACCAACGGCAATATTACTTGCCACTAAGCAGTTTTTTGTATAGTCTAAATACACCGCAGGTGGACAAACGGCAACCGATACCTTCCCGACTGATTCGGCCTGGGCATTCAAACCGGTCACAAGTGTTTTGATTGAGGCCTTATCCCCGTGCATTTTCCAATTTCCAGCAACGAATAACTGTCTCATCCCGTTTAGTCTCCGACACAAAATTCCGCCTATATTAGCGGTTTCTTTTTCAAAAAACAATCTTGACAATCTTAACAAAATTCTGTTTCAACAACCTTTATAAGGCTTGAAACTTCGCTTTCCACTAAGGTCAAATCTTCCCCTTCCACCATGACTCGAATCAAAGGCTCCGTTCCGGATGCGCGAATTAGAACTCGCCCTTTTCCGGCCATTCTTTTTTCCGCTGCCTCTATCGCCGAATTCAGGGCTTCATTTCCTTTTACGTCGGCAAAACCATCTACACGTACGTTTTTGAGTACTTGCGGGTATTTCGTCATCCCCCGCTTCAAATCTTCCAGCTTCTGCCCGGATTCGACCAGAATGGCCACCACTTGCAGGGCGGCGACAATACCATCTCCAGTCGAGGTCTTATTCAAACACAAAACATGACCGGAAGGCTCCGCACCTAGCGACCAACCCTTTTCGACCAAGGCGGACATCACATAGCGATCCCCAACAGCGGTTCTCAACAATTCAATGCCTTTTTCTTTCAGGGCATTTTCCAACCCTAAATTGGTCATTAACGTGCCGGCCACGCCTTTGACCGGAAACTTCGATCCCGTCGCCAGGATATAGAGAATTTCATCGCCATCGACAACTTCGCCTTGTCCATCCACCATCATGACGCGATCACCATCACCGTCAAAGGCAATGCCGAAATCGGCTTTTTCCAGGGCTACCCGCGCCTGAAGCTGCTCCAAATCGGTCGCACCGCAGTTTTCATTAATATTAATACCGTCCGGTTCGGCGCCGATCATAATCACTTCCGCACCCAGCTCACGGAACACCAAAGGCGCGATATGATACGTGGCGCCATTAGCACAATCCACCACTATCTTATAACCGTCCAGCTTCTGGGCGCTGTCGTAAGTGCTTTTACAAAATTCAATATAACGCCCGGCCGCATCATCAACACGCTTAGCCCGGCCCAACTCCGACGACGAACAAATGGACAACTCCTCTTCAAAAGCCGCTTCAACTCGACACTCCATCTCATCGGAGATCTTTTTGCCCTGCCCGGAAAAAAACTTAATGCCGTTATCATAATGCGGATTATGCGACGCACTGATGACAATCCCCGCATCCGCATGAAATGTTTGTGTCAAATACGCAATCGCCGGTGTTGGCATCGGCCCGAGCAACAACACATCAATTCCGGCGGAAATAAACCCCGCTTCAAGCGCAGACTCGAACATATAACCGGAAATACGGGTGTCTTTACCAATCATAACCTTGGTGCCACCCTGCTCTTTAAGCACTTTTCCCGTGGCCCACCCAAGCTTCAGAATCTGATCGGGGCGAATCAACCCTTTTCCGACTTGATTACGAATCCCGTCCGTACCGAAATATTTCTTTTCTTTTGCCATCTATTTACAGTCCAACATCTCTTATTCTTTACAACAAGGCCATGGTCACTTTCAGCGCTTGTACCGTTTCGGCCACATCATGTACCCGAATAATCTTTGCCCCTTTCAAGGCAGCCAATGACGCCGCCGCCACACTGCCAATCAAACGCTCATTTACCGGCACATCACCGAGCAGCTCACCAATCATTCGTTTACGCGACACTCCGACCAAGAGGGGGTATTGTAATTCAGAAAACATCTCAAGTCGCTCAAACAGCTCAACATTATGCGTTAATGTTTTACCAAACCCGAACCCTGGGTCTAATACGATTGCTTCCGGCTTCATGCCATGATGGACGCAAGCATCGGCCCGAGCGGCCAAATACTTAAACACTTCATTAAACACGCCGTTCTCATAGACCGGATTCGCCTGCATATTTTTCGGCGTGCCTTTTTTATGCATCAAGCATACCGCCACACCCGACTCGGCAACCAAATCCATCGCACCGTCAGACTCCAAGGCGTTGATGTCATTAATCATATCCACCGAAAGAGCAATCGATTCTTTCATCACCTGAGGCTTATAGGTGTCAATTGAGATATAAGCATCGCAGTGTTTTTTAACCCACTCAATGGCCGGCAACACTCGATCCAACTCTTCCTGTTGTGAGACTTCCGGCGCACCAGGCCTGGTCGATTCGCCACCAATATCAATAATATCCACGCCAGCCTCAACCATGGAATCGACTTGGCGCAGAACGGCGTCCTTCGACACAAACTGACCGCCATCCGAGAAGGAATCCGGGGTCACATTTAAAATCCCCATGACTAACGGCGTTTCCAAACCGGAATCATGCATTTTTTCAATGAGTGTCACGTGCTTTATCTCCATAAAAAAAACCCCATAAAGGGGTTTTTCTAAACATTCCAGATGGAATCAATGTAATTTTGGCTCGCCGCCTTCAACCGAATCATCCGAAGATAAATCGGTTTTAGCATTATTTTCCGGCGTTTCAGCCTCATCACTTAACACCGGTGTCGAAGACGAATCATCCCCACCGGACGAACCTTCCTGCCAGTCTTTCGGCTCACCCGGTTCTTTGCCTTCCATCAGGTTTTTGATCTGATCTGAATCAATGGTTTCATATTGCATCAGGGCATCCGCCATGGCATGCAGCACATCGTTTTTATCCGTCAAAATCTGTTCAGCACGCTGATAGTTCCGGTCAATCAGATTACGAATCTCGATATCAATTTCTTTGGAGATTTCGCCGGATACATTCGCATTACGCGACGAGCCCATCAAAGAACCGTTATCTTCTTCTTCGTACATCAAAGGCCCCAACTTATCAGAAAGCCCCCACTTCGTTACCATATTACGGGCAATCTGAGTCGCGCGCATAATGTCATTGCTTGCGCCGGTCGTGACCGCGTCCGCACCGAAAATCATCTCTTCGGCAATGCGCCCACCGTACAAACTCGACAACTGACTTTCCAACTTACGTTTGCTGTAGCTATAGGAATCTTCTTCCGGCAAGTACATGGTGACACCCAAGGCGCGTCCACGCGGCATGATACTGACTTTATAAACCGGATCATGCTCTGGCACCAAGTACCCGACAATGGCGTGCCCAGCTTCATGATAAGCGGTGAGCTTTTTCTCTTCCTCACTCATCACCATGCTCTTACGCTCAACCCCCATCAGGATTTTATCTTTGGCCTTTTCAAAGTGCGCCTGTGTCACCAAGCGATCGTTATTACGAGCCGCAAACAAAGCCGCCTCATTCACCAGGTTGGCCAAATCCGCCCCCGAGAACCCTGGCGTTCCGCGCGCAATCAAAGCCGGCTTCACATCATCCGACAAAGGCACTTTGCGCATGTGAACTTTCAAAATCTGTTCACGACCGCGCACGTCCGGCAAGCCAACCGTTACTTGACGGTCAAAACGTCCTGGACGCAATAACGCTGGATCCAACACGTCGGCACGGTTCGTCGCCGCGATTACGATGACCCCTTCATTGCCTTCAAAGCCGTCCATTTCCACGAGCATTTGGTTCAAGGTTTGTTCGCGCTCATCGTTGCCACCGCCCATGCCGGCACCACGACTACGCCCCACCGCATCGATCTCATCAATGAAAATAATGCATGGCGAATGCGCTTTGGCTTGTTCAAACATATCACGCACACGAGACGCACCCACCCCGACGAACATTTCCACAAAGTCCGAACCGGAGATACTGAAAAATGGTACTTTCGCTTCACCGGCAATGGCTTTCGCCAGCAAGGTTTTACCCGTCCCTGGCGGCCCCACCATTAGAACGCCTCGAGGGATATTCCCCCCTAGGTTCTGGTATTTTTCCGGGTCACGCAGAAAGTCGACAATTTCCCCGACTTCTTCTTTCGCTTCATCCGCACCGGCTACGTCTTCCAACGTCACTTTCACCTGGTCATCGGTCAGCATGCGCGCCTTACTTTTACCAAACGACATTGGGCCACCTTTGCCGCCCATTCCACCGCTCATGGAACGCATAAAGAAAATCCAGATGGCAATCAACAGCAGCATCGGGAACCAGGAGATGAAAATTTGCATCAGCAAGCTTTGTTTTTCGGGTGGGCGCGCCGTCACTTTCACATTATTATTCAGCAAATCCCCCATCAAACCGGCATCGCCGGGATTATAGGTGGTGAAAGCCTTACCATCGGTAAACACACCGTGAATCGTTCCGCCTTCAATCGAAACCTGACTGACCGAACCATCACGCACATGATCGATAAAATCCGAATACGCTAACTGGGAACTGCTTCCCATCAATTTTTGACCGCTGAAATGGTTAAAGATGGACAGCATCACCGTGGCCACCACTGTCCAAATCAAAATATTTTTCAACATATCATTTTTCATAATCCACCTTCGGAATCACTCGCTTTCGCTATTTTTTGACTGTTATATAGGCGTCACTTTACCACAAAACGCCATAAATATTCTTTATAGATGCTTAAGCACCCAATTGTTTTTTTACATCACTGTGATTGTTTTTAACCATCACATTCCCGGCTTAGGATTTCTTTCCTCTGGCCAGTACGTAAATCTCTTTACTTCTAGGTCTAGACGCCTTTGGCTTACGTGTTAACACTTTTTGGTACTGCTGCCTCAGGTTGTTTAAAAGCTGATCGTAGCCCTCACCTTGAAAGACCTTCATCAGCAGATCGCCATTCGGTTTCAACACCTGCTCAGCCAAATCCACACACAGCTCCACCAAATACATGGCACGCGGGATATCCACACCTTTATTGCCGGTCATATTCGGGGCCATATCGGACATCACCAAATCCACGTCCCGGCCATCCAACGCATCCAGCAAAGACTGATAGACGTCGTCTTCCTGAAAATCCCCCTGAATAAAGGTCACCCCAGCAAAGGGCTCCACAGGCAGAATATCCAGAGCAAATACCCGCCCTTGGTCGCCAACCTTATGCGTCGTCCATTGCGACCAACCGCCCGGTGCGGCTCCCAAGTCGATGACCGTCATCCCTTTCCGGAACAATTGATCTTTTTCATCGATTTCCTGAAGTTTATAAATCGCCCGCGAACGCCAACCTTCTTGCTTGGCCTTATTCACGTAATAATCGTCAAAATGTTCTTTCAGCCAGCCTGCGCTGGATTTGCTTCTTGCCATCGTGTTTTACTACTTTTTCCGCTAGAATATCACTCTCACCGAAACCAACCCGATGTAAAGGCGTTTCGGCAAAACACAACTTCGTTGCTGTTATCGTCGAATCGACATGAAATTATCCATGTCGATTTGATACTTCATAATAATATGTTTTGGAAATTCAATGTCACAGACCAAAAAACTTTCAAATAACCAAAAACGTTTTCTTAAAGGGATTGCGCACGGTTTGAACCCAATCATCATGATTGGAGCCAACGGCTTAACGGACAACCTGATGCAAGAGCTGGAAAACGCCTTATCGCATCACGAGTTGTTAAAAATCAAAATGGCGGCGGCGGAAAGAGCCGACCGAAAAGACATCATCGATTACATCGTGCAACAAACCGGTGCTGAATTGGTTCAATCCATCGGTAAAACCGTGGTGATTTTCCGCCAAAACGAAGATTCGGAATTGCAACTCCCGAAATAACCTCCGCTTTTTGCGTGCTTTAACGGAAAGCGTTAAAGCAGCGCGTCCAACCCTCGGCTTAAATCGGCCCGAATATCCTCAAAGCTTTCCAAACCAACCGACACCCGCAATAGGTTTTCGGTAATCCCAGCTTTCAATCGCTCTTCCGGTTCCACTCGACAATGTGTGGTCGTTGCCGGATGGGTAATACTGGTTTTTGCATCGCCCAGGTTGGCCGTAATCGAAATCATTTGTGTGGCATCCACCACCTGCCAAGCGGCTTCACGTCCGCCGACCACTCGAAAAGACAGTAAACCGCCCGGTCCTTTTTGCTGTTTTGCCACCAAATCATGCTGCGGGTGCGAAGCCAGGCCTGGATAAAATACCGATTCCACCGCCGGATGCCCCTGTAACCACTCCGCCAAACGCAATGCGCGCTCGCAATGGGCCTCCATGCGCAATTTCAAGGTTTCCAAACCTTTCAAAAACACCCAGGCATTAAATGGGCTCATTGACGGGCCGGCCGTGCGGATCACACCACGAATGTGCTCTTCAATCAAAGTTTCGGAACCGACAACCGCGCCGCCGATCATGCGGCCTTGCCCATCCAAAAACTTAGTCGCGGAATGCACCACCAAATCGGCCCCCATCGTCAAAGGGGTTTGTAACGCCGGTGTACAAAAGCAATTATCGACAATTAACAACGCATCATTGTCATGTGCCAAACCGGCTAGAGCCGTCAAATCGGCCACTTCCGTCAATGGATTGGACGGGGTTTCTAGAAATAAAGCCTTGGTCTTCGGCGTGATGGCGTTTTGCCATGCGTCCAACTCTGTCAAAGGCACATAAGTGATGTCAATGCCGAATTTTTTCAGGTAGCGATCAAACAACGCCTTGGTCGTACCGAACACACTTCTTGACGAAACGATGTGGTCGCCAGATTCCAGCAACCCCAAAAAGGTCGATAGAATCGCCGCCATTCCCGATGCCGTGCCGACACAGCTTTCCCCCTGCTCCAACGCCGCTAAACGTTTTTCAAAAGCGCGTACCGTTGGGTTGGTGAAACGCGAATACACATTACCTGCTTCATTTCCGGCAAAACGATCGGCGGCTTGCTGCGCCGAGCGATAACGAAAACTGGAGGTTGGGAAAATCGCTTCGGAGTTTTCTTGTTCCTGAGTCTGATCATAGCCGTAACGGATGGCCAGCGTTTCCAAATCGTAGTCATCAGTCATCAGAGGCATCACCGTTATAAATACCGACCGGCTCCTGGCCAACACGTTTCTGAGAGGTTTGCGCCGAATCGTTCCGATTCTGATCCAGTGATTCGAGATACTCCGGCGTGATATCACCGGTCACATAGCAACCGCTAAAGCAGGACGTATCAAATTCTTTAATCGACTTATTCCCTTGCCAAACCGCTTCAATCAAATCATCCAAATCCTGATAGAACAAACGGTCGGCGCCAATGTATTCCGCAATCTGCTCAATATCACGTCCATTGGCCACCAATTCGGTCGCACTTGGCATATCGATACCGTACACATACGGATAACGAACCGCCGGTGCGGCGGACGCGAAATAAACGTTTTTAGCGCCCGCTTCGCGAGCCATCTGCACGATTTCGCCAGACGTCGTCCCGCGAACAATAGAATCGTCCACCAATAGGATATTTTTGCCTTCAAATTCCAACGGCACGGCATTCAGCTTCTGACGCACGGATTTTTTGCGCAGGGTTTGCCCCGGCATGATAAACGTCCGTCCGATATAACGGTTTTTAATAAACCCTTCACGGTACGGTTTGCCCAGCATATCCGCCAGTTGCAAAGCCGACGTCCGACTGGTGTCCGGAATCGGCATCACCACATCAATGTCATTTTCCGGCCAATCGCGCAAAATCTGCTCGGCCAACTTTTCGCCCATTCGCAAGCGTGATTTATACACCGAAATATCGTCGATCATCGAGTCGGGGCGGGCAAAATACACAAATTCGAAAATACATGGGCTGTATTGAGGGTTATCAGCACACTGCTTGAATTGGATGCTCCCTGATTCGCTGACAACAACCGCCTCTCCCGGCTCCAAGTCTTTCAACAGTTCAAAGCCGGCGGCATCCAGCGCCACACTCTCGGACGCCACCATATAGTCGACACCTTCAGAAGTCTGACGCTGCCCCACCACAATCGGGCGCAACGCAAACGGGTCGCGGAAACCGAACATGCCGACACTCGGAATCACGCCCACCGCAGCATAACCGCCGCGTGCCCGTTTGTGCACACGCGAAATCGCACTGAAAATATCTTCCGCATCGACAAACAATTTTTTCTGCTGCATCAACTCATGGGCGAATACATTCAGCAGTACTTCGGAATCGGAATTGGTGTTCAAGTGACGCAAATCCTGTTCGTAAAGCTCTTTGCCTAACTGATCGGCATTGGTCAAATTACCGTTATGCCCCATCGCAATACCGTAAGGCGAGTTAACGTAAAACGGTTGCGCCTCCGCACCGGAAGAACTGCCCGCGGTTGGATAACGCACATGACCAATCCCCATATTGCCGTGCAAATCACGCATATGCCGAGTGCGAAACACATCTTTTACCATACCGTTATCTTTACGTTGGTACAAACGACCTTCCTGACACGTGACGATACCCGCAGCATCTTGTCCACGATGTTGCAATACCGTCAAGGCATCATAAATCTCTTGGTTAACAGGTGTGTTTGATACGATTCCGACGATCCCGCACATGGTGAGTTTTCTCCGATTATATAGCCCAGTTCGACACGCTTAAACGGCTAGGGCGTCCGTTTAAATTTAACCAGTTGCGACTGTATTCTTAACAGTCTGTCCAAACGTTTTTGATCTTTTTCCGCCAGTGCTTTCGAGGTATAAGGCCCCACTCTGACCGAATAATAATTACTCTTTGGAAAATACTTTATAAAGGCTTCATAATCGTATTTCAACCGACCCTGAAGCGTTTCCGCCATCTCTTTTTTACGATAGGCCACCAAGCGAATAATCCATTCCGAATCACCTTCAGAAGCCGTCGCAGGTTCTTCTTTGGTCGGCGCCGCTTCAACCGGTGTTTTATCCACTGCTACCGTCTCATCCGCGGCTTCTGACGTTGTTTTGGTCGTTGCTTCGGAAGTCGTTTGCTTCGGCTCAGAAGACTTCGAGTCCGTGGCCGTCGAGCGATCATGCCCCGGCAATAAAAACGGCTTTTCCACTAAAATGGTTTTCGAGTCGGATGCATCGGCATCCGTTTGCGCGGTCGGATCGAAATTCACCGGGTTGCTGTACCAGATCGGCACGATAATCACCAATAACCCCAGCCACACAAACGCGCCGGTCAAGCGATATTTGGACACTTGAAAGTCCGAAAGTTCCTGATTGTCGATTGGGTCAGTCATGGTTCAAACAGGCCAAAGCTTGTGAAACGGTGAAAAAAGATCCCCAAACCAACATGCGTTCCCAGGGTCCGTCATGATGCGCGGCGACCGCCTCCGAAATATCCGAGTATTCTACTATATTATTGGCTGAAACGCCCGCCCGAAGCAAAAGCGCTTTTAGGTTTTCCAGCGACATGGCCCGAGGAACCGCCAGGTCGGCAATCGCCCATTTCTTCACATACGGTGCCACGGCCTGAACCATCGGCAAGGCGTCTTTATCGGCCAATACCGAGAAAATTGCCACATCCATGATCGGGTGTGCATCGAGAAAACGGGCCAATTCCATCGCGGCCTGGGGGTTGTGCGCCACATCCACCAACCAGTGTTGTACTCCCCGCTCAATGGATTGCAAGCGCCCGGCATGCGTGACGGTTTCCAGTCCCATATGAATGGCGGCTTCCGACACCGGCAAACGCGTTTGTAATTGTTCAATCAACGCCAACACCCCGGCGCCATTTTGCAACTGAAAGCGCCCCTTCAAGGCGGGCATCGGCAATCCATCGCGAACCGTTCCTTCCGATGCAAACGACCAGGCCTGGTCATTTTCGGCATAACCGAAGTCGCGCCCCAGTAACTGCAACGGCACGTGATGCTGCTCCGCATAATCCAACAACGCCATTGGTACATCGGCATCGGAACACACACTGGGGCACTCCGACCGCATGATGCCCGCCTTTTCCACGGCAATCTGACTGCGATCCGACCCCAGCCAATCTTGATGATCGACATCAATCGCCGTAATCAAACTGGCATCGGCATCCACCAAATTGACCGCGTCCAATCGCCCGCCAAGACCGACTTCCAAAATCACCACGTCCAACGAGTCTTGTGCAAACAGCCAAAGCGCGGCCAAGGTCGAAAATTCAAAATACGTCAGTTTGATGTGCCCACGAGCGGCTTCAATGGCACAGAAAGCGTCGACAATTTGCTGGTCGGTCGCTTCATGACCGGCCAAAAGAATACGTTCGTTAAAACGCAAGAGATGAGGCGAGGTAAACACGCCGGTTCGAAATCCGGCCGCTTGATAAATGGCGTTCAGCATCGCCACACTGGACCCTTTGCCGTTGGTCCCCGCCACGGAAATGACCGTCGGCGCCATAGGGAGCAACCCCATAATTTCAGCAACGGATTTCACGCGCTCGATACCAAGGTCGATTTCCTCGGCATGCAAGGACACCAGCCAATCAATCCAAGCTTGCAGACTGGAGTGGGATGTCGGTTTCACGGCTTCAGGAATGCATCAGGCCGGCTTTTTCAAAAGCATACGGCAAACGGAAGCCAACTCGGCACTCAATTGATGACGGTGAATAATCATGTCAATGGCGCCGTGCTCCAACAGGAATTCACTGCGCTGAAAGCCTTCCGGCAGTTTTTCGCGCACCGTTTGCTCGATAACGCGTGGTCCGGCAAAACCGATCAGGGCTTTTGGTTCGGCGACATTCAGGTCACCCAACATCGCAAAACTGGCCGAGACGCCCCCCATAGTCGGGTCCGTCAAAACGGAAATAAACGGTAAATTCTGGTCACGCAATTTTCCTAGCGCCGCACTGGTCTTGGCCATTTGCATCAACGAAAACAAGGCTTCCTGCATGCGCGCGCCGCCACTGGCGGAGAACACAATCAACGGGCAACGGCGCTCAATGGCTTCATTCACCGCGCGCACGAATTTTTCGCCCATCACCGACCCCATGGAACCGCCCATGAACTTAAATTCAAATGCTCCGGCCACGACTTCCAGGCCTTGAATTTCGCCCACCATGGTCACAAAAGAATCTTTTTCGCCGGTGGCTTTTTGCGCTTGCGCAATACGGGACTTGTAAGGCTTCAGGTCCTTGAATTTCAAAGCATCGATTGGCGAAATGTTCGCCGAGATTTCAACCGCCGTTCCATCATCCAAGAAAGATTCCAAACGATCACGCCCGCCCAAACGCATATGGTGATCACACTTCGGGCAGACCTCCTGGTTACGTTTCACTTCGGCACGGTACAAGGTGCTTTCGCATTTCGGGCACTTGGTCCACAGCCCTTCCGGAACGTTTTTCTTGCGTTCCGCCACTTGCTTGATACTCGGTAAAATCTTTTCAAACCAACTCATGATGTTCTCCAAACGGCCATTGATCCGTAACGGCCTGTTGCATATCTTGTCTGTTTATTTAAGGCGTTATTCGCTGTCCGCTTTATTGATCGCCTGTTTGAATTCGCGCATTTTATCACTCAATACCTGCTCAATCACAGATAATTCTTGATCGGCGTTCTGTTCAACCAAACTCACCAAAGCCGAACCGACAATAATGGCATCGCCCAGTTTCGCCATTTGATAAGCGGTGTCGCCATCGCGAATCCCGAAACCAATCGCCACCGGCATGGCCGTTTTTTGTTTCAAGTGCCCGACATGTTGCGCCACGTCAGACGCATCCAACGCTTTGGAACCGGTCACGCCTTTTAACGACACGTAATAAACAAACCCACTGCCCATATCGTTCACGGCTTTTAAACGACCGTCCGGCGTCGTTGGGGACACTAGGAAGATGCGGTTTAAAGTTTCATCCTGTAAAGCGCTCAAATAACCATTGGTTTCTTCCGGCGGCATATCCACCGTCAAAACACCGTCCACACCGGCTTCTTTGGCATGCTTCGCAAAGGTTTCCACGCCCATGGCTTCAATCGGGTTCAAATACCCCATTAAGATAATCGGGGTCTGAGTGTCGGTTTTTCGGAATTCCGTCACATAACGAAAAACATCTTTCATGCTGACATGGTACGCCAGCGCACGCTCAACGGCTTTTTGAATGACCGGACCATCCGCCATCGGATCGGAAAACGGCACGCCCAACTCCAACATATCCGCGCCCTGTTCGACCAGCGAATGCATTAACGAAACGGTCATATCCGGGTGTGGATCACCCGCGGTGATGTAGGGGATTAAAGCGGTCTTACCTTGTTCTTTCAAGGCCGCCAACGTTGCATCAATTCGATTCATCTTAAAACTCAAACCCCTCTATCTTCGCGATGGTATTCATATCTTTATCGCCACGACCGGACAAATTCACAACAATAGTCTGGTCCGGGCGCATGGTCGGCGCCAACTTCGTGGCATACGCCAAGGCATGACTCGACTCCAAGGCCGGAATAATGCCCTCATAACGCGTCAAATCACGGAAACCTTGCAAGGCTTCATCATCATTAATCGCCACATAGTCCACTCGCCCAATGTCTTTTAACCAGGAGTGCTCCGGCCCGACCCCCGGATAATCCAGGCCAGCGGAAATGGAATGTGTTCCCATAATCTGCCCGTCTTCGTCTTCCATCAAATAGGTACGGTTACCATGTAACACACCAGGCTTGCCTTTGCATAAAGGCGCGGCATGCTCGTTGGTTTCCAAGCCGTGACCACCGGCTTCGACACCGTAAATCGAGACCGACTCGTCCGGCAAGAAATCATAAAAAAGCCCAATGGCATTAGAGCCACCGCCCACGCAGGCAATCAAGGCATCCGGTAAACGCCCTTCTTTTTCCATGTGCTGCTGCTTGGCTTCTCGCCCGATGACGGCTTGAAAATCACGCACCATCGCCGGATACGGGTGGGGCCCGGCCACGGTGCCGATAATGTAAAAGGTATCGTCCACATTGGTGACCCAGTCGCGCATGGCTTCGTTCAAGGCATCTTTCAAAGTGCGTGTACCGGATTCCACCGCCACCACTTCGGCGCCCAGCATTTTCATGCGAGCCACGTTGGGCGCTTGACGCACCACGTCATCCGCACCCATATAGACGACACATTCCAAACCGAGACGCGCCGCGACAGTTGCGCTGGCTACGCCATGTTGCCCGGCACCGGTTTCGGCGATGATGCGCGTTTTTCCAAGACGCTTCGCCAATAAGGCCTGCCCAATGGTGTTATTAATCTTGTGCGCACCGGTGTGATTCAAGTCTTCGCGCTTCAGGTAGATTTTCGCACCACCCAAGGATTCAGACCATCGCTCGGCGTAATAAAGAGGGCTTGGGCGCCCAACATAGTCCTGAAAGTCTTTGGTCAATTCGGCCAGAAATTCTGGATCGTTTTTCAGACTTTCATACTGTTTATTCAGCCCCTCTAACGCCGCCATTAAGGTTTCCGGCGCAAAGATGCCGCCATAAATACCGAAATGTCCTTTTGAATCAGGATATTGCGAATAATCAACACTCATTCTTGAACTCACTTTTCATCTCAATTTTAGGTTCGTGCGGACGCGCTGACCGCTTCCACAAACGCTTGAATCTGTGCCACCGACTTTTTACCCGGTTCGGCTTCCACCCCGCCGCTGACATCCACGGCCCAAGGTTGAACGGTTTGAACCGCCCGTCCGACGTTCTCGGCCGTCAGCCCGCCGGCCAAAATAACCGGCAAACAGGCTTTATCTCGCTTCGAGGGCTCGACCCAATCCCAGTTAAAGGCCTCACCGGTCCCCCCCGGTACGCCTTTCACATAGGTGTCGAGCAACAACGCCTGAGCCGACGCGTAACGCTGCGATAAGTCAGCCAAATCCGTGTCCGACTGCATGCGTACCGCTTTGATGTACGGTCGCTCAAACTGCTCGCAAAATTCGGCGGATTCATCGCCGTGAAACTGCAGCAAATCGATTTTTAAACGCTGAATC